>VMTA01000019.1 GCA_013791855.1 Sideroxydans sp.
GGCAAGTACGAAACGTTGGACGAGGATGAGACCGTCAACCAGGCTACCGCGCTGTGGACGCGATCCAAGAACGACATCAGTGAAGAACAGTATCAGGAGTTCTACAAACACGTCGGCCATGACTACGACGACCCGCTGGCGTGGAGCCACGCCAAGGTCGAAGGCCGCCAGGAATACACGCAACTGCTGTACATCCCCAAGCACGCACCGTTCGACCTGTGGGACCGCAACGCGCGCCACGGCATCAAGCTCTACGTGCGCCGCGTGTTCATCATGGACGACGCCGAACAACTGATGCCGCTCTATCTGCGCTTCGTGCGCGGTGTGGTGGATTCCGCCGATCTGTCGCTCAACGTCTCGCGTGAGATCCTGCAAGAGTCCAAGGACATTGAAGCCATCCGCAAGGGCTGCACCAGCAAGGTGCTGGCACTGCTGGCCGACATGGCCGAGAAGGAGCAGGAGAAATACGCAACCTTCTGGGGCGAATTCGGCAAGGTGCTGAAAGAAGGCGTGGGCGAAGACATGGGCAACAAGGACAAGATCGCCGGCCTGCTGCGCTTCGCTTCCACCAAGGCGGATACCAATGAAGAGACCGTCTCGCTCAAGGACTACATCGCCCGCATGAAGGACGGCCAGGACAAGATCTACTACGTCACCGCCGAGACCTTCAACGCCGCCAAGAACAGCCCGCACCTTGAAGTGTTCCGCAAGAAAGGCATCGAAGTGCTGCTGCTGTCCGACCGCGTGGACGAATGGGCGCTGAGCTACCTCACCGAGTTCGAAGGCAAGCAGCTGGCCTCCGTCGCCAAGGGCGGTCTCGACCTCGGCGCACTGGAAGACGCCGCCGAGAAGCAGGAACAGGAGAAGCAGGCCGACGAACTCAAGCCGCTGCTCGACAAGATCAAGAGTAGTCTGGCCGACAAGGTCAAGGAAGTGCGCGTCACACACCGCCTCACCGACAGCCCAGCCTGTCTGGTCGCCGACGACAACGACATGAGCGCCAACCTCGCGCGCATGCTGAAAGCCGCCGGCCAGAACGCGCCGCTGTCCCAACCCATCCTCGAGATCAATCCCACCCATCCGGTGGTGTTGCGCCTCAAGGGCGAGGAACAGCGCTTCGATGACTGGGCTGCCGTGCTGTTCGACCAAGCCCTGCTTGCCGAAGGCGGCCAGCTCGATGACCCGGCCAGCTTCGTCAAACGCGTCAACCAGTTGATGCTGGAGATGGGCAAGTAAGCGTCAGGTCGTTACGTATCACACAAAACGGGCATCTGAGGATGCCCGTTTTTATTTGCGAAGCTGCCTCGGTTTTGTTCTAACATCTCAAGCAACAATCTTGCTGACCATGCAATGGGAGTGTTCGAGATGAATAGATCGCGCCGCCGCTTGCTTAAACAACTGACTGCGTTGGGGCTGCTGGCCGGTGCGGGCATCCCCGGCCTGATCCGCGATGCACTCGCTGCCGGGAACTATCCGGTCATACAGGGCATGCACAAGATCAAGGGCGAGGTCCGCATCAACGGCAAACTGGCCCGTGAGGGACAACCTGTGTTGCCGGGGGATAAGGTCACCACCGGCGCGAACGGTGAAGCCATCTATGTCATAGACGGTAATGCCTTTTTGCAACGCAGCAACAGCGTGGTGCATTTCGGCAAGGATGCGGCTAAGGAATTCTTCCGCGTCGTCAGCGGCCGGATACTCTCGGTGTTCGAGCGCGGCGAAAAGCGTCTAGTAGTGCCCACTGCCGCCATCGGCATCCGTGGCACCGCATGCTATATCGAGGCCGAGCCGAAGAAAGTGTATTTCTGTCTCTGCTACGGTACCGCCGAGGTCGAGCCGACTGCGGAACCCGGACGGGTAGAGCACATCAAGACCCAGCATCATGACCACCCTATCTACATCCATCACGATACGGGCATGCCCTCCATGGCGAAAGCCAAGGTCGCCAACCATACCGACGACGAACTGATCATGCTCGAATGGTTGAACCGGCGACGGCCGCCGTTCTATGGGCTGGGTTTGACTGAGTATTGATCCGGTTCGGGTGATTGCCTCCGTACTCTAGGTGGGCGAAATAACGCTCTCCTGAGCAAGTCGAAGGGCAAACGGGCATTGCGTCAGACGCCTGCTCAGTCGAGCGCAATCCGATCCAGATACCTTGCCCGATACAGCAACCGCGGGTTTTGCGCATCGTCGGTGAAGGCGCTACGGTCGTGCAGGACGTTGTTGCAGAGCAGGCCCATGCCGGGCTGCAGGGTAGTTTTGAATACTTGCGGGACGTCGGAGGCGAGCAGGGCTTCCAGTGCGGCGACAGCTGCCTTGGTGGCGTCGTCGTCTTTCCATTCGATGCTGCGGGTGCGGGCGGTGTAGCGCATGTGCAGGTTGCCGTCTGCATCCATTGAAAAGACCGGGCCGCTCTGGGCGGGACGCACGCCGTCGTTCTCGTCCACACGTTCGGGGATGGTCATCACGTCCGGTTGCATCAATGCTTTGATGTGCGCCGGGTCTTGCTCGCGCAGCAGCAGGTAGCACAACTCGTGATCCATTAATCTATTCTCGCCGCCGCTGAGCGCATCGCGCACGCAGTGCAGCACCATGGCGCGTATCTGCCTTTCCGGCGGGTTGTAGTAGCCGTCGGTGTGCCACTTGATGGGTTTGTCGGTGTAGGGGATGTAGTGCTTGCGCGTGCCACCGTCGAACACGCGGATGGATGACACGCCATCCTCACCGGCCAGCCAGTTGGCATCCAACTGGTTCAGGCCGAATTGCGTGCCCAGCTTGCGCAGGATGTCGCTGTCTTCTTCCAGCATGGGGCTGGCGTAGATGGCCATATTGCAGTTTTTGATGCGTGTAGCCAGTGCTTCGCGTTCGCTTGCGCTGAGGGCGCGCGGGTCTTTCACTTCGACGATGAGGTCTGCCGCAGTACGCGGAGCGCCGGCCAGCTTGGCGTCGCGCCAGCGCTGGTAGCTGTCGTCATCGGCGAGGTCGAAGGGGCTGCTCATTCAGTCCCCGCTGGCGCCACTGCGGCGGCGGGCCGGGCGGGGTTCCTCTTCCCACAGACCGCGTAGCGTCTTTTCTACCAGCTTCACGGAATCCGGTGCTTCGAAGCTGATCATCGGGTCGATGATCCACTTGGCGTCTTCTTCGCTCAGGATCTGGCTGATGCACCAGGCGAGATAGCGATAGAACCCGTAGTCGGGGCCGTTCTCGTCGTAGTCGAAATCCGCATACTCACCGGCACGTCGGTTGAGAAGTTCGATGAAGTCCTGCTTGCAGGTCTTCTGATCGCTCTCCAGCAAGCGGCTGCGGTTCTCGGCATAGGTCTCACCCGTGCGATTCGCCAGATTGCCGGTGAATATCTGCCGGTCTTCTGCGGAAAGTTTGCGATAGGCGAGGCGATCCGCGACGAGGATGAGGAACACCAGATATTCGGCTAGGAAGTCGAGGTATTGCGGCCCGACCTCAATGGCGAAGTCGTCCTTGCGCGTGCGGCGCAAGGCGGCATCGGCGATACGCCAGAGCGTGAAGGCGAGCGCATCCGAGATCTCCTGCGGCGTACGCTCCCGGCCATCCTTGAACCAGTTGCTTTTGATGCGGATGGCGACGTGCGCCTTATCCCTTGCGGATGTAGAACTCATGCACGCCTGCCGCAGTTTCAAGGGTCTCCAGCACGGTCATGCCGGTGGTCGCCGCCCAGCCTTCGACGTCCGAAGCCACGCCCGGACAATCGCTGACCAGCTTGAGCACTTCGTTCGTCTGCATGCCGTTCAGCAGCTTCTTGGCCTCGACGATGGGGCCGGGGCACACTGCGCCACGGATATCCAGCGAGACATTGGCATGCGGGTGTTTCGCGCTCTTGCCGCCTTTCTGGATGTGATAGCCGGTGCTACCGCCATCCATCTTCTCGGTCTTGATGACCGAATTGCCGGTCAGTTCAGCCCAAGAGAAGAGATCGTCCGGCGTGCCGGGGCAGTTGGAGATCAGCAGCAACACCTGGCCGGGGTTCAACTCGTCCACCATGCGTTTTGCGCCGATCAGCGGCTTGGGGCAGGACAGCCCCTTCATATCCAGCACTACATGTACGTTGTCATCCATTTCCATGCTCTCCTTAGTAGCCGCCCTTACCATAGGGCTGGGGCAGACCTGCGACCTTGGCGGCCTGCTTGGCCGGGCCGGTGGGGAACAGATCATACAGCGCCTTGCTGTCGGCTTCCGGCCAGAATTCGTTCACGCCCTTGAGCATGTTGCGGAAGTTCGGGGTGTGTCCCTCTTCGCGATATTGCTCGCGCATGTAGTTGATGATCTCCCAGTGTTTCGGGGTCAGCTCGATGCCTTCGGCAGCGGCGATCACGCCTACCACTTCCTCGCTGTAATCCGGCTCCAGCAGGAAGCCGTCGTCATCGGTTGCAAGTTCGTTACCAGCTACTTCGTATCCCATCTTCAAGCTCCTTATATTTTAAGAAACAACCACTACAAAACATGTCCGCGAAAACTGCCAACCATCATGCATGGCTTGGCCCGATTCGCGGACGCCCGAATCTTTGCTTCACTCCAGACCGGAGATGACCTTGTACGGCACGAAGATGCCGCACCCCAGATTGCGTGCCGTTCCCATGCCGGCATACTGGACACGCAAGGAATCTTCCGGCTTCAGATCGTGCATCACCAGACTGAAGCCGCTGATGGCTTGCCGGTCGGTATTCAAGCTGTGGTATCTGCCGCAGATCAGCTTGCAGCTGACTTCCAATGCAGCCAGCGCGGCATCTACCATCACCATGAACTCGGCTTCGTCGCTGGGCCCGACCACCAGATGTGCATGCAGGGTGGAGTAGGGCTGGATCTCGCGCGTCTTGCCCTGGCCCAGGCGCAGCGTGCCGGTGCCGATCTGGAGTTCCTGTCCGGACAGAGTCTGCGCCGCGTTCAGCATGGCCAGCGGCAGGCGCAGTGCCAGCTTGGCCCGTTTGGGCAGCAGCAGTTCGCCGTTGTTGTTCGGGCCGCGCAAGGGGATGACGCCCACTTCTACACTTTCGGACAGTGCGGGAGCGATGCGCAGCAAGGCTTCCCAAAGCTTATGGGGATAGTCGGCGGGGATGCTTACGCCGTGCAGGTCGAAGCTGAGCTCGATCGCGCTCATGCCTGTTGCTGGGCGTTGGCCCAGTCCTGCATGACGGTCGCCCATTTGGCTGCCGTGGCAGGGTCGATGTCGAATATGGTGAAACGCTTGCCTTCACGGATGCGGACGCGCAGCATGTTCAAGCCGCCTTCGTCATGATCGACATGCTGTAGTTCGATCTGCTGTTTGCCGATCGGCGCGGTGAACTGTTCGAGTACAGTGATATGTGCCATGGCTTTCCTGTGTGGGTTTCCCGCGCTCCTTAATTAGGTGAAGCGGGCGATGGGGCGAGTCTAGCCGCAATGCCCCCTGCAATGGAATACTACCGGGGAAGGTAAAAGCACCCCCCATTAGAGTTACCTAACATACCCGCTCAGGGTGATGGTTTGAAGGGGGGCACCCTCGTAATATGCTCAACCATTAGAAACCGGGACGAAGAGCCCGGACATGATCAACCAACCCTGCCGAGCACTGCATAAGCCAGAGGCACAGCAAATCGAAAGGAAAGACATTATGGCCAAGAAGATGCATGACACGCCCAACCTGGATCAACTGGAGTCCGGCCCTTGGCCCAGTTTCGTTACTGGCCTGAAACACCTGGCTCAGGACAAGGATTATGTGGTTGACCTGCTGGGTCAACTGGAAGAATCCTACAAGACCAAGAAGGGTTACTGGAAGGGCGGCACGGTTGGCGTGTTCGGCTACGGTGGCGGTGTGATCCCGCGTTTCACCGAGCTGAAGAACGCAGACGGTTCCCCTAAGTTCCCTGACGCAGCCGAGTTCCACACCCTGCGCATCATGCCTCCTCCGGGCATGCACTACGATACCGACACCCTGCGCAAGTTCTGCGACATCTGGGAAGAGCATGGTTCCGGTCTGATCGCTTTCCACGGCCAGTCCGGCGACATCATGTTCCAGGGCGCGACCACAGAGAACGTGCAAAAGTCCTTCGACGAGTTCAATGAGATGGGCTTCGACCTCGGCGGCGCCGGCCCTGCCGTGCGCACCTCCATGTCTTGTGTGGGTGCTGCCCGTTGCGAGCAGTCCTGCTACAACGAAGCACAGGCGCACCGCGCCGTGCTGAACACCTTCCTTGACGACATCCATCGTCCTTCTCTGCCATACAAGTTCAAATTCAAGTTCTCGGGTTGCCCGAACGACTGTATGAACTCCGTGCAGCGCGCCGACATGGCCGTGATCGGCACTTGGCGCGACAACATCCGCACCGACGAAGGTCTGGCCAAGACTTGGTTCGCCAAGCACGGCATGGATGAGCTGGTGAACGATGTCGTGGCACGTTGCCCGACCAAGGCCTTCCAGGTCAAGGAACTGTCCAAGATCAAGGCCGGTGAGCACACCTCCACTGTGGCGGTGAACGACACCCACGGCATCGAGATCAGCAACCAGGACTGCGTACGCTGCATGCACTGTATCAACGTCATGACCGGCGCTTTGGCGCCGGGCAAGGACAAGGGCGCAACCGTGCTGGTCGGCGGCAAGAGCCACCTGAAGATCGGCGGCCTGATGGGTACCGTGGTGCTGCCGTTCATCAAGCTGGAAACCGAAGAAGAAGTGGAGAAGCTGGTCGATTTCGCACAGCGCACCATCGACTTCTTTGCCGAGAACGCACTGGAGCACGAGCGCACCGGCGAGATGATCGAGCGTATCGGTTTGACCAACTTCCTCGATGCTCTGGAAGTCGATGTTGATGCATCCATGATCAATTCGCCGCGCATGAACCCCTACGTCCGTACCGACGGTTGGGACGACGAAGTCGCCAAGATCAACGCCAAGAAGCAAGCAGCCTGAGGAGATAGAAGATGAATCAAGCCGTCCAAGCCGCACCCGCAGCAAAGCGCAAGCCGAAGGAGACCGGTGTTCCGGAGAACACCAAGTATCTGCACCCGACGCTGCTGAAGAACTATGGCAACTGGCGTTATCACGACCGTCCACGTCCGGGCGTGCTGCATCACGTGGCACACAGCGGCGACGAAGTATGGTCCGTGCGCGCCGGTACACAGCGTCAGATGGACGTCTATACCATCCGCAAACTGTGTGACATCGCCGACAACTTCGCCGAAGGCCGCGTGCGCTTCACCATCCGCTCCAACATCGAATACATCGTGTCGGACGAGAAGAAGGTTGCACCGCTGATCGCCGAACTGGAGAAGAACGGCTTCCCGGTCGGTGGTACCGGTAACTCGGTCACCATGATCGCCCACACCCAGGGTTGGCTGCATTGCGACATCCCCGGCACCGACGCTTCCGGCGTGGTGAAGGCGCTGATGGACGATCTGTATGAAGAGTTCCGTCGCGAAGAGATGCCTAACCGCGTGCACTTGTCCACGTCCTGCTGCGAGATCAACTGCGGCGGTCAGGCCGACCTGGCCATCATCGTGCAGCACACCAAGCCGCCGGTCATCAACCATGATCTGGTCGCCAACGTGTGCGAACGTCCGACTGTGGTGGCACGTTGCCCGGTTGCGGCGATCCGCCCGGCCATGGTCAACGGCAAGCCTTCGCTGGAGATCGACGAGGCCAAGTGTATGTGCTGCGGTGCTTGCTATCCCCCGTGCCCGCCGATGCAGATCAATGATCCGGAATTCTCCAAGCTGGCCATCTGGGTCGGCGGCAAGAACTCCAACGCGCGCGGCAAGCCCACCTTCATGAAGATGGTCGCTGCCGGTCTGCCCAACAATCCGCCGCGCTGGCCCGAAGTCGGTGCTGTGGTGAAGAACATCCTCACCGTGTACAAGGAAGATGCGCGTCCCTGGGAGCGTATCGCCGACTGGATCGACCGTATCGGCTGGCCGCGTTTCTTCGAGAAGACCGGTCTGCCGTTCACCAAGTACCTGATCGACGACTGGCGCGGTTCGCGTTACAACCTGAACGCTTCGGCACATATCCGTTTCTGAGCGAGGTGACTGAATGAAGTTCGGGATCGTAGTCAACGAAGGGCCGTACCAGCATCAGGCGAGCGATTCTGCTTACCTGTTCGCCAAAGCGGCCATCGCAGCAGGGCATGAAGTGTGGCGTGTGTTCTTCTATCACGACGGCGTGAACAACGCCTCGCGTCTGACCGAGCCGCCGCAGGACGACCGCAATATCGTCAACCGCTGGACCAAACTGGCGGAAGACCACAAGGTCGACTTGGTGGTGTGTGTGGCGGCGGCATTGCGTCGCGGCATCAAGGAAGAGAACCTGGCGCAGGGCTTCCGCATCTCGGGTCTGGGGCAACTGGTCGAGTCCGGCATCAAGTGCGACCGTCTGGTCACCTTCGGCGATTGAGGAGAACGATATGAGTGACAACAAGAAATTCATGTTCGTGAACCGCAAGGCGCCTTACGGCACGATCTACGCGCTGGAATCGCTGGAAGTGGTGCTGATCACCGCCGCCTTCGACCAGGATGTCTCGCTGGCTTTCCTCGACGACGGTGTCTACCAGTTGAAGAAGGGCATGCAGACCAAGGGCATCGAGACCAAGAACTTCTCGCCCACCTACCGTGCGCTGGAAGACTACGACGTCGAGAAGCTGTATGTCGAAAAGGAAGCGATGGAAGCACGCGGATTGAACGAAGACGACTTCATCGTCGGCGTCACCGTGCTGAGCCGTGCCGAGATGGGCAAACTGATGGACGAGCAAGACGTCGTCCTGAGTTTCTAAGGGGGAGAACATGTTACATATCGTGAACAAATCCCCGTTGACCAGCGGCACGCTGGAAAGCTGCCTGAACACCATGGTCGACGGCGGCGATGTCCTGCTGATCGAAGACGCGGTGTATGCCGCGACTGCCGGCAGTGCCTTTGAATCCAAGCTGAGCGCGGCCATGGGCCGTTGCAAGGTGCATGTGCTGATGCCCGACCTTGAAGCGCGCGGTCTGGGCGATCGCCTGCTCGCGGGCGTATCACCGGTCGACTATGCGGGATTCGTCGCATTGACGGTCAGTAACAAGAATTGCCAATCCTGGCTGTAACAAATCGCGTTGCGATACGGTTCGTTGCCTCCCTGCAAGGGGAAGCGCGGAATGAGGGAAGAGTAGTCAGCAGCAACCATTATTCATAGAAGGAGATACAACATGGCTAGCATCGAAGTCGGCGGCAAGAGCTACGAAACAGACGAAGAAGGATATCTGGTCAATCTGGGTGAATGGAATGCGGAAGTCGCAGACTACATCGCCAAGACCGAGAGCATCGAGATGACCGATCAGCACTGGGAAGTGATCAACTTCCTGCGCGAGTATTTCGACGAGTATCAAATCGCACCTGCAGTGCGCGTGCTGACCAAGGCAATCGGCAAGAAGCTGGGCGCCGAGAAGGGCAACAGCGAGTACCTGTACGGTCTGTTCCCGTACGGTCCAGGCAAGCAGGCATGCAAGATCGCCGGTCTGCCAAAGCCTACCGGTTGCGTTTGATCTGAATCCGGCAGGGTGACCACACGATGAGCGTTCTCTTCGCAATCCTGTTCTATCTCGCGACGTTGCTGTTCGTCGTGGGGTTGCTCTCCCGTATCAGTCTCTATGCGCGCACGCCCGCGCCGCTGAAGATACCAACCACTCCTGCGCCGACCACCAAGACCGGTGTGGTATTCCGCTTGACGCGCGAAGTGGTGTTTTTCGAAAGTCTGTTCAAAGCCAATCTGTGGACTTGGGCCATGGGATGGTTGTTCCACGCCAGCCTGTTGCTGGTCACCTTGCGCCATCTGCGCTATTTCACCGATCCCGTCTGGGGTTGGGTCGCATTCATCCAGCCGTTCGGCATCTATGCAGGCATCACCATGCTGCTGGGCCTGTGCGGGCTGTGGGTACGCCGTCTGTTCGTCGAGCGCATCCGTTATATCTCCACGCCGTCCGACCATCTGTGGCTGGTGTTGCTGATCGTCATCGCGGTCTCCGGCCTGCTGATGCAATTCGTCTCGCACACCGACGTGGTCGGCGTGAAGACCTATTTCCTCGGGCTGCTGAGTTTCGATATCGGCACCCTGCCGGCGGACGGTCTGCTGCTGTTGCATCTGTTCCTCGTTTTCGCACTCCTGGCGCTCTTCCCTCTAAGCAAGCTGTTACATGCACCAGGAGTCTTTTTTTCGCCCACCCGCAATCAGACCGACAATCCGCGCGAGCATCGTCATCTGAGTGCCTGGGCCGGCAAGTTGGAATCGGAGAAATAAGATGGCTGACATCACCGCACCAGCCTATCGCACCATACCCATCATTCCCGCGCTGAAGCCGGGCGCGATGGAAGGCAAGGGTCCATTCATCGCCAACGACAAGCACCAGGAAGCGCTGGGATTCCCCGGTCAACTGGTGGACGACTGGCACGACAAGGCCATCGCCAAGATGGGTGATCTGCTGGGCAAGTTCCGCTCGCTGCGCGTGTACATGGACGCCTGTGTGCATTGCGGCGCATGTTCCGACAAGTGCCATTACTTCATCGGCACGCAGGACCCGAAGAACATGCCGGTCGCGCGTCAGGACCTGATGCGCAGCATCTACCGTCGTTACTTCACTTTTGCCGGAAAGTATTTTCCGTGGCTGGTTGGTGCACGTGACCTGACCCGTGAAGTGCTTGATGAGTGGTACAACTACTATCACCAGTGTTCCGAATGCCGCCGCTGCTCGGTGTTCTGCCCATACGGTATCGACACTGCCGAGATCACCATGGCCGCACGCGAGGTCCTTGCTTCGGTTGGCTTGGGTCAGAAGTATTCCAACGAGATCATCGCCAAAGTACACAAGATCGGTAACAACCTCGGTCTGCCTGAGCCTGCTTTGGTCGACACGCTGGAAGGTCTGGAAGAGGACGTCAAGGAAGATACCGGTCTGGATATCAAATTCCCGGTGGACGTGAAGGGCGCGGAAGTGCTGCTGATCACGCCGTCCGCCGACTTCTTCGCCGAGCCGCACATCGACGGCCTGATCGGCTACGCCAAGGTGTTCCATGCATCAGGCACCAGCTGGACACTGTCCTCGATGGCTTCCGAGGGCGCCAACTTCGGCATGTTCATCGGTAACTACGAGCAGTTGCGCAAGATCGCGCTGCGCATCCGCGAGGCCGCGCTGGAACTGGGCGTGAAACGTATCGTGGTGGGCGAGTGCGGCCATGCCTGGCGCGTCGCGTACAGTTTCTGGAATACGCTGAGCGGCGTGGGCGACGGTGCGGACGAGACCGACCGCTTCGCACAGATGCTGCAGAAACAGCTCGATCACCGTTACAAGCAGCCTACCCATATCTGCGAGTTCACCTGGGATCTGATCCAGCGCGACGCGCTGAAGTTCGACAAGTCCAAGAACGACCAATTCGTCATCACCATGCACGACTCGTGCAACGTGGCACGCGGTTCGCGCATGGGCGACCTGCCGGGCGGACAGTTCGAGATCCCGCGCAACATCATCAAAGCGGTGGCCAACAACTTCGTGGAGATGGATCCGAACACCACCCATGAACGTACCTTCTGCTGCGGTGGCGGTGGCGGTCTGCTGACCGACGACCTGATGGAACTGCGCGTGAAGGGGGCCTTGCCGCGCATGGAAGTGTTGAATCAGGCAGTGGAAGAACACGGTGTGAATTACATGGCGGCCATCTGTGCCATCTGCAAGACACAATTTTCAAAGATCATGCCCGTCTACGGTTTCGACCGCAGGATGGTGGGCGGTGTACACCAGTTGGTCAGTAACGCGATCATCTTGGGCGATAAGTAACTTCAATCTGGAGGCATAGCGATGTCGGCAACAATTGATACCCCACAAGTTCTGAACTTCCGTCGTTACAAAGACGGCGACAACAAAGTGAAGCGTTGGAACCAGCAGATCTTTCAGGCCAGCCATTCCTACAAGTGCCCGACCTATATCCAATCTACGCCGCCGTGTCAGGGCAGCTGCCCGGCAGGTGAGGACATCCGTGGTTACCTGGGCATCGTGCGCGGCACCGAGAAAGTGCCGAACGGCGCCGACGGCAAGCCCGTCATGCCTTGGCAGGAATATGCATGGCGTCGCCTGACTGAGGCCAACCCGTTCCCGTCGGTGATGGGGCGTGTCTGCCCGGCACCTTGCGAATCCGGTTGCAACCGCAACGAAGTGGAAGACCACGTCGGCATCAACTCGGTGGAGCACTTCCTCGGCGAATACGCCATCGCGAACAAGCTGAAGTTCAACAAGCCGGACGTCGCTTCCAGCGGCAAGAAAGTCGCCGTATTGGGCGGCGGCCCTGCTGGTCTGTCGGTCGCCTATCAGCTCACGCTGAAGGGCCATGCAGTCACCATCTTCGACGACCACGAGTTCCTCGGCGGCATGATGCGTTACGGCATCCCAGGTTTCCGTACCCCGCGCGACGTGCTGGACGCAGAGATCCAGCGCATCATCGACCTGGGTGTGAAGACCCGCATGAAATGCCACGTCGGCAAGGACATCACACTGGAGCAGATCCGCAAGGAGTTCGATGCAGTGTTCCTGGGGATGGGCGCACAAGCCGGTCGTGCTTTGCCTATCGCAGATTCCGATGCACCGAACGTGGTCACGGCGACCGCCTTCCTGAAGGCGTTCAACGACGGCCGTCTGCAGCACGTCGGCAAGCGCGTGGTGGTGGTCGGCGGTGGTGACACCTCCATCGACGTGGCGACCGTCGCCCGTCGTCTGGGTCACATCAGCCAGGCTAACCCGACCGACACCGAGCTGGCCATCACCGGTCAGCTGGCACACGACGTCGCCGAGATCTCCGCCAAGGAAGGCGCGATGGTCACGCTGACCTCCGTGTTCCCCATCGACAAGATGCAGGCCAACAAACACGAGATCGAGCAGGCGCTGGCTGAAGGCATCGCCATCAAGGGCGGTCTGGTGCCTATCGGTGTCGTGCGCGATGCGAACGGTCGTGCCACCGCGCTGCGCGTGATGCAGTGCGAGGCCAAGTTCGTCGGCGGCAAGCTGGAGATCAAAAATGTTGAAGGCAGCGAGCAGGACCTCGAAGCCGACCTGATCGTGTCCGCCATCGGACAGGCGGTGGACTTCACCGGTCTGGAAGAATTCAACAACGGCAAGGGCGCGGTCTCCACCGACCGTAACTATGTGGTCAACGGCAAGCCTGGCGTGTTCGCAGGCGGTGACGTGATCCGTCCGCACCTGTTGACCACGGCCATCGGCCACGGCTCCATCGCTGCCGACGGCATCCACAACTTCCTGCTGGGCATCGATCTGGAGAAGCGTCCCAAGATCGACGCGCACCAGTTCGACCTGATGCGCAAGATGGCGGAGAAGGGGCTTGAAATCAAGGAAGCGACCGAGCCACTGCGTGGCACCTGCGACACCAACGTCGCCGTGCACAACTTCGACAACCGTTCGGACCGTTACATCATTCCGCATGACAAACTGTTCCTCGGTCACTTCGGTTTCACACCGCGCAAGCAGCGCCACATCATCACGCTGGACGAGCAGACAGCGCTGGGTAACTTCGAAGAGCGTCTGAACCCGCTGGCTGAAACAGATGCCGTGGCTGAAGCCAAGCGCTGCATGAGTTGCGGTATGTGCTTCGAGTGCGACAACTGTGTGGTGTATTGCCCGCAGACCGCGGTCTACCGCGTCAAGAAGAGCGAATCGACGCTGGGCCGCTACGTCGCGACCGACTACGACAAGTGCATCGGCTGTCACATCTGTGCCGACGTGTGTCCGACCGGTTACATCCAGATGGGCTTGGGTGAGTGATGAAGCTGCTTGTATCCCTGTTGCTGACTTTGTGTGTCTCACTGGCCTGGGCCGGTGAGGCGGCATCGCCCAAGCTGGATATCGGCAAGGGTGGACAGTGCGTGGAAGATACGCAGTGGATGCGCAAGAACCACATGCACCTGCTCAAGCACGGGCGCGACGATGCTTTGCGTCTTGGCATCCGTGACGAGAAGCACAGTCTGAAGACCTGCATCGAGTGTCATGCCAGCACCAAGGATGACAGCGTGACCGCGCGTGCCGACAGCTTCTGCGTCGGTTGTCACAAGTATGAAGCGGTCAAGCTGGATTGCTTCGAGTGTCATTCCGGCACACGCAAGAGTGCGTGGTTGCAACAGAGGAACGCCAAATGAGCGACATGGATATGGATCGTCGTAACTTCCTCAAGACCTCGGTCGGCGCGGCGGCTGTCGCGATCGCGCCGGGCATGCTGTTGTACTCGGTCGCGCAGGCCAAGAGCGAGGGTGCCAGCAGCAAGGTCCGCTGGGGCATGCTGATCGACACCAATCAGTGCAAACCCGGCTGCAACGATTGCGTCACCGCTTGCAACCGCGAGAACGGGTTGTCCGGCGAGACCAAGTCCACCGACTCGCAATGGATACGCAAGATCGACATCAAGGACATCAGCACGGGACGCGAGATCTCGCTGCCGATGATGTGCCAGCACTGCGAGAATCCACCCTGTGTGGACGTGTGCCCGACCAACGCTTCCATGAAGCGCGCCGACGGCATCGTGCTTGTGGACAAACACCGCTGCATCGGCTGCCGTTATTGCATGATGGCCTGTCCGTACAAGGCGCGTTCCTTCGTGCACGAAGCGTTGACCGACCAGAATCCGGATGTGCCGCGCGGCAAGGGCACCGTCGAGAGTTGCACGCTATGTGTGCACCGTATCGATGTGGGTGGCAAGCCGGCCTGCTCGGAAGCCTGCCCGAACAAGGCGATCGTGTTCGGCGATCTGAACGATGAGAACAGTGAGATCGCCCAAAAGGTGCGCAGCGTGGCATCGGTGCAGGTGCGTGCCGATCTGCGTCTGAACCCCGGCGTCCGTTACCAGGGAATTTGACCATGTCTTCTACACCCACCCTAGAATCCCTGCACTTCAAGAACCGCCTGTACTGGCTGTTGCTCGCCATCGGCGGTCTGGTCGTCGCGGCTGGCATGTATGCCGTGCATCTGATGGAGCATCACGGCCACATCATCACCGGCATGAACAACCAGATCGTATGGGGCATGCCGCATGTGTTCGCCATCTTCCTGATTGTGGCCGCTTCCGGCGTGCTGAACGTCGCATCCATCGGCTCCGTGTTCGGTAAAGCCATCTATAAAGCGCGCGTGCCACTGGCCAGCCTGCTGTCCATCGCCATGCTGGTGGGTGGCCTGACCGTGCTGATGCTGGACCTCGGTCGTCCCGACCGCATCATCGTCGCCGCAACCAATTACAACCTGACCTCTGTGTTCGCTTGGAACGTGCTGCTGTATTCCGGCATGGTGGGTCTGGTGGTGGTCTATCTGTGGACCATGATGGAACGCCGCATGAATCCGTACAACAAGGCTGCGGGTATCGGTGTGTTCGTGTGGCGCTTTGTGCTGACCACCGGCACCGGCCTGATCTTCGCCTTCCTGACCGCGCGCCAGGCCTATGGTTCTGCGCTGCTGCCACCGATGTTCATCGTGTTGTCGTTCGCATGGGGCATGGCGGTGTTCCATCTGGTTCAGACCAGCATCTACATGTGGAATGAGAAAGTCATCGATTCCGCCATCCTGCAGCGCAAGAAACATCTGCTCGGTGTGTTCGTGCTCGGTTCGCTGTACATGGTCGCCACCTACCACCTGACCAACGCCTATTTCTCGCAACAACAGGGATTCGAGCGCTTCATCCTGATGGACGGCGGTATCTATCCGTCGCTGTTCTGGTGGGGTTACGTGTTGCTCGGCAACATCGTGCCACTGGCCTTGCTGTACACACCGGGTATCCGGCGTGACCGCTGGGCGGCGCTGGCGGCCTTGCTGATCATCCTTGGCGGGTTCGCGCTGCTGTACGTGTTCATCATCGGAGGACAAGCCTGGCCGCTCAACCTGTTCCCCGGTTATGAAGTGACCAGCACCTTCGCCGACGGACAGATCGCCGCCTACAGTCCCTCCATCTACGAGATGCTGCTCGGTCTCGGTGGTTTGGCTATCGCCTTCCTCATCACCACCGTCAGCGTACGTGTGCTGAACTTCATGCCGCAGGACAAGCCGTACATCGCGGACTGATCCTGCAGGAAAGGCTGCCATGAACCGTATGCTGATCTCGGCAGCACACAAATCCTCCGGCAAGACTATGGTCAGTATTGGCCTGTGCGCGGCGCTCGCCGCGCGCGGCCATGCCGTGCAGCCGTTCAAGAAAGGGCCGGACTATATCGACCCGATGTGGCTGGGCCAGGCCGCCGGTCATTCTTGCCGCAACCTCGATCTGTACCTGATGGAGAACGACGATGTGGTCGCCACCTTCGCGCGCCATGCGTCCGAGGTGAATCTGGTCGAAGGCAACAAGGGTCTTTACGACGGTCTGGCGCTGGACGGCAGCAACAGCAATGCCGCGCTGGCCAAGTTGCTTGATCTACCGGTGATACTGGTGATTGACGCGCGCGGCATGACGCGCGGTATCGCACCGCTGATCCTCGGTTATCAGGCGTTCGACAAGGACATCAACATCGCCGGTGTCATCCTCAACAATCTGGGCGGCAAGCGTCACGAATCCAAGCTGCGCGAGGTCATCGAGCATTACACCGACGTGCCTGTGATCGGTGCCATCCAGCATGATGAACGCCTGTCCATCGTCGAGCGTCATCTGGGCCTGATGCCCAGCAACGAATCGCATGTGGCCAATGCCAAGATCAAACAGATCGGCGAAGCCATCGCCGAGCAGGTCGATCTGGACAAGTTGCTGGCGTTGACCAAAAAAGAGCCGTTACCCGTTCCGCACAAGGCGCTGGTGAGTGCCTTGCCCTGCGGCGACAAGGTGCGCATAGCCATCGCGCGCGACCGCGCCTTCGGTTTCTACTACGCCGACGACCTCGATGCGCTGGCTGCGGCGGGTGCCGAGTTGGTGCCGTTCGATGCATTGCGCGACGCACATCTGCCCGAGGTGGACGGCTTGTATATCGGCGGCGGATTCCCCGAGACCTGCGCCGCCGAACTGGAAGCGAACACGGCTCTGCGCGGCGAGATCCGGCAGGCCATCGCCGGCGGTATGCCGGCTTATGCCGAGTGCGGCGGGCTGATGTACCTGTCGCGCAGCATCGCCTACGAAGGCCGCAGTTTCGACATGGTCGGCGCCATCCCCGGTGACGTGAAGATGCATGCCAAGCCCATCGGTCGCGGCTATGTGCATCTGCAGGAAGACGCGGAACATCCCTGGCCGCGCCCTGATGCACCGGCCAAACAGATCAAGGCACACGAGTTTCACTATTCGAGTCTGGAGAACCTTCCGCCCGACAGTCGCTTCGCTTACCATGTGGCGCGAGGTTACGGCATCAACGGGGAGCGCGACGGCATCATCGTCAACAACCTGCTGGCCTCCTACACGCATCTGCGCACCATCGGCAGCTGCTACTGGGCCACCCGCTTCGTCGGTTTCATCCGGCGCTGCAAGGGGCAGGCGCTCGAATCAACATCAATGAAAGAGAACGCACTATGAACGCAAGCCTGTATCAGGCCGCTATCGCGGCATTCGACAAAGCCAATTCCGAGGACCCCAATCTGGAAGTGTTCGAGGGCAAGACTTATCCCAAGGAACTGTTGTATGCGCAGCGTATGACCGATATGCAGGAACGTTTCGCGCCCGATACATCGGAAGCCGTGAAACTGGCCTGCCGCGCGCAGCACATCCAGCGCTGGAAGAGCCCGCGCAGCGACTACCCGATGGACAAGAAGGGTTACATGCTGTGGCGCACCAACCTGTACAAGTTCCACGCCGAGACCGCAGGTAGTCTGATGAAGGAAGTCGGCTACGACGACGAGATGATCGCGCGCGTGAAGACCATCGTCGGCAAGAAGGACCTGAAGAGCAATCCCGAGACGCAGTTGATGGAAGACGTGGTCGACCTGTGCTTCATCGAACACTACATGCTGCACTTCGCCGAGATGAAGCCGGACTACGACGAAGCCAAGTGGATACTCATCATCAAGAAGACCTGGGACAAGATGTCCGACAGCGCGCATGAGTTCGCTCTGGCCGGCAAGATCAAACTTCCCGAGGCTCTGGTGCCGCTGATCCTGAAGGCGATCCAGTAAATGGATTACCTGCCCGTATTCCAGAAGATCGATGGTCGCCTGTGTCTGGTGGTCGGCGGTGGTGTGGTCGGCGCACGCAAGGCGGGTGTGCTGCTCGAAGCCGGTGCCAAGGTGCGCGTGGTGGCGCCCGAGATCGATGAAGAGTTGAAGGCGCAAGCAAATGTCGAGGCGATTCTCGCCCGTTTTGAGCCACAGCACTTGGATGGTGTCGCGTTGATCATCGCCGCCACCAATGACCGTGTCGTGAACAAGCAGGTGTCCGAGCTGGCGCAAGCGCGCAACATCCCGGTCAACGTGGTGGACGATCCCGAGCTGTGCAGCTTCATCATGCCGGCCATAATGGACCGTTCGCCGCTGATGGTGGCGTTCTCCAGCGGCGGTGCATCGCCGGTGCTGACGCGCATGATGCGCGGCAAACTGGAGACCGTCATCCCGCAGAACTACAGCAATCTGGCCGGTTTCGCCGAACGCTTCCGTGAAGAAGTGAAACAGCGCGTGACCAACCCGGCCAAGCGACGCATCTTCTGGGAGAACGTGTTCGACGGCGTGGTCGCGGAGAAGGTGCTGACCGGCGACGAGGCGAGCGCCGAGGCCATGCTGCAGCAGATGCTGGCCGACGAGGACAACATCGTGCGCGGCGAGGTGTATCTGGTCGGTGCGGGCCCCGGCGATCCCGATCTGCTCACATTCCGCGCACTGCGTCTGATGCAGAAGGCCGATGTGGTGGTGTACGACGCGCTGGTGTCCAAGCCCATCGTGGACATGACGCGCCGCGATGCTGATCGAATCTATGTTGGCAAACGCCGTGCCGACCATGCTTTGCCGCAGGAAGAGATCAACCTGCTGCTGGTGCGCCTGGCCAAGGAAGGCAAGCGCGTGCTGCGCCTCAAGGGCGGCGACCCGTTCATCTTCGGTCGCGGCGGCGAGGAGATCGAGACGCTGGCGGCGGAAGGTATCCCGTTCCAGGTCGTGCCCGGCATCACGGCGGCGGCAGGCGTCGCGTCCTACGCGGGCATCCCGCTGACCCATAGAGACCATGCCCAATCCTGCCTGTTCGTCACTGGCCACCTGAAGGACGGTTCGATGAACCTGGACTGGGAGCAACTGGCCCGTCCGCGCCAGACCGTGGTGGTGTACATGGGCTTGCACGGTTTGGTCGAGCTATGCAGCAAGCTGATCGAACATGGAATGCCGGACACGACACCCATCGCCATCGTGCAGCACGGCACGCAGCCCACGCAGCGCGTTTTCACCGGCACGCTGGCGACGCTGCCCGGCATAGCCGAGCGCGAGAAGCCCCAAGCGCCAACCCTCATCATCGTCGGCGGGGTGGTCACCCTGCGCGAGAAACTGGCATGGTTCCATCCGCAACAGAACTAGATTCGCTTCGCAGTCCAATATAAAAACAGGGAGATTGAAGATGAAGCAAGTGATGAGCAGGGTATTGATGTCAATGGCGTTGCTGTGTATCGCAGTCGGCGCACAGGCTAAAGATGCGATCCTCAAACCGTTCGTGCTGGCTTCCACCAGTGCCGGAACGGTCGCCGAGAGATCCGTGCAAGTGAAGAGCGCGCTGACCGCCGCAGGTTTCACCGTGGTCGGCGAATACGCACCGTTCCCGACTGCCAACATCATCATCGTCACCAACGACGCACTGAAGCAGAACGCCGCCGCATCCGAGCATGGCGGCTACGGCGCGGTGCAGCGCGTGTCGCTCACTGCCGCAGGCGACCAAGTGCAGGTCAGCTATACCAATCCTGTGTACATGTCCTATGTGTACCGCATGAAGGGCGATCTGGCCGATGTGTCCGCTGCGCTGGAGAAGGCACTGGGCCGTGTGGAGGAATACGGCGCCAAGGGACTGACCGAGAAACAGGCGCGCAAATATCACTACATGTTCGGCATGGAATATTTCGACGAACCGAGCAAACTGGAGTCCTACGGCAGCTACGAAGAAGCCGTGCAGGCGGTGGATGCTAAGCTGTCCGCCAACAAGAACGGCGTGAGCAAGGTCTACCGCGTGGACGTGCCGGGCAAACAGGAGACGGTGTTCGGCGTGGCGCTGAAGAGCGACGACAAGTACAAGGACGACACCTTCATCATGTCCGAGATCGATTTCCACGATGTGAAATCGACTGCACATCTGCCCTATGAAGTGCTGGTCTCCGGCAAGAACGTCTATGCGCTGTATGCACGCTTCCGCATCGCCATCAATTTCCCCGACTTGTCCATGATGGGCAAGAACAGCTTCATGAATATCATGCAGTCGCCCGAGGCGATCCGTGCTGTGCTGGAAGGGGCGGTAAAGAAATAAGCAGGAGATGAACCATGACTGAACTGATGACTGCAGCCTATGCGGGTGACCTGGAGCAAGTGAAGCAACTGCTGGCGGCGGGTGCGGACGTGAATGCGACCGACGAAGCGGGCTGGACCGCGCTGATGAAGGCCTGTTACAACGCCGAGCAGAAGCGTGGTTTCGCCGACGTGGTGCAGGCGCTGATCGATGCCGGGGCGAACATCGAGGCACCCATCGGTTACGGTGTGCGGCCGCTGATGCTGGCGGCCGGCTATGGCGAGACCGCTGTGGTCGACGCATTGCTCAAGGCCGGAGCCGACGTGCTGGCCAAGAACGAGGGCGGTTTCACCGCACTGATGATGGTGAAGCAGAAGTTCTACGTGGACGTCATCAATTTGTTGCACGAGGCCGAGCAGTTGGCTGGTCTGGGCGAGAACAGTTGTGCCAGCAAGAACGCCCCCGGCAGCAATGTCGTCACCTTTATGAAACGCCCGGAATAAGCGAGGACGCCATGCCCTATTACATCTACCGCATCACCGAGCGCCCCATCCGCATTCTGGAGAAGCTGGAACAGCACGAGGTCTACAAGGAAGCTTCCGCGCGCGCCAAGGAACTGCGCAAGGCGGAAGTGTGGGGCGAGAATGGCAGCATCAAGATGATCCACGCCGAGAACGAACTGCAAGCCGAAGATCTGTTGAACGAGGTGCGCGAACCAGCACCGCAACTCGGCGACGACTGACGCCATGGACGAGGCGGCCTTCCGGCAGACTCTGGAAGCGACGCATCCCCTGTTGTGTCCGTTCAGCAAGGCCTTGTTCTCGGGCTGTGTCGCGTGTACGCAGGCCGGGCGCATGAATCTGGCGGAACGCGAACTGATCGTCTGTCGTGAAGCAGTCTTGCAACAGCGCTGTGCCCGCATGCACGACGCCTTGCGTCACAACTTCGGTTTCGCCATCCACATCCTGCATGACGAAGCACCCATACCCCACGGTCAGGAGATGCGTATCCAGTGCGGCGGATTGCGCGGATTGCAGGACGTGTTGCGCGGTGATGCCGAGGTGGCGGATGTGGACGAACTGATGCGTGCGGCACTGCAATACTGGCCCGAAGACGGGGACATCCCGTTCTCGGCAGTAGTGCATGCCGCGCGTCTGCATTACAAGGGAAGGCACGGCTGATACGGCAACACATCCCCCTTTAGCTAAATGGGGAAATTGCGGCAGCTGCATGCAATAATCCGGCCGCAAACCACTCACTGGAAGCGACACACGAGCGCTGTAAAAACATGGACAGGAACGCCACACTGCAAGACCGCTACAGTCGCCGCATCGACTATCTCAGATTGTCGGTGACGGACCGTTGCGACCTGCGCTGCAGCTACTGCATGCCGCAGGGTTTCAGCGACTACGAGCAGCCGGCGGACTGGCTGACCTTCGACGAGATTGAGCGCGTGGTGGCCGCCTTCGCACGCATGGGCACCTCGCGTTTCCGCATCACCGGCGGCGAACCGCTGTTGCGGCGCGATCTGAGCGGATTGGCGGCGCGTCTGTCCGTCTTGTCCGGTGTGGACGACCTTTCACTCAGCACCAACGCCACCCATCTGGCCCAGCACGCCGTCGCACTCAAAGCGGCAGGCGTCACCCGCCTCAACGTCAGTCTCGATTCCCTGTGCGCCGAACGCCTGCAACAGATCACGCGCCGCGACGCGCTGGACGAGATACTGGAAGGGCTGCTGGTGGCTAAGTCCAGCGGCTTCGCGCCGATCAAGATCAACATGGTGGTGATGGCCGGTGTGAACGAGGACGAGGTCGAGGACATGGCCGCGTTCTGCTTCCGCCACGGTTTCGTGCTGCGCCTGATCGAGACCATGCCCATGGGTGAGACCGGCCGTAACGCGGCTTACGTCGACCTGCAGCCGATCCGCCAGCGCCTGCAAGATCGCTTCGGTCTGGTAGACGGCATCATCGGCGGCGGCGGCCCAGCACGCTATCTGGTCGCACCGGACGGCAAGTCCAGCATCGGTTTCATCACCCCCATGTCGCAACACTTCTGCGAGACCTGCAATCGCGTACGCCTGTCGGTGGATGGCACGCTCTACCTGTGCCTGGGGCAGGAGAACGCCTTGCCGCTGCGTCCGCTGTTGCGTGCGGGATGCAGCGACGACGAACTGGACGCTGCCATCCGCAGCGCCATCGAACTCAAGCCCGAGCGTCACGAGTTCAACGAACAACCCGGCAAGATCATTCGCATCATGTCGATGACAGGAGGATGAGATGAGCCTGACCCATTTCAGCGAATCCGGGCGCGCCCGCATGGTGGATGTCTCGGGCAAGGAATCAACCATCCGCGTCGCCATAGCCAGCGGCATCATCCGCATGCACCCGCAGACCCTGCAACGCATCCGCGACGGCAAGATCGGCAAGGGCAACGTGCTGGCCGTGGCTGATGTCGGCGCGGTGATGGCCGCCAAACGCACACCGGACATCATCCCCATGTGCCATGCCATCGCGCTTTCCGGCGTGCAGGTGGAATTTGCCGAAGTGACTGAAGAAGATGCGCAAGGCTGTGTAGGCCTGCGCGCCGAGGTCACCGCCAGCTGTGTCGGCCAGACCGGCGTCGAGATGGAAGCGCTGACCGCCGTCAACGTCGCGCTGCTCACCATCTATGACATGTGCAAAGCCATCGACCGCGGCATGCGAATCGAGAACGTACAGCTCGACGAGAAGCGTGGCGGGAAGAGCGGTGTGTGGAAACGCGGGGAAGGTAAATGATAAAAGTCTTGTTCTTCGGCCCGGTCGCCGACCGCGTGCAGACGCGCGATATGGATATCGAATACACCGACGGCATGAACCTGCACGATGTTACCCACAAAGTCGGTATGCAGCATCCCGGCGCACTCAGCATCGTCAGCTTCATCGCCGTCAATCAGACCCAAGTGCACGACAAGCAGACGGTGCTGAAAGACAACGACGAGATCGCCTTCATGGCGAAGTTCTCCGGAGGCTGAGATGAGCGATCCCGTCCGCATCCAGCAGGAAGACTTCTCGCAAGACGCCGAGATCGCCGCCCTCAAAGCGTCATCCAAACGTATGGGCGGTATCGCCACCTTCCTTGGCTGCGCGCGCGACTTCTCCGAAGGCCGCGACGTCAGCGAGATCAGTTTCGAAGCCTACGGCAGCATGGCGCTGGCCGAGATGCGCAAACTGCGCGAAGAAGCCATCGCCAAGTTCGACCTGCTAGATGCACGCATCGTGCACCGCGTCACCACCGTGCAAGCCGGTGACAACATCGTCTTCATCGCCGCCGGTGCCGCCCACCGCGCCACTGCCTTCGACGCCTGCCGCTGGATGATCGACGAACTCAAGCAGCGTGTGCCGATCTGGAAGAAAGAGGTCACGCCGGAGGGGGAGTCGTGGGTGACGCAGCATCCGTGAGTGTTGAGCAAGCTAGAATGGCTGCAATCGGTCCAAAAGCGACCTTTTGATCTGGTTAGGTCTTTGAGCGTGCGATGCGATTGCGAGGATTTTTCTGTGCCAAAGGCCACAGGATCATTCAGGGAGATATAGGTTCGCATAGGACCGACACTTGATAAATATGGGAGGATGAGATGCTGCAAGCTACCCATATAAAGTCTTCACTTTGCGCTTTCTTATTGGGTGCATGTGCGACTGTTTTATCAGCCGAGACAATGTCAGCGGATGTTGCTCGATTTGAACCTATCCCTGTCTTTTCTATTTACCCACCTCTCAAGAAGGGCAGCTCCGCGGATGAGGCATTAGCCTCGGGCCGCGTAGTTAATGAGTTCATTCCCATGGCTTCTCCGGCAAGCAAACCTTGGCGGATCGCTTTCCTTTTTCCTCATGTAAAAGATCCATACTGGGTCGATTGTACGTACGGATTGATTAGCGAAGCCAAACGGCTTGGCGTGGCAGTCGATATCTTTCCGGCCGATGGTTATGACGACCTGATCAGTCAGTTGCGGATGATGGATGAGGTGATCGCTGCGAAATATGATGCCATCGTCATTTCCCCGATCAGCCAGACAGCCAATAATCCCGCCATCGCCAAAGCTCGTTCGCTAGGCATTCCTGTCTTTCAAATGGCCAATGACAGCACCAGTGATGACTTGACCATCAAGGTCACCTCTTCTCTAAAAGGGATGGGGATTGATACCACTCAATGGGTTATCAGAGATGCTCAGAAACGTGGGCTAAAATCCATCAATATCGCACTATTGCCCGGCCCGTCTGATGCGGGCTGGGTCATGGGAGAGGTTGCGGGTACTCGCGAAGCAGCACGAAAAGCGCCGATCAAAGTCAACATACTCTCTATCAAATATGGGGATAGTGATCTGATCGGTCAATCACGTTTGGCTGAAGAATTACTCATTGAGCATGGAAACAATATCGACTATATCCTCGGCTGTACGGATTGCGCGCCGGGGGCCATATTGCCAGTCAAGGCGGCTGGCATGCACGACAGGATCAGAATAGTGGCTTATGGACTTACACGAGAAATGATCAACCATATTCGCAAAGGAGAAATCTATGCGGCGACTGATGTCATGGGCGTTAGCCAAGCGAGAGTCGTCATTAACTCTGCAGTGAATTTTCTGGAAGGGAGAATAAAACATCTGCCCCATACCATTTTGATAAAACTCGGGATGGTCGACCGCAAGAATTATGCTAACTACGATTACAGCGTAACAACAGCTCCTGACGGTTATACAACCGTGCTCACCTATATGCCGAATAAAGATAGCGGTAAGTAACTATGAAATTTCCCAGCGTGGGTGTAACGCGACTTAAAACACGACTATTGCTCGGCGCCATATTGATTGGCGTTGTAATGGCGCTCGCAACCATGTTGGCCGTTTCATGGGTTATTAGTGAACAATATCTCAATCAGTCCAAAGCGCTGCTGGAAAATGCGTCAAGGATCGTCGAGGAAAACCTGAATGAGCGAAAAATTATCCAGTTGAATGCATCGCACCAACTGGCATCGCAAAAGAACCTTGGTTCAACCATATGGTATTTGGGGCAGTATGCAAAGGAGGATGCTAATGCCGAGATGCTATTTGTTACTTACCAAAACTTGGTAAAAAATATTAATGAATTAGGGCATGTCTCAAATATATCCAGGATTTCTATCTATGACATATCTGGCCATCTGATTACTTTTGCATCCTTCGCAAAGAATCAGGAATTGGCAGGTTTTGTCGAGCGATCACCTACGCCTTATTTCAAGGTTGCCCAATTGCATATGGGCGGTGAGTTAAGCAGGCAGAACCTGAGGGAGGTAAGCTCAGTTCCTGGTGTTGACCTGGAATTTAATGGGCCGCTGCCGAGCAAGGATGACGTTCACTATGCGGCGATGGATGGCATGCTGGAAATTGAATCATACGTGCCCATTATGGGCAAAAAATTGGATCTAGTGACAAGGAAGCAGGAAATTAAACAGCTAGGTCTGGTTGTCATGGCAAGGCAGCTCGATCAGACTTTTGTCGATCAGATTTCGAATTTAGCGAATGTCAAAACCAACGTGTTTACCTCCCAAGGATTTAGCGTTGGTAATTTGCTCGATTATCGGATACCAGATTTGGCCGGTGTGCCGCAGCCTAGTAACCAAGTCATTGCGTCAAATGAAGTCGTGGTTTCTGGTGAAAAATTCCACCAATATCTGATACCGCTCCACACTAATGAGAAGCTTGTTGGCACTATCGCTGTGCTGAATTCAGAAAAAATAGTCCAAAAAAATACACTTGAAATGATAGGCATATTGGCTCTGATTGCGACTTCCTGCTTGTTTTTGATTTTGCCGTTTGGGTGGTATCTGGCAAATTCTATTTCACAGCCAATCACGAGACTTAGCAGGATCTTTCGAGATATCGCCAGCGGTAAGGAATTCGCAGCCAATGAGCTGAGCGGATTGAATTACAGACAGAGCGACGAACTTATTGAGTTGACCCAAAGCTTCATTGGTATGCATGAAGTCGTCAATCAAAAAATCGCGCAAATAAATGAGATCAACTCATCATTGGAAGCAACAGTCCAGCTACGTACCAATGAATTGCAACTTGCTAACGATGAGCTAACCAAACTGTCTATGCGCGACGCACTGACGCAACTACCTAACCGTCGTATGTTCAATGACAGATTTGATTACGCATCAGCACAGAGCAAGCGCACCAACCAGTATGGTGCAATCATTTTTATTGATTTGGACAACTTCAAGCCCTTGAATGATCAATATGGGCATGGCGCTGGTGATCTTCTGCTGATAGAGGTTGCACGAAGGTTAACTGGCAGCGTGCGTGAAACGGACACCGTGGCACGGTTTGGCGGCGATGAGTTTGTGGTGATGTTAAGTAAGTTGGAGGAAGAAAAGTCTGACGCCACTGCGCATGCAGCCACCCTCGCCGAGAAATTGCTGACAACACTTTGTGAGCCCTATGAAATTGTTATGACATCTGGCACGGGAGAAAAAAATGTTGTCCATCACTGCACTGCAAGCATTGGAGTGGTGATGTTTATCAACCACGAAGCCAGCAGTGAAGAGTTGCTGAGGAGGGGGGATGCTGCGATGTATCAAGCAAAAGAAGCAGGGCGGAATCAGGTGCGGTTCTTTGAGCAGCATGATTAATATGGAGATTTTTCAGCAGTTCATCAAGCTACTTGGGATTGGCACTCAGCATTTAGAGTGACTGTTTGGTTCGTAATCGGGGACTACCTCCAGTTTCTCAATGACCGCAACGGGTTAATTGCAGTCAGGCATCGAAAATGTGCCATCAATATTCGATACATTCTTACAATGAACATCATTTCCATCGTTAGCCACTCCGCTTTCAGCAAGACCACTCTGATCGAACAAAGATGGTTGATTCTCTATGCAGGCTGATACGCTAGATTTCCGTTCGATAGCATTCGACTCGGTCGATTACAAGCAGACATGCGAGTTGCGTAACGAAGTCTTGCGCCTTCCGCTGGGGCTGAACCTGTATAGCGAAGACCTGCAGCAGGAAAAAGAGCAATTGCACTTCGGTTTGTTCGATCACGATTCCGAACTGATCGCCTGCGTCATCGCAGTGCCGCAGGGGGCCGGTCAGGCCAAACTTCGACAGATGGCAGTTAAGGCGGGCAATGAAGGGCGAGGTGCAGGACGCAGGCTGCTGCTTTCCCTCGAAGAACTGTTGGGCGCACGGGGTGTCACGCAACTTTCATTGCATGCTCGCATCAGCGCTGCCGGTTTTTATGAGAAGCTTGGCTATGCGCGCTCGGGTGAGCTATTCGTTGAGGTCGGGATACCGCATATCCGTATGGAAAAACAGCAACAGCCATTGAAGAAACCATGAACCTCATCTCCATCGTCGGCCACTCCGGTTCCGGCAAGACCACTCTGATCGAAAAGCTGGTGCGCGAACTGACGCAGAGCGGGTTGCGCGTGGCGACCATCAAGAATGCGCATCACAAAGTGGAGCTGGACACTCCGGGCAAGGATAGTTGGCGCTATACGCAGGCAGGCGCCGCGATGAGTATGTTGGTGACCAATGGCGGGGTGCAGTTGATCGCGCCGCAGGTCGAACGGCGTGAGCCGCAGCAACTGGCGGAGCGTTTTCTGGGTGAGGCTGACTTGGTATTGGCGGAAGGTTTCTCGCTGGCACCGGGGGCGAAGATCGAGGTGTTGCGGCGTGCGTGTTCCGCTACGCCGCGCTGCACAGTGGATGAGGGTGTGGTGGCGATGGTGAGCGATGTGGACGAAGCGCATCCGCAGTTACCACATTTCGCGCTGGACGATGTGGATGGCATCATCGCATTCATTCTGCAGCAGTCTCAGCAATGATCACGGATTGCACCGCACTGATCCTCGCCGGAGGTGATTCCAGCCGCATGGGGCAGGACAAGGCGGCATTGCTGCTGGATGGCAGGACCTTGTTGCAGCGTGTGACGAGCACCATGCAGGATGTCTTTCCTAAGGTCATCGTGAGCGTGCGGCAGCCGCGCGCGGAGGTGCTGTTGCCACAGGTGTGCGATGCAGAAGCAGACGGTGGGCCGCTGGCCGGATTGGTGGCGGGGTTGGCGCAGGTGGAGACACCGTGGATGTTCGCCGTGGCATGCGACATGCCGTTCATCCAGCCTGTCGTCATCGAACGTATGGCTGATTTGCGTGGCGAACATCAAGCCGTAGTGCCGCTGATAGGTGCCCATCCGCAGCCCTTGTTCGCGTTCTACGCCAAGGCTGCACTGGATACGATGCGCGAGATGCAGGCGGCGGGGGAGAAACGCGTGCGTGCGGTGCTGAAGCAGCTGGATGTGCGTTATGTGAATGAGGCGGCGTTGCGCGATTACGATCCGCAGTTCCGCAGTTTTTTTGATCTGGATACGCCGCAGGATTTCAAGGCGGCACAGGAGTTGAAGTGAGTGATCTGACCGTAGCAGCGGCGCAGCGATGCGTCATCGAAGCGATGAAGAGGCTGGGCACGGAGTCCGTGCCTTTGCAGCAGGCACTGGGCCGTGTGCTGGCGACCGACATGAAGGCAAATCGTGACCAGCCGCCGTATGACGTGTCGGCGATGGACGGTTTCGCTATCCGATGCGCGGATGTGGCGAACGCGCCGGCGCTGCTGGAGATCATCGAGGACATCAAGGCCGGCGACATGCCGGGCAAAACGGTGCAGGTCGGGCAGTGCGCACGCATCATGACCGGCGCGCCGGTGCCGCTGGGGGCGGATGCGGTGATCCGCGTGGAAGACACTGAAGCGGTGTCGGATATGCTGGTGCGCATCAATGTCGCGGTGAAGCCGCGCAACGACATCCGCGACCGCGGCGAGAGCATGCGCACGGACGAGGTGGTGTTGACGGCGGGCACGACGATCACGCCGGGCGTGGTCGGCATGCTGGCGATGGTGAAGGCATCTAGCGTCGAGGTCTGGCGTCAGCCGCGCGTGGCCATCTTGTCCACCGGCGATGAACTGGAAGGGCTGGAAGAGCCGTTCGATGCGAACAAGATCCCAGATGCGAACAGCTATGCCTTGATGGCACAGGTTCAGGCGCTGGGCATACACCCGGTGCTGCTCGGTATCGCGCGCGACGAGCCGGAACATCTGAAAGAGATGTTGCAGCGCGGGCTGCAGTTCGACGTGTTGCTGGTCTCCGGCGGCACATCGGTCGGCGTGCACGACTATGTGCGGCCTACGCTGGAAGCGCTGGGAGTGCAGATGAAGTTCTGGCGCGTGCAGATGAAGCCGGGCCACCCGATGGCCTTCGGCGTGGCACCGCTGACCTGGGTGTTCGGCCTGCCGGGCAATCCGGTGTCCAGCATGGTCTGCTTCGAGCAATTCGTCGGCCCCGCGCTGCGCTTCAGCATGGGACACGCCAAAGTATTTCGTCGCACGGTGACTGCGAAACTGGCGCGCGATGTGAAGCACAAGCACAGCCGCACCGAGTTCGTGCGTGTGATGCTGGGCAGAGATGGTGAAGGTTTTACGGCCACTCCGACCGGCGATCAGGGCAGCGGCATCCTGCGCTCGATGGCGATGGCCGAGGGGTTGATGATCGTGCCTGCCGAGAGCAAGGGGATTGGCTCGGGCGAGCAGGTGACGGTGCAGTTGCTGGACGGCACGGCCTATCAGGATGAAGCAGGGGAGTGAGATGAAAGCACGTATTGGTTTTGTGACAGTATCGGACCGCGCCAGTCGCGGCGAATATGAAGACAAGGGCGGCCCGGCGATGCAGGCGTGGTTCACGCGTGTGCTGACGAATGAATGGGAAGCGGTGGCGCGTGTCATCGCCGATGAGCAGCCGCTGATCGAACAGACGCTGATCGAGCTGGCGGACAGGGAGGGCTGCAGTCTCATCGTCACCACCGGCGGCACCGGCCCCGCGCTGCGCGATGTCACACCGGAAGCGACCGAAGCGGTGTGCGAGAAGATGATGCCGGGCTTCGGTGAACTGATGCGCACCGAGTCGCTCAAGTTTGTGCCCACCGCTATCCTGTCGCGACAGACGGCGGGCATACGAGGCAAGAGCCTGATCGTGAACCTGCCGGGTAAACCTTCGGCGATCGACGATTGCCTGAATGCGGTGTTTCCGGCCATTCCCTATTGCATCGATCTCATCGAAGGCGCATGGCTGGAAGCCGATCCCGCGCAATGCAAAGTGTTCAGACCGGCACACGCCAAGAAGCAAAGCGCCTGACCCGCTAAACAAAAAGGCCTCCGGTTCTGCAACCGGAGGCCTTTTGTTATGGGTGCCGCGTATTACTTAAGCTTCTCGATACCCAGCATCTTCATGATGCTGCCTTCATAGAACGGTTCGGAAGTGCCTTTCTTCATCTTGCGGATGAAGTATTTCTCGAACGCGACCTTGGCCAGATGCACCCACTTGCCTTCGGAGAACCAGTTCACGTTGCGCGGCGGGATCTGCGGGATGGCGACGAAGGCGACACCGCTCTCGCCGAAGTCGGCCAGGCAGACGGCGTTCCAGGTGGCTTCCTGGTCGGCGGGCTGACCGGTCAGGTCGGCCTTGATGTTGTGCACGGTGGCGGTGACCATGGACTCGATCATGTAGCCGGTCTTGGGTGTGCCGACCGGGATTGGAGTGGGTTCGACCGGCGGAATGGCGACGCACACGCCGACGGCGAAGATGTTCTTGTACTTTGCATTGCGCTGGTGCTTGTCCACGGTGATGAAGCCGCGCGGATTGGTCAGACCTTCCAGACCGAACACGGCGTCCACGCCCTTGAAGGCGGGCAGCATCATGCTGTACTTGAAGGGCAGTTCGTGCTGTTTCTTTTCCTGGCCCATGTCGTCATGCTCGGTGACGAACATCTTGCCGTCTTCGACCTTGGTGACCTTGGCGTTGCAGATCCACTTGATGTGCTTGTCGCGCATGCCGGATTCGAGGATGCCTTTGGAGTCGCCGACGCCGCCCAGACCGAGGTGGCCGATGTAGGGCTCGGAAGTGACGAAGGTCATCGGTACCTTGGTGCGGATCTTGCGCTTGCGCAGGTCCGTTTCCATGATGAACGCGTATTCGTAAGCCGGGCCGAAGCAGGATGCGCCTTGTACGGCACCGACCACGATGGGGCCGGGATCCTTGCAGAAGTCGTCCCAGATGTCGTGCGACTTCATCGCGTGGTCGACGTGGCAGACGGAATGGGTGTGGCCGCCGTGCGGGCCGAGGCCTGCTACTTCATCGAACGCCAGCTTGGGGCCGGTAGCGATGACCAGATAGTCGTACGGCATCATGGTGCCGTCGTTGAGTTCGAGCTGGTTCTGGTCGGGGTGGACACGCTTCACGCCGGAAGGGTTGAACTCGATGCCCTTGCGCTGCAGGTAGGTGCGTACCGGGAACTCGATGTGTTTGCGGTCACGCCATTTGACACCGACCCATGGGTTCGAAGGAGTGAAGTGGAAGTTCTCGCCGTTGTTGACGACGGTGATCTTGTGCTTGCTATCCAGTTCTGCGCGCATTTCGTATGCTGCCGGCATACCGCCGACGCCTGCACCCATGATGACTACATGTGCCATATGTGTTCCCCTGTTAGGTTGTTGTGGATGGGATTGCTCCGATTTGATTCCGGATGTTGCCCTCTCTCCCGCCCCCCAATTAGCGCAATTCAGCAGGGTAGTGTCTATAACCCCATTGGGTAGTGTGGGTAACCCGTATGGGGCGTGAGGCTTTACTGGTCGTTGTCTGACTTGTGCTGCTCTTTGGCAAACAGGACGGCAGCTTTGACGCGGGAGGACAGATTGAGTTTGTTCAGGATGTGGCGCACATGCTGTTTGACGGTGTCGTAACTGATGGACAGTGTCTGCGCGATGGCCTTGTTGCTTTCGCCGCGCGATAGCAGTTGCAGGATCTCTTTCTCGCGCTCGGTGAGCAGGTTGAGGGATTGTCTGGGTTCGCTGCCGGGCTGTTTGCCTTTGAGCATGTCGATCATCTTCACCGTCATGGACGGGGCGACCACCATCTCGCCGGCGGCGACGCGGCGGATGGCATCCACCACGTCTTCCGGTGCCATGTCTTTCAGCAGGAAACCGCGCGCACCGGCCTTGATCGCATTGGAGAGGTCGGTCTCGGAATCGCTCATGGTGAGGATGACGGTGGGGATGACGCAGCCGTCGTCGCGGATCTGTTGCAGCATGGCGATACCGTCCATGGGCTTCATGCGCAGGTCCATCACGATGACGTCGGGTTCCAGTTCGATCAGTTTTTGCAGCGCTTCCAGACTGCCGACAGCGCCGAGCACGTTGAAGCCGTAGCCGTTGCTCAACAGTTCACACAGTCCCATGCGACAGAGGTTCTGGTCGTCGACCAGGGCTATCTTCAACATCTCACTCATTCAGCGTTCTCCAGTTGGCTTCCGGCTCGGGGAAGTAAAATTGTACGCAGGTTCCCAGCCCTTTTGTGCTCTCGACGCGTATCTCGCCGCCTATCCTTTGCGCGCGCTCACGCATGATGACCAGACCATAATGCCCCTCGGCAGGGGTGAAGGTACCGACTCCATTGTCTTCTACCATGAATACATAGTAACCGCAGACATAATCGACTATCACTCTGGCATGCGATGCGTTGGAATGCTTCTCGATATTGGAGAGCGCTTCGCGCACGATGTTGTAGGTCTGTATCTCGTGTTCCAGCGGCAGGTCCAGATCGGCGATGCGCACTTTGCTGTCGAGCACGATATGGTTGCGCCGGTTGAACTCGCCGCACAGGTCCTGCAAGGCATATAGCAGGCCCGAAGGGTTCATCTCGCTGCGGAAGTCGGTGATCAGCGCGCGTACCGCCTTCTGGCCGATCTCCAGCGCATCTTCTATATCGCCGACGTATTTTGCGGCCGTGTTCTTGTTATTGCGGATCGCATCGCGCAGCAGGGTGGTGTTCATGCGCGCGTAGTTCAGGGTCTGCGCCAGCGAGTCGTGGATCTCGTTGGCGATGGACTGGCGCTCCATCAATAGTTCGGCGCGGCGCGCTTCGCGTCCGGCCTGGGTGTGTTCGATCAGTGCGGCCAGCATGTCGGCGAAGTTGACGGCCATCTGTGCAGTCGGGCTGAAGGTGGTCTGCGGGGTGTCGAAGAACAGGGTGAACACGCCCAACAAGGTGTCGGCGGCTGCCCGGCCCTCCAGCGGGATGGAGATCACCGATTGCATGCGTTGACTGGCGGAGCCGCATTGCCGGGTCTCGCATTTCTCGATGGTGGTGGCACACATGCCGTGGCGGAAAGCATCACGACTGCAATCCTCGCAGGCCAGTTCGCTTACGCGTTCGGAATCCAGTTCCTCGTTCGAGAGGCCGACGGTGCTGATGATGGGCAGTGTCTGCTCGTCCGGCAACAGGATACGGATCACCCCGGCACGGGCATTTATCATGCCGAGCGCGGATTCCAGGCAATGGTTGAGCAGGGTCTCCAGATCGCTGGCGCGCTGGGATATGAAACTCTGTTCGACGCACGCGTCCACGCCGCCATCCAGATCGGGCGGAATGAACTCTGGCTCGCTAGTCCAGAAGAATTCGGTTTCATCCGAAAGCTCTGCGGGTATGGATAGTCGATTCATGAGACTCTGTAAGGATTGGTCGCTTGGTCCGGCTATCGAAGAAATCAGGGGTTTCTGAAATGCTCCTATTGTTTCAAGGTTATGTCGCTTTGCAATAAATATCAACCGTTAGGAAATTGTGTCAGATATGCCCGTACCCATAGGGGCGAGACTCCCCCCACCCGATATGGCTATAGACCCGCTAATGGATTTTCGGCTTAATCCGGCCTAATTCCAGACACACAACAAGGTTATGAAGATCTGCATCGTTTCAGATAGTCACGATCGTTCCGATGCGCTGGTGCATGCCATCACCGCAGCCAAGGACGAAGGCGCGCAGGCAGTGCTCCACTGCGGTGATCTGATCGGTGCCAATACCCTGCGCGCTTCACTCAAGCTCGGACTGCCCATCCACGCCGTGCACGGCAACAATCTGGGCGACATCTCCGCGCTGTACCGCATGATGATAAAGACCCCCGGTATCTTCACTTACCACGGTGCAGAGGCCGAGCTTGAGCTGGGCGGGCGCAAGATATTCATCACCCACATGCCCAACCAAGGCCACGCCTTCGCCTGCACCGGCGATTACGACCTGGTCTGCCACGGCCACAGCCATACCGCCCATGCCGGGCTGCAAAGACATATCAAGGACGGCGAATGCTGGCTGGTCAATCCCGGCTCGGTCGCCGGTATCGATGCGCCCGGTATCGACGCCATCCCCACCTGGATACTGGGCGACTTGTCCAATATGAGTTTCGAGATACGCAGACTGCCGGAGGGTTGATGAACGCCCCCATTGCTACCAAGCTTGGTCAAGACGCCAAGTTCAGCATCATAAATTGCAGGATATCACCGGGAAATGATAGGGCTATAATCTGCCTACCCATTACAGATCAGGAGCGAAGATCATGCAACATCTGAACCCGAAAGAAGCCTACGATTTTCTGCAATCCAATCCCGAAGCAGTGTTCATCGATGTGCGCAGCGAGATGGAATACATGTTCGTCGGCCATCCGCGCGGTTCCATCCATATCCCCTGGGTGGACGGTCCCGACTGGGACATCAATCCCATGTTCGTCGCGCATGTGCGCAAGGCCGCCAGCGTGAACCGTCCCGTGGTGCTGATCTGCCGTTCCGGCCGCCGCTCCGCAGATGCGGGTCTGGCACTGGAAAACGCGGGACTGAAAGACATCTACAACGTCGAGCATGGTTTCGAGGGCGATCTGGACGATACCCACCATCGCAATTCGCACAACGGCTGGCGCTTCGACGGTCTGCCCTGGGCGCAAACCTGATGCGTGTGCCTGATCTCGCCGGATCCGGGAAGGACTGATCCATGCGATCCGGCCCGCGCGAGATCGTCACACCGTTCCGCCCCATCCCGCTCGACGTTCCCGAGGGCCTGAAACACAACGAGTTCTTCAACAGCACCGAGAACCTCAACGATCTGGCGAACAACAACGGCCTGCTGATGAACCCCGAGAACCTGCTGCTGTATCGCAAGGCATTGGGGCACAGCACAGAGTTCGATTGTTCCATCATCTATAACACTTCCAAGACCATCCTCAACCCGCTGGGTCGCCCGGTGCGGCGCACGCAGGTGGCGGAGAACGTGAAGCAGATCTGGAACCGCATGAACCAGATCGTCATCGACTACATGCTGGAGCAATATCCAGATCCGGACGAGGCGCTGATCCTCGCGGGCGAAGCGAGTCTGGACGCGACCTGGCCGCTGACCTCGCCCGGTGTGCCGAGCATCCGCATGTTGCACAACCATTTCGTCGTCTTCCCGAAGCAGGTTTTGCGTGATGCGAAAGCGGCCGACCCGGACGATCCCAATCTGACCGACGGCGGCCAGCACAGCCTGTTCCAGGCCTATATGCGCGATGTGTACCGCGACTTCTTCGACAAGGCGCTGCACCTGCAGATACTCAAACCCGCCAGCGAAGCCGATGCGCGCATCGCGCTGACCGGCTACCCGCAGGGCCTGCCGAGTTGGGAAGTGCAGGGCGGTGCGGCGGCGCTCAAGGATGTGCATTTCTGGAGAGAGTACGACGAGGTGCTGAAAGGCTTCATCGATTTCTACCGCAGCTTCTTCTCGCAGGTCTCCACGCACAACGCGCCCATGCTGCCGGACGTGTATTTCCCCGAGCAGGTGGAGAGCGTGCTGCTGTTCAACAACGACTTCATGAAGACGGCCAAGAAGGTGCGCGACCACTGCATCGTCGACGCGAAATATGCCAACGCCATCCGCTGGCAGCCCGCCTTCAAGCAACTCATCTATCGCAACGACGCAGGCAAACTGATCGTCACCATCAGCCAGAACTCCATCGGCAACGCCATTACCGAATTACTCGGTGTGGTAGTGAAACGAATCCCGGATGCCGATGCCTACGCCTCGCACGAACCCGCACTCGTCGCGCGCCTGCTGGAGGTGCGTCGCCGCCTGATCGAGGCGGATCTGGGCGAGGGCGTGGCGACGGCCCATTGGCCAGGCGCGTGACGGCGCTATCCGCCGCTGTGTTTTTGCGGCTATATTGCGGCCATGGACACACGCTTTGATTCAGCCCCAGATCGACAAAATACTGCCAGTCTGAAATACGATGCAAGGCAGGCCGTGTTCGGCCGAGACGATGTCATCCCGCTGTGGGTGGCCGACATGGATTTCGCGGTGCCGGATGCGGTGCAGCGCGCGCTGACGCAGCGCGCAGCACATCCGGTGTTCGGTTACACCATCTTCCCCTCATCGCTCAACGACGCACTGATCCACTGGCTGGCCACGCGCCACCATTGGCACATAGCAAGCGAATCCATCCTGTTCTGTCCCGGTGTGGTGCCTTCGCTGCATGCCTGCATCATGGCGCTGACGCAGCCCGGTGACGGGGTGATCGTGCAGCCGCCGGTGTATGCGCCGTTCCTCTCCGCTGCCGGGATATGCGGACGCAAGTCGCTGCTCAATCCACTCAAGCTGGAAGCAGGCCGATACACTTTCAATCTTGATGATCTTGAACGTTGTGCGCGTGAAGGCGGACGCATGTTGATCCTGTGCTCGCCGCACAACCCGGTCGGGCGAGTGTGGCAACATGAAGAATTACAGGCGCTGTTGGCCGTATGCGAAAAGCATGACATCACCGTGGTGTCGGACGAGATACACGCCGACCTGATCTATCCCGGTTGCCGGCATGTACCGCTGGCCACGCTGAACGACAAGGTGAACATCGTCACCGCCGTCGCCCCCAGCAAAACCTTCAATATCCCCGGCCTCGGCCTGTCCGCGCTCGTCGTGCCGGAAGCGTCGGATCGAAAAGCCATCACGCAGGCATTCGACACGCTGCACGTCAGCGCCAGCAACCCGTTCAGCATCGCTGCGTTCGAAGCCGCGTATCGCGAGGGCGCGCCTTGGTTGGATGACTTGATGGGCTATCTGGCCGGTACGCGCGACATGGTGCGCGACTTTGTGCAACAGCATCTGCCGCAGATCAAAATGATCGAGCCTGAAGGGACCTATCTGCTGTGGCTGGATTGTCGAGAGATGGGCTTGAGCGACAAACAACTTAAAGACTTCTTCGTGCAGAAAGCAGGTGTCGGTTTGAGTCCGGGCGCGATGTTCGGAACCGAGGGCAGTGGATACATGCGCATGAACATCGGCGCACCGCGCAGTGTGATCAAGCAGGCGCTGGAGAATATCTCAGCCGCGTTGCGAATTTGAATCAGCGCTTGCCGAAGCGCAGTACCAGCAATATTCCGCCTAGTATCAACACCGAAGCGATCACCAGATCGTGGGTGACCGTTTCGCCCAGTAGCAAAATTCCAGCGATGGCGGCGATCACCGGCGCGGAGAGTTGCACCGTCGAAGCCGTCATCGCGCGCATGTGTTGCAGCACGCGATACCACAGCACATAACCCAAAGCCGAGGTCACCGCACCGGATAGCACGGCATACAACACGCCTTGCGCATCCAACTGTAACCAGGGCAGGGCGATCAATGAGAGCGCAACTGTCAGCGGCGCGGCACGCAGGAAGTTACCGGCGGTGGCAGCAGCCGGATTCGCCTGTCCCCGGCCCAACATCGAATACACGCCCCAGGCGACACCGCTTGCCAGCATCAATATCGAATCCAGCACCGAGGGGGCTTCCACGCCGGGCGACACCAATATCACCAAGCCGACCATCGCCGCCACGAAGCCGGCGCTCTGCATGGCCGTCATGCGTTCACCCGCGATGAAACCGGCGACGAGCATGGTCGCCTGCACCGCGCCGAACAGCATCAGCGCACCTGCACCGGTATCAATGCTGCGGTAAGCGAAGGAGAGAGCGACGGCATAGATGAACAAAGCCGTCGCGCTGCGCCAGTTGCCGTGCGCGAGCGGAGCCTGTCTTTGCAAACTCATCAGCAGCCACAACATCGCCGCACCGGACAACAGGCGCACGCTGGTGAAGGTGGCCGGGTCGATGGCGGTCTCTTTCAGTGCCATGCGGCAGAACAATGAATTGCCCGCGAAGGCGATCATGGTCAGAGTGGTATAGGCGGCGAGGCGGAGGCGGGTCACAGCTTGCGCGGCAGTTCGCGTGCCGCCTTGCGGAGGAAGGCGAGCTGTTTCTCGAAGTTGCGGCAGCCTCGGCACATCATCAGATGCATGCGCATCGCGATGCGCTCTCGCAGGGTGATGGGGCGGTCGTAGGATTGTGAGAGCAGTTCGGTGTTGTGTTTGCAGTCGATCATGTTTACCTCGCATTCCCAAACCAGTTCATATCCAGGCATTCGCGCAACGCTAGACGCGCGCGGTGCAGGATCACCCAGCAGTTAGTCGTTGATATTCCCAATTCCTGACAGATCTCTTCCGTCGACATCTCCATGAACTCGCGCATCATGAAGGCGCGGGCTGTGTTGAGCGGCATGCGCTGGTTGCATTGCTCGAACACATTCCAGAAATGCGCGTTCTCCAGTGACTGCTCGGGCGCGTTCCATGTTTGTGGTGGATCGGCCCAATGGCCGTTCTCCTTGAACAGCGCGTCGACCAGCTCATTCTCGTCCTCACCCTCGGCCACATTCAGTTGCGGCTCGCGGGCACGCTTGCGCAGCAGGTCAACGATCTTGTGTTTGAGTATGCCCACCAGCCAGGTGCGCGGTGAAGACTGTGCGGCGAACTTGGCGCGACTCTCGATGGCGGCCACCAGCGTCTCCTGCACCACATCCTCGGCCAGGTTCGGGTCGCGCAGTTGCAGCATGGCGTAGCGTATGAGGTGGCTGCGATGGCCTTGCAGTGCTTCGGGATCGATGTCGCTCATTCAAGCTCCGGTTGGCTGGCGAGATGCTGCGGCATGGTAGCACTCGCGGAAATGCAAAACACCCGCCGAGTGTGGGCGGGTGCATGGGAACGCGGGAAAGGATCAGTGGCGTGTCGCGGCACAGGGATTTTTCGCCGCACAGGGATTGGCCGCCGCGCACGGGTTCTTCGCCGCACAGGGCGAGCCAGCGCGGAAGTCTTTCTGCAGTGATCCGGTGTAAGCGGTCAGCGCAGCCAGCTTCTTGCTGCTCCACGGCAGCGGCTTGGCAGCCATCGGCACCACCATGCAGAACTGCACCATCTCATCAAGCTGTACGGCCTTCACTGCAGCCCGATCATGCGTCATCTCGACATAGTGCGGATAAGGCTGTGCGAACGATGTCTGGAACGCGCCGTTGTCGCTATGGCAGGTGTTGCACGACATGCCGTTGCTGCTCAGACGCGGGTCGTTGAACAATCGTTTCCCGTAGGACAACAACTCGCTGTTGCTGCCCCGGTAGGGGCGATAGTTGGCCGGGCGCATCACGCCTTTGATGTCCATCTTCACCATCGCGGCCGCACAGGGATTGGCCGCAGCACAGGGGTTCTTTGCGGCACACGGATTCATGCGAGAACTGCGCGGCGCGCAGGGATTGGCGCGGCAAGGGGCGGCCATCGCCATGCCGCCGACGGACAAGCTCAACACGCCGGAGGCGATCAGGGTATTCATCAATCTGGTTCGTTTCATGTTGTTCTCCTTGTATCTCAGGCCAGCAGCCAGAAAGCGAGGATGCCGACCGCCGTCAATACGACCGCGCCCAGCATCATCTTCTCGTGCACGCACATGCCGGGCGTGGTCTCGCAACTACTATTCATCTTGCACATCATGGACATCACAACCTCCTGTCAGTAATCGGGGAAATCACGCATTGTTACGGTGACAGGGGTTGGTCGCGCGGGAATGGAGAACCTTACAACTTGAAAAATATCTGTAAGGAATGGAGGATGTCAGCGACCAATCAGCATCGCCTCATCCGCTAAATCAAAAGGAGATCGCCATGTTCCAGAAACTATTCCTATCGCTGGCCCTGTTGTTCCCGCTGTTCGTACATGCTGTAGGCGAGCCTTACACCCAGGCCAAACTGGATGCGCTGAACAAATCCGGCCAACCGGTGCTGGTGTTCATCCATGCCCCATGGTGTCCGACTTGCCGCGCGCAGGATGCCGTGCTGGAAAAACTGTTGCCGACCGATGAGTTCAAGCCCATCACCACGCTGAAGGTCGATTTCGACAGCCAGCAATCCGTGGTCAAGGCTTTCGGCGTGCGCTACCAGAGCACGCTGATCGTGTTCAAGAAGGGCCATGAGGTCGCGCGCGTGACCGGCGAGACAGACAGCGACAAGATCGCGGTGTTGTTGCGCAAGGCGCTGTAGAGATGGAACTGAGCACAGCCAGTTTCGGCCTGTCATTCTTGGCCGGTGTGTTGTCCACACTGTCGCCGTGCGTGCTGCCGCTGGTGCCTATCCTGATGGGCTCGGCGGCGGGTACGCATCGCTACGGCCCGTTCGTGCTGGTGGGTGGGCTGATGCTCTCGTTCACGCTCATCGGCGTGGTGCTGGGTTCGCTGGGCGGCAGCATCGGTCTGGAGCAGGATAGTCTGCGCATCGTGGGCGGCGTGTTGTTGCTCCTGTTCGGCGCGGTGCTGGTCTCCACTAGATTGCAAGATCGTTTCAGCGCGGCGGTCAGTCGGCTGGGCGTGGGGCAGGGCTTGCTTGCGCGTTTCAATCTGAACGGATTGCACGGCCAGTTCCTGCTTGGTCTGCTGCTCGGAGTGGTGTGGAGTCCGTGCGTCGGCCCGACATTGGGTGTGGCGGTCACGCTGGCCAGCCAGGGTGAGGCGCTGGCGCAGGTCACGGCGGTGATGCTGATGTTCAGCCTCGGCGCAGGCTTGCCGCTGCTCGCGCTCGGCATGCTGTCTCGCCAAGCGATGGGTAAATGGCGCGGGCGTATGATGGATGCCGGCCAGAAAGCCAAGAAGTTGTTCGGTGTGGCGTTGCTGTTGATCGGCGTGCTGGTAATGACGGGCGCGGATAAAGGATTCGAAAAGTGGGCAGTGAACGCGATGCCTGAATGGATGGTGAACCTGACGACGCGCTATTAACTTGGCTATCAAGGATACGTATATGTCTGAAAAAGAATCCCTGTTGAACACACTGCTCGGGCTGTCCATGATCGTCGAGGCGCGCGATCCTTACACCGGCGGTCATCTGTGGCGCGTGTCGCAATTCTCCAAGCTGCTGGCGCAGCAAGCGGGTCTGTCGCGTCGCGACATTGCGCTGAGCGAAGTCGGTGGTTTCTTGCACGATCTCGGCAAAGTCGGTGTGCCCGATGCCATCCTCAACAAACCGGACCGGCTCACCGACGGCGAGTACGACGTCATCAAGACCCATCCCGCAGTAGGCGGGAAGCTGCTTTCCAACCATCCGTTGGCGAACCTCGCATTCGATGCCGTGGTGGGTCACCATGAACGCCCGGACGGCAACGGCTACCCCAACCGCATCGCGGGCGATGTCATTCCGGAAGTCGCGCGCATCGTCAGTATCGCCGACGCCTTCGACGCCATGACCAGCACGCGCGCCTACCGCAAAGGCATGCGCATGGAAAAAGCACTCGACATCATCCGCGAAGAGACCGGTCGGCAGTTCGATACGCCGCTGGCAAAACACTTCCTGGCACTGAGCGACACCAGCGAGCTGGCGCACATCATCGGCCACAGCGAACCGGGCTTGCCGCTATTGCAGTGCGGTTGCGGCGCACCGCTGGCGATTCGCCGCGCACAGCGTGACGGCGACCATGTGTATTGCCATTGCTGCGGCGGTGAATCGCGCCTGAGCAAACATGGCGATGATCGCAAGATCGAGATGACAGGAGAGAAGGGCGATGCCTCGGTGCTGGCACCGGATTCTGATTCCGACTTGATCGGTGCAATGGTGGAAGACATCGCGCCGCATGTGCTGTGAGGTGACATCATGAATGCAGCATTGAACGCTACTGTCGAAATCAACGGCAGGCAAGTGTCGGTGGGATGGAGTAAAGCCGCCGCACGCGAACTGGCGCGGCGCGCGCAACCGCTGGTGGTCGAACTGGAACTCTACTTCTCCTGCCTGGTGAAGAAGTTCGTCCACTTCCACGAAACTGCACCGCAACGCGACACCGTCGCCGTCAGTGACAAACTCGCCGTCTTCTTTCGCCCTGTCACCTCAACTGCATGCTCGTTCGAAGTCGCAGACAGGCTGGGCCGCCAACCAGAGATCGAACTCGATACGCCCAACGTGCGCAAGATCGCACCAAAAAGCGTCAGCATCGACTACGTGCGCGGGGAGTGGAAGGGGAAGTTCTGGATATAGATACTTCTGGAGGAGCGGCAGATCTTCGGCCATAAGAGACAGTGGGGAATTGCTGAAAAGGCTGATTGAATGTTCTGAAGGGCTGTCCGCTTCACATCCGACAGCGGTCGCTCAAAACTAAGAGCTTGATGGTGATCTACCGTCACTTGCTAACCCATTGCAGACATTAACAGTTGCTGCCATTCAATGCCGGCGTTCTGCGGGGTACAAAGCGCTAATTGCTAGGGCGTCTGTCTGAAGCACCTTGTTGTGTATTCACTTGAATTTTTCCGCCTCAAATTTCTCCAACTGCACGGCTATTTGCCTTGCCTTATCTGGATCATGTAGTCCCAGTACGTATCCGACCAATTCGTATCGGTAATTTCCAAAGTTTGATGGGCACGTTCTTAAGACTTTAACTCCACTAACTTCGGTAACTTCTGTAAACGTCGCCAACACCTCATTGGTTCTACGATCTGTCACCGTGAATTGCCCCACTCCTAGTCCCAAATCCCGATCCCCTGCATCCGTAAGTGACTGGATTGAGATTTCATAATCGGCCGTTGCCTCTGGGACCACTTCCCTGCTGAACTCTGCATATTCTCCAGGAGGTGGTGAGGCCAACGGTTTCTTCCTCTGAATATCCCTGACAATGTTTCCGTATATGTTCTTGCCTTCTACATAGTCAATCTTCTTCCTGAGCGGGATCGTGAGCTCACTGAGTGAGCTGAAGAAGACGCTCTTTACATCAGTAACAGTTCTCCTAATATCAATGTGAACATTGCGGCAAAGGTCTTCAAACCGGGCCTCGCGAGTTTGGCGCGCTATAGCCGCTGTATGGATTACAGTGGACTTGGTGACATACACCCAACCGAAAAAACATAGTGGTGGCAGAAGAAACACAAGCGCCACTACGAATGAACCCGTTCGTAGTAAAGGGCGAAGGTCCTTCGCAGGGATGCCTGGGGCTTTAATTGACCTCCATATGGAAGTTACAACCAGCCACGTCAGGCCGCCTGTGAGGGCCCACTGAGACACCTTAGCCGGATACGCAGCAACGCTGTCCAAGGCAAAGGTCACGCCGCCACCTTGCACGGTAGACGTAAACACTCGCGAGATGAAATAAAGGACAAGAACCGAGTTGGCTATTCCCAACACAATATGAACAACGCGGCTAGGCAAAACATATCGATTGGCTTGTACCGTCGTCATAAGCAAATAGATCAACAGCGCAGGGAGCCAATAATTTGCAAAGACGAATGAAAGCACCTGCTGATACGGCGGCAGTGTGTGAAGGGCTTCTTGTTGAAACACGAACGAGACCAGTCGGCCACCTGGTGCCGCGAAGTTGGCTATTACAAAAGCCAGTGCAAGCGCTACGTTGAACACAGCGACCTCAAGTACTTCGGCGGTGAACGCATGTTTGCACAAGAGTTAATCTAGAGACAGGCATACCTTTTAACTATCGCTCCGATTCTTATTGAAATGGTTTTCTATTGGTCTCAATACTACATTATGCAAAAGGAGACAGCAGCTTTGGCCATATTTCTGAATATTGGAAATGTCTCGTGATGTCAGTTAATGGTACGCAGCTGAACTGCATTTTGCCAAATTGCTCGCCGCAAAGCGGACATCCCGGTAAGTCTGCTCCTGGCCGATCTAAGTCCCGCCAATATCTTACCTTTGAGCGTCCTCTCCCAAGAGGTTTTCAGACACTCGATTTTCATTTAGACACCAGTCCTCGGACAACCCGTTTGAAACTCTTGCATTTCCCAATAGCGGACAGTTAACGTGGAAGCTCAGGGGAGTCCCGCAGGATCGTGCTGTGATGGCTAAGTTGTTTGTGAGCCAACCATGCCCCCAGAACCAGAAGGAATGCATATGCGAGAACCTCATACGCAGAAACAATTAAAGCGAACATGTGGCGTGGCGGGTTTAGTAGTTCAGGAACACGTATCAACAAGACAGGTAAACTGACAGCGAGCGCCGCATAAGGGGAATGTTGGCGAAATACCTTTGCCAAGGGGAAGCATAGTAAGGCAGCAACGAACGCGGCTGCAATAAAGCCTTGCAACAAAATGGCACCGTAAATCAACGAATGATTAGTGGTAACTATGATTTCGCTGACGTAGTTGAGTGTATTTCCATAAACCACGAATCCTGCACCAGCAAGAACAAGCAGAAGAACAGATCGAAGGGCGAGTGACATAGCAACTTTCATTTGATTTTGACGACCCCAGAACTGATTAATACTATAGCGAACCAAGCAAACGCAACCATTCCGGCCTTTATGCCGTCGCCGTCGCGCAACTTCCCAAGCAGAGCTTTGTAGAGATAAAAGGCAATCACAATGCCAAGTAACCACTGAATAGTCTTGAGGAAGTACATGCGAAACCCTTAGTAGTTATTAAACGGAGACGCGGTCCGAATTACAAATGTGAGGCGCACATTGATTTCATATCCAATACCCCACTATTTTGTTTGTCCTCATATGCACATGAGGATGGGCGTGTGGGAAGGACTACTACTGTCCGCTGAGCCCTTCGGCCATTCCATTGGCAAACGACTACTTTGCGTAAACATGGGACGCACGCTACAACACAGCACGTCAAAGGACAATATGCCATTTGGCCTATATATTCTTTTTCGTTGTGCTGTCAGTTTATATATTGCAGGATTCGGTTTTAGGGATGACCGCTTCCGAGCGCAGGGCCGACGTACATGCCCGCAAAGACAAGCAGTCACAAGTCGGCCAGAAGCGGCCATACAGATATATAGGCCAGATATAGGCCGTTTGGCATATTGACCCTGCTGCAACAGCGGGATAACGTACGCGCATGAATTATCAGACCATCTTTCGCATTCTTCTTTCAGCAATATTGCTGATTTCCTATTCCGCTGCCGCTCCTGCTGCGAGTTTTCGATGCCATGGTGATATTACGAAAGTAGAAAAACTTATTTGCTCAAATATCTACGCTTCACTCTTAGATGACAAATTGTTTGAGATTTACAGCGCGAAGTTAGAAGAAGAAAGATTTCAGGATGAGCCCAAAGATAAACAAATTCGGCGAGAACAAAAAAAGTGGCTAGACAAACGAAATCTCTGTCGCGATATTGACTGCATAAAGAATGAATATGAAATTCGTATTGATCAACTAACTTCAGTAAATCGAAAGGGGAATATCCCGCTGATATCTGCAATAAAAGCAGAGTCGATATGTAATGAGGTAGTCAAATATGCAAACTCAGGGAGATTGAAAGCCAAGATATATGATCTTTCGACTCCTTCAGAGAAACAACCAAGTTTATGGAAGCAGTTAAATATTCCACTTAGTGCAGTCTTTGACTTGGACTATAACGAGGATGGGAAAATTGAAAATATAGGTGTAGTCAATTGGGGGGGGACATGCAGTTCTTCTTCAATCTTAGACTTGGATGTTGCCAAGAAGTCAGGGGCATATCAGGAATATAACGGTTTCTCTGATGAGGATATTGAAAACGACGAGGGCTTGAGATGGGGCAATATGGGAAAAGATGACTTTTTTCTTATGGTGCAAAACGAGCCCATTGTTGTTACTGCTCATCTTGCAGAAGATGCAGAGGATGTGTCGATTGTTTCATGGTTTCGTGAGGGAAAGAAACGCCCGCTATGCCTCACTTCAGCCCTTGGAGTGGAAGTGGTAGCTGTTGAAAGAAAAGATCCAGAGTTATGTGATTTCGTAGCCAATGGCGACGTTCCTTTTCTGGAATGGAACACGGTCTCTGATGAGCAGGTGCTCGAAAGACTCCGCTCCGAACTCCCTGTTCTGTCAGCAGCAAAAGCAACTCTCGATATAAATGAAGATGGTCAGCTAGAAAATGTTCTGTTAGTCAATAATCAATCATCTGCTGGATGCGGCACATCTTGGCAAAGCTTGGATGTTTATCCAACAAACTCATCTGAAGAAAAGCAGCCCGTTGCATTAACTTTTGACAATTTTTCTGGCCCATTGTCCAAGTATTCAGAACAATGGAGTGACATTCAGTTATTCATGCATGGCGGTAGATCATACTTGATGGCCAATGGTCCCGATGGTGTTGGGGTGTACTCATTATGGAAAAATGAAATCCGTACATGGTGCACTTATAAGTTAAGAGAGCAAATCAGCATTGACCGACTGTACCCCCCTGGGGGAGGGTATCTTCAAAAGTAGATTGCTGTGGAATCAGTCAATATGAATAATTCAATATTGTCCGCTTTGGGTTAGCCAGGGACGGAGGTCTAAATGAAAAACGAATGTCTGAAGACCTCTTGGGAGCGGACGCTCGAAGGTAAGATATTCGCAGGGCGTGGATCGGCCAGGAGCGGTCATTGGCTCTGCCTGTACTATTAATGCATATGCGGACAGGCAAGAAGTGCGATTCATAGTTAGTCAATTGGTTATGGCAAATACACGCGCCTCACTAATTTAAGTAATACGGACGGAGCGTCCGTCCAATAACTGTTAGGTGCTTCCATGAGAATTAAGAACATTTTTATTGGATTACTGCTTCTGGCACCGCTACAAGTTCTATCTGAGGGTGAAAAACGAAGCCAATTCATTGGAACATGGTGCTCCAATCCATGTGCCTTTGGTACGACTTCTCGCCCTTGGAATCTCCCATGCTCATTTGTAGTTTCGGAGGGTGCGATACTGTGGGCTCAGCGGGATGATAATAGTAAAAAATTTGTTCGAAAGTATGTTGTGCTCGAACAGAAGGAAGGCGAAGAAACGTTGCTGGTGTATGGGGGCAGCGCACGTTCATGGTATGACCATAATTCAAGTCGAGACGCAAAACATCGGATCACACTGACTACCTATCATTCGAATCAGTATGTTCGGGCTGACATAGAATTCAGAGAAGAGTCATGGGATGAGAAAAATAGCAAATGGACTTGGAGTGGGGGCATGTTGGCAATACGAAATGAAGGATCATGTCCATAGGAATCACTAAAGGGATCAGCATCGCAATTGTTTTCAGCAACGACCGCTATGGGTTAACCAGGGACTGAGGTCTGAATGAGAATCGAATGTCTGAAGTTAACTTGGGAGCGGACGGTTACAGCGGACATCCATTGTGTTTGATGGGCGACACTGAATCATTTTTGGATATGAAATACGAAACCCTACACTGGTGTGTTTTTAATATTGGCGCGCGCTTATTCGGTTTTATGGCGACGTTCGCAGCGCTCGCCTTTGGACTGACAGCAGTCCTTCAAGGTAGTGGCGCAAACTTGCCTACGCCGGGAGTAAGTCCCTTAGGGAATTTCTTTGTTTCTTTAATCTGCCTGGCACTTGCAGTAGCGATTCTAACGAGGCGACCATACAGGCCAGACTTGCCACAGGAAAATATGGATAAGTCAGACAAGCTCCCAGCAGTGGGATGGTGGACAGGTACTCCAAAGGACTGAATTAGATTAGACCAGCCGTCTCCTTTTGGAGGTATTGCAGTCGTACGATGGTAGGATAAGTACAGGTCGTGATCGGCCAGAAGCGGTCGTTCTGATATATAGACAAGCATAGATACTTTGGCATATTGACCCTGCCGCAGGGGCGGGTTAGGTTCCTAATAGCATTACTCTGCGTATCTACATTTTGTGTGCATCTATTCAATATATATTCGTTGCCGACCTCTTGACCTTCTGGAGCTGACTTAATGAAACATCTATTTTTTCTAATCGTTGCTGCCTATCTAATTACTCCAAACTCCTTTGCTGAAACTGGTAGCGAACCTTTTTCTGTTAAAGGAGAAAGAATTGATATCACCCCTCCTGCTGGTTGGAAACTGGCATGGATGAAAGGTAAGTCAGATGGCGAATATCTTGCTGAATATATTAAGGATGGTGAGGATGTGTCGTCTTGGAAAAGCGGTCTTCTGTTAATTCGCAGGGCCCCATATCCATCAGTCGATATTAGAGAGCAGATATATAAACTGAAGGCCAAAGTCGCCGATGTCGGATTGGTTCAACTGGCAAATCAAACGAAGCAAATTTGCAAAGAGAAATATGTCCCAACTGCTCAGCGAGTAAATACATTTGGTGGGTTGTATTTTTCCGTTGGTGGTTGGTATTGTGGCCTAGCTGGACCGTCCATCCCCTATGGTGAGGGGTCATATGTGGCTTTCATCGAGGGCAAGGATTTCATTCACATCATTCAGTACAGTTGGCGACCCCAAACAGATGTGGAAGTGAAAGCATCTCCATGGGCCATCGAAGAAAAAACTGCAACGGCTTACCTGCAATCCATAACCTCTGCGGTTATTTGTGATGAAGATAAAAATAACTGCAGCAATCCCTACACCAGATGAAATACCTGTAGGGAGCAGTAATCAACAACCATGGCGTCGCATAGGAATCAAAGGGGTTAGCATCGCAATGGTTTTCAGCAATGACCGCTTCGGGTTAGGAAGCGACGGTCAGGCAGCATCAAATCTCTTGTTTTGAACGGCCGCTGTTGAGCGAGAAGCGGACATCCCCTCAGCCTGTACAGACAATCATTTCAGCAAACCGCCGATGTCTCTTTTGGCCGAGCAGCCGTCATGATCAGCGCATCTGTCCCGCGAGTGCCAGTTCCACCATCCATAGCGTGTCTTCGACTGAAATATCCAGCTGACTGGTGATATCCAGTTCCCTGTCCTCGAACACATCCTCGCCGGGATGCGTTGCTGCCCATGTCCACACTATCTCGTCGCGCTTCTGCAGCAGTGCTTCGATGTGTGGGCGGTAGAGCACGAACATGGCGCTGATCCAGCGGTTCACCGGCAGCGATGGGAATGCATGGTCGATGACGAAGCGATCCAGCATGCGGATCACCTGTTCGGCGGGATACCAGGCTTCGGCGGTCACCCAGCGGTTAGTGGTGAACAGGGTGGTCGGGAAGCCGTAGCTGTCCATGGCGATGGTGATCAGGTGTGACAGTGCTTCGTCGCCTTGCGGCCACGGATCGGTGGCGGGATATTCGATGGGAGAGACACCGGCGGGCATGCCCTTGGGGCGCAGGAAACAGTGGAAGTGGCCGTGTTCGCCCGCTTCGCTGCGATGGGCGTGGTAGTAATACTGCGCGTGGCTTTCGCGGTCGTACACGTCGTCATCGGGGTAGTGGTTGAATTCGTAGAACGTCTCGCCCCGGTTCAAACTGTCGCGCAACACTTCGCCGACGATGTTGAGTCCGGCTTTCTTCAGCACGCGATACATCTCCACGATCTCGCGGCCTGCCTGCCGCATGGCCTGTAACTGCGCCAGCGGCAGACGTGTCAGATCGGGCGCAACAACCAGCCTCGCTTCGAGGCCGGTCTTGGCTGCTGGCGAACTTAATGCGCTGCGCATGGGTTCTTGGCAGCGCAAGGATGCTTGGCGGCACACGGGTTCTTGGCTGCACAGGGATTCTTCGCCGCGCAAGGATTGGCTTTCTTCTTGGATTTCGCCATGCACGGGTGTTTGCCGGTGCAGGGGTTCATGCCTGCGCAGGGATTGGTTTTGCTGGTCTTGTGCGAACGCGCCGCACAGGGATTGGCCGCGCCGCAGGGGACGGCGAGGGCGGCACCGCTCATGGCAGCTGCCAGTGCGCCGGAAGAGATCAGGGTCTTTGCGAGGGTGTCGAATTTCATGGTGGTTCTCCTTGGATGTAAGGCATGGCCGAATTGGCGGATGCAAGGGTTAGTCGCAGCCACCGGGTCAAACTTACAGCGCGGTAATCGAAATCATTTGTCGCGGTGCCGCTGAATGCGCAGCAGGGGAATATGCGAGAGCGATTGGCATTGACTGGGCGTGCACGGGCAAGGATACTTCGGGCCGTGCGGTGGGATGTCCCCTCCGCGATTTTTTCAACTCATCTCGTACTCTGTGGCTTCTGCGACTGATTCTTCCGTGATTCGATTGAGCGACCTGCGCCTGGACGACGCGCGTGCCTTGCTCGAACATGATCCGTCGAGCGAACTCCCTTCGCCGGAAGCCTCTCCCGCCGTTTACATGCAGACCATCCTGGATGGTCTGTGCGAGCTTTCCTTGCGAGATCCGCTCACTGGGCTGTCCAACCGGCGTCATTTCAATCACCTACTCAATCGCGAGATCGAATCGGTCGCGCGTTCCGGCGAATCGGTCCTGCTGCTGATCATGGACATCGACCACTTCAAGAAGGTCAACGATACCTACGGCCACCATGCGGGCGATCTGGTGTTGCAGGCGGTCTCCAAGTGTCTGGAAGCCTGTGTGCGCCCGATGGATACCGTGTCGCGCTTCGGCGGCGAAGAGTTCGCCGCGATCCTGCCCAATTGTCCGAGTTCGTTCGGCCCTGTCGTGGCGGAACGTATCCGCGAGGCGGTGGCTGCGCTGGCCATCACCGTGTCACCGTCGGAAACGATACAAGTCACCATCAGCATCGGCGGTGCCTATGCGCCGGAATGGGTGCGTTCGACCATAAAGCTGTGGACCGAGCGCGCGGATGAACAGCTCTACCGTGCGAAATCTGCGGGACGAAATCGCGTTTTCATTGAAGAACAGCGCGGCGTTGCCGTTAGTGCAGATGAGAAAGGCATGTTGTTCGGGCATCACCTGTTCGGTGATCCCGCGGCCGAAGGCGTCGCTGGCGACGCAGCGGGCAGTGCAGTGGCAGACAGTGAAATGAACAGGGCAAACTGAAATGAGCGAAGTATCCAATCCACCACAAGACGCAGTAGTTGAGCCGACGTTGGCGCTCAAGTCGCGCAGCAAGGTGATCGCCGTCACCAGCGGCAAGGGCGGCGTCGGCAAGACCTTCGTCTCGGCGAACCTTGCCTCGGCGCTGGCCAAGCGCGGATTGCGCGTGCTGGTGCTGGATGCCGATCTGGGCCTGGCCAATCTGGATGTGGTGCTCAATCTCTATCCCAAGATCACCCTGCACGACGTGTTCACCGGCAAGTCCAAACTGGAAGACGCGATCTACAAGGCACCGGGCGGTTTCTCGGTGCTGCTGGCCGGTTCCGGCATGGTGGAATATTCGCGTCTTGCCCCCGAAGTGCGCGACGATTTCCTGCGCATCATGGAAAGTCTGGTGCCGAACTACGACATCGTGTTGCTGGACACCGGCGCGGGTATCTCCGACGTGGTGCTGTTCGCCGTCTCAATGGCTTCCGAAGTGTTGCTGGTCGCGACACCGGAACCGACCGCGCTGACCGATGCCTACGCCACCATCAAGGTGCTGGGCGCGCAGCAAAAGCGCCAGCGCATACGTATCGTCATCAATCAGGTGGCGCGCACCGGTGACGGCACTGCAATCACTACACAGTTGCAGCAGGTGCTGGATCGCTTCGTGAACAAGGATTCCGAACACCCGCTGAAACTGATCCACATGGGCGACATCCCCTCAGACCCCGCAGTACGTCAAGCCATCATGAAACGCCAATTGCTGGCGCAATCCGATCCGGGCTGTCCGGCGGCATTGTCCATCACGCAACTGGCAAGCAAAGTGGAAAGCGCAGTCATCAAACACGGCGCGTGATACCGGGTATTTGCTAGAAGTACATCCCCATGCGGACGCATGGGGTCAGAAGTCACTCTCTTACTAGATCGTCACCAGCATCCACGCACCCATGGCGGCGATGCTCATGCCCACTACCTGAACCAGACGCGTGAATCGTTCGCGCAGTGCACTGCCAATGACGATGCCGCTCACATGCAGCGATGCGGTGGCGAGCAGGAAGCCAGCGGCGTAGGCGAGCGGGGCGGCGGCGCTGGGCATCTCGCTACCGTGGGCGTAGCCGTGGAAGAGGCCGAAGGCGGCGGTAAGTGCGAAGCTGATCGGTATTGCCAGCTTGGTCGGGCTGGCGATGAGCAGGCCGAGTATCAACACTGACGCCGCGATGCCCGGTTCGATCAGCGTCAGCGATGGAACCCACATGGGGACGAATGCGCCGCCCACCAGCATGGCCATGAAAGTGGCAGGCAGTTGCCAGATGCGTTGACCGCCCAGTTGTCCGGCCCACAGGCCGACGGCCAGCATGGCGAGCAGGTGGTCCATGCCGCTGAACGGGTGCACAAGGCCGGTGGTGAAGCCGGATGAATCGTGTCCCGTGTGTGCGCTGGCGGCAGTGTTGATGAACAACAGGGCGAGGGTGATGAGGGTGCGTTTCATGTTTTGTCTTCCTTTTTATTTGATCTTCACTTTAACCAGTTCTTCGCCGTCTGGATCGGTCACATGCACCGCACAGGCGATGCAGGGATCGAAACTGTGGATGGTGCGCAGGATCTCGATTGGTTGCTTGGGGTCGTGCAGTTTGTGACCTCTGAGCGCAGCTTCGTAAGGGCCTTCCTGTCCGTTCGCATCGCGCGGGCCGGCGTTCCAGGTGCTGGGCACCACGGCCTGATAGTTGTCGATCTTGCCGTCCTTGATGACGATCCAGTGCGCCAGCGCGCCGCGCGGCGCTTCCATGAAACCTGCACCCTTGGCGAGGCTGGGCCACGAGGACGGGTCCCACTTGGTTTCGTTGAAGGTGCGCACATCACCTGCCTTGATGTTGGCGATGAGCTGGTCGTACCAGCCTTGCATGGCGTCGGCGAGGATCTTGGTCTCCAGCGTGCGCGCGGCGGTGCGGCCCAGCGTGGAGTAGAGCGCCGTCACCGGCACATCCAGTTTCTTCAAAGTCATGCCGACCAGCTCCTTGGTCTGCTCGTGGCCGCTGGCATACAGCATCAGCACACGCGCCAGCGGGCCGACTTCCATCGCCTTGCCTTTCCAGCGCGGCGACTTGAGCCATGAATATTCTTTCTCGGTTTCCAGATTCTCGTAGGGCGGTTTGGGGCCGGTGTAATGCAACGCGGTTTCGCCCTTGTAAGGGTGCAGACCTTTTTCCTTGCCCACGCTGTAGTCGTACCAGGAATGCGAGACGTATTCCTCGATCTCGTTCTCGGCATGCAGGTCAACGGGATGGATGGTGGACAGGTCGCGGTTGAGGATGACGCCGGCAGGGATGAGATTGCTGGCCGGATCGTTGATACCTTTGGCGGGGAAGTCGCCGTAGGTGAGGAAGTTGCCCACACCTTCGCCCTGCGTTGCCCAGTCCTTGTAGAAACCGGCGATGGCGAGCGTGTCCGGCACATACACCTGATCCACGAATTCGCGCATCTGGTTGATGATGTTCTGCACCTTGGACAGCCCCACCATGTTGAGCGAGGTGGCCCCTTCGTGTTCAGAATTCACGCTGATGGCGCAGGGCACGCCACCGACCACGAAGTTGGGGTGTGGATTCTTGCCGCCGAAGATGGTGTGCAGCTTGGCCACGTCGCGTTGCCAGGCGAGTGCGTCGAGATAGTGCGCGACGGCCATCAGGTTGGCTTCCGGCGGCAGCCTGTAGGCGGGATGGCCCCAGTAGCCGTTGGCGAAGATGCCGAGCTGGCCGCCTTCGACGAACTGTTTCACCTTCTTCTGCACATCGGCGAAATAGCCGGGCGAGGAACGCGGATAGGACGGGCTGACCGTCTGCGCCAGTTGCGAGGTGGCTTTCGGGTCGGCCTTCAGTGCGGACACCACATCCACCCAGTCCAGCGCGTGCAGATGGTAGAAGTGCATCACATGGTCGTGGATGTATTGCGCACCGATCATCAGGTTGCGGATCAGTTGCGCGTTGGCGGGGATCTCGTATTTCAGCGCGTCCTCCACCGCGCGCACCGAGGCGATGCCGTGCACCAGCGTGCACACGCCGCAGATGCGCTGTGCAAAGGCCCAAGCATCGCGCGGGTCGCGACCGCGCAAGATGATCTCGATGCCGCGCACCATGGTGCCAGCGCTGGAGGCTTGTGTGATGCGCCCTTCGGCATCGGTCTCGGCCTCGATGCGCAGGTGGCCCTCGATGCGGGTGATCGGGTCGACGACGACTCTTCTGCTCATGATGCTTTCCCTTCTGCGTTATCCGACAGATGCTCGGCGACGAGTTCGGTCAGGCCGATGACTTCGATGTCCATGTGGTTGTTCTCCAGTCCGTCCAGCAACATGGTGCGGCAGTTGGAGCAGGAGGTGACGATGGTCTTTACGTTGATCGCGTCGAGCTGCGCCTTCTTGCGGCTGAACACCTGGTTGCGCAGCGGTTCGGCACGGTGGTTGGCGCTGACGCCGCCGCCCCCGCCGCAGCACCAGTTCTGCACGCCGGGCTCGGGCATCTCGACGAAGTTGGGCGCGACCATGTGCATCAGATTGCGCGGCTGTTCGATCACACCGCCGCGCCGCACCATCTGGCACGGGTCGTGGAAGGTCATACGCGTCTCGTCCACGCCCTCGGTCTGCAGTCGGCCCGAGCTGCGCAGTTCATCCAGCAGTTCGATGATGTGGATCACCTTGAACGGGAAGGGGCGGCCGATCAGGTTGGGCCCATCCCAGCGCAGCGCGGTGAAAGCGTGGCCGCACTCCGGGCTGATGACGTATTTCACTTTCAGTCGCTCTGCCGCGCGCACGATGCGTCCGACCAGTTCCGCCGCGAGATCGGAGGAGCCGATCTGGATGCCGCTGTTGGTGCCCTCGAAGCCGTCCGAGGCCAGCGTCCACGACACGTTCGCCTGTTTGAAGATGCGCGTCACCGCGCCGATGATGTCGTTGTATTCGGCGACCTCGGCGGAAGACAGCACCATCATGTAGTCCGCACCTTCCACATCCAACGGCACGGTCAGGCCGGTCTCTTTCTCCGCGTGTTTGATCTGCGCCTTCAGCGTGTTGAGGTTCACGCCCATCGGGCTGCCCAGCTCGATGGCACGCTGCGTTGCGCCTTTCAGCCCTTCCGGTGCATGGCCGGAAGCGACCATGCCTTCGCGCATCTTGCGCACCATGTACACGATGTCGTTACCTACCGGGCACACCAGCGAACAGCGGCCGCACAGGGTGCAACTGTCGTACACCAGCGGTTCCCACTCGGTCAGTTCCGCGTCGGTAACCGGTTTGCTCAAGCCGACTTTCTTCATCAGCTTGCCCCAGAAAGTGTATTCCTGCTGCCACAGGCGGCGCATCGGTTCGAGCTTGTGGATGGGGGTGTATTTCGGGTCGCCGGTCTCGGTGTAGAACAGGCAGGCATCGGCGCACAGACCGCAATGCACGCAGGAGGTGAAGAAGCTGGCGGTCGGCGCGTCGATCTGGCCGATCAGGGTGTTGATGCCGTTCTGGAGTGATGTACTCATATCGTCCTCGGCTTAAATGTTGATGCCCTTGAACCCGTTCACCGCGCCGTTGTACCAGCGCGAGATGAAGGTCGAGAACATGTGCGCCAGTTTGGTGAACGGCGCGACCACCAGCAGCAGTTCCACGCTGGCGATGTGCAGTGTCAGCAATGTGATGTATTCGAAACCGATCTCGCGCAGCAGCATGAATCCGGTGAGCAGCGGCAGGAAGGACAGCGCCCAGGTCAGGTAGTCCTGATAATCGGACAGCAGTCTTTTCACCGGATCGACGAAGCGATGCACCAGCAGCGCGACCATCGCGCCGATGGCGAGCACGGCGGAGATGTCTATCACGCCGCGCGGCATGGCGGGCCAGTGCAGGCTGAGCACGGCACGGAACAGTTCGATGTGCTGGCTGAGGAAGAAGAGGGTGATGAAGAAGCCGATGTGGAAGATGAAACCGGCAATGACCGTGAAATTACCGCGCGCGCTAAGTTTGGTGGAAACGAAACTGCGCTTCCACATGGTGCGTAAGCCGCCTGACCATTCCGAGCCACGCGGCGCGGCCAGCGACATTTTGCGGCCCAGCATCAGCAGATGCAGCATGCGGTAGACCATGCCGAACACGAATACGGCGGCGGCGATCTGCAAACCTGTACCGCGTACCCAGAGCAATAGTTCCTGTTCCATGATCATTCCCCTTTCAGGTCATCGACCGTCAGTTTTTCGCGCGACTGTTGTGCCTGTGTCTTTTTGCCACGGTCGATCGCGCCCACTGCGACCGCCGCGACCGCGCCGATGACAGCGGCTGCTTTCGCTGCACTGCTGACGTCGGCGGTCGGCGCGGGCAGCGGCGCGTAGAAGCTGCCCGCATCCCAGAATTTCGGCTCCGAGCAGCCGATGCAGCCGTGACCGGACTCGATGGGGAAACTTGTGCCGCCGTTCCACTTGGTGGTGGCGCAGGCGTTATGCGTGGTCGGGCCTTTGCAGCCTAGCTCGTACAGACACCAGCCGTTGCGCGCGCCCTCGTCGTCGAAGGTCTTCGCGAACTTGCCCTGGTCGTAGAACGGGCGGCGGTAGCAACGGTCGTGGATGGTCTCGCCGTAGAAAGCCTTGGGCCGCCCCTGATCATCCAGTGCGGGCAGCGCGCCGAAGGTGAGGTAGTGCGCCAGTACGCCGGTGATGACGGCGGGGATGGGCGGGCAACCGGAGATGTTGATGATGGGTTTGTTCTTGATAAGGTCGGACACCGCGACTGCGCCGGTAGGATTCGGTTGTGCGTTGGGCAGGCCGCCGAACGCGGCACAACTGCCGACCGCGACGATGGCCGCCGCGCCTTGTGCGGCTTCCAGCAGCATGTCGAGATTGGTGCGACCCGCGATGGTGGAATACACGCCGCCGTCCTTGATCGGGATGGAGCCGTCCACCAGCAACAGATACTGGCCGTGGAATTCTTTCATCGCATCTTCGCGCGCTTGCTCGGCAGCGAAACCGGAAGCGGCCTGCAGGGTGTGGTGGTAGTCCAGCGACACCATGTCGAAGATCATGCTCTCCAGCGTGGGCGAATGCGAGCGCGTCAGTGACTCGGTGCAACCGGTGCATTCCTGGAACGACAGCCAGATCACCGAAGGACGTTTCACTTTCGCCAGCGTAGCGGCGATGGCACTGGCGCTGCTGGGAGGGAGCGCCATCATGGTCGCCATCGCGGCACAGAACTTCAGAAAGCTGCGGCGGCTGATGCCTTGTTCCTGCAGCCGTTGTTCCAGCGTTTCGTGTTCTTTCATCGTATCACCTCATTATTTTTTGGATAACTGCTGTTGCAATCTCTCCAGTCCATCCTGTACATCCTCCGGCTGACTGTGCAGGATGGCGGGCACGGCGGCGATCTCGATCAGCTCGGCGACTACATCGCCTTCGACGTTGTAATGCGTCACCCACCACACGCCGGGATAGTGCGTCTCATACAGTTCGGAATCACCGATTGTTTCCAGCCGCGCCGTGACTTCTCCGCGACCGAGCGTGGTGCGCAGTGCTTCGTATTCAGCGGGCGAGAACGGCAGGCTCTTCAGGTCGATCATCGCGCTCTCGCCGGTGGCGACGAAGCGTGCCAGACGGGTGGCGATCTCGTTGAGCAGGGCATCAATGCTGCCTATCGAATTCAGATCAGTGGCGATTTTGATGGAGATATCGTCGAGACTCATTGCCAGCCCTCCAGTATTTTTTTCGTTTGTGCGCAGACTTGCGGCATGGCGGCAGCGACGGCGGCGGAGGGGTGTTCGCCCCAGTCGATCACGCCGGGCTGAATGCCGATCAACGCGCGTTGGTGCGGCAGGTGGTCGGCGAGATGGGCGATGGCCATCAGGTCGAGCAAGCTCACTTCATGCACGCTGCGCTTGCGGTTACTGCCGAGGAATTCATCCATCGCCTCGCCTTCGAACACTTGTGTATGGCCGGGGGAGGCATTGAGGTTCGCGGCGTCGATGACGATGAGTCGGGATGTGTCTTCGATGGCGGATGCCAGTGTGAAACTGAGGGTGCCGCCGTCGAGGTAGGTGATGTCGTTGCGATCCGCCAGCGCCTCGCGCAGGAAATTCATCGCATGGATACCCGCGCCTTCATCCTGCAAAAGGCTGTTGCCGATACCGAGGATCAGAGTCTTGCTGGAATCACACATGACATTCGAAATGGTGAGCAGGCGACGGATGCAATCTAGCATTAGAATGTGCCCACCACAACCAATCATTGGTGTTATCCCATGTGTCTCGGCATCCCCATGAAGATCGTCAGCATCGATGGTTACAACGCCCGCTGCGAAGCCAAGGGCGTTTCGCGCGAAGTGAGCCTGTTCTTGTTACAGGGAGAAGACATCAATATCGGCGACCACGTGATGGTGCACGTGGGCTACGCCATCCAGATGATGACAGAACAGGAAGCACGCTCGACCTGGGAGCTGCTGGACGAGATGCTGGCGGCCGAGGATAGCGATGCTTGAAGCCAAAGACTGGCTGGCACGCATCCACGCTCTGCCGCTGGATCGCCCTATGCGCATCATGAACGTGTGCGGCGGGCATGAGCGTTCCATCTCCATGGCCGGTTTGCGCACGGCCTTACCCAAGCAAGTCCAACTGATCGCGGGACCCGGTTGTCCGGTCTGTGTGTGTCCGGAAGAGGATGTGTATCAGGCGATCCAGTTGGCGGCGCATGCGGGTGTGATCCTGGTCGCGTTCGGCGACATGCTGCGCGTGCCGGTGAATGTGGCGAAGGGTGAGCTGCGTTCGCTGGAACAGGCGAAAGCGGCGGGGGCGGACGTGCGACCCATCGCCAGTCCGCGCGAGGCGGTGCAGATCGCGCAGCAGAATCCGGAGCGGCAGGTGGTGTTCTTCGCCGCCGGGTTCGAGACCACCATGGCACCTGTGGCGGCGATGTTGATAGAAGGCGTGCCGGACAATCTTTCTTTACTGCTGTCGGGGCGACTCACCTGGCCAGCAGTGTCCATGTTGCTGGATTCCGGTGAAGCGGGTTTCCATGCGCTGGTCGCGCCCGGCCATGTGGCGACGGTGATGGGGCCGGAGGAGTGGAGCTTCGTGGTCGAGCAGCATCACATGCCTGCCGCCGTGGCGGGTTTTACGCCGGTGTCGTTGCTGGCGGCGATGTATTCCGTGTTGCGCCAACTCATCGAAGACAAACGCTTCCTCGATAATTGTTACCCCGAACTGGTGAAGCCGGAGGGCAATCCGGTCGCGCGCAGACATCTGGCGCAGGCTTTTGAGGTGACCGATGCCAACTGGCGCGGCATCGGTGTCATCCCCGTTTCCGGTTATGCAATCGCGCCGGCCTACGCCGCGCATGATGCGCGTCTGCGTTTTCCAGACTTTAACGATGCCGAACGCAAACGCGCCGGGCAGATGCCACCGGGCTGCGATTGCGCGCGCGTGGTGCTGGGCCGTATCAACCCTGACCAATGCAAACTCTATGGCACGGCCTGCACGCCGAAGTACCCGGTCGGCCCGTGCATGGTGTCGGATGAAGGCGCGTGCCGCATCTGGTGGTCGACGGGTATCCGGGCGACGGAGCATGCCTGAAGCGCGGCGCTGGATACTGACGGGCCGTGTCCAGGGCGTCGGTTTTCGGCCTTTCGTGTATCTGCTGGCGCAGCGATTCGACCTCAAGGGCGTGGTGCAGAACCAGCTCGGACAAGTGATGATCGAGCTGGAAGGTGAGACGTCCGTTCTGGATGATTTCTCTTCGGCGTTGATCACTGATGCACCACCACTGTCACGTCCACACATCACCAACATCTCAAATATCCCGCCGCGTGGTTTTACATCGTTCCAGATTCTGGACAGCGCCAGTGCCGGCGAAACACACATCCACGTGCCGCCCGATCTGTATCTGTGCTCAGACTGCCAGCGCGAGATGAATACGCCGCAGGACCGGCGCTATCACTATCCCTTCATCAACTGCACGCAATGCGGCCCGCGCTACACCCTGATCACACGCATGCCCTACGACCGCGCCAACACTACGATGGCGAAGTTCTCGTTGTGCGATGCCTGTCGTGGCGAATACGAAGACCCGGCCAGCCGACGCTTCCATGCCGAGCCCATCGCCTGTCCGCAGTGCGGGCCGCAACTGGAATTCGTGTCGGGTGAGGTGCGCTTGCAACGCGAGTCCGCACTGGATGCATGCATCGCCTCGCTGCGTCGCGGCGAGATCGTGGCGGTGAAAGGCATAGGCGGTTATCACCTGATGTGCGATGCACACAATGCCGATTCCATCGCGCGCTTGCGCGCACGCAAGCATCGGCCGCACAAGGCGCTGGCGGTGATGTTCAAGGACATGGCAGCGGTGCGCGCTGAACTGGAAGTAGCCGCGCAGGCGGAGGCTGCGCTGTGCGATGCTACACGTCCCATCGTGCTGTTGCCGCGCAGTCCTGCATGCGTATTGCCCGAAGGCATTGCACCCGGCCTGCACGAAGTCGGCGCGATGCTGCCCTACACGCCTTTGCATCATCTGCTGTTGGCGGCACTGGATACGCCCCTGGTCGCGACCTCGGCCAACCTCAGCGGCGAACCGGTGCTGACCGAAGGTGTTGAAGTGGAAACAAGGTTGGGCAAAGTGGCGGATGCTTTCCTGCATCACGACCGTTCAATCGTGCGCCCGGCAGACGATGCGGTGCTGCGCGTCATCGCTGCACAAACAAGATTGATCCGCCCCGGACGCGGCAACGCCCCCATCGAGATCGAACTGCCATTTGGAATGCCGCAGCCGACGCTGGCCGTAGGCGGTCACATGAAGAACACCATTGCGCTGGGCTGGGGCAGTCGCGCCGTATTGTCGCCGCACATCGGTGATCTGGATGCACCGCGCAGCATCGCCGTGTTCGAACAGGTCATCACCGATATGCAGCGACTGTATGGCGTCACTGCACAAGCTATCGTGTGCGATGCGCACCCGCACTACGCCAGCAGCCGCTGGGCGGCGAAGCAGGGCCTGCCCGTGCGAACGGTCTGGCATCACCACGCGCATGCCGCCGCGTTGGCGCTGGAACATGGCGCGGACAAGACCTGGTTCACTTTCACTTGGGATGGGGTTGGATTGGGTGAGGACGGCACGCTGTGGGGCGGCGAGACACTGCACGGGCGTATCGCTGACTGGCGACGTGCCGCGTATCTGCGACCGTTCAGATTGCCGGGCGGCGACAAGGCTGCGCGCGAACCTTGGCGCTCTGCAGCAGGATTATGTTGGGAGATGGGCATGGACAGATCATTCCCGGTGGATGACATCACCTTGCTGCACACGGCCTGGCAACGCGGCATCAATGCGCCGCAGACCAGCGCGGCAGGTCGTTTGTTCGACGGCGCGGCACATCTTCTCGGGCTGATCGATCATGCGAGTTACGAAGGGCAGGGCGGCATGTTGCTGGAGCAGTGTGCGAGTGGCGAGGCGGAAGTCATCGTTTTGCCATTGTATGAAGATGCGCAGGGTGCGCTGCTGGTCGACTGGCAACCGGTGCTCGCCGCGATGCTGCGCAAGGATGTTCCGGTCGCCACGCGCGCGATGACTTTCCATCGCAGTCTGGCGCACAGCATCGTGATGCAGGCGCAGCGACTGCACGCGCAGCGACCCTTCGATGCGGTGGGTCTGACGGGCGGTGTGTTCCAGAACAAGTTGCTGGCCGAGCTGGCGCTGGAAGGATTGCAACAGGCGGGATTCGATGCGTATCTGCCGCAGCAGATACCGTGCAATGATGGTGGCATCGCCTTGGGACAATTGATGGAGGCAGGGTTCAAACATGGATGAGACACATATCAGTCTGGCGCACGGCAACGGCGGCCATTACATGCGCGAACTGATCGAACAGGTGTTCGCGCGCCATCTGCACAATCCCCTGCTGAATGTGCAGGTGGATGCCGCATCGCTGCCGCACATGGACGGCGTGGTGATGGTGACCACCGACGGCTTCACCGTGCAGCCGCTGGAATTCCCTGGCGGCAGCATCGGCTCGCTGGCGGTGCACGGCACGGTGAACGACCTCGCAGTGTCGGGGGCAACGCCGCGCTATCTCACATTGAACGCCTTCATCGAAGAGGGCATGGAGGTCGCGCAACTGGATCGTATCGTCGCCGATCTGGCGCGCGCAGCACGCGAGGCGAACGTGGCGGTGGTGGCGGGTGATACCAAAGTGCTGCGACGCGGCGAGGGCGGCGGCATCTATCTCGCTACCACCGGTATCGGCGTGCGTCCTGCCGAGGTGAAACTGGGGCTGGATCGCATCCGCGAGGGTGATGTGATCCTGGTCAGCGGGCCGGTGGGCGATCACGGCATCGCGGTGCTGCTGGCGCGCGAACAGTTCGGCCTCAGCGGTGAACTGCAGTCCGATGCGGCCAGCGTGTTCCCGCTGGCGCAGGCGCTGTTGCCGCTCGATGGTTTGCGTTTCATGCGCGACCCCACGCGCGGCGGACTGGCCACCGTGATGCATGAGATCTGCCGCGCCACGGATATGCAGGTGTTGCTGCAGCAACCCGCTATCCCGGTGCGCGAACAGGTTAACTCGGTGTGCGAGATGCTTGGTTACGACGCGATGTATCTGGCCTGCGAGGGACGCTTGGTGGCGGTGGTGGATGCTGCCCAAGCGGATGCAGCGCTGGTTGCGCTGCAAGCACTGCCGCAAGGGCAGGGCGCTGCCATCATCGGCAAGGTGCAAGCAGGCCGCACGCAGGTGGTGCTGGAGACTGAATTCGGTGGTCAGCGCATCCTGGAAGAACTGGAAGACGACCCGCTGCCGCGCATCTGCTGACTCGCTACATCATGCTGCCGAAGGAGAGGTCCTGAGTATGCGGCGGTAACGGCAGACCGGCGAGTCGGCTGGCTTGACCGACCGGGCCGCGCGGGAACAGTTCATACAGATGGCCGCGCCCGAGTGCTTCACAGAAGCGTTCTTCCAGATCGCGCAAAACATCCCGTGCGCTGTCTTCGTTGCCGCGCTGTCTGTAACGTTCGCGCAGGTAGAAGAGTACTTCCCAGTGTTCCTCGTTCAGATCGATCCCTTCGAGCTCAGCTTCGCGATTGGCGTGTTGCGGTGACCATGGTGCAAGCTCGGTCATGTGGCCTTCCGGGTCGTTTTCGTAACGTAGCGGGTCGCGGATGGATTTGTTGATGTCGAGCATGATGTTTCCTCCTGCTGACGGGGGCGGGCAGGACGCCTGCCGTGGGATCATCTTCAAACTCTTGAGTAGGATTGTCAACTATTTCCCATGCTGGAGAGCGGGGAAAAAAGGCGGTCGGGCCGTGCTTTCGCTCAGGAATTCTCCTCGCGCAACGCGGCGCGAGTGAGCCGGTCGAAGCCCAAAGTGGAACAGGTGTCGATGCTGAGGTATTGGTCGGTGACATCGGTCTGGGTGGAGATGCCGTTGCTGCTGCACCAGGTGTCCCAGGCGGATTTGCCGGCCGGGTAATTACCGGGCCGGCCGACGAGTTTGTAGAGCCGGCCGCTGCGGGTAAAGACGGTCATGTTGTGCGCATCGAACTCGCCGATGGCGCTGGAGGTGCGGGCGAAATTGTTGGTGACGTCGTGGCCATGCACATGATGGCTGCGTGCACCTTGTCGGGTGGTGATCTCCATCACGCTCCAGCGGCGCAAGGTGACTTCTCTCGATCCTTCAGGTGCTTTTCTGACAGCCATCGTGGTCTTCCGTGCTTTTCAACGGGGCTTATCTTAGCCGAGTATCGGCCGGAGGTTTTCTTTTTGAGGATGAGTCGATGCCAGCCGCACGACCGTTCAGGATCGCGCGGCTGTTCTTTCTTTGCTGTTTACTTCAGGGATGCTTGGGCGTGGTGTAGGGTACTTCTTTCTGTGCCGGTTCCCATGTAGTTTCGTAGCCGACGAAGAACTGCCCCGGTACGATCTCTTTCTGGCGGGTGGTTACGCGGAATGCATGACCGTCTGGAATCTTGGGACGGCAAAAAGGTTTCTTTACTTCACTCATGATCCTATCTCCTTTGGTTGTAGAAAACGGGTGGTTCAAAAAGGGAGGAATAGATACAAGTTTCTCTGAACCTCCCGGTCTTTCGGTAAAAATCATTGCTTAGCGCGTGTAATGTGCCTTCTTCGGGATCACATGTCGTACGCCCCCCTGGGGGTTCTCAACATCCCCTTTGTAGCGTGGGATGAGGTGAATATGGACATGGAAGATGCTTTGCCCGGCCGCCTGCCCCACATTGACGCCGATGTTGTAACCATCCGGTTTAAATTCGTCGTCGATGAGTTTCTTTTCTTCTTGAATCAGGTGCATGCAGGTAGCGACTTCTTCAGCTGTCAGCTCGAAAAAACTGGCGACATGCCGACGCGGGATGACCAGCGTGTGACCCGGACTCGTGGGGTAAGTGTCGCGCGCACTGAAAGCAAGTTCATGCTGTATCGATACCCCGCGCGGATCGGTACAAAACAGGCACGGATCATTGGGGTCGCGTTTCTTTGCTTGTGTGGCTTCAGTCGACAACAGCGCACCTCATTCTGTAAGTTATACTCGAACGAAGAAAATCATCTACGAGGACATCACCGTGGCATCGAACAAAGGACGGGCTTACTTTGCATTGCTTGGCTACCATTTCAACCCCGACGACATCACGCGCCTGCTTGGGATAGAACCCACCACAGTCAACGCTGCGGGCGCATACAGTGAGCTTGATAAACCCGTGATCAGTTCCTGGGAGTTATCAACGGAGACTGCTGTCGGAGCGGTGGACGTTTTCGCCTTGGCAGACATCATCGTCAAGCAGCTCGATCCCATCAAAGAAAAGATCGTCGGTGTCTGCAAAAGCCACAATCTGTCTCCCCGTCTGGGCGTGGTGCTGACTTTATCCATCGACAAGGATGAATCCAGACCGGAAGTCGGCTTCGGCGCCAGAACAATCCGTTTCCTTGCGGATACCGGTTCATTCATCGACGTGGAATACAAACTTTCCGAACGGGTCTGATTCATTTTTCTCCCGGCTCCTAGCTGTTAAGCACGGTTAGCTGCGTCCGCGCCATTTTCATCTGCTCCTCGCAATGCTTTAAACAGAGCGGCTGCAGCGCGTGGCGGAAACATTCAATGATCACTTCGAACTCATCCGCGATCTCTTCCGCGAGCGCGGCATCGTTGGTCAATTGAGCCAGTACGTTCTGTGCGGTCGCCTTGTTCACGCGGCAGATGACTGACACATGGATGGGTAGTTGCTGTTCCATGCCGACCGTCAACGACTTTTCATAGGAATTGATCGCCTCTTTCACGCGGTCGGGGTTCGCTTCCGATTCGCCGAGATGATGCAAGGTGATGCCCCGGTTGTTATGGGTGGCTGTCAGTTCCAGTGCATGATCGTCCGCGTTGAGTGCGGCCAGTGCATTCTTGTAGGCGACCACGGACTTTTGCAGTTGACGGTTGCCTTTGAGCTGGATGCCGTGGGTATACAAGGCCGCGCCGAGCTGGTGCATGGTCTGCATCCACGCTTCCGGATGCGCTTCCCGTGTCCAGACCAGTAGGGCGTTGGTGTACGCATCCACCGCGAGCTTCAGTGGGTTGGTGGTCTCAAGCAGGCGGCCCAGCGCCTGATTGGCCGTGCCGAGGTTGTATTGCGTGGACGCCCATTCCTGCGGCGTATCTTCCTGACTATAACTTTCCAATGCTTGTTCGAAACACTGGACGGCCTGCTCGAACAATGCGGCGTCTCTGCGCTGCTGGCCCAGTGCGGCGAGGATGTTGCCTAGCTTGTTCAGTGTCTCCGCGCACGGAGAGGCAGCCAGCGATGCCTCCAGCGCTTCGCGCAGGCGCTCGAAGATGCGGGTGCTGTAGCGGTGCTGCTCGTAATTGCCGCGCGTGAAACGAAAGTTGTCCGCGACGGCGACTTGCGTATCCGGCATGGCCGCTGCTGCTTCTTGTTCACTCAGCAAACAGAGGGAATCAGCAATGGCACGTTCCAGTGCCTTGTTTGCGGGGTAGAGGAGGTACAGGGTTGAGCGCTTCATTGTGCCCGTTCGAGTATCTCGTTCAATTCCGGATCGGCACCGACCGCGCCGCCAAGATCGATCTCTTCCTCGGTCGCTTCGCGTATCGTCAATACTTCCAGCATGAAAGTGACTTCTCGGCCGCAAAGGGGATTATTGCCGTCCACGGTCAATGTCTTGTCGTCGAAGCGGGTGACGATGAAGTTCCTCGGCTCACCCTTTTCGTTTTCCATGGTGATGGTCATGCCGATCTCGCGGTATTCCTCAGGGACATTCTCGATGCGGTCGGTGAATACCAGTGACTCGTCCCGCTCGCCGTACAGCAGCTTGGTGTCGATAGACACTTCGATGATGTCGCCGACCTTCTTGCCGTACAGCGCCTTGGTCACGTCCTCGGACATCACGTCGTTCACGCCGTGCACATAGCCCAGCGGATAGTCCACAGTGACCAGGACGTCGCCGGTTTTGTTGTCGATGACTTTGTAATTCAGCTCAACGAATTTTTCGTCTTCAATGGTATCTGACATGTCGATTCTTAAAACCCAGTCTTAGAAAATGGTTGCGCCAAAGATCCTTACCTTGTCTTTTTCGTAACCCAGCACCAGCCTTCCCAGCCATTCGCCCGGTTTCGTCGTGCTGCGCTGCTTGTATAGCACGGTGACATATTCGCCGCGACGGATGATGCCCAGATACTCGTAGTCCGGTGACAGGTTCTTTGCCAGTTCGCTGCGGGCGAACTGCTTGCCCATCTCGACCTCATTCGCACCCGCGATCAGCGTGCTCGAGAATTGACGTGTGAAAGCGCCGTAGTTTCCTTCGTTCGAGTATTTCACCAGATCCGCCCACATGGGGTGTGCGAGTTCCAGTATCTCTTCATCCGACTTATCAATGATATTCATCAACCAAACTCCATTCCTGCGCAAGAGACAAAAAGAGGACCAACATGGATTATGCCGGTCCTCTTTAATGTACTACCAAGTCATCGCAAATATTTTTGCGTAAGCCTGATTTTACAAAACCGGTAAATCAAGCCTGCATTTGCTTAATGTCCTTCTGGCGGCGCCGTCTCTGCATCGCCTACCAGGTGGTAGAGCGGTGCTTTTTCCATCGTGTACTCGCCCGTCTTGGGATCGCGGCGGGACACAGTCAGCACGTGCCAGTTCTGGTCATCCAGCTTCATTGCGTCGCCGCGGTAGTAGTAGCCCGGCCAACGTGTTTCCTTACGGAACAGCGTGTGATGGAACACACTCTCGGAAGTCAGGAAACGGTGCTTCAGCTCCCATGCGCGCAGCAGTTCATGGATATCCGACGCGGCGACCTTTTCCAGATCTTCGCCCAAGATGGACATCTTCTTCAGACCGATGTTCAGGAGTTTGTCGTTGGTCATGTAGTTGACACCGAAACCGCCGCAATACTCGTCCATCAGCTTCTGCAAACGATCCAGACCCTGTCTCGGATTGATGAAGTTGGGATTGACGCTACCGGCAACCACTTCGTTGCTGTAGACACGATACGTTTCCAGCGGCTTGAAGATCTGCTCCTTGCGACGATTGATCTGCGCGTCGGAAACACGGATGCCTTCTGCTTTGCCATCGTCGATATATTTACAGGCAGCCTTGGCAGCCAGACGGCCTTCGGTGAACGATCCGGATGAGAAGGCGTGCGGTGTACCGCCGACCGCATCACCGGCACCGAACAGACCTTCGATGGTCGTCATGCGGTTGTAGCCCCAGTAATACTCCGGAGGCGACACGTCTTGCGGACCCGAGCACCATGCGCCGCAACCGGTGGCGTGCGAACCCATGACATAAGGTTCGGAGGTGGTCAGTTCCGGGTTCTCGTACTTGGGATCGACGTCCGTGGCGGCCCACAGCACGGCCTGACCGACGGTCATGCCGAGGAAGTTGTGCCAGCCGATCTCTTCAAGATGCGGGTCCTGGAAGGCTTCCATGGTGACCATGTGGATCGGGCCGCGACCGGCGTTCACCTCGTTGATGATCGCATGGTTACGGAGACAGGTCGGAATGGGACGGTGTGTACGGTGCGAGACTTCCGGATCCAGGTATTCCTTGCCCACCATCTGCTGTAGTGCCGGGAACCACTTGGACTCGTACTCTTCGCCGTAGGCGTTCTGGGTATAGGTCTTGAGGTGCAGGAAGTAGGCACCGACCGGGCCGTAACCATCCTTGAAGCGGGCCAGCACGATACGGTTCTCCATCTGGGTCATCTTGGCACCGGCTTCGATCATCAGACCATAGGCAGAACCCGAAGACCACGGTGCGTACCAGACGCGGCCCGCACCTTCGCCAACGGAACGCGGCTTGAAGATGTTGGAAGCGCCACCGGCGCCGCAGACAACCGTCTTGGACTTGAACACGTGGTAGTTACCCGTGCGCACATTGAAACCCACGGCACCGGCAACACGGTTCTCCTTGGACTCGTCCATCAGCAGGTGGGTCAAACAGACACGGTTGAAAACCTTGTCCGCCGACTTCTTGGCCGCTTCGGCAACGATAGGCTTGTAGGATTCGCCGTGGATCATGATCTGCCAGCGTCCTTCACGCAGGAAGGAGCCTTTCTTCTCGTCGCGCATGATGGGCAGGCCCCACTCTTCGAAGTTGTGCACGGTGGAGTCGACGTGGCGTGCCATATCGAAAGCCAGATCCTCGCGCACCATGCCCATCAGGTCGATACGTGCATAGCGCACATGGTCTTCCGGATTGTTCTCGCCGAAACGCGTGCCCATGTAGCAGTTGATCGCATACAGACCCTGTGCGACTGCACCGGAACGCATGATGTTCGCCTTTTCGGCGATGACGATCTTCTTGTTCTGACCCCAATATCTGGCTTCGAATGCCGCACCCGTACCGCCCAGGCCCGCGCCTGCAACCAGGATGTCGATATTGTCTTCGATGATTGTCTGGTAGCTCATTAGTATTGCACTCCCTCTTTGATTTCCAGACCATTGGATTCCAGTGTATGCAGGCCACCTTGATCCATGCGGATATATTTCGGCTCGTTGAACAACAGTTGGCTGTCGCGCATCTCCTTGCTCGGAGCAGGTACGTCTGCGAGTTTGGGTGTGGCCGAGCCCCAAGGCTTGGTCGTGATCGGAGCCAGCAGCTCCATGTCTTTCTTGCCGTTGCGGAACTTGATGCGCCACGCGATGGTGCCTTTCTCCTCGTCGCGGATCACGCGTACCGAGTGACCGAGCGGGGCAAAGTCCGCGTAACCGCGCACATCGATCGCCTGATGCGGACATGCTTTCACGCAGGAATAGCATTCCCAGCACATGTTGGGTTCGATGTTGTAGGCACGTCGCAATTTCTTGTCGATGTGCATGATGTCGGATGGGCAGATGTCGACGCATTCACCACAGCCGTCGCAACGCGTCATATATACAAAGGTTGGCATGATCTATTCCTTATGGATGATGTTGGGTCGGTATCAGTAGTGCTTTGCGCGTTCAGCCTTGATGCAAAGCCCCATGTTGGGCGGGTTCTTGCCCATGTACATCGGTACATCGGGGAACTTGGCATGCACTGCGGGATCGGTCAGGTCGTAGTCGGGCGGCAGGTTCTCGCGCCCGCCGTCGGCCATGATGACGCGCTTCTGGAAAGCTGCCGCCGGCTTGAAGAACATGTGTGCGAACTTGGACCAGTACACACCGCCGAATAGCGCGGTGCTGGACAGGATGAACAGAGCGAACAGCAGGTTCAGGCCGCCGCCGCTGTACGACCAGAGCAGGGCGAAGGTCGAGGTGGCCAGCAGCGAGACGATGAACAGGTCGGAACGCTCGAAGCGGAAGCGGGACAGGCCTTCCGCGGCCACGTCGACGCGGATCGCGAACCAGAACCAGTAGCCGCCGACGGCCAGCATCAGTGCGCCGATATGCCACAGCTGAGGCACCAGGGTGGAGGTGGTGTCCGGCGAGAAGATCATGATCGCGGTGGTCACCGCGAACATCATGAAGCCGTACATCATCAGCAGGTGGGAGATCCGGCGTTGCGGGTTGCTGAATTCGCCGGCGGTCATCACTTCGTTGGTCAGCACGCCTACGGCCATAGCGACCTTCTCGCCGCCGCCCACTTCGCGTTTCGCGCTCTTCTGTGCCTTCTTCGCGTTCTCGAAGAAGTACTTCGCACTCTTCTTGTGCAGCATGTCGAGTATCGTGCCGCCCATGACCAGCAGCACCATGAGCACGATGTAGCCTTGCATCATGGCGGGGGTGATGAGGTCTGGCAGTGTGGCAAAGGGGTTGCTCGTGAACATCAGGTTCTCCTCATTAAAATAATAGTCTCTGGAAATCGGTCGATCATCAGCCATTCAATCCTGCATAGTACTTGCGCAATATCTCCAGCACTTCCGGGCGACTGAACTCGGCGGGAACTTCCTCTCCGTCGGAAAGCATCTTGCGCAACTGGGTGCCGGACACTTGCAGTCGGTCGGCATCGGAATGCGGGCAGGTGCGGGCCGAGGCCATGCCGCCGCACTTGTAGCACCAGAAGGAGACGTCGATCTTGAGTGCTTGGGTCTCCAGTGCGTTCTTGGGGATCTTGTCGAAGATGTGGTGCGCGTCGAAGGGGCCGTAGTATTTGCCCACGCCTGCATGGTCGCGGCCGACGATCAGGTGCGAGCAGCCGTAGTTCTGGCGGAACAGCGCATGCAGCAGTGCTTCGCGCGGACCGGCATAGCGCATGTCCAGCGGGTAGCCGGACTGCACCACGGTCTTGCCGACGAAGTAGTTCTTGGTCAGCGCGATGATGGCATGGGTGCGCACTTCGGCCGGGATGTCGCCCGGTTTGAGATTGCCGAGCAGGGAATGGATCATCACGCCGTCGCACACTTCGATGGCGATCTTGGCCAGATACTCGTGCGAGCGGTGCATGGGGTTGCGCGTCTGGAATGCGGCGACCTTGCTCCAGCCCATCTCGGTGAACAGCGCGCGCGTCTCTTTCGGCGTCATGTACATCGCGCCGTATTTCTGCGGGAAACCGCCTTGCGACAACACCTTTACCGGACCGGCCAGGTTCACCTCGCCCTGTTCCATCACCATCTTCACGCCGGGGTGTTCGAGGTCGGTGGTGCCGAACACGGTGGCGCATTCGTGTGCCTTGTCGATGGTGTATTTCTCGGTCACCTGCATGGTGGCGAGGATACTGTCGTCGTCGGGGTCGACCAGTGCGATGGTGCTGCCGGTGGGGATGGCGTCCGCTGCGGACTTGTCGGTGGAGAGGGTGATGGGGATGGGCCAGAACAGACCGTTGGTGAGCGTCATGCCGTCGCATACGCCTTGCCAGTCGGCGTGGCTCATGAAACCGTCCAGCGGTGTGAAACCGCCTATGCCGAGCATGATGAGGTCGCCTTTTTCGCGAGAGCTCACTGTTACTTTGGGGTAACTGCGTGCCCGATTCAACTCTGCGATCAGATCTTCGCCCACTAACAACAGTGGTTTCAGATCGCTCCCGCCATGCGGGTTTACCAATGCCATAAAGCCTCCCTGTTGGGTCCAGCTACGGATGGAGAATCATCGAAATTTCAGGTGCGCACAGTAGAGGAACATCACGCGTGTAGCGATACCCCTCATGGGTTGAGGGGCACACCCCCCATAGGGGTTATGTCTTTCCCCCTCATCACGGCTATGGCAGCAGTGGCGCGGGATACGCATACTGGCGACCCTGAAAGATTGAGTAATTTCGTAGGGCAGTAGCACACGAAAAACAAAGTGTTGCGCACCGATAACGATCAACCCACACAAGATTTTGCCCATGTCATCGACACCATTGCACGACCCCTTGGCGCCGCCGGTCGCTGGCGCCACCACCGAGATCAAGAAGACTACCTGTTATATGTGCGCTTGCCGATGCGGCATCCGCGTGCATATCCGCAACGGCGAGGTGCGTTACATCGACGGTAATCCCGACCACCCGCTGAATGCAGGCGTGATCTGTGCCAAGGGCTCTTCCGGCATCATGAAGCAGTATTCGCCGGCACGTCTGACCAAGCCGCTGCGCCGCAAACCGGGCACCGAGCGCGGGGCGGGCGAGTTCGAGGAGATCAGCTGGGAAGAGACGTTCACATTGCTCGCCGATCGTCTCGGCGAACTGCGCGCCACCGATCCTAAGAAGTTCGCCTTGTTCACCGGGCGCGACCAGATGCAGGCGCTGACCGGCATGTTCGCGCGCCAGTTCGGCACGCCCAACTACGCGGCGCACGGCGGTTTCTGCTCGGTCAACATGGCGGCCGGCATGATCTACACCATCGGCGGTTCGTTCTGGGAGTTCGGCGGTCCGGACCTGGAGCGTTCCAAACTGTTCATCATGATCGGCACAGCCGAGGACCATCACTCCAACCCGCTCAAGGTCGCGCTGTCCAAGTTCAAGCGCGAGGGCGGTCGTTTCATCTCCATCAATCCGGTGCGCACCGGATATTCGGCCATCGCAGACGAGTGGGTGCCTATCCGTCCTGGTACCGACGGTGCGCTGTTCCTCGCCATCATCCATGTGCTAATCTAGCTGGGTCTATACGACCGCGAGTTCCTGGTGCGTTACACCAACTCCGGCCAACTGGTGAACCTGGATGCGGCGCATGACGAGTTCGGCATGTTCGTGCGTACCGAGGTGCCGGAAGAAGAGGGCTGCTACGACCCGCAGAACAAACTGTGGTGGGATCGCAATACCAACAAGCCGGTGGTGACACATACCGAGGGGGCCGACCCATTCCTGCGCGGCGAGTTCAAGCTGGCTGATGGCACACCGGTCAAGCCCGCGTTCCAGTTGCTCAAAGAGCGCGTCGCCGAATACACACCGGAGTGGGCAGAGGGCGTGACCGGCATCCCCGCCGACACCATCAAGCGTCTGGCGCACGAGATGGGCATCACCGCACGCGACCAGAAGATCGAACTGCCGATCGCATGGACCGATTCCTGGGGCAAGGAGCACGACACCGTCACCGGCAATCCGGTGGCCTTCCACGCCATGCGCGGATTGGCTGCGCACTCCAACGGTTTCCATACCATTCGTGCGTTGTCCATCCTGATGACGCTACTGGGTACCATCGATCGTCCGGGCGGCTTCCGTCACAAGACACCGTTCCCGCGTCCGATCCCGCCCTGCGCGCGTCCGCCCAACGATCCGCGCGCGGTGCAGCCGAACACGCCGCTGGACGGCATGCCGCTGGGCTGGCCGGCCGACCCGGACGATCTGTTCGTGGACAAGGAAGGCGAAGCGGTGCGTATCGACAAGGGTTTCTCCTGGGAGTATCCGTTGTCCGCGCACGGCCTGATGCACAACGTGATCACCAACGCCTGGCGCGGTGATCCGTACAAGATCGACACGCTGCTGCTGTTCATGGCCAACATGGCGTGGAACTCCAGCATGAACACCAGCGAAGTGCGCAAGATGCTCACCGACAAGGATGAGAACGGCGAGTACAAGATCCCGAACATCGTGGTGTGCGACGCGTTCCATTCCGAGACTACCGCATTCGCCGACTTGATCCTGCCGGATACGACTTATCTGGAACGACACGACGTGATGTCCATGCTGGACCGTCCGATCTCCGAGTTCGACGGCCCGGTGGATTCGGTGCGCATCCCGGTGATGCCGCGTACTGGCGAGTGCTTGCCGTTCCAGGAAGTGTTGATTGAACTCGGCACGCGCCTGAAGCTGCCGGCGTTCGTCACCGCTGACGGCGCGCGCAAGTACCGCGACTATCCGGACTTCATCGTCAACTGGGAGACCGCGCCGGGTTCCGGCATCGGCTTCCTGTCCGGCTGGCGCGGCAAGGGCGGCGAGAAGAGTATGAAGGGCGAGCCGAATCCGAACCAGTGGGAGATGTATGCCAAGAACGACTGCGTGCACCACGAGGTGTTGCCGCGTTCCTACCAGTTCATGCGCAACTGGAACAAGGGTTATCTGGAATGGTCGCAGCGCAACGGTATCACGCGCTATTCCGAGCCCATCCTGATCCACCTATATTCCGAGGTGATGCAGAAATTCCGTCTGGCCGCGCAGGGCAGGAGCATCACCCGCCAACCGCCCAAGCATCTGGCCAAGCGCGTCGAGACTTATTTCGACCCGTTGCCGTTCTACTACGAGCCGCTGGAGACACAGGCCAGCGACAAGCAGAAGTACCCGCTGTCCGCCGTGACGCAACGCCCGATGGCGATGTATCACTCGTGGGATTCGCAGAACGCCTGGCTGCGCCAAATTCACGCGCACAACTATCTGTATGTGAACGCGCTGACCGCGAAGAACGCGGGCATCAATGACGGAGACTGGATCTGGTGTGAATCGCAATGGGGCAAGGTGCGCTGCATGGCGCGCTACAGCGAGTCGGTCGAGCCGGGCACGGTGTGGACATGGAACGCCATCGGCAAGGCCGCCGGTGCGTGGAACCTGACACCGGACGCGAACGAGTCGCAACAGGGCTTCCTGCTCAATCACCTGATCTCGGAAGAATTGCCGAAGCAGGCCGACGGTTCGCGCTTTTCCAACTCCGGCCCGATCACCGGGCAGGCCGCGTGGTACGACGTGCGCGTGCGCATCTACAAGGCGGAAGAGGGTGAGCCCAAGCAGACCTCGCCGCAGTTCCCGCCCATGAAAAAATATCCCGGCATGAAGGATGCGCCGACTTGGTTGGCCTACTTGGCTGGAGCAAGAAAGAAAGGCGGTGCGAAATGACACAACTCGCATTGGTGATCGACCTGAACGTGTGCGTGGGCTGCAGCGCCTGCGTGACCAGTTGCAAGGAATGGAACACTTCCGGCTCGGCCGGCCCGCTGGTGGATGAACGTCCCTACGGCGAGAACCCGACCGGTACGTTCTTCAATCGTGTGCAGACCTACGAGATGGGCACGTTTCCGAACAGCGAGACGATGCACTTCCCGAAATCCTGCCTGCATTGCGAAGATCCCCCGTGCGTGCCGGTGTGCCCGACCGGCGCTTCCTACAAGCGCAAGGAAGACGGCATCGTGTTGGTGGATTACGACAAGTGCATCGGCTGCAAATACTGCTCATGGGCGTGCCCGTACGGCGCGCGAGAGATCGACGAGAAGCAGAAGGTGATGAAGAAGTGCACCCTGTGCGTGGACCGTATCTACGACATGACGATGCCGGAAGAAGATCGCAAGCCGTCCTGCGTGAAGGCTTGCCCGACCAGTGCACGCCTGTTCGGCGACATCCATGATCCGGAATCGGCAGTGTCGGTGGCGATCCGCGAGGATGGCGGCTATGCGCTGATGCCGGAATGGGGTACACATCCTTCCAATCACTATCTGCCGCGTCGCAAGACCAAGATGAAGATCCACGCCGACGAGCTGGAGCGCGCCGACAATCCGCTCAAACTCGACCAGCAATTGCCCAAGCCGGACAAGGATCAGTCGACGATGGACGACGTGTCGGCCTGGTAAACAGAACTTAGCGAGACATTATGAAACCAGCATTCTCAGTGATCTTTTTGACGACCTTGATCGGCGCGGCGCAGGGCCTGTTCCTCGCCCTGTTCACGCACCAGTCGTACGCGCTGTTCGGCCTGTTGCCGATGCAGTCAGATGACTTCTACGGCTACGGCACGCTCATCGTGATGGTGTTGCTGGCGGCAGGTCTGGTTGCATCGTTCTTCCACCTCGGTCGCCCCGAACGCGCCTGGCGTGCAGCCACGCAGTGGCGCACCTCATGGCTGTCGCGCGAAGTGATCGTGCTGCCCGCGTTCATGGGCGTGGCATTTCTGTTCGGAGTGTCGCATCTATTCGGCATCCGTCCCGAGATCGTTACTTTGCCAGGCGGCCAGGTGGTCGATCTGTCACTGTTGCTGGGGGTGGTTGGGACGCTGCTGGCGTTCGCGCTGTTCGTGTGTACAGCGATGATCTACGCTTGTTTGCGCTTCCTCAAGGAATGGAATTCTCCGCTGACAGTCATCAACTACATCCTGATGGGTGGTTCGTCCGGTTTTATTCTGGCCGCCTTCTATGCGGTTTCTGCCGCGCCGGATCAGGCCGATTTCTTTGCCGGTTGGGCAATCATAATCACCGTGCTGGCACTGATTGGACGTGTGGCATCCTTGATACGCAATGCGCGCCTGAAGCCGACCTCGACCATGCAGACCGCCATCGGTGTGAAGCATCCCAAGATCACCCAGCGTTCCATGGGCGCGATGGGCGGTTCGTTCAACACGCGCGAGTTCTTCCACGGCAAGAGCGATAGCTTCCTGCGTGCGATCAAGCCGGCTTTCCTGTTGCTGGCCTTTGTGTTGCCGCTGGTGTTGCTGGCGATCAGCCTGTCCACGCCCGCGTTATTGGGGCTGGCGTTTATACTGCAGTATGTCGGGCTGCTGGCCGAGCGCTGGTTCTTCTTCGCACAGGCCAACCATCCGCAAAATCTCTATTACCAGACCGTAGGCTGATGCAATCCTGATGGCAACTCAAACTCGTACCCGTATCTGTAAAGACTGGCTGTGCCGGTCGCTTCCGTTCATGCAATGGAAGCATCTGGTAGACAAGCAATCCTCCCGTGCCGATCTGATCGCGGGCCTGACCGGTGCGATGATCGTTTTGCCGCAAGGCGTCGCGTTCGCCACCATCGCCGGTATGCCGCCGGAGTACGGTCTTTATGCCGCCATGGTGCCGGCCATCATCGCTGCCCTGTTCGGTTCGAGTTGGCATCTGGTGTCGGGGCCGACCACGGCCATCTCCATCGCGGTGTTCGCGGCTATGAGCCCGCTGGCCGATCCGGGTTCGCCCGAGTTCATCAGCATGGTGCTGACGCTGACCTTTCTGGTGGGTTTGTTCCAGTTGATACTCGGGCTGGCGCGTATGGGGGTGCTGGTCAACTTCATTTCGCATACGGTGGTGATCGGCTTCACGGCCGGGGCGGCGGTGCTGATCGCGGCCAGCCAGGTGAAACATTTCTTCGGTATCGCCATCGAGCGCGGCGCGCATTTCCATGTGGTGATCGAGCAACTGGTCCTGCAGCTCGGCGACATCAATCTGTACGTCACGCTGGTCGGTGCGGTGACGCTCGCTGCCGGGATATTGGCGAAGCGGCTCATCCCCAAGATGCCTTACATGATCGTGGCCATGGTGGTCGGCAGTGTGGTGGCCTGGCTGGTCAATCTGGAAGTCGGCGTGGCGACCACCCACATCACGACGGTGGGGGCACTGCCTTCGCACCTGCCGCCGCTGTCGTTGCCTGACTTCTCCTACGACACGATACGCAAGGTGCTGTTCCCGGCGCTGGTGGTGACCATGCTGGCGCTGACTGAGGCGGTCTCCATCTCGCGCGCCATCGCGGTGAAGTCGGAGCAGCGCATCGACGGCAATCAGGAATTCATCGGCCAAGGCCTGTCCAATCTGGTCGGCAGCTTCTTTTCCAGCTACGCCTCCTGTGGTTCGTTCAACCGTAGCGGCGTGAACTACGCAGCCGGTGCGCGCACGCCGCTGGCGACGGTTTATGCCTCGATCTTCCTGTTGCTGATCCTGTTGCTGGTCGCGCCGCTGGCCGCCTATCTGCCGACGGCGGCGATGGCGGGCATCCTGTTCTTGGTGGCATGGGGACTGATCGATTTCCACCACATCTCCAGCATCATGAAGACCAGCCGGGGAGAGACCGTCATCCTGTGGGTGACGCTGGTGGGTACCTTGATCGATCTGGAAAAAGGTATCTTCTTCGGTATCCTGCTGTCGCTGGCGATCTATCTGTACCGCGTCTCCAAACCCGGCATGCGTCCTGTCGTGCCGTCGAAGGAAGAGGGCGCCTACCATTTCGTCGGCGCCGAGGACCATCCGCAATGTCCGCAGATGTCCATCATGCGTATCAACGGCGCATTGTTTTTCGGTGCCGTCGATAACGTGCGTGACCGTCTGCACCAGATAGACGAGGAGGATCCGCAAAAGAAATCGCTGCTGCTGACCGTGCGCGGTCTGACCTTTGTGGACGTGGCCGGAGCCGAGATGCTGGCCCAAGAGGCGCGCCGCCGCAAGAAGTTGGGCGGCAGGATTTACTTCTATTCATGCAAAGAAGCGACGAAGGATTTTCTGAGGAAATCCGGGGCGATGAAAGACATCGGCGAAGAGAACTTCTTCCCGGTGATGTCGAATTGGGTCGGGAAAATCTATCCAGATCTGGACCCGGAGATCTGCCGCAATTGCACAGCGCGCATATTCAGCGAATGCAATGTCAGATTGCCGAACGGTGCACCGAGGACGAACTAGCGAGTAGCTTATGAAGGAGGCCAGATGAACAGCAAAGCCAGCCATACCAAAACCATCGTTTCTGCCTTCATCTTTCTTGCAGTTGGTGTTTCAGCTTTCCTGTTCGCGCCTAGCCGCGAGATTGCCGTCGTTCTAAACTTATTGCTGTTGACGGTGTTCCTGTTCGCTTTCGAGGTGGTCGGCGTGGATGTGGCGGCGGTCACCATCATGGTGCTGCTGGGCCTGATCAGTCACTTCAGCGGTGTGATCGGCCTGCCGCAACCACTGGTCGAAGGACGGGAATTGTTCCGAGGATTCTCCGGCAATGCAGTGATCTCCATCATCGCCGTGATGATCGTCGGGGCCGGGCTAGACAAGACCGGCCTGATGAACAAGGTTGCCGGCTTCATCCTGCGCGTGGCTGGCAAGACCGAGGCACGTGTCATCCCTGCAGTTTCCAGTACCGTGGGTTTCATCTCCAGCTTCATGCAGAACGTCGGCGCCGCCGCGCTGTTCCTGCCGGTGGTCGGCCGCGTCTCGGCGCGCACCGGACTGCCCATGTCGCGCCTGCTCATGCCAATGGGATTTTGCGCCATCCTCGGCGGCACCATCACCATGGTCGGCTCCAGTCCTCTGATTCTGCTCAACGATCTGATGCTCGCCTCCAACAAGGGCTTGGCACCCGAGCAACAGATGCAGACCTGGTCGCTGTTCTCGGTCACACCGATCGGACTGGCCTTGCTGGCTGCGGGTATTGCCTACTTTGTCTTGGCGGGGCGCTACGTTCTTCCTGGAGGTGATAAAGCGAACGTGACCAGCGGTGCCAATGCGATGGATTATTTCCAGAAGCTGTATGGTCTGGACTACGCGGCTTTCGAGGTCGTGGTGCCCGCAGGGAGCCCGTTGATCGGCCGCGTGATCAACGATATCGAACAGCCGAACCGCTTGCGTGTCATCGCCATCATGCGCGGCAGCGACGATCTGCGCATCGGTCCGGCTCGCGACATTGGGATCGTGGCTGGTAGCGTGCTGGGCATCCTCGGTGCGCCGGAACGATTGCGGGAATTCGCAGCGGCCAACGGGCTGCTGTTGCGCGAGGAACTGGAGACCTTCGCTGAACAGTTGTCGGCGGCGAAGTCCGGTATCGCCGAGCTGGTCATCCCGCCCCGTTCCGAACTGATCGGCAAAAGCGCGCGCGATCTGTGGTTGCGCAAGAAATATGGCGTATCGCTGATGGCACTGCATCGCGGCGGCAAGACGCTGCGCGAGGGAGACGGGGTGCGCGATATCCCGTTCCAGTCCGGTGACGCGCTGGTGGTACATACCGGCTGGGAGACGCTGGCCCATCTGCTGAAGGACAGGAACTTCGTGGTCATCACTACCGAGTTCCCGCGCGAGGAGCTGCGCCCGCACAAGGTGAAGGCGGCGTTGGGTAGTTTCCTGCTGGCACTGGTGCTGATCCTGTTCACCAATATCACGCTCTCCATCGCGCTGATGACGGGCGCCATCGGCATGATCCTGTTGCGCGTGCTCAGCATCGACGAGGCGTATAGAGCTGTGAGCTGGAAGTCGGTGTTTCTGCTGGCCAGTCTGATCCCGCTCGGTCTCGCGGTGGAGACCAGCGGCACGGCCAGATGGATCGCCGAGCAGACGTTGTCCGTGCTGGGTGGTACACCGATCTGGGTGATCCAGTTGGCGATCGTCATCCTGGCCACTTTCTTCACGCTGGTGATGTCGAACGTGGGCGCGACGGTGCTGCTGGTGCCGCTGGCGGTGAACATCGCCATCGGCGCGGGGGCGGACCCTGCGGTGTTCGCACTGACCGTGGCGCTGGCGACTTCCAATTCCTTCTTCCTGCCGACCCATCAGGTCAATGCGCTGTTGATGGGGCCGGGCGGTTATCGCGTGGTCGACTACATGCGTGCGGGTGGGGTGATGACGATACTTTTTATCGTCGTGCTGATGGTCATGTTGAACCTGATCTTCTGAGTGCCGGTTGTTCGTTAGCGAATAGCCCGAAAGGGTTATGAGTGTCGACACTTGCTAGTTATGGACGCAACTTGGGGGCTGGTATCAAATGGCCCCTCTATCAGTAGTCCTTTTACGATAACAGGGGGCTGGATGCATAGTCGTGAAGGTGTGGATGGCGGGCGTCGTCAGGTGCTCAAGACCGGTGGTGTGCTGGGATTGTTCGCCATGCTCGGTTTGTTGCCTGCTGCTGCGCTCGCAGGGATCGATCGCAAAGCTTTTGAAGCCAAGGCGCTGAATGAGGCGCTTGATGCGCTGGGCGCCTTGATCGCCGAAGAAAGCGCCCTCATCACGCTGACTGCCCCCGATGTCGCCGAGAACGGCGCGCTGGTGCCGGTGACCGTCGAAAGCACGCTGGCCGATGTCGAACAGATCTCCATTCTGGCCGACCGCAATCCCACCATGCTGGTCGCGCAATACACCTTGCCCAAGGGCACTGATGCTTATCTCTCTACCCGTATCCGCATGGCCGAGACGTCGAATGTGATCGTGCTGGTCAAGGCGGGCGGGCGTTTCTATCGCGCATCCAAGCAAGTCAAAGTCACGGCGGGGGGGTGCTGATGTCCACACCTTCCAAGATACGCGCATCGCTCAAGGACGGTGCTTACGTCGAAGTCAGGATGCTGATGTACCACGATATGGAGAACGGCCGTCGCAAGGACGAAGCCGGCAATCTCGTGCCAGCTTGGCACATCGCGGAATTCAGGGTGCAGCATCAGGGGCGGACCGTGCTGGAAGGACAGTTCGGTACCTCCGTGTCAAAGAATCCGTATCTGGTCTTTCGCTTCCGGGGCGCGAACAAGGGGGACGTGCTGTCCCTTTCATGGCAAGACAATCGGGGTGATCATCGCGTGGATGAGGCAATCATCGATTGACCAGTGCAGGGGCCGCCGCCGGGCGGGAAATGCAGCAAACGTCGTTCAATTCAACTCAGGGGAGGTTTGATTATGATTTCGTTTCGAATGCTATTGGTCTTCATCGGACTGGGCTTGTGCTCTGTCGCACAGGCGGCAGGTGTCGATAAACACGCGCGCAACATGGCGGCATCCTGCTCCGCCTGCCATGGTACGGACGGTTACAGCGAGGGTGGCATGCCGGTGATCGCGGGTATGGATAAAAAGCTGTTCGTCATCACGATGAAGGACTTCAAGTCCGGCGCGCGTCCGGCCACCGTCATGCACCAGCATGCCAAGGGTTACTCCGACGAGCAGATCGAGATGCTCGCGAAGTTCTTCGCTGCGCAGAAGCGCAAGTGATGCCTGTGCCAACCTGAACAACAGAACAGAGGGAGAACAATATGTCATTCAGTCGTCGTGATTTTCTGAAGGCCGGTGTCGCCGGTATCGCAATCGGATCGTTCCCGGGCCTGGCATTCGCATCCAGCGAACTGGTCAAAAAGAAAGGCCAGCGTGTAGTGGTGGTGGGAGGCGGCTTCGGCGGTGCGACCGCAGCCAAGTACCTCCGCAAATGGAGCAAGAACAAGATCGAGGTGGTGCTGGTCGAGCGCAACACCAGCTTCATCTCCTGTCCGATGAGCAACACCGTGCTCGGTGGCACCCGCAAGATCGAAGACCTGACCATGAGCTACGGCACGCTGCAGAAAAAATATGGTGTCAAGCTGATCAAGGGTGAGGTAACCGCCATAGATCCGGACAAGAAGACGGTCATGCTGGCAGACGGGCATTTGAGTTACGACCGCCTGATCGTATCGCCTGGCGTCGATTTCATGTTCGATAAGGTAGAGGGGCTGGATGCCAAGGTGGCGAGCGAGAGCATCCCGCACGCCTGGAAGGCCGGTGCGCAGACTGTCCTCTTGCGCAAGCAACTGGAGCAGATGGCGGACGGCGGCGTGTTCGCGCTCGCCATTCCGAAAGGGCCGTATCGTTGCCCGCCCGGACCTTACGAGCGTGCCTGTCAGGTGGCGAGCTACCTGAAAGAGCACAAGCCGAAGTCCAAGGTGCTGGTGCTGGATGCGAATCCGGACATCGTCTCCAAGAAGGGCTTGTTCATGGCAGCCTGGAACGAGTTGTACCCGGGCATGGTGGAATACCGTCCGAATTCGATGGTGATGGGGGTCGATGTGGCCAGCAAGACGGCCAAGACCGAATTCGATGATGTGAAGGCGGACGTGCTGAACGTCATCCCACCGATGCGTTCGGGTGTGGTGGCGGATATGGCCGGTCTGGCCAATATCGATGCGCGCTGGTGCGGAGTGGATTTCCTGAGCTACGAATCCAAGGTGCACAAGAACATCCACGTCATCGGCGATGCGGTGTCTGCCGCGCTGCCCAAGTCCGGCCATATGGCGACCTCGCAGGCCAAGATCTGTGCTGCGGCAGTGATCGAGATGATGAGCGGCAAGCAACCCGATCAGGCGCCCGTCATCGCTAACACCTGCTACAGCATGGTCAGCGGCAACGAGGCGATGCATGTGGCCAATGTGTATCACTTCAATGCAGAGAAGATGGCGATGGTGTCGGCGGAGGGCGGCGGCGTGTCGGCCAAGCGTTCCGAACTGGAAGGTGCGTTCGCTGGTTACTGGCTGAAGAACATTCTTAACGACGTATTGCTCTGAGATGTTCCGCTACGCCCCCGCTACGACGGCATGCCGCGCGTGGCGGGGGCGTTTCCTTTTGCGCCTCGAGGGTGTGTCCCAACCGTAACTCCTATGGGTTACCTTTTTCACCCGTCGTGGCTATGGACGTCCATGCAAGGAATATCCCTATAATACAAGTCAGGTTTTGTGCGGTGACGCACTTTTTTCGTAAACAACAAGTAGGAGAGAAACAATGAATTTCGATAAAGAGCTGAACGCACGTGGCCTGTCCTGTCCTTTGCCTATCGTCAAGACTAAAAAGTCATTGGCCGACATGACTCCCGGTCAGATCCTCAAAGTCATTTCGACCGACACCGGTTCCGTCAAAGACATGGCGGCGTTCGCTGAGCAGACAGGCAATGCGCTGGTGGCGCAGGAAGAAGTTGGCGGCGAATTCGTTTTCTACATGAAAAAGGGCTAAGGCCTTTTTTATAACTTAAATTCAGGGAGTACGAAAATGGCAAAGAAAATGGCGATCATCGCCACCAAAGGCACGCTGGATATGGCGTATCCGCCGTTCATTCTGGCTTCAACCGCTGCAGCGCTGGGTTATGACGTGCAAGTGTTCTTCACTTTCTACGGTCTGCAACTGCTGCGCAAAGACCTGTCCGATGTGAAGATCAGCCCGCTGGCGAATCCGGCCATGCCGATGCCGATCCCAATGCCGGTGATGGTGCAGATGCTGCCGGGCATGGAAAGCATGGCAACCATGATGATGAAGCAGAAGCTGGCCAAGCATGGTGTCGCATCTCTGGAAGAGTTGCGCGATCTGTGTCTGGAAGCGGACGTGAAATTCATTGCCTGCCAGATGACCGTGGACCTGTTCGAATTCGACAAGAGCGAATTCATCGACAACGTCGAATACGGTGGTGCTGCGACATTCATGAGTTTCGCCGGCGAGACCGACATCTGTCTGTTCGTTTAAGGGGATTGCAGTAGAAAATATAAGCTGTTGCTGTTCGTAGCATTTGTCGCACTTGTAAACACACCAATCAGGGAGAGAACAAATGAAATTCAGTAGATCAGCAGTCGCAGTACTGGTACTCGCAGCACTTTCATCGCAACAAGCATTTGCTACCAACGGTGCAGCCATGATGGCCGTTGGTTCCCAGAACACAGCACTGGGCGGTACCGGCGTAGCAAACTTCACCGGCGCTGACAGTGCCTTCGCCAACCCGGCGATGCTGGGAAAATCACAGGGCAAGGAAGTCACCGGCGGTATCGTGCTGTTCAAGCCGGATGTCACCAACAACGGCATGGGCGGATCAGTGGCAAGCAGCTCTTCCAACACTAGCTATATTCCTGATGTGTCCTATTCCAATCGCATGAGCGACAGCCTGACGTTCGGCGTGGCGATGGCAGGAATCGCGGGTATGGGCGTGGATTACACCGGCGCCAATGCCGCAACCCATATCAAGGCGAAGACAGCACTCAGCATCTTGCACATCATCCCGACGATCGCCTATAACCAGGCGAACTACGGTATCGGTTTCTCGCCGGTGGTGCAGTACGGGTCATTGATGATCACCTATAACAATGGCGCAGCTTATAACGCCGCTGAGAAGGCTGATACCAAGACCAGCATGGGCTATGCGCTGGGCGGCTATTTCGATGTGAGTCCTGCGGTCACCTTGGCTGCCTCATATAGCTCCGAGATCAAGGCGAAGTACGGTACACAATTGTCTGGTGCTGGTAATGGCTTTGGTTTGTGTCAGCCGGCTGGTGGTGGTTGTACTGGTGCAGCACCGTTCGGTGATGATCTGAACCAGCCCGCACAGATCAAGTTCGGTGTGGCCATGGCTATGAGTGATGCAGTCAAGTTGACCGCAGACTACAAGTCTATCCAGTACGGTAGCGCAGGCGGCTGGAAGGATTTTAACTGGAAGAACCAGGCGGTCATTTCTGTAGGTGCTAAGTATTCGACCAGTAGCTACTGGATCGGGGCGGGCTACAACCATGCTGACAATCCTATCTCCGTGCTGGGTGATACCTCGTACCGCAATGCGGTGGTGGATTTCTTCAACAACATGATGTTCCCCGGTATCGTGAAGAGCTCCTACACCTTCGGTGGCGGCTACACGCTGTCCAAAGAGATGGATATCGAAGCCTCGGCCGTCATCACGCCCAAGGTCAATACTTCGGTGAATGTGACGAACATCAATGCAATGTTGCCGGCAAATGCCACTTCGCATGCACAGAGTTCCTACTCGGTCTCTCTGCGTTACAAGTTCTAACTGCTTAGCAGCTTTGTATCAAGTGACGGCACCCCATCCGGGGTGCCGTTTTTTATTGCAGTAGAGAGGCTCATTGCATGTGCTAGAATGCGCCCCCTTTGAATTCCATTCAGGTAGTAAATCATGTCCCGCGCGCTCCGCAACATTGCCATCATCGCCCACGTTGACCACGGTAAGACCACTCTCGTCGACCAACTTCTGAAGCAGTCGGGCACGTTCCGCGACAACCAGAAGGTGGATGAGCGCGTGATGGACAGCAACGACCTAGAAAAGGAACGTGGCATCACCATTCTGGCCAAGAACACCGCCATCAAATACGGCGAATATCACATCAATATCGTAGACACACCGGGACACGCCGACTTCGGCGGCGAGGTGGAGCGCGTGCTGGGCATGGTGAACGGCGTTGTGCTGCTGGTGGATGCTGTTGAAGGCCCGATGCCGCAGACGCGCTTCGTGACCAAGAAAGCGCTGGCGCTGGGTCTGAAGCCTATCGTTGTGATCAACAAGGTCGACCGTCCGGGTTCGCGTCCGGACTGGGTGCTGGACCAGACCTTCGATCTGTTCGACAAGCTGGGTGCGACCGAAGAACAACTCGACTTCCCCGTGATCTACGCTTCCGGCCTGAACGGTTGGGCGTGCATGGACATCAACGATGCGCCTTCCAAGGGCGGTTCCGCTTCCGACATGAAGGCGCTGTTTGATCTCGTGATCAAACACGTGCCTACGCCTCCGGGCAATCCTGATGCGCCTTTGCAATTCCAGATCGCGGCGCTGGACTACTCTACGTTCACCGGACGCCTTGGCGTTGGTCGCGTGCTGAACGGTCGTATCAAGCCGGGTCAGCAAGTGGTGGTGATGAATCACGAAGAGCAGGTTGGCAGCGGCCGTATTAATCAGGTGCTGGGTTTCCAGGGGCTGGATCGCGTGCCGGTGGATAGCGCCGAGGCTGGCGACATCATCATCATCTCCGGTCTGGACGAGATCGGTATCGGCGTCACGGTCTGTGACAAGGAAAATCCGGTCGGTCTGCCGGTGATGGGCGTGGATGAGCCGACGCTGAACATGGACTTCATGGTGAACACATCGCCATTGGCCGGTCTGGAAGGCAAGTTCGTGACTTCCCGTCAGATCCGCGACCGCTTGACCAAAGAGTTGTTGACTAACGTCGCGTTGCGCGTGGAAGACACTGAAGACGCAGACGTGTTCCGCGTCTCGGGTCGCGGCGAATTGCATCTCACCATCCTGCTGGAGAACATGCGCCGCGAAGGTTTCGAGATGGCAGTGGCCAAGCCGCGTGTCGTTTACAAAGAGATCAATGGCGAGAAGTGCGAGCCATACGAGAACCTGACTATCGACCTGGAAGATGCGCACCAGGGCGGCATCATGGAAGAGATCGGTCGCCGTCGTGGTGAGCTGACTAACATGGAATCCGACGGCCAAGGCCGTACCCGTCTGGAATACCACATTCCAGCACGCGGCTTGATCGGTTTCCAATCCGACTTCATGACCATGACGCGCGGCTCGGGCCTGATGAGCCACGTGTTCGACGACTACGGTCCGGTCAAGGCTGACCTGCCGGGACGTCACAACGGCGTGCTGATCTCTGCCGAGGACGGCGAAGCGGTTGCCTATGCACTGTGGAAACTGGAAGACCGCGGTCGTATGTTCGTTGTTCCGGGCGACAAGCTGTATGAAGGCATGGTCATCGGTATCCACAGTCGCGACAACGATCTGATCGTGAACCCGATCAAGGGCAAGCAGCTCACCAACGTGCGCGCATCCGGTACGGATGAAGCCGTGCGTTTGACGACGGCTTTGAAGATGACGCTGGAATCAGCTGTCGAATTCATCGACGACGACGAACTGGTCGAGCTGACACCCAAGTCCATCCGCATCCGCAAGCGTTACCTGAAAGAGCACGAGCGCAAGCGTTCGACCAAGGCGTCTTCGTAACATGGCAAGGGCCCGGGTATTCCCGGGTAGCAGAAAACAAGGGACGCTTCGGCGTCCCTTTGTTTTTTCAATTGCCTGTGCGAATCTATGTTCGCCGGGGCGTGATCCGGCTGTCAGCCGTGATCTCACGCCGATACAGCTATCGTTTATACTGCCGACTTCAATTTCCCCTCCCTGACCATGCTGGAAATACTGTCTGTGATCGCTGTTGTCGTACTGCTCGCCGTGCTGGCACTGCAGTTCAAACAGCCTGCCCGCATCGCACGGATGCTGGAGCAGCAGCACCGTGCCATGCTCACCGACCTTAACGACGGCCTGAACAAACAGGGTGACCGCCTGATCGCGGCACAGGCGGCGGAATCGGAGCGGCTGCGTTCTGCCGTGAGCGAAGAGTTGCGCGCCACGCGCGATGCCATAGGTGCGCTGCGTACCGAGATGCTGGCGCAGATGCTTGAAAGATTGGCGGAGCAGGGGCGGGCCGACCAGAAGCTGATTCAGGATTCGTTCAACAACGCTTCGCAGCACTTGCGCAACAGCATTGAGACCCTGAGCAAGACGGTGGACGGGCGTCTGGAACAGATCGGTGGCAAGGTCAACGAACGGCTGGACGAGGGCTTCAAGAAGACCAACGAGACTTTTGTCAGCGTGATGGCGCGGCTGGCAACCATAGACGAGGCGCAGAAGAAGATCGATGGGCTCACCACCAATGTCGTCAGCCTGCAAGAGTTGCTGGGCGACAAACGTTCTCGCGGCGCGTTCGGCGAGGTGCAACTGGAAGGGCTGGTGCGCAACATCATGCCGTCCAACGCCTACGAGATGCAGTACACCCTGCCCAACGGCACCCGCGCCGATTGCGTGCTCAAACTGCCGGAACCGACCGGCATGGTGGCGGTGGATTCCAAGTTCCCGCTGGAGAACTATCGTCGCATGCTGGATGGCGAAACAGGCGCAGAGAAACAGTTCAAGGCCGATTTGAAGAAGCACGTCGACGACATCGCCGGCAAATACATCATCCCCGATGTGACCTCGGACGGGGCGGTGATGTTCATCCCCGCGGAAGCGGTATTCGCCGAGATCCATGCGCATCATCCCGACCTGATCGAATATGCGATGCAAAGGCGCGTGTGGGTCGTTTCGCCGACCACGCTGATGGCGGTGCTCAATACCGCACGTGCAGTGATGAAGGATGTGGAAACCCGCAAGCAGGTACACATCATCAAGGACGAGCTGGGCAAGCTGGGCAAGGAGTTCGGCCGCTTCGACGAGCGCATGAAGAAACTGGCCGACCATATCCGCCAGGCGCATGAGGATGCACAAAGCGTGCGTACCACCAGTGAGAAGATATCCAAGCGCTTTATCAGCATCGAGCAGGTCGATCTGGATCATGCACCGGCTTTGCCCGGCCCCGCGTCGGATGATTGAAGCCTAAATTGGGGAGGGAAGTGACGATGGACACGACTCATACATGGAAATTCTTTCGTGCAGGCGGTTTCGATCAGGTGCAACTGGACAGCGGTGCCGACCTGCTTGCGCTGAAGGATCTGAACCAGAAGCTGTGGGTGGCATTGAGCTGTCCGGTGCATGGCATCGAGTTCGATGACCGCACGCTGGAGATGGTCGATACGGACGGTGATGGTCAGGTGCGCGCCAATGAGGTGTTGGCGGCGATCTCCTGGGCGGGCGCACTGCTGAAGGACGCCGATCTGCTAACCAAGGGTACGGACCAACTGTTGTTGGCGGATATCGACGATGCAGGTGCAGAGGGGCGGCAGGTGCTGGCGTCCGCACGACTCATTCTGAACACTCTCGGCAAACGGGATGCCAGTCATATCTCGCTGGCGGAGATGACCGACATCAACAAATTTGTGGCCGATTTGCAGTTCAACGGTGACGGTGTGATCTGCGCACAACAGGTCGACGATCCGACCGTGCGCGCAACGGTGGAGGATATCGTCAAGACTGCTGGCTCTGTCGCGGATGTGAGTGGCGATACCGGCATCAATCAGGAGATCGGCGACAAGTTCTTTGCCGATGCCGCAGCGTATGCCGAATGGTTCGGCCGGGGCGAGACAGATGCGGGGATATTGCCGCTGGGGACGGACAGTGATGCGGCGGCGCTGGCATTGCAGGCGGTCAGGGACAAGATCGACGACTATTTCATCCGTTGCCAGATGGCGGCATACGACGAGCGCGCGGCCCTGCCGTTGAGCCGTTCTGCCGAGGACTACCAGCAATTGGCCGCGAAGTGCCTGTCCGCGCAGAATGAGGAAGTAGCTGCTTTTCCGCTGGCGACCATCGCAGCAGGCAAACCACTGGCACTGCATACAGCTGTCAATCCTGCTTGGCAGGACAAGATAGATGCCTTGTGCCAGTTCGTGTTGCAGCCTTTGCTGGGTGAACGGCAGAACCTGACGTTCGACGAGTGGAAGGAATTGTGCACACGCTTCGATGCCTTTGCCGATTGGCAGAAGGCGAACCCCGCTCCGCAAGTCGGCGAGCTGGGTATAGCGCGTGTGCGGGAGATATTGTCTGCGGGGCAGCAGGCGCGGATCGATGCGCTGATCGCACAGGACAAGGCGCTGGCGCCGGAGATCGAGGCCATCCACTCGGTAGAGCGCCTGATCCGTTATCAGCGCGACCTGTTCAAGCTGGTGAACAATTTCGTGTCTTTCCGCGAGTTCTATTCCGGCAAGGGCAAGGCTGTGTTCCAGGTCGGCACGCTATATCTGGACGGGCGCAGTTGCGAGTTGTGCGTCAAGGTCAATGATGTGAGTGCACATGCCACGTTCGCCAACAGCAGCGGTGTGTGTCTGATCTATTGCGAACTGGTGCGTCAAGGCGGCAGCGAGAAGATGAACATCGCTGCCGCGTTCACGGCAGGTGATGCCGATTTTCTGGCGGTGGGCCGTCACGGTATCTTCTATGACCGCAAAGGGCAGGACTGGAACGCCACCATCGTGCGTATAAATGACCACCCTATCAGCATCCGCCAAGCTTTCTGGTCGCCATACAAAAAACTTTCCAAGACCATTGCTGAACAGTTGCAGAAGTTTGCCGCCTCCAAGGCAGGCAAGGTGCAGGATGGCATGACCAAGGCAGTGACCGGGGCTGCAGATTCTGCGCCCAAGCCGGCATTCGATGTCGCCAAGTTCGCCGGTATCTTTGCCGCCATCGGGCTGGCCATCGGTGCTATCGGCGGTATTCTGGCTTCCGTCGTTGGCGGTATCCTGAGTCTGGAGTTCTGGCAGATACCGCTGGCGGTCATCGGGCTGATGCTGGCGGTTTCCCTGCCTTCGATGGCGCTGGCTTGGTTCAAACTGAAGAAGCGTAATCTCGGCCCCATCCTGGATGCCTGCGGCTGGGCGATCAATGCGCGTGCGCTGATCAACATCCCGTTCGGCACTTCGCTCACCGGGCTGCCCAAGCTGCCGGAAGGCGCGCAGCGCGCACTGTTCGATCCCTATGCCGAGAAGAGACATGTATGGCCATATCTGCTTGGATTGCTTGTGCTGATGGCTGCGCTGGTCTGGGCGTGGTATGCCGGATATTTTGAATGAGGGAACACCGTAAATGAAGATCGCCATCGCACAGATCAATTGTCTGCTGGGTGATCTGGACGGCAATGCCGCCAAGATCGCCGAGTACGCAGCACGCGCCCGTGAACAAGGCGCCGCGATCCTGCTCACCCCGGAGATGAGCTTGTGCGGCTATCCGCCTGAAGACCTGCTGCTGCGTGACGGTTTCTATCATGCCTGTCAGGCGGCATTGCACAAGTTGGCACAGCAGTTGTCTGGTATCACGGTTGTGGTCGGCCATCCGCATCAGCATGGCGGGGAGTGTTACAACGCGGCCTCGGTGTTGCGCGACGGGGAGATCGTCGCGACCTATCACAAACACGAGTTGCCGAACCATAGCGTGTTCGACGAGGTGCGATATTTCTCGCCGGGTTCCTTGCCTTGTGTGTTCGAACTGGAAGGTATCAACTTCGGCATCAATATCTGTGCAGATGTATGGGAGTCACGTGCGGCGCAGCGGGCACGTGACGCGGGCGCGCAAGTGTTGCTGGTGCTGAATGCATCGCCGTATCACTTCTCCAAGGTCGATTCGCGCCACGGTGTCGTGCGCGAGCGTATCGCCGATACCGGCATGCCGGTCATCTATGCCAATCTGGTCGGAGGACAGGATGAGTTGGTGTTCGATGGCGCTTCGTTCGCGATGGACGGGGAAGGCGGTATCACGCATCAGTTCTCCTCATTCGAAGAGCGGCTGGGTTTGGTCGAACTGCAGGATGGACGACCTGTCCCGGGCGAGCAAGTGGAGGTGCTGCGCGAAGAAGCCAGCATCTATCAGGCGCTGTGCCTGGGCGTACGGGACTACATCACCAAGAATCGTTTCCCCGGCGTGTTGCTGGGTCTGTCCGGCGGTATCGATTCCGCGCTGACGCTGGCGGTGGCGGTGGATGCGCTGGGTGCGGACAAGGTGCGCGCGGTGATGATGCCGTCGCCCTACACGGCGCAGATCAGCATCGATGATTCGCGCGAGATGGTGCAACTGCTCGGTGTGCCATATGAAGAGCTTGATATCGTGCCGACCTTCGATGCCTTGCAGGACACTTTGGCACCGCTGTTCAAGGGGCTGCCGGTGGATACCACCGAAGAGAATCTGCAGGCACGCATCCGTGGCACGTTGCTGATGGCGCTGTCCAACAAGACAGGCTCGCTTGTGTTGACCACCGGCAACAAGTCCGAGATGACCGTAGGTTACGCCACACTGTATGGCGATATGGCGGGCGGCTTTGCGGTGCTCAAGGATGTGAGCAAGACCTGGGTCTATCGTTTGTCCAACTGGCGCAATGTGCAAAGTCGCACCATCCCCGAGCGCATCATCACGCGTCCGCCGAGTGCGGAGTTGAGGCCCGACCAGACCGATCAGGACAGTCTGCCGCCCTACGATGTGCTGGACGCCATCATGGCCTGTTATGTGGAACGCAACATGTCCATTGCGGCGATCGTGGCGCTAGGTTATGCCGAGGAAGATGTGCGCCGTGTGGTCAAGTTGATACGCATCGCGGAATACAAACGACGTCAGGCACCGGTCGGCATACGCATCACCGACCGCAGCTTCGGCAAGGATTGGCGCTATCCCATCACCGTGCGTTATCAGGACGACTACTGATCCGGCGCAGTGCTCTGGCAGCAAGCAGGTGCAAGGGAAGCATCAGTGCCAACGCGATGCCCAGCCCTTGGTGCAGTTGGCTGATGGTTTCGCGCCAATCTTCATGTGGCGGGTAATACAGGCACAGCCCGCTGACAGCCAGTAGCGCCAGCACTGCAGTGAGTAGCAAACCGTTCCCGCGATTGCGATGCGCCCGCCAATTCCCTTGTTGATGCAGGCTGGATAATCTGCCAGCCATCCACACCAGAACGTAAGCAGTGATGCCGTGCAGGACCAGCATGCGGTGACGCAGCGTGTGCAGCGGATCGGTATAGTCCTGCACATCCACCAGCCAGCCCAACACCATCCACGCAAAGCCACTCGCAATCACGATCAGGCTGCAAATCAATACCGTATTGCGCGCGAATGGACTCAACCGTACGCCCCAAGTGTTCATGGATGTTCTCCCGTCATGGCCTGCTGATGCAGCAGCAGTGCGAGTCGCGTCAGCTTCTGTAGCGCACGGACGGACAAGGTGGCCCCGGATATGCCGTCGATGTGACGATCCAGATTCATTCCATCATCAAGCCGGGCACCGGCGAACTGGGCAGTGAAGGCGGGGTGCTTTACTTCCCAGCCACGACTCTCGCGGTAGATCAGCACGCTCACCTTTTCGACCCGGTCGTGGGCTATCACGATGCCGACCGTGATTGGTCTTTCCTTGCCTATCTCATCCAGCACCCAGGCGGTGCGGTCACCGCTGCGCCAGTATCTCACCCGTGCAAGTGGGTAGTCGTGATGCAGGATGTCACGCACGCTGGCGCGCAACTCGCCGGTGAGCCAGATGTCTCGCGCTTCTGGCGCTTCCTGGAAGGCACTATTGAGGAAGGTCTCGATCTCGGGTTCACCAGAGTAAGCCGGAAGCGAGAAAACGAGCAGGATGAACAGGCTTAACCAAGCCATATCAGAACTGGTAACCCAGGCCGAGGTTGATTCCATCGTATTCACTCTGTCCGGAAGGGGTGCGTTGATTCTGGTAGTCCACTTTTACGACCACATCAGGGTGCGGCCAGAAGTTCATACCCAGATCGGTTTGTTGGAAACGGCTGTGGCTGCTATCGCCAGCGCGATTGTCCCAACTGCTGCAGCGCGCGAAGATGCCCCAGCGTTCGGAAAGGCGCCATGATGGTTCCGCGTACCAGCCGTTCTGTCTGTCTGCACCAAGCGCTGCCGGGCCGCTGCCTGCAAGCTTCCAACCTGCGTATAGCAGGCGCAAGCCGAATGCGCCGCGCGTGACCACTGCGTGGGTCTCATACAGGGTCGCTGCACCGGCTGTGGCGTCGAGGCTCTGCGTGATATCCGATTGGTGGTGCAGCGTGGCGGCCAGTTCCAGTCCGGGCATGCCGGTCCATTTCAAACGGCCTGTATAGGCTGCATCGACCGCCAAAGCTTTCGACGCATTCTGACGCCCGGCGCGTACCGCGTAGTTAGAGGAGGCGCTTGTGGATAGACCGCTGGTGAGGGCCGCTTCGATGGTGAATCCGTTCTGTGTGCGTTTGGACAGCATGACGCCGCCTTCACTCCAGGTGGTGGGAATGATGTTCGTCTCTACCGGATTTCGCTCCACACCGTAGAAAGTCGGTGGCTCATGCGTCTCACTGATGATGCCGACCGGCATGAGCATCATGCCTGCCTTGAGGTTCGTCGCTTCATTCAGCGTGTATTCGATGTAAGCCTGCTCCAGTACCACGACCCCTGAGCTTCCCGTATCGCTGTGTTCGACCTCCAGTTCGGAGATGAATCGTGTCTGGTTATCGAATTCATGCGACATGAACAGCACGAAACGGTGGATATCCAGTTCGTCCTTGTCGTTGCCGTTGCGATTGTTGAGTTTGTTCAGGTGTAGCTCGCCATAACTGCCGAAGTTGGTGCGCTGATATTCTTGGTTCGATGCAGTTTGCGTATTGCCATACATTGTCTCAAGTTGCGCTTCCAGTCTTTCGATCCGCTGTTCAAGTGCGGTATCTGCTGCGCTTGCCCCTAGCGGGAGCAACAATGCTAGGGCGGTGATGTGGCGTTGGATCATGATGTTCATAAACGCTCCTGATGAGTAGTTAGGAATCTGTTTTGCAATGCTCAAACGATAATGATTCTCAATATAGATGATAATGATTATCATGTGCAAGCGATATTTGCTAGACTGGGGCAAGACCGAATCGGGATATCCGGACTTATCAAGGAGGGAATATGGATAGCGAAGAGTTGCGTAATGCAGGCTTGAAGGTGACGATACCCCGTCTCAAGATATTGTCCTTGCTGGAGAATTCAGCAGAGCGGCACATGACGGCCGAGACTGTCTACCGTCTGCTGGCGGAAGGCGGCGAAGTGATCGGACTGGCAACGGTGTACCGGGCGCTGGCCCAGTTCGAGGCGGCCGGACTCATCACGCGTCATCACTTCGACAGTGGCCAGACGGTGTACGAACTGGAACGCGGCCCCCATCACGACCACATCGTGTGCATACGTTGCGGGCGGGTGGAAGAGTTCTATGACAAGGTCATCGAGGAACGCCAGCGCGAGATCGCCGCTTCACTGGGTTTCACACTGAGCGATCATGCGCTGACCCTGTACGGCGAGTGCAACAGCCCGGATTGTCCGGGACACCAAGGTTAAGGCGTATTCGTGCCATTCCTGTTGGGCTATACTTGAACAAATCATCACATAACCGTTGAATCAGCCCAAGGGAGCCAGAAATGAAGAAGATCGAAGCCATCATCAAGCCATTCAAACTCGACGAAGTGCGCGAAGCACTCAATGAACTTGGCGTCAGCGGCCTGACCGTGACGGAAGTGAAAGGCTTTGGACGTCAAAAAGGGCATACCGAGTTGTATCGTGGTGCCGAGTATGTGGTCGATTTTCTGCCCAAGATCAAGGTCGAGATCGTGGTCACGGCAGCCATGCTGGAAACCGCAGTGGATGCCATCGTGAAGGCGGCGCACACCGGCAAGATCGGCGATGGCAAGATCTTCGTGACTTCCGTCGAACAAGTCATCCGTATCCGCACCGGAGAGACCAACGAGTCTGCAATCTGATCGTCCGGGCGGGGGCCTTGCGGACGTGAGCAGATGACGATGATCAGAAACTGGTGGTATGGCTTGAGCATGCGGCTCAAGCTCTCTCTGCTGATCCAGGTGGGGCTGCTCATCATCCTCGTTTTCACCCAACGCTGGCTGATGGCCAGCTTCGAAACTAAGATCCTGCAGTCTGCTCAGGTGCGAGCCGAGGAGACTGCCGACGGCATCATCAACGGCATGAACATGCTGATGCTGACCAGCCAGATATCCGATCCGGCGAACCGTATGCTGTTCATCGACAAGATGAGCCAGTCGCGCGGCATACGCGAATTGCGCATCATCCGTTCCGAATTGGTAGACCGTCAGTTCGGTCCCGGACTGCCCGAGGAGCGGGTGCGGGACGAGATCGACCGGCGCGTGCTGCAGACTGGGAAACCCTATTTTGAGCGTCGCGATGCCGAGAAGCAGTCATTGCGCGCAGTCTTCCCTTTTATCGCCAGTCATAACTACAAAGGAACAGATTGTCTGGCCTGTCACCATGTGCCGGATGGAACGGTGAATGGCGCGGCAAGCATCGTGCTGGACCTGACCGAGGAATTCGAGCTTATCCGTTCGATCGATGCCTGGTTGTGGATAGGGCAGCTGTTGTTGCAGCTCGTGTTGTTCTTCATGATCGATGTGCTCATCCGTTCCTTCACCAATCCGCTGAAAAAGTTGCAGAACGTCATGTCCGCCATACAGGAGGACGGTGATCTGTCACGTCGAGTGGATATCAAATCGCGCGATGAGATCGGCAAGATGGCGAATGCCTTCAATGCGCTGACGGACAGTCTGCAGAAGAGCGTAGAGCAGGTGAAGCAAGGCCAGGAACAACTCAGGCTGGCGGCCGAGGTGTTCGTCAGCAGTGCAGAAGCCATCGTGATCACCGATGTGAACAACAACATCATGCAGGTCAACCGGGCCTTCACCCAGATCACGGGATATGCGGCCGAAGAGGTGATAGGCAAGAATCCGCGCATCCTGAAATCCGGCGAGCAGGGGCCGGAGTTCTACAAGGAGATGTGGGACACCCTGCTGTCGACCGGCTCATGGCAAGGCGAGGTGATGGACCGGCGCAAGAGCGGCGAGGTCTACCCGAAATGGCTATCGATCGCCGTGGTCAAGAACGAACAGGGCGAGATCACCAATTACATCGCACTGTTCACCGATATCACCGAGCGCAGGGCTTCCTTCGAGCGGATACAGCAGTTGGCGCATTTCGATGCCCTGACCAATCTGCCCAACCGTACTTTGCTGAACCAGCACATCGAACAGTCCTTACTGACCGCCAAACGCAACCGCAACAAGATGGCTTTGCTGTTCCTCGATCTGGATGGATTCAAGGGCGTGAACGATACCCTGGGCCACCATGCGGGCGATATGCTTCTGCGGGAAGTATCTATTCGCCTGAAGAGATGTGTCCGCGAGACGGATATGGTGTCGCGACTGGGAGGGGACGAATTCGTCGTCGTGATGTCTGCGATCAACAAGTCTGAAGATGCTGCGCAGGTGGCCCAAAAGATCATTGCCTCGATCTGCGAACCATTCGAGATCGAAGGCCATACGGTGAACATCGGTACCAGTATCGGTATCAGTATCTATCCGGACGATGCGGACGAAAGTGACAGCTTGAAGAAGTTCGCCGATGCGGCGATGTACGAGGTCAAGCAGGCGGGGAAGAACCATTACCGCTTTCACGGCCAGCCGATTTAAGTAACACCCGCACCGCGCCGCTGCCACCGGCATTCATCGGCGCATCGCAGAACGCCAGCACCAGCGGGTGCTGGATCAGCCAATGTCGGGCCAGACGTTTCAGCAAGCCTTCCCCTTGTTCGCTATGCCAGCCTTTGCCGTGGATCACGTTCACGCAGCGCAGGCCGTGCTGCGTCGCCTGATGCAGGAACGATGTCAGTAGTCTTCTTGCTTCATCACTGTTCAAACCATGCAGATCAAGCTCATCCTGCACCGGCCATTCGCCGCGACGCAGTTTGCGCAGCGTCATTCGATTCAGTCCGTTGCTTAAGTATTCAGTGGGCGCAACATCGCCCGCGCCATGATCGGAGAGTGTATCGGCGACTTCTGTTTCGGGAAGGCGGTTTTGCGGACGTGATTTGCGGGGAACGGGAGAGGGGATGCGACGGCCACTGGGCTTGAGTGGCGTCACGTCGTCCAGCAGTTGCCGGAACAAGTTTTCATCCTGTTCCGGCGTATCTTTCATCAGCCCATAGCTTGCAGGTATTTGTCCGCATCCAGAGCGGCCATGCAGCCGGTTGCAGCGCTGGTACATGCTTGGCGATAGATCTGGTCCTGAACGTCGCCGGCGGCGAATACACCGTCGATACTGGTGCAGGTGGCATTGCCTTTGTTGCCGCCTTTGGTGATGAGGTAACCGTTGTCCATCTCCAGTTGTCCGGTGAACAGGTCGGTGTTGGGTTTGTGGCCGATGGCGATGAATACGCCATCCACAGTGATGTCCTGCTTGCTGCCATCTTGCACGTTCTTCAAACGTGCACCGGTGACGCCGCTGTCGTCGCCCAGTACTTCGTCCAGCACCTGATGCAGTTGCAGTGTGATCTTGCCTTCTTTAACTTTTTCCATCAGGTGGTCGATCATGATGCGCTCGGCACGGAAGCTGTCGCGGCGGTGGATCAGCGTGACATGGCTGGCGATATTGGCCAGATACAGCGCTTCTTCCACGGCAGTGTTGCCGCCGCCCACCACAGCCACCGGTTTGTTGCGGTAGAAGAAACCGTCGCAGGTGGCGCAACCGGACACGCCCTTGCCCATGAATGCCTCTTCTGAAGGCAGGCCGAGATATTGCGCCGAGGCACCGGTGCAGATGATCAGTGCGTCGCAGGTGTAGGTTCCCGCATCGCCGCTCAGCGTGAACGGCTTCTGTTGCAGTTGGGCGGTGTGGATATGGTCGAAGATGATCTGCGTGTTGAAACGCTCGGCATGTTGCTGGAAACGCTGCATCAATTCGGGGCCTTGCACGCCGTTCGGATCGGCAGGCCAGTTATCCACTTCAGTGGTCGTCATCAGTTGTCCACCCTGGGCCATGCCGGTGATCAGCACAGGGTTCAGGTTGGCACGTGCGGCATAGACTGCGGCGGTGTAGCCGGCTGGTCCGGATCCGAGAATGAGGAGCGGGTGGTGCTGGGTGGTCTTTTCCATGATTTCTATGTGGGATTGTCTGTTATGAAGAACGGGGGAAATTTAACAGTAGGGGGGAGGGCTGTCGAGTAAAATGCTCGGCCATGAGATTGATCAGCCTGTTTTTCCTGTTGTTGTCGAGTCAACCTGCCTTCGCGGTCCAGTTGCCCGGCATCCCCCAATTCATAGATGAAATGGTAGAGCGCCACCATTTCAAGCGTGCCGATCTGGAACGGGTGTTCCGCCGTGCAGAACGCCGTCCGGACGTGATCGAGGCGATAGAGAAACCTGCCACCTTGAAGCCGTGGGCCGAATACCGCGCCAATTTCGTCAATCCGCAACGCATCAAGGACGGTCTCAAATTCTGGATGAAGAACGAGACTTACCTGAATCGCGCGCAGCGCCAGTTCGGCGTGCCGGCCGAATACATCGTTGCCATCATCGGCGTGGAGACCATGTACGGCAAACAGACCGGACGCTTCCGCACACTGGATGCGCTGACGACACTTGCGTTCGATTTTCCGCGTCGTGCGCCGTATTTTCGGGCTGAGCTGGAAGAGTTCCTGCTGTTGTCGAGTGAGCAGGATTTCAATCTGCTGGCGATCAATTCTTCATACGCAGGCGCGCTGGGCATCCCGCAGTTCATGCCGAGCAACTATCGTAAATATGCGCTGGACTACAACGGCAACGGCCATGTGGACATCCTGCATGAACCGGCCGATGCCATCGGCAGTGTGGCGAACTACTTCAAGCACTACGGTTGGCGTAGCGGCGAGCCGGTCGCTACCCAGGTGCGTGTCGCTGAAGGAAGCAAATTGGGCGATCTGCTGGTGGCGAGGCCGGTCAAAGGGTGGACGACCGATGCGGGTGTGTTATTTGAAGGTGAGGAGAAAGACATCTTGCCACCGGCATGGCTTCTGGATCTGACGCTGGAGAACGGTAAGGAATACTGGCTGGTTTTCGAGAACTTCGACGTCATCATGCGCTACAACATCAGCAGCTATTACGCGATGTCGGTACACCAACTGGCAGAGGCGTTACGCGCGTCCCGGCCCTGATCAATACACGCGGCGGGCGCCGTTGTAGCGCGATCTCCAGTAGTTGAGTTCCATGCTCTCCACCCGAATCCGGCTGCCGGTCTTGGGCGCATGCACGAACTTCCTTTCGCCGACGTAGATGCCTACATGCGAGTAGGGGCGGCGCATGGTGTCGAAGAACACCAGATCGCCGGGGCGCAAGTCGCTTTGCCGCAAGGGTTCGCCGACACCACTGATCGCTTTGGTCGTCCGGGGGAGTTGGATATCCAGTACTTCCCGGTACACATGGCCGACATAGCCGCTGCAATCGAATCCGCTGCTCGCACTGCTGCCGCCATATTGGTAAGGAGTCTCGGCCAGACTCATGGCATACATCACCAGGTCGTTCATTTGATCATTGCGCGCGCTGCCGATTTGCGCAGGTGCAGAACCGCAGGCGGTCACGAAGGTAAGCAGAAGTAGTAAGGACAATTTTTGCATGGCGGACATCCCGAGAGTTGGTGGGGATTATATAGGCATGCGGCCCAAGCGGCTGACGGGCTGCAAAACCGGGGCCCGTGGAACCTTCTTCTCAAGTAGAATCTGGGCATCAATCAACTGGAGCGCGCGATGAGTTTTTCCGAAATCGATGTACAGAATGCACTGAAGAGCCTGATCGATCCCAATACCAAAAAGGATTTCGTTAGCGGTAAATCCGTCAAGAACGTCAAGGTCAGCGGTAGCGATGTGACGCTGGACATCCTGCTCGGATATCCGGCACAGAGCGTCTGGAGTGAGATCAAGGCGCAGGTCGAGACCCATCTGAAGACTGCCTTGACCGGTGCAGGCAAGATCGAAGCCAGTGTCAGCAGCAAAGTCGTGCCGCACGCGGTGCAGCGTGGCGTGAAGCTGGTGGACGGTGTGAAGAACATCATTGCGGTGGCTTCCGGCAAAGGCGGCGTGGGCAAGAGCACCACTGCGGTGAATTTGGCGCTGGCGCTGGCCGCTGAAGGTGCGCGCGTTGGCATGCTGGATGCGGATATCTACGGGCCGTCGCAACCCACCATGCTGGGGCTGAGCGGCAACCCCGATTCTGAAGACGGCAAGACCATGAAGCCGCTCATCAATCACGGTCTGCAAGTGATGTCGATCGGCTTTCTGATCGACGCGGATACACCGATGATCTGGCGCGGTCCGATGGTGACGCAGGCGCTGGACCAGTTGCTGCACCAGACCAAGTGGGACAACCTGGATTATCTGGTGATCGACCTGCCTCCCGGCACCGGCGACATCCAGCTCACCCTGGCGCAGAAAGTACCTGTCACCGGTGCGGTGATCGTCACCACGCCGCAAGACATCGCGCTGATGGACGCGCGCAAGGGGCTCAAGATGTTCGAGAAGGTCGATGTCAAGATCATCGGCATCGTGGAGAACATGAGTACTCATATCTGCTCGAAGTGCGGCCACGAGGAGCATATCTTCGGTGCCGGCGGCGGCGAGAAGATGTGCGCCGACTACAACACCGAATTCCTCGGCAGTCTGCCGCTGGACATCCGTATCCGCGAACAGACCGATTCCGGAGAGCCCTCTGTCGTGTCCGATCCGGACGGCAGTATCGCCAAGGTGTACAAACAGATCGCACGTCGCGTGGCGGTAAAGATCGCCGACATGGCGCAGGATCATAGCGCGGCGTTCCCGAAAATAGTCGTTCAGAACACCTGATGCGCATTCTGATCAGTAACGACGACGGCTATTTCGCGCCGGGTCTGGCTTGTCTGGCGCAACACCTTTCCGCCATCGCAGAAGTGACCGTGGTGGCGCCCGAGCGCGACCGTAGCGGGGCCAGTAATTCGCTTACGCTCAACCGTCCTCTCAATCTGCGCCGTGCAGCCAACGGTTTCCATTATGTGGACGGAACACCGACCGACTGCGTGCACCTCGCTGTGACCGGCATGCTGGATGTGCAACCTGACATCATCGTTTCCGGTATCAATGCAGGGGCGAACATGGGTGACGACACCATCTATTCGGGTACGGTGGCTGCGGCAACGGAGGGCTTCCTGCTAGGGATCCCGGCGATCGCCATTTCCATGGCAAAACATGATCCTGAATATTTCGATACGGCAGGCAGGGTCGCGGTCGAGTTGGTGCAGCGCTTCATGCGTGAGAGCCAGCCGCACCCGTGGCTGCTCAATGTGAACGTGCCGGATATCCCCTACGCGCAATTGCAAGGCATGGAAGTGACTCGTCTGGGCAAGCGCCACAAAGCCGAGCCGGTGGTCAAAGCCAGCAATCCGCACGGACAGCCGATCTATTGGGTCGGGCCTGCGGGCAAGGCGCAGGACGCGGGCGAGGGCACGGATTTCCACGCGATAAACAATGCCCGTGTTTCCATCACACCTTTGCAGATCGATCTGACCCAGTACAGCCAACTTGATGCGGTGCGCGCCTGGATGGGGACTGGTGCATGAACTTGCAGCACGCGGGTATCGGCATGACCTCGCCTCGCACGCGCGCGCGCATGATCGAGCGTTTGCGTGCCCAAGGCATCCGCGACGAGACCGTGCTGGCGGCGATGAACAATGTGCCGCGCCACCTGTTCGTGGACGAGGCGCTGGCAGGCCGTGCCTATGACGACGTCTCGTTGCCGATCAACTACGGACAGACCATCTCGCAGCCCTACATCGTGGCGCGCATGACCGAGGTGCTGCGTAACGGCAAGCAACTGGGCAAAGTTTTGGAGGTCGGTACCGGCTGCGGTTATCAGGCGGCTGTGCTGGCACAGGTCGCGCAACAGGTTTACAGCGTGGAACGCATCCTGCCCCTGCACGAACGCGCGCGCAAACTGCTGCGCGAATTGAAGATCAGGAATGTCGTGTTGCGTCATGCGGATGGTACGAGCGGATTGACTGAAGGTGCGCCGTTCGAGGGCATCATCATGGCTTGTGCCGCACCGGCATTATCCGAGTCGCTGAAAGCTCAGCTGGCGGTGGGTGGTAGAATGGTGCTGCCGGTCGGTACGCAGGAACAATTTCTTTATCTGGTCGAGCGTACCGAAAGCGGTTTCAAGGAGACACGTCTGGAGGCGGTGAAATTCGTACCGCTTCTGGCAGGGATAGCATGACTGGCCTCATTTCTAAAACACGACATACGACTCCGATCCTCATCGCCTTGCTGGCGGCGGCACTGCTGAGCGCCTGTGCAGGTCCCGCAGCCAGTGGCAAACGCGCGCCCATTGTGGAATATGGCGCAGGTCCTGTTCCTTATGCTGCTGAAAAACCTGCAGAGACCACCACGATCTATGTAGTACAGGCGGGCGACACTTTGTACAGCATCGCCTTCCTGAACGGACTGGATTACATGGAAGTGGCGCAACAGAACGGTCTCAAGGATCCTACTGCCATCCAAGTGGGGCAGAGACTGCGTTTGATCGTTCCCGTCGAGGAGGTGGTATCCGAAGTGTCTGTTCCGGTCGCTACGCGCATCCCGCGTGCGGGCGAGGTCAAGAATCAGCCCAAGGTGGGACGCTTGCTGTATTCGGCGCAAGCTTTGGCCAAAGCGCAACACATGCAGGATGACGATCCTTCCGCAACATCTGTCGCCAGTTCGGCACCAGCGCCGACTGTGGTTGAGGAAGGGGTGGAGTGGGGGATGCCGACACGCGGCAAGGTCATCGCCGGTTATGCGAAGAGTGCCAACCGCAAAGGTGTGGACATCGCCGGTGCGCAAGGTCAACCCATACTCGCCAGTGCTTCAGGAAAGGTCGTGTATAGCGGCAGCGGCCTGCGCGGCTATGGCAAGCTGGTCATCATCAAGCACAACACCACCTTCCTCAGCGCCTATGCCCACAACGACCGTCTGCTGGTGAAAGAAGGCCAAAGCGTGCGCAAGGGACAGAAGATCGCCGAGATGGGCAGCACTGATACCGATCAGGTCAAGCTGCATTTCGAGATTCGTCGCATGGGCAAGCCGGTCGATCCTGCCAAGTATCTGCCGCTGATGAAGTCTTGAGCGACAACGCCCTTAACGTGAACGACCATGACCGGGCCAGCGCCGGTCTGCGCTATGTCTACCCGGTCGTGTCGCGTCGCGCGGGCGGCGTTTCCATCGGCATCAATCTCAATACCAATAACGCCTGTAATTGGCGTTGTATCTATTGTCAGGTTCCGGACCTGAAACTGGGCGCTGCACCAACTGTCGATCTGGCGCTGCTGGAGCTGGAGCTGAGCGGATTCTTGCACGAGTTGCAGCATGGCGATTTCATGCAGCGCGTACCGCCCGAGATGCGGCGCATCAACGATATCGCACTCTCCGGTAATGGCGAGCCGACCAGCGCGCTTGAATTTCCCCAAGTGGTCGAACTCATCGGCAGGCTCAAGCCCGCCGATCTCAAGCTGGTGCTGATCACCAACGGCAGTCTGATGCAGCGTGACACCGTGCAGCAGGGACTGCGCCGTATGGCGCAACTCAATGGCGAAGTTTGGTTCAAACTGGATCGTGCCAGCGAGGCAGGCATGCTGCGCGTGAACGATACGAAGTCACAGATGGATGCGGTGCTCAAGAATCTGGCAACCGCCGTCAGTTGCTGTCCCAATACATGGTTGCAGACTTGCTGGTTCGCATTTGATGGTGCGGCGCCCGACAAGCAGGATGAGGATGGCTATCTGGATATGCTGACGTCTTGTGCGAGGCTGGGCATCCACCTGCAGGGTTTGCTGCTATACGGTCTGGCACGCCCCTCCTTGCAAGCAGAAGCGCCGCGTCTGTCGGCATTGTCGGCGCAGCAGATGGAAGCCTTTGCGGCGCGTATCCGGAATCTGGGGTTGGCCGTAAAAGTGTCGGTCTGAAACTTATTGTTCTTCAAGTGCGCGCGGACGGGAGATGCCGAAGCCTTGTGCGTAGTCGATACCCAATTCATTTAGTTTGCTGATAAGTTCATCGCTTTCCACCAGTTCTGCCACGGTGCGCACGCCGATCTTCTTTGCTACACGGTCGATGGAGCTGACCTTTGCCAGATTGACCGGGTCGCGCAGCAGACCAAGGATGAGGCTGCCATCGATCTTGATGAAGTCCACCTGGAAGCCGCGTATGCGGTCGAACGAGACGTTGTCTCGCCCGAAACCGCTCAAGGCGACCCGGCAATCGCAAGCTCTGACCTGCCGGATGAATTCAGCCGCATTCTCTCCGCGCTGTGTCAGTTCGGCATCAGTCACTTCAAAACACAGGCTGCCTGCCGCCGCTTCATATTCCTGTAACAGGGTTCTCAGGAACTCCGGGAATTCCGGATCACCCAGCGTGGCAGCGGCGAGGTTGATGAAGAACATCGAGTCTTTACGACTGTGGCTGGCCGACCATGCCAGCACATGCTGGATCACCCAGCGATCCAGATAGGGCATCAGGCCGTGCCGTTCTGCCAGCGGAAAGAATGCGCCGGGCGGCAGCAGACCTTCTTCTTCTTCCTGCAGGCGGATAAGGATCTCGTAGTGTTCGGCTCCACCGCTGTTGAGTGGGAGCGGGGCGATCAACTGGCAGTAAAGGCGAAACTCGCCATGCTCGATGGCGGTGATGATGCGTTTACCGGCATTCTTTTGGCCGGTGATCTGTTCCGAAAATGCGTCTATGTATAGTTCCTGCCCCGCTTGAGACTCATCCCCGGCGATGGGCTGCTCGTTGGGAGGCGCTTGAACCGGAGTCAGATCGCTGCGGCCGGTGATGTCATCCGCCAGAAAGTAGAAACCATTGATTTTCCCAGCCTCGTCGTATTGCGGAACGTGGGTGACCGACAGGTGATAGAGCGCGCCGTTCTGCATCGCCTGTGTGCGCTCGTAGCGGACCTCCTGCCCATCCAGTGACTGCCGCACCGCAGTGGCGATCTCTGCGCTGACCTTGGGGCCGAGTATCTCGCGAATGTGGTGGCCGTCTATCTGCTCGGGGCGCATCCCCAGCCAGTCATGGAAGGCGCGATTATGGTAATGGCATTGGCCTTTGCTATCGAACAGCGCGACCATGGTCGACAGGGATTCGTCCATGAGTTGCAGGCGGGGACGGTCGGTGGAGTTCTTTTGATCGGCGTGCTTGCGCAGCAGTGTCTCGCGCTCCAGCTTGCTTTTGAGGGCGGCAAGTTGTGCCGTGCGGCGCATCAGCAACCAATCAGAGTGTGAGGCGCGCACTGCTTCGGCCAGAATGGCGGCGACCAGTATGCCGGTCAGGAATGCTGTCCATAGCAGGTTGGATTCGGTGAAGGAGATGGCGAACACAAGGGCGGACGCAGTGGCGACCACAGCCAGAGCGGCGACATAGTTTCGTATGGTTCGGAATAGCGTCCGTTTCTGCATCAAGCGCTCCCTTGTGATGCGTTGATGTTCGTTATGGCCGATTATGGCACCAAGTCGGCCCAAGTCGCACCCGTTCGGGTCGAGAAGCTTGTGGGTGGCATCTTTGACGAGGCATGGAAGTGCCTCAACAGCTTGAGTCGGCAGGGGAGTTCGGTTACAATGCGCGCCCCGTTTATCCGGCAACCGCCGGTGGGCGGGAATTCACACACTCGTTCATGTTGGGGTGTCCTACGGGATCAGGCTGGCGAGTGGAAGAACTTAACCCTTAACATTGGAGTAGATCATGGCAGCAGTCACTATGCGTCAAATGCTGGAAGCGGGTGTCCATTTCGGCCACCAGACACGTTTCTGGAATCCCAAGATGGCCCCTTATATCTTCGGTCATCGCAACAAGATCCATATCGTCAACCTGGAAAAGACCGTCGTGATGTTCAACGACGCGCTGAAGGAAGTGCGCAAGATCGCATCGAAGAAGGGCAACGTCCTGTTCGTGGCGACCAAGCGTCAAGCGCGCGAGATCATCCGCGAAGAAGCGCAGCGCGCGGGTTCTCCTTATGTCGACTACCGCTGGTTGGGCGGCATGCTCACCAACTTCAAGACCGTGCAACTGTCGATCAAGCGTCTGAAAGAACTGGAAGCCATGATCGAAGACGGCAGCATCGACAAGGTCTCCAAGAAAGAAGGCCTGATGTTCCGTCGCGAACTGGAAAAGCTGGAGCGCAGCTTGGGCGGTATCAAGGATATGCAAGGCCTGCCTTCTGCGATCTTCGTGATCGACGTCGGTTACCAGAAGGGTACCGTCACTGAAGCGCAGAAGCTGGGCATCCCGGTCATCGGCGTGGTCGATACCAACCATAGTCCGCTCGGTGTGGACTTCGTGATTCCCGGTAACGACGACTCCAGCCAGGCGATCCGCCTGTACGCACGCGGCGTGGCCGATGCGATCCTGGAAGGTCGCGAGCAAGCGACTACCGATCTGGTCGAACAGATCGCGGAAAAAGAAGCTGCTTAAGCGGCCTCTCCGTAACAAGGGGGCGCAAGCCCCCTTTTTTGTAACTGAATTCTGTTGAAATATTAGGAGTGTGACATGGCGGAAATCACCGCAAGCATGGTTAAAGAACTGCGTGAGGCCACCGGCCTCGGCATGATGGAGTGCAAGAAGGCACTGGTAGAGACCGATGGCGATGCCAAGGCTGCTGAAGAGTTGCTGCGCATCAAGAGCGGCGCCAAGGCCAGCAAGGCCGCATCGCGCGTGACTGCTGAAGGCGTGATCGGTTCTTATCTGTCTGCCGACGGCAAGATCGGCGCCGTGGCTGAAGTGAACTGTGAAACAGACTTCGTGGCCAAGAACGACGACTTCATGGCGTTCGCCAAGAACGTCGCCGAGACTGTGGCGAAGAACAATCCTGCCGATATCGACGCTTTGCTGGGCATGAAGCTGGCGAACGGTGCCGGTAGTGTGGAAGAAGATCGCAAAGCGCTGGTGATGAAGTTGGGCGAGAACCTGACCGTGCGCCGTATCGAGCGTTACGAGACCGCCACCGGTCAACTGGCGACCTATCTGCACGGCAACAGGATCGGTGTGATGGTCAACTACGAAGGTGGTGACGAGGCGTTGGGCAAGGATCTGGCGATGCACATCGCGGCTTCCAAGCCGAAGTCGGTAGATGCCTCCGGCGTGAATCCAGAAGACATCGAGACCGAGCGCCGTATCGCTATCGAAAAGGCCAAGGAATCCGGCAAGCCGGAAGCCATGCTGGAAAAGATCGCCGAAGGCACCGTGCAAAAGTTCCTCAAGGAAGTGACGCTGATGGGCCAGGTTTTCGTCAAGGCAGAAGACGGCAAGCAGACTATCGAGCAACTGCTGAAGAGCAAGGGTGCTTCGGTCACCGCTTTCCAGATGTTCGTGGTCGGCGAAGGCATCGAGAAGAAGGTCGAAGACTACGCGGCTGAAGTCGCTGCCGCTGCTGCCGCACTGAAAGGCTAACCATGACCGCACCCGCCTACAAACGCATCCTGCTCAAACTCTCCGGCGAAGCCCTGATGGGCGATGACAGCTACGGTATCAACCGTGCCGTCATCGAACGCATCGTGGCCGAGATCAAGGAGGTGGTCGAGTTGGGTGTGGAGGTGGCGATGGTGGTCGGCGGTGGCAATATCTTCCGTGGTGTCGCTCCGGCGGCGGCAGGGATGGACAGGGCCACCGCCGATTACATGGGCATGCTGGCCACGGTGATGAATTCGATGGCCTTGCAGGACGCGATGACACGCGCCGGGCTGGACTGTCGCGTGCAGTCCGCGCTGAGCCTGGAGCAAGTCGCCGAGCCGTTCATACGTGGCAAGGCTTTGCGTTATCTGGAAGACGGCAAGGTGGTTATATTTGCGGCGGGTATCGGTAGTCCGTTCTTCACTACCGATACGGCGGCTGCACTGCGCGGGGTCGAGATGACTGCCGATGTGGTGATCAAAGCCACCAAGGTCGACGGTATCTATACCGATGATCCGAAGAAGAACCCCGATGCGATCCGCTATCAGAGCCTGAGCTTTGATGAGGCGATCAGCAAGAATCTGAAGGTGATGGATGCGACGGCGCTGACCCTGTGTCGCGACCAGAAGCTGCCCATCATCGTGTTTAGCATCTTCAAGCCGGGCGCGCTCAAGCGCGTGGTGTTCGGCGAAGGTGAAGGTACTTTGGTAAGAGTCGATTAGGAGCGAAGCATGATCTCTGACATCAAGAAGAACGTAGAACAAAAGATGCAAAAGTCGCTAGATGCACTGAAGACCGACTTGAGCAAGATCCGTACAGGACGCGCGCATACCGGTATTCTGGATCACGTGATGGTTGAGTATTACGGAACACCCACACCGGTGAATATGGTGGCCAACGTCACACTGACAGATGCGCGCACCATCGGCGTGCAGCCTTACGAAAAGAACATGATCGGACCAGTCGAAAAGGCGATCCGCGATTCCGATCTGGGTCTGAATCCGGCCACCAACGGCGAGATTATCCGTGTGCCGATGCCGATGTTGACTGAAGAGCGTCGCCGCGACCTGATCAAGGTGGTGAAGAGCGAAGGCGAGGATGCCAAGATCGCCGTGCGTAACATCCGCCGCGAAGCCAATGAGCAGCTGAAGAAGCTGCTCAAGGACAAGGAAGTCGGCGAGGATGATGAGCGCCGCGCGCAGGACGATGTGCAGAAACTGACCGACCGCTACGTCGCCGAGATCGACAAGGCATTGCAGTCCAAAGAAGTCGACCTGATGGCGGTCTGATAGGACTGGGGATATGGGATTTAGGATTTTGGATCGAGTATGACTTCCAGCCCATCCTGAATCCCAGATCCCACATCCCAGATCCTAAACATGGCTCTATTCAAAAGCTCCACACGCACCATCCCCGAGACAGCAGCCGTCCCGCGCCATATCGCCATTATCATGGATGGCAACGGACGTTGGGCAAAACAGCGTTTCATGCCGCGCGTGATGGGCCATCAGCGCGGTGTGGAAACGGTGCGCGAAGTGGTCAAAGCCTGTCGCCAGATGGGTGTGGAATATCTGACGCTGTTCGCTTTCAGCAGCGAGAACTGGCGCCGTCCCGCCGACGAAGTCTCTTTCCTGATGCAGCTGTTCCTGAAGATGCTGGAGCGCGAAGTCTCCAAGCTGCATGAGAACAACATCTGCCTGAAGATCATCGGTGACCGTAGTCGTTTCGACGCGGCGCTGGTGCAACACATCGAAGCAGCAGAGCGGCTTACTGCCGCAAACACCGGTCTCACACTTACCATCGCCGCCAACTACGGTGGACGCTGGGACATCATGCAGGCCATGCATGCATTGAGCCTGGCACACCCCGAGCGCGCCACCGCCTTCGAGGAAGAAGAACTCGCACCCTATCTTTCCATGCATTACGCGCCGGAACCGGATCTGTTCATCCGCACCGGGGGTGAAAAACGCATCAGCAATTTCCTGCTGTGGCAATTGGCCTATACAGAGCTGTTCTTCACCGACACGCTGTGGCCAGCTTTCGATCGCAAGGCGCTGGAGGAGGCGATCAAGTCCTATCAAAAACGCGAACGCCGTTTCGGCCGTACCAGCGAACAACTTAAGGGAAATGACGATGCTTAGATCGCGCGTGATCACCGCCTTCATCTTGCTGGTGTTGCTGCTCGCGGCGCTATTCCTGTTGCCCGCACTGGGCTGGTCCTTGCTGGTGATCGCCATGGTGATGCAGGGCACATCCGAATGGGCTCGCCTGTCCGGACTGCAAGGGACGGCTGCAAAGTCCTATTGGGGCGTCACGCTGCTGTTGATGCTGGGCCTGCTGTGGATGGATATGAATCTTGAGCCGGGTGCGATGAACTATCCACATCTGACGGCTTACCTGTTTTCCGCCTTGCTGTGGCTGATCGTGGTGCCGGCCTGGCTGATGAGCGGCGTAAAGGTCAAACATCAGGGCTTGATGATGCTGGTCGGATGGGTGGTGTTGATTCCGACCGGCTTGGCCATGATCGACTTGCGTGCCTGGGCACCCAGTCCGTGGATGTTGCTGTTCGTGATGGGGGTCGTGTGGGTGGCGGATAGCGCCGCCTATTTCGCCGGACGCAAATACGGCAAGACCAAGCTGGCGCCCAGTATCAGTCCGGGCAAGACTTGGGAAGGTGTGGCGGGTGCGATCCTGGGCGTTTCCATCTATGTGGCACTGGTGTGGACGTTCAGTACCGAATTCTCGCGGTTGCAGGTGCTGCCGGCGTTGATGCTCACCGCTTGGTGGTGGGTGGTGCTGGCCGTGCTTGGCGATCTGTTCGAGTCAGCCATCAAGCGTCAGGCGGGCGTCAAGGATAGCGGGGCGCTGCTGCCCGGCCATGGCGGTTTGCTGGATCGCATCGACGCGCTGACTTCCACCTTGCCGCTGGCCATGCTGGCGCTGCTCTTTCACGGGCTGAACTAGTGCAGAACCTCACCGTTCTTGGCTCCACAGGGAGCATAGGAAAAAGCACGCTGGATGTTGTTGCACGACATCCGGATCGTTACCGCATCATCGCCCTGACCGCGAGTCAGCAAGATGAATTGCTGTTCGAACAATGTCAGCAGTTCCGCCCGCATTTCGCCGTGCTGCTCGACGAGGCGGCGGCCGAACGTCTGCGCAAGCGTATCGTTGCTGCGGGACTTGATGTTGAAGTGTTATGCGGCAATGAATCTTTGGTGCGGGTCGCTACCTTGCCGGAAGTGCATGCGGTGATGGCGGCCATCGTCGGCGCGGCGGGCATGCGTCCCACGCTGGCGGCGGCGGAAGCGGGAAAGAAGATACTACTGGCGAACAAAGAGACACTGGTACTGGCTGGTCACCTGTTCATGGATGCGGTGCGCCGCAGCGGTGCGGCGCTGTTACCTATCGACAGCGAACACAACGCTATCTTCCAGTCCTTGCCGCACGATTACGCAGGGAATATGCAGCAGAGTGGCGTCAGCAAGATCTTGCTGACTGCCTCGGGCGGCCCGTTCCGCAACACACCTTTGTCGGCCCTGCAGAATGTCACACCGGATCAGGCTTGCGCCCATCCCAACTGGAGCATGGGGCGCAAGATTTCGGTCGATTCTGCCAGCATGATGAACAAAGGGTTGGAGGTGATCGAGGTGCACTGGCTGTTCAATGCCGCGGCCGATGACATTCAGGTGGTCGTGCATCCGCAAAGTGTGATCCATTCCATGGTGCAGTACGTCGACGGTTCGGTGCTGGCGCAGCTCGGCAATCCGGACATGCGCACGCCCATCGCCTACGCCTTGGCCTGGCCGGAGCGTATCGCTTCCGGGGTTGCGCCGCTTGATCTGTTCGCCATCGCCAAGCTGGATTTCGTCGCGCCCGACCTTGAGCGCTTCCCTTGCCTGGCATTGGCGTATCAAGCCCTGCGTGCCGGCGGCACTGTGCCGGCGCTGCTCAATGCTGCGAATGAAGTGGCGGTGGATGCGTTCCTCAATCATCGCATCGCCTTCCTCGATATTCCGCGCCTGATCGCGTCCGTGATGGCGGCGGTACCGCGTTGTGAAGTGCATCAGTTGCAGGATGTGCTGGACGCCGACGCTGCAGCGCGTGAATGCGCTCGGACGTGGGTGCGGGAAAACACAAAGTGATGTTGCGCCTATCACTGACTGGATCCGGGGAGAACGCATGATCACCCTGCTTTCCTTCGTCGTCGCCATCGTCGTGCTGGTCGTGTTCCATGAATACGGCCACTATCTGGTCGCGCGCTGGTGCGGCGTGAAGGTGCTGCGTTTCTCGGTCGGTTTCGGCAATGTCATCTACTCGCGCCGCTTCGGCAAAGACGGCACCGAATGGGCGTTGTCCGCCATCCCGCTGGGCGGTTACGTGAAGATGCTGGATGAGCGCGAGGGAGACGTCGCGCCGAATGATTTGCGCCACGCTTTCAATCGTAAGCCGGTGTTGCAGCGCATGGCCATCGTCGTGGCAGGGCCGCTGGCCAATCTGTTGCTGGCCGTGGTGTTGTACTGGGCGCTGTTCATGTACGGTGTGCCCGGGATCAAACCGGTGCTGGGCGAGATCGCGCCGGGCACTCCGGCCGCCGTCGCTGCCTTGCACACTCAAAGCACTATCGTCAGTATCAATGGACAAGCCACGCAAAGTTGGCAGGAAGTACGCTGGACTTTGCTCGACCTGATCCTGCAGCAGCGTTCCGCTACCTTGCAACTGCGCGACCGAATGGATGTTATCGTTGAACGGAAGTTGGATATGTCCGGTCTGTCTGCGGCCGATCTGGACGGCGACTTCATGCGCAAGTTGGGTCTGTTGCCATACCAGCCGCCGGTGTATCCGGTTATCGGCCAGTTGACGGAAGACGGTGCGGCGGCACAGGCGGGCATGAAGACGGGTGACCGTGTGTTGTCCGTGAATGGCGAGACGGTGGCGTTATGGACAGACTGGGTCGAGGTGATCCGGGCGCATCCCGAACAGATGTTGCTGCTCGAGATCGAACGTGACGGTGCGAGTATCGACCTGACGATCAAACCGGCAGCAGTCATTGATAAAGGCGAACGCATCGGTCGCATCGGCGCGGGGGCACAGATCGATCAAAAAGCTTTTGAGGCATTGCTGACTGAAGTACGTTACCCGCCGTTGCAAGCACTGTCTGAAGGGCTAAGCAAAACTTGGGAGACGGCCGTCATCAGCCTGAAGATGATGGGCAAGATGGTCATGGGCGAAGTGTCGCTGAAGAACCTGTCCGGCCCGATCACCATCGCCGACTATGCCGGTCAGTCGGCGATGATGGGCTTAGGGGCCTATGTGGGTTTCCTAGCACTGATTAGCATCAGTCTGGGAATATTGAATCTGCTGCCGATCCCGTTATTGGATGGCGGTCATTTGCTGTATTATTCGGTCGAATTTTTCAAGGGCAGTCCGGTCTCTGACTATCTGTGGGAAGCAGGACAGAAAGTCGGTATCGCACTCTTGGTGACCATGATGGCTTTTGCGTTGTACAACGACGTGAGCCGCCTGATTTTGGGTTAATAAACAATGGATTTTAGAAAATTAGCGGGCGTGATTGCGCTTGTATACGGCGCGTCTGCCTGGGCGGGGCAGCCTTTTGTGGTGAAAGACATCCGCATCGAGGGTATTCAGCGCACCGAAGCGGGCACTGTGTTCAGCTATCTGCCGGTCAAGGTCGGGGATACGCTGGATGATGACCGTGCGACATCAGCTCTGCGTGCCTTGTTTTCCACCGGCTTCTTCAAAGATGTGCAGTTGCTGGAAGAGCAAGGTGTGCTGGTGGTGCGCGTGCAGGAGCGTCCGACCATCGCCAGCGTCGAGCTGGACGGCATCAAGGATTTCCCCAAGCCGCAGTTGCTGGAGAACCTGAAACTGGTCGGATTGGCCGAAGGCCGCATCTTCGACAAATCGGCGCTGGAAAAATCCGAGAACGAATTGAAGCGTCAGTACATCGCCCGCGGCAAGTATGGGGTGTCCGTCAAGACGAAAGTGACGGAGCTGGAGCGCAACCGTGTCGCGGTCAGCCTGGATGTGGTCGAAGGCAAGCCTTCCAAGATCCGTCAGATCAATATCATCGGCAACACGCATTTCAGTGATGACGATCTGCTCGGCGAGATGAAACTGACCACGCCTGGCTGGTTCACCTGGCTCAGTAGCAACGATCAGTATTCGAAACCGAAATTGTCTGCCGACATCGAGAACCTCCGCAGCCTCTACCTGAACTCGGGTTACATGGACTTCTCCATCGACTCGACCAACGTGACGATCTCTGCCGACAAGAAGGACATCTACATCACGCTCGCGTTGACCGAGGGCGAGCAGTATTCCATCTCGGACATCAAGGTGGCGGGTGCCAAGGGCGTGTTCAGCAACGAGGCGCTGCGCGCCATGGTCGATGTGCAGCCGGGACAGGTGTTCTCGCGCGAGGCCCTGACCGCCGCTTCGGAGAAGATCCGCGAGAATCTGGGCGAGGAGGGCTATGCTTTCGCCAACGTGAACATCGTGCCGGATATCGACAAGGAGAAGCATCAGGCCGCGTTCACCTTCGTGGTGGACCCCATGCAGCGTGCCTATGTGCGCAACATCAATGTCTCCGGAAACGACAAGACCAAGGACGAAGTGATCCGGCGCGAGTTCCGCCAGATGGAAGGCGGCTGGTTCGCCACCTCCAAGATCAAGAAATCCAAGCAGCGCATCGACCGCCTCGGGTTCTTCGAGAGCGTGAACGTCGAGACTCATCAGGTACCGGGCAGTACCGACCAACTTGATCTGGATCTGACGGTGGCGGAGAAATCCACCGGCAACTTCAACATCGGTATGGGTTTCAGCAACGGGGAGGGTCTGACCTTCATGGGCGGCATCACCCAGTCCAACCTGTTCGGCACGGGCAACTACCTGTCCACGCAGGTCAACACCAGCAAGGTGAATCAGGTGTACTCGGTGTCCTATACCAACCCGTATTACACCGACGATGGCATAAGCCGCGGCTTCGACCTTTACAAGCGGCGCTCGGACGTCACATCGACCAGCATCAGCCAGTACACCTCCGAGACCTACGGTGGTGGCGTCCGCTACGGCGTGCCGATCAGCGATGAAGAGATGTTCCACTATGGATTGGCCTTGGAGAACACCACGATCGGCCTGACCAGCAACAGTCCGCAACGATTCATCGATTACATAGCGACCTTTGGCGAGACCAACCAGAACATGCTGGGTACCATAGGCTGGTCGCGCGATACGCGTGATAACGCGCTGTTCCCGAGTGAAGGGGCGATCCAGCGCGCCAACATCGAGGCTTCCCTGCCGGTATCCGGCCAGCGTTTTTACAAGGTCACCTATACCCAGCAGTGGTACCAGCCGCTGACTGAGAATCTGATCCTGCACCTGAACGGTGATCTGGGCTTGGCGGATGGATATAGCGGCATGGCGCTACCGTTCTTCAAGAGCCTGTATGCAGGCGGTTCGGGCAGCGTCCGGGGATATGATTACAACTCTTTGGGTCCGCGCGATGCCAGCGGATATTCGCTGGGCGGTAACCGGCGCGTGGTGGGAAACGCAGAGATTTTGTTCCCCATGCCGGGCATGGAAAAGAGCCGGTCGCTGCGCATGAGCCTATTTCTTGACGGTGGCGCGGTCTACGGCGATGCTACGCAGACGCCGGCGTCGGAGGGAATGCGCTATGCTGGCGGCTTGGGACTGACCTGGTTCTCGCCGGCCGGTCCGATACAGATCAGTTGGGCCAAGGCATTGAATACACAGCCGCAGGACAAGCTGCAATTCTTCCAGTTCACCATGGGTGGCATGTTCTAGCGGTCAGTACCTTCGCTGGTTTGATGTCCGATAAGGAGCAATCATGAAGAACATATTCGTTGCATTCGTTTTTGGGGCGCTGGTCGCTGCCAATGTCCAGGCTGCTGATTTCCGTATCGGTATCGTCGATACCGAGCGCATCCTGCGCGAATCCGCGCAGGCGCTTGCCGCGCAGAAGAAGATCGACAAGGAGTTCGCGATACGCGACCAGGAGATCAAGAAGCTGGCCGGCGAGCTGAAGGACGTGCAAGAGGATCTGGAAAGTAACCGTGGCAAGTTGTCCGATTCTTCGCGCCGCATCAAAGAGCGCGAGATCGCCAATCTCAATCTGCAATTGCAGACCCGTCAGCGCGAGTTCCGTGAAGATTTGAGTCTGCGCCAGAACGAAGAGCTGGCACAGATCCTCGCCAAGGCAGACAAGGCGATCCGTGCCATCGCCGAGAGCGAGCAATACGATGTCATCCTGCAGGAAGCCGTTTACCGCAATCCGCGCGTGGATATCACCGACAAGGTACTCAAATATCTGGAAGGCGAGCCGCTGTCCGGGTCGGCTAAGTGACGTTTCAACAGGGTTGAGCAGATGGAGCGACCGCACTACAGTCTGGCTGACATCGTTGCCCGTTTCGGCGGGCAGGTGCTCGGGGACGCGCAAACTGCCATCACGCAGATCGCCACACTGGAGAAAGCCGGTCAGGGGCATATCGCCTTCCTGGCCAACGCCAAATACCGCAAGCAACTGGACGACAGTCATGCTGCTGCCGTGATACTCGGCGCAGCCGATGCCGAACTGACCCAGCGTCCGCGCATCGTCGCCGCCAATCCCTATTCCTACTTCGCCAAGCTGTCTGCTTTCCTCAATCCCCTGCGTGAATATGCATCCGGCATACATGCCAGCGCGGTGATAGCGCCGGGTGCGCATGTCTCACCGGACGCGCATATCGGTGCCAATGTGTGGGTGGGTGAGGGGGCGCGTATCGGTGCTCGCTGTGTGGTGATGGCCGGCTGTACTGTTGGTGAGCATGTGACCATGGGTGAGCAGGTGCGGTTGTATCCCAACGTCAGTGTTTATCACGGTTGCATGCTGGGCGATCATGTCATCGTGCATGCCGGTGCAGTGATCGGTGCGGACGGGTTCGGCATCGCCATGGAAGAAGGGCGCTGGCTGAAGATTCCGCAGATCGGCCGTGTCATCATCGGCGACCACGTCGAGATCGGTGCCAACACCACCATAGACCGCGGCGCGCTGGACGACACCGTGATTGAAGAGGGCGTGAAACTGGACAACCAGATCCAGATCGCGCACAACGTGCGCATCGGTGCGCATACCGCCATCGCCGGTTGTGTTGGCATCGCGGGCAGTGCGCGTATCGGACGCTACTGCCGCATCGGCGGCGGCGCCATCATCCTTGGTCATCTGCAGGTCGCCGACGAGGTCGAAGTATCTGCCGGAACGGTGATCACCAAGAGCATAGCGAAGGGCAGCTACACCGGCACCTACCCGTTCAGCGACAACCACGCCTGGCGGCGCAACGCGGCGCAGCTACGTCACCTGGACGAGATGGCGAAACGCATCAAACAACTTGAACACGACATTGCAACATTGAAGGGGAGAGAAGCATGAGCATCACCATGGACATACATGAAGTATTGGAACATCTGCCGCACCGTTATCCTTTCCTGCTGATTGATCGCGTGCTGGACGTGGTGCCGAACGAACGCATCGTGGCACTCAAGAACGTGACCATGAATGAGCCATTCTTTCCCGGCCATTACCCGCATCATCCGGTGATGCCGGGCGTGCTGATCATCGAGGCGATGGCGCAGGCTTCAGCGCTGCTGTCATTCAAAAGTATGGGCACCAAGCCGGACGAGAACTCTGTGTACTACTTCGTGGGTATCGACAACGCGCGCTTCAAGCGTCCCGTCAGCCCCGGCGACCAATTGATCTTCCGTATGGAACTGACCATGAACCGTCGCGGTATGTTCAAGTTCAAGGGCACGGCCGAAGTGGATGGACAGATTGCCGCTGAGGCGGAATTGATTTGCGCAATCAAGGAAAAGTAATGATCGAATTGCGCCATCCGACTGCGATCATCCATCCGGGTGCGAAACTGGCCGACGATGTCAGCGTTGGCCCTTACACCATCATCGGCGAGCACGTCGAGATTGGTGCCGGCACCACGGTCGGCCCGCATGTGGTCATCAACGGCCACACCACCATCGGCAAGAACAACCGCATCTTCCAGTTCTCCTCGCTGGGCGAGATCCCGCAGGACAAGAAATATGCGAACGAGCCGACACGGTTGGAGATCGGCGACAACAACATGATCCGTGAGTTCTGCACCTTCAACCTGGGCACTGCACAGGACAAGGGTGTGACGCGCGTCGGCAACAATAATTGGATCATGGCCTATGTGCATCTGGCGCATGATTGCCAGGTCGGCAACAACACCATCTTCGCCAACAATGCGCAGTTGGCGGGGCATGTGATCGTGGACGACTATGCCATATTGGGCGGATTCACCGTGGTGCACCAGTTCGTGCAGATTGGTGCGCATGTCATCACCGGCATGGGCAGTATCCTGTTTCAGGATATCCCGACTTATGTCACCGTTTCCGGCAATCCTGCCGCGCCGCACGGCACCAATTCGGAAGGTCTGAAGCGGCGCGGATTCTCCAGTGCTGCTGTGATGGCGATCAAACGCGCATACAAGACCCTGTACAAATCCAGCATGACACTGGAAGAAGCGAAGGCGGCGCTTGCCACGCAGGCAGCCGAGCATCCCGAGCTACAGGCCATGGTCGAATTCCTCGGACGTACCCAGCGCGGCATCGTCCGATAATCATGACTGAACCTGTCAAGACCATCGCCATCGTGGCGGGTGAGGCATCGGGCGACATGCTGGCCAGCATGCTGATGCAGGCCATCAAGCAAGCCTATCCTGCCGTGCGTTTCATCGGTATCGGCGGCCCCAAGATGCAGGCGGTCGGTATGGAGATCCTGTTTCCTTTGGAAAAGCTTGCGGTGCGCGGTTATGTCGAAGTGCTGCGCCACTACCGCGAGATCGTCGGCATCCGCAGCCAGTTGCGCAAACGATTCCTCGCGCAAAAACCGGACTTGTTCATCGGCGTGGATGCCCCCGATTTCAATCTCGACCTCGAAATGGCATTGAAGTCGCATGGCATTCCCACCGTGCACTACGTCAGTCCTTCCATCTGGGCCTGGCGCGGCGAGCGCATCAATAAGATCAAGCAGGCCGTCTCGCACATGCTGGCGCTGTTCCCGTTCGAGGCACCTTTGTACGAGCAAGCCGGTGTGCCGGTCACCTATGTTGGCCATCCGCTGGCTGACTTTATGCCCGAGCAACCCAACCGTGCCGCGATGCGCGAGCAGATGCGCATCCTGCCCAAGACGGCCAAGGTGTTCGCCCTGTTGCCGGGCAGTCGCCAGAGCGAGGTGCGCCAGCTTGCCGAGACTTATATTGAGACGGCCAAGCTGATCTGGCAGCAATGTCCCGAAGCGCAATTTCTGGTGCCGCTGGCTACGCGCGAGACGCGCAACATCTTCGAGAAGGTACTGTGGAAGCTGCACGCGCAGGATCTGCCTATGACGCTGTTGTTCGGTCACGCGCATGACGCGATGATCGCCGCCGACGGTGTACTGGTCGCCTCCGGTACCGCCACGCTGGAAGCTGCATTGCTCAAACGTCCCATGGTCATCACCTACAAGATGCCGGCGCTGTCGTGGTGGATGCACAAGCGCAAGATGTATCAGCGCTGGGTTGGTCTGCCTAATATCCTGGCCGGGCGATTCGTGGTGCCCGAGATATTGCAGGACGATGCGACCCCGCAGAATCTGGCGCAGGCATTGCTGAATCTGGTCAATAACAAGGCCGCGGTAGCGGAATTGCAGCAGACCTTCACCGCGATGCATCACAGCTTGCGCCAGAACACGGCGCAGAAAGCGGCGGCAGCCATCCTGCCGTTTCTGGTGAAAGATGCAGGCTGAACTGCTGATCTGCGGCGTGGACGAGGCCGGCCGTGGTCCCTTGGCCGGGCCGGTGAGTGCCGCAGCGGTGATCCTCGATCCGGCTCGTCCCATCGTCGGATTGGCTGATTCCAAAAAATTGAGCGAGAAGCAGCGCGACCGTCTGGCCCCCATCATCCGCGCGCAGGCATTGGCCTGGTGCGTGGCCTATGCCGAGCCTGACGAGATCGATGAGATCAACATCCTGCAAGCGACCTTGCTGGCGATGAAACGTGCCGTGGAAGGTTTGTCGATCCGTCCGCAGCAGGTGCTGGTGGATGGACTGTATTGTCCGGATACCGGCATCCCCAGCGAGGCCATCGTCAAGGGTGACAGCAAAGTGGCAGCTATCTCTGCCGCATCCATTCTGGCCAAGACCGCGCGCGACGAGATCATGCTGCGCATGCATGAACGCTATCCGCAATACGGTTTTGATGCACACAAGGGTTATCCTACGGCTGTTCATCTGGCTGCATTGCGTACGCACGGTGTGCTGGACATCCATCGACTATCATTCAAACCGGTGCGAGAAGCGATCGCACCCATTACTCAGGAGAGATCATGCTGACATTTTTGAAATTGTTACATCTTTTTGGCGTTGTCGTTTGGGTCGGCGGGATGTTCTTCGCTTACCTGGTGCTGCGTCCGGTTGCGGCCGACGTGTTGCAACCGCCGGAACGTCTGCGTCTGTGGAACGGCGTGTTCAGCCGCTTCTTCAACTGGGTATGGCTGTCCATCGGTGCCATCTTGCTCAGCGGCCTGTATCTGATCTACCTGTATGGCGGCATGGGCAATGTAGGCCACTATGTGCACACGATGCTGCTGCTCGGTCTGGTGATGGTCGCCGTCTATGTGTATGTGTTCTTCGGCTGCTTCGTGCCCTTCAGCCTGCATGTCGAGAAGGAGCACTGGAAGGAGGCGGGTGCCTTGCTGGGCAAGATACGCAAACTTGTCGCCATCAATCTGTCATTGGGAGTGCTTACGCTGGCGGTCGCCACCATAGGCGTTCAATTCGGTTAAGGAGAGAAGTATGCGAAAGATCGTATTCGTTCTGATATGCGCAGTGATCGGCATGGCCATCGGCTACGGTATCTTCGGCAAGATCGCCGGTCACTATGTCAGTTTGAACAGCCTGCTCTCGTTCGGCGGCAACGCCTTGCAGAGCGCGTGGAGCTCCGTGTCTGGTCTGGCAGAGATGCGTAACAAGATACTACTGTGCGGTGCGGGTGGTGCGATAGTGGGTTTTCTGTTGTCGACCAGGCTGAAAAAATGAAACTGCGGTGCGCTGAGTAGCGTCCGAGATACATGAAGACCATCTCCTTCCCCGACAGCCCATACAAGTTGCACCTGCCATTCGACCCGGCGGGCGACCAACCAACAGCCATCGCGCAGCTGGTGGAGGGTATCGAGGATGGGTTGGCCTACCAGACGTTGTTGGGAGTGACCGGTTCCGGAAAGACCTTCACCATCGCCAATGTCATCGCGCGCACCGGGCGGCCGGCCATCGTGATGGCACCGAACAAGACGCTGGCTGCGCAGTTGTATTCCGAGTTGCGCGATTTCTTTCCCGACAATGCCGTCGAATATTTCGTCTCCTACTACGACTATTACCAGCCTGAAGCTTATGTGCCGTCGCGCGACGTGTATATCGAGAAGGATTCTTCCATAAACGAGCAGATCGAGCAGATGCGCTTGTCGGCCACCAAGTCCATGCTGGAGCGGCAGGATTGCATCATCGTCGCCACCGTGTCCGCCATCTACGGTATCGGTGATCCGGTGGATTACCACGGCATGATCCTGCACCTGCGCGAGCACGAGAAGATGGCGCAGCGCGATGTGATCCAGCGCCTGGTCGCCATGCAGTACGAGCGCAACGATGTGGATTTCGCTCGCGGAAACTTCCGCGTTCGCGGCGATGTGATCGATATCTTCCCGGCCGAAAGCAGCGAGAATGCGCTGCGCGTGACCTTGTTCGACGACGAGGTGGAATCGCTGGCACTGTTCGATCCGCTCACCGGTCATATCCAGACGCGTGTGCCGCGTTACACCGTATATCCTTCCAGTCATTATGTGACGCCGCGCGAGACGACGCTGCGCGCCATCGAGACCATCAAGATCGAACTGGCCGAGCGCATCGCGTACTACCAGAAAGAGAACAAGATGGTGGAGGCGCAGCGTATAGAGCAGCGCACGCGCCACGATCTGGAGATGCTGACCGAGATCGGTTTCACCAAGGGCATCGAGAACTATTCCCGCCACCTGTCCGGGCGCGGCCCGGATGAAGCGCCGCCGACGCTGATGGATTACCTGCCGCCGAACGCGCTGATGATCATCGATGAGAGCCACGTCACCGTGCCGCAGATCGGTGCCATGTACAAAGGCGATCGCGCCAGAAAAGAGAATCTGGTCAACTACGGTTTCCGCCTGCCTTCGGCAATGGACAACCGTCCCTTGCGTTTCGACGAGTTCGAGAAGGTGATGCGCCAGACCATCTTCGTCTCTGCCACCCCTTCCACTTACGAGGCCGAACATCAGGGACAGGTGGTGGAGCAGGTGGTACGCCCGACCGGGTTGATCGACCCTGTCATCGAAGTACGCCCTGCCACTCATCAGGTGGACGATCTGATGAGTGAAGCCACGGCGCGCATCAAGAAAGGCGAGCGCGTGCTGGTCACCACGCTGACCAAACGCATGGCCGAAGACCTCACCGAATACTTCAGCGAGCACGGCATCAAAGTGCGTTATCTGCACTCGGACATCGAGACCGTGGAGCGCGTGGAGATCATTCGCGATCTGCGACTCGGCATGTTCGATGTGCTGGTCGGCATCAACCTGTTGCGCGAAGGACTGGATATTCCGGAGGTGTCGCTGGTCGGTATACTGGATGCTGACAAGGAAGGCTTTCTGCGTTCGGAACGCTCGCTGATCCAGACCATAGGCCGCGCGGCACGTCACCTGCATGGCACGGCCATCCTGTATGCCGACCGCATCACCAATTCGATGCGCAAAGCCATCGACGAGACCGACCGGCGCCGCACCAAGCAGATCGCGCACAACGAAGCGCACGGCATCACCCCTCAGTCGGTGATCAAGCGCATCAAGGACATCATCGACACCGAATACGATGTCGACGCCGAACGCAAATCGCTGAAGGCCGCGCAGACAGAAGCAAAGTATTTGTCGATGAGCCAGAAGGAAGTGGCGAAAGAACTGGCACGGCTGGAGAAAGAGATGTTGCAGGCTGCCAAGAATCTGGAATTCGAAAAAGCCGGGCAACTGCGCGATCAACTGAAGAGATTGCGTGAAAGCGTGTTCATATCCCCACTGTGAGTCGAAGCATGAAAGTCGGCGTCCTGTTCGTCTGCATGGGCAACATCTGCCGTTCACCGACGGCGGAAGCCGTGTTCCGTCACTGCGTCGAGAAGGCCGGGCTGGCGGATGTCATTCACATCGATTCGGCAGGCACGCACGATTACCATATCGGTGATGCACCCGATCCGCGTACGCAACAGGCTGCGCAACGGCGCGGCTACGAGATGAGCTGTCTGCGGGGGCGGCAGGCGGAGGCGGCTGACTTCGCGCGTTTTGATTATGTGCTGGCGATGGATGAAGCCAATCTGTCGAACCTGCAAAGATTGCGGCCGCGTGATGCGCAAAGCCATCTGGGACTTTTCCTTGAGTTCGCCGAACATCACAGCGAGCGCGAAGTGCCTGATCCGTATTACGGCGGCGAAGACGGTTTTGAGCGGGTGCTGGACATGGTGGAGGATGCCGCAGCGGGATTGCTCAAGCATATCCGCAGTCGACATCTGACCCGCTGATCGATTCGCAGGCAATAAAAAACGCACGGCATGCCGTGCGTTTTTTATTGTTTCCATCTGATACTTATTTCGGTGATCGGGTCTCCACCATTTGCAGCGGTTCGCTGTTTTCCATGGTGTAGATCTCACGCGGACGCTGACGACGACGCGGTGCATGGGCCGTCATTTCCGGTGCCGGTACGACGACGGAGGCGGCCTTGTTCGGGTCGGTCTCTATCAGCGTCAGGCCGATGCTGCTCAGGTCCGCCACAATCGCTTCCTTGTGGGCAACGACAGGTGCCGGCGCTGCTGCGACAGGCGCAACAGCCGCTGCTGCTGGCTTGCTGGTCGGATGGCACACGATCTCTGTTGGTTTGACCGGACGTGTCATGCCAGCCGGATACGCCACATACTCAGAAGGCTTGACGCGTGCCGGGGTAGCAGCTTGCTGTGCGACCGGTGCTTGTGCCGCCTGCGAGGAAGTCGCGGCGTCATTCAGCTCCGGTGTATCCAGCTGCTCACGACGCTCGCGTTCACGGCGACCACCGCGACGACCGCGCTTGCGACCGCCTTCACGTGGTTGGCCATCCTGACCTTGCTGCTCGGGGGCTGCAACCGGCAGGGATTCCAGTACAGGCTTGCTTGCGTCATTTTCCTGACGCGGTGGGCGCGGTTGGCGTTCTTTGCGATTCGGCTGTTGTTCTTTGTCGTTGTTGGCTTGGCGCGGCGCTTCGTCACGTTCGCGGCGAGGCTTCTTGCCGGCTTCGTTGCGTTCGCCTTTTTCAGTGCGATCACCCTTTTCACCACGCTCGCCACCCCGGTCACGGCGCTTGTCGCCGCGTTCGCGACGTCCATTGTTGCGGCTGCCGCTCTTGCGTGTCTCGGCGGCCGGTTTCTCGGGCTCGCTTTCACCGCCCAGTGATTTGATCCAGCCGAACAGGCTGCCGAGCAGCGAGGTTTTCTTCTCCTCGACTTTTTCGGTGTGCTTCGGTGCAGGCTGTGTCGGGGTGATGCTGCGCACGGCGGCTTGCGGGCGCTGTGCAATCTTGCTTTCGGGGGTGGAAGTGACCGGCTTGGCTTCTTCCGGCGCCACGACCTGTTTGTAGCTGGGCTGCATGTGCTCAGGCGTGATGTCGTCCATGCGCAGACGGTCCACCGAGTAGTGCGGTGTCTCCATGTGCGGGTTGGGGATCAGTGTGATGCGCACTTTGAAACGCTGTTCGATGCGGTTGATGTCCGAACGTTTCTCGTTCAGCAGGAAGGTGGCAACATCCACCGGCACTTGCGCGTAGATGGCGGCGCTGCTGTCTTTCATCGCTTCTTCCTGGATGATGCGCAGGATGTTCAAAGCGGAAGATTCCGTACCGCGGATGTGGCCGATACCGTTACAGCGCGGGCAAGTGGAGTGATTGCCTTCTTCCAGGCTGGGGGCCAGACGCTGGCGCGACAGTTCTAGCAGGCCGAAGCGCGAGATCTTCGCGCTCTGGATGCGGGCACGGTCGAAGTGCAGGGCATCGCGCAGACGATCTTCCACCGCGCGCTGGTTCTTGGTCGATTCCATATCGATGAAGTCGATCACGATCAGGCCGCCCAAGTCGCGCAGGCGCAATTGGCGGGCGATCTCGTCGGCGGCTTCCAGATTGGTGTTGAGCGCGGTGGTCTCGATATCGCTGCCGCGCGTGGAACGTGCAGAGTTGATGTCGATGGCGGTCAGCGCTTCGGTGTGGTCGATCACGATGGCGCCGCCGGAAGGCAGGTTCACTTGGCGCGCATGCGCCGATTCGATCTGGTGTTCGATCTGGAAGCGCGAGAACAGTGGCACGTCATCGTGATAACGCTTGATGCGGTTCACGTGGTCCGGCATCACCGTACCCATGAAAGCCTGTGCCTGTTCGAAGATGTCGTCGGTGTCGACCAGGATCTCGCCGATGTCCGGGTTGAAGTAGTCGCGGATGGCGCGCACTACCAGGCTGCTTTCCAGATAGATCAGGGAAGGGGCCTTCTCGGACTGCGAAGCGCCTTCGATGGCGTCCCACAGTTGCTTGAGGTAGTTCAGGTCCCACTGCAGTTCTTCGGCGTTGCGGCCGATGCCTGCAGTGCGGGCGATGATGCTCATGCCCTTGGGGACGTCGATCTGTGCCAGTGTGTCGCGCAGTTCGTTGCGGTCTTCGCCTTCGATGCGGCGCGATACGCCGCCGCCGTTCGGGTTGTTCGGCATCAGCACCACATAACGACCGGCCAGACTGATGTAAGTGGTGAGGGCTGCGCCCTTGTTGCCGCGCTCGTCCTTTTCGACTTGCACCAGCAGTTCCTGGCCTTCTCTCAGCGCTTCCTTGATGCTGGGACGGCTACCGGCGCCCGCTTGGTAATACTGCGGGGCAACTTCTTTAAAGGGGAGGAAGCCGTGGCGGGTGCCACCGTATTCGACGAAGCAGGCTTCGAGGCTGGGCTCGAGGCGGGTGATGACGGCTTTGTAGATGTTGCTCTTGCGTGATTCTTTACCGGCGGTTTCGATATCGAGGTCGACCAGTTTCTGACCGTCTACGATGGCGACGCGGAGTTCTTCCGGTTGCGTCGCATTGAATAACATGCGTTTCATTATTTTTCTCCCGCGCTCTGACACGGGCAGGACAAAGCTACGCGCTTAAAGGCGCGCGAGAAGGTGGATGTTCGAATCGTGTTGCTGACGATGGTCCAAGTGCTTGTTCTCGTTGTTAGTTTGTCTTTGTTTGTATGTCGCCAAACAGGTGGGCAACACACTAAAATCTATTCTGCTTCGTGCTTAGAGCGCGCAAATCAATTACCATCACTGCTTGTCTCCGGTGAGTGAGATTAACCGGGCGGGGCTGCTTCGTAGGCGGCTTGATTGCCTGCCTTGGGTTGGACGGGGAATAAATAAACATCCCGTTTCGACGAAGGCGCACACGCGAGGCGCGGAGTATATTCAATAATGAGCGGTTTAGGCAAAGAATCCGTAACTTGGGTCGAAATAGATGAGGGTGGCGAAGGCCAGCGCATCGACAATTTCCTGTTCAAGCACCTGAAAGGCGTCCCCAAGAGCCATATCTACCGCATCTTGCGCGGCGAGGTCAGGGTCAACAAAAAGCGTATCGACCAGACTTATCGCCTGCAAATGGGCGATGTATTGCGCATCCCGCCCATCCGCGTCGCGGAAAAGCCCGAGGCCGAGTACGTTCCGGCCACTGAATTCCCTATCCTTTATGAGGATGATGCGCTGATCGCCATCAACAAACCGGCCGGCACGGCGGTGCACGGCGGCAGCGGGGTGAGTTTCGGTGTCATCGAGCAGATGCGTAGCGCGCGGCCGCAGGCCAAGTTTCTCGAGTTGGTGCACCGGTTGGACCGTGAGACCTCTGGGGTGCTGCTGATCGCCAAGAAGCGCTCGGCGCTGGTCGGCATGCACGAGATCATGCGCGAGGGCAATAGCGACAAGCGTTATTACGCGCTGGTGCTGGGCGAGTGGCATAACGCGCGCCAGCACGTGAAACTGCCGCTGCACAAGTTCGACACCCCGCAGGGTGAGAAGCGGGTGATGGTGCGCGAAGACGGTCAGCAGTCCCACACCATCTTCAACCTGCAAAAGAACTGGCCGGGCTACGCGCTGCTTGAAGCCGAGCTGAAGACCGGGCGCACCCACCAGATCCGTGTGCACCTGTCCCATTTGGGCTTTCCCATCGCGGGCGATGACAAATACGGCGACTTCGCACGCAACAAGGAATTGATGAAGCAGGGGCTTAAGCGCATGTTCCTGCACGCGCACAGCATCAGTTTCAAACACCCGCTGACCGAAGAGTCGTTGACCATCCAGGCGCCTTTGGCGCCCGAACTGCAGAAGTTCCTCGACCGTCTGGATAAAGGCCAATGACCCAGCCTGTCCGGTCGGAACGCGCCTTGCTGCTGACGCTGGCGGCCATCCAGTTCAGCCACATCCTTGATTTTATGATCATGATGCCGCTGGGACCGATGCTGATGGTCGAGCTTGGCATCACCACGCACGAGTTCGGCCTGCTGGTCGCATCCTACAGTTTCAGCGCGGCGTTCTCGGGCTTGTTCGCCGCCACCTTCGTCGACCGCTTCGAGCGCAAACGTTTCCTGCTGGTCATATTCGTGCTGTTCGGTCTGGCGACATTGGCCTGCGCGATCGCGCCCGGTTATGCCACCTTGCTCATCGCGCGCGGCTTGGCCGGGGCGTTCGGCGGCGTGCTGGGTGCGCTGGTGCAGACCATTGTCGGCGACACCATCCCGTTCGCGCGGCGCGCGAAGGCCAGCGGCACGGTGGCGGCGGCGTTCTCGTTCTCGACCGTGGCTGGGGTGCCGCTTTCCCTGTGGCTGGCCAGCTTGTTCCACTGGCGTGCGCCGTTCGTGTTCATCGTACTGTTGGTGGTGATCTTCCTATTCATCGCCCAGCGCGTATTGCCCGAGCTGCGCCATCACCTGAGTCAGGAAAAACGCGCCCATCCCTTCATCGATCTGTTCGCCGTGATGCGCGACGGCAACCATTGGAGAGCCATGACCTTGTCGGCCATGATCATCTTCTCGGGGTTTACGGTCATCCCCTATATCACGGTGTATGCGGTGAACAACATCGGCATCAGCCAGCACGATATCGCCTACATCTATCTGGCGGGCGGGGCGGCCACCTTGTTCACCCCGCGTGCGATCGGCCACTGGGCGGATGCGGCAGGCAAGGTGCAGGTCTATCGTATCGTCGCGTTCTGCGCGATGCTGCCCATCTTGCTGGTGACGCAGGTGGAGCAGGTCTCGCTTGGCCTGTTCCTGGTGTTCACTACATTGTTCTTCGTACTGGTTTCCGGTCGCTTCATCCCGGCCATGGCTATCATCACTTCGGCAGCACAACCTAAGCTGCGCGGCACCTTCATGTCGCTCAACGCCACCGTGCAATCACTGGCGATGGGCCTCGCCGCCACACTCAGCGGTTTCATCATCACGCAGGATGCGAGCGGGCGTATCGTCGGTTATGAGAACGTCGGCTACGTCGCCCTAGCTGCCAATCTGTTGGCCATGTGGTACGTCTCGCGCATCGTGATGCATGATGCACATCCCAATCTTCCCGACGTGGTCCCCAAATAAGCAGTAATCTTTTGCTGTAGATTGCCGATAACTTGGGTAATCAAGTTGTGAAAGGAGCAGCGATGCGCTTCACACCCACCATCCTCCCCGCGACGGCGACGCCGACGACGCGTGCTGTAAAGGGTTTGACCGATATCCACGCGGTGAAGCCGGTGCATGCGCGCGATCCCGAGTCTTTGTCTGTCGAAACCCATCCTGAAGTGCAGGACGAGCATCCGAACATACCGCTCGTGGATAGACGCATAGCCTGCCGCCGCATCCATAACCAGAAGGTGTTGATCGAATTGCGTTCGGGACTGGATCGCCGCCGCCATAACTTGATGGAAGGCGGGACGGCGGATCACATCGATGAAGAAGCCTGAGGGTCTGATCGCACGCCGGCGCAGCCGGCCATGCTGGTCGGGGTGAGAGCTTAGCGCCGTTCCCGGTGCAGGAACACCGTGACTTCCTCGCGGTCGTGATAGAGCTGCTTGGCTTCCAGCCGGTAGCGCAAACCTTTCTTGTTGAGTGCGCTACGGATGGAATCGAGCGCGATGCGTAGTGCTTCCAAGCGTTTCTTCATCGGCAGCTTCAGATTGAATATCGCATTCATGCTGAAGCCACCGACTATCCATTCCGTCATCAGCGCGGCGACACGCTGTGGTTGTTCCACCATGTCGCATACCAGCCAGTCCACCGGGCGTTGCGGACGGAACTTGAATCCGTCCTGTCGCAGGTGTTTGATGTCGGGATGGCCGGCCGCTGCACCTTTGAGCGGGCCGTTGTCTACGGCAGTGACTTTCAAACCGCGTTGCACCAGCTGCCATGTCCAGCCGCCCGGGGCGGCACCCAGATCGACTGCCGTCATCTTCGGTTTCAGCCACTGTGCCTGTTCCTGTTTGTCCAGAAACACTTCGAATGCCTCGGCCAACTTCAGATAGGAGCGGCTGGGCGCGTCGGCAGACATGCTGACACGGTGGATGCCGTTGAGCGCATCGTTGCTGTTGCGCGGGTCGCTGCTGGCGATCAGGGCACGGTCTTCCGAGGGGAAGAAGATGTGCAGGCGCGGCAGGAGGGGGTCATCCACCAGACGTTCGTTGTCGCGCAGTGCCTGCTCGATCAAAGGCTGGAAGCGTTTGGTGAAGCCGGACAGGGTCTTGCCGTCGTTGGTATCGGGCACTTCCAGATACAGCGCGCCGTATCGTTCCGGCGATTGCGGGATGGCTTCCAACAAGGGGGTGAGGCGGTCGCGCTCCGGCAGTTCGCGCACTTCGCCGTGCAAGGTCAGCAGTTGTCTCGCGAAAGTGAGCTGTTTGTAGGCGAGGCGCGCTTTGCCTTGCAGGACCAGATAACCGCTGTTCTCCAGTGCTTCAACGGGTTTTGCTTGCGTCTCTTCGATGCAGTCGCGTTCGAAGCCGGGACGGCAATAGACCAGCCAGGCGGGTAAGGTTGGATCGATCATGAGTGGGGGCGCAAGCGCGGTAAGTGGATGTGCCAGCGGATCGCCGCGAGTCGCAGCGATACCGTCACCAGCATGGCGAAAAGGATGGACGGCAGGCGTTCCAGTCCCAGCGTATCAAGCAGGATCAACAGCAGCGCGCCGACCAGCGAGGCGGTGGCGTAGATGTCGGTGCGGAAGATCAGCGGTACTTCGTTGCACAGGATGTCGCGGATGACGCCGCCGAAGACACCAGTGATGACACCCATCAGGGCCGCGATGAACCAGTGTACATGCAGGTTCAGGGCGACTGTGGTGCCGATGACGGTGAACAGCGCAAGGCCGAGTGCGTCCGGCAGCAGGAAGAAGTTCTTCGGGATGGACAGCTTGCGGCCGAGGAAGAAGGTTACCACTGCAGCAGCGATGCCGACCATCACGTAGATCGGGTCATGCACCCAGTACACCGGCAGGCGGCCGAGCAGGACGTCGCGCACCGTGCCACCGCCGATGCCTGCGATGACGGCGATCACGGCCACACCGAACAGGTCGAGGTCGCGCCGGTGCGCTTCCAGCGTGGCGGTGATGGCGCAGACGGCGACAGCGCACAGATCGAGGGTGTGTATCAGACTCATGATGTTAACGGGCAGGCGGGGGCGCATTATACGAGGTGCGGCATGGCTAAGTGATAGAATCCGCGCCTCATTTTTTGGTGGTGCATGATGGCGAAGCGTTATGAATTGATCGTTTTCGATTGGGACGGCACGGTGATGGACTCCACAGCGGTGATCGCCACGTCTATCCAGTCGGCTTGCCGTGATCTGGATCTGCCGGTGCCGAGCGACGAGGATGCCCGTCATGTGATCGGCATGGGCTTGGTCGAGGCTTTGCGGCATGCTGTGCCGACTGCGCCGGAAGATATGTACGAGCCGCTGGCGGATCGCTATCGCCATTACTTCCTCGAGCAGGATCAAACCATCCCGCTGTTCTCCGGCGCACGCGAGACCATCGCGGAACTGCACGAAGCCGGCCATGCGCTGGCGGTGGCGACCGGCAAGAGCCGCAAGGGGCTGGATCGGGTGATGGATAGCAGCGGTTTGCGCGCATACTTCCATGCCTCTCGCACTGCGGACGAGACCTTCTCCAAACCACATCCGGCCATGCTGCTGGAACTGATGGATGAGCTGGGCATGCAGCCGGAGCAGGTGCTGATGATCGGCGATACCACGCATGATCTGCAGATGGCGATCAATGCCGGCGTGGATGTCGTGGGCGTGAGCTATGGTGCCCATCCGGAAGAGCAGTTGCGTGCGCTGAATCCGCTGGCGCTACTGGGCGATTTTCATGAATTGCGCGCTTGGCTGAAGGCCAACGCCTGAAACGATATTCAAGGAGTGCAATATGTCTGAACTGGGTGATAACTGGGAACGCAACGTACTGGAGAAACTGGCGATGTCCGCCATTCAGGAGCAACGACGCACACGCCGCTGGGGGATATTCTTCAAGCTGCTGACCTTCGCCTATCTGTTCTTCCTGTTTGCGCTGGTGATGGATATTGTCGGTGACAACGGCGATGGTCTAGCCGGTGGCAAGCACACGGCATTGATCGAGGTGAGAGGCGTGATCGCTGCCGACAGCATGGCCAATGCGGACAACCTTATTGGCAGCTTGCAGGATGCCTATCAGGACAAGCGCACGGCAGGCATCATCCTGCGCGTGAATAGTCCAGGCGGTAGCCCGGTGCAGGCCGGTCTGGTGAACGACGAGATCAAGCGGCTGCGTGCGCTGCATCCGGAGATTCCATTGCATGTGGTGGTGGAAGATATGTGCGCCTCGGGCGGTTATTTCATCGCGGCGGCAGCGGACAATATCTATGTCAACAAGGCGAGCATCGTCGGCTCCATCGGTGTGCTGATGGACGGTTTCGGATTCACCGGCACTATGCAGAAGCTGGGCGTGGAGCGCCGTCTGATGACGGCGGGCGAGAACAAGGGCTTCATGGATCCCTTCTCGCCGCGCGATCCTAAACACGAAGCATTCACTAAAGGTTTGCTGAACGACATCCACCAACAGTTCATCGCCGTGGTGCGCGACGGTCGCGGCAAGCGTCTGAAGGAGACGCCGGAGATGTTCAGCGGCCTGTTCTGGACCGGCGACAAGGCCATCCAGATGGGGTTGGCCGACGGGATAGGCAGTGTGGATTCCGTGGCGCGCGACATCATCAAGGCCGAGACGGTGGTCGACTTCACCGCACACGAGAACATCGCAGACCGTCTGGCGAAGAAGCTGGGCGCAGGCGTGGCGAGTATGTTCCCCGGACTCGGCACGCAGAGCGAAGGCGTGGTGCTACGCTAGTTCTTTTTTTAGTGCGTTCAAGTCGGTGATCGGCGGCAGACATTGCGTGCCGCGACACAGCCAGGCGGTGGTCGATGTTTGTTTTGGTTTTGCCAACACAGCAGGCAAGTGCTGCTCATAACCGTTCAGCACGATCACCATCAAATCAGGTCGATAGTTTTCAGAGACAGCCGCCCGCCAGGCGGCTGTCTCTTTTTCAGTACCGCATAACACCAGCAGTGACGGTGGTTGCAGCAGTTCACCCAGTGCAGTGTTCAGGCTGCAACACTGACTGGCCGCTTGTTGCATCAGTGGATAGAAAAGTTTCAGGCAGCGTTCTGCGGCATCGCGGTAGCGCGTGTCACCCGTTACTTCAGCGAGCCGCAACAGGGCTTGTGCCGCGATGCCGTTACCAGATGGTGTAGCGTTGTCCTGTCCGCTCTTGTTGCGCTGGATGAGCGCTTCGTGGTCGTGGCTGGTGAAGTAGAAGCCGCCGTGCTCGGCATCCTCGAACCGAGTCAATAAAGCATCCGCGAGTTGCACGGCGAACTGCATATCGGTCTCGCGGTATGCCGTTTGCATCGCTTCCAGCGCGGCATCCAGCAGGAAAGCATGGTCGTCCAGATAGGCGTTCAGATGCGTCTTGCCGTCTTTGTGCGTGGCGTACAGCTTGCCGTTCTGCCACAATGTGTCGCGCACGAAATCCATGGCGCGCTGCGCGGAAACTTTCCAATCATCACGTCCGAAAACGCGCGCAGCTTTCGCCATACCGGCGATCATCAGCCCGTTCCAGCTACCCAATATCTTTTCATCGCGACCGGGGCGGACGCGTTGTTCGCGAACGGCAAACAGCTTGGCCTGCGCTGACGCAAGCAAATCGGACGCCTGCTTTTGGTCGAGCTTGAGAGGCTGCGCAATCTCGCTCAGCGGTCGACTCACGCGCAGGTTCCATGCGTGGTTCTCGAAGTTGGGTGTGCTATCCAGACCGTAAAAAGGTTTGACGATGGCGTATTCCGCTTCGCTCAACAGATCGCGGATGTCATTGCGCTGCCACACATAGAACTTGCCTTCCTCATGTTCCGAGTCGGCATCCAGCGAGGCGTAATAACCACCTTGCGGTGACTGCATCTCGCGCATCACCCAGCCAGCCGTCTCTTCCACGATGCGTGCGAACAGTGGGTCGCGGCTGCTCAGCCATGCATCGCAGTACAGGCCGAGCAACAGGCCGTTGTCGTACAGCATCTTCTCGAAATGCGGGATGTCCCAGTTGGCATCTACACTGTAGCGGCAGAAGCCGCCGCCGAGCTGGTCGTACAGTCCGCCCAATGCCATCTGCTGCAGGGTGAACAGTGCGACATGGCGCGCGTCCTCGTCCTGATGAGCTTGGGCTTGTCGCAATAGCAGATCGAGTTCGGCCGGATGCAGGAACTTCGGCGCATCGCCGAAACCGCCGTTCACGCGGTCGCAATCCTGTTTCAGTTGTTGTACTGCATCGGCGAGCGATGAGTCGTCGAACGTCGTTTCATCACTACCCGGATTGGGTTGCCAGGCGGCGAGGGCGCTGATGAGTTGTTCGCTCTGCACGGCAAGTTCCTTGCGTTTTTCTCTATAGGCTTGCGCGAGTTGCAGCAGCAGTTGTGGAAAACCGGGCAGGCCGTAACGCGCTTGCTTGGGGAAATAGGTGCCGCTGTAGAAAGGTGTGCCATCCGGCGACAGGAACATGGTCAGCGGCCAGCCGCCGCTGCGGCGTGCCAGCAGGTAATGCGCGTTCTGGTAGATCTGGTCGAGGTCGGGGCGCTCTTCGCGGTCCACCTTGATGTTGATGAAGTGTGCGTTCATCACGGCCGCGACGTCATCGTCCTCGAACGATTCATGCGCCATCACATGGCACCAGTGGCAGGCCGAGTAGCCGATGGAGAGCAGGATGGGTTTGTCCTGCTCGCTTGCCAGCTGCAAGACTTCAGGTGACCAGGGATGCCAGTCCACCGGGTTGTCGGCGTGCTGCAACAGGTAGGGGCTGGTCTCGCGGATGAGGTGGTTAGGCATCAGTTCAGGAGTGGCTTGAGGTGAGGCATCACGTTGCGCAGGATGCGCGCTTGCGCTACTGCGTTCGGATGCAGGTTATCCGGCAGGAACTGTTCAGGCGGGATGCCCTCCAGCATGAAGGGCAGCAAGGCGATAGCGTGTCTCTTCGCAAGCTTGGGGTATATGCTGCGGAAGCGCTCTGTGTAGGCTCCACCATAGTTGGGCGGCAACTGGATGCCGAGCAGTAACACCTTGGCATTGGCCTTCTTCGCGCGTTCGATGATGGCATCCAGATTCTGTTCGGTATCCGTCAGTGGCGAGCCGCGCAGTCCGTCGTTGGCCCCCAGTTCGACGATCACCACGGCAGGTCTATGTTGGGCAAGTGCCTTATCTATACGGCGTATGCCGCCGGAAGTGGTCTCGCCGCTGATGCTGGCATTGACCACGTTATAGGGCTGGTCATCCGCTTGCAATGCTTGTTGCAGCAGATGCGGCCAGGAAGCTTCGCGCGCGATGCCGTAGCCGGCTGATAAACTGTCACCGAATACGAGTATGTTGTTGGCGGCCTGCGCGAAGCCGGGCAGCGCCAAGGCGGCGAGCAGTAAAACGAGATTGAGGATGAAGTTCATGGCAACGATTGTGCAAGCAGCAGGGCTCACCAAGCAAGTGTTAAGCGGCGATAGTCCGCTCACTATCCTGCATGACGTCAGTTTTGCGGTGGAAGCAGGCGATAGCCTTGCCATCGTTGGGGCTTCCGGTTCTGGAAAGTCCACCTTGCTCGGTCTGCTGGCTGGGCTGGATGTACCGACCAGCGGCAGTGTGTCCCTGAACGGCGCGGACATCTTCGCGCAGGACGAGGATGGTCGCGCACGTTTGCGCGGCGAACTGGCCGGTTTCGTATTCCAGTCCTTCCAGTTGCTGCCCGCGCTGAATGCGCTGGAGAACGTGATGCTGCCGCTGGAGCTGGCCGGAGTGAGCGATGCGCGCCAGCGCGCGGAAGCCTCATTGCAGCAAGTTGGCCTCACCGCCCGCGCGCACCATCTGCCCAAGCATCTTTCCGGTGGCGAGCAGCAACGGGTGGCACTCGCCCGAGCCTTCGTCTCACAACCCAAGATACTGTTCGCCGATGAACCCACCGGCAACCTCGATGCCGCCACCGGCGCGCAGGTCATCGACCTGATGCTGGAACTGAATCGCGCGCAGGGCACGACCTTGATACTGGTGACGCACGACGACAAACTGGCTGCGCGCTGCAAGCGGCAATTGCGCCTGGCGGCAGGGGAGGTGGTGCAATGAATCTGCTACGCCTCTCCCTTAATCTGTTGCGGCGCGACTGGCGTGCCGGGGAATGGCGTGTGTTGTTATTGGCACTGGTGCTGGCGGTCGGCAGTTTGGCCACAGTCGGGCTGTTCGCCGACCGTGTGCGGCAGGCGTTGCAGGAACAGGCGCAGAGTTTGATCGGAGCCGATCTGCGCATCACCTCCACACGCCCGTTCTCTTCCGACTATCGCCAGCAGGCTTTGGCGCGCGGTATGCAGGTGGTTCAGAGCCGGACATTCCCCAGTATGGTGTCGCATGGCGAGCGGGTGTTGCTGAGTGAGTTGCAGGCGGTGGAACGTGGCTATCCCTTGCGCGGCAAGATCGAGATCGACGATGGTGAGTTGCATGTGGCGGAAGCGATCCCGGCTTCCGGTACGGTGTGGGTGGACGAACGCCTGTTGCGGCGTCTCGGGCTGGAAGTCGGTGGCGAAGTAGGTATCGGTGCGCGCCGTTTCGAGGTGGCGGCACGCATAGTGAAGGACATCGACCAGTCCATCGGCTTCGCGAGTTTCGCGCCGCGCGTGTTGATGAACGAGCAAGACCTTGCTGAGACCGGTCTGTTGCAGGAGGGGAGCCGACTCTCCTATCGTTTGATGATTGCGGGCGAGGCGAAGCAGGTGGCAGCATTAAAGGTCGCGCTGCAGGCGAAGCTGTCCGGCAACGAGAAGCTGGAGGATGTGCGCGATGCGCGACCGGAGATCCGCACGGCGTTGGAACGCGCCGAGAGTTTTCTCGGCTTGGCGGCGCTCACAGCCGCGATCCTGGCCGGTGCTGCGATGGCGTTGGCGGCGCGGCGATTCGTGTTGCGTCATCTGGATGGTTGTGCGGTGATGCGTTGTCTGGGGGCGCAGCAGGGGCAGGTGCTGTGGCTGTTCCTGAACCAATTCATCCTGCTTGGATTGATCGCCGTGCTGCTTGGCAGCTTGCTCGGTTACGGCACGCAAGCGTTACTGGTGGAGAGTATCGCCAGCATGCGCGATGCGAACTTGCCGCAACCAAGCGTGTTGCCGCTGTTGCAGGCGTCGGTGAGCGGTTTCGCCTTACTGCTGGGTTTTGCTTTTCTGCCTTTGTTGCAGTTGCGCAAGGTTTCGCCGTTGCGGGTGCTGCGCCGTGAGCTGGGTGCGCCGGAAGCGAGCGGCTGGCTGGTCTATGGTGTGGCGACGCTGGTGTTGGCTAGTCTGTTCCTGTGGCATGCCGGTTCCTTGAAGCTGGGGCTGGCAGTGCTTGGTGGGCTGCTGGCGGGATTGATGCTGTTCGGCTGGCTGGCTTGGCTGATGTTGCACGGTCTGGCACGCAACGTATTCTTCATGCGTTCGCAGTGGCGCCATGCTTTCAATAACCTGTCCCGTCACGGGCGCAGTGCGGCGGTACAGGTGGTGGCGCTGAGCCTGGGCGGCATGGCACTACTGGTGCTGACAATGGTGCGCGGCGATCTGTTGCAGGGCTGGCAGAGCAAGTTGCCGCCCGAGACGCCGAACCGTTTTGTGGTGAACATCCAACCCGACCAAGTCGAAGCGATCCGCGATTTCTTCAAGCAGCAATCATTGCCTGCACCCGAGATGCAGCCGATGGTGCGCGGCAGGCTGGTCGAGATCGGTGGACGCGCCATCAGCGGTGACGATTACCCAGATCCGCGCGCGCGCGGCCTGGTGGAGCGTGAATTCAATCTTTCCTATATGACGCAGATGCCGTCCTGGAACCAACTGGTCAGCGGGAGATGGTGGGCCGAGGATGGCAAGGGCGAGCTTTCGGTGGAAGAGGGGATCGCAAAGACTTTGGGTATCAAGCTCGGCGACGAGCTCACCTACGATGTGGCGGGCAGCCGTTTTACCGCCAAAGTCACCAGCTTGCGCAAGGTCGAATGGGATTCGATGAAGGTGAACTTCTTCGTCATCACGACGCCGGAATTGCTGGAGGATTATCCATCCAGTTATCTGTCCAGCTTCTATCTGCCGTCTGACAAGGTGCGTGTAGGGGATGAGCTGTCGCGCGAGTTTCCCAATCTATTGCTGATTGATACCGGTGCGGTGATCGCGCAGGTGCGCGGCATCATGGACCAGATCGCGCAGACGGTCAGTGCGGTGTTCCTGTTCACGCTGCTGACCGGATTGGCGGTGTTGTATGCCGCCTTACTGTCCACGCAGGACGAGCGCAGCCACGAAGCGGCGATCCTGCGTACGCTGGGGGCGGACAGTCGCTATCTGCGTCGTTTGCATCTTTCCGAGTTTGCGGTGCTGGGCGGCTTGAGCGGTTTGTTCGCAGCAGGCGGGGCGGTGTTGCTGGGCTGGGTGCTGGCGCGCTTCGTTTTGGAGATACCCGCCAGCTTCGATCCGCTCATCTGGCTGGTCGGTATCGGCGGGGGCATCTTGATCGTGACGCTGTCCGGCTGGTTGGCGACGCGCAAACTGACACAACAGCCCCCACTCAGGATTCTCGCGGCAGATTAATGACTTGGCGCTTGACGCAGGGCTCAATATCCCTATAATGCCCGCCTCCCTGAAAAAGGGAGTTTTTAACCTTGCTCCACCGTCCATAGCGTGCCGGGGGGCTTTAATCCACAAGGAGATGTAATGCGACACTACGAAATCGTATTTATCGTGCATCCCGACCAGAGCGAGCAAGTGCCCGCGATGATCGAGCGATATCGCACGTTGGTGACCGGCAAGAGCGGTCACATCCACCGTCTGGAAGACTGGGGCCGCCGTCAACTGGCATACCCGATCCAGAAGATCCACAAAGCACACTACGTGATGATGAATATCGAGTGCGACCAGGAGACACTGGACGAACTCGAGCACGCATTCAAGTTCAACGACGCCGTACTGCGCCACCTGACCATCAAGACCAAGGTTGCTGTGACTGAGCCTTCCGTGATGATGAAGGAAGAGAAGTCGCGTTCGTTGACAGACACTGCTACAGCAGCGCCGGCGCCAGCAGCCGAAGCGCCAGCCGCCGCAGCGTAATTTGGATTGAGCAGTAACCGTTGTGTGATCGACGGGGAAGTGATCGAGTCGGAAGGCTTGCGACACACCCCGGCAGGATTGGCGAGATTGGCGTTCAGAATGCGCCATACCTCGATGCAGCAGGAAGCAGGGTTGCAGCGACAGGTGCAGTGTGAAGTTCCGGCACTGGCACTTGGTGAGATGGCCCAGAAACTGGGCGGTTTGCAACCCGGTCAGCGATTAAGGGCTGAAGGTTTCCTGGCGCAGCGCAGTCTGAAGAGTACACAACTGGTTCTGCATATTGATAACGTTACATTGAAATAGGGGCACATCATGGCTCGTGTATTTAAGAAAAAAGACGACAAGAAGAACAGTTCTTCGCGTCAGCTGTTCAAGCGCCGCAAGTTCTGCCGTTTCACTGCCGAGAAGATCGCGGAAGTGGATTACAAGGACATCAACATCCTCAAGGAATTCGTTTCCGAGAATGGTAAGTTGATCCCGGCACGTATCACCGGCACCAAGGCGCGTTATCAGCGTCAGTTGAGCACAGCAGTGAAGCGTGCACGCTTCCTGGCGCTGTTGCCTTACACCGATTTGCACTAAGGAGTAGACCATGCAAGTTATTCTGATGGAAAAAGTGGTCAACCTCGGCCAACTGGGCGATGTGGTCAAAGTGAAGAACGGTTTCGCGCGCAACTTCCTGATCCCGCAAGGCAAGGCCAAGCGTGCGACGGAAAGCAACGTGGCGGATTTCGCTGCACGACGTGCCGAGCTGGAGGCTGGTGAAGCTGCCAAACTGGCGGACGCGCAGACACGCGGTGAAAAGCTGGTCGGTCTGACCATTCAAATGGTGCAGAAGGCTGGCGTTGACGGCAAGCTGTTCGGTTCCGTGACCAACGCTGACATCGCTGCAGCACTGGTTGCCGAAGGCCACAAGGTCGAGAAGAGCCAAGTGCGTATGCCCGTAGGTCACCTGAAACAGATCGGCGACCATGCGGTGAGCATCGCGCTGCATCCCGATGTGGTGGTTGACGTGACCGTTTCGGTGCTTGGCGAACAGTAATACCGTTCGATCAGGTAGTTACAAGAAAGGACTGGCGACAGTCCTTTTTTGTTGTCTGAAAAGTGTAGAATCTCCCTCCCGTTATTTGTCACCCAGCCATGCAGAATTTTTCAGCTCCCGTCGCCGATGCCCAGCTAGAAGCGCTGAAGCTCCCGCCTCACTCTGTTGAAGCGGAGCAGTCGGTGTTGGGCGGCATCCTGCTCGATACCAGTGCCTGGGATAAAGTCACCGACCTGTTGAATGAAACGGATTTCTACCGATCTGAACATCGTTCGATCTGGCGTCATATCGGTCGTCTGAACGAGCAGGCGCGCCCGGTCGATGTGATCACGCTGGCCGAGTCGCTGGAGAGTAACGGCGAACTGGAGAAGGCGGGCGGCCTGAGTTATCTGGGATCACTGGCGCAGAACGTGCCTTCAGCTGCCAACATCCGCCGCTATGCCGAGATCGTGCGCGAGCGCGCCATCATGCGCAAGCTGGTGGAAGTCGGCAGTGAGATCGCAACCAGTGCCTATAATCCGAGCGGGCGCGATGCCGGCCAATTGCTGGACGAGGCCGAGAGCAAAGTCATGCAGATAGCGGAGCAGGGCGAGCGAGGCAAACAAGGATTCATTGCGATCCCGCCCCTGCTGACCCAAGTGGTCGAGCGTATCGAGACTTTGTATGGACGCGACGACGCCAGCGAGGTGACGGGTGTTTCAACCGGCTTTACGGATCTGGATAGCAAGACTTCCGGCTTGCAACCCGGCGACCTCATCATCGTGGCGGGACGCCCGAGTATGGGAAAGACCGCGTTCTCCATCAATATCGCCGAGACAGTGGCTCTGGAAGGCAAGCCGGTCGCCATCTTCAGTATGGAAATGGGCGGTGCCCAGTTGGCGATGCGTATGATCGGCTCTGTGGGGCGGCTCAATCAGCATACTTTGCGCACGGGCCGTCTGGAAGATGAAGACTGGTCGCGCATGACGCATGCGTTGGGTCTGCTCAACGACGCCCCCATTTTCATCGACGAGACACCTGGTTTGAATGCGTTGGAATTGCGTTCCCGCGCACGTCGCTTGCATAGGCAGAACGATGGTTTGGGTCTGGTGGTGATCGACTATATCCAGCTAATGTCGTCGCCCGCCGGCAAGGGTAGCGAGAACCGCGCAACCGAGATCTCGGAGATATCGCGCTCGCTGAAATCGCTGGCCAAGGAATTGCATGTGCCTGTGATTGCGCTGTCCCAGCTCAATCGTAGTTTGGAGCAACGTCCGAACAAGCGCCCGGTCATGTCTGACCTGCGCGAGTCCGGTGCTATCGAGCAGGATGCCGATCTGATCCTGTTCATCTATCGTGACGAGGTCTATAACCCGGACACGCCGGACAAGGGAAAAGCCGAGATCATCATCGGCAAGCAACGTAACGGCCCGATCGGTTCGGTCAACCTGACCTTCCGTGGTGAATTCACCCGCTTTGAAAATTACGCGCCAGCTCAATACTGAGCTGATGCGTAATTTCGGCGAAGACTCACATGCGCAGCATGTTAGTCGTAGCCAAAACTATGTGGTGCCTGCCCAGTATTGATCTGCCGCACGAATCGATAGCGGGTGCCCAAGTGCACGGTCGTGTCGCTGCGAACGAAAAATATTCGCGATTCTTTGCATAATTCATTTGCGCGTTTGCGCGGTTCGGTTACAATGCGCGTCCTTTTACAGGCGCGTAGCTCAGCTGGTTAGAGCACCACCTTGACATGGTGGGGGTCGTTGGTTCGAGTCCAATCGCGCCTACCAATTTCTTCTTCTCCTTTACGAACATTTTCGAGAAGCTCATGTTCACATTGAGTCTACATGGAGAAGAAAGTACTCAGGCCCTGCTGCAATCGGGCCGTTCCTATTGCCTCATCGTCCGTTCTGAATCTCAACGCGCCGCTTTGCTCAAGAATCTGGGCGAGCAGGCCGGCGTGGTCATCGTGCCGCATAACGGCGGTCTCATCAGTAATCTCCGGGTTTGGGAGAACATCATCCTGCCCGTGCAGTATCATGGCATCCAGCTGCCGGGAAAACTTGAAGACAACGTGACTGCCTTGCTAGATCAATGCGGTTTGTCGGACGAGACCGTCTTGTCGGCGCTGATGCTCAAGTTGCCCGACCAGCTCACTTTGTACGAGAAGCGCCTGGTAGGTTTTGTAAGGGCCATGTTGATGGGGCCGGAACTTATCATCTACGACGGTCTGAATGAAGGTTTGTCGCGCAAGGAATTGGTGATGGTGAACAAGTTCGATGCGGTATTCCGTTTGCACTTCCCGTTCAGGACTTCTGTTCTGGTCAGTTTTGAGGAAGACAGCGAAAAGAGCGATCCGGATCAGTTGCTGATCCATCTGTAACGACCATGAAACTGAACAACTACAATCAACGTTTGCTGAATATCGAACAGCGTACAAAGCGCTTTTTGCTGGGTGCGCTCGGGGCGATGTTGTTGGCCTTGCTGCTGATTGCCATCAAGCAGGACTACCTGGTGCGCAGCACAGCCATCTACTTCTTTGCGCCCAATGCGCAGGGACTGAATCAGGGGATGGCAGTCAAGTTCATCGGTTTTAAGGTAGGGAGTGTCAAGGAAGTCAGCATGCAGCCCAATGCGACCGTGCGCGTAAAAGTGTCATTGGACGATGAATATGTGCATCTGATCGGTCTGGATGCGAAAGCGCGTCTGATCAAGGAAGCGCTGGTCGGCGAGAGTGTGGTCGAGATCATTCCCGGCTCGCAGCAGGTGCAGCAGGTGACACAGAACAGCGTGCTCCAGTTCGAACGCGGGCAGGATGCCAGTAGTATCGCCGAGAGTATGGCTGCGCAGCTTCAACCTATCCTGAACGATATCCGCCAGATCACTGCCAGCATCAACAATCCGAATGGCGAGATCCAGCAGACGCTGAAGAACCTGAACCAGGTGACAGGTGATCTGCGCGAGACAGTCAAACAATTCACCCAACTTGGGGTCAGCGGCAATCAGAAGCTGGACAGCGTACATGGCAAGCTGGACAAGGCGCTCGATAGTGTGAATGCCAATCTGGAGGTGATGGACAAGGCGATCCCGCGTCTGGTCGACAAGGCCGATGCAACGCTGGATAACGTGCAGACCGCCACCACGGACATCAAACGGATGACTGCCGATACGGCCGGAGAGTTGCCGGCATTCATCCATAACAGTAACGCTTTGGTGCAGGACAGCCAGGACATGCTGGAAGGCGCGAAGCAATCTTGGCCGTTCAGCGGCTGGTTCCGCAAGCCTGAGGCTCAAGTGTTGCCGGTGGACGGTTATGTGCCACCAGAGAAACCCTGATGATGGACCGGCTGCGACTTTCCTCGGCGATTGTGCTTTCTGGTCTGTTATTTCTGACGGCCTGCGGACAGACGGCACCCCTGCGTAACGCAAGGCTGGAACTGGCGGCAGAATATAGCCAGAGTGCGCAGCGTGCGTATGATCGAGGCGACTACCATGTAGCGCTAAGGCAATATGAAATGGCCTTGCAGGTGGATGTCGCCGTTGAGAACATCGCTGGTATCGCTATTGATATGTTGAATCTGGCTCGCGTGAACCAGATGCTGGGTCGTTGGGAAGTTGCCAATGCGTATCTGGACAAGTTGCTGCAAGACAGTGCGTTGGAATATGGGACGCCATATTTGGCAACCGCTGCGACTCAAAAGTCCTTGTTGCTACTGCAACAAGGGGATGTGAAGGGTGCCCGACTCTGGTTGGAAAAGGCATCGGCATGGTGCGTCGCGGAATGCTCGCTCGCGAGCGTGATCGACAATGCTCGTGCCGCGATCGCATTGCGTGAAAAGGATAGTGATCAGGCTTTGCATTGGGCGGAGCGAGCCGCGTCAGCCAGTCGTGGCGATTCGCCCCTGGAATATGCCAACGCCCTGCGCTATATGAGCGAAGCTCAGTTGATGCGTGCCGAGTTCGCGACAGCTTCGCGATTGGCTGATGAGGCGCTGGTGGTGGATAAATCACTGGGATTGCCTGAAAAGATCAAGCAGGACCTGCTGCTGTTGGCCGCTGCATACGTGGGGCTGGGCGACACCGAGCAGGCTAAGCGATACCGCGAGCGCGCCTCGCGCATCGTTGCAAGGTGAGCGGCATGGGCATGCTTGAACGCTTGCAGGATCCGCGATTCAGATGGCTGCTGGGTTTGGCTATCTGTCTGGTAATCGCCTTGGGTATTTCATATTTTCAAACCGGAGACGGCCTGAGCAGGAGGATACTGGATCGTCAGTTCGATCTTCTGCATCAACGATCCGCGCATCCGATACAGAACGATGTGGTCATCGTCGGCATCGACGAGGATAGCTTCAGGAAATTCAAGGAACCCTTCGAGTTGTGGCATCCCCATCTGGCCAGTTTTCTGCAGGCCATGGAGTCGGCCAAGCCCAGCGTGCTCGGGCTTGATATCGCCTTACCTGAACGATCCTACCAATTCATGCTGCCTCACTATGAAGATGGACTGGTTAAGGCGTTGCAAGCGCTCAGCGCACAGACCCCTGTCGTGCTGGCACGCAAGCCGGATGCTGAAGGTGCTTTACGCCCTGTGGATGGCGCGTTGGCTGCCTCGGTCGCGGATGCCCCGGCTTCGGTCATGCTCTGCCTTGACGGGGATGGTGTGCTCCGACGTTTCGATCTCAATCGTTGCACTGTGAACGCGCAGGGAACCAGCTTCGCTGAAAAGGTCGCTGCCCGGCTGGGCGTGGCGCATCCGGGAGTCGGCATTGTGGATTTCAGTGCGGGCCAGAAGTTCGACTACATTCCATTCTCACGCGTGCTGGAATGGCAGGGGCAGGCTGACAAGCAGCGACTAGTTGCCACTTTTTCCGGTAGAACCGTGCTGTTGGGCGTTGTTTCTGCGCGTGCTGAGAAGGTGCGAGTTCCAGTGCCCATGGCGGTATGGTCACCGATGGATAAGCGTGTGTCGGAAGTGTTGGTGCAGGCGCAGATTTTGCGTTCAATGACAGGGAAAGGCTTGATCCGCGAGCTGCCGCTGTGGGGCAGTGTAATTCTTGTGCTAGCCGCTGCTTTGCTGTGGTTGGGACGTACAGGCTGGATCAAGCTGGCGGTATTCGCAGTGACTCCAGTCGCGCTTTGGCTGCTGGCAACCTGGATGTTGGGGGTCGGTATCTATCTGCCTTTGGGGGGCATTCTGCTTTCCGGTTTGTTCGCATTCATGGCGCGGCTTGGGTATGAATCGGTGATGCAGATACGCGGCCGTGAAGGATTGCGGGAGCTCTTCGATAGTTATGTCAATCGCGAGGCGTTGAACGGGATCATGAGTGGCAAGATCGATTCACGCACGGATGGGGAGCGTGTGCGGGTGTGCCTGTTGCATGCGCGTATCAAAGATTTCAGTCGGCGGGTGCAGGAGTGTGAGCCGCAGGCATCAGTGTCGCTGTTGAATGACTACTTCTCCGAAATGGCTATTGCGGTACATCAGCACAAGGGCACGCTCGATAAATTCGTTGGGAGCGAGCTGGGGGCCTTCTTTGGGGCGCCACAAACACTTGAAAGTCCGGAGCGGAATGCGCTCGAGGCGGCACAGGAGATGTTGCAGCGGCAGCGCGAAGTGAATGAACGATTGCTGGAGAGCGGAATGCCCGCGATCGAGATCGAGATCGCCTTACATGTGGGGCAGGTGGTGGTCGGGCATGTCGGATCGTCTGCGCGCAAGGATTACACGGCACTCGGCTCCGAAATCGATGTCGTGAAAGCGCTCGTGGAATTGGCGAAGAGCGCGGGATGTCCTGTGGTCTGCTCCGCAGAAGTGGCTGAAGTGGTCAGGGTTGCGGGCGGTATCTCGGAAGTTGGCATAAGGCAGGTCGGTGGCGCGGACCTTCATGTCTACGCATGGACGCCGCCCTTGCTCGGGGGGCAGTGATGGGCGGCTTCTGGAGGCGCGTGCTGGTCAGGCTGCAGATGCGGCAAGTCCGGCAGACGATATTCGGTTCGCTTGCCTTGCTGTGGTATGCGTTCAATAACCTTCATGTCTTGCGCCTTTCGCCGGTGAACGCCGTGTTCCAGCGCCAACTGTTCTTTACCGGTGTCGAGGCGCTCGGCATTGTGGCGATCTTTGGCTTGCTGAGCGGCGCACTCGTCATCACGCAGATCACCTCCCTCATCGGCGGGGATAGCACGCTGGCAGTGAAGATATTGATCTGGACCATCGTGCGCGAGATCGGCCCCTTGTTCGCCGCCATCATCATCGTCGCGCGTAGCAGTGCGGCCATCGCTTCCGAACTTGCCTTGATGAAGACGCGCGGCGAGATGAAGAGTCTGGAGCGGATGGGCATCTCCCCGCAAGATTATCTGCTGGTACCCCGTATCGTGGGTGTGACGCTGGCCGTGCTGGCCTTGACCATTTACTTCCAGCTCGTCGCCATCGGTGGCGGATTGGCGATCAGTGCTTTGTTCCAGAACGTATCCTGGCTGGACCAGGTCGGCCGCTTCCTGCAGACGGTGAAGTTGAGCGAGTTTGCGGTGGTGGCTTTCAAAGGTTGTCTGTTCGGATTGGCCATCTCCAGCATCTCTTGCTACAACGGCATGCAGGCACAGCCTTCTGTGACCGAGGTGCCCAAGGTCGCCATCAAGGCAGTTCTGCAGAGTCTGCTGTTCGTGTTTGCGCTGGATGCGCTGATCGCCTACCTGAACATGAGCTGGTGAGTTGCGATATACTGCGCGCCCTGTGGCGTATGTGCGCCTGAACAAATATTGATAGTGCGGCGCAGGCCGCACTTGCTTTATAAAGAGTGGATCGAAATGCCTGTCATAACACTACCGGATGGTTCTCAACGCAGTTTCGAAGGTCCTGTAACGGTTGCCGAGGTTGCGCAAAGCATCGGTGCCGGTCTGGCGCGTGCCGCGCTGGCTGGCAAAGTGGATGGAGCCTTGGTGGATACTTCCTACCAGATCTCTGGCGATGCGCAGTTGGCCATCATCACGGACAGGGATGCGGATGGTCTTGATCTTATTCGCCATTCCACAGCGCATCTGCTGGCCTATGCGGTGAAGGAGTTGTTCCCCGAGGCGCAGGTGACCATCGGTCCGATGATCGAGAATGGCTTCTACTACGATTTCGCCTATTCGCGTCCTTTTACACCGGAAGACCTGACCGCCATCGAAAAGCGCATGGCGGAGCTGGCCAAGAAAGACCTGCCGGTGACGCGCAATGTATTGCCGCGCGACGAGGCAGTGGCCTATTTCAAATCCATCGGAGAGAAGTACAAGGCCGAGCTCATCGAGTCCATTCCTGCGGATCAGGAGGTTTCGCTGTATAGCGAGGGTGAATTCACCGATCTGTGCCGCGGCCCGCATGTGCCATCCACTGGCAAGCTCAAGGTTTTCAAACTGATGAAGGTTGCCGGTGCTTATTGGCGCGGCGACTCGAAGAACGAGATGCTGCAACGCATTTACGGCACGGCTTGGGCGAAGAAAGAAGACCTGGAAGCCTACCTGCATCAACTGGAAGAAGCCGAGAAGCGAGATCATCGCAAGTTGGGCAAGCAGCTGGATCTGTTCCATATGCAGGACGAGGCGCCCGGCATGGTGTTCTGGCACCCGAAAGGCTGGGCGATGTGGCAGGTGATCGAACAATACATGCGCGGCGTGTACCGCGATAACGGATATCAGGAGATCCGCTGCCCGCAGATAATAGACCGCGTGTTGTGGGAGAAGTCCGGCCATTGGGAGCACTACAAGGCCAATATGTTCACCACTGAGTCGGAGAAACACGACTACGCGATCAAACCGATGAACTGTCCCGGCCATGTGCAGGTGTTCAATGCCGACCTGCGCTCCTATCGCGAGCTGCCTTTGCGCTATGGCGAATTCGGCTCCTGCCATCGCAACGAGCCTTCCGGCGGCCTGCATGGCCTGATGCGCGTGCGTGGTTTCGTGCAGGACGATGGACACGTGTTCTGTACAGAAGAGCAGATCGAATCGGAAGTGACGGCATTCAATGCACTGGTGCTGAAGGTCTACAAGGACTTTGGCTTCAATGATGTGGTGGTCAAACTCGCCCTGCGCCCGGAAGGACGGGTCGGCTCGGACGAGATTTGGGATAAATCGGAGAATGCATTGCGTGCTGCATTGACTGCATCAGGCATGGAATGGGTGGAACTGCCGGGTGAAGGAGCGTTCTACGGTCCTAAGATCGAATTCCACATCAAGGACGCCATCGGCCGCTCTTGGCAGTGCGGCACGATACAGGTGGACTTTTCCATGCCGGGCCGCCTGGGGGCTGAATATGTCGACGAGGACAACAGCCGAAAAGTGCCGGTGATGTTGCATCGTGCGGTATTGGGGTCTCTGGAGCGCTTCATCGGGATTCTGGTTGAGAATCACTCCGGAGCCCTGCCGTTGTGGCTGGCGCCGGTGCAAATGGTGGTGATGAACATCTCGCAGGCGCAGGAGGCGTATGCGGCTAAAACAGCCGATGCTTTGCGAGATGCAGGGTTCAGAGTGCAATCTGATTTGCGCAATGAGAAGATTACCTATAAAATCCGCGAACATAGCTTGCAGAAGTTGCCTTACCAGCTGATCATCGGCGATAAGGAAATGGCTGCTGGCCTCGTTGCCGTGCGGAACCGCCAAGGTGAAGACCTTGGGCAGATATCGGTGGAGGCGTTCATAGAGCGCTTGAACACCGAGCTGCATGCGGGAAGCGCGGTTTAATTTTTATTGGAGTAATTGCAATAGCACAGGATAAGTCGCAGCGTTTGAATGAGCAGATAACGGCACCACAGGTGCGGCTCATCGGCGCGGAGGGAGAGCAGGTTGGTATCGTGGCAGTAGCGGAAGCACTGCGCATGGCTGATGAAGCGGAACTGGATCTGGTGGAGATCGCGCCTTTGGCGGAACCACCAGTTTGCCGCATCATGGATTTCGGCAAGTTCAAGTATGCCGAAAGCAAAAAGCAGCACGAAGCCAAACTTAAGCAGAAACAGGTGCAAGTCAAGGAAATCAAATTCCGTCCCGGTACGGACGAAGGTGATTACAACATCAAGTTACGTAACTTGACGCGCTTCCTTGCTGACGGCGACAAGACCAAGATCACATTGCGGTTCCGTGGTCGTGAAATGGCCCACCAGGAAATCGGTATGCGCTTGATCGAGCGCATCAAGGCCGATCTGGAGGAGCATGGCGTAGTTGAGCAGTTCCCGAAGATGGAAGGCCGTCAGATGGTGATGGTCATTGCGCCGAAGAAGAAGATCTAAGAATCAGGTTGCATCGTGACGAAGCAAGGGGCTGTCGTTACGGTGGTTGTGGAAAGTGCCCCAAACAAGTGATTTCGGGTCGTTAAGTGTTCCTGTCAGGAACCTCCCGACGTCATAAAATAAACGGAGTCGTTATGCCAAAGATGAAGACCAAGAGCAGTGCGAAGAAGCGCTTCCGCGTTCGTGCGGGGGGCAGCATCAAGCGCGGCCAGGCGTTCAAGCGCCACATCCTTACCAAGAAAACCACCAAGAACAAGCGTCAACTGCGTGGCTCTACAGGTGTCCATGAAACCAACACGGCGTCCGTTCGCGCCATGATGCCCTACGCATAAGGAGTTAGAAAATGCCAAGAGTAAAACGTGGTGTAACGGCGCGTGCGCGCCATAAGAAGATCTTAGACAAAGCCAAGGGTTACCGCGGCCGTCGCAAGAACGTTTACCGTGTCGCCAAAGAAGCGGTGATGAAGGCTGGTCAATATGCCTATCGTGACCGTCGTCAGAAGAAGCGTCAGTTCCGCACTCTGTGGATCGCTCGTATCAATGCTGCTGCGCGTGAGCAGGGTCTGAGCTATAGCGTGTTCATGAACGGTCTGAAAAAGGCAGCGATCGATATTGACCGCAAAGTGCTGGCCGACTTGGCCGTGTTCGACAAAGCTGCATTCACGCAGATCGTCGGGCAAGCCAAAGCCAGCCTCGGCGCGTAATTATTGCGCTATATAAAAAAGGAGGCGAAAGCCTCCTTTTTTTGTTTTAAGACTAAACGATCATACGATGCAAGAACTTCAAACCATACTCGAAGAAGCTTTGGAAAGTTTCGCTGCCGCTGAAGATGCAGCCGAACTTGAGAACATCAAAGCGCGCTACTTGGGCAAAGATGGCAGCCTGACCGCCATGCTGAAGGGCTTGGGCAAACTGTCTGCCGAAGAGCGCCCTGCAGCGGGGGCGCGCATCAATCTGGTGAAGCAGCAGCTGGAGGCCGCATTGCAGGCGCAGCGTGATGCTATCCAGTTACATGCCTTGAATGCGAGACTGGCAGCGGAATCTCTGGATGTGACATTGCCGGGACGTGGTCTGGGTGTGGGTGGTTTGCATCCAGTCACTCGTACGCTGGAGCGGATCGAGAATCTGTTCCATTCAGTCGGTTACGACGTGGCAGAAGGCCCTGAGATTGAGAACGATTTTTACAATTTCACTGCGCTCAACATCCCCGAGGATCATCCGGCGCGTGCGATGCACGATACTTTCTATATCGATGAGCAGCATGTGCTGCGTACGCACACATCCCCTATCCAGATCCGCTACATGCAGGCGCATATGGAGAAGTACAAACATCTGGCTGTGATGCCGGACATCCGCATCATTGCGCCGGGACGCGTCTATCGCGTGGACTCGGACGCCACCCATTCGCCTATGTTCCATCAGGTGGAAGGATTGTGGATCGGAGAGCGTGTGAGCTTCGCTGATCTGAAAGGCGTGATTGCCGACTTTTTGCAGAACTATTTCGAAACCAAAGATATGCAGGTGCGCTTCCGCCCTTCGTTCTTTCCATTCACCGAGCCTTCGGCTGAAATGGATATGAGCTGGAAAGGCGGCTGGCTGGAGATCGGCGGCTGCGGCATGGTGCATCCGAACGTGCTTAAGCATGTCGGTATCGATAGCGAGAAATACATCGGCTTCGCCTTTGGTATGGGTGTGGAGCGTCTGGCTATGCTGCGCTATGGCGTCAACGATCTCAGATTGTTCTTCGAGAACGATCTGCAATTCCTGAAACAATTTAACTGAACATGCAATTCTCCGAATCCTGGTTACGCACCCTTGTGAATCCCTCGCTGTCCAGCGGGGAGTTGTCCCATTTGTTGACTATGGCCGGTCTGGAAGTGGAGGAGATGACGCCTGTCGCCCCTGCTTTCGAGAAGGTTGTCGTCGCGCAGGTGTTGAGTAAAGAAAAACATCCCGATGCAGACCGTCTGAACGTGCTGACGGTGAATGTCGGGCAGGCTGAACCGCTGACCATCGTCTGTGGCGCCGGCAATGTGACTGTCGGCATGAAAGCGCCATGTGCGCTGGTCGGTGCAAAATTGCCGGGTATCGAGATCAAGCAGGCCAAGGTGCGCGGTATCGCCTCTTTCGGCATGATGTGTTCGGATAAAGAGCTGGGGCTGGCCGATGAGAGCGACGGTTTGCTGGAATTGTCTGCAGAGGCAGTCGTCGGCCAAAGTATCCGCGAGCATCTCGATCTGGACGATCATCTGATCACGCTGAAACTCACCCCGAATCGCAGCGATTGCTTGTCGGTGAATGGCATTGCGCGCGAAGTGGCGGCGCTGACGAATTCTCCATTGCAGGCCATCCCTGCAGCTGACTTCGCGCAGACAGGCAGCATAACTCGCAACGTGAAGGTGTCTGCTTCGGCTGCATGCCCGCGCTACACGGGGCGTGTGATCTCCGGGGTGAACGCAAAGGCTCCCACACCGTCGTGGATGGTGCGGCGCTTAGAGCGTTGCGGCCTGCGCAGTATCAGCGCCTTGGTTGATGTGACCAACTATGTGTTGCTTGAGCTGGGGCAGCCGCTGCATGCTTTCGATCTGAATAAATTGAGTGGCGATATCGATGTGCGTTTTGCCCTTGCGGGTGAAAAATTGACACTGCTGAACGAGCATATGGTTGCGCTGCAAGACGATATGCTGGTGATCGCAGACAGCAAGGGGCCTGTCGCCTTGGCGGGCGTGATGGGCGGCATGGACTCAGCTGTTGATGAGGCGACCAGCGATATCTTCCTTGAAAGTGCATTCTTTGCACCCAGTGTGATCGTGGGAAAATCCCGTCGTCTTGGTTTCAGTTCCGATTCTTCCTATCGTTTCGAGCGCGGTGTTGATTATTTGGCAACGCAGGTCGCTTTGGATCGCGCAACACAATTGATCCTCGAGATTTGCGGCGGAGTAGCAGGACCGGTAACAGCAGTGCAGGCTGAGTTGCCATCACGCCCGCCAGTGTTGCTGCGCAGTTCGCGCATCCTGCGAGTGCTGGGCATTGCACTGAAGTCCGATGAGATCGCGCAGATACTTGCAAGTCTGGGTATGACATTCCGGCAAAATGGTGATGATTTCACTGTGACACCGCCGAGTTACCGCTTCGACATCGCTATAGAAGAAGACTTAGTAGAAGAAGTTGCCCGTGTGCACGGTTATGAGCAGATACAGCCGGCGCCTATTCAGGCAAGCATGACTATCCTGCCTGATTTCGAAGCTGATCGCCCATTGTCAAAAGTGCGTCAAGCCATGGTGTTGCGCGATTACCAGGAAACCATCAACTATTCCTTCGTTGAGTCGGAGTGGGAGCGAGACCTGTGTGGAAACACGGCACCTGTCACCTTGATGAATCCGATAGCCAGCCAGATGAGTGTGATGCGCAGCAGTCTGCTGGGCGGCTTGCTGGGCGCCTTGCGCACCAATCTTGCGCGCAAGCAGCCGCGCGTCCGCATATTCGAGATCGGTGGATGTTTCAAAGCAGAGGCGGGGACTTATTCCCAGGAAGAACGATTGGCGGGTTTGGCATACGGCGCAGTGGTCCCGGAGCAGTGGGGAGCAGCTGCACGCAATGTAGACTTTTATGATGTGAAGTGCGATCTTGAAGCCTTGTTCGCTCCCCGCGCCTTGACCTTTCAAGCGGCGGAGTACCCGGCTTCTCATCCAGGCCGATCGGCTCGGATATTGCTCGATAACATCGCTATCGGTTGGATGGGCGAACTGCACCCTCAATGGCAGCAGCAGTACGATATGCCATTGCCAGCGGTCTGGTTCGAGGTGCAATTGAGCGCGATCATGCAATCAGTTGTGCCAAGAGCCGAAGAGATATCAAAATTGCCAGCTGTACGTAGAGACATCGCTGTGTTGGTCGATGAAAAAGTCGATGCACAGGCACTTTTGGACGTATTGAATCGTCAAAATGCCCCCTATGTAACAGAGTTGGCATTATTCGATGTGTATCGTGGGCAGGGGGTCGAGGAAGGGAAAAAAAGCCTTGCATTCCGTGTGTTATTAAAAGATACTCAGAAGACACTTACAGATTCTGAGATAGAGCCGAGCATTGCCATGCTGGTAGAGGCATTGCACAAAATCGGCGCGAAGTTGAGGGGGAAATGATGACATCTACATTGACGAAGGCCGAACTGGCGGATTTGCTGTTTGAGAAGGTCGGCCTGAACAAGCGTGAAGCCAAAGATATGGTGGAAGCGTTTTTTGAGGAGATCAGGGTGCAGCTAGCCCAGGGTGACAGCGTAAAGCTTTCCGGATTCGGCAACTTCCAGTTGCGCGATAAACCGCAGCGTCCGGGCCGCAACCCCAAGACGGGTGAAGAGATACCGATCACAGCTCGCCGGGTGGTCACTTTCCATCCCAGCCAGAAGCTCAAGAGCATGGTAGAGACGACCTATCATGGAACTGCAGTTAACTGATTCCGGCTTGCCGCCGATCCCGGCCAAGCGCTATTTCACGATAGGCGAGGTCAGCGCCCTGTGTGGCGTGAAAGCTCATGTATTGCGTTATTGGGAGCAGGAGTTCACACAACTCAAGCCGCTCAAGCGCGGTGGTAACCGACGCTACTACCAGCACCATGAAGTTCTGCTCATCCGTCGTATCCGACAGTTGCTGTACGAGGAAGGCTTTACCATAAGTGGCGCGCGTAGCAGACTCGATCAAGCGCATACGCAGGAATCGGACACTGTGCACGCAGTGCATGCAAGTTCAGAACTGTCTGCTATGGCCATACCGCAGCTGCGTAGAGAGTTGAGTGACATACTTAAATCGTTGCGCGCCTGATCGCTAAATTCGCTTCAAATCGCGCTGCAAAATAAATGTGCTCTGCTATAATCCGCGCCCTCGGGGCGTAGCGCAGCCTGGTAGCGTACTTGGATGGGGTCCAAGTGGTCGGAGGTTCGAATCCTCTCGCCCCGACCAGAACAAAAGCAGTTAAAGAAGGTCCGGCTCTGCCGGATTTTTCATTTTCGCAATGCGCTGGTTCTGGTCATCTATCCAGATTCTTTCAAGGGATTTGGACAATTACTCTACAATTAGAAAAAAATTCAATTTAACCGGCAAGGGGCAGGGCGGATTGATATTTCTTCATAGCAGTTCTCATAAGTTATTGCTCGCAACGCTGGCGATGCTGCCGTTTTTCAGCGCGGTTCAGGCTGCCGAGGATTTGGATTCCGAGCAGGCATTCTTTCTTGAGATGCCGGTAGTGCTGACGGCTTCACGCTTAAAACAACCACTGGATGAATCTCCAAGCGCGATGACAGTGATCGATGCGGAGATGATTCGTGCTTCTGGATTCAGGAAGTTGTCCGAACTTTTTCGCCTTGTTCCTGGTATGTATGTTGGTAGCCAGAACGGCCACAGTTCCTTCGTTTCCTATCATGGCACCACAGATAACTATGCGCGTCGCATGCAGGTGTTGGTGGACGGTCGTAGCGTTTATCTGCCTCCATTCAGTTCGGTGACTTGGGACAACATCCCGGTGTTACTGGAGAACATAGAGCGCATCGAAGTCGTGCGCGGCCCTTCAGCCGCCTCCCACGGTGCGAATTCGACGCAGGGTGTCATCAATATCATCACACGCGAGCCAGGCATACTCGCGCCGGATCAGCTTACGGTCGCGCAGGGCGGCAATGGGGTGTCTGACCTTTCTGCGATGTTCGGACTGAACTCGTCTGTCATGGATCAGCGACTGAGTATCGCTTATCGCGCAGACCAGGGTTATGACTGGTCATTGCTCAATGACGACAATCGCACGCGCATGTTAAGCTGGCGCGGTAACTACCATCCCAATGCCATCGATAATTTCGACATTCAACTGGGATATAGCGAGGCGACCAGAGGGGAAGGTGTGGTCGGACGAGCGAGCAGTCCGTTCCGTGACACGCAGTCCGCTTACGATTATCAGCAGCTGACTTGGACGCGTTCGCTGGATATGGCTGCAGAACTTCGTGTCAATTATCAGCACTCCTATGTGCGGTACGATGATCTCCAGACTCATATCCCTGAGAGTTTCAGGGCACATCGCCATGACCTTGAGGTTCAGCATATCAGCCAGTGGCATCCAGATAACAGACTGGTGTGGGGTGTTGGCATCCGTTCGGAGAAGGCAATTTCAGCGCAAATGTTCGTAGTCCCTGCCCCTACGCTGGCTCAGAAGCGGGTGTTTGCCCATGATGAATTGCGCATAGGTGATGCGGCGGTCGTTAATGCAGGGGCGATGTGGGAAGACGATGCGATGGGCCATAGTAACGTTTCCCCGCGGCTGTCCTTGAATTATCACTTGGTGCCCAATCAGACTCTGCGTTTTGGCACGTCGCTGGCTTACCGCAGTGCCGCCACTGTGGAAGAATTTGGCAACACGGGCCTCATCGCAGATCATCCTGTCTGGGCTCAGGGGGGGGTCTTGCCGGAAAAGATGTTGTCTCGCGAGATCGGCTATATGGGGCAGTTCCCGGATATTGGATTGACGGTCGATACGCGTGTCTATGCGGATCATCTCAGCAAGGTGATCTTCGTCGATCCGGTGATCTTTGGTGCGGTTTACAACAGCTTCAAGAATATGTATCAGGTGGATTTCAGGGGATGGGAGAGCACGCTTAAATACCGCTGGAACGAATATGACTTGCTTACGTTCAACTATGCGCGGCAGCATGCGTCTTGTGCTTCAGATGGATTGCCTACCAATCTTTGGCATCCCGCCATCCAGGCTGGATATAGCGAGTTGTTGAGCGGCTGTCCCAAGATGGTTCCTGTAAATAGCGGCAGTCTTCTGCTGGATCATAGGCTCGCTACGGGCTTGCAACTGAGTGCCGGATATTATTTCCAGGATGAGGTTCAGGTGCTGGATGCGCAGTACGCACAGAGCCCGATGCACAGAGTAGATATAAAAATAACCCGCGCCTTTGGCAAACGGGATGAAGTCGGTGGAGGAGAGGTGTCTTTGGTGGTGCAGAATCTGTTCCGGGATAGTCATACGGAATATTCGAGCATCCCTCAACAAGGTACTCCTAACCTCGATCGACGTGCCTATCTGCTCGCCACTTTCCGTTACTAGTTCCTCGCTTCCCAAGAGCGTGCACCGGATCGCCCTGGTCCGGTGGCTGGTATTGGTTTGCAGCCTGTTCTGCTTCAATACGATACAAGCCTCACCGCTCAAAGTCGCCTTGGCGCTGAGTGAGGAGCGTGAGGTTTATCTTGCTTTTGAATCGGCATTGCGAAATTCGCTCGACTCCCGTCAGGAGATACAGATATTGCCATCCGGCACCGCCGCGCAGGCAGAACTGATCGTAGCGATCGGTGCCAAGGCGGCAGACAGCTTCAGTGGTTCATCTATTCCGGTATTGAACGTGATGGTCAGTCGAGCCGGACTTGAGAAGTTCCGGCGGGACAGTCATTCAGAATCATCCGGCATCTACATGGATCAGCCTATGGAGCGTAGATTCTCGCTACTCCGTGCAGCCTTGCCTCAGACAAAGTCAGTAGGTGTGTTGATATCGAATACGTCACCGCAACTGGCGTCAGCCAAACAACTGTCTTCAGCTTCGGGGTTCAGGCTACAAATTCAGACAGTGTCGACACCTGATCAGCTTGCGAGCAGTCTCTCGGCGTTGCTGGCCGACAGTGATGTATTTTTGGTCTTGCCAGATGCGGAGATATACCGTTCGGATACCATTCGTAACATATTGCTGGAGACTTACCGGCAGCAGGTGCCGATGATCGGTTTGTCGCAAAACTATGTAAGAGCCGGGGCTTTATGCGCTGTATATAGTACGCCTATGCAGATCGCCGATCAGGCTGCCCGAATAGTCTCTCAATTTGCCAGAACAAGGAAACTGCCCGACTATCAGTATCCTCAGGAATTTGAAGTGGCAGTGAACACGCAAGTCGCCCGCTCACTCGGGCTGACGATTTTAAGTGCAGAGCAACTGCGCAACGAGATCGGGGAGAGACCATGAAGAAGTACGGTATCGAGCGGCAGACGATGACCGTTGCGCTGATTCCAATATTGATACTGGCCGTACTGCTGGAAACATCGTTCATTCTGGCGCGTATCGCCGATCTTGACCAGGCGCTAAAGGACAGGGCGAGTCTGATAGCACGGCAGCTCGCATCTTCCAGCGAGTACGCGGCGTTCTCCGGAAATCGTGTTCTGTTGCGGCAACAGGCTGAAGTGGCGCTCGCACAACAGGATGTGACAGCGGTATTCATACTTGATGCTGAGGGCCAGGTTATGGCCAGTGCAAACGGGGTGACGGACCTGCAAATCATCCCCCCCGATTGGAAAGCAGGCCAGATACTGCGTGAGGACAGTCGTTCGCTGGCCGTATATCACCCCATTGTGACCACACAGTTATCGTTGGACGATACTGAAATAGCTTCCACCTCTAATATGGGGAGTTCGCTGGGAGGCGTCTTCCTTGTCTTGGGCAAGCACAGGCTCAACAGCGAAAAGGTTCGGATGGTCTTAATGAATCTGATCCTTACTGCACTAGTGCTGTTGCTGGCGGTATTGGTGGCGATGCGCGTTGCGCGCAAGATCACGTTGCCAATCATGGGGATGCGCACTGCCGTGCGCGATCTGGGGGAAGGGCGCTTATCAACGCGTATCGGTGAGATGCAAGTGCTCGAACTGAACGAGTTGGCGCAAGGCATCAACGAGATGGCGTCACAATTGCAGGAAGAGCGGAACCACTTGAAGCAGCGCATCGAGGATGCGACGACCGCTTTGCGCAGTCAGAAGGAGCAGGCGGAAAAAGCCAATTTTGACAAGACCCGCTTCCTGGCTGCAGCAAGTCATGACCTGCGCCAGCCCATGCATGCGCTTGGCCTGTTCATGGGGGAGTTGCAGAATCGCCTCGAGACACCCGAACAACGCAAAATTGTGGAAAAGGTTGAGGAGTCCGTGACCGCGATGTCCGGTTTGCTGGATTCGCTGCTGGATATTTCCAAGCTGGATGCGGGCGTCATCGTGCCGCAAGTGCAAGAGATAGAGATATCTACTCTGCTAAGGCGATTGACCGAGGCATACGGGCCCCTGGCCAAGGGAAAATCCATCGAGTTGCGCATTCATACCTCGAATTCCAGAGTGAGGAGCGACCCCATCCTGCTCGAACGCATCCTGATGAACCTGTTGGGCAACGCGATCCGGTACACGCAGGAACATGGTTGCGTGTTGCTGGCCTGTCGCAAGCGTGGTGACAGGTTGCGCTTCGAAGTGCGTGACAATGGCCCCGGCATCCCGCTGGCTGAACAGGAGAATATTTTCAGGGAATTCGTGCAACTGGAGAATACAGCACGCGACAGGAGCAAAGGTCTGGGGCTGGGGCTGCCCATCGTCCAGCGTTCGGCCAAACTGTTGAATCATCCCTTGTATCTATGCTCGAGCCCGGGGCGGGGTTCGATCTTTGCCCTTGATGTGCCACGCGTCCCCGACTTGAAAGATCTTCTGGCGCAGGGCAGCGCTACCAGCCCCAATCCGGCCGTAGACAGCGAAGGATCATTCACCGGGCGGCATGTGCTGGTGGTTGATGACGATGAACTGGTACGCAACGGGACGGCTGGGCTGATCGAGGCGTGGGGATGCAGGGTGTCGATGGCTGCCAGTCTGGCCGAGGCTGAGCGCCAGTTTGAACAGTCGCCATTCGAACTGGTGATCTGTGATTTCCGCTTGCCGGACGGCAATGGGGTTGAACTGGCAGAACGCGTCTATATGCAAAGCAAACAGAAGCCGGCTTTCATCCTCGTCAGTGGTGATACCTCGCCTGAAGTGTTGAAACTCGTGGCGGACAAGGGCATGCACTTGCTGCACAAGCCGGTGCGTCCTGCCAAGTTGCGCGCGATGATGGCTTTTGTGTTGAAGGCTAAATGATCAGTTCGAGGCCAAGCGTTCCAACGCACTGCGATCGATCACCTCGATCTGTTCCCGCCCCAGTTTGACCCAGCCCTGATCCGCAAAGCCTTTGAGCAGGCGGCTGACCATCTCGCGCGCGCTGCCCAGTTCATCTGCCACGACCTGATGTGTCAGATGGAGCGGACTGGGACGTGATAGCAACACTGCTGCCAATCTTTGATCCAGCTTCTGGAAAGCGACAGCGGAGACCAGCTCCATCAGGTCGGTGAGCCGTTCCGCGAACAGGCTGAAGATGTAGTCCCTGAATGGTTGGCAATCCGCCATCAAGGTACGGAACGAGGCGGGCGGCAAGACGATCATTTCCACATCCTGTTCGACGATGCCGCGTGCGCGGTAGTTGCTGTGGCCGAGCAGGCAGCTGCTGGTCAGTATGCAGCTTTCACCTTCACCGACACGGTAGAGCTGCAACTCACGGCCATTCGCGGAAGACTTGATGACGCGCACACTGCCCGAGAGTAACAACGGGAATCCTTGGCAGGGCTGGTTCTCGTCGAAGATCACCGTGCCTGCCGGGAGACGCATCACCGTCGTCTGGTTGAATAGTTCCGCGAAACGCGCCGGTGCCAGTTCTCGCAACAGCGGGTAGCGTTCTAGCAGGCGTGTGCTTTCGCTGGCTGGCATGGCAGTCAGCTCACTCCGGGCGCAGATGCGGGAACAGGATCACGTCGCGGATGCTGGCGGCATCGGTCAGCAGCATCACCAGGCGGTCGATGCCGATGCCTTCGCCTGCGGTCGGTGGCAGGCCGTGTTCCAGTGCGCGGATGTAGTCGGCATCCTTGAACATCGCTTCCTCGTCGCCGGCATCCTTGGCGGCAACCTGCGCATCGAAACGCGCTTCCTGATCTTCCGGATCGTTCAACTCCGAGAAGCCGTTGGCGATCTCGCGGCCGACAATAAACAACTCGAAGCGCTCGGTGATGCCGGCGTTCTTGTCCGAAGCGCGCGCCAGTGGCGACACCTCGACCGGGTAATCGACGATGAAAGTCGGCTCGAACAGCAGATGTTCGGAGAGCTCCTCGAACAAAGAGAGTTGCAGACCGCCGACACCGTCCTCCGGTTTGTACTTGGCTTTCAGGTCCTGCAGTTCGCCGACCAGAAAATCGCGATTGTTCAACTGCTCATCGGTGAACTGCGGATGATATTTCTGGATCGCCTGCACCATGGTCAGACGGTGGAACGGCTTGCCCAGATCCAGTTCCTTGCCCTGATAGCTGATGACTGTCGTGCCCAGTACCTTCTGTGCCACCTCGGCGAACAGACGCTCGGTGAAGTCCATCAGATACTTGTAGTCACGATAGGCTTCGTAGAACTCGATCATGGTGAACTCGGGGTTGTGGCGTGTCGACAAACCCTCGTTGCGAAAGTTGCGGTTGATCTCGAACACCTTCTCGAAACCGCCGACTACCAGACGCTTCAGATACAACTCCGGCGCGATACGCAGATACATCTCCATATCCAGCGCGTTGTGGTGGGTGACGAAAGGCTTGGCCGACGCGCCGCCCGGGATGGGGTGCAGCATCGGCGTCTCGACTTCCAGATAATCGTGGCGCGCGAAGAACTCGCGGATCGCCTGCACGATCTTGGAACGGATCATGAACGTCTTGCGCGTCTGCTCGTTGGTGATCAGATCGATATAGCGCTGGCGATATTTTTGTTCCTGATCGGTCAGGCCGTGGAACTTCTCCGGTAGCGGACGCAGTGCCTTGGTCAGCAGGCGAACTTCGGTGACGCGCACCGAAAGCTCTCCGGTCTTGGTCTTGAAGAGCACGCCGGTCGCGCCGAGGATATCGCCCAGATCGTGATGCTTGAACACGGCATGCGCATCTTCACCGGTGATGTCGTTGCTGATGAACAACTGCATACGTCCGCTCACATCCTGAATGGTGGCGAAACTGGCCTTGCCCATCACGCGCTTCAGCATCATGCGACCGGCAACAGCGACAGAGACCTGTTCGGCCTCCAATTCATCTTGTGACTTCTCGCCGAAAGCTGCGTGCAAGTCGGCAGCCAGATCCTTGCGATCAAAGTCATTGGGGAAGGCGATACCTTTTTCGCGGATCGCCTTCAGCTTGCTGCGGCGTTCGGCAATGATCTGATTCTCGTCAACTTGGGGGATATTCTGTTCGGTAGTCATGATGTGTTCCTGGATTAAACGCCTTGCTTCAAGCTGGCTGCGATGAAATCGTCGAGGTCGCCGTCGAGCACGGCTTGGGTGTTGCCCACTTCGAAGTTGGTGCGCAAGTCTTTGATGCGCGACTGGTCGAGCACGTAAGAGCGGATCTGGTGACCCCAGCCGATGTCGGACTTGGTGTCTTCCAGTGCCTGCTTCTCCGCGTTGCGTTTGCGCAGTTCTTCTTCGTACATGCGCGACTTCAGCATGGACATCGCTTCAGCGCGGTTCTTGTGCTGCGAGCGGTCGTTCTGGCACTGCACCACGATGCCGGTCGGGATGTGGGTGATGCGCACTGCCGAGTCGGTCTTGTTGATGTGTTGACCGCCCGCGCCGGAGGCGCGATAGGTGTCGATGCGCAGATCGGCCGGGTTGATGTCGACCTCGATGGAATCATCCACTTCCGGGTAGACGAACACGCTGGAGAACGAGGTGTGGCGACGATTGCCGGAGTCGAACGGTGACTTGCGCACCAGACGATGCACGCCGGTCTCTGTGCGCAGATGGCCATAGGCGTAATCGCCGCTGATCTTGAGCGATGCACCTTTGATGCCGGCCACTTCGCCGTCGGACTGTTCCAGCACTTCAACGGTGAAACCCTTGCGCTCGGCATAGCGAATATACATGCGCAACAGCATGGAACCCCAGTCCTGTGCTTCGGTGCCGCCGGAACCGGCCTGGATGTCGAGGAAGCAGTTGGCAGAGTCCAGCTCGCCGGAGAACATGCGGCGGAACTCGAGATCGGCGACCAGCTTCTCGATCTGCTCGACATCGCTGACGATGCCCATCAGGCTCTCGTCATCGTTCTCTGCCAGCGCCATCTCCATCAACTCGCTGTTGTCGTTGACCGACTGGCTGATCTTTTGCAGATTGTGCACGATGCCTTCCAGCATCTTGCGCTCTTTGCCCAGATCCTGAGCGCGTTTGGCGTCCTGCCAGATTGCAGGGTCTTCGGCTAGAGCGGCGACTTCGTCCAGGCGTTCCTGCTTGCCGTCGAAGTCAAAGATACCTCCGTAGTTCGAGGTTGCGGGCGCGCAAGTCTTGCAGTTTGGCGGTGAGGGCGTTGAGTTGTTCGGCTTCCATGATCGGTTCTGTCTGTCGCTGCTTTAAAGGGTCGCGATTATAGCGCAAACAGCCCCAACAGGACGCCGCCGGCGATAGCGCCGAAGCCGATCGCGACCTGGCGTGCTAGTGCAGGACCCGCGATGAAAACGACCATGCCGAATTTGAAGGCGATGTTGGAAAGGAAGGCGATGGCGATAGCTGTCACGGTCTGTTCTTCGCTGAGCTGTCCAAGATTGAATAGACGCAAACTGGAGAGGGCGATCGCATCCACATCGGTCAATCCCGATACCAGCGCGACGGCATACAAGCCCTGACTGCCGGCGAGGTCGGCCATCCATGCCGAGCCGACCAGCACCACGACGTAAAGCAATCCGAAACCAAGGGCGGTGTGCAATTCGGCAGGGTTCGAGGTTTCGGGCACCAGCAGTTCCTGGCCCTTGCTGGTCTGTCTCCATGCATATACGGAAGCGATGAGCCCGGCAATCAGGCCGCCCGCATAGACAGGCGCGAGACCAGGCAAGGCGCCGAAGGCCAAGATGGAACTCACGACCAGCAAACGCAGCAGTACCACCATGCTGGCGATCACGATCACCATCGCGGCAAGATTGGAGAGGGCGGGGCTGGCCTTGCCGTGTTTCGAGTAGATCAGGGTAGTGGCGGTGCTGGACACCAAGCCGCCGAAGAAACCCAGTAACGGCGCGCCATAACGCGTGCCGACCAGTTGTAGAGCGGTATAACCGGCCAGACTCAATCCGGAGATGAGCACCACCATCAACCACGCCTGATGCGGGTTGAACGCACCGTAGGGGCCGTAGTTCTGGTCGGGCAGGATGGGCAGCACGATGAAGGTGAGCACCGAGAATTGCAGCACCGCAACCAGGTCACGCCGTGTCAGGCGTTGCGAGAAACCGCGCAGTTCGGGCTTGAAATAGAGCAGGGCGGTGATGCCGATGGCCAGCATCACCGCCAGCTTGGACATGTTGAGCCAGATCATTACACCCAGCGCGTAGCACAGCAGCAACGCAATCACGGTCGTTGTGCCGGGGTCGGCATCCGGCTTGTCGGGTTCGTCGCCGAGGTAAGCGGCGATGATGGTCAGTGCGACGGCGACCAATCCGGCTATCACCAGCCACTGGATATCCAGATGATCGCCCAGCATACCCATCATGGTGCCGAACAATGCAACCAGCGCGAAGGTGCGCAGACCCGCCTTGGCAGAAGGGTTGCGTTCGCGTTCCAGACCTATCAGCAGGCCGATGGCGATGCTGGTGAGGAATTTCGGCAGCAATTCGATACCGTTGTTTTGCAGGAAAGCGAATTCCATCGTTGCTTCTCCTTACCAGTGACGCACGATCAGTTGCAGCGTCTCGGAACCATTGTATTCATTGATGCTCAGGCTGTACACGGCATGCACGGTGTCCGGCGCGGCATCGGCGTGGAAGAAGCGGATGGCATCGAAACTGCCGGCAGGCGAGGCGAATTTAAGCTTCAGATGTTTCTCGCCGACGATGCGTTGGGTCTGCACGCGGAACTCGCCTTCGAACAACGGTTCGGGAAACCCCTGTCCCCACACTTGCGCTTGCAGCTCGCGTGCCATGCGCAGGGAAAACTCCGCTTTGTCCAGTTCACCGTCGGTGGCGATGCTGCGCACCAGTGCCTTGCTATCCAGCATCTCCTGTACGACGGATTCGAACGCAATGCGGAATTCATCCAGCGCCTGTTCCGGGATGCTCAATCCAGCCGCCATGGCATGGCCGCCGAACTTCAGGATCAGGTGGGGCTGGCGTTTGGAAACGAGATCGAGTGCATCGCGCAGATGCAGGCCGACGATGCTGCGCCCGGAACCTTTCAGCTCGCCGGTTTGTGAGCGGGCGAAGGCGATCACCGGGCGATGGAACTTGTCCTTCAGGCGCGAGGCGAGGATGCCGATTACGCCCTGGTGCCATTCATCATTGAACAGCGCCAGTGAATAGCTTTCCGCCGGGTCGAATGATTCCAGTGCGGTCAGTGCGCTGTCTTGCATGTCTGCCTCGATGCTGCGCCGCTCCTGATTGAGCGCATCCAGCTTGGCGGCGATTTCGTTGGCTTCGTTGGCGTCGTCGGTCAGCAAGCAGCGGATGCCGAGGCCCATGTCTTCCAATCGTCCGGCCGCATTCAGGCGCGGGCCGACGATGAAACCCAGTTCATAGGCGGAAGCCTGTGCCGCCGGTCGGCGCGCGATGCGCAACAAAGCCATGATGCCGGGGCAGGCGCGTCCGGCGCGGATGCGCTGCAAACCCTGATGCACCAGGATGCGATTGTTGTCATCCAGCTTCACAACGTCCGCTACCGTGCCGAGCGCGACGAGGTCGAGAAGATTGCCCAGATTGGGTTCCTGCCGGTCGGCGAAAGTCCCGCGCTTACGCAGTTCTGCGCGCAGCGCTAGCAACACGTAGAACATCACGCCCACCCCTGCCAGATTCTTGCTGGGGAATGCACAGCCCGGCTGGTTGGGGTTCACGATGCATTCCGCGTCCGGCAGGGTGTCGCCGGGCAGGTGGTGGTCGGTCACCAAGACCTGCATGCCAAGTCTGTGTGCTTCGGCAACCCCCTCCACGCTGGCGATACCGTTATCCACGGTGAGCAGGATGTCGGGCTTGCTTTGAGCCGCGAGGCGGACGATCTCTGGGGTCAATCCGTAGCCGTACTCGAAACGGTTGGGCACGATGAAATCCACTTTTGCGCCCAGTGCAGACAGGCCGCGCATACTCACGGCGCAGGCGGTCGCGCCGTCGGCATCGTAGTCAGCCACGATCAATAGCTTTTTAGCGGCGGCGATGGCATCGGCCAAAGCGATTGCCATGGCCTCCGCCTGCTTCAATAGCTGGAACGGCAGCAGCTTTTTCAGGTCGGTCTCAAGCTGTTCCGTCTGTTCGATACCGCGCGCGGCATAGATGCGCGCCAGCAAAGCAGGGATGCCGGATTCGGCAAGCCGCTGGGCGGTGTCTTCAGGGTAGCTACGTTGGTCGATTCTGGTCATGTTTTTGGGCTTCTTTTGCTGTTCAGTGTAGCAGAGCACAGATCGTAATTTCCCTGTAACTCGGGTAGAATGCGCGCCACTTAAAAATCCAATGTGAGCAATATTGTGGCACTGATAGTTCAGAAATACGGCGGCACCTCGATGGGCAGTCCGGAACGCATCAAGAGCGTTGCGCAGCGTGTGGCTAGATTCAAGGCGCAAGGTCATCAGATCGTTGTTGTGGTCTCGGCAATGAGCGGAGAGACCAATCGCCTGATCGGACTGGCGCACGAGATCCAAAAGCATCCCGATCCGCGCGAGCTGGATGTGGTGATCTCCACCGGCGAACAAGTCACCATCGGCTTGCTCTCCATGGCGCTGATCGATGCCGGACTCAAAGCCAAGAGCTACACCGGCGCCCAGGTTAAGATCCTCACCAACAGCGCATTCACCAAAGCACGCATCGTCAGTATCGACGAAGAGAACATCCGTAACGATTTGGACGAAGGCAAGGTCGTGGTCGTGGCGGGTTTCCAGGGCATGGACGAAGAAGGCAACATCACCACGCTGGGGCGCGGCGGTTCGGATACCACCGGCGTGGCGATCGCTGCCGCACTGGGGGCGGACGAATGCCAGATCTATACGGACGTGGATGGCGTCTACACCACCGATCCCCGTCTGGTACCCGAAGCGCGTCGCCTGAAGAGCATCACTTTCGAAGAGATGCTGGAGATGGCGAGCCTCGGCTCCAAAGTGTTGCAGATCCGCTCGGTCGAATTCGCCGGCAAATACAAAGTCAAACTGCGCGTACTTTCCAGCTTCCAGGAGGATGGAGAGGGGACGCTGATCACATTCGAGGAAAACGACAAAATGGAACAGGCCATCATCTCAGGTATCGCATTCAATCGCGACGAAGCCAAGATCACCGTACTCGGCGTACCGGACAAGCCGGGCATCGCCTATCAGGTGCTGGGCCCGGTCAGTGATGCGAACATCGACGTGGACATGATCATTCAGAACGTCGGGGTGGACGGTTCCACAGACTTCTCGTTCACCGTGCATCGCAACGAGTTCAGCAAGACGATGGAATTGCTGAAGAGCAAGGTGCAGCCGCATATCGGCGCGCGCGACGTCGTAGGCGACAACAAGACTGCCAAGGTGTCCGTGGTCGGTGTCGGTATGCGTTCGCATGTGGGCATCGCCAGCAAGATGTTCCGCACTTTGGCGGAAGAGGGCATCAACATCCAGATGATCTCCACCTCCGAGATCAAGATTTCAGTCGTCATCGACGAGAAGTATCTGGAGCTCGCCGTGCGTGTTTTGCACAAGGCTTTCGATCTCGATCAAGAAAACGCATGATAGTTTGACGAGGCGGGGCGATTACATTAGTATTCGCGCCCTTCGGAGAAGTGGCCGAGTGGTCGAAGGCACACCCCTGCTAAGGGTGCATCCGGGCAAAACCTGGATCGAGGGTTCGAATCCCTCCTTCTCCGCCAAGGTAACTGTTGTCGTTTTGAGGCGCCCGTAGCTCAGCTGGATAGAGTACTTGGCTACGAACCAAGGGGTCAGGAGTTCGAATCTCTTCGGGCGCACCAATAAAACGATTTCAGACTGGCAATAGGCAACACCAAGCAATACATGCGCCCGTAGCTCAGCTGGATAGAGTACTTGGCTACGAACCAAGGGGTCAGGAGTTCGAATCTCTTCGGGCGCACCAATATAAAGGCTTCCAGCGATGGAAGCCTTTTTCTTTCTGCCGCATGAATTCTTCGTGCGGATACATATCAATCGCAACAATCGGGCTGCATGCTTATCAAGTTTGCTTGTATGGCCGCTCTAGGCCATCATTGCGTCACCGATGGATTGTCCTCTGGGGCTATATGACTGATAAGCTGGAAACTGCCGTTTCGCCTGAAAAACTTCGTCGCGTCGCCATCGACCCCGTGTCCCGTGTGGAGGGGCATGGCAAGGTGACCCTATTGCTTGATGAGAATGACCGCGTGCATCAAGTGCGGCTGCATATAGTCGAGTTTCGGGGCTTCGAGAAATTCATCCAGGGCCGTCCTTACTGGGAAGCTGCGGTGATGGTGCAGCGTCTTTGCGGCATCTGTCCGGTCAGCCACCATCTGGCTGCGAGCAAAGCGATGGACATGGTGGTGGGGGCGACGCTCACGCCGACGGCTGAGAAGGTGCGCCGCTTGATGCATTACGGCCAGATCCTGCAGTCACATGCCTTGCATTTCTTCCATCTGTGTTCCCCCGATCTGTTGTTCGGTTTTGGCTCCGATGTGGCCAAGCGCAACATCGTCGGCATTGCCGCTGCTTATCCGGAGATCGCCAAACAGGGCGTGCTGTTGCGCAAGTTCGGTCAAGAGGTGATCCGCGTCACGGCGGGCAAGCGCATCCATGGCACGGGATCCATCCCGGGCGGGGTGAACAAGAATGTCAGTATCGAGGAGCGCGACTACCTGTTGAAGGATGTCGATCAGGTGGTGGCCTGGAGTGAGGCGTCTGTAGGGATCGTGAGCAATCTGTTCGAGCAGGATCTGGATATGTACAGCAGCTTCGGAAGTTTCGATGCGCATACGCTCAACATGGTGCGACCCGATGGTGCACTGGAGCTTTATGACGGCGGTTTGCGGGCGCGATCGATGGATGGCGAGACGATATTCGATCACTTCGATCCTAGCCGTTACTGGGATGAGATATTGGAAGACGTGAAGCCGTGGTCCTATATGAAATTCCCGTTCCTGCGTCGTCTGGGGCCTGAGCAGGGTTGGTACCGCGTGGGACCGTTATCGCGCGTGACGCAGTGTGATTTCATCTCCACTCCGCTGGCTGAAGCACAACGCAAGCAATTCATGGCGTTCGAGAATGGCAAAGCCGCGAAGGCGACGCTGGGCTTCCATTGGGCGCGCATGATAGAGATGCTGCATGCGGCAGAGTTGATCCGCGAGATCCTGCATGATCCCGACCTGCAAGGGACGGATCTGGTCAATATCGGTCAGCGCCAGGAGCGTGGTGTCGGTGTCATCGAAGCACCACGCGGGACGTTGATCCACCATTACCGTGTGGATGAGAACGACCAGATCGTGCGCTGCAACCTGATCGTTTCCACGACGCATAACAATCAGGCGATGAATGAAGCGATCCGTCAGGTGGCGCGCCAGTATATCGATGGCAAGAAACTCACCGAGGGCTTGCTCAACCATATCGAGGTCGCTATCCGTGCTTTCGATCCCTGTCTTTCTTGCGCGACCCATGCTTTGGGCAAAATGCCACTGGAAGTGGAATTGCTGGATGCCGCAGGGGGTAGAGTCGATATGCTGTCACGCAGCTCTGAGGGTGTTTGTGAGTCGTTGTCGTGATGGTCGCGCCTGTCCTGATCTTTGCTGTCGGCAATGAGTCGCGCGGGGATGATGCGCTGGGCCCCTTGTTGTTGCGGCGCATTCAGGAACAGGTATCCGACTCGGTCGAATGCATCGAGGATTTCCAGCTACAGGTAGAACATTCAGCCGATCTGCTTGGACGGCGGCAGGTCGTGTTCGTGGATGCCGATGTCTCGTGTGAGCCACCTTTCCGTTTTTCTGAGTTGGAGGCGGCGCACGATCATAGTTATTCCAGTCATGCGCAATCGCCTGCCGCGCTGCTGCATACTTTTGGACAGGTTTATACAGACACGCTTCCGCAATGTTATGTGCTGGGCATCAGGGGTTATGGTTTTGAGCTGGGGGAGGACCTGAGTCCTGAGGCGGCAGATAATCTGGAACAGGCCACTGCATTTCTTCAAACATGGCTGGCGCGCAACGTCGAACCTGCGCAGGCGCGTCATGCATGAGATGTCCTTGGCGCAGAACGTGCGCGAGATCATCGAGCAGGCCGCGCGGGACCAAGGCTTCTCCCAAGTGAAGACGGTGTGGCTGGAAATCGGGCGGCTGTCTTGCGTGGAGCAGGAGGCCATGCGTTTCTGTTTCAGCGCCGCGATGCAAGGCAGTGTCGCGGAGGACGCGCAATTGGAGATCATCGATACGCCGGGCAGGGGGCTTTGCCCAAAATGCAGCCACGAGGCTGAGATCGAGAATGTGTATGACGCGTGTTCGCAGTGCGGCAGTTACGGTCTGCAACTGGTCGCCGGTGATGCGATGCGCGTAAAAGAGTTGGAGGTGGTGTGATGTGCCTGACTTGTGGATGTGGTTCGGATGAGGTGCTGATACGTGGCAGGAAGCTCATGAACAGGCCGAAGGCACCGGTCAGCTTCCGTCTGCACCGAGTCGAAGCGAAGATCGCTGAAGATACGCAACGTATCGTCAAGCTGGAGCAGGACATACTGCACAAGAACGATCGGCACGCTCAGGGTAATCGTGAGTTGTTCAAGCAGCATGGCATGCTCGCGCTGAACCTTGTTTCCAGTCCAGGTTCAGGTAAGACCACGCTGTTGGTGCGTACGCTACAGGCCCTGCAAGGGCGCTATCCCCTGGCGGTGATAGAAGGTGACCAACAGACGGAGCAGGATGCAGACCGTATCCGTGCGACCGGCGTGCCTGCCGTTCAGATCAACACCGGGAAAGGCTGTCATCTGGATGCTCAGATGATAGAACGTGCTTTGCCGGAGATGCCTTTGCCTGAAGGAGGCATGTTATTCATCGAGAACGTCGGCAATCTGGTATGCCCGGCCGGTTTCGATCTGGGCGAGTTCGCCAAGGTGGTGGTGCTGTCGGTGACAGAAGGCGAGGACAAGCCGCTCAAGTATCCCGACATGTTCCGTGCTGCCGAGTTGATGCTGCTAAACAAGTGCGACCTGCTGCCTTATCTTACTTTCGATGTGGAGCTTGCAGAAACGTACGCGCGTCGCGTCAATCCTGATATCCGCATCATCCGCCTCTCCGCTGTCAGCGGAGAAGGCATGGACGCGTGGCTGTCCTGGCTGGAAGCACAGCATCTAGGCTAGCACCGCGCAGGCTTACAAAGCCTTGCTGACTTTCATGATGCCGGGATCTTCGCTGCTCGGCTTGGTTGTGAAGCCCAAGCGTGTCATCAGTTTGAGCATGTTGTGGTTGTGGCTGAGAACTTCACCTTCGATGGTCGCCAAGCCGATGGAACGTGCCGCTTCCATCAATGACACCATCAGTTTCTGGCCCAATCCTTTGCCTGTCACGTTGTCTGCGACGACCAGCGCGAACTCGCATGTCTCGCCATCCGGATTGATGGAGTAGCGTGCCACGCCCAACTCGGTTTCTTCCTTTTCACCGGTGACCGCCACCAGCGCCATCTCGCGGCTGTAGTCGATCTGCGTCAGACGGGCGAGCATCTCTTCAGTCAGCTCCTGCACGCTGTTCATGAAGCGGAAGTATTTCGATTCATCCGAGAGGTCGTGCACGAAACGTTTCACCAGTTCGGCATCTTCCGGGCGTATCGGACGGATCACGATGTCTGTCCCGTCGGCCAATTGCCATCTGCTCACCAGATGGGTGGGGTAGGGGTAGATCGCCATGTGTGCGTAGCGGTCTGAACTGGGTTGGCGATATTCCACCACCACGCGTGCGTCGGCAGCCAGCGCGCCGTGCTCGTCCAGTATCAGCGGGTTGATATCCATCTCTTTGAGCAGCGGCAGTTCACACACCATCTCGGAGACTCGCAGCAGCACGTCTTCCAGCGCATCGATGTTGGCCGGCTGCATGTTGCGGAATGCGCCCAGCATCTTGGAGATGCGTGTCTCCCGGATCAATTCCTTGACCAGGAAGCGGTTCAGCGGCGGCAGGGCGACTGCGCGGTCGCCCATGATCTCGACTGCGGTACCGCCCGCGCCGAAAGTGATGACCGGGCCGAACACGGGGTCGCTGGTCACGCCGATCATCAGCTCGCGCCCGTTCGGTTTGACGATCATCGGTTCGATGGAGATGCCGTCCACGGTCGCGTTCGGACGGTTCAACTTCACGGTATCGATGATGTGCTGGTATGCCGCACGCACCTCGTGCGCATTGCGCAGATTGAGCATCACACCACCGGCATCGCTCTTGTGCGAGATGTCCGGAGAGTTGATCTTCATCGCAACCGGATAACCGAGTTGCTGCGCGATGAGCAGTGCTTCGTTGCCGGTGTGGGCGACCATGGTGCGCGCGACCGGGATGTGGAAGGCGGACAGCAATGCCTTGGATTCCATCTCGCTCAATACTTTTCGGTGTTCCTGCATCGCGCCTTCGATGATCAGGCGAGCGCTTTCCACATCCGGTTCGACATGGTGCGAGAACGGGCCGGGCATCTGCATCAGCAGCTTCTGGTTGCGGTAGTAGGCGGACAGGTGCGAGAACACTTCGACCGCCGGTTCCGGTGTGCGGAAGTGCGGACGGTGCGCTTTGGTGAACGCCTGACGTGACTCGGCGACTTGCACTTCGCCCATCCAGCAGGTCAGCAACGGTTTGCTGTGGGTATTGCCCAGCTCGATCAGTGCTTCGGCCGATTCCAGCGGTTTGGTCATCGCTTGCGGTGTGAGGATGGCCAATACGCCGTCCACGTTCTCGTCTTCCAGGCAGGCTTTTACCGCATGGTGATAGCGGTCGGCCTGGGCATCACCGATGATGTCCACCGGGTTGCTGTGCGGCCAGTTGGATGGCAGATGCTGGTTGAGATATTCGATGGTGCCGTCGGACAGTTCTGCGATATTGAGGCCAAGGTCGACCGCGCGGTCGGTCGCCATCACGCCGGGACCGCCGCCATTGGTGACGATGGCCAGCCGATTGCCCACCGGTTTGAAACCGCAGGAAAGTGCGCGTGCAGCCGTGAACAGTTGCGTGACAGTCTGCACGCGCACCACACCGACACGGCTCACGGCCGCGTCGAACACATCGTCCGCGCCGACCAGTGAGGCGGTATGCGACATCGCTGCCTTGGAGCCGGCTGCATGGCGGCCGACCTTGACCAGGATCACCGGCTTGATGCGTGCGGCGGCACGCAGTGCGCTCATGAAGGTGCGAGCATTGCGGATGCCTTCGATGTACATCAGGATGCTTTGGGTCTTTGCATCCGACACCAGGAAATCAAGGATCTCACCGAAGTCGACATCGGTCGAGGAGCCCATGGATACGACGCTGGAAAAGCCGACGTCGTTGCTTTGTGCCCAGTCCAGAATGGCGGTGCACAGCGCACCGGACTGGGAGATGAAGGCGATATTGCCGGTATCGGCGGCCCCCTTGTTGAAGGTGGCGTTCAGCCCGAGCGAGGGGCGCATGATGCCCAGACAGTTCGGCCCGATCAGTCGGATGCCGTAGCGGCGGGCATTTTCCAGCAGTTGCTTTTCAAGGGCCGCGCCTTCATGGCCGGTCTCACCGAAACCTGCGGTGATGATGACGGCAGCCTTGACGCCATGGATGCCGCATTCCTCGATGATGCCGGGCACAGTCTGCGGCGGGGTGGCGATCACCACCAGATCCACCGGTTTGCCGATACTTGCAATGGATGGGTAGGCGCGCTGTCCCTGTATCTGCTCGCTCTTGGCGTTGATCGGATACAACTCTCCCTTGAATCCGCCCTCCAGCATGTTCTGAAAAACGATCTGGCCGACCGAATCGGCACGCTCGCTGGCACCGATCACGGCTACGGATTTGGGGGCGAATAAGGGATTGAGGTAATGCTGGCTCATGATGGAGGTCGGGGTAGGTTGGAGGTATTTCCTGCGAGCGCTATCATAGCAGTCAAACACCACCGGAGATCACTGTGCAGACCGCTTTTATCAGTCATCCTTTGTGCCTGAAGCACGATATGGGTGCGCATCATCCAGAATGTCCGGCGCGTTTGCATGCCATAGAAGATCAATTGATCGCCTCCGGTCTGTACGGCTTTCTGCAACATCACGATGCACCGGACGTCACGCGCGAGCAACTGCTGCGCGTACACGATGAGGCTCATATCGATTCTATCGAGGCTGCGGCACCCGCCGAGGGCATCATCTCTCTGGATGGTGACACCTTCATGAATCCCTATACCTATCCGGCGGCACTGCGCGCAGCAGGCGCGGTGGTGCTGGCGGTCGATCTGGTGATGGGCGGCAAAGTGGAGAACGCGTTCTGCAATGTGCGTCCACCCGGGCACCATGCCGAGCGGGGAAAAGCGATGGGTTTCTGCTTCTTCAATAATGTCGCTGTCGGGGCGGCCCATGCGCTGGCGGCGCATGGCTTGTCACGTGTCGCCATCGTCGATTTCGATGTCCATCATGGCAACGGCACTGAGGATATCTTCAGTGACGATCAGCAAGTCATGTTGTGCTCGACCTTCCAGCATCCGTTCTACCCATATATCGGTGCCGAGACCCGCAAGCCCCATATCGTGAATGTGCCGTTGGCGGCGGGTTCTGACGGGGTGGTCTTTCGAAATGCGGTGACGGAAAGATGGTTGCCTGCATTGGAAGCGTTCAAGCCAGAGATGGTATTCATCTCCGCGGGCTTCGATGCCCACCGGGAAGATGATATGTCCTCCATCGGTTTGGTGGAGGCTGACTACATCTGGGTGACCGAACAGATCAAACGCATCGCCGGGCATCATGCGCAAGCGCGTATCGTGTCGGTACTTGAGGGGGGCTATGAGCTGCATGCGCTTGGGCGCAGCGCAGCGGCACACATCAAGGTGCTGAGCGGTTTGTAGATAAAAAAAGACCGGCTGCTCTGGCCGGTCTTTCATTCGTAGCCGGACTTACTTGGCTACTTGTTTCTCGCGGATCTCGTCCAGTGTCTTGCAGTCGATACAAAGGGTTGCGGTTGGACGCGCTTCCAGGCGGTTCAGGCCGATTTCGATGCCGCAATTATCGCAATATCCATAGTCGCCGGAATCGATACGTCCCAGCATCTTGTCGATGTTCTTGATCAGCTTGCGTTCACGATCACGGCTGCGCAATTCCAGACTCATGTCTGATTCCTGTGTTGCGCGGTCGTTCGGGTCGGCGAATACGGTAGCCTCATCCTGCATGGTATGCACGGTACGGTCGATATCCTGGCTCAATTCGAGCTTCAAACCGGCCAGCACAGAGCGGAAATGCTCTAGCTGTTTGGCGCTCATGTATGCCTCGCCCTTTTTGGGCTTGTACGGGGCGGTGTTCTTATTCGCTTGCACTGGCATTGCGTATATCTCCAAGTTGGGCTGAATTTTTCAAGCGCGCTTTAATATCAGAAAGCGTATGTGGCTGCAACGATAAATTCGTGCCAAAATCCTTAAATAACTTTAACGCCTTGTTTTTCAAGCATATCGATCAGGGCTATCAAGGGCAGGCCAATCAGGGAATTGGGGTCGTTTCCTTCGATGCGCTGTATCAGGGCTATTCCCAACCCCTCGGATTTGGCGCTGCCCGCGCAGTGGTAAGGTTGTTCTTTGAGCAGATAGTCCTCTATCTGTTGGTCGCTGAGCTGGCGAAAGGTGACATGAGTCTCGACCACCTCGGTCTGCATATCGCCGGTGCGGGCATTGAGCAGACTCAAGGCCGTGAAGAAACTTACCGTCTTGCCGCGCATGGCGCGCAGCTGGCGTACGGCGTTGTCGTGGGTCATGGGCTTGCCGAGTTGCTCGCCATCCAGCAGGGCGACCTGGTCTGAACCTATGATCAGGGCATCCGGGTGGCGCGCGGTGACGGCTTCTGCTTTTAAGCGGGATAATCGCCATGATGTCTGTCTCGCATCCTCGTTTTGGAGCGGAGTCTCATCGACATTTGGTGAGTCGGTCAGAAAAGGTATTTGCAGGACTGACAGTAACTGACTCCTATATATAGAAGTCGAGGCCAGAACGAGGGGCTGGGAATTCAAGATGTTCCTTGTACAGTGTCTTTGACAGGGGAGGGGGGAATATATATCATGCGCGCCTCATGTTTGCACGGCCTTTGATCGACAGTATTGAATTTGCCCGTAACGGCAGGACTTTGAACGGGGAAATCGCTGTTGTGGACCTGCCAAGACTGGCTGAATCGCTGGCCAGTTCCGAGGGATCCATTCGATATACCGTGCAAGGGATGCAAGCGGATGGCATGTCGTTCCTGCTGTTGGATATGAGCGGAATCTGTCATTTGCGTTGCCAGCGTTGTCTGGGAGATCTGGTATATCCGGTCGACATCGCCTCAAGGCTGCAACTGCTTGAGGGGGTTGACCTGATGCAGGACGATGATTCGGATGAGGTGGACGGGATCGAGGCCAGCAAAGAGCTTGATGTTCTCGGTCTGGTAGAAGATGAGCTTCTGCTCTCGTTGCCTTTTGCGCCCAGGCATGACGAAGGTGTCTGTGAGCTGGCAAGCAAAAGTTTGGGAAAGGCTGACGACCGATTCGGTATGTTGGCCCAGTTGAAGAATAAATTTTAAGTAGGTTTTTTCGAGGAGTAGTTAGCATGGCCGTTCAACAAAACAAGAAGACCCCGTCCAAGCGCGGGATGCATCGTTCACATGATTTCCTGACAGCCCCGGCACTGGCTATCGAGCCATCCACCGGCGAACCGCATCTGCGCCACCATATCAGCCCGAGCGGCTACTATCGTGGCAAGAAGGTCGTCAACACCAAATCCGAATAAGTTTTTTGTACAAGCTTACAAGCCATCCCTCGATTGCAGGGATGGCTTGCGTTCGACTTTTTTTCGTACTTGAGGATGATTGATGGGTGTCACGATCGCTATTGATGCCATGGGCGGCGACCATGGGGTATCCGTTACGGTGCCGGCTGCGATGTCCTACCTCGACAAGCATGCGGAAGATGTCATCGTATTGGTCGGTTTGACCGATCCGATCCGATTCGAACTGGATAAGCTGGGCGTTCCGCATGATCGTCAGAATCTGCGCATCCATCACAGCACCGAAGTGGTCGGTATGGATGAGCAGCCGCAGTCCGCTTTGCGCGGCAAGAAGGACTCGTCCATGCGGGTTTCCATCAATCTGGTCAAAAGCAACGAGGCGTCCTCTTGCGTCAGTGCCGGTAACACAGGTGCGCTGATGGCGACGGCGCGTTACGTGCTGAAGACGCTGCCTGGCATCGACCGTCCGGCGATCGCTTCCTACTTGCCTACCCACTCCGGCCAGGTCTGCATGCTCGATCTGGGCGCCAACGTCGATTGTACGGCGGAGCATCTGCTGCAGTTCGCCTTGATGGGCAGCACGCTGGTCACCGCGCTGGAACACAAAGAGAATCCGACTGTCGGCCTGCTGAACATCGGCAGTGAAGACATCAAGGGCAATGAAACCGTCAAAAAAGCCGGGGAACTGCTGCAGGCTAGCGATCTGAACTTCTACGGCAACGTAGAGGGCGATGACATCTTCAAGGGTGTCACGGATGTGGTGGTATGCGACGGATTCGTCGGTAATGTCGCGTTGAAGACGGCAGAAGGCGTGGCCAAGATGATGGGCGGCTTCCTGAAAGAGGGTTTCGGACGTAATGCACTGACCAAAATCGCAGCTTTGGTCTCTCTGCCGGTATTGAAAGCTTTCAAGCATAGGCTCGATCACCGTCGCTATAACGGTGCCAGCTTCCTGGGTTTGAAGGGTATCGTGGTCAAGAGCCACGGTTCGGCAGATGCCTTTGCTTTTGAGTGCGCGATCGAGCGCGCGGCAGAGGAGGCGCGAGGTGGTATGCTGGAACACATAAGCGAGCACGTAGAAAAATGGCACAACGCGCGCCAGGCCAATGTAGGGGAGGCTGCTTGAAGACTTATTCTAGAATCATCGGCACAGGTAGTTACCTGCCAGCCAATACGGTGACCAACTTCGACCTCGAAAAGACGGTCGATACCACGCATGACTGGATATTTTCCCGTAGTGGCATCTCCGAGCGCCATGTGGCGGCTGAAGGCGAGATGTCCAGTGATCTGGCGTGTCAGGCCAGTCTTAAAGCCATCGAAGCCGCAGGTATCGCTGCCGACGAGATCGACCTGATCATCGTCGCCACGACCTCGCCGGATATGCCTTTCCCGAGTACCGCCTGCATTCTGCAAGACAAGCTGGGTATTCGTAACGGTTCACCTGCATTCGATGTGCAGGCAGTTTGCGGTGGATTCGTGTACGCATTGAATACCGCTGACCTGTATATCCGTGGCGGTCAGGCGAAGACGGCTTTGGTCGTCGGTGCCGAAGTCCTGTCCCGCATGCTGGATTGGAACGATCGTACTACTTGCGTGCTGTTCGGTGATGGTGCGGGGGCGGTCATTTTGCGCGCTTCCGAGGAGCCGGGCATCATCGGTGCCAAGCTACACGCTGATGGTCGCCATCGCGAGATGCTCAAGGCAGATCCCAAGATATCCATGGATGGTCAGTCTGTATTTAAGTTTGCAGTCAAGGTGTTAAGTGATGTTGTTGAGGAATTGCTGGAGGAGCAGAAGCTTGCCGGGACCGACATAGACTGGCTGGTGCCGCATCAGGCAAACATCCGCATCATCGAAGCGACTGCCAGAAAACTGGGCCTGTCCATGGACAATGTGGTGCAGACCGTTTCCTTGCATGGCAATACTTCGGCAGCGTCCATTCCCTTGGCGCTGGATGCCGCAGTTCGCGCCGGGGATATCAAACCTGGACAGAACATACTCATTGAAGCCGTAGGTGGCGGGTTCACCTGGGGCGCGATACTCATCAAGTGGTAGGGCATATATAAATGACTCGATTCGCATTCGTATTTCCCGGTCAGGGCTCTCAATCGCGCGGCATGATGAACGGTTATGCCGATTTTTCTGCGGTACGCGATACCTTCACTGAAGCATCGGATGTACTGAAGCAGGATCTGTGGCAGTTGGTCACCGAAGGCGAAGATGCCGACCTGAACGCCACGGTCAACACTCAGCCCATCATGCTGACCGCCGGTGTGGCGGTATATCGTGCCTGGCAATCTCAGAACGGCGCCATGCCTACGATGATGGCCGGCCACAGTCTGGGTGAATACACCGCACTGGTCGCGTCGGGCGCCTTGGATTTCGCCGATGCATTGCCTTTGGTGCGCTATCGCGCGCAATGTATGCAGGAAGCTGTACCGGAAGGCGTGGGCGGTATCGCCGCTATTCTGGGGCTGGATGATGAAGCCGTGCGCGCAGTCTGTGCTGAAGGTGCGCAGGGTGAAGTGCTGGAGGCCGTGAATTACAACTCCCCGGGACAAGTGGTCATCGCAGGCAATCGTGCTGCAGTCGAGCGCGGTATGGAGTTGGCCAAGGCCAAGGGCGCTAAGCGTGCCTTGATGCTACCGATGAGTGTGCCGTCGCATTGCAGTCTGTTGCAGGGCGCGGCCGACAAGTTGCGCACCTATCTGGAGAGCGTGACGGTGAATGCGCCTGCAGTCCCGGTGCTGCATAACGCCGATGTCGCAGCCTATAGCGATGCGGCCAAGATCAAGGATGCACTGGTGCGTCAGTTGTATTCCCCGGTGCGCTGGGTCGAGACGGTGCAGGCATTCGGCCAGCAAGGCATCACGCACAACGTGGAATGCGCACCGGGCAAGGTATTGGCCGGTCTGAACAAGCGCATCGACACCAATCAGCAGGCCATGGCAATCAACGACGGCGAAGCGCTGAAGGCAGCTTTGGCCTCACTCGCATAAAGGGGGAGTTATGACATTGCAAGGACAAATCGCTCTGGTGACCGGCGCTTCACGCGGCATCGGGCAAGCCATCGCTCTGGAGCTGGGCAAGCAGGGCGCGACCGTGATCGGTACGGCCACCAGCGATAAGGGTGCGCAGGCGATCAGCGAATACCTGACTGCTGCGGGGGTGACGGGCACCGGTCTGGCGCTTAATGTGAATGACGCCGCCCAGATAGATCTGGTGCTGGACACCCTGCGCAAGCAGTTCGGCGAAGTCTCCATCCTGGTCAACAATGCAGGCATCACCAAGGACAACCTGCTGGCGCGCATGAGCGAAGAAGAGTGGGACGACGTCTTAACGACCAACCTCAAGTCTGTATTCCGTCTTTCCCGCGCTGTGCTGCGCGCAATGATGAAAGCGCGTACTGGTCGCATCATCAACATCTCATCGGTGGTAGGTAGCAGCGGCAATCCCGGCCAGACCAACTATTCGGCTTCCAAGGCTGGCATGGTCGGTTTCAGCAAGTCGCTGGCGCAAGAGATCGGCAGCCGCAACATCACCGTGAACTGTGTCGCACCGGGTTTCATCGATACCGATATGACGCAGGCTTTGGGCGAAGAACAGCGCGCCAAACTGGTCGAGCATGTGCCGCTGAAGCGTCTGGGAAAACCGGAAGATATCGCGGCGGCTGTAGCTTTTCTGGCAGGCCCCGGCGCAGCCTATATCACAGGTACAACAGTACATGTCAATGGCGGCATGTACATGGAGTAAGCGGTAGTTTGGAATTCGGCGCGAGTTTGGTAGAATGCCCGCGCTTTTTATACTTTAACTAAATGGGAGCACTACAAAATGTCCAACAACGAACAACGCGTTAGAAAAATCGTCGCAGAACAATTGGGCGTGAATGAGTCCGAGATCAAGAACGAATCGTCCTTCGTGAACGATCTGGGCGCTGACTCTCTGGACACCGTTGAGCTGGTGATGGCGCTGGAAGAAGAATTCGGCGTTGAGATCCCTGATGAAGACGCAGAAAAGATCACGACCGTTCAGCAAGCGCTGGACTACGTCAACACGCATTCCAAGTAATTTTCAATCATTCCTAAATCTCATCGGAGTCCAGTTTGACTAAGCGTAGAGTCGTAGTGACCGGCCTTGGTGCTTTCACTCCCGTAGGTAACGGGGTGGCTGCAACTTGGCAAAACATCGTGGCTGGAAAGTCTGGGATCGCACGGATTACCCAATTCGATGCATCACCACTGGCCAGCCAGATAGCGGGCGAAGTCAAGGATTTCGATGTAACGCAATTTGTTCCGGCTAAAGATGCCCGACGGATGGATCGATTCATCCACTTGGGCATGGCGGCCGGGATCGAAGCGTTCAAGGATAGCGGGATCGAAGTAACTGAAGCGAATGCAGACCGTATCGGCGTCTGCGTGAGCTCCGGTATCGGCGGCCTGCCCAATATTGAACAGACTGAAAACGATTATCTTGCCGGTGGTCCGCGCAAGATATCCCCATTCTTCATTGCCGGAACCATCATCAACATGATCTCCGGCAATCTTTCCATCATGTTTGGCCTGCGCGGCCCGAACTTTGCCGTGGTGTCTGCCTGTACAACGGGCACCCACAGCATTGGCGAAGCCATGCGCATGATCCAGTATGGTGATGCCGACGTGATGCTGGCCGGTGGTGCGGAATCTACCGTTTGCCATTTGGCTGTCGGCGGTTTTGCCGCCTCTCGCGCACTGTCTACACGTAATGACGATCCGGCGACTGCCAGCCGTCCTTGGGACAAGGACCGCGATGGTTTCGTACTGGGCGAAGGTGCCGGCGTACTGGTTCTGGAAGAGTATGAGCATGCCAAGGCACGCGGTGCCAAGATCTATGCCGAAGTGGCTGGCTACGGCATGAGTGCCGATGCCTATCACATCACTGCGCCGAACATGGACGGTCCGAAGCGCAGCATGGTGAATGCATTGCGCGACGCGGGTTTGAATGCAAGCGACGTGCAGTACGTCAATGCGCACGGCACTTCGACCCCGCTGGGTGACAAGAACGAATCCGATGCCATCAAGGCCGCCTTCGGTGATCACGCCAAGAAACTGGTGGTGAACTCCACCAAGTCGATGACTGGTCACTTGCTGGGCGGTGCAGGCGGTATCGAATCACTGTTCTGCGTACTGGCGATCCATCATCAGGTTTCCCCGCCGACCATCAACATCTTCGAGCAGGATCCGGAATGTGATCTGGATTACTGTGCCAATACCGCGCGCGATATGAAGATCGATGTGGCGGTGAACAACAACTTCGGCTTTGGCGGGACTAACGGCACCTTGGTGTTCCGTAAGGTCTGACTCCCAGACCGTGATGCTGGTCAACGGCAATCCGGCTGACACCATTGCAGTAGCAGATCGTGGGCTTTCCTATGGCGACGGCGTGTTTAGAACACTCCGTGTCCAGCAGGGAAGCCCATTTTGCTGGCCGCGACATTTCGAGAAATTGCATCACGATTGTCACGCTTTACAGATCCCGTGTCCCGGTGAAGACATCCTCCTGCAGGAAATAGCGCAGTTGTCGGGGACGGGAAGCGGCGTCGCCAAGATCATGGTGACGCGTGGTATCGGGGAGCGCGGTTATGCGCCTTCGTTGCGTTCCACTCCCACGCGTGTAGTCGGTTTCCATCCTGCCCCGGTGTATGACTCTGCCTTCTATGCGCATGGCATCACGCCCCATCTGTGCGACCTGAAGCTTTCTCGCCAGCCACGATTGGCAGGTATCAAGCATCTGAACCGTCTGGAGAACGTCCTTGCGGCAGCCGAATGTCAGGCCGCCGGCGCAGCCGAGGGGCTGTTGGAGGACGAGGAAGGCTTTATCATCTCCGGTACCCGATCCAACTTGTTTGCGGTGATCGGCGGAAGGCTGTCGACACCGGATCTGTCTGCAAGTGGCGTGGCAGGGGTGCAAAGGGATCGCGTGATCGCCTGGGCTGAACAACATGGCGTGCAATGCACAGTCGCCCGATTGAGATTGGGCGATCTTCTGCAGGCCGACGAGATATTCCTGGTGAATAGCGTATTCGGCCTGTGGCCGGTCGCCCGTGTACAAGAAAAAGACTTTGATCAGCGCCAGATGTCGCTGGCTATCCAAACTTGGTTGAATGATGCGAAGAACTAAACCGAACGCTTTAGGCAAACTGCTCCTTGTCCTGATCCTGATCATGGCATTCATAAGCTATCACCTGTTTTCGGACTTGCCCTTGGGGCAACTGCCGATCGAGTTTGAGGTCGCTCAAGGCAGCAGCCTGAAGCACACGGCTGCAAAATTGAAGCAGGCTGGCGTGCTCGAGACCGAATGGTCGTTTGTCGCGCTCGCTCGCCTGACTGGAAAAGCTACACAGATCAGATTCGGCAATTATCTGTTGGATAAGCCCATCTCCCGATACGGGTTGCTGGACATGATCAGCGAAGGGAAGACCGACCAGAGTCAGATCCAGATCCGCATCATCGAGGGCACCACCTTCAAAGACCTGCGCAAGCTGATGGATGCGCATCCCAAGCTGCGGCACGATAGTGCTTCATTGTCGGAAGCCGAGTTGCTGCAACGTATCGGCGCTTCCGAGCAGGCTGCCGAGGGCCTCTTCTTCCCTGATACCTATTATTTTTCAACCGGCAGCAGTGATCTGGCTGTATACAAGCGTGCCTATCACACCCTGCGCAGCCATCTGGAAGCAGCATGGGAGCAACATGATCCGCAGAGTCCGCTAACTTCCCCATACGAAGCATTGATCCTTGCTTCCATCGTTGAGAAAGAGACCGGCAAGGCCAGCGACCGTCCCATGATCGCCACCGTATTCCTTAATCGCTTAAAGCGGGGGATGCGTTTGCAGACCGACCCGACGGTAATCTACGGCATGGGAGAGACCTTTGACGGCAATCTGCGCAGACGTGATCTGACAGCGGATACACCCTATAACACCTATACTCGCTACGGCTTGCCACCCACGCCGATCGCATTGCCGGGTTTGGAGTCGATACGGGCAGTGATGCACGCACCGCAGAGCAAAGAACTGTACTTTGTGGCGAAAGGAGATGGCAGCTCCCATTTCTCCCGCAGCCTGATTGAACACAACCAGGCAGTCAGGCAATACCAATTGAGAAAATGAACAAAGCCAGATTCATCACATTCGAAGGCGTGGACGGGGCAGGGAAGAGCACCGGGTTGGAGTGGTTCGCCAATGCCCTGCGTGAGCGGGGTATCGACCTGCTGGTGACGCGCGAACCGGGCGGTACGCCGCTGGGCGAGAAACTGCGTGAACTGGTGCTGCATGAAGCCATGCATGCCGAGACCGAAGCCATGCTGATGTTCGCCTCCCGCCGCGAGCATGTAGAGCAAGTGATCCGTCCTGCATTGCAGCGCGGTACTTGGGTCATTTCCGATCGCTTCAGTGATGCCAGCTTCGCCTATCAGGGCGGGGGCAGGGGAGTGCCAGTCGCCAAACTGGAGCAACTCGAGCAATGGACGCACGGCGACCTGCAACCAGACCTCACCTTGTTGTTTGATATTCCCATTGAAGTGGCCAGAGAGCGTTTGTCCAATAATGCTAGTCTGGATAAATTCGAGCGTGAACAAGGCGAGTTCTTCGACAAGGTACGTCAGGCATACTTGGCGCGAGTCGCGAAAACACCCGATCGTTACGCTGTGATACGCGCAGAAAGGTCGCTGAAAGAAGTTCAGCAACAACTTGCAGATGTGCTTGCAGCGCTCTGATATGAAACAACTCTATCCATGGCAATCTGAATCCTGGCAAGCGCTGAACAACTTGCGCGGCAGGTTGCCGCACGCCGTGTTGCTGAAGGGCGCACAAGGGATAGGCAAGCTCGATCTGGCTTTGAATTTCGCCCAGTCTTTGCTGTGTGATGCCCCGACTGCGCAAGGCATGCCATGCGGAGGCTGCGACGCTTGCCGTTGGTTCGAGCAGGAGAGCCATCCGGATTTCCGCCTGGTGCAGCCGGATGCCTTGTCCAATTCCGATGAGGCAGAAGAAAAGTCGAGCAGCAAAAAGCCGTCTCGTGAGATCTCGGTCGATCAGATACGCGCTTTGTCCGGCTTCGCCAATTTTTCTGCCCACCGCGGCGGTTATCGCGTTGTGGTCGTCTATCCCGCTGAATCTATGAACAATAATGCGGCAAACTCCCTGCTCAAGACGCTGGAGGAGCCGACTGACAAGTTGTTGTTCCTGTTGGTCTCACATAAGCCGCAACAACTGCTGCCTACCATCCTCAGTCGCTGTCTGGCATTCCCGGTCGCCACGCCTACCAAGGAAGCCGGTACGGCATGGCTGTCGCAACAGGGGGTAAAGAACCCAGCGCAAGCGTTGGCCCAAACCGGCTTCGCCCCGTTGCAGGCTCTGGGTTGGGCAGAATCGGGTGAGGGTGCCGAAGAGCGCGCTACCTTGCTGGAAGCGATCCGCCAGCCATCAAGGATGGACGCATTGGCACTGGCCGAGAAATTACAACGCGGAATCCCGGTGCATATCATCCATTGCCTGCAGCAATGGAGCCATGATCTGACTTCGGCCAAACTGGCCGGATCCGTCCGATATTTCCCTGAACAATCAAAGGAATTGGAGAAATTGGCGCAAAGTACCACCACGCAAGCCTTGTTGCGGTTCCAGAAGGAATTGCAGGAGGCGCGCCGGGCTGCCTACCATCCTCTCAATCTCAGACTCTTCCTTGAATCCCTGCTGTTGTCCTATCGCCAGCTATTTGCTGCCTGACCATGTACATAGATTCTCACTGTCATTTGAATTTCCCGGGTTTGGTCGAACAGCTCGACGAGCTGTTAGCCAACATGAAAGACAACCAGGTCAGCCACGCGTTGTGTGTGTCGGTTGAGCTGGCGAGTTTTCCGGCTGTATTGGCGCTGGCTGAAGCGCACGACAATCTGTATGCATCCGTAGGCGTTCATCCTGACTATGAGTTGGACGACGAGCCTACCCAGGCTCAACTGGTAACGTTGGCCGAACATCCTAAAGTCATCGCGATCGGCGAGACCGGTCTAGACTATTTCCGCCTGACCGGCGACTTGGCATGGCAGCGAGAGCGCTTTCGCACCCATATTCGCGCTTCCCGCGAAAGCGGCAGGCCGCTCATCATCCACACTCGGTCGGCTGCGGACGATACCTTGCGCATCATGGCTGAGGAAAAGGCCGGCGAGGTCGGAGGGGTGATGCATTGTTTCACCGAGAGTCTGGATGTGGCCAAAGCCGCCATCGATCTGGGCTTCCATATTTCGTTCTCGGGCATTCTGACTTTCAAGAAAGCGACCAGCATTAAGGAAGTCGCGCAGAACATCCCGCTGGATAAGATGCTCATCGAGACAGATTCGCCTTATCTTGCACCAACACCGCATCGGGGCAAAACCAATCAACCGGCTTTCGTGAAGCATGTAGCCGAGGAGATCGCCAGACTGCGCAACATCACGGTGGACGAAGTCGGGGTGGCTACCAGCAAGAACTTCAATAGACTGTTTAAATTGGGATAATGGCTCAATCCTGAGTATCCTGCCATTCCCAATATTTCTATCAATTGCGCATAATGTATATTATGTAAAATGAAAGATGTGCAAGCAGCAGACAAAGAAAAAGCCAGCAAGGGTCACCTGCTGGCTTTTTAAATTGGTGGGCGATACTGGGTTCGAACCAGTGACCCCTGCCGTGTGAAGGCAGTGCTCTACCGCTGAGCTAACCGCCCAATTTAGGGCGCGCATTTAATCACAGCCGCCCATACCGGTCAATTTGTTTCTCAGGCTAATCCAACACTGTAGAATGCGCGCCTTCATTTATAGTCAGAATCAGGAAAGCAACATGACCGTCCGTACCCGTTTCGCTCCCAGTCCAACCGGCTATCTGCATATCGGCGGCGCGCGCACCGCGCTGTTCTCCTGGGCCTATGCACGCAAGCACGGCGGCACGTTCATCCTGCGGATCGAGGATACCGACGTCGATCGTTCCACACCGGAAGCGGTACAAGCCATTCTGGACGGTATGAACTGGTTGGGCCTGAACTACGACGAAGGCCCGTTCTATCAGATGCAGCGTATGCCCCGCTATAAAGAGGTCATCCAGCAGATGCTGGCATCCGGCCACGCCTATTATTGCTACACCTCGCCCGCCGAACTGGACGTCATGCGCGAGGCGCAGCGCGCCAGGGGTGAGAAGCCGCGTTATGACGGCACCTGGCGTCCCGAGTCCGGCAAGACCCTGCCGGCCATCCCGGCAGACATTAAGCCGGTGATCCGCTTCAAGAACCCGACCGAAGGCGTCGTCGGCTGGAGCGACATGGTCAAAGGGCACATCGAATTCAGCAACAGCGAGCTGGACGACCTGATCATCGCCCGTTCCGACGGCACGCCAACTTATAACTTCTGTGTGGTGGTGGACGACTGGGACATGGGCATCACCCAAGTCATCCGTGGCGACGACCACGTCAACAACACACCGCGTCAGATCAACATCCTCAAGGCCTTGGGCGCTAAAGTGCCCAGCTACGCCCACCTGTCCATGATCCTGGGCGACGACGGTACCAAACTGTCCAAGCGCCACGGCGCGGTCAGCGTGATGCAATACGACGAAGACGGCTATCTGGTCGAAGCGGTCATCAATTATCTCGCCCGCCTCGGCTGGTCGCATGGCGATGAAGAAGTGTTCTCGGTCGAGCAGTTCTGCCAATGGTTCGATCTGGACCACATCACGCCTTCGGCCGCCCAGTTCAACACCGAGAAACTGAAATGGCTGAACAACCACTATATGAAGCAGATGGACAACGATGCGCTGGCAGCCAAGGTGCGTCCGCGTTTGGAGTCGCGCGGTATCACCGTTGGTGATAGTCCCGCCCTCGCCTCTGTGGTTGGCTTATATAAGGAACGTGTCTCCACTTTGAACGAGTTGGCCGATGCGGCCGAAGTGTTCTATATCGACCTGCATCCAGATGCAGCGTTGATGGAAGCGCAGCTCAGTGCGGAAGCCATTCCTGCCCTGCGCGACTTTGCAGCCAAGTTGGCAACCGCAACATGGGATGCGCCTTCAATCAGTGCTTTGATCAAGGAAGTCATCACGCAGCACGGATTGAAGATGCCCAAACTTGCCATGCCTTTGCGCGTGATGCTCACCGGTCAGACGCAAGCACCATCCGTCGATGCCTTGGTCGTATTGTTTCCGCGCGAGATGGTATTGCAGCGCATCGAGAAGAATCTCGCAAAATAACTGCCCCAGCGCTTTACAAGGTAAGGGTGCGTCAATATAATGCGCGCTCTTTTCGGGGACCACCTGGGGGGTATAGCTCAGCTGGGAGAGCGCTTGCATGGCATGCAAGAGGTCAGCGGTTCGATCCCGCTTACCTCCACCAAGAAAAGAAGCAGTACCGCAGTCCCCTTCGTCTAGAGGCCTAGGACACCGCCCTTTCACGGCGATAACACGAGTTCGAATCTCGTAGGGGACGCCAAATACAGTTGCACAGTGATTGCACTGAGGCAGCAAAAAATAGCCCTTCCGGGCTATTTTGTTTTAGAGCAAAGTCCCCTTCGTCTAGAGGCCTAGGACACCGCCCTTTCACGGCGATAACACGAGTTCGAATCTCGTAGGGGACGCCAATCCAGTTGCACCTCGCTTCGATCGAGCGACAGACAAAAGCCCTGCGGGGCTTTTTTGCTTTGCGCTCCCCTACTTCCAGCTTACAAAGGCCTTTTCCTTGGCTGCGGCTTTCAACAGTTCGATGAGCGGCAGAGCGCGGTTCCTCAGGCTGACGTTAGGCTCGTCCGCATCCTTGTTCGAAGTCGACGCAGCGGACGGAGTGGCATTCACCGCCGTCGTCAAACGTTCCAGCGCCGCAGGCACATCCTCAGCGCGGATCGCGCCGGGCACCGTAGCGCTGTGTCCCATCATTTTCAGCATGACCAGACCGACGTCCCCGAACATGGTGATATCGGCATAAGCCTCGGTGGTAAAAGTAACAAGCATATAGACACTCCCTGATTGAATGAACGCTCAAGTACGAGGTTCATTGTGCGCTCATTCCCGCTTGCGTAGCGGATCGAGCAACGAAGAAAGACCGTTATGATCCAGTTCGTGCATCAGCGCCAGCAACTGCCCCAGATCCCCTTTCGGGAAACCGCTGCGCGCCATCCAGTTCAGATAGTTGCCCGGCAGATCGGCGATCAACCGGCCCTGATACTTGCCGTAGGGCATGGTGCGTGTCACCAGCAGTTGTAGTGCTTCCGGCTTCACGCGTGCTCCTAGCCCTTCAGTTTTGCGAATGCGGCCGCCATCGCCCCGCCCACTGCGGCCGGTGCCGGTGCGCGCTGGGCGGGTTTGCCGCCAGCGGCTCTGCCCTGCCCGCGCTCGTCGCGCTGTGGGCGCGGCGCTTCCGGCTTGCTGCCCGCTTGCGGGGCCGCATCCGTCAAGCGCATGGTCAGCGCGATACGCTTGCGCTTCACGTCTACCTCCAGCACTTTCACTTTCACCACCTGCCCCGCCTTCACAACGGTGTGCGGGTCCTTCACGAATTTGTCGGCAAGCGCGGAGATGTGCACCAGTCCGTCCTGATGCACGCCGATGTCCACGAACGCGCCGAATGCGGCAACGTTGGTCACCACGCCTTCGAGGATCATGCCGGGTTCCAGGTCTTTCAGTTCTTCCACGCCTTCCTTGAAGGTCGCGGTGGTGAACTCGGGGCGCGGGTCGCGGCCTGGTTTTTCCAGTTCCTTGAGGATGTCGCTGACAGTCGAGATGCCGAACTGCTCGTTCGCATACTTGGCCGCAGTGAGTGATTTCAACAGGTTGCTGTTGCCGATCACACCCTTGATGTCCTGCTTGATGTCTTCAAGGATGCGCTGCACCAGCGGATACGATTCGGGGTGAACAGCGGAAGCATCAAGCGGATCGTTGCCGCCCATGATGCGCAGGAAGCCCGCCGCCTGCTCAAAAGTCTTCTCGCCCAAGCGCGGCACGTCGCGCAGCTCGGCGCGCGAGGCAAAACGGCCCTTAGCATCGCGGTGATGCACGATGGCATGTGCCACGCTGCTGGAGAGGCCAGAGACGCGGGCCAGCAACGGTGCCGACGCCGTGTTCACATCCACCCCCACCGCGTTCACGCAATCTTCCACCACCGCATCCAGCGAACGCGCCAACTGGAACTGGCTCACGTCGTGCTGGTATTGGCCGACGCCGATGGACTTGGGATCGATCTTCACCAGCTCGGCCAGCGGGTCTTGCAGGCGGCGTGCGATGGACACCGCACCGCGCAGGCTCACATCCAGCTCCGGCAGTTCTTTCGAGGCAAACTCCGATGCGGAATACACCGAGGCGCCCGCTTCGGAAACCACGATGCTGCTCATCTTCAATTCCGGATGCAGCTTGATGAGGTCGCGCGCCAGTCGGTCGGTCTCGCGCGAGGCGGTGCCGTTGCCGATGGAGATGAGCGTCACGTTGTGTTTCTTGGCCAGATTGGCCAGCGCATGCAGCGACCCATCCCAATCATTCCTCGGCTGGTGCGGATAGATGGTGTCGGTCGCCACCACCTTGCCGGTCTCGTCCACCACCGCTACCTTCACGCCGGTGCGCAGGCCGGGGTCCAGCCCCATGGTCACACGCGGTCCGGCGGGTGCGGCCAGCAGCAGGGCTTTGAGGTTGAGGGCGAACACGTTGATGGCTTCGGTGTCGGCCTTGGCGCGCAGAGCGCCCATCAGCTCGGTCTCAAGATGCATGAACATCTTCACGCGCCAGGTCCAGCGCACGGTATCCAGCAGCCAGCGGTCGGCGGGACGGTTCATGTCCTTGATATTGAAACGTGCAGCGATGCGCATCTCGCATGGATTGTGCGGCGCGCCCCAGGTGGGTTTCTCTTCTTCCGTATCCAGACGCAGCTCGACATTCAGCATCTCCTCACGGCGACCGCGGAACACCGCCAGCGCGCGGTGCGAAGGGATGGTGTTGACGGATTCGGAATAGTCGAAATAGTCGGCGTACTTTTCCGCTGCCTCGTTCTTGCCCTCGATGACCTTGGATTGCACCACGCCGTGCTGCTGCACATATTCGCGCAGCGATTGCAGCAGGTTCGCGTCTTCAGCGAAGCGCTCCATCAAGATCTGCCGCGCGCCATCCAGCGCCGCCTTGGTATCCGCCACGCCGGGGTTGGCATCGCCCGCCTCGCTGGTGAAAGGTTCGCGCAGATACTTGGCCGCTTCCTCTTCCGGATTCAGCGTCGGGTTCGCCAGCAAGTCGTTCGCCAACGGCTCCAGCCCTGCCTCCAGCGCGATCTGCGCGCGGGTTCTGCGCTTCGGCTTGTAGGGCAGATACAGATCTTCCAGATGTGTCTTGTCAGTGGCCAGCGACACCGCCTTCATCAGCTCCGGGGTCATCTTGCCCTGCTCGGTGATGGAAGCGATGATCGCCGCGCGCCGCTCTTCCAGCTCGCGCAGATAACGCAGCCGCTCCTCCAGCAAACGCAACTGGATATCGTCCAATCCCCCCGTCGCCTCTTTGCGATAGCGCGAGATGAAAGGCACGGTCGCGCCTTCGTCCAGCAGGGCGATGGCAGCAGAGATTTGAGCAGGTTTGGCCGAAATCTCGGCGGCGAGGCGTTGTTCTATTGATGGGAGCATGTTTCTCGATCTACTGAAATAAATAGCCCTCTGAACTGAGAGGGCTATGGGTGAAATTTGCGAGGGGGGATTATGCCAAGTTGGGCGGTTTACTGAAAGAATTTATACGATGAATAGCCTCCCCTGTTGCAGACATTACCACGGAATCACCAGCCTATCATTGCCGATGAATTTCCCCGTATCCGTTAGGGTGAGGCTAGCGATGACCTTGCGCATGTCGCTCACGCTTTGTTCGACGGTGATCATGGCGTTGGGGCCGCCCATGTCGGTCTTGACCCAGCCGGGGTTGAAGGCCACGGAGGTGATGCCCTTTTCTTTCAGGTCCACGGCCAAGCTCTTCACCACCATGTTGGCTGCGGCTTTGCTGCTGCGATACAGGTAGCTGCCGCCGCTGCTGTTGTCGTCGACACTGCCCATCTGGCTGGTGATGGTGACGATGAGTTTGAGCTCGCTGCGCGCGATCTGCTGGACGAAAGCTTCGACCATCTTGAGCGGGGCCATGGTGTTGATGTTGAAGGCGGCCATCCATTCGACATAGTCGGTGTGCCCAAAGCCGAGTTTGTCCGCCGCCGGATAGACGCCTGCATTGTTGATGAGCAGGTCTATCGTTTCATCGGCCAGCGTGCGCGTAAGTTGCTCGATCTGCGCGTGGTCGGTGACGGTCAGGGCGTGGGGTTTGATGAGGTCGGGATAGCTAGCCGCCAGTTTGTTGAGGGCATCCGCCTTGCCGGGATTGCGGCAGCAAGCCAGCACGCGCCAGCCGGCCGCTGCATATTGTTTGCAGAATTCCAGCCCGATGCCGCGATTGGCGCCGGTGATCAATAGTGTCTTCATGCTGTCTCCCTTTTGGATCACGACCGGGCCGAAGATTAGCAGCTAGCACCTTTCCCGCCTATAGACCCCAGACCTCCGCCCCGCTCATCAGGGCGATTCTGCGCATGACGCAGACTGCATTTAAGTGTGTGCGGTGCTAAGATGCGTCGCGCTGAAGCTTGTTTATTCAGCGTGTGTGTAACATCGGTATTCATCCTGACTTGGGTTCCCGTTGAACACTTTGACTGCCAGCTTCCTGAAGCTGCTTCTTCTCTTATTGTTTTTTGTTCCGCCGCTGGCGAAGGCGGCGGATGCTTTGCGCGTGTCGGATCTGCCGGCGGGTTCGCTTGGCGTTTATGCGGCGCAGTTGGTCGAGGGCGATGCGGCGCTGGGGTTGAACGAGGCGCTGGCGCAGATACAGGCGGGCAGATTCGCGCCGGTGGCGATGCCGGTGCCGGATTTCGGTATCGGGTCCCGCCCGGTGTGGCTGCATCTGGCGCTGGACAACGATACGGGTGCGGTGCAGCAGCGCATGCTGCAGGCGGGCGTGACCTGGCTGGACCGGCTGGATGTGTATGTGGTGCATGCGGATGGCAGCCGCCATGCGGTGCATACCGGCGATGAACTGCCCGATGCGCCGGGGCTGACGCCGGGCATGGGCTATGTGTTGCCGTTGCAGTTGCCGCCGGGGCGTAGCGAGTTGTTGTTGCTGGTGGCGTCGGTCGATCCGATGGCGCTGCCGGTAGAGTTGCTGACGCCTGCCGACTTTGCGGCGAGCCGGCTGCAGTTCGGCTATTTCTACGGTTTCTTCTTCGGTTTTCTGATCGCGCTGGGCGCTTATAACCTGCTGTTGTTCATCGGGACGCGCGAGCGCAGCTATCTTTATTATGCGCTGGCACTGCTGAGCATCCTGTTCTGCAACGTGGCTTACACCGGGCATGGCGCGGGCTGGCTGTGGCCGCAGTCCACTGATTTCCAGCGTTATGTGATCCTGGTTTCTATGGTGGTCTACAACGTGTTCGGGCTGCTGTTCGCTTCGCGCTTCCTGATGCTGGCGCAGTTTCTGCCGCGCACCCAGCGCGTGGTGTGCTGGGGCATGGGCATCGCCGGCGGCGGCATGCTGCTGGCGGTGGTGATGGGCAGCCAGTTGCTGGCCGGTTTGCTGGCTTTCGTGAGCATGAGCGCTTTCTCGGCGGGGATGTTCGCGCTGGGTGTGGTCAGCGTCTGGAGACAGCGGCCGTCGGCGCACTATTTCCTGTTCGCCACATTCTTCGGCATGCTGGGCGTGGGACTCACCGCGCTGGCGGTATGGGGCAAGATCCCGTTCGGTTTACTTACTTTCCACGCGGCAGAAATCGGGCTGGTGATAGAGGCGACCTTGCTGGCGCTGGCCTTGGCGCACTGGATGCGCCAGCACCGCGAGGCGCGTTATCTGGCTGAACAGGTGGCGCGGCAGGATGCGCTGACGCAATTGAACAATCGGCGCGCGTTTTTGGAGTCGGCGCATCCGCTGCTCGACGCGGCGGCGCGACACGACCGGCCGCTGAGTCTGGTGATGATGGACATCGATCATTTCAAATCCATCAACGACCGCTACGGGCACAAGACCGGCGACGAGGCGTTGGTGGCGGTGGCCAATCTGCTGAAGCGGATGTCGCGCAGCAGTGACGTGGTGGCGCGCTGGGGTGGCGAGGAGTTCATCCTGCTGCTACCGGAGAGCGATGCACAGCAGGCCGCCAACCATGCGGAGCGCTTGCGGCGCGCGGTGAGCGAAATGCGCATTCAGGCGGGGGATAGCGTGTTGACGATGACTTCCAGCTTCGGCATCGCGACCCGCGCGCCGGAGATAACGCTGGAAGCCCTGATCGATGCGGCGGATGTGCTGCTCTATGAAGCCAAACGGCGCGGGCGCAACCAGGTCTGCAGCGTACCTTTGCCCTGATGCCCGTTCCGCTGCGCCCGGCAGGTGATCGCGGTGTGCAAGGGCTATTTTGTATATATCGAAAAAAATGTTGCCCAGCGTGGAACTTTATTAGAGATTGCTTATCTATGACATCAGTAACGAGAGTTACTTCACGTTTCTCCTCCCTGAGCGTGACGTCTTAACTTCTCCCCTTTGTTAAGACATTTGCCCCCACCCTGAAAAGGATGGGGGCATTTTTTTGCATGGTCTTGCAGGGCTACAGTCCGCGCAGTCGCCCTACTTCTGTGCCTTTACGATACTCATCGCAGCCGCCACCATGCCGCCCATGTCCGCCAGGTTTCCGGGCAGGATGAGGGTGTTGCCTTCCTGGGCGACTTTGCCGAAGGCTTCGACATATTGTTCCGCGACTTTGAGGTTGACGGCGTCCATGCCGCCGGGTGACTGGATGGCTAGTGCGACTTTCTGGATGGCCTCGGCATTTGCTGTGGCAACGGCGAGGATGGCGGCGGCTTCGCCTTGCGCGGTGTTGATGGCGGCCTGTTTCTCCCCTTCCGAGCGTTGGATGAATGCTTCGCGTTCACCGGTGGCGATGTTGATCTGTTCCTGTTTGCGGCCTTCGGAGGCGGCGATCAGGGCGCGCTTCTCGCGCTCGGCGGTGATCTGCGCCTGCATGGCGTGCAGGATCTCTTTGGGCGGCGTCAGGTCTTTGATCTCATAGCGCAACACTTTGACACCCCAACTGGTCGCCGCTTCGTCCAATGCGGCCACCACGGCGCGGTTGATGTCGTCGCGCTCTTCGAAGGTCTTGTCCAGTTCCATCTTGCCGATGACGGAGCGCAAGGTGGTCTGGGCGAGTTGGGTGATGGCCATGATGTAGTTGCTGGTGCCATAGGAGGCCAAGCGGGGATCGGTCACCTGGAAATACAGGATGCCGTCCACCTGCAACTGGGTGTTGTCCTTGGTGATGCAGACTTGACTGGGCACGTCGAGCGGGACTTCCTTGAGCATGTGCTTGTAGGCGACCCGGTCGATGAACGGGATGACGATGTTCAGACCCGGTGACAGGGCCACGTGGAATTTGCCGAGACGCTCGACCACCCAGGAATTCTGCTGCGGCACGACTTTGAGCGCCTTGATGACAAAGATGATGGCTGCGGCCAGTATGAACAGAGCGATTTCCATGTTGCCTCCTTATTGTTGCTTGTTGTGCGTCAGTACCAGACCGGAGCCGTGCACCGCTTTGATGTAGAGCGTGCCTTCGTGCGGGGTATCGGTGGATTCGGTTTCGGCATCCCATTCTGCCCCCCGATAGAACACTCGGGCGGAGCCATCGTCGTTCCACTTGATGACTTTTACGGGCAGGCCGATGTCGAGGCCGACTTCGGGTGCTTTGCTGGCTTGGCTGTTTTTCCAGCGCCGCAACAGGACGATCCCTGCGACACCGGTCACCGCACTGCACACGAATTGCCACACCATGGCTGCCCCCAGCACTGCGGCGGCGCCACCCACGGCCAGCGCAACAGCCAATACCAGCAGGTAGAAAGTGCCGGTGGCGATCTCAAGGCCGACCAGCACCAGCGCCAGCAAGAACCAGTAAACGTAGATTTCCATGTTTCCCTTCCCTTTTATGTTGCGCGCCGCAATCTAACAGCAAAGTCACATCCAAACCATTATGCCGAACTTCACTTACTTGCCCTGTACCACTTGCACATGCGCACTGCCCAGCCGCATGAACAGGCGGATCTTGCGCTGCATGGGCCACCAGTCGTAAAGGAATATCTGCATCGGCCGCCACATGGCGACCCAGCCGACGATGGTGAGGCTTTCGCGGGCGATGCGGTAACCGGCCCCCTCCCCCAGACCACCGATGAAATCCGCCGCGATCAGACACAGCGAAACGAAGGTGATGCCGATGAGCAAACTCATACGGCCTTGATTCAATACTTGGCGCAATCTTCGGCGGGTGAGTTCGGCTTTGTAGATGAAGTGGTTGTGGACGGCACTGGTCAGCATCGCGGTCGGGTCGCCGTCTGCGGGCCATTGTTCCATATGGATGGTGAGATGGAAGCGGCTGTTGACCGGATGGGTCGATGCCCAGGATTCGATGAACTCGTTGGCGCGCGGATCAAGATCCTTGTTCAGGAATGGCGTCGGGTCCATGGAGTTGAACAACTGCGCGGTGTCCTTCACGCGCAGTGCCAGACGATGGATGGGGGCTTTGCTGTCTGCTTGAGTCATAGGCACATCTTTATTTTGGGTGTGTACGAGATGCGCTGGCATCTTGCCCTTGCTTCAGTCGTAATGGATCAGCCCATGCCCAAGCTCGGGCGTCTTGCCCGAGATCAGGTCGGTGAGGAACTTCCAGATGGCGTCGCCGGAGGGTGGGCAGCCGGGGATGAAGTAATCGACCTTCACCACTTCGTGCAGCGGATGCACCTTGTCCAACGGCAACGGCAGCTCGGGGTCGTTGGGGATATGGCCGTGTATCAGTCCCGGCTCGGTGAGGTAGACCTCGGTGAGACAGGCGCTGAGGTCGAGGTGGTTGCGCTGGGCGGGCAAACCGCCGTTGATGGCGCAGGCACCGATGGCGATGAGCACCTTGCAGTTCTTGCGGAACTCGCGGAGAACATGCACGTTCTCCGCGTTGCAGATGCCGCCCTCGACGATGCCGATGTCGCACGGGCCGCAGTGCTTGATGTCGGTGATGGGCGAGCGGTCGAACTCGACCAGTTCGAGCAGCGGGAACAGGCGTTCGTCGATGTCCAGGATGGACATGTGGCAGCCGAAGCAGCCCGCCAGCGAAGTGGTCGCGATGCGCAGTTTCTTCTTGTCAGTCATGTTCCACTCCCGACGGCGGACGCGGCGCGTCTTCCAGTGCCTGCGCGCTGATGGGGCTTGCATCGTAGCGGCGTTCGCCGATGGGTTGGCTGAAGCCGACGCGTTTGGGCAGGATCACGCCGACCGGGCAGACCTGCATGGCTTTGTCGCTGAGCGCGATGTCGGTGTCCTTGAGCTGGCCGGATTCCGCATTCACGATGAGGTGCTTGTTGTTGCCCCGCCCTGCCAGAGCGAACACGTTCTTGCCATCGACCTCGCTGGAGGCGCGCACGCACAGTTCGCACAGGATGCAGCGGTTGAAGTCGAGCAGGATGTCGGGATGCGAGGCGTCCAGCGGCCGGTCGGGATACTGGTGGCGAAATCCGGCGGCGTGCACTTCAAGGTCGTAGCCCAGCGCCTGCAGCATGCAGTTGCCGCTCTTCTCGCACGACGGGCAGAAATGGTTGCCTTCGGCAAACAGCATCTGCACCAATGTGCGGCGCAGTGCGTTGAGTTCTTCGATCTCGCTTTCCACTTCCAGTCCGGCTTCGGCGGGCATGGTGCATGAGGCCATGGTGCGACCGTTGACCTTGACCGTGCACAGCTTGCAACTGCCGTGCGGCTTGAATTCCGGGTGATAGCACAAGTGCGGGATGTAATGGTCGGCGGCCAGTGCCGCCTGCATCACGGTCTGGCCGGGTTCGAACGGGACGGCTACGCCGTCTAACTGGAAGGTGTCGGTCATTCGTTTTCCTTCAGGTGTGCCCCGGCATCGTCGCGGCCGGTCATCTGCCGGGCGCGGGCCAGTGCGCCGTCCAGATCGAAGGCGGGTTCGAAATCCAGCGATTTCAGGCGCGTTTCGTAGGCCGGGCGGAAATGTTTGAGTGTGTGTAGCACCGGATTGCAGGCGGTGCGGCCGAGGCCGCAGTGCGAGGTGGTCTGCAACACATGGTCCAGATTCTCGATCTCGGTCAGGTCATGCTGGGTACCGTGTCCGGCGGCGACTTTGTCCATGGTCTGTTTCAGCATTGAGGTGCCGACGCGGCACGGGGTGCAGAATCCGCAGCTCTCATGCGCGAAGAAATGCACGAAGTTGCGCGCCACCTCGAACATGTCGCGGCTGTCGTCGAACACCATGAAGGCACCGGCGGTGGGCAGGTCTTCGAAGCCCAGTTTGCGCTCGAACTCGTGTTCGCCGATACAGATGCCGGACGGGCCGCTGATCTGTACGGCACGCGTGTTGACTGCGCCGCAGTCGCTGAGGATCTGGCGCACGCTGACACCGAACGGATATTCATAGATGCCCGGGCTGGCGCAATCGCCCGAGACGGAGATGAGTTTGCTGCCACTGGATTTTTCTGTGCCGATGGCACGATAGGCTGCCGCGCCCATGTGCAGCGCCAGCACGGCTTGGCAGAAGGTTTCGACGTTGTCCACGGCAGTGGGTTGCTGCAGGTAGCCGTGGGTGACCGGGAACGGCGGACGGTTGCGCGGCACGCCGCGTTTGCCTTCCAGCGATTCGATGAGGGCAGACTCCTCGCCGCAGATGTAGGCCCCGGCACCAAGATGGATCTCTATGTCGAAATCGAAGCCCTGCTCGCCCAATATGCTCTCGCCCAGCAATTCGCTGTCGCGCCGTCGCTGCAGTACGGCATGCAGGTGGCCCAGCAGATAGCGGTATTCCCCGCGCAGATAGAGGAAGCCTTTCTTCGCACCGACTGCGCGCGCGCACAAGGTCATGCCTTCGAACACCAGATCGGCCTGGGTGGTGAGCAGCACGCGGTCCTTGAAGGTGCCGGGCTCGCCTTCGTCGGCGTTGCACACCACATAGCGCGCTTCGCCTTCGGCGTTGCGGCAGGCTTCCCATTTCATGCCGGTGGGGAAGCCCGCCCCGCCGCGTCCGCGCAGGTTCGATCCCTTGATGGTGTCTATGATGGTTGCGGGCGCGACCGCGCGCGTGGCTTGCAGCACTTGGCCATAGGCGAGCTTGTTATCCAGGATCAGCCCGCCACGGCGGATGTTGTTCTCTACTTTGAAATAGTCTGCCGGCCATTCGGCGACCGGTGTGCGGTTGCGGATCAACTGGCCGATCTCTTGTATGCGTTGCGAACCGAGTCGGGTGATGGCGTGCCCGTTGACCAGCATGGCCGGCCCCTGGTCGCACATGCCTGTGCAAGAGGTGGTGTTGATGCTGAGCAGACCGTCTTCGGAGACCTTGCCGGGTTGCACCCACAGTTGGCGGCACATCTGTTCCATCAGGTCCTGATTGCCCAGCATGCGGTCGGTGATGTTGTCGGAGAACAGCACGCGATATTCGCCGGCAGGCTTCAGGTGCAGGAATGAATAGAAGGAAGCGACGCTCTCGATACGGGAACGCGGAATGGCTAGCATCGCAGCGATATAGGAGGCGGCATCGTCCGGGATGTAACCGGCGCAGGCCTGCACTTCGATCAGCAACTGCAGCAGATTAGTCTTTTCGCCGCAATGTCTTGCAACGATCTCATGCAAATCCGCATGAAGATCGCACCGGGGTGATTCACCGTAGATCGGGTTGGCATCTGGTAGCATACGGGCCGCTTCTTCGTTGGTTGGATTGCAATCATCTGGCGAAGTCGTCAGGCACGATTATGAATCAATATCCACATCATTTCGCATCTTTGTTGCAGGCACTTTACGCGCTAGGCAGTCCCCGGGCATCTCAATGTTAAGCAAACTCAATCCCACCCAACGCGCGGCCGTCAAACATCTGGGTTCGCCCTTGCTGGTGCTGGCCGGAGCAGGCAGCGGCAAGACCGGCGTGATTACGCACAAGATCGCCTACCTGATCAACGAGTGCGGCTATCCGGCGCGCAATGTCGCGGCCATCACCTTCACCAACAAGGCGGCCAACGAGATGAAGGAGCGCGTGGGCAAGCTGTTGGGCGGGCGCGAGGCCAAGGGGCTGACCATCAGCACCTTCCATGCGCTGGGCATGCAGATCCTGCGCGAGGAAGCAACGCATATCGGCTACAAGAAACAGTTCTCCATCTTCGATACGGCCGACACCGGCAAGATCATCAGCGAGCTGCTGGGTAGCCCGGACAAGCAGGAGATCCGCACCGCGCAGAGCGTGATGTCGAACTGGAAGGCGGCCTTCCTCACCCCGGCGCAGGCGCAGAGCATGGCCGAGAACGAGGAGCAGCAGCGCCTCGCCCTGCTCTACCAGCGCTATCAGGAGACGCTGCGCGCCTACCAGTCGGTGGATTTCGATGACCTGATCCGCCTGCCGGTGGAACTGTTCCAGGGCAATGCCGAGGTGGCCGAACGCTGGCAGCACCGTTTCCGCTATCTGCTGGTGGACGAATATCAGGACACCAACGATTGCCAGTACCAGATGATGAAGCTGCTGGCGGGTGACCGCGCGGCGCTTACCGCTGTAGGCGACGACGATCAGGCGATCTACGCCTGGCGTGGCGCGAGCACGGCCAACCTGAGCAATCTGCAGAAGGACTACCCCAGCCTGCAGGTGATCAAGCTGGAGCAGAACTACCGCTCCTCGCAGCGCATCCTGCACAGCGCCAACCAGCTGATCAAGAACAACACCAAGCTGTTCGAGAAGAAGCTGTGGAGCGAACACGGTCCCGGCGATCCGGTACGGGTGTTCGCGGCCAAGGACGAAGAGAACGAGGCGGAATCGGTGGTGCTGCGCTTGCTGGCGCACAAATTCGAACACCGCACGCGCTTTGCCGATTACGCCATCCTTTATCGCAGCAACCATCTGTCGCGCGTGTTCGAACAACAGTTGCGCACGCACAAGGTGCCTTATACCGTCAGCGGCGGCACCTCGTTCTTCGACCATGCCGAGATCAAGGACCTGACCGCCTACCTGCGGCTGATAGCCAATCCGGATGACGATCCGGCTTTCATCCGCGCTATCACCACGCCCAAGCGCGGTGTAGGCAACAGTACGCTGGAGAAGCTGGCGACGCATGCGGGTACGCGCCACATCAGCCTGTTCGAGGCGGCGTTCGAACCAGTCATGGCGGAACTGCTGCTGCCGCGCCAGCACGAAGACCTGATCACCTTCTGCAACTTCATCAACCGCATGCAGTCGCGCGCCGACAAGGAGCCATGCAACGAGGTGATGAACGACCTGCTCGCCGCCATCGACTACGAGACCTGGCTGTTCGACAGCTTCGAACCTAAGCAGGCCGAGAACAAATGGAAGAACGTGCAGGATTTTACGGGCTGGATGAACCGCAAGTCCGAGGCGGATGACAAGAGCATGATCGCTATGACGCAGTTGATCGCCCTGCTCAACCTGCTCGAATCGCAGGACAAGGAGCTGGATGCGGTGTCGCTCTCCACCCTGCATGCCTCCAAGGGGCTGGAGTACGGCCATGTGTACTTGGTGGGCGTCGAGGAAGGCATCCTGCCGCATGAACGCAGCGAGGAGCCGGAGCAGATCGAGGAAGAGCGGCGGCTGATGTATGTAGGCATCACCCGCGCGCAGCGCTCCTTGCAGATCAGTTATTGCACGCGGCGCAAACGCGGCAAGGAATCGGCCGGTTGTGATCCCAGCCGCTTCATCGCAGAGTTGCCGCAGGAAGATATCGTGTTCGCCGGGGTGTCGCAGGTTGGCAGTGCACCTGCGGTGAGCAAGTCGGAAGGCATGGACAAGCTGGCAAAATTGAAAGCGATGCTGGGTACAGCCTGACGCGGTGACCCGTCAAATTCCGGTAAACTACGTCTGTTCCAATCGCATGTATCTAAACAGATCAATCCGGATATTTACCTATGAAGATCGCAATCGCCGGCACCGGCTACGTCGGACTCTCCAACGCCATCCTGTTGGCCCAGCATAACGAAGTCGTCGCGCTCGACATCCTGCCCGAGAAGGTGGCGATGCTGAACCGCAAGCATTCGCCCATCGAAGACGTCGAGATCGAAGACTACCTGCAGCACAAGACGCTGAACTTCCGCGCCACGCTGGACAAGGTCGATGCCTATACCGGTGCGGACTACATCATCATCGCCACACCGACCGATTACGATCCCGAGACCAACTATTTCAACACCCGCTCCATCGAAGCGGTGATCAAGGATGTGATGAGCATCAATCCCAAGGCGGTGATGATCATTAAATCCACCGTTCCTGTGGGTTACACAGCCAAGGCGCGCGAACAGCTCCACTGCGACAACCTGATCTTCTCGCCCGAGTTCCTGCGTGAAGGCCGCGCTTTACACGACAACCTGCATCCCTCGCGCATCGTCATCGGCGAGCGTTCCCAGCGTGCCGAGACCTTTGCCAATCTGCTCAAGCAGGGCGCGGTCAAGCAGGACATCGCCACCCTGTTCACCGACTCCACCGAAGCCGAGGCGATCAAGCTGTTCGCCAACACCTATCTGGCCATGCGCGTCGCCTACTTCAACGAGCTGGATACCTATGCCGCCACGCACGGGCTGGATACGCTGCAGATCATCCAGGGCGTCAGCCTCGATCCGCGTATCGGCGACCATTACAACAATCCCTCCTTCGGATACGGTGGCTATTGCCTGCCCAAGGACACCAAGCAGCTGCTGGCGAACTACAGCGATGTGCCGCAGAACCTCATCCACGCCATCGTCGAGTCCAACACCACGCGCAAGGACTTCGTCGCTTTCGACATCATGAAGCGCAATCCCAAAATCGTCGGCATCCACAGGCTGGTGATGAAGAGCGGCTCGGACAACTTCAGGTCGAGCAGCATCCAGGGCATCATGAAGCGCATCAAGGCCAAGGGTATCGAGGTCATCGTGTACGAGCCGGCGCTCCATGAGTCCGAGTTCTTCCACTCTAGGGTGGTGAATGATATCGCGACATTCAAGCAACAGGCCGATGTCATCGTGGCCAACCGCATTACCGACGACATTAGTGATGTAGTGGAGAAAGTCTACAGCCGTGACTTGTTTGGTAAGGATTAAGAAATGAGCAAACCTATTTACGTAACCCAGCCATATTTGCCACCACTTGAGGAATTCATTCCATACCTTGAAAAAATATGGGAAAACAAAATTCTCACAAATGGCGGGCCGTTCCATCAACAATTGGAGCAAGCGCTGTGTGAACATCTCGGGGTGGAATACATCTCGCTGTTTACGAACGGCACTATTGCTTTGGTTACGGCGTTGCAGTCACTGCGCATTACTGGCGAGGTGATAACCACCCCTTATTCCTTCGTCGCCACTTCCCATTCCTTGCTGTGGAACGGCATCAAGCCGGTGTTTGTGGACATCGACCCGAATACGCTCAACCTTGACCCAGCGAAGATCGAAGCGGCCATTACACCTCAGACCACAGCCATCATGCCGGTGCATTGCTACGGCCACCCTTGCGATGTCGAAGCCATCCAGAAGATCGCCGACAACTACAACCTCAAGGTCATCTACGATGCGGCCCACGCATTTGGCGTGGAAGACGAGAATGGCAGCGTGTTGAATCACGGTGATCTGTCGGTGCTGAGTTTCCATGCCACCAAAGTGTTCAACACCTTCGAGGGCGGTGCCATCGTATGCCCTGATGCCAAGACCAAAGTACGCATCGACCAACTGAAGAACTTTGGTCACGTCGGTGAAGTCACCGTGGTGGCGCCTGGCATCAATGGCAAAATGTGCGAATTCAACGCGGCATTGGGTTTGCTGCAGTTGAAATATATAGACCAAGCCCTTGAGCTACGCAAAAAGATTGATGTGGCATACCGCGAACGCTTGGCCGGGGTGAAGGGTATCCACTGCCTGAGCGATTCGGGCCAAACAATTGCCAACTATTCTTATTTCCCTATCATGGTCGAACCCGGCTACCCGATCAGCCGTGACGATCTTTACCAGAAGCTCAAGGATCACGGCATTCATCCTCGTCGCTATTTCTATCCCTTGATATCGGACTTCCCTATGTATCGCGGCCTACCTTCTTCTCATCGCGAGAACTTGCCAGTGGCAGCAGTCGCAGCGCAGCAAGTACTCTGCCTACCGATCTATCCAGCTCTGGAGATGTCGGTAATCGACGAAATCACCCGTTTCATCGCGGCTCAATAACGTGAATACCAGGCAAACGAGAGGCTTCAAGGGGGGAAGCGAGATGAGGCTGGCCATCATGCAACCGTATTTCTTCTCCTACATCGGCTACTTTCAGTTGATCGCGGCGGTCGACCAATTCATCGTGTACGACAATATCAAGTACACCAAGAAGGGCTGGATCAACCGTAATCGCATGCTACAAAACGGCAAGGACGTGATGTTCTCGTTGCCGCTGAAAAGCGATTCGGACTCCCTGGATGTGTGTGAGCGTGAGCTGGCGGGGGATTTCAACCGCGACAAACTGCTCAACCAGTTCAAGGGCGCATACCGGCGTGCGCCGTATTTCGAGCAGACATTCCCGCTGCTCGAGCAGATCGTGCGCTATGAAGACCCGAACCTGTTTCGCTTTCTGCACCACTCCATCGTCAAGATCTGCGAGCATCTGGGTATCACCACGGAGATCAGGATATCTTCCGGTATCGCCATTGATCACAGCCTGAAGAGCCAGGACAAAGTACTCGCCTTGTGTGAGGCGGCCGGCGCGAGCACCTATGTGAATACCATCGGCGGCATGGAGTTGTATTCAAAAGAGACGTTCCGGGAGAAGGGCATTGAGTTGAAGTTCATCAAATCAAAACCGTTCGAGTATGCACAGTTCGGCGCTGAGTTCGTGCCTTGGCTGTCGATCATTGACGTGATGATGTTCAAACCGCTCGATACCATCCGGACCTGCATTACGACTAACTATGAGTTGATCTGAATCATGTTCAAGTGGAAAAAATTAGGCAAGGTATTCACGCCGCAGGAAGTAGAAGGACGAAACTGGCTGAAAGAATTCGCACAAGCGCCAGCTACCCTGATATTCGACGATTTCGTGCGGGTGTACTTCTCCTGCCGCCCGCCGGCGGACGAGAACGGCCAATATGTAAGCTACTCCGCCTATGTCGATCTGGATCGTGCCGATTTGTTCAAGGTGCGCCACGTCGGCGAACAACCCATCCTCAGTCTGGGCGGGCTGGGCGAATTCGACGAGTTCGGAACCTATCCCGTTTCCGTCATTCGCGACGGTGACGAAATGCGCGCCTATTACGCGGGCTGGACACGATGCGAATCGGTGCCTTTCAACGTGGCTATCGGTATGGCGACCAGCCGCGACGGCGGCAAGACCTTCACCAAACTCGGCACCGGCCCGGTAGTGTCGTATTCGCCGGACGAGCCCTGCGTAATGAGCGGACCGAAGATCAGGCGTTTCAACGACATCTGGTATCTATGGTACATCGCAGGTCGCAAGTGGAAGGTGGTGGATGGGCGCGCCGAGCCGGTCTACAAGATCCGCATGGCGACATCGAGCGACGGCATCCACTGGAACAAGGTCAACAAAGACCTGATCGAGAGCCGCATTGAAGAAGATGAGGCACAGGCCAGCCCGGACGTGTTCTACGCCAACGGCAAATATCACATGTTCTTCTGCTATCGCTACAGCAGCCATTACCGCGGCAAGGAGAACGGCTACCGCATCGGTTATGCCTCCAGCAACAACCTGGTCGACTGGGTGCGCGACGACGAAAAGGCGGGTATCGACGTGTCGGAGGAAGGCTGGGATGCAGAGATGATCAGCTACCCGCATGTGTTCGAACTGGATGGCAAGACCTATCTGGCCTATCTTGGCAATCAGGTCGGCCGATATGGCTTTGGTCTGGCCGTGCTGGACGGAAAGTTGGAGTAAGGAATGAGCGCGATGAAGTGGAAAAAGCTTGGCAAGATATTCGACCCGACACAACACAAGCTGCCTAACGACTGTGTGCAGTTCGCCCAGTCGCCGCAGGCGCTGGTGTTCGATGATTTCGTGCGCATCTATTTCTCCACACGCTCGGTAGACAAGAGCAACGGGAAATATCTGAGCCATATCGCCTTCGTCGATATGCACAAGAACCTGCGCGACGTGATTCGAGTGTCCGACAGGACTGTCATTCCGCTCGGCAGACTCGGCTGTTTCGACGAGCACGGCATCTTCCCGATGAGCGTCATTCGCCACGGCGATGCCGTGTACGGCTATACCTGTGGCTGGAACCGCCGCGTGTCGGTGTCGGTGGATACCGCCATCGGCCTGGCCATCAGCCGCGATGATGGCCTTACCTTCCAGCGTATCGGCGACGGGCCGGTGCTGGCCTCATCGCTGCACGAGCCCTGCCTGGTCGGCGACGGTTTCGTGAAGGTCATCGGTGGCGTGTTCCACATGTGGTACATCTTCGGTACCGGTTGGAAAAAGTTTTCGCCGGACGCCGCGCCGGATCGTACCTACAAGATCGGTCACGCGACTTCCAGCGACGGCATCAACTGGGTCAAGGAGGAGGCGCGGCAGATCATTGCAGACAGGCTGGGTGCGGATGAGAGTCAGGCGCTGCCGACAGTGATCGAGATTGACGGACGGCATCACATGTTCTTCTGCTATCGCCAATCGTTCGACTTCCGCAAGAACAGTGGTCGTGGCTATCGCGTCGGGCATGCGTGGTCGGACGACTTGGGAAACTGGACGCGTGACGACGAGAGTCCGCTGCTCGATGTCACGCCGGACGACTGGGACTCGGACATGCTGTGCTATCCGCATGTGTTCGAGTGCGAGGGCAAGGTGTACTTGCTTTATAACGGCAACGAGTTCGGACGTTACGGTTTCGGGCTGGCCGAACTGGAAAGATGAGTGAGACTATCGAGTTTGGCTCGAACCAGGCATCTGAAGCGGAAATAGCTGAACACCTGTTGCACTGCGATGCCGATTTCGTGCCGCCCCTGAGCGGACGGGTCGAGATAAACGACTATGTCAGCAAGATCGCGAGAAAAGCGACGCGGTTCGAAGCATGGTCGGGCGCCAAGCTAGTGGGGCTAGTAGCGGCTTACTGCAACGATCATGAGCAACGTATCGCCTACATCACCAGCGTTAGTGTGCTGAAGGCATACATGGGCAAGGGCATCGCCGCGAGTTTGATGAAGCAGTGCATCGAGCACGCGAAAACGTTGGGGATGCGGCAGATCAGCCTTGAGGTGGCGAGCGCCAATGCCCCTGCCATCGGACTGTATGAGAAGAGTGGCTTCATTGCGGGCAAGGCAAATGCGCCATTCATTACTATGAATCTATATTTGAAGAGCGGGGAATAACAACATGAACAGCAAACGTAACTACAACGTTGAGATAAAAGACACCAACGACCACAAGTACGCCTACGGCTTCGACTTCGATGTGATGCACCCTTACATGATCAAATCGTTCGAGCCATTCTTCAACAAGGGGAGCCTGCTTGAACTGGGGAGCTTCAAGGGCGACTTCACCAGAAGATTTCTGCCCTATTTTGATGACGTCACATGTGTCGAAGCCTCGGATGTCGCCATCGAAGAAGCCAAAAAGAAACTGGGCGACAAGGTGAAGTTTGTCAATTCGCTGTTCGAGAAGGCGACTTTGCCCAAGCGCTATGACAACATCGTGCTGACCCATGTGTTGGAACATCTGAATGACCCTGTCCTAGTGCTGAAACGCATTAACGACGAGTGGCTGGCCGAAGGCGGAAAGTTCTTCCTGGCGTGTCCCAATGCGAATGCGCCTTCCCGCCAGATCGCCGTCAAGATGGGATTGATCTCGCATAATGCGGCGGTCACCCAGGCCGAAGCCGAGCATGGTCATCGCTGCACTTACACGCTGGATACTCTGGAGCGCGATGCCGTCGCCGCCGGCTTGAAGGTGGTGTACCGCTCAGGGATATTTTTCAAGGCGCTGGCGAACTTTCAGTGGGATCGTCTGCTGCAGACTGACATCATCTCCAAGGAGTACTTGGAGGGGTGTTACAAACTTGGACAACACTACCCCGATCTGTGCTCAAGCATCTTCCTGATGTGTGAGCGAAGAGAGTAATGGTGATGCAATACGAACAGCTTTACCTGACACAAATTAAGGTGGACATTTGGTTCAACAGATTCAGCATATGAAAATTCTTCACCTCGCACCAGATGAAAAGAAATTTGTAATTGTTGCAGCTGAGATATTCGATACGTGTAAGGAACTTGAAAATTCATTTCGAGTGATCTCATCCAATGTGCGAGAAGCGCAGAAGTTCTTCTCGGGTCAGCCAAACATTCGCGTCGTAAATAAACGATACGCTGCTTCCAGAGCATTAATGGAAGATTTGGAGTGGTGTGATTGTGTGGTTGTCCATTTCATGGACGGGATAAAGGCAAAAGCAATTATGCGCGCGCCCAAGACCTTGCCTGTTGTGTGGAGCGGATGGGGTGGTGATTATTACGATCTCTTACCCCAAGGGGGCCGCAATCTACTTGGCGATGAGACTTTGCGGCTTGTGAAAACGCTGAACAGAAGAAGTAGATGGTCCGTTTCCGTTTCCGGGCTAAAACAAAAACTCAGAAACATTGCAGTAAAAGTACGGAATGAAGTTCTGTATGTCCCACGGATCAATAAAGCGATTAAGCGGGTAGATTATTTTTCATCCCCCTTTCCGGAAGACTTTGATCTATTGCGTGCACATTTTGGAGACCAGTTTCATCCAGCCTACACCCGGGTTTTTTACGGAAGTGTAGAACGCACCTACGTTCCGGGTGCGGCAAGCGTTTACGGGAACAACATACTGGTAGGCAACTCCGCCACCGCAACCAATAACCACCTTGAAGCGTTCAAGATCCTGTCAACCCTTGATCTGGGAGACAGGAAAATCGTGGCGCCACTGAGTTATGGAGATGCTGATTATAGGGATTCCATCATTTCCCATGGGCGTGCGTTATTTGGGGATCGTTTTCAACCTATAGTCGAATTCATGCCTTTGGATGAGTACAACACCTTGATTGCGCAATGTGCCACGGTGGTCATGGGGCATCGGAGGCAGCAGGGTGGGGGAAACACAGTCACTTTACTCTACAAGGGTGCTAAGGTCTTTCTGGATGAGGCCAATACCGTATATCAATACTTAAACAACAGAGGGGCATTCGTTTATACATTGCAGGATTTGCAGACTGGCGGCGCGAGCATATTTGAGCCATTGTCGGATGAACAGAAGCTCAAGAATCGAGAAGTATTGGAAAACTATTCATCGAATAAAGTGGTATTGGGCGCGGTGCGTGATTTCGTACAGCAGATTAAATCACATGGGGTGACCAAGCATGCATAAGGTTTGTTATTTGGATCAGAACTGGCTTGCCCACAAAATGAATAACGAGTTGCTGAAGGGCCACTTATCCAATATGAAGGGGGTCGTATACGATCTGGGGTGCGGCACACGTCCGTACGAAAAGGAGATTCTTGCTGTTGCCGATCGATATATTGGCGTCGACTGGTCCAACACGTTGCATGGTCTGCACGCCGATATAGTGGCTGATCTTAACAAACCGTTGCCGATAGATAGCAACGTCGCCGAGAACGTGATTTCGCTACAGGTGATGGAACATCTCTGCGAGCCACAAACAATGCTGGGCGAAGCTTTTCGCATTCTTAAGAATGGCGGATTCGTCTATATCACCGTGCCATTCCAATGGTGGGTTCATGAAGCTCCTTACGATTACTTTAGGTACACCCGTCATGGGCTTGAGTACATGCTTGCCAAAGCCGGGTTCGTGGACATAGTGGTAGAAGAATCTACCGGATTCTGGGCGATGTGGTTCTTGAAGTTGAATTATCAGACTGCGCGCCTGGTGCGCGGCCCCAAGCCACTTCGCTGGTTGGTTAAAGCGTGTTTTCTGCCGCTGTGGCTTGTCGATCAATTCATTGCGCCAGTTATGGATCGATATTGGCCGGCGCCACAAGAAACGACCGGATACTCGGTAACTGCCAGAAAACCATGACACTAAGAAAGCAAGCTTATTCTGGCGTACGTTGGTCTACGGCTTCTTCATTGATTAGGGCGTGCTTGCAGCTATTGCAGATTGCCGTTCTTGCACGTTTGTTGGCTCCGGCTGATTTCGGCCTGATGGCACTGGTAGTAGCGATGGTGGCTTTTTTGCAGGTGTTTTCGGATATGGGGGTAAGCAGTGCCATTATCCATCATCAAGAAATTGATCAACGCCAGTTGTCCAGCTTGTATTGGCTGAATGCAGGGGCAGCGCTTGGTCTTGCCATTATCTTGGTATTAGCAAGTCCTTTTATCGCGAATTTCTATGGAGATTCGCGCCTAGTAACATTGACTTGGATTGCTGGCGCTACTTTGGTAGTAGCGGCATTAGGACAACAAATTCGCGTTCTTGCAGAAAAAAATCTCCAATTTTTTGAATTGGCGCGAGTGGAAGTCTTTTCAGCAGGTGTTGCACTTGTAGTTGCAATCTTTATTGCTATGCAGGGCGGAGGTGTTTATGCCTTGGTGGGCGGGGTATTGGCCAATGCAATTGTATTAACAGCGTTGCTGTGGATATTTCTTGCGCGCGGCTGGAGGCCGCTCTGGTGCTTTAGTCTAAAGGAAATTAGACAGTTTCTCGGATTTGGCGCCTACATGATCGGCAATAATCTGATCAATACATTTAACAGTCAGGTGGATATTCTTCTTGGCGGCCGGGTGTTGGGTGCTCAGGCCATAGGTTTATATAGCCTGCCGCGGGATTTGTGCCTAAGACTGTCGGCCATCTTTAATCCGATTGCAATTCGAGTCGGCTTCCCTGTGATGGCCAAAGCGCAGAACGACATAGCCCTACTGAAAAATATTTATCTAAAGACGATGCGGATGACTGCATCGATAAATTTTCCGTTCTACATTGTCTTGGCCGTATTTGCGCCGGAAGTTGTGCACATTTTATTTGGTGAAAAATGGGAAGAAGCCATTCCACTTCTACGCATTTTTGCGCTATGGGGGTTGCTGCGCGCGATTGGTAATCCTGTTGGCATATTGCTATTGGCGCGCGGCAGAGCGGATTTGAGCTTCAAATGGAATTTGTGGATGCTATTCGTATACTCCCCCGTGGTTCTTATGGGAAGCCAGTTCGGAGTAAAGGGTATGGCACTGTCAATGTTGTTTGCGGGTGTGGCATTGTTTCCGGCTAATTGGTATTGGTTGGTTCGCCCTCTTAGTCATGCGAAATTTGGCGAGTATTTAATTCAGATGTTTGTGCCGTTTATCATATCAGTGGTGAGTGGCCTAGCTGGGTATATTAGTGCATATCCATTTGAGGGCGATGTGATTCGATTGGTGGTAGGTACAATGGCGGGTGGAGCGGCATATGGTCTGTTGAGCATAAGGCTCAACAAGGAATGGTTTAGCACCGTAACAGAGTTGGCAATTGGGTGGAAATGATGCCGACCAGCAACAGTCAATCTGACAATGGAAAATTTGCTGTGAAATATCGGTTACCCACGGCCATTGTTTTAACGACCCTCTTGTTTCTTTGGGCCTCACTGCGTCCGTTGGATGTCTCTCATGACACTGATTTGTATGTCGATATGTTCAACAATTACTTTTCAGAAAGCGGTGGGCGATTTTCAGAGCTTCTATTTGGATGGATAGCGAGCGCTTTGGTGGTCATTCTTGAAGATATTCCGAACGGCAGAGAAATTGGAGGGCGAACTTTCTTAGTATTCATTGCGCTGATAGAGAGCATTCTGTTTTTTCTGATCTTAAAAAGAAAGAAAGTTGCAGAAGCAGTTCTTATGGCATTTGGATTCGGCCCTTTGATATTTTTGGACGTAATCAGGCAAGGTCTGGCAATGCTGCTGGCCGGCCTATTTGTTCTAGAAGACAGGTCGAAGAAAATCTACTTGATTGCTGCAGCAATGGCTACGCATATCGTGGCAGCAATTGCACTCGTGCGGCTACATCTAAACAAAAAACATTATAAAGCCGTTTTTGTTTCTGCCATTGTTCTATTGATTGTGGTGTATGTCTTGCAGGATCATTTGCAGGGCAGATATGACTATTACGTTAGGGTCGGATATTTCCAAAAGTTTGAGGAGTTTGAATTCTCGCTGAACCGAATTTCGATATTAAACATATTCGTTGTCATCTTCTTTTTCTTTGCCGGTGCTATTGGTGGGTTTTCAAAACCAGAAACTGCAATCCTAGTTACTTTGTATCTTTCCAGTATCATTTTCCCACTGATGTTTAGAGTGTATTTTTTCTATTTCTTTGTGATGGCATGTTCTAGAGATATGCTGATGCCAGGCAAACGAATCACACATGTATTGTTCAACATCGGTTATGCATTTATTCTGCTTAGATTTGCTATGAATGCATTTCAGATATTCGATAAACCGGCGATATAGCTTCGCATGTTTAGAGCTCTATAGGCGGTAGATTATTAATATGAGGAAGCTCAAGAGATGAATAATGAAGCAACATACGTCCAGTTTGGCTGTGCTTGGTCAGCCCCCCATGGCTGGAGAAATTTTGATGCTTCTCCAACTTTGAGGTTCGAGAGAATTCCTGTAATTGGGAAGTTATATACAAAAAATGATAAGCGTTTCCCTTTGAATGTTGCGTATGGCGATATTACGAAAGGGCTTCCGATTATTGGGGCATCGTGTGACGCAGTGTACTGCTCCCATGTGCTGGAGCATTTGTCTCTGGATGATTGCCGTGTGGCACTTAGAAACACTTACAAAATATTAAAACCAGGAGGGGTATTTCGATTTGTATTGCCTGATCTGGAATATTTGATCAGGCTTTACACTGAGGCTGTTCAAAACAGAGCCCCAACTCCTGGCCTTGATTTCATGAGAGCCACCGGCTTGGGCTTGGAGAAGCGTGCGTATGGTATTAAGGGTTTAGTTTATTCGATTCTTGGAAATAGCCAACATTTGTGGATGTGGGATTATCAATCACTTGTTCATGAACTTGAGGCGGTGGGGTTTGTGAATATAAAAAGAGTGCAATTTGGTGATTCCACAATTCATCAATTTAAAGAGGTTGAAAATATTTCCCGATGGGAAAATTGCTTGGGTATTGAATGTGCTAAGCAGTCTTAATCGGCCAATTCCAACGTCGCCAGCTAGTCGATTCTTATGAAATTAGTGGTTCTGCAAACATCCGTCGGAGATTATCGGGCAGAATTTCTTAGTGTCTTACTGAGTAAATTTGGTGCAAATTTTCTGTTGCTTGCAGGTGAGCGATATTTCGACGGCACCACAATTACGCGCGTTAATCTTGGCGCTAACCAGAAAACCGTAAAAAACATATTTATGTTTGGTAATAGATTTTCAATTCAATTTGGCTGTTGGCAAGACGTGTTTGGGGCGGATTGCGTTGTGCTAGAGCAAAATCCAAGAATTATCAGTAATTGGATTTTTCTGGTGGGGCGGCGGATATTAGGTCGGCAGACAGCTGTTTGGGGACATGCTTGGTCGAGGCGCGGCAAAGGCAAGGGTGGGACATTTTTGCGAGATTTGATGGGGCGCCTTGCGGGGAATGTGATTGCCTATACAGTGAATGAGGCAACGACATTCAGGAACAGACTCCCTCGGGTGAATGTTTTTGCTGCACCCAACTCGCTATATACCCAGAAGAAGATTTACAACCGCGCAACCGAACAGGTGGACTCATTCATTTACATTGGCCGACTCGTACCAGCAAAAAAACCGGAACTTGCCATATTGGCTTTTGCAAAAGCCTTGCCGTCTCTTGGAGAGGCGAGGCTGCTGATAGTCGGTGATGGCCCAATGCGCAATGAATTGGAGGCGCTCTCGAAAGATTTGGGCATATCAGAAAGGGTTGCTTTTTTGGGCCACATCAATAATGAAGAGGTGCTGTCCGGTTTGTTTGGAAAAGCGGTCGCCAGCCTTTCCCCAGGTTATGTTGGTCTTTCTGTCGTACAGAGTTTCTCATTTGGCACCCCAGTGCTTGTCGCGAATGATGAGCCACATTCACCCGAGATCGATGCAGTGATTGAGGGAGAGAATGCAATCTTGTTTCAATCAGATGATGTTGATGCATTTAGTATTGCGCTGATAAAGGTGTGGTCTGAGCGTCAATTTTGGATTAAAAGAAGAGAGTCAATAGCCCTGCGCTGCCGTGAGAATTATTCTGCCGAGAGAATGGCGGATGGTTTCTTGGAGTTTGTTAAGTTATGAACAGGCCTGATAAACCAATTCATAAATGGCTTCATTTGATTCGCCAAGTTGTGCGTTGGGCAAGATTAGCGATATTGCGGTTGAGATTGAGGGGAAGGCTGTCTGTGGGAACGAATGTGTTCTTCGGGCGTAATTGCTATGTGGCTCCCCCTGAATATTTAGATATTGGCGATAACGTAGCTATCGGTAGCAATCTTCATTTGGAGGTCAATTTAAAAGTTGGTAGCGATGTATTGATATCAAGTCGTGTATCGATAGTTGGGAATGATCATCGTTTTGATGATCCTAGCTGTACAGTATTTTGGGCGGGCAGATTGCTTCCTTCAAGCGTTGTTATTGAGGGTGATAATTTGATTGGCCATGGGGTGATTATTGTGGGGAATGTCAGAATTGGGCGTGGTGCTATTGTAGGAGCAGGATCTGTTGTAACACGCGATTTACCTCCAAACACAATTTGCTATGGTGTACCTGCAAAGCCGAAGAAAAGTCGATTCAAAATATCCAATACTTAACGACCATATGACATTCTTTTCTCTTTTGATGCTCCGGCTAAAGAAGTTGCGGATCATCCTTCTTCAACCGAAGCTGCGCAGTGCATTTTTTGAATATCGCGTAATGGCTGGTGTGGAGCATAAGCCCGTGCTCAGTCGCCCTTTGGCGACTGTAGTGGATATCGGCGCTAATCGCGGGCAGTTTGCACTTGCTGCCAGGGCCATATCCGGCGCAAAAGTCGTCTCGTTTGAGCCATTGCCAGAGGTGGCCTTGCTTTACCGAGACATACTTTTCGATGACGCGGCGGTTACATTGCATGTGGCAGCAATCGGCGAGAAATCGGAAAAGAAGCAAATTCATTTGTCCGCGCGCGACGATTCGTCCTCTTTGCTTGAAATTGGAAGTGCTCAATCTGAATACTTTCCCGGTACGCAGGAGGTCGGAACCATTGAAGTTGAGGTGGGTACGTTGGATCAGTATTTGAGCAAGGACGAGATTGTTCGTCCCGCCATGCTTAAGCTCGATGTGCAGGGTTATGAAATGCAGGCACTGGCAGGGTGTAGGAGTTTGATCGGTAATTTTGATTACATCTACTGCGAGTGCTCTTTTGTCGAGCTGTATAAGAATCAGAAACTGGCCGGAGAGGTGATTGGATACCTCAATTCACTTGGCTTTGGGTTAGCGGGAATATACAACCCGTCTTATGATCGTAATGGAAATTGTATTCAGGCTGATTTGTTGTTTGAGAAAGCAGTGCGCTAAGCGGCGGCTGTGTCGCTAGCTTGAACTAAGCGTAAGCCACTTCCGCTTCTAAATATCGAGTTGCTTCTGATGCATATTTTGATTCACGGTATAAATTTCTCTCCTGAGCTCACGGGCATCGGCAAATACACCGGCGAGATGGGCGAGTGGCTCGCCGCTCAAGGTCACGAGGTGCGAGTGGTAACGGCGCCGCCCTATTATCCGCAGTGGAAGATGGCCGAGGGGTATGTAAATCGTTGGAGCAAAGCCGTATGTAGGTCGGACTTTAGTCCGACAAGTGGGCGTCGGGTTGCATCCGCAAGGGGAAGGCCGTGGCTGTACGGAGCTGAAGCTCAAACAGCACACGCTCAAACCCGAACTATAGGTGACGGGGTTCGTCGGACTGAAGTCCGACCTACGGGGGGGGGAGGTTCGCTGGTTGTCTATCGCTGCCCTTTGTGGGTGCCGGCCAAGCCTTCGGGTTTGAAGCGCATCTTTCATCTGGCCAGTTTTGCTTTGTTCAGTTTTCCAGTGATGTTACGTCAGATTTTCTGGCGTCCTGATGTCGTATGGGTGGTGGAGCCAGCTTTGTTTTGCGCACCCCAAGCGTGGTTGGTCGCACGGCTTTCCGGTGGCAAGGCATGGCTGCATATTCAAGATTATGAAGTGGATGCGGCATTCGACCTTGGCTTGCTGAAGGGGCAACTGTTGCGCCGACTGGTGGCAGCAGGTGAGCGATGGCTGATGCGCAGGTTCGACCGGGTTTCGACCATCTCGCAACGTATGTTGGATAAGGCATTGGCTAAGGGGGTGGATTCCGGGTCGGTGGTGTTGTTCCGTAATTGGGTGGAGATTCAGGATTCAGGATTCGGGAATCAGAAATCAGGAACGGCGGGCTATCGCGCCGAGTTGGGTATTGCGAAGGACGCAGTGGTGGCGTTGTATTCCGGCAATATGGGTGCGAAGCAGGGATTGGAGATTCTGGCGGAGGCGGCAAGGATTTGCGGGGAAAGAGGTAGGTCGGGGTTCAACCCGATAGGTGGGTGTCGGGTTGAAACCCGACCTACGGGAGAGGATTGGGCTGAAGTCCGACCTACGCCTGAGATCGTATTTGTGTTTTGCGGGGCGGGTGCTGGGCGCGATGAATTGGTCGCGCTATGTGAGGATTTGCCCGATGTGCGGTTTTTGGAGCTTCAGCCGGCCGAGCGCTTGAGTGAGCTATTGGCAATGGCAGATATCCATTTGCTGCCGCAGCGTGCCGATGCCGCTGATCTGGTGATGCCATCCAAGTTGACCGGAATGCTGGCAAGTGGCCGCCCGGTCGTCGCAACAGCCCAAGTTGGGACCGAGCTGGCCAGCGTGGTGGCAGATTGCGGGCTGGTGGTGCCTCCTGGGGGGGGGGAAGGATTCGTAGCGGCCATCATGTTGTTGGCGGGTGATGCGGATCTGCGCGCCAGACTTGGCGCCGCTGGGCGGGCATATGCCTTGTTGAATCTTGACAAGGAAAGAGTGCTCAGGGGATTTGAGGTAAAGTTACGGGCGTTAATGAGCGATCCGCGCTAATAATTGGCTGCGGTATGAGTAAGTGCAATAAATAGGACTATTGATGCTTCTTCCGTCAGGATTTGCGCGACAACATAGCTGGGAATTGACGCTTCTTCACCGTGTATTGGATGGTACGGTGGTGCTGGTGGCATTGTGGCTGGCCCTGGAGGTATATGGGGTAGAGCCGATCTTGCACTACAAATTGGCGGCGGTCATTTCGATCGTTAGCTATTCATTGCTTGCAGAATGGTATGGGCTCTACAAGTCATGGCGGGTCGATTCGCTATGGTTCGAGGCCAAGACGATTGTCATCGTATGGGTGCTGACATGCGCAACGCTTCTGGCTATAGGGTTTTTAAGTAAGTCTTCGATCGGATTTTCCCGGGTTGCGGTGATTATCTGGGCGTTCACCACGCCCTTTATGCTTGTCGGGCTCAGAGCGGTTATTCGCTATTTCATCCGGCACTTCCGCAAGCAGGGTTTCAATACTCGCTCCGTAGCGATTGTCGGTGGCGGTAAGTGCGCGGCGAAATTGATGGCAATCATTGCCAGGTCGCCGTGGATGGGGTTGCGCGTTGAGGGCGTTTACGATGATGTTAGTGCGGCTACCAGGGAGCAGGGGGCTGCCAGCGTGGATGCCCTGATGGCCAAGGTGCACGAGCAAGTGATCGATAACATCTACATCACTTACCCGATGAAGGACGAAGAAAAGATACGTTTGCTACTTGAACGACTCGCGGATACCACCGTTTCTGTGAACGTGGTTCCAGATATCTTTGTCTCTGACCTGCTCCAATCGCGCTGGCGAAGTATCGAGGACATCCCTCTGATCAGTGTGTTTGAAAGCCCACTCTTCGGTGCCAACCAGTTCATTAAACGTATGGAAGATCTGCTGCTGGGTAGCCTGATACTGATCTTGATCTCTCCGTTGCTGCTGGCGATCGCAATCGCTGTGCGTCTGACTTCGCCGGGGCCGGCCTTGTTCAAACAGCGCCGGTATGGTTTGAACGGACAAGTGATCGAGGTGTGGAAATTCCGAAGCATGAGGGTGCTTGAGGATGGGCCGAATGTGCCTCAAGCGACGCGGAATGATCCGCGAGTGACTAAGCTGGGCAATTTCCTGCGCTGCACTTCGCTGGACGAGCTCCCGCAGTTCTTCAATGTACTGCAGGGCACGATGTCTATCGTAGGGCCTCGCCCACATGCGGTGGCGCACAACGAGGAATACAGGCGTCTGATACACGGTTATATGCTGCGCCACAAGGTCAAGCCGGGCATCACCGGTTGGGCACAGGTGAACGGTTGGCGCGGCGAGACCGACACGACGCAGAAAATGGAAATGCGCATCAAGTACGATCTTGATTACATCAACAACTGGTCGTTGTGGCTGGATCTGAAGATCATCATGAAAACGGTCTTTGGTGGCATGCGCGGCAAGAGCGCATATTGATGGTGCCCAAGACATTCAGTTCCCGATCTGCGCTGGCCATGTTCCATGACTTGGCCGCCGCTTCTGCGGCTTGGGTCGTTGCCTACCTGTTGCGCTTCAACTTTGAGCTTCCGCCAAGCTTTGCGAGTGAGATCGGTGGGACGTTGGTCTGGGTGGTGCTGTTGCAGGGATTCGTGTTCTGGCGATTCGGTCTGTATCGCGGCATTTGGCGCTACGCAAGCCTGATCGATCTGAAGCGGATATTCTGGGCCGTGCTCGTCGCAACGGCACTCACACCGCTGCTATTCTGGCTACTGCGGCTGGACGTGGTCTTGCCCCGGTCGGTATTGGTTATCTACCCCGCGCTCTTGATGTTGTTCATGGGCGGCGGGCGGCTGATCTACCGGCTGTGGAAAGAACAGGCACTATTCGCGGACATCAAGCTGAGGGGGGAGCCGGTATTGGTGCTCGGGGCCGGCGACGCCGGGTTCGGGCTGGCAAAAGATCTGGCACGCAATCCACTATGGCGAGTGGTGGGCTTCCTGGATGACGACGCGCAGAAGGTCGGCAATGTCGTCAATGGCGTCCGGGTCTTAGGCAGGCTGGATGCGCTTGCCTATAACGCGAAAAAACTGGGGGTGGATAAGGCCATCATTGCCATGCCCGGCGTGTCGCACAAGCAGCGCAGGCGGGCCATTGAACTTTGCAGCGACGCCGGGGTGAAGCCGCTGACCGTGCCTTCTTTCGATGACCTGATGAGTGGGCAATTCAATATTTCGCAGTTGCGTGCGGTGGAGCTGGATGACCTGCTTGGGCGCGATCCGGTCTTGATCGACGATGCGGGTTTGCGACAGCAATTGTCGGGAAAGGTGGTGCTGGTGACGGGGGCGGGCGGATCGATCGGATCGGAGTTATGCCGTCAGATCGCGCATTTTTCTCCCGCCAAACTGTTGATGTATGAGTCGAGCGAATTCGCCCTGTACGCGATGGAGCAGGGAATGGGGCGGTCATTCCCGGGATTGGAACTGTTGTATCTTGCCGGAGATGTGCGGGATGAGCCGCGATTGAATCAGGTGTTTTTAGAACATCGTCCTGATGTGGTGTTCCATGCTGCGGCTTACAAGCATGTGCCGCTGATGGAATGCAACAATGCATGGCAGGCTGTGCGCAACAATGTATATGGGACCTGGCAGGTGGCGCGCTGTGCGCAACGGCACGGTGTGGAAAAGTTCGTGCTGATCTCTACCGACAAGGCGGTCAATCCCACGAATGTGATGGGGGCGACCAAGCGACTGGCTGAGATCGTATGCCAGGGTCTGCAGCAAGCCGAGGGGACGCGCTTCATCGTCGTGCGTTTTGGCAACGTGCTGGGCAGTACCGGCAGTGTCATACCGAAGTTTCGCGAACAGATAGCCAGTGGTGGGCCGATCACTGTGACGCATCCGGATATCACGCGCTATTTCATGTCCATTCCCGAGGCGGCGCAGTTGGTGATGCAAGCCGGTTATATGGGGCAAGGTGGAGAGATCTTCGTGCTTGAAATGGGTGAGCCGGTGAAGATCGTCGACCTGGCAAAAGATATGATCCGTTTGTCCGGGCTGGATGCGGATGATATTCGAATAGAGTTCACAGGCCTGAGGCCCGGCGAGAAACTGTTTGAAGAATTGCTGGCGGATAGCGAGAAGACGTTGCCTACCCCGCATCCGAAATTGCGCATCGCCCAGGCGCGGCCCGTGACGGACACCGAGATGCAGATGCTGTCGGAATGGATATCCGGCGACGATCCGGCGTCGGATGAGATCGTGCGCAAGCGCTTGCAGCAGTGGATCCCTGAATATATATCGGCTTCAAACGGACGCGCATGACACCTACACTTTCCGTCATCATCATCACCAAGAACGAAGCGGAGAACATCCGCGCATGTCTGCAATCAGCGAACTGGGCAGATGAGATCATCGTGGTCGATTCCGGGAGTACGGACGATACGGTTTCGATCTGCAAGGCGCTCGGCGCGACCGTTTACGTTCACGACTGGCCGGGGTTCGGCCCGCAAAAGAACAGGGCTTTGTCTTATGCCAGCAAAGAGTGGGTCCTCTCGCTGGATGCGGACGAGCGTGTGACACCTGAGTTGCGCGCGGAGATAGAGAGCGTATTACTGTCGCCACAGGCAGAGGGCTACAGTGTCCCGCGCCTGTCCAGCTTCTGCGGTCGCTATATTCGCCATTCCGGCTGGCATCCGGATTATGTGCTGCGCCTGTTCCATCGCGGCAAAGGCAAATTCACCGATGACTTGGTGCATGAACGGCTGGTGGTCGATGGCAAGGAAGCTTTGATGAAAAACTGGTTGCTGCACGAGTCGTTCCGCGACCTCGATCAGGTGCTCGCCAAGATGAACCATTATTCTTCCGCCGGGGCCGAGATGATGTATCGCAAGGGGCGTGAAGCAACGCTGACTCAGGCTGTGCTGCATGGGCTGTGGGCATTCATACGTTCGTATCTTCTTCGCGCCGGTTTCCTCGACGGACGCGAGGGCTTCATGCTGGCGGTGACCACTGCTGAGGGTACGTATTATCGCTACGCGAAGCGGCTGCTGATGAAACGGGAGGGTGGCGGGCGTGGATGAGATCAATATCATCGAGCCGACGCTGAGTTCGCAGGCCGGGCATTGCTACAGCTTCGTCAACGCCTTGCTCGCCGTGAATGCGAAGGGGGTGCCGTTGCGATTATGGGTCAACCGGAATGCCGAGATCGATTTCGGGGGGGGGCGCATAGAAGTGCGCCGTCATTTTTTTCGCTGGTGGCGCCGTCCGCAAGGTTACTTCCTGTATCGGAGGTTGTTGTCGGCACCTGGCAAGCTCTTTCTCTCCACTGCGACCTACACTGATCTGCGTCTGTTCGATCTGGCGGCAAGTGCCACCGTGCCGCCGGGCAAGGCATATTTCTACGTGCATTGGTTCAATCGCAGCGCATCCAAGATGCAATATCTCAGACGCATCGCGCAGCGCCAACCCAACCTTGAGATCTTTGGGCCGACCCCGACGGTGGTGGATGCGTTCATTGAGGCCGGCTTCACCAAGGCGAAGGTCATTCCGTATCCGATCTCGACGCGTCAAGTGAAAGAGGATGCCGCTCCCGCTGCTTTTCGCCATCTTCTGTTCGCAGGTGCTGCGCGGCGCGACAAAGGATTTGGCCATGTCGTGGATCTGGTCGGCTTGCTGCATGCGCAGCATGCAAAGATCCCTGTCACCATCCAGGTGTCGGCAGAGCATTTTGGAAAATATGATGCCGAGACGCTGGCGGACATCAAGCGCTTGCAGGACATCCCCTACCCCCATCTGCATTTGCTGAAGCAGACATTGAGCGTGCGTGAATATGAGGCGCTGTATCCGGGCGCGCTCGCGTTGCAGCTGTACAGTGTGAACGACTTCTCGGACAGGATCAGCGGGGTGACGCTGGATGCCTTCTCCGGCGCTTGCCCCGTGCTGACCACGGCGGACACCTGGATCGCGCGCATGGTGGCTCGATTCGACGCTGGCATGGTGGTGGAACAGACCTCGCCGGCGATACTGCTGGAGGCTATCCGGGACATCATCGCCGATTACGGAAGATATGCGGCCGGCGCGGCAGAAGCCGGACGCGTCCTGAAGCAGGAGCATGGCGCCGGCGCGCTGTATGAGGCTTTGACGGCATGAACGAGCCCTTGCGAATACTGCATGTGGTGCGGCGTTACGGTCCGGTAGGCGGCATGGAGCGCTATGTGTGGGAAGTCACGCGCGAGCTGGCGGCACTCGGCCATTGTGTTGAAGTTGTGTGCGAGCGTTGCCATGCCGGGCAGCCTCAGGGCATCGCGGTGCACGAGCTGGGCGAGATCGCAAAACGCCCCCGCTGGCTTGCACTACTTCGCTTTGGAGCGCGCGCGCGCGAGTGGCTGGAACAGAATCCGAGGCCGGGCTTCGTGATACACAGCGACGAGCGTCTGGGCTTCCATCACCTCACTACCTTCCATGGGCCGCCGTTCGCTACGGTGCGTGACAAGCCATGGTGGAAGAAGCTTTCGTTGCGTATTGCCATGCAATTCTGGCTGGAGCGCAGGGAGCTGGCAACGGCGCGCTATATCGTGCCGAATTCCATCTATATAAAGAAGCAACTGGCTCACTACTACCCCGAGTATGCACGCAAGCTGACAGAACCTATCGTGCCGGGTGTCACACCTATGCAGCCGCGAGATTGGAGGCCCGCTCCCGCCGATGGAGGTGTCATCGGCTTTGTGGGGGTTGAGTGGCAGCGCAAAGGGCTGCCCTTTGCGGTCGAGATACTCAAACTATTGCGCAGAGAGCGGCCGCATCTTGAGCTGTGGGTCGCCGGGCCCGAACCGGAAGAAGTTTCGCATCTGTTTGCGGATTGGCAAGGCGGTTACAAATTGCTCGGTTGGCGCGATGATGCGGAGCATTTGCGCCAGATCGATGTATTACTGCATCCCGCCCGCGCAGAACCTTTCGGCATGGTGATCACCGAGGCGATGGCAGCGCAAACTGCAGTGGTGGTGTCCGATAGATGTGGGGCAGTGAGTGAGATCGGCGAGTCAGCCGGAGCAGTCTTGTCCCTTGATGCGCCATTGCAGCAATGGGTGGATGCAGTCAATAAACAGTTGCAGCGCCAAGAGGCGCCTCCAAAATATGCATATGGTTGGCATGATGTGGCGCTCCACTATGTGGACATTTACAGAAAGTGCGCGAGCCAGCCGGAGTAATCGCATTACAATGTGAATTCACATGACTGTGGCGATACTAAAGGGGTTGCACTGATTGGGTTTGTATCGTTGGGTAGAGATCGGGCTTGAGTCCGACATGTCGGGTTAAATCCGGCCTACAGGAGGGTGGTCATGAACTTCAATCAGCGTGCAGCACTACACCAGGAGACTGGAAAGTTGCTGCCAAGGTGATGAAGTTTAGTCTTTCGCTACTAGAAGATTAAATAATGCACATACTAAAAACTAAATATGCCTTCCATGCTTTGCTCTGGTTGCTTAAGCCGCAGCTTGTCATGGATGTAGGCAGCATGGACGGTTCTGACTCAAGGCGTTTCAGAAGATTGCTGCGCCAGGCTGAGTTGGTTGCGTTTGAGGCCGATCCTGATAACTATTCCTGCATGATGCGCGACGAGCGCAATGAAAGCAGCCGGATACGGATAGTCAACAAGCTGGCTTCTGGCAACGGGGGGAGCCACTCCTTCTACGTACAGGAAGACAAGGCAAGGCCAAAGTGCAACCGCGGGATCGGCTCTGCGTTGCAGCGCGCTGATTCGGGCGGTCGCGAGGTGACTGTAGAAGCCGTCAGATTGGATGATTTTATCGAGAGCGAGTACGCACAGGCTTCCAGAGTCGCATTGTGGGTCGATGTCGAGGGATTCGCCTTCGAGGTTCTCAGTGGTATAGCGCGAAAGACCGACCGGATATTTCTGATCCATGTTGAACTCGAAACGAAACAAGTGTGGGATGGACAAAAGTTGGAGCCGGAAGTGATCCAGCTCCTTGCAGAAAAAGGATATGTGCCGCTCGCGCGCGGCCTTGAGGAGGTGCAGCGTGATGTTATTTTCCTGCGGCAGGACTGGTATGAAGAAAACAGGGTCAAGGTGGAATGGTTGATGGCCATATGTAAATTTGCCGGGCCTACGCTTTCTCGCCTTCTTGAATGCCGGCCTCGCTAGTCAAGTGAGCGTAGGCGATGCTTGAAGAGGCCCTTTCATCCCATGCCCGGCAAAGACCGCCTCGCAGCTATGGCATGCAGGGTGGGGTGATGCAATGACGTCATTTTCGCTTTTCGTGCTATGCCATGACCGTGCGGACTTTGCCCGGCAGACGTTGCATTCGATCCTGGCTCAGAGTGATCAAGACTTTGAATTGATCGTGTCGGACAATTCCAGCAATGATGAGGTCGGTCAGATGATGCGGGCCGATTTCCCTCAAGTGGAATACCGGCGCAGGCAGCCGATGCTGTTCCATATCGCACACTTCAACCGTTGCATCGAAGAGGCGCGGGGAGATCTTTTTTGCCTGTTCCATGACGATGACCTGATGCATCCGGAATTCGTCAAGCATATGAAGGCGGCAATGGATGCCGATCCCCGGCTGGTCGCCTGCGGCAGCAACGCGCTGCTGGAGACCATGGGCCGGATCGAGCCCCGTAGTTCGTTTCGCGCTATCGGCAAGCTGGAATATCTCGGCTCGGCACGCGATCTTGCGCGACGCTACTTTGCCCGCGCGCAATCTGGCTTCGCGCCATTCCCCGGTTATGTATATCGACGCAGCGCGGCAGGAGCGCTGCGTCTGGATGTGGATGGCGGCAAGTACACCGATGTCGCCTGGTTATTGCGGTTGGCGATGAAAGGGCCGATCGCCTGGCTCAACGAGCCGCTGTTGACCTACCGCATCCACGGCGGCAACGATGGCAAGGTAGAGTCGCCGCGCGACCGACTGCGCTTCATGGCTTTTCTCAAGCGCTACCCTGAACAATTCGGCAAGGCTCTGTTGGCAGACTACCGCTATTCGTTCATCTATAAACCGCTGGTAAAGAACGCGGCCGCGACTCCGGCGCGCCGCGCTGTGGCGCGCCGATTCCTGAGCCGCCATAGTTGGTCGCGATATATCGATCCTGTTCTGTACCGCTCGTTGGTGAAGCGTTTCTTTATCAAGTGGCGCGTCGAAAGATGATCTACGCCAACGTGCATGCAGCGGGCCATGCCAACAATTCCATGTTCGCCGAAGAAGATACGGTACATCGATTCAATCCGACCTACACACCACGATTGCTGCGTGCGGCTTTTCTCGAGCGCGGTATCGAACTGAACACCCCGGACCTGAATCAGGGGCGTGCTATCGCCTTCGATCTGTTCTTCGAAGGGCGGGAATTCGCCGAAGATGGCATTCGGAAATACCTTATCGCTCTCGAGAATCCGCATATCAACCTTCTGAACACTGACCGGGACTATTGCGGACGTTTTTGCAAGGTATTTGCGTGGGACAAGCGTTTACATGATCTGCCCAATGTGGTGCCCATCATGGTGCCGAACCGGCTGGCGTTCGAACCATTTCCGACCTTCGCCGAGCGAGACATATTCAGTTGCCTGATCAACGCCAACAAGGCTTTTCGTAAACCTTTGCCGAACGACCTGTATCTGGAGCGCATCAATACCATACGCTGGTATGAACGCCATGCGCCACAGCACTTCGAGTTGTACGGACTGGGGTGGCAGAAGCCGGCGCCCGCCTTCACGCCATGGAGCAAGCTTAAGAGGAATATCAGCAGTCTGCGTGCCAAAGCATTCGGTCACAAGCCATTCCCGAGCTGGCGCGGCGAAGTGCAGGACAAGGCGTCGGTGATGCGGCGAAGCAAGTTCGCCTACTGCTATGAGAACACCCTCGGGCCGGACAATTACATCACAGAGAAGATATTCGATAGTTTCCTTAGCGGTTGCGTGCCTGTCTATTGGGGTGCTGATAACGTGCTGGAGCATATCCCGGCTGACTGCTTCATAGATCGCCGGGATTTCAATAACACGGCGGAAGTCCACCGTTACTTGCTGGGGCTCGGGCCTGAACGGTATGCAGGTTATCAGACGGCGATCGCGAACTATCTGAGCAGTGAGCAGGTGCAACGATTCAGTGCCGGGCAGTTCGTGTCATGCATCGCAGAACATATAATGCAAGACTTGGAACACGACCCTGCCCACGAGGCGACCACATGAGCGACATTGCCATCTTTTGCAAAAGTTACCACCGTGATCTGGATCGCGCTGTGGTCATGGCGGAGAGTGTGCGCCGCTACAATCGTGAGGGGCTGGCGCTGTATATCTCGGTGCCGCAACGCGATCTGGGGTTGTTCCAGCAGCGCATCGGCACTGAGGGGGTCAACTGGTTGTGTGACGAGGACATCATTCGCGCCAATCCCTTGCTTGATCTTGCGGCCTACCATGCCTTGCCTGGGCACATCTCCCAGCAGGTTGTGAAGGCGGAGTTCTGGCGCGTCAATCCTGCGGCCAATTGTGTCTGTATCGATTCGGATTCGCGCTTCATCCGTGATTTCTTTGCCGGCGATTTCTTGTCGCCTGACGGCACAC
>VMTA01000014.1 GCA_013791855.1 Sideroxydans sp.
CGGGCAGCGATCTTCGAATACATTGAAATATTCTACAATCGCCAGCGCAGGCATCAGACCTTGGGCTATCTCAGTCCGGTGCAGTTTGAGCAGCAAACAGATGTGCCCAATTAAACCGTCCGTTAAAGGCGGGTTAGCTCATGCTGACCCCATATCACTTGATACTAAGCAGCCCACAATCCGTGCAAGTCAACATCGCGATCATGCGGGCGTTCGTAAAGCTGCGCGAACTGACCATGACGCATCACGACCTTGCAAAACAACTCAACGCACTGGAAGAGAAAACCGCCAATATGGCGATGCAGCACGATACCTTTGCGCGCAATACGCGCGTTCAACTCAAGCAGGTGTTCGATGCCATCCGAGAGTTGATGACACCGCCTGAGCCGACGAAGAAACGGCCCATCGGGTTTATTACCGGCGATGAAAAGCCGAAGATAAATTGACTGATATGAGGGGGTTGTGTTCGTGCAAAAACAATTCGAAGCTGAGCCGTTTAATTTAATAGCATCCAGCGGCATATCTGACTAAACCATGAGGGGGCATATGTTACCTGTAGCATTGGTCGAGGCACTACGTGAATTTTCGAATATCTTAGCAAAGCTCGCCGCACATCTCGGCGAATACGGTACAGATTTGCATCACCGCAAAATGGGTGGCAAAGAGCTACCGATTGAAATTGCGAAAGCCATTGTCGCGGCCAATTTGTTGATAAAACAGATTGAGGCCTCGATCTCAATGTCACCTTCTCATCGCATTTACAAGAAATTATTAGATACACTCCTCAACCTGACTCATCTAATTTCAACTCTTACAAGGCTGGCTAACGCAGAAGAGTTTGCGCAGTTAACAAATGACGAAACACCCATCCCTCCAACGTTGTTGCTAGCGATTGAATTAACGACCCAATATTTATCGGTAGAAATTGACCACTACATCAAGTTGGAAAAATCCTACATGCGTGTTCTCGCAAATGAGCCGCGTGCAGCCCTTGGTTATGCGGAACGGCCATTTGTTGAACTAGCGAGTGTCAAAGAAACTTTCGGCCAAGACCTATTATTCTCACGTGATTATCCATCTACCTCAATTGACTCTGTGCTTAACGATGAGCTTAAGTCAGAGCTGACTGGAGAGGCTACATCCAAGAACTTGTTGTGCACCTTCATCCCTGTATTTTTTGCTACTGATCGAGCAATCGCGAAAGACAATAAGCCACAACACTGCCAATTTCTCAATCGCAGAGGCAAAGATACACTCAGCTACGGTATTGCTGAAGTATCTATCCCACCTATCCCCACTCATAAGCGTGGCCGAGTGGAAAGACCATTTTCATTTTGGAAGTTTCAGTTCAAGGAAAATGAGGAACGCCATATCGTTATAACAAGCTGCGATATCCAAACAGTCAGCGACTGGAAACAGATTGCGACGAATAAGCTTGAAGAGATGAACAGCAAGACAGCACTCGTATACATCCATGGCTTCAATGTCACCTTCGACGATGCAATTCGTCAAGCGGCTCAAATAGGACGCGATATCGAATTCAGGGGCCTTGTTACGGCATATAGTTGGAGTAGCGTGTTTGACGTTTTGAAATACGCAGCTGATGAGGACAGCGTCAAACTTACGGCACCTCGTTTACTTGAATTTCTAGAAACTCTCCGGGATATCGGTGTTACCACCATTCACGTGATTGCCCATAGCATGGGTAATCGAGCGCTTCTTGAGGCGATAGAAAAAATGCCTACTGTTGAACAGAAAGAAACATTGTTCGGTGAAATTGTCATGGCAGCGCCAGACATTGATGCGACGCTATTTACAGAAGCTGTCTCAAAGCTTAAAGGAAAGGCTAATCGCTATACGCTCTATGGCTCCGCATCCGACAAAGCCATCTGGGCATCTAAGAAAGCGCACGCCGAATACCCTCGCGCTGGGGATGGCGGGAATAGCATACTTGTTGTTGATGGCGTTGAAACGATTGATGCCACTGCGGTTGGAGCTGATATATTGGGCTTGGGACACTCGTATTTCTCAAAAAAACGTCCTGTCCTTTCAGATTTGTACTACCTAATCAGAGAGTCAATACCGGCTGCTCGTCGTGATGGTCTCCAAGAAAAGTTTCTTGGCTCTCAAAAGTATTGGCTATTTGATCCCCTTTAGCACCTAACCATTGAAAACTTTACCATGACAGATATGAATAATTGTGAGCTGACTGAACCAACCCACTTAATCAGAGGTTGAGCCATGATCCTATCTGAGTACCGCCGATTTTTGCAGACACTGGCCAACGCAGGCTCACAAGACTTGCGCAAAATGGCAAATCTCGTATTGGCGCATTGGAATGTATTGCTGCCACTCACCACGGCACAAGGGCATCGAGTTAAGAAGTTGGCCGAATTGGCTCAAGCTAATTGGGAAAATGTCAGTGCTGACATTCAACCAATAGCTGCGCAAACTGCAGCTATCGGCAACCAGATTCGCCAGCTAAAATGCCTTCACGTTGGCCCGTTTCGGGGTTTTGCCAAACCAGAAGATTTCGACCTGGCGAGTTCACTGGTGCTGATTTATGGCCCCAACGGTTCTGGCAAATCAAGCTTTTGTGAGGCATTGGAATACGGTTTATTGGGTAGTGTTGCCGATGCCGAAAGCAAACGCTTCCGCGAGCAAAGCGACTACCTGAAGAATGCCCACACCAACACATTTACTGCACCAACAGTTAGCGCAACAGATAGTCAAGGGCAGGAAGTAGCAGTGCTAAGTAACGAAGCGGTGTATCGCTTCTGTTTTGTAGAAAAGAACCGTATCGATAGTTTTTCGCGAATCGCTGCCCAAACGCCCGCCAAGCAAACTGAGCTAATTTCCACTCTGTTTGGATTGGACTCCTTTAATGAGTTTGTACGTAACTTCAGCACAGAGATTGATGACAGACACATCGACCTGACCGGCGTAAAGGCGACCACATTGGCAAAAAAACGCCAATCTCTTGCTGGCTTTGAGCAGCAACGAAAATCCAATACTGAAGAACTAGGCAGGTTGGAAGTCGAAGAAATTGCGTTGGCTAATCAATATCGTGTGGGCGCCTCATTCGTGCAAACCGTGATCGAGTTGCGCGGCGATGATAAGAATGCAGGCACAATTAGAACCATTGAAACTGAGTTACAGCAACCCCTAGAGACTAAAATCGGACTATCCATCGCAAAGTTGCAAGCGCTTCAGCAAAGCATTCGCAACGATCTGGCAAACATCAGTGCCAAGCAGCAGACGCTGGCAGAAGCTGGGCAACTGGTTTCATTCAAGCATCTGTACGAGGCGGTTAGCCAAGTACATCCCAGCAGCCCAGCGCATTGCCCTGCCTGCAAAACCCCTTTGCAGCAAGTTGCGGTTAACCCCTATACGCATGCCAGCGATGAGTTGAAGAAACTTCAGCATTTGGCGCAATTGCAACAAGAGATGCAACACCTCAACAACACCCTCAATCAATCGTTAAATTCACTTGCACAAGTGGTGATTACCTGTATTACGCGCTTCCCGTCAAATAGCGCGCTATCCGCATATCAGAGTTCTGCCAATGTCATCTGGTGGCATTCTTTGCATAAAACATTGAATGATAACTTTACGCCATGGCAGCACTTGGAGAGCCAAGTTAAACATCTCGAAGAAGCTGATAAAGCGATAGAGCAATCCACACAACAGCGCGCAATTAAGCAGCAGCAACTTACCAAGCTGCGTGAATTTGACAAGAACATTACGCAATTGCAGACACGCCGCATCACCGCAAACACCGCCATCACTGCGGCAAATCAAGCCATTGCCAATTTTGAAACAGAAAACGCACAACTGATTGCTGATGCAGCAGCAGAAATTTCGGTAGTCAAAAGAAATAGAACTATCGCCCATGCCTATGCCAGTTTTATTACCCAGCTAAGCGGTTATAAAAACAATTTGCCTGCACAGTTGGTTGCTGATTTAGGCGATAAAGTTGTTGAGCTCTACAATGCCTTTAATCGAGATGACTTGCCCAGTGAAAAATTGTCGTCTGTTCATCTGCCTTTATCGCAAAATGGACGCCTAAAAATTTCTTTCCAAGCTGAACCAACTCATTTTTTTGATGCCCTGCATGTTTTAAGCGAGGGCCATATTCGCTGTATAGGTTTAGCGATATTGCTGGCAAAGAACACGAAGGAAAATTGCCCGTTTTTGATCTTTGACGACCCCGTAAACGCTATTGACGACGAGCATCGCCGAGCGATTCGTGAAACGTTATTTGTCGATAATTTCTTTAAAGACAAACAAATTATTCTCGCGATCCACGGCGAGGAATTTTTTAACCGCACGCATCAACTCATTGGCAAGAAAGCCGCCAACGAATCTGAGTCGTATATTTTTGGCGCCAATCATGGCCAGCATCATATTCAGGTTCATTCTTTAAAAAGACCAAGAAATTATGTGCTGGCCGCTCGGGAGCTTTATGATGCAGGTGAATATCGTGACTCACTTATGTCAGCACGGCGTGGTCTGGAGAACTTGTGTGAAAAAGCGTGGTATCACTACGGCAAGCATAGCGATAAATCAGACAGTCCAATCAGTGTATCTCGACGAGCACCGAATCAACCTTGGGATTTAAGATCGCTTGCTGATAATTTGAAAGCAAAATTTAAGTCTTCAAAAGCAGCAATTCCTAATAAAGACCAAATAGTAGGTTCGCTCTCAAAGGTGTTGGGTGCGGATGCCAATCAACCTCCATGGACCTATTTCAATAAAGGCACACACGACGAAACTGATTTGCCAGAGTTTGACATGCAGACTGTAAATGAAATCGTGATAGCCATAGAGCAGCTTGATGCCGCGCTCGCAAGCTAAAAAGGTATCGAACTCAACGTCGATAAAGCTAAAGGGGTCAGCATCGCATTACCTCCCACGAAAAAGCCCGGCATCGCCGGGCTTTTCAATTATCTACAAAGCAACGCCACCCTCACCCCTCCGCCTGCGGCACGTAACTCTTCACCGACTTCCGCGACCTTGCGTTGCGCTTGTGTGTGACCACGCCTTTGATCGATTCCAGCCCTGAGAGCGGGGTGTCGGGGTATGCCCAGTTGAGGGCGGTGAGTCGCCAGCCGCCGTGTTCGTCGCGCTTGAGTTGGCGGAAGATGAAGTCGTCCTTTTCGACTTCGGCGATGACGTATGCGCCTTCGGTGGCGGGTGCGCCCATCTGGATGACGAGGATCTCGCCTTCGGTGAATTCGGGTGCCATGCTGTCGCCCAGCACCATGAGCGCGACGATCTCTTTGCCGTCGCAGTTACTGCCGGCGGGTTCGTCTGTCGGGGTGTCGGCGGAGATGACGGGGATGTCTATGGGTTTGCGCGTTTGCATGCTTTTCGCTCTGTTTGGGTTGGGCGGATGATAGCGTCTATCCGGCGGCGGTTGAATGACCCGTTAGGGGGCTGCGGCCCTTCCCTCCCCGATTTGCTTTAGCATACGGGGCGTTCATTTCCGGGAGGTTGCCATGTTGCGTATTGCTTTGTTGTTTGGGTCTTTCTTGGCCTGTGGGTGGGCGTTGGCGGAACCGTCGGTGTACAACCGCGTGGATTTCCAGGTGGAGGCGGCGCGCGAGGTGGCGAACGATCTGCTGACCGCGACTTTGGTGGTGGATATCCAGGACAAGCAGCCCGCGCGCGTTGCGCAGCAGATGAATGCGGCGCTGAATGATGCGCTCAAGAAAGCCGCGGCGTTCAGTGCGGTGAAGGCGAGCAGCGGCAACCAGCAGACCTTTCCGGTGTATGGCCGGAACAACCAGATCGAGGCTTGGCGCGGCCACGGCGAAATCCGCATCGAATCGCGCGACTTCAAGGCGGCGGGTGAGCTGATCATGCAGTTGCAGTCGGGCATGCAACTTGGCGGCGTGCAGTTTTCCGTGTCACCCGATGCGCGCGCGCGGATCGAGAATGGGCTGATCACCGAGGCGATCAAGGCTTTCCAGCAGCGTGCCGAGGCGATACGCACCGCCATGGGCGCGAAGGCTTACAAGACCGTGCATATGGGCATCAACAGCGGCATGCCGAACCACCCCATGCCGATGATGCGCGCGGCCAAGGTGAGTTCCTCCATCTCGGCGCCGGAGTTCGCCGGGGGTGACAGCCGCATGACCGTGCAAATCAACGGGACGATAGAGACACAGTGAGCCAAGCTGCGCTACGCATCGCCGACCTCCGCCAACGCCTGCACGACCTGGGCGCCAAGCCCTGCCATGAAGACCGTCTGCTGCGCGGCTGGAGTCAGGTCCGTTCGTTGGACGTGAAGGGCAGCCCGGCTGCGACCTTCTTCCCTGCCGCGATGCGCGCGGCCTTGCCCGCCATCTTGGCAGAGCTGGAGGGGTTGGCGCGCTTGCATGGGGAATATCCCGCCGATGATGAAGTGGCGCGATTACTGGTGGAACTTAACGACGGGCAGATGGTGGAGAGTGTGTTGCTGCCGCGCGGCGGGCTGTGCATCTCGACACAGGTGGGCTGCGCGGTGGGATGTGTGTTCTGCATGAGCGGCCGCGATGGTTTGATCCGCCAGCTCGGCAGCGCTGAGATCGTGGCGCAGGTGGTGCTGGCGCGCAAACGCCGCGCGGTGGGCAAGGTGGTGTTCATGGGCATGGGCGAACCGGCGCACAATCTGGACAACGTGCTGGAGGCCATTGAGGTGCTGGGCATGCAGGGCAACATCCCGCACAAGAATCTGGTGCTTTCGACGGTGGGTGACTTGCGTGTGTTCGATCGATTGCCGCAGGAAACCGTTAAACCCGCCCTCGCGCTTTCGCTGCACTCCACCGACGATGCGCTGCGCGCGACGCTGTTGCCACATGCGCCGCAGACACCTGTGGCCGAACTCATGGAGCGCTGCGAGACGTATGCGCGCGCGACGGGTTATCCGACACAGTACCAGTGGACATTGATCGAGGGTGTGAACGACAGCGATGAAGAACTGATGCGCCTCGTCGAACTGCTCACCGGCAAATACGCGATCATGAATTTCATCCCCTTCAACGATGTGGCGGGCCTGCCCTACCGCCGCCCTTCGACGGAACGCATGGCGCGCATGGTGGGCACGCTGAAGCAGAACGGCATCGTGACGCAGTTGCGCGATTCGGCGGGTCAGGAAGTGGAAGGCGCTTGCGGCCAGCTGCGGGCGCGGCATGCGACGGCCGGACAGACCGTCACACGGATGGAAAAGCGGGGAAAGGTGTTGTTACAAGGTTCTTGATCGGCAACCCGTTCGGGTCGCGATCATTTCGCGGTTGCGAGCACTGTGTTCAATACGTTCAGGGTGCGCATGACTTCGTGGAAGGCTATGCGTACTTCGCCGTCCATGATCTGCTTCGCGGCGGCGAAATTCTTTTCCTGGATGTTCTTCACCACAAAGCCGGCCGCCGTATGCAAACGGGAGTGCTGCTCGGTCAGCATCTGGATACCTTTGTTGTTGGGGCCGAAAACGGTCTTTGCCGGGCCATGCAGCCACTTGCCCAGATCGCACAGGTCGTCGCGCATGATCTGGTCAAGACCGATGTCACCCTGCGATTTTCCATCCAGATAATTCTGCAGGCTGAGCTTCCAGGCGATGTGCGCCTCGATCTCGTCCATGACGTTGATCTCATTCTTGAGCACCTCTTTCTGGTCGTCCGTCAGACCGAAGAGTTTGATCAGCGCATCCTTGAGCAGCTTGACCGATACCAGGATCACCAGACCCGATACTGCACTGGAGATAAGCAATTGATCGGCACTGAGTTTTCCGAACAGGATCAGCACCAGTTCGATGCTGATACCCAATACGATAACTACGTTGATAATGAACGAGAGCTTTTTCATCAAGCACCTACTGTGTTGTGATTTGACTGCGCAAAAGGATCGCGTCTTCCCGGCCAAGTGCCATGCATCGTTTAGGACGCGGCCGCATTCTACGCTAAGCTATTGATATTGCGCGAGCATTTTGTTGTTTTACAACAAACGATGAAGCCCGGCATGCCGGGCTTCTGTCATTTCACTTCTTTGGGGTCGACCACGCGTATCACTTCACCTTCGAACACCTCGTCGTTGCTGGCACGCTGTTCGCGCATCACGGACTGGTCTTGATTTGCGAATGCGCGCATCTGTTTGCGCACCTCGCGCGTCTTCCACCACAGATAACCCCAGGCGATCAAGCCGACTACGGCAATGACAGCAAAGAACACCGCAGAGAACATCAGGACGACGATGGCGACCGCCACGGTGACGAGCACTCCCACGAACTTGCGCAAGGGGCTGGGCGGGTTGGCGGGAGGAGGCATTACGAATTTTATTTGCATAGGTGTTCCTGAGTTGGAGCAATAAAGCAGCGTGCTGGTTTACGAAGAACTTAACAAGTCCACCCTGCACCATATTCAACGGGAAAAAATGCGCGGCCTCTCCATCGATCGGAGAGGCCACACAAGCGCATCGCTTACTTGCTGAACTGCATGATGCCGCTGTCGCAATCCACCTTGATGGTGTCCTTCGCGGCGAACTGCCCCTCGAGGATGTGCTTGGCGAGCGGGTTCTCCAGCTGCGCCTGGATGGCGCGCTTAAGCGGACGCGCACCGTACACCGGATCGAAGCCCGCGTTGGCGATCTCGGCCAGTGCGGCTTCCGATATCTCCAGCTTCATCTCCATCGCGGCCAGACGTTTCTCCAGATACTGCAACTGGATGCGCGCGATGGACTTGATGTTCTTCTCGTCCAGCGCGTGGAACACCACCACCTCGTCGATACGGTTGATGAACTCGGGACGGAAATAATTCTTCACCTCGCCCATCACGGCCAGCTTCACCACCTGATAATCGTCGCCCTGCATCTGCTGGATCATCTGCGAACCCAGGTTGGAGGTCATCACGATGACGGTGTTCTTGAAGTCCACGGTGCGGCCCTGGCCGTCGGTCATACGACCGTCGTCCAGCGCCTGCAGCAGCACGTTGAACACATCCGGGTGGGCCTTCTCCACTTCGTCCAGCAGGATGACGCTGTACGGCTTGCGGCGCACCGCTTCGGTGAGGCCGCCGCCTTCTTCATAGCCGACATAGCCCGGCGGCGCGCCGATCAGACGCGCGACGGAATGCTTCTCCATGTATTCGCTCATGTCGATGCGGATGAGATGGTCTTCCGAATCGAACATGAAACCGGCCAGCGCCTTGCACAGCTCGGTCTTGCCCACGCCGGTGGGGCCGAGGAACAGGAATGAGCCGTAAGGGCGATTGGGGTCGGACAGACCGGAACGCGAACGACGGATGGCGTCGGATACAAGGCGCACGGCTTCGTCCTGACCCACCACGCGCTCGTGCAGCTTCTCTTCCATCTTGAGCAGTTTGTCGCGCTCGCCGGTCATCATTTTGCTCACCGGGATGCCGGTGGCGCGGCTCACCACTTCGGCGATCTCATCCGCGCCGACCTGCGTGCGCAGCAGTTTGTTCTTGGTACCCGTGCCTTCGGCTTCGCGCTGTGCGGCCTCTTTTAGTTTGGCTTCCAGTTGCGGCAGCTTGCCATATTGCAGCTCGGCCACTTTTTCCAGCTTGCCTTCGCGTTGCAGACGCACGATCTCGGCACGCACATGATCGATCTCTTCTTTTGAAGTGGCCGAATCCTGTGCCGCGCCCTTCTCCGATTTCCAGATCTCGTCCAGATCGGCGTATTCACGCTCCAGCTTCTTGATCTCGTCCTCGATCAGCCCCATACGTTTGCGCGAGGCTTCGTCCTTCTCTTTCTTCACCGCTTCACGCTCGATCTTGAGCTGGATCAAGCGGCGTTCGAGTTTGTCCATGACCTCCGGCTTGGAGTCGATCTCCATCTTCATACGCGAGGCGGCCTCGTCGATCAGATCGATCGCCTTGTCCGGCAGGAAGCGGTCGGTGATGTAGCGGTGCGAAAGTTCGGCTGCCGCGACGATGGCCGGATCGGTGATCTCGACGCCGTGGTGTACCTCGTATTTTTCTTTCAGACCGCGCAGGATGGCGATGGTGGATTCCACGGAAGGCTCGTCCACCAGCACTTTCTGGAAGCGACGTTCCAGTGCGGCATCTTTCTCGATGTACTTGCGGTATTCATCCAGCGTGGTGGCGCCGACGCAGTGCAGCTCGCCGCGCGCCAAGGCAGGCTTGAGCATGTTGCCCGCATCCATCGCGCCGTCTGCCTTACCGGCACCGACCATGGTGTGCAGCTCGTCGATGAACACGATGTTGTTGCCTTCATCCTGTGCCAACTCTTTGAGCACCGCTTTCAAACGCTCTTCAAATTCACCGCGATACTTGGCACCCGCCACGAGCGCGGCCATATCCAAACTGAGGACTTTTTTGCCTTTGAGCGAATCGGGCACTTCACCGTTGATGATGCGCTGGGCCAAGCCTTCGACGATGGCGGTCTTGCCCACGCCGGGTTCGCCGATCAGCACCGGGTTGTTCTTGGTGCGGCGTTGCAGCACCTGGATGGCACGGCGGATCTCGTCGTCGCGACCGATGACAGGGTCGAGCTTGCCTTGCCGCGCACGTTCGGTCAGGTCCACGCAGAATTTCTTCAGCGATTCGCGCTGACCTTCGGCCTCCTGCGAGCCCACCGACTCGCCGCCGCGCACCGCGGCGATAGCGGTTTCCAATGGCGCACGGGTGACGCCATGCTGTTTGAGCAGACGGCCAGTCTCACCCTTGTCATTGGTGAGCGCGAGCAGGTACATCTCGCTGGCGATGAACTGGTCGCCGCGCTTCTGCGCTTCCTTGTCGGTGAGGTTGAACAGGTTTGTCAGGTCGCGGCCGACCTGCACCTCGCCGCCGTGGCCTTCCACCTTGGGCAGACGGGTGACGGCCTCGCCCAACGCGGCCTTGAGCGCGTTGACGTTGCCGCCCGCGCGGGCCAGCAGCGAGCCTGCCCCGCTGTCGGCATCGTTGAGCATGGCGAGCAGCAGATGCTGCGGCTCGATGAACTGGTTATCTGCACCGACAGCCAGACTCTGGGCATCGGACAGGGCTTGTTGCAGCTTGGTGGTGAATTTGTCGAAACGCATGGTGCACTCCTTGACGGGAATTGTTGTCTGCCGGGTAGATGGGGCAGTCGTCCCGGATTTCAAGTGGCTATTGACCGGGCACAGGCGGCGGGTTACGTTCCCATTATGAACCTCGAAACCTGGGAATTGATGAGTTATGTCGTCACGGTGATTGGCTTGCCGCTGGCGATCTCCGTGTTCGTGTTCGAACAGCGCAAAGAGCGCGACAACGAGGACGAGGAGGTGTACCAGCTGCTGTCGGACAACTACCAGGATTTCCTCAAGGTGGCGCTGGAAAACTCCGACCTGCGCCTGTTTTCGAACGAAAAGACCGGCGATCTGGACGACATCCAGAAGGAGCGCATGTATATCGTGTTCAGCATGCTGATCTCGCTGTTCGAACGCGCCTACCTGCTGCTGTACGAGGATGACATGTCGCCCAAGCAGTGGCGGCGCTGGCGCTCGTGGGATGACTATATGCGCGAGTGGTGTCAGCGCGAGGATTTCCGCATGGCGCTGGCCGACCAACTGGGCGGCGAGGATCCGGATTTCGTGACCTATCTGCAACGGCTGGCCGAGGAGCGCGCCCCATCATGAGGGCAGCTCTAATAATCCAAATTTCGTCGCAATACTGCGTTGCTCACAAAAAATCACTCCTTACATATCAGACATATGCCGCGTCGCGATTTTTTGCTCGCGCCTTGTCTTGCTTAGAACTTTGAATTATTAGAGATGCCCATGAGTCAGATATTGTGTGCTGTGATAGCCTTCGCGCCCTCGTACAACCCTACCCTGTAACTGCCCGTGGCCCGTCTGCTTGATCTGCTCGCCAACCTGTTCCCGCTGTGGGTGCTTTCCTGCAGCGGCCTTGCGCTGATCTTCCCTCACTGGTTCACGTGGTTCAGCGGCCAGATGATCGTGTTCGGGCTGGCGATGATCATGATCGGTATGGGCATCACGCTGAGTCTGGACGATTTCCGCCGTGTGGCGCTGATGCCGCGCCAGGTGATGATCGGCGTGTTCGCACAATTCGCCATCATGCCTTTCCTGGGCTGGTTCATCGCGCTGTCGCTGGAGCTGGAGCCGCAACTGGCGGTGGGCTTGATACTCGTGGCCTGCTGCCCCGGCGGCACGGCTTCCAACGTGGTGAGCTACATCGCGAAGGCGGATGTGGCGCTGTCGGTGCTGATGACCATGTGTTCGACCTTCGCGGCGGTGGCGATGACGCCGCTGCTGACCCAATGGCTGGCCGGTGCCTATGTGCCGGTGGATGCATGGAGCCTGTTCACCAGCACGGTGAAGGTGGTGCTGCTGCCGGTGGTGATCGGCATGCTGCTCAACCGCTACGCGCACCGCAGCGTGCAGTTCATCCTGCCGGTGGCGCCGCTGGTGTCGGTGATCTTCATCGCGCTGATCTGCGCGAGCATCATCGGCAGCAACGCGGAGACGGTGAAGCATTCGGCGGGTGTGCTGTTCTCGGCGGTGGCTTTGTTGCATGCGGGCGGCTTCGGCTTGGGTTATGCCCTGGCGCGCTTGTTGCGCCTGAACGAACTTTCGGCGCGCACCATCTCCATCGAGGTGGGCATGCAGAATTCCGGCCTGGGCGCGGTATTGGCGCGCAGCAGCTTCCCGCAGATGGCGCTGGCCCCTGTGCCTTCCGCCATCTCGGCCAGTTTCCATTCGATCATCGGTAGCATTTTGGCCGCCTGGTGGCGGTCGCGCCCGGCACACAAGGAGTGAACATGAGCATTACCCCGCATATCCGCGCCAACGTGAAAGCAGCGCTGGAAGAAGACATCGGCAGCGGCGACCTGACCGCGCAACTGATCGGCGAAAGCGCGCACGCCAGCGCCACCGTCATCACGCGCGAGAATGCGGTACTGTGCGGTACGTTGTGGTTCGAGGAATGTTTCCTGACGCTGGACCCGGATTGCCACATCGAATGGAAGCTGCGGGAGGGCGAGCGCGCCGTCGCGAACCAGACACTTTGCGAGATACACGGCAATGCGCGCGCGCTTTTGTCGGGCGAGCGTCCGGCGCTGAACTTTTTGCAGACGCTGTCGGCCGTGGCGACCGAGACACGCCGCTATGTGGAGGCGGCAGCCGGCCACAAGGCGAAGATCATGGACACGCGCAAGACCCTGCCCGGTCTGCGCCACGCGCAGAAATACGCGGTGACGGTGGGCGGCGGACACAACCAGCGCGTGGGGTTGTTCGACGGGGTGCTGATCAAGGAGAACCACATCGCGGCGGCAGGCGGTATCAGCAAGGTGATGGAGCTGGCGTTCCAGGTGACGCCACCGCATGTACCCATCCAGATCGAGGTGGAGAACATGGCGCAGCTGGACGAGGCATTGCTGGCCGGTGCCCAACTCATCCTGCTGGACAACTTCTCGGTGGCCGACATGCAGCTGGCGGTGGAACACGCCGCCGGGCGCGCGGAGCTGGAAGCCTCGGGGGGCATCACGCTGGAGAACATCCCGCTGATCGCCGCCACCGGCGTGGACCGTATCTCCATCGGCGCGCTGACCAAGGATGTGAAGGCCATCGACCTGTCGATGCGCGTGCGGCTGCCTTAAAATCTACTGCGCACTCGAATTGCGGCGTTGCGCGGTGTTGGGAATCCTCATGTACCATTTGTACATTCCGGCTCTTCCGCTCCGTGCGCCTTGCACTTCGAGCGCTCGCTACGATTTTCCTCTTGAGATTATTTAGTTCGCCCCTATATTAGGGACTGCTGATCAACCAAGGAGCGATCATGTCTGACCCGAAACACATCGTCTGCCCGCATTGTGATGCGGTGAACCGCGTACCCGCCGACAAGCTGGCGGCGAACCCGACCTGCGGCAAATGCAAACAAGCCTTGTTCGATGCCCATCCGGTGGAACTCACCGAAGCCAACTTCATGCGCCACATCGGCAACAGCGATGTGCCGGTGCTGGTGGACTTCTGGGCGCCCTGGTGCGGCCCGTGCAAGATGATGGCCCCAGCCTACGCACAAGCAGCACAGATGCTGGAACCCCAGGTACGCGTGGTGAAACTGGATACCGAACAGGCGCAGAACCTCGCCGCGCAGTTCAACATCCGCAGCATCCCGACGCTGGCTTTGTTCAAGGGCGGTCGTGAAGTGGCGCGACAGGCGGGTGCGATGGATGCGAAGAACATCGTGGCTTGGGCGCGCTCGAAGCTATGAGGCTGCTCGCTCTATCCGCTTTGCTGGTTCTCGCCGGGTGTGCCGACCCGGCGCACAACCTGTACGAAGGCATCAAGCAAAACAACGATGCGAAGCGCACGCCGATGGAGCGGGCCACGCAGCCAGCGCCGGATTACGACACCTATCGAAAATCGCTGGAAAGCGACGACACAAAGTAAAACGGGAAGCCGCCTGGCTTCCCGTTTCTGCACTTATCAAGCAGCGGATCAGCGCACGACGCAACCCTGATCGCCACCTCCGCCGTCACCATTCTGCTCGATGTTATCCATCTTGGCATCGCCGCCCATGAAGTCTGGTGTTGCAGCCAAGCGGGTCAATATCTGGTCGTTGGTGAAGCCACTCTCACCCTTGCCCAGATCGACTTTCTGATCATTCTTTTCAAGAATGACCTGACCGTCGTGCACCGTGACATACAGCCCGGCATCGGACTCGGCACCAGCATCGTCAAACAGTTTGTCCAGATCGACCGGTACGCTATCCGGACGCGGCGCGTCATTGTTTTCAACTGCCGGGGGCAGGCTTAATATCCGCACAGGCTTGCCCGTCTCGCGCGCGATGACGGCAGCCTGATTGATGGCCACGGTGTACGAACCGCCGGGGCTGACCAATAACACTTCACCGGACCAGACGAACACACCGGCCCCTTCCATGGGGTTGCCCTGCGGCGCACCGAAGTTCGCTGCGCCCTCTGCACACGGCCCATTGCACCATGCATCGAAACCTGTACCACGGATGCCGATAGTTGCGCCGGACATACGGAACTTGTAGTTGTCACGATTGGCGCGTCCGATCAGGCCGGTCACCACACGCACGCCGCCCTTGATCAAGCGTAGTGCGACGTTCTCCTGCACGCCGCCCTTCTTCTCATACTTGAACGCTTCCACCTTGAAGATACTGCTTTGTTGCAACGTGATGCGCCCCCCGTCGCGGAATGCCACGACAGCATGGGATTCTGCATCGCTTTGCAAGGCATCGCCCTCGAACACCGGTGAACCGAGGGTGAGTTTTCTGATATCCCCGTCTGCCTGTTTGGCAACCATCTGCCCGACGATGCGCATCACGCGCCCGGCCGGCTTCGGCTTCACTACAGGTGCTGCGGTATCCGCGTCATCCTCGCATCCTTTGTTAGCGCACAGTCGCGAAGTGAAGTCCGTACCGCGGATACCGATGGTGGCACCGGAGGCGCGCAGCTTGTAGGCATCCTTGTTGCCGCGTTTACCGATCAGGCCGGTGACAGTGCGGAAACCGCCCTTGAGCAGACGGAACACGGCGCTGTCATCCTTGGGTGCGCTCTGGCTGAACTTGTAGTCCTCGATCTTGAGATTGGAATCGGGGCGCATGGTCATCTTGGTGCCGTCTCGCATCATCACCTGCGCATAGCTCTTCCTTCCCGTCACCAGCAGATCCCCGGGCTGCACGGTGGATTTTGGCGTCAATACACGTATCGTGCCATCACCACGTTGCGCGACCAACGTGCCGCTCATATAACGGATCGTGCCGGCGTCCTCGGCCGCATAAGCATTGCCACCCGCAATCAGGAGGCAACCCAATATCAATCCCTGCAATATCTTTTTCACTTCGCACCTCACCTTCAGAACGTCCCGGTCAGCGTGGCGTGGATACGCCAGTCGCCTTTGATCTGTTCAGGATCGTTACCTTCCTTCATGATGCGACCGGCATCCATGCGCAGGCCATAGTGCTCACCGTAACCGGCACGCAAACCGAATCCCGCGCTGGCGATGCTGGTCGAGTTATTGGCACTGGAAGAACTTACGTTACCGCCATCCAGAAACAGCAGACCGCGTGCATTCATCTGGCCGCGCTCCCAAGCGGGCGTATAGGTTTCAAGGTTGAATTTAGCACCCTGCTCGCCCGTTTCACTGCCTTCCGAGAATCCGCGTACGCCGTCTGCGCCACCGAGGCGCATCTGTTCACCCTGGATCAACTTGTCACCACTCCACTGCGCATTGAATGCAGCGCGGAACTGCCACTCCCCTCCGAATTGCGTAAAAAAGCCCCCCCCTAAACGCAGCACCTTGTAGGCGGGCGTGGGGTCGGAGAAGTTCACCAGATCATAGGCTGCGAAATCCGCCGACTTGCCCTTACCTGCGATAGGCATATTGGCCGCAAAGGAGACATTGCCACTGACGTCGCTCTTGGCCAGTTTTCCCTGCACGGCATACGCCACACTCAGGGGCGTGACCACAATATCGTCATACAACACCGTCGTGGCCGGGCTGGTCAGCTGGATCTTGCTGAACTTGCGCCAATCCAACCCGAAGGACAGCGTCGGATCGAAACTGCCAATGCGATCCAGCGGGATGTTGTAGCGCGAACTGAACATGAGACCGCCGCCCTGAAAGTTGGACAGCCCACCCACCAGAGAATTGATGTTGGAATAGCCGCCGAAGAACTCGACGCTGTGGCCAAAGTTGTACAACGGAATCTTGTAACTGCCACCGAGTACCTTCACGCGACTCACATATTGCGGCGAGATCTGCATCTGCACCTGCCCCACATGGTCACGATTGAACATGGCCGCATCTCTGAAAGAGACACCCAGACGCGATACGCCGGTCTCCTTGGAGCCGGTATTGTCCAGCGTCAACACCCATTGTTTGGGATTGGTGTCATTGACCAGCACGCTGGCATCGACCTCATCATCATTCTCGCCCGCCTTCAACACGACATTGATCTGGCGCGCGGGATTCTCGTTGGCGAGACGCAACTGGCGGGCGATGTCCTTGGCGCGCGGCACGCCGCCTTCACGGACTGCCGGCAGTGCGTACAACACATTCGGCTTGCTGAAGAACTTGTTGTCCTTGACTTCGATTTTTCCGAAACGGCTCTCGATCACTTCGAAACGCACCGTGCCTGCTTCCAGTTCCTGCTCCGGCAACAACACATGCACGGCAGAATAGCCACGTTGCGCGTACAACTCTTCGACTGCCTCCAGGGCATATTGCACATCAGAGAAATCTTTCACTTCACCCACGTAGGGGGCCACGACCTGATCGAAATCCTCTTTCGTCAACAGTTTCGCCCCTTCCACCACGAACTGTTTGATGGGGAATTTCAGCACAGCGGGCGTATCGGCATCCTCTGCCATAACGACTTGAGGCAGCATCCCGACCAGCAAGACACAGGCAACCCTTGAAAGCATGGCACTCAGTTTCATCATCACTCCGTTAACGACAGACCGGCAGGTTGTCCGGCAGACCACTGCCTTGATCGTTACCGATATCAGCTTCCGCAAGAACCTGTTCCTCTTCCTTTTTCTTCTCTTCTTCTTTTGTGTCCCCTTCCGGGGTTCCGTTGTTGACCGATGTCTGGGTGATCTCCTGCACCACGGTCGGTGCAAGAATAGAAAAAGTGCCTGGCACAAACGTCATCGTGTAATTTTGCGTGTCGATCAACACCAGTGAACCTTGATTGATCGCGTACTTGCCGATCAACTCGCCCGTATCACGCACTAGCGAACCATTCAGGACCGTGGCCACAGGATCGAACAGATTGACCGTGCTATATGGCAATGTCGCCGGATCTGATGTACCCAGAACTTTATTGGTTGGAAGCGCAGTCACGACCAAATTTGCAGGCGTGATAGTGCCACTGCTATTTCCAACCAAGGTCACGTTGTAGTTGGCGCCTCCATTACCATCATTGATCGCCACACTATTGAAGGTAACGACCTTGTTCGTTCCGGCATTCTTGTCGGCATAGCGCATATCGACGTCATTCACCACATCACCCGCCACCAGTGAACCGGTGAATGTTGCAAGCTGAGCCGCCGTGGCGGTGTAGGTCGTCGTTCCGTTATACGCCCTGGTCAAACTCGGCGCAGTCAAGGTAATGCTCCGCGGCGTTACAGTAAGCGTGCCGTTTACGTAACTGATCGAATAATTGGCGGCACTACCCACGGTAAATACGGCATTGCTCGGCGTGATGGCATAACTACCAACATTTGCGCTGCTCACAGCGCCCGCACTGCTCAATGTCACACTGCCTATCGTATCCCCGCCCAGCAATCCTACCGGAGTGAAAGCAGTCCCATTGAATGTGTAAGTAGTGCCATATAACTTGCTCGCATCGCTGGCCGTGACACTTAACAACGTGAGCGCAGCCGCAGTGATGGTGAGTGTGCCGTTAGTGTAGCTAGTGATGTCGTAACCGAACTGATCGGAATATAGGCCGGTAGGGTCGATCACATAGGTGCCAGCGTTGACCGCCCCCTGAGCATTTCCCCCCATGGTTCCCAACAAAACCGCATTTGCAACTGATGTAGTGTAGGTACCACCGCTGAAGGCGGTTGCATCAAAGACCTTGGTCGCATTATTCGCGGTCACTGTGGTCTGCGTCAGGAAGCTGGTCAGCAAGGGGCCGGTGCGGCCTTCATAAATTCGCCAAATCGCGCCTGTGCCGCCGGTGTTGGCGATGTTCCAGCCGGTGAAGCTGGACATGCTCATCCTTTGCAGCGTGGTAAGACCTGCCACGCCGCTGGTGTTTAAGTAACCCCAGTCCTGACCGAACCCGGCCCCCAGAGCAGTGGTGTCAACATCCCAAAAACTGTTGTTCACAACAGCGGACACATCGTTATATCCGATCAATCCGCCAACATCGGTAGTACCACTTACCAAACCGGTAGCCGTATAACTCTGTGAGACGGCACCTTCGTTCCAACCAACCAATCCTCCGACAGCGCTTGAACCGCTCACCGTGCCGCCATCGACATAGCTGCTATTGATAGATCCTGCCAACGCGTTCCAGCCTACCAAACCACCGACCGACAATGCACCAGACACTCCCACACCCGACACAAAACTACCCGAAATATAACCGTCATTGAATCCAACCAAACCACCGACGGCACTGTTTCCAGTCACAGAGATCGTACCGCCAGAAACATAACTTCCGGAGACAACCCCGAGCTGAATACCTGGACTGCCAGACCAACCGGTAGTAGCGCCGACCAGATATCCAACCAAACCGCCCACATTGCTTGCTGCAGTTCCTGCCGCTACCGTCGTATTCTTAACGTAACTTCCCAGCACATTGCCACGATCACTGTAGCCGACTAGGCCACCTATCCCATTTTGGGGGGCTGTGCCTGTTCCAGAGGTCACCCCTGTCACGGCAATGGCAGTGACTGTCCCTCCGTCCACATAACTGTTGATCACCGCGTTGTAATTCTCGCCACCGCCAGTAATAATCGGGGCCAAAACAGATCCGAGCAATCCGCCAACCCTAAACTCGCCATTCACTTGTGTGTTCAAGGCGTGGCTGTTGCTGATAATCCCAAGCCCGCCACCCCACCCTTCTCCGCTGTCCTGCCCAACCAGTCCACCCACGTTCGCTGTACCGGTCACCGTAACCCCATCCACATGGCTGAGGTCGATCTTTCCTGACCATTGGTTACCTACGAGACCGCCCACGTCACTACCTGATGATGTCACCGAACCTCCACTCACATAGCTGTTAGTGATGAGACCGGTATAAAAGATCAGGCTAGGTGTGCTGGGCCCTTGGTAGATGCTGCCAGCACCACCTCTATTATTCCCCACCAGACCGCCAACCATGGAGGCCACGCCGCCGATAACGTTCGTATTCAGATTGACGTAGCTGCCGCTGATGGCGCCACGCATGTTAAGGCCGACCAGTCCGCCGATGCTACTGTCGGTGGTACTGCCTGTACTGGTCACTGTACCGGTGCTGACATAGCTATTGGTGATACTACCGCCCTGTACAACACTGCTGGAGAAAAACCCATATGCCTGATTATTTCCCACCAGACCACCAACATTGCTGGTTCCACTGACAGCGGTGTTATCGACGTAGCTGGCCACGACGTTGCCCCATCGATTGGAGCCGACCAAGCCACCGACATCGTTATTGCTGGTGACCGTGCCACCGCTCACAAAACTGGTGCTGATGTTTCCGCCGACCAGCGCACCCAGCGTCGTCGTCACGGCACTGTTCTCTCCAACCAGCCCACCGGCGATGGCGCCAGCAGCGCTTACCGTAACGGTTCCCGTGACACTGACCAGATCGATGTCGCCGAGATTGCTCCCGACCAATGTCCCGACCGCCCCATAGCCTGCGACGCTCGCATTCAGCAGATTGAGGTTGGATATCAGGCTGGTCGAATTCGTGACTCCGAACATACCCATGCTGTAGTTCGGCAAAGCAAGGCCGAGATTGGAGAGGGTGAAGCCGTTGCCGTTGAAATCGCCGCCAAGTTTGGGCACATAGAATCCTGCCATGCCGGTCAGATCGACGGGACCGGTCAGGCTGAAGTTGTAAGCCGGGTTGTCGGCAAAGCCAAGCATGTCCTTGAAACCCTGTTGCGTGCCGATGCCGTAGCTGCCATCAAGTTGCAGTACGAGCGATGCATAGTTTCCAATGACCAGCGGGGTGAGCAGCCCGCCGTTGAACCAGTCGTTGTATTGAGTGGTGTACAGACCAGCCACCGTGACGTTGTTGCCGCCGTTAGTAGTGACGGTATCGATGTTGAAATAGGAGTTGGTGCGCGTGCCGCCGTCGCTGCCTGCAAGGCCGCCGATGTTGCGCACACTGGCCGTGACTGCGCCGCTACTCACATAGCTGTTGGTGATCGTGGCTCCGAAGGCATTGTTGCCGACCAGACCACCGACACTGCTACTGCCGCTGATCAGCCCGGTCACGCTTCTGGCTGCATGACTATTGCTGAGTGTGCCGTTGTTCAGACCGATGATCGACCCGACAGCACTGGCACCGTTCACAGTCGCATCCTGCAAAGTGAGGTTGGTCACCGTCGTACCGGCCACAGTCGTGCCGAACATCCCCATCCCGACATTCGGCACGTTGATGTTGAGGTTGGAAATGGTGAAGCCCGCGCCATCGAAACTGGCCGCCGCCAGATAAGGGATGTACAACCCCGGTGCAGCCGCTAAGTCGATGTTGGCCGTCATGATAAAGCTGTAGGCCGGATTGTCGGCGAACGCGAGCATGTCGCGCAGACTCTGCACCGAACCGACTTGATAGGCTGAAACACTGAACGGCAACGAGGTACTGTAATTGGCGATATTCAACGGCACATAACCGCCCGCAACCCAGGCTGCATATTGGGTGTTGTAGATGCCGCCACGCGTCACCAGCGCTCCGCCGTTGAGCAGCACGGTATCGATGTTGTAATATGAATTAGTGAATGATCCAGCGTTCGTTCCAACCAGTCCGCCGATCTGACGCGTAGCGGTATAACTACCGTCACTGAGGTAACTGTTTGATATCGTTGCACCGTTGTATCCGACCAGCCCGCCGACATCCCTAATACCGGTTGCAGTGCCGCCCAAGGCATAACTGCCGCTGATGTTGCCAAGGTTAAAGCCGACCAGTCCACCAAGGAAAAAATCGCCAGTTACATTAACAGTCGAGGCATAACTATTGGTGATGGTGCCGTTGTTGTTACCCGCCAACCCGCCAAGATTGCTGGGCGACACACCGCTGCCGACCACACTCCCCGTTGCGTAAGCAACGTCAACAGTGCCGTAGTTATTTCCTACCAGACCGCCAACATTATTGTTGCCGGTCACGATACCGCTGGCATAACTGTTCCCGCCGATAATGATGCTGACACCGCTGTTGTTGTAACCGACCAGTCCACCGACATTTGAATAGCCAGTGACGTTGCCGGTAGCGAAGCTGCCGCTGATATTTCCGTAGGTGTAACTTGAACAGAAGGCGGACGAACACTCTACAGAGCCAGACAGGTTGTAACCCGCCCACACGTTATATCCCACCAGACCGCCAATCTCCCAATTGGTGGCACCGGCTCCGGTCACGATGCTTGATGAACTGCTGGTGGTTATGCTGCCGGCGTTGCGACCTGCCAATCCGCCGACATATCTGAGACCTGTGACAGCACCACTGGAAGTGCTGCCGCTGATTGTACTGTTATAGCCGCTGTAGCCGACGAGTCCACCAGCATTGTAGCCACCCCCCGTAGACACGACTCCGCTGGCAGTGCTATTGGTGATGGTGGAGTAGAGCTGGCTACGCCCCACCAAGCCGCCCACATTAAAACCAGTCGCAGTCACATTAACGGAAGAATTGCTGTTAAGGACCGATCCCAAATAGATACTATCGCCCAGCATGCCACCGACATAGTTCATGCCGGACACCGTACCACCGATGGTCACGCCATCCAGGGTGCTGAAGTAACTGGTACCAACCAGACCGCCCACATATTGCTGGCCGGTGATGTTGACGTTGGTCAAGGTGACGTTCTTGATATTGGTGCCGGAACCGATATAGCCGAACAGGCCCACGTAGTCCGTAGTCGGTCGATTGATGGTGAGACCGTTGATGGTGTATCCGAGGCCGTCGACATTTCCGGTGAAGCCGGTCAGCGAGTTTCCAATCGGGGCAAAGCCTGCCCCCAGATTCCATGTCGCAGTCGCAGTCGCATCGATGTTTGTACCCAACGCATAGTTGCCGGCAAGGTTGGTACTCATGTTTTGCAGGTTGGTCGCGTTGTTCACCAGCATCCATGGAGTGAACGTTGCACCGACTAGGGTCGGCGTAAAGGTGGTAGGTGTCGCATAAGAGGTGGGGTTGTAATACAGATCCACACGACCACCGAGCAAGGTGAATGTGCTGACCCCTGCAAAATTTACCGTACCCGCACCGCTACCATCGGAGTCGGCATGCAGAACGACATTGAGTGCGCCGCTGGTCGTAGTGACACCCGCGTTAGCCGCGATATTGATGTTGTTCTCGGCCAGCAACGTTAATGTTGCTGCCGTTCCAAGCGTCTTGCTGATGGTCGCATTGAGGTTGATGTCACCAGCCTCGGCAAAACCAGCATTGACCGTCGTGATTGTGACGTTGGTCCCGCCGTCCAGCATGGTGCCGATCAAGCCGGTATGGATGAATGAACCTGACGCCGAAGGAGTCCATACACCACCTACGAAAGTCCCGAGGGTAGTACTGCCAGACGTACCCAAAGTGACATTCAGCGGATCGAGAAGCCACATCCCTGCCTCACCCTTGGAAGCTGATGCATCGACATGGATTCCGGCCACGTCAAGGTAATGCGCTGAAGTCTCAACGAACCCGCCATCGCCACCATTCGCACCGCCCTGTGCCGTGATGCTGCCATGAGCATGGGTCACATCATCCGCCCAGATGATGACTTTGCCGCCATCGCCGTTCTGTACGGCGTCAACGTTGATAGTCGCCGTAACATCCACAAATGTCGTCTTTGCATTCACAACGTCGGGATTCAGACCCTGCTTGTCACCGCCGACCAGCACCGTGCCGCCGCCATTAGTGCCCGATGCATCCAATGCCGTACCTGATCCAATCTGTACTTCAATCCCGCTCAATACTTCGATGGTGCCGCCGGTCGTACCCGTGGCACTAACCGTGCCGCTGATCTCGGTGCGCTGGCTGGACCGGAACACGATTTTGCCGCCCTGCATCGTCGCACTGTCTGCGCTGACCTGACCACTGTTCCTGACGATGGCGCCGAACAGACCGAGTCGGCCTGCGCTGGCTACCAGTTGGCCGACGTTGGTGGCGTCACCCGCCGGGGCGGTGATGTTCACACGCAGATTGGGATCGAGGCTGTTGACGAGTTCTACACTGCTGCCTGCAGCAAGCAGGATCTCGCCGTCAGGTGCGGTGATGACGCCGCTGTTCTCGACGTCCGGTGCGATGAGCCATATCTCACCGCCTTGTTGGGCGTTGAGGTTGCCGGCGTTGCTAACGGCTTGCGCATTGGGGTCGCTGGTGAAGCGATGACGTCCCGCCAGAAAGTCCGCATCGGAAAGATTCAGCGATGTCGCAACCAGCCCTGCCACATCGACAGTTGAACCTGCGCCGAACACCACACCGTTCGGGTTGACAAGGAACACACGACCATTGGATTGCAGGCTGCCAAGGATCTGGCTGGTGTTGCCGCCGACCACGCGATTGAGCACAGCGGAGCTGGCGCTCTGCTGGGCGAATCGGGTGATCTCGTTCTGCTGGATGCTGAAGTCTTGCCAGTGGATGATGGTGCCGGGGGTGTTGGTGACAGTGAGGGTGTTGCCGCTGGTGTTGAAATTCGCGCTGCCGTTGACGACGTTGCCGCCCATGGGATTGGCTTGTGCGCCGAAACTGAAAAGACAAAGTGCAGCCATCGTTGCCAGCTTGAAACGATGACGGTGGACATCGTCCGTGGCGGCATCCACACCGCCGATGTTCAATACGCGCATCAGACTGGAACTGGCGCGCTTGCCTTTGGACTTGACCAGTTCCGATACGGCGACCCAAGCGCCCAGCGCTTCAGACCAGATGGTGCGATAGATCTTGTTGAGTGGATTCATTGCATTTCCCCGCCTGCACTGTGAGCCGTGTCTCGGCTTGCCTAGATTACGACGAAAATCCTACACGGATATCCGGGCCGAATCCATATGCCAAGATATATATATCTGCCTATATACCCGTCGTTCACAGTGAGCTAACCCGCCTTTAACGGACACTTCAATAGGAGACAATAATGAAGGAGGTGTTCGATGGCAAGCAAAGGAACAAACAAGGTAAATCCGGAGAGGCAACGACAGCGCTTCAGTCCGGAATTCAAACGCGAAGCGGTGC
>VMTA01000012.1 GCA_013791855.1 Sideroxydans sp.
CATCCTCAACGGCGGGCTGACCTATGGCGGTGATACGCTGGTGACAGTGAATTACTCTGATGGCAGCTCCGGCAAAGTCAAGGCGGGTTCATTCGTTCAACTCGGCGCAGGTATGTTGTATCAAATGCAGGAGAACCCGGTCGCGCTACAGATTACTGCCAACTATCACTATGATCTGGAGCAAGGCTCGAACGGCACGGTCCTGTTCTACCGCTACCCGATCGAAGCACTGGCCTATTACACCGGCAACGAGCGCTGGCGTCTTGGCGGTGGCGTGCGCTATGTGCTGAATCCGATGCGTACCATCACGATGGGCGGGAAATATCGCATCTCATTCGACAATGCATTCGGTCTGGTCGGTGAGACCGGCTATGCGATAACACCGAACTTCTGGGTGAACGTGCGTGCCGTCCTGGAAAAGTATCAGCCCAATGACTACACCATCAACGACGTGCTCGCGGCCGACATGTCTGCATCCCCGTCGGTCAACGGCAACCATATTGGCGTGAATTTCTCCTATCAATTCTGATGCCACGGCCGGCAGACATATGCCGGCCCCACTTATGAGCAAGCAATCTCTCGACCGCATCCTGCAATCCCAAGGCTTCGGCACACGGAAATGGTGTGCCGGGCTGGTCGCCGACGGCAATGTGCGCATCGGAGGCGAGACCGTCACCGATGACCGCGCCCGGTTCGAGACCGACGGGCTGGAATTCAGCGTGTACGACGAACCGTGGCTGTTTCGCGAGCATATCTACATCGCGCTGCACAAACCAGCCGACTATGAATGCTCGCGCAAACCTTCACACCACCCCGGCGTCCTCTCGCTGTTGCCGGAACAGTTCACCAACCGCGACGTGCAGCCTGTAGGGCGACTGGACCATGACACCACCGGTCTGCTGCTGATGTCGGACGACGGTTCGTTCATCCACAAACAATCTTCGCCCAAACACCATGTGCCCAAGGTATACGTCGCCACCACGCACGATCCGGTCACACCGCAATTGATCGAGCACTTGCTAAAGGGTGTGAAGCTGAACGATGAGCCCGCGCCGCTATCCGCAGTGCTATGCGAAAAGCTGGATGAACAGCAGTTGAAGATCGTGCTGGAACAGGGAAAATACCATCAGGTGAAACGCATGCTGGCCGCCGCCGGCAACCATTGCACGGCGCTGTGTCGCACGCAGATCGGCGAACTCACACTGGAAGCCCTGGGGCTGGATGCGGGAGAGTGGTGCTATTTGAACGACAAGGAACTGGCCTTGCTCAAACCGCTGGCGTGACGCTGGACAAGATGGTCTCTGACCAGTTGTATTGTGAGATCAGAGGCGCATAATACCCACAGGTAGATACGCGGATTCCTTCAAACAAAACGGAGGTTAAAATGCGCCGCTTCTATACCGGTCTGTTGTTCTTCGGGGCGTCCTTTGCCGCACATGCAGCCGAGACGCACAAACATTCCCATGCCGCCAAACACGCGCCTGTTGCGATACATTACACGCATTACGTTCCAGAGGAACATGCGCACCACAGCGTGGTGTTCTCCGACGTAAAGTCCGGTGACACGAACTTTTCCGCGCCGCGTCTGGCGGCTTCCAGTCAATCGGTCGCCGCGTTGACCCAGAGTCAAAAGAACCTTGTCAACGTATTGAGCGCGCTACATCAGCAGCGTCTGAACCTGCAAAACGAACAGATGAAACTTTCGCTCCAACCGGGCGCAGCCGTGATGGAGACAGAACATCTGAAAGTTGCAGTGCAGTCCGATTCGAGCTCGGTCAGTTGGCATACCACGTTCTAGACTGTGGATCGCCCGACAGCAGCAAGCAAAGGTAGCGGATCATTCTGCGTAGCGGCAATACGTCTCGCGCACAAAAAGGATGGCGAGCAGCCCCATCAACGAGAATCCCAGCATGATGCCCATGCCAACCTGATAGTCAACCACACCAAGCGGCGCCGCGTTGCCTGCATGAGCGCGGTCTATGACCCAGCCCACCAATGGTTGCAGGATGGCGGTGCCGAGGAATGCGCCGACGTTGACCACGCTGGTGGCCATGCCGGAGAGTGCGGGTGGATTGACTTCCTTGGCACAGGCCCAGCTCAGGGTGAAGCTGGGCGCCGCCAGTCCCATCACGAAGAACAACGTGTGGCTGACCACACTGCCCATCTGCATGCCGAACAACAGCGGCAGCCAGCACAGGCTATACACCAGCGCACCGGCGAACATCACCGGCTTACGCCTGCCCAAGCGGTCCGACAGCGTACCGATGAAGAACGCGCCGATGGCGAAGCCCGCCAACAGCAGCGTGGTGTGGTCGGTGGCAACCGCCCGGTCCATGCCGTACACATCGTGCAGGAAGGGCACCGCCCACAGGCCACCGAAGGCGAACAGTGTGCCCGCCAGTCCCATGTTCACCCATAGTCCAGGCCAGGTGGCACGGTTCTTCATCACGACCAATAGACCGTCGTACCAGTGGCCTTCATGCTTCGGATGAGATGCCTTGCCGTCCAGTTCGCGCAGGCTGGGCAGCCCTGCTTCGCCGGGATGATTGCGCACAAACCACCACGACAGTGCAGCCAGAACGAGTGATGCGATACCGACCGCGATGAACACCGTGCGCCATGAGACGAAGCCCAGTGCCCAGGCCAACGGTGCTGCTGCCAATACCGAACCCATATTACCCAGCAGGATGGTGGTGCCGGTCGCCGTGCCGAAGTGACGGTCATGGAACCACACGGCATTGAGCTTGAGCATGCAGATGAAGGAGACCGACACGCCGAGGCCGACCAGCAGACGGCCGACGGACGCCATCGCCAGCGTATCCGCCATGCCGAACAGGATGGAACCGATGCCGGCGATGACACCGCCGATGGCCACTACCCGCCTCGGCCCCAAGGTGTCGGCGAGAATACCGGTGGGGATCTGCATCACGGTGTAGACGTAGAAATAGGTCGCGGCCAGACCGCCCAAAGAGGCACCCGTCGTATTGAACGCGAGCTGCAGGTCGGATGAGATCGCCGCCGGTGCGAAGCGGTGGAAGAACGAAAGGACGTAAGCCAGACCGACGATCCCGAATGCGGTCCAGCGCAGACGCACCAGTTGGCTGGCTTGGTGGGTGTTCAGCATGGTTCAGGCCGCCCGGTTCACGAACAGCGTCTGCGTGGGATAGGCGAACTCGATGCCTTCCTTTTCGAACGCCTCGAACACGGCCAGGTTGATCGCCTGCTGGATGTCCATGTACTTGGCGTAATCGGCACCATGCACGTAATAGACGAACTCGAAGTTCAGGCTGAAGTCTCCATAGCTTGCGAAATGACCGCGGTCGAACTCGGCATCCTCCTGCGCCACGATGATGTCCTTCACCAGCGGCGGGATGCGCTTCAATTTCTCGGCGGAAGTCTGGTAGGTCACCCCCAACTTGAACACCACCCGCCGCTTCTCCATCTTCTTGAAATTGTGCACGCGCGAGTTGGTCAGGTCGGTATTGGAGAACACCAGTTGTTCGCCGCTCAACGCCCGGATGCGCGTCGTCTTGATGCCGACATTCTCAACCACGCCCATCTTGTCGCCCACCACGATGAAATCGCCCACCGCGAACGGCTTGTCGAAGAAGATCACGAAGTAGCTGAACAGGTCGCCCAGCACCGCCTGCGCCGCCAGCGCCACCGCGATGCCGCCGATACCCAGACCGGCCACCATCGCCGATATCTTCACGCCCAGATTGTCCAGCAGGAACAGCAGCGCCAGCATCCAGATCAGGAAATTGAGCAGCCCGCCTATCCCCTTGATCTGTTTGCCCCCCTCTTCGGTGGCGGCATTGGAATAGCTACGCAGCAGGTGATGCACCGCCGCAGTCAGGGTGCGCACGACAAGGATGGTGACCAGCACGATGGCGGCGATGTCGAGACCGCGCTCGAAATCCTTGCTCAGGTGCAGTGTATGCACGGAGGCGTACAGCACGCCGAAATACAGGATAGGCACCACTGTCCGTTCGATCGCCTTGACAAGCAGATCGTCAATAGTGGTGGCCGACGACTCGGCCAGCTTCTTCAGGCGACTGAGGACATAGCGCTTGAACACATAGATCGCCGCCATCCCGCCTAGCAGGATGGCAAGCGATGTGAGGTAAGCAAGTACCGTATTTCCAAAGTATGTCTGTTCGAACATGAGCTGCTGTCTTCCCTGTTGTTGGCTATGGCAAAGTCCCGGAGGGCGCGGCGCAATGCGCTATGCTTACGCCCCCCGTGCATTGTGCAGCAATGCTGCCGTATCAGGAAATCACATGGCGATCAAAGCAACCGTATTCAAAGCCAATCTGCAGATCGCGGATATGGAACGACATTATTATCAGGACCACGCGCTCACGCTTGCGCAGCACCCCTCCGAGACGGAGGAAAGACTTATGGTGCGCCTGCTGGCCTTCGCCCTGCATGCGCATGAGTATCTCGAGTTCGGGCAAGGCATGACCGACGAAGATGCGGCAGACCTGTGGCAAAAAGACCTGACCGGCAGCATCGAACTATGGATCGATGTCGGCATCCCCGACGAGAAGCTGATCCGCAAGGCCTGCGGTCGCGCCCGGCAAGTGGTGGTGTACTGCTACGGCGGGCGCGTGGCCGACATGTGGTTCGCACAGAACCGCGCGCAGTTCGAACGCCAGAAGAACCTCACCATCATAAACCTGCCGCCCGAGAGCACACGCGAACTGCCCAAACTGGTGCACCGCACCATGAATCTGCAATGCACCATCCAGGATGGACAGGTGTGGCTGAGCGACGGAGAGCACAGCATGGAGATCCAGCGCGTCAAACTGCGCTGAATCACCCGGTGATCAGGCGGTTGCGGTGGCCTTTTCGATCAGCGGCTGCAACTCACCCTGTTCGAACATCGCCAGCATGATATCGGAACCGCCAATCAACTCGCCGTTGATATAGAGCTGCGGGAAGGTGGGGAAGTCGGCGTAGAACTTCAAGTAGTTCCAGGACACCGGGTCTTCCAGCACATTGACGGCCACGTACTTGTTGACGCCTGCCGCCTTCAGCACCTGCGCGGCGCGGCCGGAGAAACCGCATTGCGGGAATTGCGGCGTGCCTTTCATGTACAGCACGATGGGGTTCTCGGTCACCGTCTTGCGGATGATGTCCAGTGCAATCTCTTTTTCGTCCATTTTGATTCCTTATTGAATGTTAGCCCACTGCGCGGGCGTCATCGTCTTCATCGACAGGGCGTGGATCTTCTCCATCTTGTCGCCCAGCACCTGATACACCAGCTTGTGCTGCTGCAACATGCCCTTGCCTTCAAAATCCTTGCTCACGATCACCGCATCGAAATGGCGACCGTCGCCTTCGACCTGGATGTGTTCGCACGGCAGTCCCTGCAGGATGAAATCCCTGACGTTGTCGGGTGTGACTTTCATCGATGATCCTCAGACGCAGCCGGTCGGCTTGGGCATGCCACCGTATTTGGTGATCGGCTTCATGGGGCCGGTCATCCAAAGTTCGAACACGTCCTTCTGGTCTTCATCGATGTATTTGGCGAATTTGCGGATAGGCGGAACCGAAGTGAATTCCTCGTAGTATTCGCGTGCCTTCATGATCTGCTGCCACTTCTTGTCGGTCAGCTCGTAGCCGTCCGCCTCGGCCATGGCACGGCCGATCTCTTCGGTCCAATCACTCATATCGACGAGATATCCGTCGCCGTCACGTGCTGGTAATTGCATGGTCTGCCCCTCTCTAGTGAAAAAGTTCAGCCATTTAACCTAACCCGAGTAATTTAGTCAATTACTCTTATTGGGGGGGGGACGGATGGTTGATCACCCACCAAGGGGATCAGTGACGGGTCAGCTCGACCAGTTTCGCATCCTCGACACGGATGTGGTGGATCAACCAGTCGCGCAGATAGGTCAGCACGTCGAACTGGGCGACCAGCGGGTTGGCGTGCAGCTCTTCGTAGAATTCCGCGATCTTCTCTTCGAAGGCATGATGCTGGTGCAATTGGCGATCGATACCGGCGAATGCGTAGTGATTCATCATCTGCTCTTCCGAACGGAAGTGGATCTTGGCATAGGCATCCAGTGATTTGATCAGCCGCGCCACTTCCCGCGCGCCGCGCTTCTTGATCACCACCTGATACAGATCGTTGATGAGATCGAACAGATAGCGGTGATGCTCGTCGATTACATCGATCCCCACACTCAGGCTGTCGACCCAGGGCATCCATTCGTTCTCGCGATGGCGGATAGGCGGCAGGGTCAGCACCTGCTTGGGATCGATGATATCGTCCCGGTACAGCTCGCGGATACGCAGGATCTCAGGCATCGACGCCTCGAAGGCGCGCACCACCTCCGGGTCGAAATGTTTGCCTGCCTCGGACATCACCCAGTCATGCGCCTGTTCCACCGTCCAGGGTTCCTTGTAGGGACGGGTCGAAGTGAGCGCATCGAACACATCGGCGACGGCGCAGATACGCGCCAGCAGTGGTATCTCCTCGCCCTTCATCGCATTGGGGTAACCCTTGCCATCCCAGCGTTCGTGATGACAACCGGCGATATCGCGTGCCGCTTTGATCAGTTCGTCCTTGCCTTCAAGGATGGTGACGCCGATCTCGGTATGCGTCTTCATCACCTCGAACTCTTCGTCGGTCAGCTTGCCCGGCTTGAGCAACACCGCATCGGCGATGCCGATCTTGCCGACATCATGCATGGGAGCGGCGATATACAACAATTCACGCTGATTTTCAGGGATCGCCATGGCCTTGGCGATGGATTGCGCATAGTTGGTCATGCGCATGATGTGCCAGCCGGTCTCGTTGTCCCGGTATTCGGATGCCACGCCCAGACTGCGGATGGCATCCGCCCGGGCTTCTTCAAGTTCAAGTTCGCGTATGCGCAAGGTCTCCATGGACAAGGTGCGCTGCACCAGACCGGACAGGGCGCGCGACAGATCACTGAAGAAATCCTCATACACCTCGCACAGCTCGTATCCCATCGGGACGAACAGGGTCACGTAACCGATGTATTTTCCTTCGACGCGCAAGGGCAGCAGCATGATGCGGGTATGAACGACAGCACCGACAGCGGGATCTTCGTAGGAGACCTGCTTGGTATGGCAGCGTTCGACTGCGCCGAGTTCGGGCAGCTTCAGATCTTCCCAATTCAGCGTGTTGTCCCATGCTGGCGGCATGCCGAACTGTGAAACCTGGAAATACTTGCCTCGGGGGTTGAGTAACAGGATCGCACCGCGCGACTCGACGGGGATCTCGCGATGCTCTCTCAACAGGATGAAAAGATGTTCCAGCAGATTGTCCAGATCGCCCGAATCATTTCCGGACACTGTCAACTCAAAGACCAGCTTGCTTATCGCAAGCTTCTCCTGACCTTTTTCCATCTACCGTCGCTCCCTTCACATGTCCGATCTGTATATCTGCCGCACTGCGCCGAACTGCACGCATTAAGACACATTTCATTCGGGGAGACAATTGAGAATTGATACATTCATGCGATTTTTATCTTTTAGGAAACATGACGACCTGAAACGGCATGGCCTGCTGCCGATTATCGGGTGATAATCGCACTCAATATCCCCTGCAGGCGACAACTAACGAGGAGTCCACCATGCCCAACACCGCCCTGAATCAAGCTTCTCTGGATCAACTCTTCCTCGCGGCACGCACCCACAACGCCTGGACCGACCAGCCGGTGCCTGACGAATTGCTACGCCAACTCTACGACACTTTCCGCATGGGGCCGACTTCGGCAAATAGCTGCCCGGCCCGTATCGTGTTCGTGAAGACGAAGGAAGCCAAGGAAAAGCTGCTGCCGACATTGATGGAAGGCAACCGTGCCAAGGTCATGGCTGCGCCCGTCACGGCCATCATCGGCTATGACCTGCACTTCTACGAGAAACTGGGCAAACTGTTCCCCAACGCACCGGATGCACCGAGCTGGTTCAACGGGGATGAGAAGACCGCCTTCACCAACGCCTTCCGCAACGGCACGCTGCAGGGTGCTTATCTGATCATCGCGGCGCGCGCGCTCGGCCTCGATTGCGGACCGATGTCCGGCTTCGACAATACCAAGGTGGACGAACTGTTCTTTGCGGGAACGAATGTGCGATCGAACTTCGTCTGCAGCCTCGGCTACGGCGACCCCAAGGGTGTCTATCCGCGCAATCCGAGACTGAGTTTCGAGGAAGCCTGCCGCATCGAGTGATACAGCTGGCCTGAAATGAAAAAAGCCGCGAGCAGGACGCTCGCGGCTTTGGACCGTATCGATCAGGCGTGCATCTGGTTCAGTTGCTTGGCGATCACGTCATGGTTCAGCCACAGCACAGGACCGGCCGGGTTCGATGTCTCGTGGAACATCAGCGGGCCGGTACCTTCCAGCACCAGTGAACTCAACACATCCGTCACCAGCGCATCGCGCGTCTTGTGCATCTTGGTGATCGCTTCCGACGTGCCGATCATCACATCCGCCAGTTCGGCAGTGTTGTCCATCGGCCAGGCCGTGAAATTGCGGAAACCCTTCATCACTTCGCTGTCGTTATAAGCGTCGATGGTGCTCAGCAGGTTCTCCAGCGATTCGCCTTCCTGCAACACCTCGCGGCAGGCTTGCCACTGTGTTTCCGCCCAAGCGCTGCCGCCTTCCTGCTTCAGAGCTTTCAGCAAGGGGAACAACGACAACTCCACGCCGACGAAGATATCGGACGAGTTGGTGCGGATCTCCGGGCAGTTGTACACCGTCGCCTTGATACCCTGCTTCCAGGCCGCTTCCGCGTGCTGCTCCAGACGCATCTTGGCGCGGCCCTGCGTGTAGTTGGTGTAGGTCTGCCACTCGTACTTGCCGCCGATCAGGATCTCGGTGCCGTGGTAACCGTAGGCGGTGTAACGCACCTGCCCGCCGCTCTTCTCCAGTCGCGCGCGGATGGCGGCGCTGCCCTCGATCAGATGCTGGAAGGTATTGGCCGTGACTTCGTCGAAATTCATCAGGATCAGCTTGCCCAGGTCGCTGTTGACCAGCGCGCTGGACGGCATGAAACGCTCGCCGCGTCCCTTGTAGATACGGTTGGCGATGGCGAGGAACACCTTCACCTTGGGGATGCCGCCCGCCATGGTGTGCGCGAAGAAGGCATTGGCGCCGTCCGGGATCATGCCGTCCAGCTCGGCCATCACCTTGGCCACGGAATCCGTGAAGCGAAGCACACCGGCCGCGCGGCACTTCTCGACCTGCGCCCAATCCAGCTTGTCGGTCTGCCAGCTCTTGAGTGTCATGTCGGAGATCAGGTCGGTCGGGGTGGGCTCACCGACCGGTGCATCCAGATCGAAACCAGCCATCAGCGGCACGTTGATGATGCGCCCGCCCAGATTGGCTTCTGCAGTCGCCAGCTCTTCCGCTGTCAAAGCACGCAGCGCGTTGTTCTCATCGCGACGCCCCACCGTGATACCGACAACGGTCATACCGGCCTTGCGCGCCTCGTTGATCAGGCCGTTGGCATACCCCCGTCCGAACAGTTCGCCGAACAACACAAAGACATCGCCCTTGCGAAAGATGTTGGACTGCGGAACGTTGCGTAAAGGGATCGGTGCTTGCATGCGATAGACTCCGTTTAATGTTTTGTGGCAAGACGAGCCTTGCAGGCCGCTCGCGAGGGCGCAATTGTACAGAATAAGGGGCTGATACGGCTCGCCTTAGGTGTTCACATCCCGCCGCGACTCAATCCTGCAGCGTAATGGTGGCGACAGCCGTCATCTTGTCTATATCGAGCTGCAATTCGCAGAATTCATCCAGCTCGTTAGTCGGCGTGGGGTCATCGGCACAACTGCAGCCCGCGATCACACTCTTGAAGAATATCCCGGCCATCACGCGGATGACCGGGCCGGCATCTTCGATGTGCTTGATGATCACACTGATCGGCCGGTCTAGCGCCTGACTTCCCGAAGTCAGCCCCGCCTGTAGCGGAAGATCCGCGATACCAAGCTGCATCAGCTCGCGCTTGAGCGTCTCCTCGAACTCGGGACGTCCCCACACCGATAGGGTTGACTCAAGGCGTAGCACCGCTCATTCCTCGACCACACAATCACGGCCATTGTCCTTGGCGCGATACAAAGCCTGATCCACGCGCACCAGCCAGCTATCCAGCGATTCACCCGAACGTATCTCTGCCACGCCGAACGAAGCCGACAGACACCAGGCATCCTGCTGGCCGGCAAGCAGATCGCTGTCCTTCAGTTTGTTACGGATACGCTCAGCGAGTTGCGCGGCGGCCGCACTATCCGTCATGGGTAACACCAGGATGAACTCCTCGCCGCCGTAGCGCCCGAAGAAATCCCCCTGCCGCAACAACGGCTCCACACAACGCGCGAACGACACCAGCACGTTATCTCCCACCCCGTGACCGAAGCTGTCGTTCACGTTCTTGAAGTGGTCGATATCGATCAGCACAATGGAGCACACACTGCCGTAGCGACCGAACATCTCATACTGGCGTTCCAGCTGTTCGACGATGAAGTGGCGGTTATACAGACCGGTGAGCTGGTCATGCACCGCCATCACTTGCAGTGTCTGGTTGAGCGCGTCGAGCTGCCCGTTGCGCAACTCCAGCTGGCGGCGGTTGCTGCGGTTCTGCACCAACTGGCGCATCCCCTCTTCGAACTGCCGGTAGGCATCCCAGCCGATCTGCATCTCGACAAGGAACAACACCCCCAGACCGATGGCGAGATTGATGTACAGCGATTCTCCCAACGACAGGAAGAACAGGAAGGGCACGATCAGGATGGACGCGCAAAAGGTCAGCATGGTGATGAACGAAGGCGCCATGTTGGTCACGCTGACTGCGGAGATGGAGATCAACAGCAGCAGGATGATCATGTCGCCGATCGCTGCAGTCTCTCCTTCACCGTGGAAGAACACGATGGCCGCGCCCCAGCTCAACCCCTGCAACACCCGCAACACGATCTGCCAGTTGAGCGCAGCTGGGATGCGTGCATGCGGCAACGGCTGTTTCAACCAGCGCCCCGAGAGAACATAGGTGATGCCGTCGGACAGACTGTTGAGCAGCATCCAGCCGATGATCCAGAACCACGGCGTGGTCTCCCACACCAGCCAGACGATGTACAGCGTACCGAGCGGTGCCATCATCGAAGCCAGACGCGCGCGCTCCAGCAGCGTACGGAAACACAATCTTTCTAATTCAGCCTCATCTTCAGGTGAGAGGCTATCCATCCACTTATCCTGCATATCTCCTCCAAGCGGCCCGAGTCTAATTCCCTGACGCGTGTTTTGCCAGCATCCGTGCGGCAGCGTGCTTTAAGTGCCTGATCTTCAGGAGTACCATGTGATGGCCAGTGGTCATTCCGCAATTCAGACTGGGGAGAAGAAGATGGATCCCTTGCTCGGCATCAACCCCAATGCATCGGTGGCCGGCATCCTTGCCAGCCCTGCCGTTACGCCTTCCTATGCGTTGCTGTCCGCCCAACTCAGCCTGTCCACGCCGGCCTTGTTCGGATATTCGTCGACCATGGTCGGCATCTCGGCGAGAGGGCAGATATTGTCCGCCAGCGTCACGTTCCAGAACGCGCTGCGCCCGCTGAAATCCGGCACGACCGAGGAAACCGTCGATCTCGCCGAATTCACCACACGGGCACAAAGTCTGGTCGATGCATTCAATACATTGCAAAGCACCATCGCCGTTGTCGACAAGATGAACCTGCCATCCTCGGGCAGCATCACCACTGCAAGCGACTTGTCGCGTTCGCTCGATGCGCAAGCACTAAACAGCTATACGAACGGGGGCGCGACACTGACCGATCTGTCGCAGCTGGGTATCGAACTCCAGCCTGACATCTTCCCGGCGGGAAGCAGCAGACTGACGCTGGACACCGACAAACTGGAAGCGGCATTCACCAGCGATGCGCAAAGTGCCACGGCCCTGCTTGCCAGCGCTGCCGATGCATTCAGCACAGTAGCCGGCAATTTCATCAGCCGTTCCGGCAGCCAGTTCCCGTCGTTTGAAGCATTCCTGCAGACCACCTCGAACAGCGATCTGCTCGCGGGTCTGCCGCAGTTACAGACCTTGAGTCTGCACGACGCACTAGCCAGCCAGTCAGAGGATCAAACCATCAACTGGCAGCTGGTTTATGCAGCCATCACCGAGTATTCGCTGGTATCGCAGCTATACGGATGATCCGGCTCAGGCGCGCGCCAGCGCCTGCAACACCGCCTGCAGCAGGTCCCAGCAGCGCTCAACCGACTCGACCTCCACCCGTTCGCCCGGCGCATGCGCGCCGCGTATGTCCGGCCCGAACGAGATCATGTCCAGATGCGGATGGCTGGCCGCCAGCAGGCCGCATTCCAGTCCGGCATGGATCACCTGCAGGGAAGCAGGCGCGCCAAACTGGGCCGCATACACCTGCTGACACAAGGCCAGCAATGCCGAATCAGGATCGGGCGTCCAGCCCGGATAAGCACCATCCTTGTAAGCACGCAGACCGTAGCCGGAGGCGAACGAGACCAGCTTGTCGGCCAGCACATCCGCACGCGCATCCAGCAGCGAGCGCACTTTGAAAGTCACTTTGCTCTCGCCCTGCGCCAACTTGAATACGCCCAGATTGCTCGATGTATCGGTCACACCGGCAAAGTCATCGCTGATGCGCGAGACGCCGTTGACCGCGTTATCGAGGAAGCCGAGCAGGCGATCCCGCTCTGCCACGGTCACCGCCTGACCCACCGGCATCTCATCCAGCTCGTAGCGGAAAGTCACGCCCGCATCGACATCCGCGAAGCGGTGCTGCCAGGAAGTCAGGCGATGCTCCACCCATTCGTCTATACCGGACACCGCAGCGAGAGGCACCGCGCAGATCGCGAACGCTTCACGCGGGATGGCGTTGCGTGCACTGCCCCCCTGCATCTCGATCAGGCGCACATCGGTATGCGCAGCCAGGTCGCGCAAGGCTTCGGCCAGCAACTTGATGGCGTTGCCGCGCCCGAGATGGATGTCTATGCCCGAGTGTCCGCCGCGCAAACCGGACACATCGAAACGCAACACCGCGTAGTCCGGCGGCAGCGCTTCCATCTCACTGATGTGGCGCACCTCCACATCCACCCCGCCCGCGCAGCCCAGATAAAAATGTCCCCACTCCTCCGTATCCAGATTGATGAGCGACTTGCCCTGCAAGGTGCCGGGCGCCAGACCGCGCGCGCCGTCCATGCCCGACTCTTCATTGATGGTCAGCAACACCTCCAGCGCCGGATGCGCTATCCCCTCCGCTTCCAGCGCCGCCAATGCCAGCGCCACACCGATGCCGTTATCCGCGCCCAACGTGGTGTTCTCCGCCACCACCCAGCCGTCGCGCAGCACGGTCTGGATCGCATCGCGTTCGAAATCGTGCACCGTGCCGGCATTGGCCTGGCACACCATATCGAGATGACCTTGCAGGATCACGCCGGGCGCAGACTCGCAACCGGGACTGGCGGGTTTGTGCAGGATGAGGTTGCCGGCCGTATCCTCGAAATGCGCGATGCCGCGTGCATCGGCCCAGGCAGCGAGATGCCGCTTCAGTGCTTCTTCACGATAGGAGGGACGCGGGATCGCACACAGCGTGGCGAAGTGAGACCAGACCAGAGAGGGCGGCAGCTCACTCAAGTTCGAACTATTGCTTGTTTCAGACATATTCAGGATACGGTGACATTCACCGCTTTCTCATCGTAAAAATCGGTACGTTTATCCAGCAACGGGATGGTGGTGCCCTTGAGCCGGTTCTCGTCCAGCAGGGCGAGGTCCACATCCGCCACCACGATCTGTTCCTCGTTCATCACACCCTCGGCAGCGATACCGTCGCGCGCGAACGGGAAGTCGGAAGGCGTGATGATGGACGCCTGACCGTAATGCAGACGCAAACCGGCCACCGGCAGATTGCCCACCGTGCTGGTCATGGCAACATAGATCTGGTTCTCGATGGCGCGCGCATGGCAACAGTAGCGCACACGCAAAAAACCCTGCCGATCGTCTGTACACGAAGGCACGAACACGATTTCCGCGCCCTCTTCCGACAAACGACGCGCCAGCTCCGGGAACTCGATGTCATAGCAGATCAGGATGCCGATCTTGGCATGCGGCGTGTGGAACACCTTGAGTGCATCGCCGTGGTCGGTGTGCCATTTCTCCTTCTCCCAGCGCGTGCGGTGGATCTTGTCCTGCGTATGCACCTCGCCGTCCGGCGTGAAAAGATAAGCGGTATTGAACAGTCGTCCTTCACGCATGGTGGGGTGAGTGCCGCCGATCAGGAAGAACTTGTGCTTCATCGCCAGACCGCGCAGCAGTTCGATATAACGCGCCGTGTACTCGCTCAACTCGCGCACGGCCTTGGGCACATCCTCATTGTCCATGAACGACAATATCTGCGTGGTGAATATCTCCGGCAGCAACACGTAATGCGGTTCATAGTCGGCTGCACTATGCAGAACGAAGCGCACCTGATTGGCGAACCCTTCCCAATCATCGACGTGGCGCAACTTGTACTGGACTGCCGCGATGCGAACTCTCATATCCCCTCCTGCAATAGCTTGGTGGTCGGCAACACGGTCGGACGGTCCGCATCGAAATCCGGATTGAGCCAGACGATCAGCGCCGCATTGCCCAGTGAATCGTCATCCGCCGGCAGATAGCCTTTCAGGATGCCGCAATAGTTGAAACCTTCTCCCAGCTGAAAGCGCAGCACCGGATCGTAGATTTCTCCCCAGACCACGCGCTTGGCATATTCCTCGGGCAGCATGCGCTCGGCCACCTTGTGATAACCGGGCAGGCGCCCGCCCGCGATGATGCGCTTCAGGTTCATCGCGCGGCACAATTTGCGCCGCGCCTCGTATAGACCGTGTCCCACACCATGATGACGTACCGCCGGATCGACACAGACCTCGGCACCATAGAGCGTGCGCCCGCTCATGTCGTGCGTGTCGAAATATCCATTGTTGGTCACGCTATTCCAGGTGTGATGCAGGCTGTAATCGTCCCACATGATCACCAGCGACACCGCCAGCCCGACGATCTTGCCATCCAGTTCAGCGACGAACTGCCCCTGAGGGAAATGATCAAGCAGGCTCTCGAACTGTTGTTGCGTGAAAGGCGGGATAGCCGAATAGACCCGTTGCTGCAGATCAGTCGCAGCCTCGATGTCCTCCGTCATCATGATACGGATCTTCACGCCCCGCCTCCCATCAAAAAATATCCGGCGCCTCGGGCAATTGCCCGCACCTACATGTTCGTCCAGTTGCCACCCTCAAAGTCCCACAACGTCAAAGGCCGTGAAAACAGATAGCCTTGGAACGTGCGACATCCGAAGGATACCAGCAGGTCGAGCTGATCCTGTGTCTCCACGCCTTCCGCCACCACTTCCAGACCGAGGTTCTGCGCCATGCCGATGATGGTCTTGGCGATCATCGCATCGCCCGGTTCGGTGACCACGTTGCGCACGAACGCGCGGTCGATCTTCAACTGGCTGATCGGCAGCTGGCGCAGATAGGAGAGCGAGGAATACCCCGTGCCGAAATCATCCAGCGAGAAGCGGATGCCGGCCGACTTGAGGCGGCTGATCTTGCCTATCGCCTCATCCACGCCGTCCACCAGCGAGGTCTCGGTCAGCTCCAGCTTGAGCAGCCCCGGCTCGACCCCGCAGCTATTCACGATGGACAGCACATCCTCGACGAAATCGGCCCGCATGAAGGCGGCTGCCGAAACGTTGACCGCCAGCGGGATACGCGCGAAGTCCGCTTTCTCCTGCCAGCGCTGTAGCCGCTGGCAGGCCTCGCGCAGCACCCAGAAATCGATGTCGGCGATCATCCCCGACTCCTCCGCATGCGAGATGAACGCGTTCGGGAACAGCAAGCCGCGCTCGGGATGTTCCCATCTGAGCAGCACCTCGGCACCGATGCAACACCCTGCCGCATCGACCTGCGGCTGGAAATACAACTGGAACTGCTGCGCCTGCAAGGCCAGATGCATATCCTTGTTCAGTCTGGCCCGCAGCTCCAGCGCCTGCTGCATGGAGGGATCGAAGAAGCGCAGTGTCGCGCGCCCGCTGTTCTTGGCCTGATACAGCGCCACATCGGAATGCTTGAGCAATTCGTCTATGCTCTTCTCGCTGCCATGGAACAGCGTCACGCCGATACTGGCAGTACCGTGGTATTGCTGGCCGTTGAGCAGGTAGGGCAGATTGAGCGACGCCAGCACCTTGGTGGCCACCGACTCCGCGCGCGGCACCACATCCAGCTCGGTATCGAACAGGTTGGCCAGCATGACCACGAACTCGTCCCCGCCCAGTCTAGCCACCGTATCTCCCGTGCGTACACAGGCAAGTAGCCGGTGCGCCACCTCGACCAGCAACTGGTCACCGACATCGTGTCCCTGCGTGTCATTGAGCTCTTTGAAGTTATCCAGATCGATGAACAGCACCGCGCCGTAACTCTGGTTGCGATCGCAGGCCGCCATCGCCAGCTGCAAGCGATCGATCAGCAGACGACGGTTGGGTAATGAAGTGAGCGTATCGTAATAGGCGAGGCGGTTGATCTCCTCCTCGGCGGCCTTGCGGGTGGTGATGTCGCTGAATATCCCAACGTAGTTCGTCACCTTACCCTGCTCGTTCCTGACGGCCGTGATGGTCAGTTGCTTGGGATAGATATCACCATTCTTGCGGCGGTCTAATAGCTCGCCTTCCCATCTACCTTCGCGTGCCAGCGTCGCCCACATCTCCTCGTAGAACGACTTGTCGTGCTTACCCGACTTCAGGATGGCCGGCGTCTTGCCGATCACCTCACCCGGCTCATAGCCGGTGATCTCGGTGAAAGCTGTGTTGGCACGGATGATCCGACTTTCCGCATCGGTGATCAGGATGGCGTCGTGCGTCTCGAACGCGGTCGCGGCGATCGCCAGTTGCCGTTCCTTCAGCATGCGCTCGGTGACATCCAGATTTGTCGAACGCACCCCAAGCAACTTTCCCTGCTCGTCGCGCAGGTCGCTGCAAATATGTTCCAGCCAGCGTATCGCACCGTCCCGTGCGCGGATGCGGATCAGCAACCTCTCCGGCTTGCCCTGCTCGTGCATCTGGTAGACATGCTGGTCCCAGACTTCTCGATCTTCCTCCAGCACCAGACGCGACATCAGATGCGGCTGGTCATAGAAATCCGCCTGACTGTAGCCCGTGATCGTCAGACAGGAAGGCGACACATATTCGTACACACCCTCGATGTTGCGCACATAGATGAATTCCTGCGCCAGATCGGCCACCGCACGAAACAGATGCTGTCTATTGATGATCTCGCGCCGCATCGCGACCAGTGTGGACAACAGAAAGCCGATGAATGTGCCGAGCACGACCGGGACGATGAATTGCTGGGGCTGGTACTCGGGTAAGACGAAGAAAATCTGGAATGAGGCGAAAGACAGTACGATGACCAAGCCGAGCAGGGTGTATCGCAGATAGAGGTATCTATTTCTGCGCAGAAACGGAAGCATTTCCATTTGAATCTCCCCCTCTATAATCGGCCTGCCCCCTCAGACTGCCGCAACCAAACGCACCGCATCAAAACTGTAACACAGTAGCCTCACCCGAACAGCTTCTGCCACCAGCGGCGGCGATTGCCCGGCAAGGGCGCTTCGTCCGCGATCAGCGACGGCGGCATACGGCTAAGCATCCAGCGTGGCGGCACCGGGGTGCTGCTGCATGAACTGCCGACGCTGGCCGGGTCGTGGATCTTGATCAGCGTAGGGTGCTCCATATCGTCGGCATACACGATACCGCAGTGCGTACAGTCATGTTCGCGCCGCAGCAATGCATCCACCTCCGTGATGAACTCGTTCAATGCCTCGACCGTCATCGTCTGCGGCACCGGCTCTTCGCCGACCATACTGATATACCAGCCCTCCGGCTTCGCCCGCACCGCCGCCCACAAGATATCCAGATCGGTCCAGTGCAGCATGCCGCGAAAAGGTCCTTTCATTCGATTCAGGAATTCCTGACTCATGATGCTCCCGTCTCATCCGTTATCGTTTCATGGCGATGACGTGCTACCGATCAATCGCAGCCTCCGCCATCCCCGCCGCAACTTCCGCCCCAGTCTCCTCCTCCGCCGTCACTTCCGCCGGTACTCGGGACGCCCATATTCCGCTTCATTCGATCCACCTGCGCCTTGTTCTTCTCGAACTCTGCATCGATGGACTCGATCTGTTGCGCAGAATACAACAGTGCCTGCGGCAAGGCAGCACCGCACGATTCGCAACGCGGTACGCGGCGATTGAAGATCGGGAAGTTACAACTCGGGCACCGATATCTCATTCCATTACCCAGCCTCTGATCTGTTCAGCCCTTTACGGAGCCTGCCCGGCCAACTACACCACGCAGGCAGTGGCACGCACGACCCGGTTGCGCCCGGCCTGTTTGGCCTGATACAGCGCGACATCGGCTTCCGCCAGCAGGTCTTTCATCTCACGTGCACCGGTGGTCGCGCAACAGGTGTAGCCGATGCTGATCGTGATGGCGATCGCGCCAGCCTCGGTCTGCAGCGGCGTGGCCGCCAGTATCTCACGCAACGATTCGGCCAATATCAGCGCACCCTCGGCATCGGTATCCGGGGCGATCACACAGAATTCCTCGCCGCCGTAACGCCCCAGCACATCGCCCGCGCGCAGTCGCTGCCCCATCAGCGCGGCAGCCTGGCGCAACACCTCGTCACCGAGCGGATGGCCGTAGATATCGTTGATGCGCTTGAAATGATCGATATCGATCATCAGCAAGGACATCGGGTGACCGCTGCGTTGCGCCCGCACCAACTCCCCCTGATCCATCAATGCGCGGCGATTGGGCACGCCGGTCAAACTGTCGGTCATCGCCAGATGCATGATCTCCCGGTCCGTGCGCTCCTTGATCATCAGCACAAAACCCACCGATCCAAGCAAGGCGGTAGCCATCACCGCGATGAACGAGATGACCTGCACCCAATGGATGGCGACATGGTTCTGCGGTTGCGCGAAATCAACTAAACCGGACAAAGCCGCCACTGCCCGCATGGCAAGTACCAGCAGGATCATCAGCACACCGCCGAACAGCAAGCGCCATGCCCGGCCCTTGCGCGTCTCGGTATCCGACAGCAAGGCATGCGCGATCAGCAGCACCTGGAATGCATAGATCAATCCACACCAGATGAAACGGCCCGCTATGTCGTCGATCAGCATGCCGGTCGTAGCCAGCATCAGCACGACCGGCACGAAGAACTTCCAGAGTGCAAATTCGCGTCGCTGGAATTCGTAGATGGCTGCCAGGATCAGCGCATGGGAAGCCGCCTTGAACATGTTCGCGGCAACGATAGAAAGCTCATCCGGGACTGACCCACGTGCGGCGACCAGCAACCAGGTCAACGTCTCCAGCAGCACCGCGATCGCCCACTTGTTCAATCCCTGCTCGCGCCCCTTGACGGAAGCCGCAACGAACAGGCTCAACACCATGAGCGAATTGGCCAGTATCAGGGAGAACAACAGGGTGCGCGGATCGAGAAGCATGGAGGAAAAGGCAGATAAAAAGAGTCGCGAAGATTAAGCGGAATGCACGCAGCATAGGTTGCCAGCCGGTCAGGGTCAAATATTCACCTCCTGTTCCGCATCCAGCGACGCCGCCACGAAGAGCCGATGGTGGAGATCGCAATATCCCATATGGAAGGAAGTTGCGGTGTCATCGACATGCTCAAGGAAGCCGGTTCGCCCATCTTCAGCTGCCACCACAAGCCTGAGCACGGGCTATCCGCAGGCCTATATATTTTTATTTGTTTACAAAGGAAGTTTCAGACGGTAGCTTTATGCCCTGTCTGCAGAACGCCCATTCACTGAGCTGCGACAATATGGGCTATCCGCATGCGTAAACAATAATCCAGCCCGAAAAGGATCATCATGCACCGCACATACATACGCATCCCCGCCCACTTCTATCGCGTCACGCTGCACAACCCTACGGACAGCGTAACCATGGCACTGGTGCCCGACGAGAACAATGCCACCCTGATCGCCCATCTGCTCACCGAGCATTACGGCCTGCGCAAGGACGAGCACATCACGGTCACCACCACCGTGATCCGGCACGAAGACGAACGCACCACCGGTCAGGTCGTGCTCTCCAGCAACTAAAGAATCAGGCGCCCCTCCTCGCAGCCGGGCAGCGTCGCCAGCCTGTCCAGCATCAGCGATAGCGCCAGACCGGCATCTTCCTTTGCCGCTCTCTTATGTAATTCTTCCAGGGAAATATCTATAGGCTCACCCGTCGCCGCGAAGGCGATGGTGTTGCCGCTGGCACAACGCGGAAATCTCACCGCACGCTGCTCGAAGGCTGATTCGACGAAAGCGAAACCGCCCTTCACGCCGTCGCTCAAGCCGATGAGGTTGACCGCCAGGATGCCCTGATCGGTCAGCTTCTCGCGGCAAGCTTTGTAGAACGGCAAGGTGTTCAGATCGCCGGGATGCGAGTGATCGTTGAAGCCGTCCACCATGATTAAGTCGAAATGCTGTTCAGTCTGATAAACGAACTCCACCCCGTCGCCCACCACCAATTCCAGCCTTGCCGGATCGTCCGGCAGACAGAACGATTCCTTCGCCGCCTTCACCACCTTGGTCTCTATCTCCACCACGGTCAGATGCGCGGCCGGTCTGTGTTTGTACAGGAACTTGGTCTGCGAACCCGCACCCAGACCGATCAGCAACACCCGTTTCGGAAAATCGCCGGTGCGCAACAGCAGCGCCGCCATCATCACCCGTGTGTATTCGAATGCCAGATCGAACGGACTATCGATGCGCATCGCGCCCTGCATCCATGCCGAACCGAAATGCAACGTGCGCAAGCCGTCAATCTCCTTCACCTCGACCGTATATCCCATGCTGTAACCGTCCCCTTATGAACCCTGTTCCGACAACGCCTGCAACTCCGCTTCGCTGAACCCTGCCGCCCGTCGTGCTTCCAGATTGAACGGCCCGCGCAAGGGCGCTGGATGATGTTGCGCGAACAAACCGGCATAGGTCGCAAGCGGCTCCAGCCCGCGTTGCGCGCACAAATGATCGAACCAGCGAATGCCGATCTGCACATGCCCCACCTCGTCGCGCATGATCACATCCATGATGGGTGCTATCGCCTTATCGCCCGCCTGCACCAGCCGCGCCTTCATGCCCGGCGTCACGTCCAGCCCGCGCGCCTCCAGCGTGCGCGGCAACAAGGCCATGCGCGCCAGCACATCGTGCCGCGTCTTCTGCGCCATATCCCACAGCCCGTTGTGCGCGGGGAAATCGCCGTAGGCAAAACCCAGCGTGTGCAAGTGATCGTTCAGCAGGGTGAAGTGCAGCGCTTCTTCCTCCGCCACCCGCAACCAGTCGGCGTAATACTCACGCGGCATACCCGCGAAACGCCACAGCGCATCCAGCGCCAGATTGATCGCATTGAATTCGATATGCGCCATCGCATGCACCATCGCCGCACGACCTTCCGGGGTATGCATGGCGCGCCGCACCACGTCGCGCGGCGCGATCAATTCAGGTCTGGCGGGATGTCCGGGGATGGGTAGTGCGCACGCCAGGCTGGTATCGGCGTCAAGCGCAAGCTGGCCGTCCGACCAGCGCTGCACCAGCTTCCGCACGCCGTCACATTTTGCGGCCGCATCCCGTTCAGCCAACAGCTGGCAGGCAGCCAGTCTCAATTCCATCGGAGTGGACAAGCAGTTATTTCTCGACAGACGGCCATTCGCTGAATGGGAAAGGCATGTCTTCTGTCACGAAGGTCAGATAGTCCACGGTCTGCCGCAAGTAGATGCCCAGACTTCTGCCGAACTCAAGCAAACGCGCATTGGGTGCGTCATTCACCAGCACGATCACGAACTGGATGATCGTAACGATACCCAACACGGTGCCGCTCACATGGAACGCCAATCCCATCAGCAGCATGAACAGCCCGCGCACCCAGATGTTGCGCTTGCTGCCCGTCGGTCCAGTTGATTCGTTCATCGTTCCCCCTGCATATTCCAGCCGGTTATGTGTTCGCCCCTAAAGTAGCGGGAAATATATCCGATATAAGGTTCAAACGGAGGGCATCATGGTCAATATCTACCTCACCACCGACCCGCACACGCACCGCGCACTGTATGACAGTGAATCCCGATTCATGGGGCTGTTCCATTCGATGCGCGATGCCTATGAAGCACTGGGCGACCTGCTGAATTTCTGCAGCATCCGCTCCGCCAGCTAGAAGGCAAGGGTCTGCATCACCTCACAGCGCCATCATGGCGCTATTCAAATGCCGGTACGCCCGGCAGATTGCAAACGCAGTTGCTGCAACTCATCGAGACACAGGTGGATGAAAGCCAGCGCGACATACACCGGCGCAATGAAGTTCAGCAGCGGCACGAACTGCAACAGTCCGGCCAACGCGCCCAACAGATAGAGTTTCCCCGAAGCACGCTCGAAGACCTGTGCCATCTCTTCGCGACTGGCATGTTCGGCCAGTGCGTCATAGCGGAACAGGCGCTGGTTCAGATAAGCCATGAGCACGATGGGCAACACCAGCGCAAAGGGCGTGAACAACCACAAAGGCAGACTGATGATCCAGCCCAGGCAATACACCGACACGGCCATCAGCGCATTCGACACGTTCCCCGCCGCTGTGCCGCCCTGCTTGCGATCCAGCGCCGGATAATCCTTTGCTGCGACATGCTCGACCATGGTCGGCATCGCAAAGATCGCCGTGATCAGCAACGCCGTCACGAAGATCGCCGGCAACAGCAGCAACACCAGCACGGTCGCGATCAGATAATGCGTCGCCACTGCCAGGAAGCCCTGCGCCAGCCATTGCTCCAGCGAAGTCTGCTGCACCAGCCCGGTCAGCCCCGCCATCCAGCTGCCCCAAAAGATGAACGCCGCGCCCACCCACAACACGATCGCCAGCAACATCGGCCACAGCACCAATGCCAGCATGCGGGGATGGAAAAAGGTCTTGAGCGCGGCAAGTAGCGCCCTGGGCACACTATTCAATGTCTACTCCATGACTCGTGATCAGGACATCATCTCTTCAGTGCTTTAAGGACACATGCTGCGGTGAATATCAGCAACCCTGCGATGAAGATCAGCCCACCCCATTTGAATTCAGTGATGTTCAGGAATAATCTGGCTGCGAATTCCCCCATCATGCCCGATGCACTATCAGTTATTCCGCTGAACATATTCCTGCCGCCCTTGGGTGTGAGCGCGCTCTTGATGGCCGGAAACAGCAGCACGATCCATACGCCGACGGGTGCAAAGAACAGTCGTTTGGTCTGCCCGAGATACAGCATCACCGGTGCCGCAAGCGCGAAGATCACCACCAGATACGCTTCGATCTGCGCAATACGGTGATAGCTGACATCACCATAAACGGGGATGCTGGTCAGCGGAAGGAACACCCCTACTGCCAGCATCGCCGATGAGACATACAGCGCCAGATCCAGATCAGCCCTGATTTTTGATTTCGGTTTCATCTTATCCCCTCACTCAGCACACCATATCCCGGTTCGACCCCAGTCTTCACTTCGATCTACGACAAGCCCTTCTCCAACACCTCGAACTTCAAACCCATAACTTTTGGCAAGCCGAATCGTGGTTCGCTTTCAGGGAACGGTTTGAATTCCCCCGTGCGAGAAAAACCGCGCCGCTCATAGAATGCGATCAACTCTTCGCGCAAAGTGATCACCTGCATCTGCAAACGCGAGACGCTCCACTGTTCCATCAGGAATCGTTCCGCCTCGTCCATCAAACGGCTGCCCAGCCCCCGCCCCTGCAGACCCGGCTTGATCACCAGCATCCCCAGGTATGCGGTTTGCGCATCCTGCCGCAGCAGATGTACCGAACCGATGGTCTCGCCGTCGTGCATACACAGCAGGAACTCCGACCCCGCTTCAGCGATCGACTGCGCGATCTCCTCCGCATCCGTGCGCTGCCCGCCCAGGATATCCGCCTCGGTCGTCCAGCCCGCGCGACTGGAATCGCCACGGTAGGCTGAATTGACCAATGCAACGATGGCCGCCACATCGTCATGCAACGCTTTGCGGAATGTCAGCTCATTGATGAAGGTCTGGGCTCCGTTCGCCATCGCGCAGTGCTAGCGACGCCACTTGTCCAACAGCTGGTTCGCATCCTGTTTCAGTTTCTGCTTCTGGGCATCCGTTGCGGCATTCTTGCGCTGCTCCAGATCGCGGCGGGCGGCTTCCAGATCGGCGCGCAGCTTGTCCACCTGCACCTGCTTCTCGGCAAGAGATGATCTCAAACGCGATTCAAGTTCGTTGCGGCGTGCGGTCAACTTCTGGCGCTGAGCAGCGATACGCTGGTCCACCTGCGCCTGGATGCGCTTGCGTGCCTCATCCATCTTTTCCTGCAGGTAGCGCTTCATGCCGCGCGCCAGTGCATCGCCCAGGTTGGTGGACAGGTTCCAGTCCAGATCGCCCCAAGTGCCGCGCACACCGGCATCCATACGCACGGTCTTCAATCCGGCCAGGGACGCCTGCATCATCTCGCGCACCACAGTGGATTGCGCTGTCGTCTCGAACGCCACGTCGCGGAACTGGTTGCTCACCTGCATCTTCACCTGCTCGCCGCGCAACTCGGCGGTGAGAGACGCCGAGGCGACTGCCTGCGCAAATCCCAGTGTCACGTTCGGACTGTTCACCAGCGAACGGCCGGCTACGCCATAACGCGCAACAGACAGTTCCATGCGTTCCACCGGCTCAGCTTTGGTGTGATCGACGACCAACTCGGCCTTGATCCCTGACACGCCCTGCTGCGGGAAATCTCCCTTCAGTGTCGCGATCATGGGGCGGCCGACCAGCGCCTGATCGGTCGCCGCATCGCGGATCTCGCCCGACAGACCTTTACCGCCCGGCAGCGTCGAAGTCACCAGCGCGCGGCGCAGCCAGAAAGCCGGATAACCCTTGGGATGACCGAATGCATAGTCGCGGCCTTTGTGGATATTGCGCGGCGCGGGCTTGTCCGCCTGCTTGCCCTTGCTCGGCATGTACTGGCGCGCCTGCTCCATGTAAGCGCGCGCCTGTTGCACCTTGTTCAGCACATCCATGCCGAACAATGCACGCGACAGGTTGCCCGCATCCAGCGAGGGCAGCTTCATGCGTGCCTGCAGCCCCCGCACATCCTCGCGCACCACATCATCAAGGCCGGCGAACGAAGTCTGCAGCCCCTTCAGGTCACCCGCCAGACCGGTACCCGCCTCGACTATGGGTTTGCTCTTCGCTTCGAACTCGTCGCGGATGGCCTGCAGCTCCTTGACCGCCGCCTGCAACTGCGCCACATCCTTGACGTCTTGCACCTTCACGTTGCTCAGTCGAGTACGCAGCGCACCGAAGTCCTCGCCACGCGGCAAAGCCGCCATGCGCGTCTTCCACTGCTGCTCGGTCTCGTCCATCGACCGCTGCAGCTCGGCCATATAGGCATCGCTCTTCAGATCGCCGCCGATCTGCTGCAACTGCTCGGAAGGATTCGCTCCCGCCGCGATGGCGGCCAGATCGCCGACCACGTTGCCTGAGAACTCCTCTTTCATCGTCGCCAGCATCTTGTCGGAGGCGCTCGGTCCCGACTGCGGCGCAGGCGGCGGCAACACCCTGCCGGCCTGTTTGCGCGGCGTGTCGATCTGCACATCCTCGATCATCGCCTCGTCTATCATCACCTTGCCGCGCAGCAAGGCGTCCCACAACATGCCGAAGCGCACTTCACCGATCTGCACCCGGTTACGCAGCGGTTGCAGCGGATCGGTCATCTGCACATCGCCGATCAGCACCGTCGCCTTAAACACACTGGTCTGTAGCCGCCCGATGTTCACCTCCGCGCCATTCGCCTGCGTCGCGCCGTACTCCAGCCCGCGCCGCAGGTGCGCATCGAAGAACAGCGAGAAATACAGCACGGTCGCACCGACCACGATCAGCATCGGCACGACGGCCTCGACGCGGATCGGGCCCTGTTTCTTCACGGGCTTCTTGTTTTCAGTCGTCTTATCCATGGAACTTCTCATAGCTTGAATACCACTTGAAGAAAGTCGTCCCGCTCCACAGCTTCCAGACCGGACTGCTCTTGAAACGCGCCACCACCTTCTCGCGATACAGCGCGATCAGCAGCTTGCTGCCAAAGAACACCAGCGGTGCCAGCAACACACTCATCACCCCGGCCCCCATCACCACACTGTTATAGAAACGCGTGAGCGGCACCAGCGGCAGGTTGTACAGCGTGGTGAACAACGGCTGCAACGATGCGGTCTCGAGGATGGCCACACCGAGCGCATGCGAGACCGGATCGAACAGCCAGGCCACCATGGCAAAGAACACCGCCGAAGTGAGCGCCGCCCCGATCTGGATGCGGAACAGGAACATGCACAGGAAAACCAGCAAGCCCTGCAACGACAGCATGGGCGCGAAACCGAGGATCAGGCCGCAGGCCACGCCCGCCGCGATCTGGTTGGTGCCCGTGTCGGAATTGAGCAGGCGCAACAGCGCGAACAACTGCTTCAGCAACAGAGTCATCTTTAGTAGTACCCGAAAAAGTGGTGGATCAATAACGCCCTTGCGTCTTGGAGATGTAGTTCGCCAGCTCTCTGGTCTCCTGATTCATGCGCGAGAGGTTGGCGTGGGTGACGCGGAACAGGGCACGCATCACCTTGAAGGCGAGACGCGGATTTTCTTCGAGCAAGGTCTCAAAATCGGCCGGCGTCAGTGTGTAGACGGTGGAATCGCCCATCGAGCGTAGCGTCGCCTTGCGCGGGGATTGTTCGACGAAGGCGCGGGTGCCGGCACATTCGCCCTCTTTCATGGTGTACACGGCTTGTTCAACGCCCTGCGCATCCTTGCTGGTCACCGCAAGCTTGCCGGTGGCGAGGATGAACAGCGTCTGGTCGGCCTCTCCTTCTTTCACCAGCAGTTCGCCGTCTTTCAACTGGCGCACGCCCAGTTTCCCGGCCAGCAGTTTGGCCTTGTCCTCTGTCAGCTCTGTACCCACTGTGGAATTTCGAACGATCCTGTGATCTGCGACTGCACTCATTTACCGACTCCTCTGTCCACGTTCATAAAAATTGCCTCGTTCTCAACCGACTTCCACGATCTCCTGCGCCCAGGCCAGTGCCTCGATCATCATGCCCGTCACTTCGCCGGCTTCCAGACCGCATTGTGCAGCAGCAGCCTCCATCTCGCCATTGTCAGACTCGACCGCGACAACCAAAGCCAGTGCATCATACAGCGGCCCCGCTTTACCCCTGAGTGCGGACGCCGCCGTTTCCGGCAACGCCACTTGTCTCAGCACTTCCTCAAGCGACAGGGCCAGCATCAGGTTCATCAGAGAAAACAGTCCGACCAGGAACAGTTGATCGGCATTGGCGGGCACCCGCCCCTTGCCCGCCAGCATCTCCATCAATCGGCCACGTGTCAGCGCCTGTTCACGGATCACATTCTCCTGAAAACCAGACTTGCTGGTATCGAACAACAGCAACGACAACCAGCGGTAGAAGCGCTCCCGCCCCAGCAGCATCAAGGCTTGCTGGATATCGTCGATCTTCTGCAGCAGACCGATGCCGGGAGAATTGATGTAGCGCAGCAACTTGAAGGTCAGCACAGGATCGGTACGCAGCCCCTCGGCGATGACATCGAACTCTGCGCCGGCGCGTATCCTCTCCAGCGCCTTAAACACCGGCAAATAATTCACATCGCTCTTGGCCGGATGCCAATTTTCGCGACTGGAAACGAACGGCCCCATGAAGTGATCGAAGCGACGCTCGAAACAGTATTTAAAATCATCCAGCGTCTGCAAACGGCTGGCGATCAGCTTCTGCGCTGGATTGGCTGCACGCAGCTCCGCCAGCAGGGCCTTCAGCTGGATGCCATCCATACCAGTGGTATCGACTTCCACATAAGCGGCCTGCCGCAGGAATTCGGCATATTCAGGACAAGGCCGGCAAATCGACCAGCCCAGCTTGAACCCCATCCCCGCCACATGCGCCAGACTATCGCGCAACGCGGCAAGATCGACTTCGGCAAGCGGACGCGGTGCGACCATGATCACCATATTGGGATTGGCGATGGCAGCCAGCAACGGACTACGCAACGAATCCAGCGACAGACGGATGAACGCGCTGCGCCCGCCCAGCAAAGACGACACCCCCAGCGGCGCAAGATTGCCCAGCATCGCTTCGTCGTACACGCGCCGGATCAGCGCGCTCTTGTCCATCAAGCGGCTCTGCACCTTCTGCCCCAGGGCGAACTCATAGCCCGCGATGCGCTCGTTCCGGTCCAGGATCGCCTCACGGCGGATGAAGGAAGAACTTTTCTGCACCTCCACACCCGACACCGCTGCCTGCTCGGGCTTCAGCGGCGCCACTTCATTCAATTGCTGGAATGAATCCTGATCTGAGAACCTGGGTGAAAAACCCAACAAGCGGAGTATCGAATCGAACATCTAATTCCCCTGAATGGCTTCGAAGATCATTACGTGTCGATCCGTTCAGCAAAGAGTCAAAGCGGCTCAGCCTGCTGCCGCTTCGCCTCGTTCTGTTTCATCCGTTCTTCCTCCCGCATGCGCTGACGGATGCGCTCCGCATCGGCGGCGAACTTCTTATCGTGCGTGAAAGCGTGCACGTTCTCGAAGCGCATCAGCGCCTCGCCCAAACGCCCCTCGCTCTCGTCGAACACGCCCAAGTTGTATTCCGCCGCATGGCGGCATTTCGCATCCCCGCTGCGACTCATCGCCTGCCAGTGACTCGCCGCCGCCAGCCAATCACCATCCTCAGCAGCCTTGTTACCTTGCTTGAGCTGCTCGCCATCACATTCCTCCAGCACACGGCTTTCCAGCACATAGTGCGGGGCGATCTTCTTCACCAGCAGCGCGTTCGCCGCCGCGATCTCATCCATCACATAGGATGAAACGCTAAACTGCTGCGCATGCTGGCGCACCGCTTCCTCGCTGTCATCTTCCCACTTCTTCTCCGAGGAATGCCGCACCTGGGAATTGCCTAGCACCATACCGCGGCTGTCCGTCACCATGAAGTTCAGCGTCGCCTCCACCGTGCGCGTCAGGGTGTAAGTCATCCGCTTGCCCTCTTCGGCTTTCTTGTTCTCCTGCGAAGACAATCTGTCATCCACCCGATAATCCACATGCCCGCTCACCTTGGCGTCCGCCGCAGCGGTGCTAATCTGGTAATAGCCGTTGCGCACCAGAGCGTCCACCAGCCCCGCATACTGTGTCTCCTGCACGCTCACATCCGAAGGCGCCGCAAAGCTGCCCACCACGGCGTTCTTCAACAGATTGCTCCACGCATCCCTGCCATTGGCCGCATCCAGATGCACCTGCCCGGAGACCGTGAAGCGCGCCACGCTCAAGGTCCGCGCCGCGCCCAGATCCATTTCCGGCGCATGCTTCACGTTCAGCTTCACCACGGAAGTACAGCCGCCTAGCCCCAAAAATAGAACGGCCAGCAAAGTGACACCCAAAGAATTGATCGTCATGTTCTTCATTCTCGCTAGTTTGATTGCATCACCCATCGCGCCGCAACCGCCGGCGATGCGGACATCATTCCTCTTCCTCCATCTGCTCCTGCTCCCGCTGCAATCGCTCCTGCTCCAATTGCATCTCCAGCGTCTGGACAGGCAGCCCGGCTTTTCTCCACTCGGCGATCCCGCCTGTGACGACCGACACCTGAGAGAATCCGGCCTTTTTCAGCTGCTCCCATGCACGGGGCGAACGCAGTCCGGAATGGTCGATCACCATGATGGGCTTGGCCTTGTAGGGCTCCAGTTCTGCCAGGCGAGATTCCAGGCGTCCGAACGGGATGTTCGTGCTGTTGGGGACATGGAACTCCTTGTAATCGTCGGCCTCACGCACATCCAGCAACAATTCGCCGCGTGCCTGCCGCTCGGCAGCCCCCTTGCTATCCACGAACTGATCTTCCTTCGGACCGCAGCCGACCAAGACCAATGCAGCCAGTGCAACGATGCATCCTTGAATTCCAGTCATCTCATTCAACTCCCTGAATAAATCTGTATGCAGCGATATGGCGCCGGATTATCTCACTTCCGCTTCTCTTTCAGCACCGTGCGGACCATCTTGCCGAACGCCCTGTCCTTGTTGCGCTTGTCCAGATACGACATCTCGTTGAAATCGGATTCGGCCTTGAGCTTCAGATAGCTCTGATAATGCGCCGCATTCAATCTCCCACGTTCGATTGCCGTGCGGATCGCGCAGCCCGGCTCCTTGCTGTGGCTGCAATCGGAGAAACGGCATTGGCCGACGAGCGCCTTGATGTCGGCGAAACTGTCATCCAGCCCCTCACCCGCGCTCAGGATACCCAGTTCGCGCATGCCCGGCATGTCGATCAGCAGCGCGCCGTTGTCGAGGGCGACCAAGTGGCGGCGCGTGGTGGTATGTCTGCCCTCGCCCGTGCCACTCACCGCGCCCGTCTCCAGCGCATCCTGTCCGAGCAATTGGTTGATGAGCGTCGTCTTGCCCACACCGGATGAGCCCAGCAGGCAATAGGTCCTGCCCGCCTCCATCACTTCGCGCACCTGCGACACACCTACTCCCGTCAGATTGCTGAGCGGGATGATGCGCGCCGTGATACCCGCCGCGCGGATGCTGTCGAGCATTCGATCAAGTTCATCTGCGCTCACAAGGTCGGTCTTGGTCAGCAGCAGCACCGGCTCGATCTGCCCCTCGTTCACCATCACCAGATAACGTTCCAGCCTGCGCACATTGAAATCGAAATGGCACGACTGCACGATGAACGCCACATCGATGTTCGCCGCGATCATCTGGAAATCGATGTTCTTGCCGGGCGACTTGCGCCGCAGGAAAGACCGGCGCGGCAGCACCTCATGGATGACCGCATGCGACGCCGCATCGAGATATTCCGCGCACACCCAATCCCCCACGCAAGGCATATCCACTGAAGAAGTAGCCACATGCATGAACTTGCCCCGCAACTCGGCGGGCCCCTCGCCCTGTTCATTGCGAATGACATAGCGCCCGCGATCCACCGCCGTCACCCGCGCAAGATGCAGGCCGGTATCGCACAGCGTTTCAGCCTGGGCCTGAAGTTGCGTATTCCAACCAAGTTCTTTCAATTCCATCGCGTGTCTCACAAAAGCACATCGCCCTTGCGGGCGATGTGTGAAAGCTATTTCAATACAGGATCCTCAACTCCGGATCACTTTGCTGCCGGTACCGGCTTGGGTTGCGGTTTCTTGCCCTTTGATTCTTTCTTCTTGTCCTTGCTGCCCATGATGTTCTCCATTGGTTATTGTTCAACTGCCGTTCACTGCCAACTACCCTGCCACTTCGACTTTGCTGCCCTTCAACCCGGTATCTCCGGCTCTACCAGGTTCGCCAATTGTGCCAGCGATTCCTGCCAACCGAGATAGCACATCTCCAGCGGGATCATATCCGGTATCCCCTCCTGCACGATAGCGATCTCGGTCCCGCACGACACCGGCAACAAGGTCACCGTCGTCTTCATATCTCCGGGCAGGTTCGGATCGTCGAACTTGTCCGAATAGCTGATCTTTTGCGAGGGCACGAGCTTGAGATACTCGCCGCCGAACGATTCACCTTTCCCTGTGGAAAAGTTCGTGAACGTCATCCTGAACGTACCGCCCTCCCTCGCATCCATATGCTCGACCCTGCAGGTGAAGCCGTAAGGCGGCAACCACTTTACGATCGCGTCCGCATCGAGGAAGGCTTTGTAGATACGCTCCGGTTTTGCACGGAGCACGCGATGAAGACGGATAGTGCCTGTAGTCATGGTCTATCTCCTTTAGATTCAACGCATGGTGTGGCGGAGGGACGCTCACTGGAACGATTCGAACCTGGCCCCTCCATATCCCTCAACGAGAAGTATCAGGCTGGTCGCATAGTAGTAAATAGCACGTGCCTGCGCAAATGTACCAGTGCAGGCATTTCAGGCCGGCCTACACCACAAAACCGGCGTGCCGCGTCCTGCGCTTACGCGGCAGTCACGCACTCCAGCGGCCCGGAACAGCCCGCCCCCTCTGCTATCATCGCGCCCATGCTCAACATCCAGAATCTGACCTACCTGCAAGGCGGCACCCCGCTACTCCAGAACGTGAATCTCCAGGCCTTCGCCGACCAGCGCATCGGCTTGGTCGGCAAGAACGGCTGCGGCAAATCCACGCTGTTCCGCCTGATCCGCGGCGAGATCAAGCCGGACGGCGGCGAAGTCTCGCTACAATCCGGCAAGACCATCGCCTTCGTCGAACAGGAGATCGCCAACTCCGACATGGCCGCGCTGGAATTCGTGCTCGACGGCGACGTGGAACTGCGCCTGCTGGAAAAGACGCTGGCGAAAGAGAACCACGATGCCGCATGGTTCGACGCGCAGCACCGCTATGAAGCCATCGACGGCTACGGCGCCAAGGCGCGCGCCGCGCAACTGCTCAACGGTCTGGGTTTTGCCAACGACACGCTGGAACGCAAAGTAGAGAGTTTCTCCGGCGGCTGGCGCATGCGCCTCAATCTGGCGCGCGCACTGATGCACCGCGCCGACCTGCTGCTGCTCGACGAGCCCACCAACCACCTCGACCTCGAAGCCATCCTCTGGCTCGAACAATATCTGGCGCGCTACCCCGGCAGCATCCTGCTGGTCTCGCACGACCGCGAGTTCCTCAACGCCTGCGTCAACCGCATCGCCCATGTGCACGACTGCACCATCGACTGCTACACCGGCGACTACGACGATTTCGAGCGCACCCGCGCCGAGCGCATCGCGCAGCAGAACCAGGCCTTCGAACGCCAACAGGAAAAGATCGCGCACATGGAAGACTTCGTGCGCCGCTTCCGCGCCCAGGCCACCAAGGCCAAACAGGCTCAGAGCCGCATCAAGGCGCTGGACCGCATCCAGCGCATCGCCGCCGTGCACATCACCGACGGCCATTTCGAACTCGAGATCGAAGCGCCCGAGCGCGGCCCCGACCTGCTGCTGCGCGCCGAGAAGATGGGCTTCGCCTATGGCGACAAGACATTGTTCAGCAACATCGAACTCATGCTGCGCGCCGGCGCGCGCATCGCCCTGCTCGGCCCCAATGGCGCGGGCAAATCCACGCTGATAAAATTATTGGTGGGCGAGTTGCAACCCACGCAAGGCAAGCTCGAATTCACGCCAGACATCCGCATCGGCTACTTCGCCCAGCACCAGCTGGAGAATCTCGACAGCGCCGCTACCCCGCTGCAACACATGGAACGCGTTGCCCCCAAGGAGACCACGCTCACGCTGCGCAGCTTCCTCGGCCGCTTCGGCTTAGCCTCCGACAGCGAAGACCGTCCGGTCGCCACCTTCTCCGGCGGCGAAAAGAGCCGCCTCGCGCTGGCACTGCTGGCTTGGCAGAAGCCGCATCTGCTGCTGCTCGACGAACCCACCAACCACCTCGACCTCGACATGCGCGACGCGCTCACCATCGCGCTGGAGGAATACACCGGTGCCGTGGTGCTGGTGTCACACGACCGCAGCCTCATCCGCGCCGTGGCCGACGAGCTGTGGCTGGTGGCCGACGGCGAAGCGAAACTGTTCGACGGCGATCTGGAAGACTACAAGAGCTGGATAGAGACGCGCCGCCCGCGCGAAACGGTGGTGCAGACTGCGCAAGAGAAACCCAAAGCGCAGGCCGCGCCCAGACAGAACCGCAAAGCATTGCAGTCGAAACAGAACAAACTGGAGACCGAGTTGAACAAGGCGCAGACCGAACTGGCCGCCGTCAACCAGCAGCTCGCCGATCCCGAAACCTACGCCAACCCCGACCGCGCAAAAGTCGAGAAGCTGAATGCCGAGCACGCGCGGCTACAGGCGAAAGTGGCAGAACTTGAAGAAGGCTGGCTGGAGCTGGAGATGGCGAAGGAAGAAGCGAGCTGAAGAGAGGGTCTGACATAAGATCGCTGCGACCAAACGGACGCGTTTGGCGAAATTAGAAGCGGGATCCGCTTTCAGATTCATCCATGACTCACCTGCCCTGAAGATGATCCGACTTCGGCGTCTTCGACTTCTCGCCTCCTGTTACCCGGCTGCTGGAACTGCAACCAGCCCGATAGATCCCCTCAGCAAACCTTGGGCTCCGTAGCGGCACCCGTCAGGAAGTCCAGCTTCTTGTCCAGGAACTCCTGCCACGGCATGTAATGCGTACCATCGCAAGAAAAGGTAAGGCCTATCATGCCATTGAAGATATTGAGCCGGCCAGAACGCAGATAGATCGTCTCATCCATGAAACGCAGGTCGCGGAAACCGTTCAGTATCGAGTGCACAGCCTCTGCCGGTATCTCCGCATCAGCCGGGTAATCCACGCGCGGATAAGCCAAACACAGATCGGGCCTGCCCAGCTCGTCGATACCATGCAGGCGGAAACGGAAGCGGTCACTCATTTCCCAGATCGTGGCGCGCGAACTTGAGAAGTGCAGCTCGGCATGGAACACGCCGTGTATCGTGATCAGCTCGTTGATGATATGCAGCACGGTCTCGATCTGCTGGTCCATCAGGCTTTCCACGCGCTGCTGATGGAACAGCCCGCCGCGGATCGCCGGATCGCCCTTGAGTTGCATCCATTGACCGGGCTGGGAATACAGCGCCTGGGTGGCGGGAAGTTCGCGCATGTCGAAGTCCGCCCCCAGATAACCCAACAACGCCCCCTGCTCCCCGCGAACCACCTGCACAGCGGTGAGCGAAGGACGTTTGACGTTCTGGCTGATATAGGCATCCGAAAGCGAGAAATCGCTTCCGGCGAGCGCCTCGGCGATATATGGACGGTGGCTGCGATCGCGACCGAACTGCCGTTCCATCAAGCCACCGCGGTATATGTTGGAAGTGATCTGCTTCGCCTTCGGGTCGAGCAAGTAGAGATACTTGCAATAAGGCAGCTCGCTCATCCCCTGCAACAATCTGGCTTCGAGCGCCTCACGCTGCGGCCATACCTGCATGCAATCTTCCGCCAGGATGGAGAGCGAAGAAGAGAGCCAGCCTTTCAGGATCTTGCGCTGCCGCTCGATGGATTCATTCAGTTGCGGATTCATCATGATCGGGTACCAGATCGTTGGCAGGAACAAAAACGGATATTCATGGGGCGATCGAAACCGGCGAAGCTTGCACCTGCCCGCCTGGATTCCCGCCGCGCAACTTTGCTTCCCATCCTGACCTCCTTTAGCCCTTGAGTAACTCCCACTCACGATGCCCACCGATCATCGCACACCCGCAGGGCAACCATCCCGGCACGGTCACGCCATCTGAACACCTATTCCAGCGCGCCCTGCCAGAGCATGTCATAACCCAATTCCTTGGTCTCGACACAGAGCTTGGCCAGGGCCGCGAATTTATCCTTGAATGCCTTGTCCGCGTGCGAGCGCTCATGCTCCTCGAACGACTTCCAGTACGTCACGATCGCGATATGTTTCTCCGCCGAGCCCGGATCGCCCAGCGAGCCCTCCGCCGAAAGGAAACCGGAGAATGAATAGACCTGACCAGCGATGAAGCCGCCCTTGTCGCCGCCGTAGGTGTCTTTCACCACGTTGCACATCTCGGCCAGCGCCACCTCGACATCCTCGAAAGCCACGCCGGGTTTGATCGTGGCCGTATTGAAAAGCATCTTCGCCCCGAAAGGGATAGTGACAGGTGAGAACATGATGACCTCCTGTTGAAGTGAAGCAGGTTAAATAGAACCGCTCAAGCCAACTACAGGCGTTCCACTTTGTACCTATGCAGACAATCCATCAACCATTTTTCAATCAGTGTCACTGCAGCCCAGACGAGGTTCTTGCACTACTTGTTCTGAAATCGTGGCCTGTCCCCGATTAGTTGTTTCTCCAAGAAGGTTAATCCCGACCAATTTAATCAACATTGACATGCGGACCGTTTTGAGTAACATTAGCAATTGCTGATATTTTAATATTAGAACTGGCATCTACAGCGAGTCTGACGAAGATATCTGCAACACCCAACAATCACAGGAGGTAATTATGAGATTCACCCTTTCGTTGTCAGCTTGGCTGATGGCAGGCTTGATGGCCATGCATGGTTCCAGTGCACTGGCAGGCGATTCCGGAAAAGCCGCTGCCCCCTTCACTCCGCCGTCCGAGGAGTCTATGCCGTCCGGCCCCATGGGCGACGCGATTCGTTATGGACATCAGTTGACGTCCCAGACACAGGTCTACGCCAAGAAGTACGTGGGCAATGACCTGAACTGCACCAGTTGCCACCTGAATGGCGGCCGCACCCCCAACGCAGCGCCCTGGGTCGGCATCTGGGGCGTATTCCCCGAATACCGCACCCGCAACGCCCAGGTCAACACGCTGCAGGATCGCGTCAACGACTGCTTCCAGCGCTCGATGAACGGCAAGCCTTTGCCGGTGGACAGCAAGGAGATGAACGGGATACTGGCCTACATGTGGTGGCTATCGAAGGATGTACCGACGGGCGTGGACGTGGCGGGACGCGGCTTCAAGCGCATCAAAGCGGAACGTGCGCCGGACACTGCCAAGGGCAAGGCTATCTATGCCGAGAAGTGCTCGGCCTGTCACGGAGCCGATGGGCAAGGGATGAAAGGGCCGGAAGGGGAATACATGTTCCCGGCGCTCTGGGGACCGAAGTCTTTCAACATCGCAGCCGGCATGGCACGCCTGAACACTGCAGCCGCATTCGTCAAAGCCAACATGCCACTGGGGCAAGGCGGTAGCCTCACCGACCAAGAGGCCTACGATGTCGCAGCGTACTTCACCCAGCAGCCACGACCGGACTATGCCGCCAAGAAAAAGGATTGGCCAAATGGCGACAAGCCCAAGGATGCGCGCTACTGATCATCTCTGAACGAAAGTCCCGAGAAACTGAACCAAACGGGGACAGCATCGCAATCGTCTTATTCCAGCGCGGAAACGATTGCGATGCTGAGCTAACCCGCCTTTAACGGACGGTTTAATTGGGCACATCTGTTTGCTGCTCAAACTGCACCGGACTGAGATAGCCCAAGGTCTGATGCCTGCGCTGGCGATTGTAGAATATTTCAATGTATTCGAAGATCGCTGCCCG
>VMTA01000036.1 GCA_013791855.1 Sideroxydans sp.
CGATTGATAACAGTTATGTCTGACGACCATAGCAGGTTGGCCCCACTCCTTCCCATCTCGAACAGGACAGTGAAACGACCCCGCGCCAATGATAGTGTGGATTACCCATGTGAAAGTAGGTCATCGTCAGACTCCTTATAAAGCAAACCCCTCCCGGGCAACCGGTGAGGGGTTTTTGCTTTTCAGCTCCGATATAATCACAGCATCGTTCGAAGCAAGGTGGTCATATGAAAACATTCGTGAAATACACACTTTGGTCCCTGTTAGGCATCGTGGCCACCGCCTCTACGGTGCTCGCCTATGTGGCCCTCACCTTCGATCCCAATGCCTACAAACCGCAGATCATTCAGGCAGTGCAGGAAAATACCCAACGTACCTTGAAGCTGGATGGGGATATCAAGCTCATGTTCTTCCCCAGCGTCGGTGCGCGGCTGGGTAAAGTCTCACTTTCTGAATTCCAGAGTGATCGCGAGTTCGCATCAGTGGCTGATGCCAGTGTGTCCCTTGCGGTATGGCCGCTGCTTCAGAAGCAGATGGTGGTGAACCAGGTCAACGTTAGCGGCGTAAAGGTCAATGTCATCAAATACAAGAATGGCACAACCAATCTGGACGATCTTTTGAGTCACAAGCCTGAAGCTGCGCAAGTCGCCCCCTCGCCGGATCATAAATCTTCAGTGGTGGATTTTGATGTGGCGAGTATCGCGATAGAGAATTGCGAATTGCAATTCGATGATCAAGCAGCAGGCAATCAGATCCGCATCTCGAAATTGAATCTCAAGACTGGCCGACTGACCAATGCCTTGCCCTCGCCTGTAAAACTTTCAGCCCATATACAGACAACGCAACCCAAGATGGACATCGCCTTGCAAATCGCGACGACCATGAGTTTCGATATTGAGCGTGGACGATACACTCTCAAAGGCATGGAGTTGGCTGCAGAAGGCGGTGTGTTGGATGTCTCGGGGCTGGTTTTGAAACTGGCAGGTGACGCCAGTGCGGACTTGCCATCCGAGAATTACGAATTGAATCTATTCGTATTGAATGCAAGTGGTAAAAATGCAGGTGAGCCCTTTGAAGCTCATCTTACCGTGCCGAGCATCAGTCTGAAGCGGGAGGACTTCTCCGGTGTGAACTTGCAACTCAATGCCAGCTTGGATGGGGCGTTCGGCAAAGCCAGTGCGGCGCTGGATCTGCCATCCTTCAAGGGGAATATGGACAAGTTCAGTTTGCAGGGGCTGTCTCTGCAAGCTGCATTGGTTCAGCCTGAGCAGTCGTTCAGCGCCAAGATCGACACAGTGTTGATCGGTAGTTTAAAGACCATGCAATTCAATTTGAAAGACTTGAATATCGCACTCAAGGCGAATGGCGATAAATTGCCGGGTAAAGTGGTCGAAAGTTCTCTTAAGGGCAGTGTGCAGGCCGATCTTGAGCGTCAGAGTTTGCACGCAAAATTCACCGGCGGACTCTTGCAAAGTCGTATTAAGGCTGAAGCTGCTATAAAGAACTTCAAAGTGCCGGTCATTCGCTATGACATCGAGATAGACAAGCTCGATGTCGATCCTTATCTACCGCCCAAGGTTGCGAAGGAAGCAGCTCCCAAAGCAGTCGTAGCAGAGCAGCCATTCGACTTGTCCGCTTTGAAAGCATTGAATGTGAACGGCAGCGTGCGCATAGGCGCGTTCAAGGCGGCGAACGTGAAGCTGACCAAACTGCGCGTGGACCTTATAGCCAGAGACGGCATCGTAAATATTGAACCGTTGAGTGCCTCGCTGTACCAAGGGGCGGTCAATGGCAAGGTACGTGTCGATGCGCATACATCCAGTTTTACAGTGACGCAAAAATTGATCGGGGTAGAGATCGCGCCGCTGATGAAGGACGCAGCTGATCTGGAGCTGGCGGAGGGGAAGGGTAATGTCTCTCTGGCGGTGACCACTCAAGGCAATACCGTCAGCGCACTGAAGAAAGCGTTGAACGGCACAGTTTCGGTGGTACTGGCGGATGGTGCGATCCGCGGTATAGACCTCGGCAAACTGGTGCAAGGGGTGCAGAATCTGAACAAGGACAGTAAGGCTGAGACATTGGGTGTCGATAAGGGTGAAAAGACGCAGTTCAGCGAATTCAAGGCCAGCCTCAAGATCAAGGATGGTGTCGCACACAACGATGACTTGTCTGTCAGATCGACCGTGCTGCGGTTGAGCGGCAGCGGCGATGTGGATATCGGCCAGGACAAGATGGATTACAGCGCCAAGGTCATCATGGCCAAGACGGACCAGGGACGCACGGGATCCTTGCCAGTGAGAGTCTACGGTCCATTCGATGCGATCAAGATCCAAGTGGACTATGCCGAACTGCTGGCAGATATCGCCCGCCAGCGTTTGAATGAAGAGAAGGCCGCGCTGAAGCAAAAGCTGAATGCACAGAAGGCCGCCGCCCAAAGCGCTGCCAAGGCTAAACTGGATGCTGAGAAGGCAGCTGCTAAAGCCAAGGCAGAGGAAAAGCTGAGGCAGGGTCTGAAGGGTTTGCTCAAGTGAACGTTCGCTAGCCCTTGGCATTTGTGAACACCTTCGCAAGCCGCCTGATAGGCTGGCAGAAAGAATATGGTCGCCACGACCTGCCCTGGCAAGGGGAGTCGGCATATCGCATCTGGCTGTCGGAGATCATGCTGCAACAGACGCAGGTGGCGACTGTCATTCCCTATTACCAGCGGTTCATAGCATCGTTCCCGGATATTGCCGCGCTGGCTGCCGCCACAGAAGAGCAAGTGCTCGCGCACTGGAGTGGCCTTGGCTACTACGCGCGCGGACGTAATCTGCACAAGGCGGCACGTCTCATCGTCGAAAGACATGAAGGGCGATTCCCGCGAGATTTTGAACAGATACTGACGTTGCCGGGCATCGGACGTTCGACTGCCGCCGCGATCTCGGCTTTGGCGTGGCATGAGCGTCGTGCGATCCTGGACGGTAACGTGAAGCGTGTGCTCGCCCGTTACTGCGGCATCGATGGCTGGACTGGGGAGCGCAAGGTCGAAGCACGATTGTGGGAGTTGGCAGAGCAACTGCTCCCCGCGAGCGATGTGGCTATCTATACGCAGGCTTTGATGGATATGGGGGCGATGGTCTGCACGCGGGCCCGTCCGCGTTGTGCGAACTGTCCGGTACAGGCGGACTGTGTGGCACTAAACACCGAGCATGTCGAACAACTTCCCGCTCCGCGTCCACGCAAGGCGATTCCTGAACGTTCGACGACTTTTTTGTTGCTGAAGCACGGCAGCGAAATCATGCTGGAGAAGCGTCCTGCTAGTGGTATCTGGGGCGGGCTGTGGTGCGCTCCGCAGGTGGAAGCGCAAGAAGAGACGAACTACTTGTTGCGCAGCGATATGAAAATCTCACGGCGCACCGAAATGGATGCGTTCACGCACGTCTTCACGCACTTCAAGCTGCATATCCGGCCGGTGTTGTTTGAGCTGGCAAGCAAGCCTTTGCGGATCGAACAGCAGGGTTGTGTGTGGCTGGATCTGAACGATGCGCTAGGGGCGGCCATCCCCAGTCCGGTACGCCAGATTCTACTCAGCCTCCAGACATCGCAACGAGCCGGCTGATCACTTCTTCTTGCGGAATGATTCCAGTATCTCGCGGTATTGGCGCAATTCGGTCTCGATGGTGGATAGCTGGTAATAATCGTTGCCAGCCAGTTTCGCCAGCTCCAGTTGTTCTATCGCGCCACGCAGGTTGCCGTGCAGGATCTGATAGTAGGAAAGCACATGATGCGCTTCCTGATGACGACCCAATGCAGTGTAAGCTCGTGCCTGTAATTCATAGAGTGCCGCATCATTGCCATCTCGGTTGATCTGCTCGTCCAGCAGGGAAAGTGCCTCGGAATAATGCTGCGTGCGGAGCAGCAGCAATGCGTAGTCGTAGATCAGGGCGCGGTGCGTCGGGTATTCCTTGAGCGTCGTGCGATAGAAATCGAGCACGCCGCTATCTTTCTTGTCCAGTTGGCGGATGCGTCCTGCCAGCGTCTCGACCGTGGCATTGCGCGGCGCCTGTTTGTGCAGTATGGCGAATTCCTGCGCGGCACGCTTGTCCTGCCTGTCGCGCAGCAAGGCCAGCACCAGTCCGTAGCGCTGCGCGATCTGATTGCCGAAGCGCTGTGCGCCCAGTGCCGACTGAAAATAGCTTACCGCTTCGCGCGGCGGCTTCTGCATGGCATTCAAGCGTGCTCGCACCAGATGGAAATCGAGGCTGTCTGCGACCAGCTTGAACGGGATGCGCTGCACACGGTTGCCCACATCGGCGACGCGTTCTGTCGTGAGCGGGTGGGTGCGCAGATAACTGGGAGTGTCTCCCTCCACCAGTTGTGTGGCTTTCTGTAGACGCTCAAAGAAACTCGGCATCGCGTGCGGATCGAAACCGGATTGTTGCAGCAGGTCGATTCCGATGCGGTCCGCTTCCTTTTCATGCTCGCGCGTGAAGTCGAGCTGCCGTTGCATGAGTCCGCCTTGTGCGCCGACGATGCCGGCCTGCGCGGCTTGTGGGTTGTCGCGAGCAGCCAGAATGGCGACCGCGATGGTCGCCATCGCCGCCAGTGAATCGTATTTGCGACCCGAGATCATGCGAGCCAGATGGTGCTGGGTCACGTGCGATATCTCGTGGCTCAATACCGAGGCAAGCTCAGATTCACTTTGCGAGAGCATGATCAACCCGGTGTTGACGCCGATGAAACCGCCGGGCATGGCAAAGGCATTGATGGCCGCATCGTCGATGACGAAGAACTCGAACGGCTGGCTGGGTTCGCTGCTGTTGGCGACCAGTCGTTTGCCGAGGCGATTCAGGTAATCCGTGACTTCCGGATCGCTCAGATATTGCTCGCTGGCCCGGATCTGGAACATGCTCTGCTCACCGATCTGTCTTTCCATCTGGGGAGAGATCACGGTTTGCGATTCGTCACCCAGATCGGGCAGCCCTTCTGCGTACAGATTGAAGGGGATCAAAAGCAGGAGCAGGAATTTTTTCATGGAAGCTATGATAGCACCGGCTCGAACTGGTTCCCCCAAGCTGGACAGTACGCCCCCAAAGCCGCAGAATGCGCTCCCATTCGAGCGATATCAGTATGGAATCATTAGGCAAATATCACATCGTCAAAGAACTCGGGCACGGCGCGACCAGCACCGTGTATCTCGCGCTCGACCCGTTCAATGAGCAACAGGTCGCGCTCAAAGTGTTCAATGCGAATGTGCTCAATAACAGCGCCAGCGGCAAGGCTTTCCGCAAACTGTTGCTGACCGAAGCATCGCTCGCCGGCAAATTGTCCCATCCACACATCGTGAAGATATTCGACGCCATCATGGAAGGCGATACGAATTACATGGTGATGGAGTATGTCGAAGGCGAGACGCTGGAGCGATTCGCCGAAGTCGATCACCTGCTGCCATTGGGGCGTATTGCCGAGATTATCTACAAGTGCTGTAAGGCGCTGGAATACGCCCAGTACCAGGGGGTGATCCATCGTGACATCAAGCCGGCCAACATCCTCTTGTGCGGCGAGAGCGACATCAAGATATCGGATTTCGGCGCCGCCGTGATCGAGAGTCAGCAGACCACGCAGGTGAGCGGCGTGGGATCGCCCGCCTACATGTCTCCCGAGCAGATCAAGGAACACTCTTTGTCGCACCAGACCGATATCTACTCGCTGGGTGTGACCATGTACCGCATGTTGACCGGCAAGTTGCCATACGACGCGGCCAACAACTACAGCATGATCTATCAGATCATGAACATCGAGCCGCCGCCTCCCAGCACTTTCCGTCCCGAGATCCCCTCGGTGCTGGACGGTATCGTGTTGCGCGCGATGCACAAGGACACGGCCAAGCGTTATCGAACCTGGGATGAGATGGCGCGCGACCTGGTGTCATTCATCAGCGATAACGTGCCGCAACAGGAAGGGATTCGCGACACTGAGAAGTTCGATACCGTGCGCGCTTTGCCGTTCTTCAAGCAGTTCAACGATGTGGAGCTGTGGGAAGTGCTGCGCATCAGCGAGTGGCGGAAAGTGTCCAAGGGAGAGCAGATACTGCGCGAAGGAGAGGAAGGGCTGAACTTCTTCATCATCGCCAGCGGCTCTGTGCGCGTGGTGAAACAGGGGCGTTTGCTCAGCTTGTTGCACAAGGGTGACTGTTTCGGTGAGATGGCGCATCTGAGCGAGAATGGCACCAGGCGGAGTACCGATGTGCTGGCCAAAACGGATGTGAAGCTGATAGAGATCGACCCGTCGGTACTGGCGTTGGCAACCTCAAACTGTCGTTACCGCTTCGATGAAGCTTTCCTGCGCATCATCGTCAAGCGGCTGTCGGTCGCCAATACGCGCATCGCGCGTCTGCTGAGCGACCATGACGAAGGTCAATGAATCAGAAAAGTGGAGTGGATGGGAATGAGCGGTTTCATGAATATCACCGTGTCTGAATTGCACGAATTGATGGACAAGCCCGATGTGCAACTGGTGGACGTACGTACCGATGCAGAGATCGCGCGCGGTCGCATCAAAGGTGCGATCTGCATGCCTTTGCATCTGTTGCCCTTGCGTCTGAACGAGCTGGGTTCCGGAAAGACCACTGTGTTCTATTGCCAGATGGGCGGACGCTCGGCGCAGGCGGCGGCATTCGCTGCTGCACAGGGATTGCATGGTGCAGCCAATCTGCAGGGGGGCATTCTGGCTTGGGCGCAGTCGGGCGGGGAATTGGTCGCGTGAGCGGAGAGATGTTCGACGTGGAGCTGGATGTGCGCAAGCTGGCTTGTCCATTGCCCATCCTGCGCGCGAAGAAAGCACTGGCTGGGATGAGCGCGGGGCAGGTGCTGAAAGTGGTGGCGACCGACGGCGGCGCGCCCAGAGACTTCGCCGATTTCTGCAGCAAGACCGGCAACGATCTGCTGTCGTCGACCGAGCAGGGCGGCGAGTTCGTGATCCTGCTTCGCCGTCGCGCCTAGCCGCTTATTCGGCCGCTTTCTTCTCGATCTCCTTGGCCAGGAAATAGGCCATCACCGTTCGGATCACCACGATACCCCCAAGCAGCAGCAGTGCCTCCTGACTGGGTACCACGATGGTGCCGATGATGTCGCCTGCGAGGAAGAAGTCCAAGCCCAGTGCCATCTTCTCGCCGATGGCGATGCGGATGTCGCTCAAGGAACTGCCCGGTTCTCGGCTGCTAAGCAGGTCCCAGCCGCGTTGCAGGAGCAGGATGAGGCCGTGCACGCTGCCCCAGGTGACCACCGCCACGCCCAGCAACTCGGTGAGCGGCACGATGTAGGCGATGGCGTCGATCAGCAGTTCGTGCAGCATGGCGTTCTCCTCAGTCGAATTTTGCGCGCTGCGCCTGCAACTGCACCAGCGTGGTGCCGAATTCTTCCAGACGTTTCTTCTCCTGCTCAACTACCGCAGCCGGTGCGCGCGCCACGAAACTTTCGTTGCCGAGTTTTGCGTTGGCTTTGGTGATCTCGTTGGATAAACGCGCGATCTCCTTGTCCAGACGCTCGCGCTCCGCCGCAATATCGATCTCCACCTTCAACATCAGCTTGTAGCTGCCGACGATGGAAACCGGTGCGTCACCTTCCGGAAGTTCTGCGACCACCTGCACTTCACTCAACTTGCCGAGGCTGTTGATGTAGGGCGCGAGTGCATCCAACACGGTCGCATCGCCCGCCGCGATCAACGGCACGCGTGCGGCGGGGGACAGGTTCATCTCGCTACGCAGGCTGCGGGTGGCGGTGGTGAGCTCTTGCAGCAGTGCGATCTGTGCGCTGGCCGTTGCATCGATCTTGCCGGCATCCGCCTTGGGATAGGATTGCAGCATGATGGTGTCACCTTTTGCATTCGCCATCGGTCCAACCGTCTGCCACAACTCTTCGGTGATGAACGGGATGATGGGGTGGGCCAGACGCAGGATGGTCTCCA
>VMTA01000041.1 GCA_013791855.1 Sideroxydans sp.
CGATCACGGCGGCGGAAAAAGCATTTCAACAACTGGTGGATCGTTTCTATCAGGAAAATGTAGATATGATACCGCCCCAGCAATACGAGGCTGCAAAAAGGGAATTTGAATACTTTATGAGGCTGGTGGAGCTGGCTATAGCGTATTATCAAGATGGGATTGAAGGAGGAAACGGGGCGATGGCGGAATGAGGGATAACAAATACAAAGATAGCAACCGAATTTCCGGCGCGGATTATTGAATAAGGATGGAAACACGCGGAGGCGGGACAGCTTATTTTCTGACCCAAAGTGCATTTTTGTCTTCCTACTATTCTCAGTTGATAAAACTTTCGAAATATGTAAGATTTCAATCAGTAATCATTATCGCTATTATTCTCATGAGGAAATCTCGCTTGAACAAGGTCTCCATCCCTAAAGAATTGGCTGCACAAATTTTATTCGATTCTGATCGGACTTGTTGCGTATGCAGAGTCCGTGGAAGACATGTCCAGCTTCATCACATCGATGAAGATAATTCGAATAATGATCCATCGAACATTGCAGTACTATGCTTTGACTGCCACAGAGATACGCAGATCACTGGAGGGTTTGATCGAAAGTTGGATGCTCATCAAATCGTTATATATCGAGATGACTGGATCAAGCGTATTCGCAATCGCAGAGTATCAGACCACGGACCAGAAGAAATATCTCCTCAAGTGAAAGACCCACTCCTCAAGCTCATTATGTCACTACCTGATGGCCTTCTCCGATCTTATCGACTGGCGCAGCCCAAATGGGATACCGGGATTCCTTCAGCTATGCATGAGGGTAACATTGACATGATATGGGCTCTCAAGCACATATTAGTTGATCTGGTTGCGTTCTATCCTCCATCACATTTTGAAGGTAAGCTGCCAGAAGACTATTTTCGTGAGAAGATAGACAGCCTCTTCGACTGGCATTCGAAGCGCTTTGATCTAGAGGGCTCGGGTCCGGGCACAGTGGGGGGCCTCGTCATCGTTGGAGGAGAGGTAATATCGGATCTTGAAAAAATGGTTGCTGAAATGGTCCGGTCCCTGACATCACATCGAGACAACTTCAATTTCCAAGCATGGCTGAGCGAATGGAAAAATCATAGTTCATAAATGAGAACAATTTTAACCTTTAAGGACAAGAATGTCATACACACATGACCAACTGACGCACTGCTTTGTGGATGAGAGCATTCACGAGTCCGTAGGGCATGTCGTTACAGCTTTCGTTTTTGCGCCCAAAACTTTCGAAGATAGTGTGGCGGCGACACTCCGGAAGGCCGGGTTGAATCCATTCTATGATGAGTTCAAAAGCAGCGCACGAATGGATACCAACCCGAAAATGCGGGCAGCGCGGGATGGACTGTTGTCCCTCGCGGGCACTAGCGCGAAAGTGGCCGTATTTTTTGACCATTCGATCGAACACATCTCGGTAGACAAACCCTTCAAGCTTTGCAATCTGTTTTGGTTCGCAATGCTATCCCACCATCGCAGCTTACTGTCTATTTTGACGAGGACATTTTCCCTTCTCACAGAGAAGCATCGCGGCTTCACGACCTATTTCAGTTTTTAAAGGAATGCAAATTCCTTGCTCGCGTAGATTCGCGCAGTTGCATCGGGATTCAGGTCGCAGATGCTGTCGCACACAGCTTTGGTCAAATCCTAAAGGAAGCGATAACCGGCTCCAGGAAAATGATTGATATTGGCAGCTCGGACTCTGGATACCCTGAAGGCACCGAGGCGCCTCTTGGGTGGTCATTATTGATGGGTCTTCGATACGCATTGCTCACGCGTCCGATTGTGTACAACGGCGAACCATATTCCGCTGGAAGTGACCCAGTCATAATTGATCCGGAACGAGATGATCCCGCCACGTTTAGCCAGCATCCAGTCCTTCTTGGGTGGGGTGTTCAAGTCGCCCCTGATGCAGATGCATCATTGCGGCAAGCTGTCGAACAGGAGTTAGGCCGATTATGGCTCGGATGTATTCATTGATAGCCCTCTTCGCTGTCCGCAAATGATTCAGAGCATTACGTTCTTTCAATGTTAAGTAATATGTTATTATGAATACTTACCACTGTACAGTAGAAGGTGGAGGGCAAAAGATTCTTCGCAGGTTGAACATGAAAATAGCTACTGTCCGGTGGGTTATCGGCTACGATGGCACGGACGCCGCTAACCGTTATGTTTTCCCAAAGGAATGGAAATATGGGGTTTTCGCCTAAAGTAAGAGCTACTGTCTTGACACGAGCTGCCAGGTATTGCTGTGTTTGCCACGAGAGAGCTGGCCTGAAGGTTGAAGTGCATCACATAATCCCCGAGTCCATTTCTCATGACAACTCAATTGATAATGCAATCGCACTATGTTTCGATTGCCACACCGATGCGGGTCACTACAACCCGGCACATCCAAAAGGCACGAAGTTTTCTACAGATGAGCTTACAAGGCATCGGAATAATTGGTATTCAATTGTCGAGAATAACAAGATCCCCAATATCACAACCAAAGATTACGTTCACGTTAGGTACCACCTGCCTATGCATTACGATATTTTCTCCAAGATCCAGCAGGCCGTATTTCCCAGGATTTGGGGGGAGAATATCCTTTACTTCGCGGGGCCAATTGGTCTGGCACATAAACAATATCATACCAAGAACAATAAGGATTTCAGAAGGCGTGACATGTGTAAGTCGCACTACGCGACAGAAGCTGATTATCTCGCTGCGGAAGAGGAAGCAAGATTACTCACTGATGAGGAGCGGATGTCACTTCCGCTGTATTCAACAGCCCGCAACCTAAAAAAAGAGGATTTCGATTTAGTCAAGGTGAAAGATCCTCTTATCGAAAAATTTATAGAAAATAATCTGTCGGAAAAGTTCTTTCTTCCATTGGGGCACTTCTGTGGCTGTAGTGGATTGTTTCTTGATGAGTTGATTTCCCGTCCAATTTGGCCCGTTTTCATCGGGCTTGCAAATTCATCATCTGCGCCATTGACAATAGAACGAGTGCTTGGTGAGTTCGCGGAGAACGAAATCTTCGAGGCGACAAGAATTGGCAGCGAAAGACGTTATCCATATGAAATTCTTCTTTCTGAAATGAAGTTGAGGGCTGGAGAATCAATCATTCTTCCGATAATGACGTTGTTTGGGCCGATTTCGGGGGATCTTGGGGATTCTGTGATTTCCAGCAGAGAGATGGTTGACCAGGGTACTCATGATACCCTTGAGAGACTGGACATTACGGAAAGCTCGAAAAACTGCCTGCTCATAGGGCCGAGCTTTTGGCCGCAAAGGATTTCCGGCATCCAAAATGGTGAACAATACTCACAGGACATACACCCCTGCGATTTCTCAAGGTTCTTTACCGTTGACCGTGATTTTATGTGTGGAAGTTGCCCCCACATTTTTGAAGTCAAGTCCGATGGAACAACGGAATATCTAAGAGAAATTATTGCGAGCGGTCGGGATGTGTTCCAAATCGAATTCTTGGTTGCGAGTGAACACGCTGTTGGGTTTGAAGTGGCCGAATTAGAAGATGAGATAACAGCAATCAAAGCGGTGAATGTAGACGGACAACAGCAGTGCTCCAATTTTGTCTTGCGAAGGGGAGAGTCGATTAGAATCTCTGCACGCCCAGGCCAGAGGTTAGAAATCACGGGGAAATATACCTTAAACAGTGACCAAGAGAAAGCGGACTCAAATAGCGTTGTTTTAAATGACATGATTCGAAGATGGAAGAAAACATAATCATCGGCTGTAGTGAATCGCCGAAAAAGCTGGCTCCTACTGTGCCGTATTTTAGGAGCGTAGGAAGAAACCCATGGCGGATCAGAAGTTTACGGCGGCAGAACGAGAAGCAATCTGGTTCGCGCATGAAAAGAAATGCGCATACACGAGAGAACTTCTCGACGTCACCAGTTTTCATATAGATCATGTCCTGCCCGAGAAGCTTGCCGATACTCCAGAGGATTTGGAGCGGACCAAAGCAAAGTTAGGTTTGGGAGACGATTTCGAGCTCACAGGATTTGAAAACCTCCTTCCATGTAAGCCGGGAACCAATCTGCAGAAAGGCTCATTGATTTTCGAGCTTGCTCCCATTCAATACTTTCTTGCCCTTGCTGCAAGCAGGAAGGCCGTAGTTGAAGGCCATCTCGCCCGAATAGAGCAGCGAAAGAATCGAGGACGCGCCCTTATCTTGCTGCAGCAGTGCCTTGAGCGGGGTGAGCTTTCGCCCGACGAGGTGGTCCGGATTTTGGACCAATACGCCGACCAACCCACTGAGATATTCAAACTCATAGAGGGAATGACGTTTGCTGGCGCAGAAGTCCACACGGTTGTGAAGGCTGACATCGCAGAATTGCGAAACAGACCCATAAGGCTTGGGAGAAACGATGACATAGACG
>VMTA01000007.1 GCA_013791855.1 Sideroxydans sp.
CATCCCGGCTTTGGGCCATCTTTGGTCGCGACTCAATCACAAAATCCTCGACGTAGCGCTGCTAAGCCTGCGGTTTTGTTCAATCGGCGCAACCAAATCTGACCCAGATCCGGGCGCGATCCAGGTAAATTGGTATTTTCCGAGTCCCTTAAACTTCTAATCTGAAAACATGCGATTTTGCGTTCTCGGCAGCGGCAGTAAGGGTAATTGCACTTATGTGGAAACCGGTGGCGTGGCCTTGTTGATCGATGTCGGATTTTCCGGGATAGAGGTCGGTCGACGGCTTGAGAATGCCGGGCTTGATATCGGGAAAGTTGCTGGTATCTTGGTCACCCATGAGCATACGGATCATGTCTCTGGCGTTGGTGTGCTGTCACGGAAATATCGGTTGCCGGTATATGCCAACACCGGAACCAAGGTAGCCGCAGGTGGAGCCTTGGATAAACTCCACGCCTTTGTCCCTTTTTCGACCGGGACCTCTTTCCTTATCCCTCCATTTACGATACACCCCTTTGCCATTTCCCACGATACTGCCGATCCTGTCGGATTTACCATTGATGACGGAGAGGGTACGCTCGGGTATTGCACCGATACCGGAATGGTCTCCCGGCTGATTCATCATCATCTGCGCCGTTGTCATGGGCTGATATTGGAGTGCAATCACGATCTTGAGCTGCTGAAGCAGGGTCCGTATCCTCCTGCCCTGCAGCAGCGAATTCGTTCAAAAAACGGCCATCTTGCCAATCCGGAGGCGATGGCCTTCGTGGGGGAAGTACTCCATTCTCAGCTGCGGCACGTGGTTCTTGCCCATATCAGCGACAAGAACAATTGCCGAGACCGCATCCGAATCGAAGTTGAGCAAAGCGGAGTTACAGGACCTGAGTTCAGCCTATGCCATCAAGAAAAGGCAGGTCAGGTGATTACAATTCCTTAAGGGACGCGGTTAGCAGTTTGCGGGCAGGAGGGGATGTCCCATGGCCTCGCGCTGGCTGGTGTATTTGGCTGCGACCTGGCGGGCGATGTTGCGGATTCGACCGATGTAGCGGGTACGTTCGGCGACGCTGATTGCCTTGCGGGCGTCCAGCAGGTTGAAGGTGTGGGAGCACTTCAGACAATAATCATAGGCGGGCAGGATCAGCTCTTTCTCTAGCAGACGATGGGCTTCGGCCTCGTAAGTGTTAAAGAAACGGACCATCTCCTCGACGTTGGCCTCTTCAAAATTGAAGGCGGAAAATTCGCGTTCTGCCTGCTGGAAGATGGCCCCGTAGCTTACCTTATCATTCCACATGATGTCATAGACGCTGTTGACCCCTTGTAGGTACATGGCGATCCGTTCCAGGCCGTAAGTGATTTCGGCGGTGATCGGCGAGAGTTCGAGACTCCCTGCCTGCTGGAAGTAGGTGAATTGAGTGACCTCCATCCCGTCGAGCCAGATCTCCCAGCCCAGGCCTGATGCGCCCAGGGTAGGTGACTCCCAGTCGTCTTCAACAAAGCGGATATCGTGTTCAAGGGGATCGATATTAAAGCGGCGCAGGCTGTTTAAGTACAGTTCCTGAACGTCTTTGGGGGAGGGCTTAAGCACCACCTGGAATTGATAATAGTGTTGTAACCGGTTGGGGTTTTCGCCATAGCGGCCATCGGTAGGACGCCGTGACGGCTGAACATAAGCAGCGCGCCATGGTTCAGGTCCGAGGGCGCGGAGGAGAGTCGCAGGATGAAAGGTGCCAGCGCCCACCTCCATGTCATAGGGTTGTTGGATGGCGCAGCCTTGATCGGCCCAGTAACGGCTCAGTTCGAGAATAATGTCTTGAAAATACATAGTCTTTGGTATAAGTAAAGTGAAGTTACGGGAAAGTACCGTATTTTGGTGGCGGGGCGCCACGAAGCTGGCAGTAGAATCAGCGAAGTTACATAATTTCTCAACCTACCACAGGAACAGGGTCTGGCAAGGATTTTTTGGTGGGCAGATAATTTTTGAATGTTGGGTTTGGCGATGATTGAAAAGTCCCAAACCTCGAAGGAGTTTTTTTATTTTGACAGGCCTGGAAAAGTGTGTTTAGAGAAATGAATAAGTAAAAAATTAAATGCTATTTTTCCTGGTGGCTTGCCGCTGGGGATTGGGAACCTGGGGACAATGGTAATCCACTACAACTGGAGGGAAGAACATGATTAAGAAGTTTTCGACGCTGGCTCTGGCTGCACTCCTTGCCTTGCCTGTCGCGGCTCAAGCCGCAGCAACCCCTGCCGATCTTGAAGCCCAGATCGAGCGATTGAGTAAGGAGCTTGGCGCTCTCAGGCAAGAGATGGCAGCGATGAAGGAAAGCTCTGAAACCAGTTCGACCGAAGCCCTCAGTGAGAAGGCCGAGAAGTGGGATGAGGCCTCCAGGATACAGTGGTCGGGTGATTTCCGCACTCGCTTGGATTATGTGACGGCTGAGGCTCCGGCTCATTTCACCGCGATGGATGTGGCTCGTGGATCAGTTCAATTTGTTGATGTTTTTAACAATTTCCAGGCAAGTTTTGGTGGGTTGACTGCTCCTCAACAGGGTGCTTTTATGGCAGCAACGCTCGGGGATCTTTTTGCTGGAACTGCTGCCCCAGATGCTTTGGCAGCTATGGGGATATTAGGCGGGAACAGTAGCTTAGCCGCAATGTTTGCAGTTATGCCTTCTCTGCTGGCAAATGATCCGACTCAGACTATGGGCGATGTGGCAACCGATTTTGGAGGCATTTTTGGAGGCGGTTATGGTGGGGTTGATCCTAAGGCGGTGGCAACCTTTATGAAGACCCTCAGTCCTAATGATCGGCTTGCTGCATTTAATGCCTTGGGATATCAGTCGGGGAACAATGACAAGGATTACGACAACGATACACTTTGGACGAACCGTCTGCGGCTCAATATGCGGGTCAAGGCCACTGAGGATCTGGAGTTTAAGGCCCGTTTGGCGATGTATAAATCCTGGGGTATGATGAACAATCCGGTTGATTATACATACAATAACGGAATGGGGGGCGGTTATGCCATGCTGTCTTCACTTTCCTTCGATGGTAGTTCCACTCGCCAGCCTACGGACAACGCCCTGCGGGTCGATCGGGCCTTCATGAACTGGAACGCTATTGGTGGCACCCCGGTGTGGTTCTCCATCGGTCGTCGTCCGACCTCGGATGGTCCGCCCGCTCAGTTCCGTATGGGTGTTGATGAGCGTTTGGCCACTCCGGTTGCCTACATGGATTATCCCTTTGACGGGGCATCTCTCGGTTATGCCTATAAATCTCTGTTCGGGATTGAAGACTTCCCAGGTCGGGTTCGTTTCTGTTATGGGCGGGGCTTTGAGTCCGGTCCAACAGAGAACGGAGATGGTTTGAATGATGTTGATTTTGCCGGTCTGAGTTGGGACGTTTACAGCAAGGATGATCGTTTCTTCAGTATCCAGTCCTTCAGTGCTTTTAACATGTTTAACGTCCCGGACAATGTTACTTTTGCCGATCCCTTCGAATTTGCCAAGTGGGAAGCGAGTACGACAAATAATCTCTTCAATCCCCTCGTGGCTGGACAGGATATGGTCCTGAACCGAACTAATCTTGGTAATATTTATCACACCGACGCCGTCTACACCTCTAAGGTCGAAAACCTCAACTATTTCCTGACTGGCGGCTGGTCACGGACAAAGGCTGAAGGCTATGATGGACTAGGTACCAGTCTCCTTGGTTCTTGGTGGTCTGAGCCGGAAGATAAGGACGGCTACTCGGTCTATGCCGGTGTCCGTTACGACATCCCTGACTCCCCCTTCAAGCTTGGTCTGGAGTATAACTATGGCACCAAAAACTGGATCTCCTTCACCCCGGGCCATGACGATCTCTACGCCTCCAAGCTCGCCACCCGCGGTCATGTGGTCGAGGCCTACGGTATCTGGAATATCCCGGCTGGCGAGGCCATCTCCAGATTTGGCAAGGCCTTTATGCGCCTTGGGTACCAGCACTATAATTACAACTACACTGGCAGTGGTTTCTGGTTGGGCGAGCCGCTCAAGATCGCAGACCTCCAGAACGATCCGCTCTCTGCTCAGTTCTACACCCCGGTTGACACCATGGACCAGGTCTACGTCAGCATGGAAGCTTGGTTCTAACACCTTCGGTTGCATAAGCAAGTTAACCGTTGTATAGACAAAGGCGGACAAGGGAAACCTTGTCCGCCTTTTATGTTTTTAGAGGTCCAATTTTGACAGTCTTGCAAAAAGTAGCCGATGGCTGAGTAAAAGGGCCGATATACAAGGTGCGGGGTGCGTTTTGCGAATGAGGCCATACATATGGTATGCCGAATGAGCAAAACCTCCATATAACGCAGTAGATCGGACTTTTTGCGACGCCATCAATTTTGGTGATTAGATCGTTCCCTGAGCGGAGCCGAAGGGCAGAGCTTGATCCGTGGCTGAAAAAATATTTGGAATTAACAGGAGAGCATGCTGGATAATCATCTGCCAAAGTTACTTCCCTATGTCCCATTTTCCTCATGGAACCGGGTAGCCGGAGGCTTTTTCAGCCGTCATGGCGGAAGGAGTCGTACCCCGTTTGCGGCATTGAATGTCAGTTACGGTGTTGGCGATGACCCTAGCCAGGTCGATAGCAATCGGAAGCTGATCAAAGAGGCCCTTGGTCTTAATTGCTTGGTCTCGGCCCGGCAGGTCCATGGCGATGAGATCGCGGTTATCGACACCCCGGTAGCAGATGACCATGAACATAGCGGCTTCGACGCCCTGATCACCAACCAGCCGGGGGTCGGGATTATGATTCAGCAGGCGGATTGTCAGGCCGTGGTCCTCTACGACTCGAAAAAAAGGGTGGTTGCCAATGTCCATGCCGGGTGGCGGGGCAGTGTCGCCAACATTGTCGCGAAAACCATCGAAGAGATGAACTCTCAGTTCGGCTGCGAACCATCGCAGATCAAGGCGGCGATCAGCCCGTCTCTTGGCCCTTGCTGCGCTGAGTTTGTCAATTTTGCTGTTGAATTACCCGAATCATTTCATCAATTTCAAATTACCCCCAACTATTTCGATTTCTGGGCGATTACCAGGAGCCAGCTTCAGGATGCCGGCGTTATTCCGGGCAATATTCAGGCTGCAGGAGTGTGCACCCGATGTGACCACAATTACTTTTCGTATCGTCGCACGCCAAGCACTGGTCGGTGTGCCACGGTAGCGGCGCTCGGCTGATATCATGGGTTCCTGTCCTCGGAGTTTGGCTATAGAGATCCTCTGTCGGTGGCAGCAAGACGAACTGCCAATCGATACCCTTCTTGAACCACAGCTGCGTAATTTAACTGACGGTCGGGACCGGAATCTGGTTAGAGCAATAGTGGCTGGTACCTTGCGAAATCTGGGAGCCATCGACTGGCTGCTTGCGAAGGTGTCGAAAATCCCGTTGCCACGCCTTAATCCCCTGATTTTGCAGACGTTACGGGTCGGAGTCTATCAGATTTTGTATCTCGACCGGGTACCCCAGGCTGCTGCCATTCATGCCACGGTCGAGGCGGTCAAGCGGAAGGGGGAGCCGCGTTGGTTGACAGGGTTTGTTAATGGGGTGCTACGCGCGGTGGTTCGAGGAAAAGAGGAGTTCTTGCGGGTAATTAATGCTGGAAAGATCCCACCCGAGGCGCTTTTTAACCATCCAGGGTGGCTGATAGCTCGATGGCGTGATCGTTATGGCGCTCCAGCCCTTAAGGCAATCTGCCGGAGCAATGCTCAACCGGCTAGGCTCTGCCTGCGGGTTAACACCAGGCTGTGCACCGTTGCCGAATTGGTTGCGGCCTTGACAGCCCGCAATGTTGAGGTCACGCCTGGGAGCTATCTCCCCGAGTCGCTGTGGATTGATCACGCTGGCGCTGTTACTGATTTGCCGGGGTATAACGAAGGGTGGTTCTTGGTGCAGGATGAGATTGCCCAGCTTGTTGCCGGGCTGGTGCTGCCGTTTCCATCAGGAGACTGTTTAGACGGATGTGCGGGTCTTGGTGGCAAAACGGCAGCGTTGGCAGGGATTGTGCCTGAGGGGTGCCGGGTGTTTGCGGTTGAGCCTCATCCCCGGCGGCAGCAGCTGTTTAAGGAGAATATGACTCGCTTGGGTTTGTCCGGTATTGTGTTGTATGATGGAACGCTCGCTGAGTTTGCGGCAGCTACCAGTATGAGCTTTGCCGCAGTCCTTATTGATGCCCCTTGCTCCGGCCTTGGGGTGACGGGACGTCATCCCGATATTCGTTGGCAGCGTAAGGAGAGTGATCTCCCTCAATTTCAGGCCAAACAGGTGGCAATATTGAGTGAGGCTGCGGACCTGGTTGCGGATGGCGGGGTCTTGGTGTATGTCACCTGCAGTACCGAGCCTGAGGAGAATGAGGCCGTGGTCTCCCTATTCCGGCAGGTTCATCCCCAGTTTATCCTCGAAAATGCCGCCCTATCCCTGCCCGAAGCCGCCAGACCCTTGGTGGATGAGCAGGGTTTTCTGCGCACCCTTCCTGGGCATCATGGCACGAGCGATGGATTTTTTGGCGCTCGAATGCGGCGTGTTTCTTGACCCGAACGGGGAGGGATGTCACCAACACGGACGAAGAATGTCAGCTACTCGCTTTTTTCCTGAGCAGTCCGAGGATTGTAGCCTCGGTCAAGTCCGGGCTGGTTGAAAGGCGGATCAGTGAGTTCGGGTTGGCCCGCTGAAGCGGTCGGCCCTCGCTATCGGTCATTCCCTTGACCTCGACTTCAGTATTGCTCAGGCCTGCCCCCAGATATTCAATGGTGTCATCAAGACAGATGGGGTTCCGCACTTCGATCAGAGGCGCTGTTCCCGGTTCCCGGATTATTCCTACCGGGGCGTGGGTCTGTTGGTAGTCGATGCCTTGGTGCAGCATGTCGTTCTCGTCAGGCGTCTGGTCGAAGAAGTTTTCGGTATAGCCCCGGGAGCCGATCTTCATCAGTTCCTGATCAAAGTTTGGCGGCAGCGAGATGGTTGCCAGGGCCTCTGGTCCGAGGCGCACGGTCTCTTGGCGGATATGGTCCAATGCTGCCCGATACAGGCGAACGATGGCACCCACGTAGTAGACGCTCTTCATCCGTCCCTCTAACTTGAAGGAGTCGGCGCCGGCCTGGATCAGGGCCGGCAGTCGGTGCAGCAGGCACAGGTCCTTGCTGTTGAAGATGTAGACCCCGCGTTCGTCCTCCTCCACCGGGAAGTATTGACCCGGGCGTTTCTCTTCCTGGAGAGTGTAGCGGTAGCGGCAGGGGTGGGCGCATTGCCCGAGGTTGGCGTCCCGGCCAGTCATGTAGAGGCTTAAGGTGCAGCGGCCAGAGTAGGAGATGCACAAGGCCCCATGCACAAAAATTTCGAGCTTGAGCTGTACTGCCTGCCGGATTTCCGCGAGTTCTTTTAAGCTCAGTTCCCGCGCCAGGTTTAGACGTTCAGCCCCCTGCTCCTGCCAGAACCGGGCGCTCTCTTGATTGGTGACGTTGGCTTGGGTGCTGAGATGGATTGGCACTTCCGGCACATGGCGTCTAGCCATAGCAAAGACCCCGGGATCGCCGATGATCAGGCCATCAACACCTGCTTCCCGTAAAAATGAGAGGTAATCAGGTAGTTCCGTAAGGTCGCGGTTGTGGGCCATGATGTTGACTGTGACGTAGGCCTTAACTCCATGGGCATGGGCGTGAGTCACTCCCTGGATCAAGTCGTCCTGGCTCATCACGGCATGCGCTCGCAAGCTGTACGCACCGCTTCCCATATAGACGGCATCCGCCCCATAGCGGACGGCGATTTTCAATTTTTCCAAGGTCCCGGCCGGGGCCAGCAACTCCGGCATGACAATGTCCCTGCCGTTTCTTATTATACCTGTCATCTACTGTCTCCTGATTTCGCGAGCCTTATGATTATCCCCTTTACCTTTTTGCGTTTACCTTTTACCATGCCGCGAAGAGATGTGTAGTGAAAAATTGAGAGATTTTTGCGGAAGGAGTCGGTTGGTAATGAACGCTCTTGGTGTGGCGGTCGGCCCATGACAGAGAGGGCTGTGCCAATCATGGTGGCAATGAGTGGCGGGGTGGACAGTTCAGTGACCGCTGCCCTCTTGGCACGCCAGGGATATGCAGTCATCGGCGTCTTCATGCGTCTTGCCCAGGCCGATGCCGGTGATCAGGCGGAGCGGGCCCGGCGTATTGCCGAGCGCTTGGGGATTACGCTTGAGGTTGTCGATCTGCAAGACGCATTTCAGCGCCAGGTGCTGGATTATTTCTCCGAGTCTTATCTCCACGGTCTGACTCCTAATCCTTGCGTGGTCTGTAATCGGACCATTAAATTTGGGCTCTTGCGTGATGTCGGTCGTCACATGGGTATTGAGAGAATGGCCACTGGCCATTACGCCCGCACAGTTCTCACGCCCGATGGGCGGGTACGATTGCTTACCGGGTTGGATGCCAAAAAGGACCAATCCTATTTTCTCTGCGCCCTGGGTCAGGAGCAGCTAGCCGGCGCTACCTTTCCCTTGGGCGAGACGACCAAGGATGAAGTCTATCAGGTGGCAGCAGAACTCGGCCTTAACGGTTTGCACAGCGCAGAAAGCCAGGATATCTGTTTCATGCAGGGCCGGGATCTGGCGGCTTATTTTGCGGACCTCCCTCTAAAGTTCGGCGATTGTGTCACCCGCTCCGGCAAGATTTGGGGGCGACATCAGGGGATTCATCGTTATACCGTGGGCCAACGGCGGGGGGGGGGGGGCGCCGGGGGGGCGGCGGGGGGGGGCGGGGGGGGGGGGGCGGGGGGGGGGGGGGGGCGCCCTTTTTTAAAGCCGGGGCCACAGC
>VMTA01000008.1 GCA_013791855.1 Sideroxydans sp.
TACCGCGCCAAAAGATGGACATCTGCGTGGATGTAAACCTGAGCTCAAATCAAAGATTTCGATGGATGTGATTTATTACGATAGGAGCTGAAATGGACGTTATTAAGGTTGCATTGGACGGCCTACAGGAAAGAGTAGCGACCTATGGCAAAGAGGCTGAGACGCTATGTAATCGTCACTTTGAGTTTGTCATGGCAATGAATAAGCGTAAGGGTTGGGATTCCAAGAGTAAGCTTTATGCGTTAACACGAGTAAGAGGGTATGGCCTGACAGTCAATTGGTACGAAGTGAGCTGGTATGGTTCGAAAGCCCAAAATAATCGCCGCAGTGTGAAAAAACTGATTACCAAGCCGGCGAAGAGTTACGGCTACAACTTTGCCACGCTGCTCAAGTATGCCCAGCCATGGGAAGTAGACCTGGTGAAAGAGATCGAGACAGAACTGGCTGAGATTCGCCGAAAGGTATCTGTTTATTCCAAAGCGCTGCTACACCTGAAACAGGTTGAACGCCTTGAAACAGAATGACCGGCACCTATGCCTGGATCTGACAGTCCGTCGTAGTTCGGCCATTGCGGCCCTATTAAATTCAAATGTAATAATGTGCGCTTCAAGGCGATTAGCAGACCTCGGTTACTGGCAGCACATCGGTTGAATCAATAGGCCATTCCCGTCCTTCGGCTAAGCGCTGGTACTAGTCAGCAATGCGCCGCATAGCCGAAGGGGTTACGTAGTTGATTATTTCTGTCTGACTGATTCTTGAACCAACATTTTTCTTCGAGGAAGTGACGTAATGGAGCAACTTGAAAGAACAAAGAGATACCACCGACGAATCAAGGAGATTTATTCGGGTATTGTTTCCACATCTGGCCATAACGAGGAAGCTTACGATGACGATGTGGTTTCATTCTTCATTCATTGCTATCACGTTAGAGACTGGATTGTTCACCTCAATAAGCTGGGTATTACGGCACAACAGGTTGATTCCTACATAGACAGTAACCGTGAGTTAAGAATTTGTGCCGATTTAGCAAATGGATCAAAACACTGCAAATTGACACGTTCTATTCGTGGCAACAGCCAGCCGCGCATCACAGGCAAAGAGCGACATACTTCCACTTGGCTTATCGGCAGCGGCGGTGGAGAGGTGATGAAGTGCAAGTATTCAGTTATGAGCGACGGAGAATCGTTCGATGCATTAGAACTTGCAACAGATTGTGTTCTGCTATGGGAATCATACGTACACGGATTGGAAGCGCCAAGTTCCACGAAATAAATTGAATACTCTACAATCGCCCATCGTTTGATAGTTACGTCATCCGGATCCAATCATGATTTCACCACAAGAACACGAATATTCAATAATGGGAGGAGCAAATCGGGCCAATGTTGGCCGGCTCCTGAGCTTTGCCGCGAGTGCGATTTCGGGCGCATTGGTGTTCACGCTCCTGTCCGTAGTCGATCTTGCAAAGAAATTCGGATGGAACGTCAACGTGCCTCCAACTTTGTTTTCGCTATTGGGTGCCGGTGCGGTTTTCGGCTTCCTCTACTGGGTGCTAAATAAGTGGGCGTGGAAGTGGCCAGGTGTCGGCTTAGCGCTGAAGGTCCCCGATATTTCCGGCACTTGGGACTGCATCGGCAAGACGCTCGACAGCAGCGGTTCCACCAAGTACGACTGGCAGGCCGAGGTTACCATCGTCCAGTCGTGGGATAAATTGCGCGTCCGCCTTGTTACCAAGACGTCAGGCTCCAGCAGCATCTCCGCTGCGATCGCACACGACAGCGTCGACGGCTTCGTGTTGCTATATCACTACCGGAACGACCCCAAGGCTGGTGCCGCCGGCTTGGCATCACACACTGGATGCTCCGTCATGACTATCGCCAAGGATCTTAGTTCAGCGACTGGTGAATACTTCAATGGTCGCGGCAGGATGACCTTTGGCACGATGAGCTGGACGAAGAGGAACTAATGGCTTCCGATATTGAATCTCGCCTTTCGCAACTACGTGCGCGCCGCCAGAAAGATCCTTCCTTGTCCGCACTTTCCGAGGCCGCATCCGCCTACAACAGGTACTTCGCCACAGATGCTGCAGAATTCGAGGACTGGGAAAAGCGTGGCACCTCAACCCAGCGCTGGACTAGGTACGCCATCGGTGCCATGCAGGCAGTTGGCAATAAGTACACCGAGGTCAGCGTGCAGACCGGTGAACGGGTGGCTGGTCAGTTGCACGACCGGCTCGCTAAAGCAGGCATTGATGCCGAGTTCAAATTGCAGGGATCCGTACCTCTAGACGTCCACATCAAACGGATCAGCGACGTCGATGTACTTGCCATCACAAGGAATTTTCATACTTACAACAACACCGGCGTACAGGCTTTGCGGGGAGGATACAGAAACCCTTCACAAAGAACTTCGAGCGGCGTCCTGAGCAGCCTTCGGCAGCAGGTAGAGTCGGATCTTGATAATGCATTCCCTGCAGCCAAGGTTGATAAATCTGGCGCTAAAGCGGTCAAGGTATCAGGCGGATCGCTGCAGCGGTCCGTCGATGTCGTGCCTGCTCACTGGTATGACACCAAGGAATATCAGGCCAGTAGCCACCAAGCTGATCGGGCGGTGACGATCTACAACAAGAAAACCGGCGAGACGATCGACAACCTGCCGTTCCTTCACATCGAGCGCGTAGGCAGTCGATGTGACAGCATTAACGGAGGTCTGCGCAAGGCAATTCGCCTCTGCAAAAATGTCAAGGCTGACTCCGATCGCGACATCCAGCTCTCCAGCTACGACATTGCCGCCATCATGTTCCACGCGGACATGAGCGCTTTGCGGCTAGGCCAATACAGCGATCTTGCGGTCCTTACAGAAACACAGCGTCACCTTGATGCCCTTTATCAGAATCCGATCGAAGCTGGCAGGTTGTGGGTTCCCGATGGGAGCCGCGTGATCTTCGACACCCCTGAAAAGCGCGACTGGCTGCTCCGGCTTTCCATTGAAATGGATGAGCTCCTGAATAACGTCTATCTGGAGAGCTTTCCTGGTCTAGTCTCGTCTGGCTCGTCGCGAAGCGTACAGCGCGACTTGGTCAAGGCATTGAAGGTGTAGGCACCTTGCTCTAGTGGCAGCTCAGGCCAATGAAGAGACGGTCGACAGATATTCGGCCAAACCAGATGTAAGATGACTGTAGTAGACGACCGCTTTATTCAAGTTTTGGGAACTGGACCATATACCCGCCATCCCCAGACCTCTCTATCCGAATGTTTATTCGGTACTGCTTTGCAGAAAGCTTTGCAAAAGCCGAAGCTTCCGAGAATGTGGCAAAGTTATGAATCGCCCCACTAATCACTGATTTTCGCTCTATAGCGCGATGAGCCTGCCCAATATTTCCAATAAGCTTCAAAAGCGGAATATATTTGTCAGGCACTTGTGATGCATCGAGCCTCCTCTTGTTAGTCAAAGCAGACAGCCCCCCCTTCAATCGACGAATCGTGCTTTTCTCTAGTTGCCTGACCCGCTCCCTGGACAGCGAAAGTTCATCTCCAATTTCTTGACAGGTCTTAACTCCGTCGTCGCCCAATCCGAATCTTTGTAAAACAATTCTCTTTCTTCTTACTTCCAGCCGCTCAATAATTTCGTCGATAAGTTCAGGCGTAATTATGAAAGGGGATGCCACAGATAGATGCGCGTCTGGAACTGACTCAATTAGACATTCTCCAATCGTATCGTTGGTGAAATTCGAAATTCCCTGAACCTCAAGTGCAAGGCTAAGTTCAGCTATAGATTTTCGCCCAATATTTGGAATACGCTTGAGCTTGTTTAATCCAGATTTCCCTGATTGCAATAAATCACGAACTGTATATCCACTTGGGTACAGCTGATTGACAATTGCATTCTGGAACGCGTATCGAAGTCGATTACCACAGCACTCAACAATAAACTCAATCAACGGAACATCCATCCATTGATTTTCATCTTCACAACAATGGGCCGCTAGTCCCTCATCGATTGACTTGGTCATTTTCCAGTGAATTTTTCTCTTGGTTTGTATGCAAAGCATATCCCCAGATTCAAGGCTAATGTGCACGTCCTGATATAACTTAATGATTACTGCTAACCACATCCATTACCGACGTGCTCAAATGGGTGCAAACATCAAACGCGCAATTACTACCAGTCCGAGAGCCAGTGGCATTTAGGGGATGATTATGATCGGTTGATATAACTCGCAATAAGATATAAATTATCATATCCTATAATTTATCATAACAATATAATGGCAAACAAAATCGATCTGAATCGATTGCGGCAGCTGAAGCTCTTGCTGACTTGGGAAGGGCGCATAAGTAATGCAAGGCTCCGTGAATTGTTCGGCTTGAGTTCAATCAGAGCGAGCCAGTGGATACGAGAATTTCGTGATCAGTCGCCTGACTGGCTGAATATGAATAGCATCAAGCGCTCTTTTGATGCCACTCCGAGCTTCTATGCGAATGAAGATGGAGCAGAGAGCGATCTCGCTCAGTACCTCTCGATTGTAGGTTTGCCTCATGCGATGAATTCCAACGGAAATCCTGTCGTTGCGGCATTCCCTGACATTAGCACTCCCAATCCAAGAATATTTTCGACCCTCTCGATTGCAGCGAGAACCCATCGCATGGTCGAAATTACTTACCGCTCCATGAGCGAGCCACAGCCGCATAAGCGAATGCTTTCCCCGCACACCATTGTTCACGTTGGTCGGCGTTGGCATGTCAGGGCCTATTGTTCGGATAAGAAACAGTTCAGGGATTATGCGCTAGGCCGAATCATGGATGCGAATCTGATCGAGATGCCATCCGAAAAGTTCATGGACGATGACAAGGCGTGGATGACAGAGGTGCGAGTCAGGCTGGTTGCCCATCCGGACCTTACGCCGGAGCAAGAAGCCGTCATCAGATTCGAGTATTTCAAGAATACGTCAGCAAGGGTAGTTGTTTGCCGGGGGGCTCTGGTGAGCTATTTCATACAGGAAATACGAGCAGCCATCGATACCAGGAAGCAATGTCAGCCCGACTATCAACTTGCGGTTTCCAACATCAAGGAGGTCGAGCCATGGCTTTTCCCTCGCTGACCTATGGGCAAATAGCTGTCTCGAAGTTATTTGCAAAGCTCCCCGACCGCATATTCGCGCCCTTGGCCTCCGAAAACAGGCATCGCTATTGGGCGCTGCTTTGCCATCTGCATTCCAGGCGGTTCGGGCCTGATGCGCCTGTACCCCCAGTCAAGGGATTCACGGTCAAGGAAATCCTTCAAGACATCGCCGATGAGCTTGAGCTCCAGGAGGCATGGAGCGATGAGGAAAACTTGCCTGACAGTAGCAGCATCGAACAGCGGGCTAGGGCAATTTTCGACCGACTGCACGATTGCGGCTGGTTCAAAATTGAGAATCCTCGCTTTGACCGCAGGGTATCCATGCATCCTACCGTCAGCCAGTTTCTGGATATGGTGGTCGAGTTTGCAGAAGCCGATCCAGTTTTCCTCTCAGGAAAGATCCGCTCAATCGATGCGAATCTAAAGCTGGTTGTTGACGGAGAAGCTTCGGGCGATGTTTTCAATGAAGCGGCAAGGCAAGCCAGAGCGTTGCTTGAGCACGTCAGAAACACAGGTACCAATATCCACGACTTCATGGAAGAGCTGAGCAGGGAGGAATCAACATCCCAGTATGTTCACCGTTTTTTCAACGACTACATCGAGCGGGTATTCATTGGAGATTACCGGGAGTTGCGGACCAAAGAACACCCATTGTCAAAGCGGCAGCAAATATTGGAAAAGGTTGAGCGCATCATTGAGTCGGAATCACTCAAACAGGGGCTCATGAATTGGTATGAATCAAAGCTGTCGCATGGCAACCACGATAAGGCAACCCGACTGTTCGAGCGTGACGTCCAGCGTCTGAACGACTTATCGAGGATCGATGAATTCCTTGAGCGACTTGATGATGAAATCGGCAAGGCCAACAAACGGGCAATGGCATATTTGGACTACAGGTTGCGATCGATGATGCCTTCAGAGCATCTGGTGCGAGCAGCAATTGAATCAATATTGAATAATGGCTTGGATCAAATGTCTGATCCATTCCCGCCTGGAGATATGGTCACTCCCTCAGGTCTGGCCGAACCCAAGAAGGCGAGCCAGCGCTCTCAGCCTACTGCATTCAGGAATGCAGTGGTTTCAGATGAGAGGAGAGCCTACGCCGCAATCATGAGGCGAGCCAGACTGGCCCGTGAGGTAACCCCGGTTAAACTCGTGGAATTTTCCCGTACGCAAATGAAGGATCGCTCGGCTATTGCCAGCAATGAACTGTCGCTGAATGGCATTGCTGATGTGCGCATGTTCCAGACTTTATCAGCTCTGAGCCTCCATATGAGCGCCAAGGGGCACTTGCTGAAAGCGAATGCGCGCGCTGCCACTCCTGGTTTGGAGGTGAGGCGATTGGGAAGTGAGGAAGAGCCGCGCCCATTGATTTCATCAGCTCCATTCCAGCTTGAGAAGCGAGTTCGACGCAACAAATCGGAGAGTAATCATGAGTAAGCAATGGGAAGAATTAGCCCAGCGCAGCGATGGGCGCTATGTCGAGGAGGATTTCGAGATGGCCGCCTATAGATTGGTTGCTGAACAGGTTTTGTATTACGCCGATCTTCAGAGTCGCAAGGCGTTCTGGATCATCAAGGACTACAAGCGCGAATTCGAGAAGGTGCTCGATCCGCTCGGCTTAGACATCGAGATCAACACGCTCTTGAACTACATCTGCGCCCGTCCGAGACATGCGAAGGCCGGGAGCGCCACCACCAATCAAACCCTGTTGGCGTTGGTCCTGCGCAGCATTTACGACCATGCCATGCAGGTTGGGGAGATGGCCAACGACGAAAGCGAAGTCGCCTGCGAGCTGGTCGAGTTGGAGCAGAAATATCAGTTGGCTACAGGACGCGACCTTCCGGGAAAGATGGAATTGAATTCCCTGTTCCGACAGCTTAAGCGTTGGGGATTGGTCAGGATTCCCAGCGACAGCGATGTGGAAGATTCCGAAGCCGAGTCAGTCATCCTGATTCGTCCAGCCATCGTGGAAGTTCTTGGGGATACCGCATTGCAAAAGCTTACCCGCTGGTCGAAAGGCGGGGATTCTGATAGCGAAGGCGGCGAGAGTGTTGGGGTTGATAGCGAAGGGGCTGAAGATGAAACGGCTTGAAAGCATAAAGGTGGTCAACTTCTACCTGTTCGAACGGGAGGACATTCGCTGCGGAGAGATCACCGGCATCTTTGGCCCGAATGCCAGCGGAAAAAGCTCGCTGATCGATGCGATGCAGATCGCCATGTTTGGTGCCAATGGCAATCTGGTGACACTGAACGCTCAAGCTGACGAAAACAAGAGTGCACGCACCATCAAATCCTATTGCCTGGGGATGAATGATGATCGTGTGGTGCGGGACAATTCGACGACGTACATCACCATGGTCTGGCGCGACACCGAAACGCAGGAGCCGATGTCGATGGGGGTTTGTATTTACGCTTCGACCAGCAGCGACTCGCATGAGGTTCGAGGGCGGTATGTCCTGCCGGGCATTGAACTGGCTATGCATGACCATCTGGAGGTGGTCGATAACAAGGAGCAACCCAGGTCATGGGAGGCCTTCCGCATCCAGATCAAGGAACGCTCCAAGGTATCCGGCGAGGATCCACTTTACACAGACTCGGAACGGTACATCAAGGCAGTGCTTCATGCACTTCGTGGGGCTGGTGGTGTTCCCTCGTCGGAAGCCTTCAAGAGCGCCTTCAGGTTCGCCCTGAAGATGAAATTCAATGACCAAGTGGATGAGGTCATTCGCCGCGATATTCTGGAAGCTCGACCAACTAACATCCAACGCTTCAAGGAAGTTACCGATACCTTCAAAAGGTTGCGCGACAAGATCAAGGAAATCAGGACGAAGATCGAGGATGGCGAGAAGGTCGAGCGAGAACTGAATGCGGCTGCAGACGCATCGATTCGGGCCGCAACTTGGGGCGGGCTCAAAGCGCTGGCCTTGCGTGAAGATGCGGCCGCTAAGGCGGACGATGCAATGGGAAAAATGCAGGAAGCACAGGACGTCCTCGACGAACTGAAGCGCGAGTCCAATACAACCGGCAGACGATTGCAGGATGCCCAAAACAGCGCAGAATCCGCAATGAATATGCGCATCAACCATTCCGCCCATCAAGAGAATGGTTTGCGCCAGGCTAGAATCGATACGCAACAAAGCGCGGCAGATAAAGCGACCTCCGATATCAATGGCGCACTGCTGCTGGCTGCCAACACGCTTAAAACCGCAGCTTCGGTCCCTAAACTGTCTGGAATACTTTCGGATATTTCCTCCGTTCAGAGTCAGGCCATCGAGTTGAAACAAGTGGGGTATACCAAGCTAAGCTCAGAAGATTTTTCGAAAGCGCTGAAGCCGATCTCTGCTGTTGCCACCAAGGCAATCAATGCACTTCGACCTGTCAGCGCAGCTCTGCATGCCAGCCTGGAGCAGGAGGCAATCCAACAGGAACAGTTGCAGGCGGCACTCGGCCGGGTGAGTCAGGGGCGAGCGCGTTTGAGCGGCAATGTGGAATCTCTGATGCGTGAACTCAATGACAATGGCCTGGCCCCCATCCCGGTATGCGATCTCGTCAGAATTTCAGATAAGAGCTGGCAGCCAGTTATCGAGGCCTACCTTGGAAGAAATGTTGAGGCATTGCTCATTGAGGGTTCCGAGAAGGAATCTAAGGCGTTCGGTATTTATCGAGGTTTGACCGGTCCGCGAACAATCTATGGAGCAAAAATCGTTGCTGCAAGCAAGCAACATGATGTTCAACCTCTACCGGGATCCGTTGCAGAACTAATAGAGGGCGACCATCCTGCCGCCGTCTCCTATTTGCGCCGACGCTTTGGGGACATGATGCGAGCAGTGAGCGACAAGGATGCAATCTCTGGAAAAAGGACTTTGACGCAGGATGGAATGATCGTTCAGTCTGGCGAGTATGAACGTATCAAGCTGGTATCGGTGTCTGAACTCAAGATCGGAGCGGGCGAACCTGGACAGCTGGATGCGGTCAAGCGTGAGATCCGGGATGGAAAATCTCGTATTCAACAGTTGGAATCTGAAGTAGCCGAGATTGAGAAACTCACAAAAGCTTTATGGCTTCTTGGAGAGTCAAGCTTGGCATCCAGGGCGATTGAAGTGCACGAAGTTCTGATCCGTTCGGGGCTGGAGCTTGCCAATCTGCAAGCACAGGCCGAGAGCCCGGCAGACCAAGAATATGCCGCTTTGGTCGAAGCTGAGAAGCTAGCCAATTCACTGGTAAAGCAGCTGCAACAACAGTTCAATTCCATCGCCGGAAAAATTGTCGCGGCAGAAATAAAGCTCGCGAATTGTATAGAAACGGAAACATCCACAAAAAGTGCGCTTGAGCGAGCCACTCAAGTTTCAGAACAAGCTACGTCAGATGCCGAATACGACCGTAATTACGCTTCAAGGCAGTGGGACGCGCTGCTTGAGAAATTCGATGTTAGCTATAACGAGATGGCAGAACATTGCGGCACTCAGCAGGCGGCAGCTGCAAAAGCAATGCAAAATTCCATCAATAGAGGGCTTCAGGAGTCTGCCATCTTCAGGCAGAAATACAGCGGTGACGCCGGTCCTGCCTGTGACAGTAGCGACTGGCGTAGCGTACGAGAATGGATGGCAATGCTGCTTGGCCGCTTACGCGAGACTGATCTGGTCAATTACGAACAGCAGGTGGCGGATGCCTATGATGCATCCAAGGAGACATTCCGTACCGATGTCGCCGTCGCCCTGAGTTCCAACCTCGATCAGATGAGCCTGTCAATGGACAGGCTGAATCAGGTTTTGCGCACTTGTCCGGCCTTCACCAATGGAGAAAGATATCAGTTCCGCCGAACTGTTAAACCCCACCTAAGCGACCTGCTCAGGTTCGTGAAAGATATTGCTGCTCATGGGCCGGGAGGCGACTTGTTTGGCAGTGCGGGGGAAATGCCTGAAGAGTTCGAGAAATTGCTGGGGGAGAAGGTTACGCCGGGCGGGGCCGGTGCACCGAATCCTCTTGATGACTACCGGGAATTCTTCGATTTCGACATCGAAATCCTGCGTGACGACCCGAGCGAGAAGAAGCTCGTGAGCGTAGGCATGTTGAGCAGACGTGCCAAGAGTGGTTCCGGTGGTGAGCACCGGGCCCCCCTTTATGTGATTGCCGGCGCAGCTTTGGCCTCGGCGTATAAGTTGGATGCGGGCAACACCGACGGAATCCGACTCATCCTGTTGGACGAGGCATTCAACAAGATGGACGCTGGCAACATCCTGGCTACGATGCGCTACATGGAGGCGATCGGTTTACAGGTGTTCTTGGCTAGCCCGGGAGAGAACCAAGGAACGCTGACGGCCTTCCTGCATCGCTACTACGACATCGTCAGGGATGCGGAAACCAGCACTGCATTGATTACCGGTCACGATGTATCTGAGGAGACGCGCGAGATGTTCCGGGGAGATTTCCCCGAATTCAATGACACGCTTCTGCCTGAGGAGCTCGCCACCATGAGAGCGGCCAAGTTAGGCACGACGGTTGCGGCAGCCTGATCATGGAAGCACTAGCCCGTACATTGCTCGGAAAACTTCTCGATGATGCCTATAAGGAGGAGGCGGGTAGACGTTCTCGTGTGGCCGCGCTGACTGCATCGAACCTATCGGCTTACCATCATTGCAACTCCTTGCAGAGAAAAGAAGCTTTTGACGCCGTCTTCGAATCAGCAAGAATGGCGAGAGCAGTTGACCTAGAAAAGGCAGATCGGGGGGCTCAGGAAGGGTTTATCGTGCGCGTGGTGGTTCGTGACCCCGTCATACTCGCCAATTTCCTTGGTCGAGAACCGTTGAATAAAACACTGGAGCGGGCCGGTAAGACCCTTGCTCCTTTTGTTGGCAGATTCCCCGTCTTGGCAGATGTTCTTGAGCAGTGGAAGGAGTTGCGCAAAGTGCGCAACCATGATGCCACCTCCGTTCAGGACTGGCTCGATGCCATCCGAGTGATCGACTTCTCTGAAGAGAACCTCACGAAGGGAATCATCTCAATGCCGCTCAACGTGGCAAGCGGAAAACTCTTCAAGGACACGAAGCGGATTCGGCGTCTTGAAGTCCCGCTCGATGTTCTGTTGACTGGCAGTATTGAGGTCAGTGGCAGGGAGGGGTATGAGATCTGGAACGATATCGGCCTTTTCAGGGAAGAGCATCCGGTGAGGATGGCCGGGAATGTAGTCGTCGAGCGTGAAGGCGTTACGGCTAAGCTTGACATTCCATACTCAGGGCTACCAGCAGACTCCGTGAAACGGCTCGCGAGCGTGCCGTCTGCTGTCATCTCCATTGAGAATCAAACGACCTTTCATGAAGAGGCTAGGGCTCGACATGAGGAAAACGTCTTGCTGATTTACACAGCCGGCATGCCCAATTCGCCATGGCGCGATATGTACGTCCGCATATTGCAGGGGTTGCCAAGAGAGGTTCCCGTTTTCCACTGGGGGGATATAGACGAGGGAGGTTTCAGGATTGCCTCCGTGCTAGCCAAAGAAGCCGTCAGGGCAGGGCACAGCATTCTCCCAATGAAGATGCACCCTCAAGATGTTCCGACGGAACATCGCCGATCTGCGAGCCCGAAAACGATTGAGCGTATGGCGTACTTTGCCAGACAAGCTGGCTGGGATGAAGTCTCGATGGAAATTGAGAAGGCGGGGTTTACGGTTGAGCAGGAAAGCTTAGGATAGCTGCATATTGAAAAATATGATTATTCATATTCTGAACAATTTCCTAATCCATATGGCTCTACAATAACTTCAGGGCAGTTTAGGATAACCAATACTGAAATTATGAAAAAATATTATTTTGTTCTAATTGCATTGTTGCTGGCATCGTGTACTTCGCATTCTCCAATAAAGGAGGGGCCAACCACCCGAAATATTATGCAATTTTCAGGAGCACGAAACGATCTTTTTCCTGAACACCTCCAGAATCATCCCAAAATCGCTTTCGCAGTGGCGCTCGTCAATGGGGGTGTGCACACGACAGCGTTCCCGCTCACATATGCTGTTCAATGCAACACAGCTAGAACAAGTTGCAAACATGCGGTTGTAAAGACCGAGTTGAAATACATCACCCGCGTTACTTCCGAGAGCGCTGTTAGCGTTTCCGGAGTACTTCACTCGGAAATTGGACGTTCTTTCTCGGTGAAAAGCGGACTGTCATCTACCTACTCTCAAACGCAATCAATGAGCATTCCTCCAGAGTTGGAGGTAATTGCTGAACTAAAGGATGACCGTCGCTTCGATCGGGTGCTTGAACTCGGAGAAAAGCTGGAACTAAAGGGTCTAGGCGGGGTACAAGTTGTCTTGGAATTTAAATAGTTGCAATTAACCAAAACTTCCGTGATTTGCCGTTCAAGGCCAGTGGTGTTGGAAGTTTTTCGTAGAGAGGTTGCAGGATGAAGCTCTATGTAATAGATAAACACACGAATACAAAAACCTACTTGCGTGTATCGGCAGCGGACCGTGCCACACTGCGAGGTGTGCTCGGAAATCAATACTTTGTAATTAATGGGAATCAATATTCAGTTTCGGATGTTCAGGCAGAACCAAGTACTGATAGCACGGCTGTAGGTGGGTTGCTTGGCGGTGTAATCGGTGCTGCGGGTGGTGCCCCAGGGGTTGTAATCGGCGGAATACTGGGAGCGTTAATTGGACAGGGGCAGACCGAAAAAGAGCAGCGTGAGGCATCTTCTTTCAATGGGAGTCGCGCATGAATCTCCCCTACAACCTTCATCGTTCTCGCACCTTGGTTGTCGCATTTCTATTCGTTCTAGCTGCCGTTCTAGTTGTATATCGCCAAGAGGCAAAGGATGTTGTCAGGGGTATCTTTGAGGGCGGAAGTTTGCCTTATGCAATCTGGATATATGTAACAGTTTCTGTACTTTCGCATAGCTATTTTATTGCCGGAGTAGCGTCCTCTCAGTTCGAAAAAATCACTGAAACAGTATTCTCAATTGGCACTTACGGTCTTGCTGGAACCACATCATTAACGCTATTGCAGGGGGTGTTTCTTCAGTACTTCTATGGTGTTTCGTCATTTAGCAATTTTGGAAGCCTTGATCTTGCATCAGTTGGCCTCGTCTCGGTGTATCTGTTGATTTACTGTGGAATCAATACGTCACGCATGCTGGGCGATGTGGTATTTCAAGTGAAGGGATCGGACGCAGAACCACCAGAAGCAACATAATAATTCTTGTCGCATCGCAACTTACTGTCGCTTGAATAAGCGCATCGCATCATACGAAAATCGCGATGTATTTGAAGAGTACGGTTTAGCCCCTTTCTTGAAGACCATACTACATATAGTAGTTGACAGCCGCATATCATCCTACATATAGTGGTCTGGCACTCTCTGCGCCAGAGTGCTAACGCCAGTAGCCAACATCGAAATAATCAGAGGAGCGCTATTTAACATCCAGCAGCGCGGATGACTTTCAGGGATTCAACTTCGGGAGATTAACCATGGCCGGTAAAAATCAACATGTTGTACCCCACCAAGACGGATGGGCTGTTAAGGGGGCAGGCAATCAGCGGGCTACTTCCGTACATGACACGCAGAAACAGGCCATTGATACGGCGAGAGAAATCGCGCGTAATCAGCAGTCCGAACTCGTCATCCATCGCCCCGATGGTCGTATCCGCGACAAAGATAGTCACGGCATCGATCCCTTCCCGCCGAAGGGCTGAAGGCCATGTCGGGCATCTCTACCTACCATGTGCTCGCCCTGTCGGGAGGCGGTTACCGCAGCCTGTACACTGCCACGGTTCTCGCCGAACTCGAAACCGTGCTGGGCGGACCTATTGCTTCGCACTTTGATCTGATTTGCGGCACATCGGCTGGAGGGATGCTGGCTTTGGGTCTGGCTGCGGAAATTCCGGCCATCGAACTCAAGGCCCTGTTTGAAGATCATGGTAGCCGCATCTTTGGCTGCCGCAGTCTGCCGCGGCGGCTTCTGGGGTTCTGGCTGACTGCAAAGCATGACTCAACAGGGCTGCGAGAAGTACTGACCGAGCGTTTTCAAGGAACCACAATCGGCGACCTGAAGCATCGTGTTCTTGTTCCGGCAGTCAACTACTCGACGGGGCGCGGGCAGTTCTTCAAAACGCCTCACCATCCTTCTTTTGAGTTGGATCACCGCATGAAGGCCGTTGATGTGGCGCTGGCGACCGCAGCCGCGCCCGTCTACTTTCCTTTGGCGCGCAATGATCGCGGAGTCTTCGCAGATGGGGGACTCGTGGGTAATGCCCCAGGCCTGTTCGGGTTGCACGAAGTCAAGACGTTCCTAGCACCGGATCAGAATGCTCTGATTCGGGTTCTCGCAATCGGTACGATGACAATTGGTGCAACCGTCCGTGGTGGTGCCAGCCTTGATCGTGGGTTCGGCAAATGGCGTGGGGGGCTTTTCGACCTGGTGATTTCCGCCCAGGAGTCGTCCGTAGACTACATGCTGCGGCAATCGCTAGGTGACAACTATTTCCAGATAGATGACCAAGCGACGCCCGATCAGAGCAAGGACGTAAAGGAACTGGACCGGGTTTCTATTGGAGCCACGAATACGCTCAAGGATCGCGGTAATCACGCTGCACAGCGAGCGCTCGGCAATCCTCTTTTCCAACCGTTTCGAGCGTACCAGGCCGACGCCCCCATCTTCTATCACGGCCCCAACAAGAATGTTCCGGAGGCTGCATGCTGAACCTGAGCTCGCTTTTCTTTACCACTGCTGATGGCGAATCGTGCATGCACGACAAGTTGAATCTGAAGCCAGAGCAACGCGATTGGATCGCCAGTGCGCGCACTGATGTCAGGAATTGCCTCCGCACAGGAATCCCCCGCGTGCTGAAAGCGAACGGCTTCACCGAAGTTGTGCCACAGCCGCGTTTCTTCACTCAAGGTTCGTGGGCATACAAGACGCTGAACTCGCCAGCTCAACATCCGCAGCAGGCAGACGTGGATGACGGTTGTTATCTGCCAATGAGTTTTGTGGCGCAGACGAAGCGCCCAAGCACCGCAACGACGGTGTTCTTTGCCGCTGCTGAAGAAGCCTTGAAGCCGCTGGTCGAGGAAAGACAGTGGAAGATTGTCACTGATAAGCCGACTTGCATCCGCATCGTCATTTCAGCGTATGCCCATATTGACATCCCTCTGTACGCGATTCCAGACCAAGAATTCGTGAGTCTGGCAGAGGCATCAATGAAGCGATATGGCTTTGAATCGGTGATGGACGCGGTGATTAAATCGGAGAGGGATGCCTGGACAGCATTGCCTCGCGACAAGGTGCTGCTTGCTCATCGTGAGTGCAACTGGATGCCATCGGACCCTAGGCCCGTTAAAGAGTGGTTTCTGGGCGAAGTGGAGGCCAAGGGAGAGCAGCTCCGCCGCGTAGTTCGTTACTTGAAGGCGTTCCGCGATTGGAGGTGGTCCAGTGGTGGCCCCGCCTCGATCCTGTTGATGGCTGCCGCTGCCCCGCTTTTTGAGAAACGTGATAGGCGTGATGATCTCGCCCTGCTGGATGTCGTCGCGGCACTGCCAGCCAGATTGCGTGGAGGGGTGAACAACCCCGTGGATGAGTCCGAATCGCTCACGGAGCGACTGGGCCAAGCGGGAGTCGAAGAGGCAGCGAAGGCCTTCGAAGAATTTGAGAAAGTACTTCGTGGAGCATCCAGTGCCGGTAGCGCTTCACAAGCCTGTATCTGGATGCAAGGCGAGTTCGGCCCGCGCTTTCCAAACGAGCCAGATCGGGTCAAGGAGGTATCCGTTGCCGCCACCATTGCTGCGGCCCCTGCAGCAGCTGGCCCGAGCGAACTTGTTGGACGAACGAAGGCTGGATGAGCAGCACCGCAAAGGCAGCAGACGTGATTGAGGCCTTTAAGCAGAAAGGCTTCGCGTTTGTTGATAAGACGGATGATGGCTGGTTCAGACTGCACGGCCAGTTGAGGCCACCCCAAGCGGACAGTGGTTATCTATGCGAAGTTCAGATCGACTCTACATTCTTCGATTTGCCTCGCATTCGGCTGCTTGAGATTCCTCCTGAGCTACTCGCTACGGTTCCGCATCTTGGTGCGGGAGGGGAACTTTGCTATCTCGCCAAGGGTACGATCGTTCTGGATATCTACGATCCTGTCGGACAGTCGCTTGCATGCCTGCAACGCGCAGCCTACGTGCTCGGGCAGATTATGAGTGGGGAGATGATTGAAGATCTTGCTGAGGAATTCTTCGCCTATTGGGATGGTTTGCTTTGCTTCGTGGACATACAGGGGCAAGGCTTGGGTCGACAAAACTGCATAGTTGCGCAGGCCGAAGGTGATTCTTTGTGGTTCGTCACCGACAACGAAGATCGAACAATGAAAAAGCTGAAGTCTCTCGGCTTCCATGTCACCGATAAAACGGTGCTGACTTACCGGATCAAGACCAGCGCTCAACCTCGCCCATTAGCCAGTCATTGGCCGCCTGAAACAGTTGGGGATATATTGTTGTGGCAAAGTACCCTTGACCCCCGGTGTCGGCGCAAGATTCATGATCGTATCAAGGAGGGGGAGAGAAAGAAGGTCAACGGTGTTCTGATTGTCATCGAGTCTCCTCTGATGACCTATGGCTTTGCGGCTCTCTATGATCGCCAAATTCCTGCCAAAATGAGCAAGTTCGCAGACCGCAGGGATTCAAGTTATGGATTAAAGGTGCTTCCCATCTCGGTAGTCAAAATTGACGATCGGTACCTTTCCCAGCGGAACATACCTAAGTTGAAGACGCTTGCCGGCAAGAATTTGGCCGTTGTTGGATGCGGAACAATCGGCGGATATCTGGCAGATATGCTGGTCAAGGCTGGGGCAGGGACATGTGGCGGAAAACTTACGTTGGTGGATTTCGACCGTCTTCTCCCGCAAAACATCGGGCGTCATCGCTTGGGATTTCCGGACTTGCTGTTAAACAAAGCCGTGGCTATGGCTAAGGAGCTCAAGCGCCAAGCGCCAGGAGCCGAGATTCGTGCACTCCCTGTGGATGTCAGGAAGGCCCAGTTGGGGGAACTGGATCTCATTATTGATGCCACTGGGGAAGAGTCCCTCGGGCATTGGCTGTGCGAGCACTATCCCCATCCCATTCCCATGCTTTCGGTCTGGATCGAGGGGCCAGGAACGGCAGTTCGCACGCTCATGAGAACCAATGCATCTGGAGCGTGCTACCGATGTCTTTGGCATAGCAACAGAAGAGGAGAGCTTCGCTCCACTCTTGCCCCCCTTCCTGAGATTCTGGCAGGCCATGGATGCGAGGGACTATATGTGCCATTCCCCGCATCAGTGTCGGTGCATGCTGCCAGCTTGGGGGCTGAAATGGCACTTGATTGGGCTAACGGGATTTATTCCCCTGCGTTACGAACCAGACTGATCGACCGGACGCAACAGCTTTCGACACCTGATTGCGATCCGCAACGAGACCAGGAGTGCCCTATATGCAATTCCTGAATTCCTGGGCGACCAGCGACAGGAGAACACTACTGTATCTTTCGACGGCCACACTGGAAACGTTCTGTCAGTATAGCCAGAACAGTGATGATGCTTGTGAAGCAGGTGGACTGTTGCTCGGCTCAGTTCATGGAGCTCATATGCTCATTGAGCAAGCGACCGTTCCGACGGCATGGGACAAACGGTTCCGCTATTTGTTCGAGCGGGTCCCGTTTGGCCATGAGGCCATTGCCTTCTCTCGATGGGCGGCGAGTCAGGGAACAGTCCGCTATCTGGGCGAATGGCATACCCATCCAGAAGATCATCCTCATCCTTCGAATCTCGATAGAACGGAATGGCAGCGTTTATCGGCGGGGCGTCGGGACAAGCGACCATTACTTGCAATCATCGTCGGACGAAAGTCGTTGTACGTTGGGTTGTCCCCAAATACCGGCTACTGTACTGAGCTCATTCCTGTTGAATAGCAGCCAAATTGTTACTTGGATGGGTAGACGTGGAAACTCAGTGCCAATGGTAGATATTTCTGGCTGTGGCCTTGATAAATAATCCTGGATAATTTGAGTAGTTACTCAAAATCACTTTGAGCAGCCGCTCAAATCTGGCACAGTTGGCACAAATTTGGCACAGCGCAAACCTACATTTTCAGTAGATTCAGGTATGAAGAAGTAGGGTTAAGTAACCCTAAGTCTTTGATATGGCGGAGAGGGAGGGATTCGAACCCTCGGTGGGATGTTATCCCACACACGCTTTCCAGGCGTGCGACTTAAACCGCTCATCCACCTCTCCGGAAGGGCGCGCAGAATAAACTAGAACGGCTTGCGAGGCAAACGGAATTGATCGTGCCAGCGCAGTAAAGCCGCGAATACGCCGGCCGGACTGTCGTCGACCAGTCCGTGTGCTTCCAGCTTCGCTATCAGCTCCGGCCGGTCGACGCGCAAGAAGGGATTGGTCGCCTTCTCCAAAGCGATGGTGAAAGGCACGGTCGGACGACCTGCGACGCGTAATGCCCGTGTCTCTGCCATGCGTTGCCGGATAGCGGTATTGTCGGGTTCGCTATGCACGGCGAAGGCCAGCGTGTACTCGGTGTATTCGTGCGCACAGTAGACCAACGTCTCGTCCGGCAATCCCGCCAGTCTCTGCAGTGACTGATACAACTGCTCCGGGCTGCCCTCGAAGTTCTTGCCGCAACCGGCACCGAACAGGATGTCGCCGCTGAACACCGCACTTGGGGTGACAAAGGCGATGTGATCGACCAGGTGTCCCGGCAACTCCCATATCTCGAATTCGACCGGGATGTCCTGCAGCTGCAGTCGGTCCCCTTCCTGCAGGGCATGCGTGATGTGCGGATTGTTCGGATGGCTTCGTCCGTACACCGGCACGTTATATACTCCGCGCAGTTCCGCAATGCCGCCTGTGTGGTCACGGTGACGATGGGTACAGAGGATGGCGCTCAATCGCAAACCGCCAGTCCGCAGGAACTCGAAGACGGGCTCCGCCTCGCCGGGATCGACGATGACAACCGTGTCCGACTGGCCGTGGATGGCCCAGATATAGTTGTCTTCCAGGGCGGGGATAGGCGAGATTTTCAACATAATGGGTCTGCAGCTTCGATGCCGAATTCTAAAGTAATCGCGAAGAGTCTGAGTGAATGGTTCGCCACGGAGCAGGGCGGCTATGTGTTGACACGCGAGCAAGCCTATTTCGACCGCACAGTGAGTGACATCTTCGGCTTCAATGCGCTGCAGATCGGCGTGCCCGGCCAGGACTTCCTGCGCAACAGCCGCATGCCTCTGCGTTTCACCGCCGGCAATCACCCCGGCAACGATGTGCGCCTGATCTGCACCGAATTGCCTTTCGACAGTGCCAGCCTTGATCTGGTGCTGATGCCCCATGTGCTGGAATTTTCGGACAATCCTCACCAGATCATCCGCGAAGTGGAACGCGTGCTGATGCCGGAAGGCAATCTCATCATCAGCGGATTCAATCCCTATAGTCTATGGGGACTGCATCGGGCACTGGGACGCAAGCAAGGCTACCCTTGGGATGCACGATTCATCGGTTTGACGCGCCTGAAAGACTGGCTTGCACTGCTGGGATTCGAAGTGGTCGGCGGGCGTTTCGGCGCCTATGCGCCCCCGTTCCGCCAGCAGAAATGGCTGCAGCGTTCCGCATTCATGGAAAAGGCGGGCGACAGATGGTGGGCGGTGAGCGGCGGCATCTATTTTCTGCATGCGATCAAGCGTGTGCCGGGCATGCGCCTGATCAAACCCAAATGGAACGAGGGCTTGGTGCGCAAACTGATGCCCGCATCCCCCAAACTGAACAAAGGTATACAAAAGAGTGGAACAGATGAGTGATGTGGTAGATGTCTTCAGCGATGGGGCCTGCAAGGGCAATCCCGGCATCGGCGGATGGGGCGCGTTGTTGCGCGCCAAGGGCAAGGAGCGCGAGCTGTGCGGCGGAGAAGCGCACACCACCAATAACCGCATGGAACTGATGGCAGCCATCGCGGCTTTGGAGACTTTGACGCGCCCCTGCAAAGTACGTCTGCATACCGATTCGAAATACGTGCTGCAAGGCATCACCGAATGGCTGCCGGGCTGGAAGCAGCGCGGCTGGAAGACCGCCAGCAAACAGCCGGTAAAGAACGACGACTTGTGGCGTCGCTTGGATGATGCGGTGACCCGCCACCACATCGAGTGGGTATGGGTCAAAGGCCATGCGGGCCACGAAGGCAACGAGCGCGCCGACGCGTTGGCCAACCGTGGCATCGAAACATTAAGGGGGCAGGCATGAGACAAGTTGTACTGGACACGGAAACGACCGGACTGGACCCGAAGCAGGGCCACCGCATCATCGAAGTCGCCGCCATCGAGCTGGATGGGCGCAAGGTATCGGGTCGCACCTTCCATCGCTACATCAATCCGGAACGCGAGATCGACGAAGGTGCAGCCGCCGTGCACGGCCTGACACTGGATCGTTTGCAGGACGAGCCCAAGTTCATCGAGATTGCGCCTGCCTTGCTGGAATTCATCGCCGGGGCAGAGCTGATCATCCACAACGCGCCGTTCGATATGGGCTTCCTTAATGCCGAGCTGGCACTGGCCGGTCTGCCGAAACTGGACAATCAGGTGCTCGACACTCTGAAAGTGGCCAAGGAGTTGCATCCGGGCAAGAAGAACAATCTGAATGCGCTGTGCGATCGCTATCAGATCGACAATTCGCATCGCACCCTGCACGGCGCTTTGCTGGATACCGAACTGTTGGCCGAAGTCTATCTGGGCATGACGCGCGGGCAGGAAAGTCTGTTGGGAGAAGATGCTGAAAATAGCGAGACCTCCCATGGCAACCAGCAAGCCGAACGTATCTCAGCCTCGGTGCGCGTGTTGATCGCCAGTGAAGGAGAACTGGCGCAGCATGAGGCGCAGTTGGGCGATATCGACAAGGCCAGCAAGGGCGCTTGTATCTGGCGCCGACCGGAAATGCAGGGATGAGCGCCAAGCCTCCTGTCGAAACAGATGTCCTCATCATCGGTGCCGGCGCGGCAGGGTTGATGTGCGCGCTGACCGCCGCACAGCGCGGTCGCAATGTCGTATTGATCGATCACTGGAACAAGCTGGCCGAGAAGATCCGCATCTCGGGCGGCGGTCGTTGCAACTTCACCAATCTGAACGTCAAGCCGGACAACTATCTTTCAAACAACCCGCACTTCTGCCGTTCCGCGCTGGCGCGCTATACACCGCAGCATTTCATCGCTCTGCTGGAGAAGCACGGCATCGCTTTCCACGAGAAAACGCTGGGGCAGTTGTTTTGCGATGACGGCTCGGAAGCCATCATCGCCATGCTCATATCCGAATGCGATGCGGCCGGGGTGCGCAGAGTCATGCCGTGCGCGGTCGAGCAGATCACACATGGGGAAGGATTCAGCGTGCGGACCTCGCGCGGCGTCTATCGGGCCAAATCGTTGGTCGTCGCCACCGGCGGACTTTCCATCCCCAAGATTGGCGCGACACCCTTCGGATACAAAGTGGCCGAGCAATTCAACATCTCCATTACCAAACTCAAGCCGGGACTGGTGCCGCTCAACTTCCATCCCGAAGAGTGGAGCGCTTATGCGGACCTGTCGGGGGTATCGCTGGAGGCGGTCGTCAGTTTCGGGAAACAGAGCTTCCGTGAGAATCTGTTGTTTACCCATCGCGGCCTGAGCGGTCCGTCCATCTTGCAGATATCTTCCTACTGGGAACCCGGGCAGCCGCTCTGCATAGATCTGCTGCCCGATCTCGATCTGCACGCAATATTTATAGAACAACGCGCCAGCAAGATGCTGCTGGCCAACTTCCTCACGCAATATCTGCCCAAACGTCTGGCAGAGATCATCGCCACGAATTGGAGCGATAACGATCCGGTCAATCAGCATTCCCCCAAACAACTCGCTGCCCTGGCGGACAAGATCAAGGGTTGGCAGATCACGCCGACCGGCACCCTGGGCTACGGCAAAGCCGAGGTGACCTGTGGCGGTGTGGATACCCGCGCCTTATCCTCCAAGAACATGGAATGCAACGACGTGGCAGGGCTATTTTTCATCGGCGAAGTGGTGGACGTCACCGGCCAGCTCGGCGGCTACAACTTCCAGTGGGCTTGGGCCTCCGGCCATGCTGCGGGACTCGCCGCGTAGGGAGGAGGGGATATGGCAGTAGAAACCGAACTCAAGCTGCATATCTCTCCCGACAAGCTGCAACGCCTGAAGCGCCATCCTCTGCTGCGCAGCTTGGCTATCGAGCGAGCTCGCACACTCAAGCTGTACAGCATCTATTACGACACCGCAGATCTGGCTTTGCAACGCAATGCCATGGCCTTGCGCCTGCGCCGTGTCGGCAAACAATGGCTACAGACCCTGAAAGGCGGAGGGCGTTCGAGTGCCGGATTGCACCAGCGCAACGAATGGGAGATGCCGGTGCCCGCCGAGCAGCTCGATCTGGATGCGTTCAAACTCGTCGGCGGCAAACTGCCGCACGGCGTGCGCAACCATCTGCAGCCCGTCTTCGTCACCGATTTCACGCGCAATGTTCGTCTGCTCGATTTTGAAGGTGCGCAGATTGAACTGTGCATGGACAGCGGCGAGATACGTGCCGGGCAGAGCATGTGCCCCATCTCTGAGCTGGAGCTGGAACTCATATCCGGCTCGCCACAACAACTGTTCGGGCTGGCGCTCAAGCTGCTCGAGATCGTGCCGCTGGAAGTCGAGCACACCAGCAAGGCCGAATATGGTTACCGTTTGTTCTCCGCATCCAGGCCCGAGGTGAGCAAAGGTAGGTTCGCCGTATTGAAGCCGTCCCAGGATGTTGGCAGCGCACTGCAAACCCTGGTCGCCTCCTGTCTGTCGCATATACAGGCTAACGTGGCGGGCGCATTGTTGAAGCTGGACGAGGAGTATCTGCATCAAGTACGCGTCGGCCTGCGCCGATTGCGCGTGGTGCTATCCGTGACCAGGCGCTTCCATCCAGACCCCGAACTGGAAGTCTTATATAGCCAGGTATCCGGGCTATGCATCGAACTTGGCCGCGCCCGCGACTGGGATGTGTTCCTCTCACAGACCCTGGCACCCATCTGTGCCCGTTTGCCCGAGCATGAAGGTCTGCGCGCTTTGCTGGGCACCTGTGAGCGGATGCGCAACAAACAGCATGCGGGTATGGAAAGCAGTCTTGCCTCACAGGATTTCCAGCGCCTGCTATTGCGTTTCGGAGCGTGGATGCATGCAGAGAGGTCCGACGATCCACAACCGCCCCTTGAGAGATTCGTCCGCAAGATACTCGATAAGCGCAGCAAGCAAGTTCTGGCGACGGGAAGGGCGGTATCCATCAAGGAACCGGCGCAGTTCCATGCCTTGCGTATCGCCTGCAAGAAACTGCGCTACAGCCTGGAGATGTTCGGCAGTCTGCTGCCGCAGAACAGATACAAGGCCTATCAGGAAAGATTGGCAGTCCTGCAAGACATTCTGGGCACCATGAATGACATCGCTGTCGCTCATCGTCTGCTCGATGAATTGGACAATGCCGCACGGCACGATACACTCGCGCTGGTGCGAGGCTGGATGGAACACGACTATGCCGAACACATCACCCTGTTCAACAAGAACTGGGCCAGATTCGAAGCGCAGACCAAGTGCTGGTAAAGGCACGGCAAGAGGAGAGAATTTTGAAGATCAGAAAGGTCACACAACGATGAGCAAGAAACAAACACCCCTGCGCGTACCGGTCACCCAGGGATTAAAAGATTTGTACGCGATGGATATGCACCTGCCTTATCAGGCGGCATGCGAAGGCCGCTTCAGCGTTACCGCATTCGGCCGGTTGGCTGCCGCGATCTCGGTCGTGCGTGCTGCATTGGTGCAAAAGAACACCCAGATCCCGGATGCCATCGATATCCTGGATAAGGCGGTCGAAACCCTGTCCATCGTGCGTGCACGCGGCGACAGCACAGATGTATGGGAGATCAAAGAAGACGAGCGCCCGAGTGTGGTGGCGGGTATCGAGGTCGCCGAGGAATATATCGGCGTTCTAGATGTAGCCTTGCTCGAACAGACCGCTGCCATGCTCATGAATCTGATGGCTACCGGGTCCGACGACCAAGTGGCAAGCTGATTCAAGCAGGAGGGGAGTGGAGGCGCGACCCAGAGTCGAACTGGGCTCTACGGATTTGCAATCCGGTGCATAACCGCTTTGCTATCGCGCCGTGTGGCCAGAAGCACTACTTAAAAACACGGGAAAGCATTTCATTGCTTTCCCGGAAATTTGGAGCGGGAAACGAGACTCGAACTCGCGACCTATACCTTGGCAAGGTATCGCTCTACCAACTGAGCTATTCCCGCAGAAGAGAAGGTGCGCATTATATGGAGAAAGATTTTTGTGTCAACACAGATACGAAAAAAATTCACACTTTCACGCATTAATTTTCGCGTATGTATAATGCGCGCCCCATCGCATCGCATAGATCCCCGTTGATTTATCGAGTCGCCAGCCCGGATGGTGAAACTGGTAGACACAACGGACTTAAAATCCGTCGGGAGGAAACTCCTGTGCCGGTTCGATTCCGGCTCCGGGCACCAAATAAAAAGTAGTTTCAGAATCCGATACTTGAATATTTTTCCTTGCATACCCCATTTTGCCCAAGCGTGGCGGGGATTATCAGCAATCGGACAATTTTCAGGCATATATATTTTTTCCTGTTGCAAAAGCTCACAATATCTAGAACAATCCGCCTCGGAGTTGATTCCACCCGATAACTAAAGGAGAAACGTATGAACCGTAAAGAACTGATTGATGCACTTTCCGCAAAGACAGGTAGCAGCAAGGCTGACGCAGATCGCAACATCGCAGCACTGATCGAAATCATCACCAGCACCCTGAAGAAGGGCGATAACGTTGCATTGGTTGGCTTCGGCACGTTCGAAGTTCGCAAGCGCGCAGCACGTACCGGCCGCAATCCAGCCACCGGCGCAGAGCTGAAGATCAAGGCCTCCAAGGCTCCTGCATTCAAGGCAGGCGCTACGCTGAAGGCAGCTGTGAACGGCACCAAGAAGTAATCTCTCCAAAAGACAATGCGGTCCTGATGTATCCATCAGGACCGTACTTGCAGGAATTAAAAAAGGTTGAATCTCACGATTCAACCTTTTTTATTTCTACTTGCTTGACTCAGAGCCGTCGCGGATCCCGCTTGTCCCTGTACGCAAGCATCGCCAGTCTGGCGCTATCGCATGATGCAACAAGTTCAGGCGTGACGCGCCACTCCCAATTCCCGCTTCCGGTTCCCGGCATGTTCATGCGATGCGCACTGTCCAGCCCCAGCACATCCTGTAGCGGGAAGATCACGGCATTGGCCACCGATGCGGAAAGCGCCCCCATCATCACCCAGTTGATCTCCTGGCCATCCGTGCGCAGATAGCTTTGCGCGAAGCTCCGCTCGTGCTCAGATGCCGCATGCCACCAGCCTATGCTGGTATCGTTGTCGTGCGTGCCGGTATATGCGACCGCATTTGCCGTGTAGTGATGCGGCAGAAAATAGTTGCGCTCGTCTTCGCCAAAAGCGAACTGCAGGATGCGCATGCCGGGCAGGTTGAACTTGTCACGCAGGGCGATGACCTCGGCCGTGATCAGACCCAGATCTTCCGCAATGATCGGGAGTTCCTTGAACGCACCGAGTAACGCCTCGAACAAGGCCTCACCCGGCCCCGGCATCCACTCACCGTCAATGGCATTCGGTGCCCCGGCAGGGATCGCCCAGTAATCGGCGAAGCCGCGAAAATGATCGACGCGCACCAGATTGAAAAGATTGAAAGCATGGCGCAAGCGCGCGATCCACCAGTCGTATCCCGACGCTTGATGGCTAGACCAGCGATAGAGCGGGTTGCCCCACAGCTGACCGGTCGCACTGAAGTAATCCGGTGGCACACCCGCCACGACCGTGCATCGGCCGTTCTCATCCAGTTCGAACAGTTCCTGATGCGCCCACACGTCCGCGCTCTGGTATGCCACGAAGATGGGCACATCACCCACCAGATGAACGCCGCGCGCATTGGCATATTTTCTGAGCGCTTCCCATTGCGAGGCGAAACACCATTGGCAGAACTTCCAGAATTCAATCTCATCGGCATGCTGCTTGGCCGCCTTGCTCAATGCCTTCGCATCTCGCCTGGCCAGATCTTCCGGCCATTCGCTCCAGTCGCGCCAAGCCTCATGCGCCCACAGTGCCTTGAACAACGCAAAATCATCCAGCCAGTGCTTTTCCCGTTCACAGAAGGCTGCATAGGCATCGCCCATGCGTTTGCCCGGCTGTGCGAAGAACCGGCCGGCAGCCAATCTCAGCATACCTGTCTTGAAGGCGATGACAGCCGGATAGTCGACGCGGTTATCCGAGAAGGTGAGCGGGGCGATCAGTTCGTCCGGAGTCAGCCATTTTTGTTCTGCCAGCGCATGCAGATCGATCAGCATGAGATTGCCGGCAAAGGCAGAACTGCTCATGTAAGGAGAATTGCCCGGACCGACCTCACCCAAAGGCAGCATCTGCCAGAGTGACTGACCGGTCTGGACCAACCAATCGACGAAGCGATAGGCTTCCTGGCCGAAGTCCCCGCAGCCGTGATGGCCGGGGAGTGAAGTAGGGTGCAGCAGAATGCCGCTGGAGCGGATGGATAGTGGGTTCACTTGACGTTCTCGTTTTTATTTCCGCCTGAACGCATGCTACCAGCTTTCAAAACAGTAATAACCTTGTTGCAAATCAGGCGATCAATCCTTGCCGAACAGATCGCGGCTATACACCTTGTCCGCCACGTCGCGGATATCGTCGGTGATGCGATTCGCCACGATCACATCCGCCTCGCGTTTGAACTCTGCAAGGTCGTTCACCACGCGCGAATGGAAGAAGCTGTCTTCCTTCAACGCGGGTTCATACACGATGACCTCGATACCCTTGGCCTTGATGCGCTTCATGATGCCCTGAATGCTGCTCGACCTGAAGTTGTCCGAGCCGCTCTTCATCACCAGCCTGTGGATGCCGACGATTTTGGGATTGCGCTTCATGATGTCGAAAGCGACGAAGTCCTTGCGCGTGGTGTTGGA
>VMTA01000021.1 GCA_013791855.1 Sideroxydans sp.
AGGCATCCATGTGTTCGAAGCGGGTGTAGGGGAAGCCGGTGCCGATCAGGCTGTCTGCCAGTTCTTTGCGCTTGCTCACACGCAGGCGCTTGTCGTTGAGGAACGCTCCGCTACCGCGCGTGGCAGTGAACAGGTCGTTGCTGGTCGGGTCGTACACCACAGCCTGGGTCAGCACGCCGTTGTGTTGCAGCGCGATGGAGACGGCGTACTGCGGAACGCCATGCAGGAAGTTGGTTGTGCCGTCGAGCGGATCGATGATCCACACGTATTCCGACTCGCCTTGGGCGCCGCCTTCCTCTGCTAGAATCGCATGGGTCGGATAGGCCTGTAACAAGGTCTCGACGATGGTGCGCTCGGCGGCGCGATCCACTTCGCTGACGTAATCCGCATGGGATTTTTTGGTCACGGTGAGGTGATCGATGTTGTCGGCGGCGCGATGGATCAGATTGCCGGCGCGACGCGCGGCCTTCACCGCGATGTTGAGCATGGGGTGCATATCAGTACGACCTTTTTAATGAGCTGGGGAAATCCGGCCCGCATTTTAGTTGGTATTGCCTTTTGAATAAACCTAATCCTTTAAGTAATGTTCGTGTGGTGCTCAGCCATACCTCCCATCCGGGCAATATCGGCGCGGCGGCGCGGGCGATGAAGGTCATGGGATTGAGCCGTCTTTACCTCATCAATCCGCGTTTCTTCCCCGATGCACAGGCCAGTGCCATGGCTTCCGGGGCGGACGATATCCTTGAGAATGCCGTGGTTTGCGGCTCCATTGACGAGGCTTTGCAGGGCGTGGTGTACACCGTAGCGATGACGGCGCGCCTGCGCGATATCTCCATCGAGGTGCAGACGCCGCGCGAGGCGGCGCCGCAGGTGATGCAGGAAGCGTCGGCCGGGCCGGTGGCTTTGCTGTTCGGCACCGAGATGTCCGGTCTGACCAATGACGAGATGGGCCGTGCCCAGCTGGGCGTGAACATCCCGGCCAATCCCGAGTTCTCTTCGCTCAACGTGGCGTCCGCCGTGCAGTTGATGGCTTATGAGTTGAGCGTGGCGGCATCTTCATTCCAACCCGCCTTGCCGGAGATCAACCCGGCGACGCATGAACGCGTGGAAGGCCTGTACGAACATCTTGAAAAGACGCTGGGCGAGATCGGCTTCTTCACCACGCAGAACCCGGAGCGATTGATGCGCCGTCTGCGCCGCTTGTTCTCGCGCACGCGGCTGGAAGATGAGGAGGTCAACCTGCTGCGCGGTATCCTGAGCGTGACGACCGAGTACAATGCGCGCCTCAGGAAGCGTTATCAGGAAGAGCATCCAGATGTTTAAGAATATCCGTGAAGACATCGCCAGCGTATTCGCCCGCGATCCCGCCGCCCGCACCACGTTCGAGGTGCTGACCTGCTATCCGGGGCTGCACGCGCGCATCTTCCATCGTCTTTCCAATACCTTGTGGCATGCCGGCCTGAAATGGATGGCACGCTTCGTTTCGCATTTCGCACGCTGGTTCACCGGTATCGAGATCCATCCCGGCGCGACCATCGGCCGCCGTTTCTTCATCGACCACGGTATGGGTGTGGTGATCGGCGAGACGGCCGACATCGGTGACGATGTGACGCTGTATCACGGTGTGACGCTGGGCGGTACCTCGTGGAAAGAAGGCAAGCGCCACCCGACATTGGGTAACGGCGTAGTGGTGGGTGCGGGGGCCAAGATTCTCGGTCCCATCCATATCGGTGCGAACGCCAAGATCGGCTCCAACGCCGTGGTGGTGAAAGATGTGCCGGCCGGAGCGACGGCGGCGGGAATCCCGGCGCGTGTGCTGGATGACGCGAAAAAAACCACTGGATTCAACGCCTACGGCATCAGCTCTGACCAGAACGACCCGGTTGCCAAGGCCCTGCATGGTTTGATCGGTCACAGCGTCACGGTCGATCAGCGTATCGAGCATATTCTTCAACAATTAGAGAAGCTTGGCGTGCGTATGGAAGACGAGCAGGCGACCGCCGACAAGTTCGATCCGAACTACCTGAACAAGATAGTTGATTAAAACTCTCGGGTATCCTATGATTCTTTTCAGAGGGGGTCATTTCATTGCGGTGGGATGGCTTGAGCGAGTAGGTCTGACATTCTGAGGAGAGAAACAACATGCGCCTGACAACTAAAGGACGTTTCGCAGTAACGGCAATGGTCGATCTGACCCAGCGCGGCGGCAAAGGCCCGGTCACACTGGCTGCAATCAGCGAACGCCAGCAGATCTCGCTGTCGTATCTGGAACAATTGTTCGCCAAGCTGCGCAAGAACAACGTGGTCGCCAGCGTGCGCGGCCCGGGCGGCGGTTACTGTCTGGCGCGCCCCGCCAGCAAGATCACCATCGCCGACATCGTGGTGGCAGTGGATGAACCGCTGGATGCCACCAACTGTGACCGTCAAGGCAACTGCAAGGATGGCAAGCCCTGTTCCACGCACGACCTGTGGTTCGGTTTGAGCGAGCGCATCTATGAATACCTGCAACAAGTCAATCTGCAACAGCTGGCCGACGGCGAACTGAGCAAGAAAGACGAAGGATCTCCGATCCGCATGACGCGCGGGGCAACTTCGGCGACTGCAGCTGTCTGATATCAAAAAGGAAGCTAAACCCATGCAACTGCCTATCTACATGGATTACTCGGCCACCACACCGGTAGACCCGCGCGTGGCCGAGGCCATGATCCCCTACCTGACCGAGAAGTTCGGCAACCCGGCTTCGCGCTCGCACTCCTTCGGCTGGACGGCGGATGAGGCGGTTGAGCGTGCACGTGCACAGGTGGCAGCCTTGGTGAACGCCGACCCGAAAGAGATCGTGTGGACTTCAGGCGCGACCGAGTCGAACAACCTCGCCATCAAGGGCGCGGCACATTTCTACCAGGATAAGGGCAAGCACATCGTGACCGTGATGACCGAGCACAAGGCTGTGCTCGACACCGTGCGCGAACTGGAGCGGCAGGGGTTCTCCGCAACCTATCTCGATCCCGAGCCGAACGGCCTGATCGATCTGGAAAAACTGAAAGCGGCACTGCGTCCCGATACCATCATCGTCTCGGTGATGCTGGTCAACAACGAGATCGGCGTGGTGCAGGACATCGAAGCCATCGGCGAACTGTGCCGCAGCAAAGGCATCCTGTTCCATGTGGATGCGGCTCAAGCCACTGGCAAGGTCGGCATCGACCTGCAGAAGCTGAAGGTCGACCTGATGAGTTTCTCCGCGCACAAGACCTACGGCCCCAAGGGCATCGGTGCCTTGTACGTGCAGCGCAAACCGCGCGTGCGTCTGGAAGCGCAGATGCACGGTGGCGGTCACGAGCGCGGTTTCCGTTCCGGCACACTGGCGACACACCAGATAGTCGGCATGGGCGAAGCGTTCCGCATCGCACAGGAAGAGATGGCCGCCGAGAACGAACGCATCCGCATGTTGCGCGACCGTCTGTGGGCGGGCCTGTCCAGCATGGAAGAGGTCTATCTGAACGGCGACATGGAAGCGCGCGTGCCGCACAACCTGAACGTCAGCTTCAACTTCGTCGAAGGCGAATCGCTGATCATGGCGGTGAAAGATGTGGCGGTATCCAGCGGCTCGGCCTGTACCTCGGCCAGTCTGGAACCTTCCTACGTATTGCGCGCCCTTGGGCGTAACGACGAACTGGCACACAGCTCCATCCGTTTTACCGTGGGACGTTTTACCACTGTGGAAGAAGTGGATTATGTAGTGAAGCTATTGCAGGACAAGATCGCCAAACTACGTGACCTATCCCCCTTATGGGATATGTACAAAGATGGCATCGACCTGAATACTATCGAGTGGGCGGCACATTAGAGGACTGCCCTTTGTCTGCCTGGCTGCGTTGTCGGGTTGCTTGTTTGCTAGAGTAAACGGCGCAGCCCTCCGCCTTGCCAGACAGGCAAATCATCAGTTCTCTGAAGAAACTTAAGGAGCACAAAATGGCATACAGCGAAAAAGTACTGGATCACTACGAGAACCCGCGCAACGTCGGGTCCATGAACAAGGACGACGAGATGGTCGGCACTGGCATGGTCGGTGCACCGGCTTGCGGCGACGTGATGAAGTTGCAGATCAAGGTGGGCAAGGACGGCGTGATCGAAGATGCGAAGTTCAAGACCTATGGTTGCGGTTCGGCCATCGCGTCGAGCTCGCTGGTGACCGAGTGGGTCAAGGGCAAGACCGTCGATCAGGCGCTCGCCATCAAGAACACGCACATCGCCGAAGAACTGGCATTGCCGCCGGTGAAGATCCACTGCTCCATCCTCGCGGAAGACGCGATCAAGGCGGCCGTGGCGGACTACAAGGCCAAGCACGGCGCGAACGTCGAAGCAGCGGCCTGCAACGCGAACAAGTAGGAGTTGAAGATGAGCATCTCGTTGACTGAGAACGCGGCCAAACATGTGCAGAATTTTTTGGTCAAGCGCGGCAAGGGCGTTGGCCTGCGCATCGGTGTGCGCACCAGCGGCTGTTCCGGCATGGCATACAAGCTGGAATTCGCCGATGCGGCAGAGGGCGATGACCTGCAGTTCGTCAGCAACGGCGTGACCGTGCTGGTCGATCCGCAAAGCCTGCCGTACATCGACGGCATGGAACTGGACTACACGCGCGAAGGTTTGAACGAAGGCTTCAAATTCAACAATCCGAACGTGAAGGATGCGTGCGGGTGTGGAGAAAGCTTTACAGTGTGATGAGCGCGCCGGCAGTCGATCTCCAGCAAGACTTCTTCACCATTTTCTCACTTCCCCGCAGCTTCCTGCTCGATAACGCCGCGCTCGACCAGCGCTATCGCGAGCTGCAATCGCAAGTCCATCCCGACAAGTTCTCCCACCTCTCCGATGCAGAGAAGCGTCTGTCCATGCAATGGGCGACGCGCGTCAACGAGGGTTACCAGACCCTGCGCGATCCGCTCAAACGCGGCCGCTATCTGCTGACGCTGCATGGTGTCGACACGCAGGAAGAGAACAACACCGCGATGCCGATGGATTTCCTGATGCAGCAGATGGAATGGCGCGAAGGCTTGCAGGACGCTATCGCCGCCAAGGACATCGATGCGCTGGATGTATTGGCCGACACGGCACGCAACGAGACGCGTAACTTGCAACAGCAGCTGGCCGAACAACTCGACACCACACATGAGTTCGTCGCCGCTGCCGGCACTGTGCGAAAATTGCGCTTCCTTGAAAAACTGGCTGAAGAGATCGCTGACGCCTACGACGAGCTGGATTCCTGAACATGGCATTGCTGCAAATCTCCGAGCCGGGTCTTTCCGCCGCACCGCACCAGCATCGACTGGCGGTCGGCATAGACCTCGGCACCACCAACTCACTCGTTGCCACCGTGCGCAACGGCATCAGCGTGGTGCTCAACGATGATGAAGGCAGCGCATTGCTGCCATCGGTCGTGCGTTATCTGGCCGATGGCTCGCTGCAAGTCGGCATGGCTGCACAAGCCGTGCAGAGCGAAGACCCGCAAAACACCATCGTGTCGGTGAAGCGTTTCATGGGGCGCGGCCTGAAGGATGTCGGCGATGTGGTCGATCTCCCTTACCGTTTCGTGGATACGCCCGGCATGCTGCAACTGCGTACTGCGGGCGGCGTGAAAAGCCCGGTTGAAGTCTCAGCCGAGATCCTGAAAGTGTTGCGCGACCGTGCCGAACGTTCGCTGGGCGGCGAGCTGGTTGGCGCGGTGATCACCGTGCCAGCCTATTTCGACGATGCGCAGCGTCAAGCCACCAAGGATGCAGCCAAGCTGGCCGGTCTGAATGTGTTGCGCCTGTTGAACGAACCGACCGCAGCGGCTATCGCCTACGGTCTGGATAACGCCTCGGAAGGTGTGTACGCGGTGTACGACCTCGGTGGCGGCACTTTCGATATCTCCATCCTGCGTCTGTCCAAGGGCGTGTTCGAAGTGTTGGCGACCAACGGCGATTCGGCACTGGGAGGCGACGATTTCGACCAGCGCATCTATTGCTGGATACTGGAGCAGGCCGGGCTGTCGCAGCTCGGCGTCAACGATGTGCGCCTGTTGCTGACCCATGCGCGCACCGCCAAGGAACAACTGACCGACAACTTGCAGGCGCAGATCACCGCCGTGTTGAGTGGTGGCGAACTGGTGGACGTGACGCTGACGCGCGATACGTTCTATGACATGACCAAGAACCTGCTGGCGCGCACCATGCAGCCGACGCGCAAAGCTTTGCGAGATGCCGGGCTGGGGGTGGACGAAGTGCAGGGCGTGGTGATGGTGGGCGGCTCCACGCGCATGCCGCAGGTGCAACGCGCCGTGGCCGAATATTTCAAGCAGACCCCGCTGACCAACCTCGACCCGGACAAGGTGGTGGCGCTGGGCGCGGCCATCCAGGCCAACGTGCTGGCGGGCAACCGCAGTGCCGACGACTGGCTGCTGCTGGACGTGATCCCGCTGTCACTCGGCATCGAGACCATGGGCGGTCTGACCGAAAAGATCATCCCGCGCAACAGCACCATCCCCACCGCGCGCGCGCAGGAATTCACCACCTACAAAGACGGCCAGACCGCGATGAGCATCCACGTGATGCAGGGCGAGCGCGAACTGGTGAGCGATTGCCGCTCGCTGGCGCAGTTCGAGTTACGCGGCATCCCGCCCATGGTGGCCGGTGCGGCGCGCATCCGCGTCACCTTCCAGGTGGATGCGGACGGCTTGTTGAGCGTGTCCGCACGCGAGATGATCAGCGGCCACGAATCCAGCATCGCGGTGAAACCTTCCTACGGTCTCTCCGACGAAGAGATCACGCAGATGCTGAAAGACTCCGCGCAGCATGCGAAGGATGACATGCAAGCGCGTGCCCTGCGCGAACAACAGGTCGAGGCGCGCCAGTTGCTGGAAGCGGTGGAAGCCGCACTGCAGGAGGATGGCGACTTGCTCGATGCCGATGCCAAGGCAGCCATCCGCGCCAGCATGGAAGGCGTGCGTTTCCTGCTGGAAGGTGAAGACCAGACCCCGATCAAGCGTGCGGTGGAAGCACTGAATCAGGCGACGTTGCCGTTCGCACAAGCACGCATGGACAAGAGCGTGTCGGGTGCGTTAAAAGGACACAAGATGTCCGACCTGGAAAGTTGATATGACTCAAATCATTGTATTGCCCCATGAAGAACTCTGCCCCAAGGGCACCCTGTTTGACGCTGCGCCCGGCACCTCCATCTGCGACGCCTTGCTGGAGAACGGCATCGAGATCGAACATGCCTGCGAAAAATCCTGCGCCTGCACGACCTGCCACGTCATCGTGCGCGAAGGTTTCAACAGCCTGGAAGAAGCGACCGAGCTGGAAGAGGATATGCTGGACAAAGCCTGGGGGCTGGAAGGTAACTCTCGTTTGAGCTGTCAGGCCATCGTCGCCGATGCACCGCTGGTGGTCGAGATTCCCAAGTACTCCATCAATATGGCGAAAGAAGGTGGGCACAAATGAAATGGATAGATGTGCGCGACATCGCGATCGCGCTGACCGAGAAACATCCCGATGTCGACCCGCTCAAAGTGAACTTCGTCGACCTGCATAACTACGTGGTCGAATTGGACGGTTTCGACGACGACCACAGCCGCGGCGGCGAGAAGGTGCTGGAAGCCATTCAGACTACGTGGATCGAAGAGGCGGAATGATGCTGCAACGCCTCAACGCACTTTCCAATCGCTGGCTGTTCCTGATCGGTGCCGTGGTGGTAGCCGGGTTGTTCAGTGCGGCGATGGTTCTGCAATACGTGCTGCGCGAGGAGCCGTGCCCGCTGTGCATGTTGCAACGTGTGATCTTCATTGTCATCGGTGTGCTGTTCTTCATGGCGGCCTTGCATCATCCGCTGCGCCTCGGCGCGCGCATCTACTCCGGCCTGATCGCCTTGTTCGCGCTGGGCGGCGTGGCCACCGCCTCGCGCCATATCTGGTTGCAGAACCTGCCCAAGGATCAAGTGCCCGCCTGCGGTCCCGGCCTCGATTACATGTTGCAGAACTTTCCTTTGGCCGAAGTGTGGCAGGAGCTGATGCACGGCTCCGGCGAATGCGCGGAGAAAGGCTGGACTTTCCTCACCCTCGGCATCCCCGAGTGGTCGCTCATCTGGTACGTGCTGCTCGGCGCGTGGGCCATCTACATCGCCATGAAAAAACCGCCCGCAGGCGGTTCATTCTGATTCAAGACAGGGCGCCGAATGGTGCCCTTTTTATTTATGAGCAACCGTAGGATGGGTGGAGCGTAGCGATACCCATCCTGCGCGCTTGCCTAAGCGAAACGCGGCAATCGGCCGTCTCAAACAGTAACCTTCGCCACCACCCTCCTTACGAACGGCGCGACGAACAGCACAGTAGGGAAGGCGATGGGCCAGGCGGTGGCGAAGCCTTTGAACCAGCGCGCGAAGAACTCAGGGTCGTAGCCCTGATTGATGAGTACCACGGTGGCAGAGATGATGCTCACCATGATGAGCGAGAGCAGGGCGCCGAACAGGATGTGGCTATAACGGGCGGGTATCTTCATTGTTGCGCTTTCCTTGTTTCCAACATTCAAATGAGTCGAGCGGCTGTCAGGAGGTCGATAGCTTCAGTGTGCTTGCGCTTTGAGGCTGGAGACCAGCTTGGATAGATGCACCGGCTTGTGCAGGATGGGCCAGTCGCAATCGACTGCGCTCCTGATGAAGCTGCTGGAGGTGTCGCCGGTCATCAGCACGGCTCGGATAGGTCTGGCTAGTTGCGGCCGCAACTGGTTCAGGAACTCGATGCCGTTGAGCTTTCCAGCCAGCATGAAATCCACGATGTAGTAATCGGCTCGTCCGGCATCGGGATCGATGAGCGCTTCTTCCGCACTGGCAAAGCAGTGCACCTGTCCGCCCAAGCTCTCCAGTAATCCCTTGAGCGCTTCCGCAACCATCCCCTCGTCCTCGATCACGACGAAATGCTTGCTGCTGGCAAAGGAATCATCAGTACTGTAGATCTCGGATGGGGTGACCTCGATATGCTTGCTCACGACAACCGAGGCACCGGTCAGCGGCAGGCTGAATTCGAAGACCGATCCTCGTTCCGGGATCGATCGACAGGTGATTGATCCATCGAACAGTGCCAGGGCCCGCTTGGCGATGGCCAATCCCAGTCCGACGCCGCGTGTTCGGTCACGCTGCGGATTGTTGACTTGATAGAACTCGTCGAAGATGTGTGCCAACTGGTCGTTCGGTATGCCAACGCCCGTGTCCCATACCTGGAACAGCATATTGCCGCCGCGCTTGCGCGCGCCGATCAGGACATTCCCGGCGGGGGTGAATTTGATCGCATTGGAAACGAGATTCATCAGCACCGATTTGAGCAGATCGAAATCGGCGCGAACCAGCACCGGCTTCGCGGTCGGGAAGAACAGCCTGAATCCGAGTCCTTTGTCGCGCGCCAGCGGCTCGAAACTCTGCTCCAGCCATGAGAATATCTCGGCGACCTCGATCGGTGTGAAGGACGGCTTGATCATGCCCGCATCCAGTTTGGATACATTGAGCAGGGCATCAAGCAGCTCATTGAAGCTGGACATGGTTTGGGTCAAACGCATGATGACCCGCTCCTGCTCCGGAGTGGGTTTGGAAAGCCGGAGCGCATCGATGAACAGATTGGCGGCTGCCAGCGGCTGCCGCAGATCGTGACTGGCGGCGGCAAGGAAGCGGGATTTGGCCAGCTCCTTCTGCTCCAGCTTTTGCATCAAAGCCGCGAGTGCCTGCTCGGATTCTTTGCGCTGGGTGATGTCTTCGCCCACTGCCTGGAAGCCGGTCACTTTGCCGTGGGTGTCAAAGAACGCGCGGTTGGTCCATTGATGGAAGATATGTGTCCCGTCTGCTGCATGGTATTGCTGCAGGTGGGATTCGATCGGATCTTCCGGAGTGAGAGAATCCAGACGCGCGCGGACCATCTTCCGGTCTTCTTCGGACAGGAACTCGAAGAAGTTCATGCCGATCAGCTTCTTCGATTCGATATCGGAAAATCTTGCGATGGCTGAGTTGGCAAAGGTCAGGGTGCCGTCCGGCAGGAAGGTCACGACAAACAGCGGCATATCCTCGGCCAGGCGACGGAAGTGTTCCTTGCTCTCATACAGGATCTTCTCGGCCTCTTTCCGGTTGGTGATGTCTTCGAAGATCGTGACGAAGCAATCCTTGTCGGGCGAGAACACATTGATCAGAAAATGTTTCCCCAGCGGCGGGAAATACTGCTCGAACTTGGCCGGTAGCTTTGTTTCCGCCACTCTGGAATAGATGTCCAGAAACGGAGCCGTGCCCGAACCGTAGGCGGAGGAGGCCAACTTCCCCTTGACCGTATCCTTGTGCAAACCTGTCTGCCGCTCGAATGAATCGTTCACATCGAGGATCAGATAATCGACGGCCTTGCCGTCGGGGTCATAGACCAATCGATGGATCGCCATCCCTTCCGACATGGCGGCAAATGACGCGCGCAGCAACTCTTCCTTGAGCAAAGGATCGACATACGACTTTGGTGTGCTGGTTCGATCAGAAGCCATAGAGCGGATGCACCATGTTGGTTATTCAGCGAATGTGAAGAACGGCTATCGAACTATAGCTTGTATCCGTGTCATTTGCTGATGGCCCACTCCGCCACGCCTTCGCGCAGATGGAAGGCGGTGAATCCTTCGTCTTTGAGCAAGGCGACGGCATCCGCCGCCATCAAGCAATACGGCCCCCGGCAGTAGGCGACCACAGAGCGGTCTTTGGGAAGTTCGCTCAAGCGCTGACGCAACTCTTCCAGCGGGATGGATCTGGCGAAGGGCAGGTGTGCGTTCAGATATTCCTCGGACGGGCGCACATCGAGCACCACCACTTCGCCTTTGCGTGCCGCCTTCATCAGGCTTTCGCGGTCGCTGGCGATGAGGTCGGCCGGCTGGGTGGCGATCTTCTGCAATGCCAGTTGTAGCTCGACCAGCCGGTCTTCGGCCAGCGTGTGCACCTGCACCCACAGGTCGGCCACCGATTTGTTAGCCAGACGGTAGAGGATGTTCTTGCCTTGCCGCTCGGTCTCGACCAATTGCGCCATACGCAATTCGCGCAGATGCGAACTGGTCAGCTTCACGCTGATCGAGGCCTCGCGCGCGAGGGTCTCCACCGTCTTCTCACCCTGACAGAGCAATTCGATCAACTCCAGCCGTTTGGGGCTGGAGAACACCTTGCCGATGCGGGCGACCTGTTCGTACAACAGATCTTTGATCTTGCGGGCGTCTTTCATTTAATCAATCCATTGATTTATAGAACGTATGGCTGTCACTGTAATACAGATTGACACATGCAAACAAGCGATGCTCTAATCATTCCAGCATTCACTAGAATGATAACTCAGGAGGTCGACATGAATCACCTGTACATCCTCAACGACGCCCCATACGGCAGCGAACGAACCTATAACGCCCTGCGTCTGGCGGGGGCGGTCTCCAAAGTGGAAGGCAACACGGTGCGCGTGTTCCTGATCGGCGACGCCGCTGCGGCCGCGAACAAGGGGCAGAAGGTCCCGCAGGGTTTTTACAACGCCGAAGTGATGATCGGCAATGTGGTACGCCACGGCGGCGAGATCGGCATCTGCGGCACCTGTATGGATGCGCGCGGCATAAACGAAAACGGGATCGCCGAGGGCACCCATCGCAGCACATTGGCCGAACTGGCCGAATGGACCATCTGGGCCGACAAGGTTCTGGTGTTTTAACTTCAGGGAGAGAGGGATGTTCTTCAAACAACTGGCAACAAAGGAGTCTTCACTGTCGTACTTCTTCGGCTGCGGCACCAAGGGTAAATCCATGGCGGTGGACGTGGTGGCAGGCGACGAGGAGTGGTATATCGAAGAGGCGAAGAAGGCGGGCGTCACCATCAATTTTGTGATCGACACGCATGTGCATGCCGACCATTATTCCGGCGGCCGCAAGCTGGCGCAGATGGTGGGCGCGCCCTATTGCCTGCACGAATCCGACCAGGGGCGCGTGAAGTTCGAGTTCGAATCCCTGACCGACGGTCAATCGCTCAACCTCGGCAACGTCAACGTCGAAGTGCTGCACACGCCTGGCCACACGCCCGACAGCATCTGCCTGCTGGTGACTGACATGCGTCGCGGCGAACTGCCCTGGTTCGTCATCACTGGCGACACGTTGTTCGTCGGTGCCATCGGCCGCCCCGATCTGCTCGGCCGCGAGAAGGAGATGGCCGCCCAGCTCTACGACAGCATCCATGCCAAATTGCTGACCCTGCCTAACGAGGTCGAGATCTATCCCGGCCATCAGGCTGGCAGCGTCTGCGGTGCCGGTTTGTCCGGCAAGCCGAGTTCGACCATCGGTTTCGAGAAACGCTGGAACTCAGCCCTGACGGGCAGCAAGGAAGCGTTCGTCGAATCTCTGTTGCAGGAGATCCCGCCGCGCCCCGCCGAGATGGACAAGATGGTCGCCGCTAACATCGCGGGCTGAACGCAATACGCAAAACCATAAATCTAGCCACAGAGAACACAGAGGGCACAGAGAAAGGTTCGGTTGTTTGAATTTTTGACTCTCCGAATAGCTAGGCGCTCTATACGTTACATCCGTTTCTCTCTGTGAACTCTGTGTTCTCTGTGGCTAATTGTTTTTTTCGAGGTAAAAACATGCAACACGGCATCCGCGACAACCTCTCCCAGTTCCTGCACCAACTGCTGCAAGTCATGCTGGTGGGTTTCACCATCGGCATGATGCGCACGGTGGTGCCCGCGCTGTCCGAATCCGAATTCGGCGTGCCGAAGGATTCCTTCATGCTACTCACCGCTTTCGTGGTGGCGTTCGGGCTGGTCAAGGGCACGCTCAATTTCGTGGCAGGTCGCCTGTCCGAGCGCATCGGCCGCAAGAAGGTGTTGCTGCTGGGATGGGCGGCAGCACTGCCGATTCCCTTGATGGTGTATTTCGCGCCATCGTGGAGCTGGATCGTCGCCGCCACCGTGTTGCTCGGCATCAACCAGGGCTTGACCTGGTCGATGACGCAGACTTCCAAACTCGACATCACCCGCGCCGACCAGCGCGGCCTGACCATCGGCCTCAATGAGTTCTCCGGCTATGTCGGCCTTGCGCTGGCGGGCATCATCACCGCGTATCTGGCGACCATGCTGGGTCCGCGCAGTGGTCTGCTGCTGTTCGGTATGACCACCATCCTGCTCGCCCTCCTGCTCACCCTGTTGTGGGTCAAGGACACGCTGCCCTGGGCGAAGCATGAGGCCGGTTTGAGTAGCGGCCCGCTGGCACGTTACCCGACCAACATCAGCGCACAGCCGACGACGTGGGAAGTGTTCACGCTGGTGTCATGGCGCGACAAGCGCCTCGCTGCCATCAGCCAGGCCGGGCTGGTGGAAAAGTTCGTCGATGCGCTGGTGTGGGTGTTCTATCCGGTGTTCCTCTACCAGCGCGGCATCAGCCTGCCCGACATCGGCTGGATCGTCGGCGTGTACGGCTTCGTCTGGGGCGGTTCGCAATTCTTCACCGGCAAACTGTCCGACCACATCGGCCGTCATATGCCCAATGTCCTCGGCATGTGGATATGCGGTGCGGGCGTGGCGCTGATGCTGTTCGGCGAAGGCATGGTGTGGTGGTCGTTCTCCGCCGCCGTCTCCGGTATCGGCATGGCGCTCCTGTATCCCAACCTGTCGGCCGCCATCGCGGACATCTCTCATCCCGACTGGCGCGGCTCGGCCATCGGTATCTACCGTTTCTGGCGCGATCTGGGTTACGGCATCGGCGCTCTCGGGCTGGGCATCGCCGCTCACTTCAGCGGTTCGGTGGAGGCGGCGTTCTGGTTCGTGGCGATCTCCATGTTCCTGTCGGGAGGTTGGCTCTGGCTGTTCGGGGAGGAGACGCATCCGCGTATCAATCCGCTGCAACCGTAAGGTCAGCGCAGTGACTGGAAACAAAAAAGCCCGGCATGCCGGGCTTTGTCTTGCTGGGAGGCTTGTGTCCGCTCAGTCTTCGAATCGTCTCACCATGATGCGGCGCAGCAGGTTGTCCTTGACGATGAACTGGTGATACAGCGCGGCCGCGACGTGGAAGGCGATCAGCAGCAGCATGACGGCGATGAACATCTCGTGGAATTCCTTGGCGGCCACCGTTTTGAAATCGGGGATCAGTTCGGCGTTGCCGGTCTTCAGCGCTTCGATCACGCCCGAGGTGGCGGCGGTGGTGATGCCGGAGACGACCACGGCGATCACCGACAGGTTGAGTAGCTTGTGGGTGGCGGCGGCGACCTTGTTCAGCAGCGGGTTGGCGTTGGCCGGGGCGGGTTCGCCGTCCTTCTTGCGGAAGTAGAGGCGGATCAGGGTGAGCAGCAGAACCAGATCGCCGATCAGGAAATGTACCGGGTACATGGACAGTTTCTCGGCCCCGTTCTGCGATTCATGCACCTCATGGCCCAGATAGAAAGCGATGCACACCAGTGCGAAGATGATCCAGTGGAACAGTGCGATGCGTTTGCTGTATTGCTTCATGTTTTTATCCTTGCAGTTGGGGGAAAAGATGGCGCGCATTGTAGCGCAGGAAAAGCGCGGGAACGCTCACAGACCCTGCGCGGATTGGGGATGTTGCAGCCATTGCGCCACGCCGTTCCCTGCGGCATGGCCGCTGGCGAAACAAGCTGACAGCAGGTAGCCGCCGGTGGGTGCTTCCCAGTCCAGCATCTCGCCGGCGACGAACACGCCGGGCAGCTTGCGCAGCATCAGCGCTGTATCCAGTTCTTCAAACATCACGCCACCCGCCGTGCTGATGGCTTCACGCAAAGGGCGCGCTGCAAGCAAACGCAGCGGCAATCTCTTGATGGTCTGGCTCAGCAGTTTCGTATCCTGCATCTGTTCGGCATTCAACACTTCGCGCAGCAGATTGGCCTTCGCGCCTTTCAATCCGAGGCGGCTTTGCAGATGGCTGGAGAGCGAACGCGAACCGCGCGGATGCGCTACTTCTTTCTCTATGCGCTCCGGCGTCCAGTCCGGCAGCAGGTCGAGATGCAGCGTGGCATGGCCGTTGGCTTCAATCTCGTCGCGCAGCGCGGCCGACAGCGCGTAGATCAATCCGCCTTCGATGCCGTGCGCATCGATCATGCATTCGCCCTGTTTTCGTATCGCACCGAATTCTGCGACCACCGATTTCAGCGGCTCGCCCGCATGGCGATCACGGAAGTGCGGAGTCCATGCGATCTCGAAGCCGCAGTTGCTCGGGCGCAGCGGGGCGATGGCGATGTCGCGTTGTTCGAGTAGCGCAGTCCATGCGCCGTCCGAGCCGAGCTGCGGCCAGCTTGCACCGCCCAGTGCCAGCACCACGGCATCGGCCGCGAGGCTGTGTTCGCCGTCCACGGTGGCGAAACGCAGCGCGCCCGCTGCATCCCACCCCAGCCAGCGATGGCGCATATGGAAGCGCACGCCGTGTTCGCGCAGCCGGTGCAACCAGGCACGCAGCAGCGGTGCGGCTTTCATCTCTTTGGGGAACACGCGGCCGGAAGTGCCGACGAAGGTCTCGACACCGAGAGCGTGTATCCAGTCGCGCAGCGCCTGCGGCGGAAAGGCTCGCAGCAGCGGTGCGATCTGTTCGCAGCGTGCGCCGTAGCGCGTCAGAAAATCCTCGAACGGTTCGGCATGGGTGATGTTCATGCCGCCTTTGCCCGCCATCAGGAATTTGCGCGCCGCGCTGGGCATGGCGTCGTAGACATTGACCTGTATCCCGCGTTGCGACAGCACTTCGGCGGCCATCAAGCCGGCCGGGCCGGCCCCGATCACTGCCGCCTGCTTCAATCCGCCACCCCGCGCCGCTCGGCCATGCAGCGGCCAAGCAGCTGCAGTTGCTGCGTATCCAGCAAGGTCGTCGCCAGCGGCAGCAACTGGCTGTTCTCGAATGCGATGTGTCGCGCGTAGCTGTCGATGAAATGTGCGACGACGTCTGCATCCAGCGTGTTGGCACTGTCTTCCGCTATGGCGACCAGTAAAGGGCGCAAGGCTTGCCAGGCGGCGTCCATCACCTTGTGCTCTTCAAGCAATTTCGCCACATAGGCCGCAGCTTCGCTGTCGCCGCTGGCGAGCAGCGCGGGGAACAGGTCCTGCTCTTCATCCTGATGGTGGTACTGACCGGCGGTATCGAAGTAACGCAGGATGGCGCGCGCCGCCTGTCCGGCTTGTTCGTCGTTGCCCTGCATCTGCAAGTGCGCAACCAGTCGCTGCAGGGTGTCGCACTGTGCCGTGATGCGGCCGTGACAGGCTTGTAGCATCTCCAGCGGATCGTCGAAGCTGGGTGCGGCCGGGGTGTTGAATGGGTCGTTCATGGTTAGGACTTTACAGTGTAAGTAGCGGATCGTGCGTGATCGCGGCGGCCACGATGTAGCCGAACACGAGCAACGCACCCAACCATGCGGTGAGACGCTGCGCAGTCGTGCGCGCGAAGCGGAACGCCAGCATGCCTAACGCTATATACACCAGCAGCGCGACGATCTTTGCAGTCAGCCAAGGGGAATTGAACGGTGTGACGCCGAGTTGCCAGGCGAGCGCGATGGCGCTGACGAGCAGGACGGTATCCACGCTGTGCGGGGTGATCTTCACCCAGCGCTGCTGCATGACGGGCGAGCCGCGCAACAGCCACACGCCGCGCAGGAAGAACAGCACGAAGCTGGCGACCACCGCGGTCAGATGGATGATCTTCAGCAACGACATGGCGGGTCAGCGTGCTGCGGATTCGAAGCGCGCTTGGGCATGGCGCTGGGCGCGGCCATACAGGGCTAGCAGGTCGTCGGTGCTGATGTCGAGCAGGCTGTCTTCTTCCGCCAGCGCGCGTTCGATGTCCTGCTGTTCGGGCAGCACGCGCATCGCCGGTGGGTGTGGGGCGGGTGCTGCAGGGGCCTGCGGATAGTGACGGCGCGGCAGGGCGTTGTTGATGGTCAACGCCAGCAGCAGCGAGATGAAGGCATTGGCGCCCACGATGGTCAACGTCCAGCCCGCGCCCATCTGCAGGAACTGCGTCGCGCCCAGCACCAGCGTCAGCGCGGTGGCCGCGCCGGGCGGATGCAGGCAATCCAGCAGATACATGAGAAAGATTGCGCTGCCCACCGCGATACCGGCCGCTGTCAGCGGGTCATGCACGAAGCTGATGGTGATCCAGCCGGCCAGTGCCGAGACCAGGTGGCCGCCGATCAGGTTCCACGGCTGCGCCAGCGGACTGTGCGGGACCGCGTACAGCAACACCGCCGACGCGGCCATCGAGCCCAATAGCAACAGGGGAAGATCCGGCTGCGGCAACAGGTGCAGCGCCCAGGCCAGCAGGAAGATGCCCAGGCCGCCGGCAAAGCCGCTGCGCAGGCGCTCGGCGAATGGGGCGGGGGAGCGGTGCGGGGCGAACGATCTCAGCAAGGCGGGGATGTTCATGGTTTCACCTTGATCGGTTTACTTGGCAGCAGATCGCTCAGGGTGCTTTCGTTGAGCGAGGCCAGGAACGCCTTTTGCGCCTTGCCGAAGGTCTTCTTCAGTTTGCAGCCGGGCAACAGCGGGCAATCCGCTTCGGTCGCGTCCGGCCGCATGCAATACACCAGCGCCATGCTCGGTTCCATGGTCTGCACCACATCGCCGATGCGTATCTTGGCGGCGTCGCGCGCGAGGCGGATGCCGCCGTTGCGGCCGCGCTCGCTGGTCACCAGACCCTGCGCGACCAGCGTCATCGCCACCTTCATCAAATGGGTCTTGGCGATGCCGAAGGCGGCGGACACTTCGGAGATGGTGGCGGGCCCGCCCTTCTGACCCAGATAGATCAGGGTGCGCAGCGCGATGTCGGTGGAAAGGTTGAGTTGCATGCCGGTTCACTCCTTGTTGGTCGGGCCGATTATAGGCGGGCGGCCGCTATCGGTGACGCCTAATATTAATACATTCATAACGCTTGCATAATTAAAAAAACAGGAATACATTGACGCGCAGTGAATCATTGAATGATGCAGAGGTGGGTCGTCCGATCCGCCGCACAAGGGGGCAACATGATTGAGCCGGCCGGTCTTGCCGATTTCTTCACCATCTTCTTTTCCTCGGCTATGGTCATCCTGCTCGGCGCGCTGTACGCGCTGCTGTTCGCCTACGCACGCATCCGCGCCATGCCGGTGCTGATGCCGCTGGCCTATCTGTCCTATGCCGGTCTGCTCGTCTCCACGCTGTTCCTGGCGCAAGCCGCCAACCTGCTGTCGCACCCGCTGTGGACGACGGTGGTGGCGTGCATGCTGCTGGGCTATCTGCTGGCACCGCACGGCATCTGGCATCTGTGTGTGGGGACGCATGCGGAGGGCGCGGAGAAAGATGCTGTAACGGAAGTGATCCCTGAATCAATGACTAAGGAGGCATAAATGGCGACGAATCAATGGTGGGCGTCGGAATCGTTCTGGCGCAAGACGGCGATATGGGTGACGGGCGGTTCGTTCGTCGTGCTCATGCTGCTGACGATGGACACGATATCTCAGATAAGTGTGGGCACGACGCGTGTACCGGCGTATTCGGTGATCAATCATCGCATCGAATACAAGTTCGACGAGCAGCGCCGTGTGCAGGTGCCGGTTATCGGCGTCAAGGAACCGTTGTTCGGCAAGGAGCTGAACGAAGAGGAAGCCGAGGCGCTGGTCAAGCTGGGCAAACTGACCACGCAGGCCAAGAACTGCATGAACTGCCACACCCTGCTCGGCAACGGCGCCTACTACGCGCCCGACCTGACCAAGTCATGGCTGGACCAGTACTGGGGTACCTCAGAGATCCGCGAGGTGCAGATGGTCGAGTTCATCAAGGACCCTTCCGACAAGCTGCATAACAGCATGGGGCGTCGCATGCCGAAGCTTGGCATCACCGACGAGGAAGCACGCGGTGTGGTGGCCTTCCTGAAATGGATGTCCAGCATCGACACCAACGGCTTCCCCTATAACTTCAAATCCATCGAACAGGAGAATTGATCATGGCTACGCCAGGAATATGCGACAGCGCCAACCTGAACGGTGGGCAAAAACTGGCGGTGAAGTATTTCACCGTCGCAATCACCCTGTTCGGCGCGCAGGTGCTGTTCGGCCTGATGGCCGGACTGCAATATCTGATGCCGGACTTTCTGTACGGCGTGCTCGATTTCAGCGTCAATCGCATGGTGCATATCAACGCACTGGTGGTATGGATGCTGTACGGCTTCCTCGGCTCGGTGTACTGGCTGCTGGAAGAGGAATCGCAGCATGAGATCGTCGGGCTCAAGCTCGGCAACCTGATCTTCTGGGTGCTGACTGCAGCGGTCACCGTGGTGGTGCTGGTCTATCTGCTGGTGCAGGTCGGGCCGGGCAAGGAATCCTCACTGTGGCTGATCAACGAAGGCCGCGAATACATCGAGGCGCCGCGCTGGGCCGACATCGGCATCGTGGTCAGCGTACTGGTGGTGTTCTACAACGTCGCCGCCACCTTCGCCAAAGGCCGCTACACCGGTATCGCCGGTGTGCTGGTGCTGGATATGCTGGCGCTGTTCGGTATCTATCTGGCCGGTATGTTCTACACCACCAACATCTCCATCGACCAATACTGGTGGTGGTGGGTGATCCATCTGTGGGTGGAAGCGACCTGGGAAGTGATGGTCGCCTGCATCATGGCTTACGGTCTGATGAAGGTGCTGGGTGTACGCCGGAAGATCGTGGAGACCTGGTTGTACATCGAGGTGGCGCTGATGTTCGGCTCCGGCATCCTCGGTCTCGGTCACCACTACTTCTGGATCGGCACGCCGGAATACTGGTTCTCCATCGGCGGCTTCTTCTCCGCGCTGGAACCGATCCCGCTGGTGGCGATGGTGGTGCATGCGGTGTTCGACGCGGGCGCACGCCATGCCAAGAACTCCAACCATCCGACTATGGCCTGGCTGATCGCGCACGCCTTCGGCAACTTCTTCGGTGCGGGTGTGTGGGGCTTCATGCACACCCTGCCGCAGATCAACCTGTACACCCACGGCACGCAATGGTCGGCTTCGCACGGTCACCTGGCTTTCTTCGGTGCCTACGCCACCATCATCATCGCCATGTTCTACCTCGCGGTGCAAAAGTGGCGCGGCGACGTGTGGATGTCGGGTGACCTGCCGGGCAACGGCTGGAAATGGAAGTGGGCACTTGGCCTGCTCAACCTCGGCATGGTGGGTATGACCATCTCCATGCTGGTGTCCGGTTATGTGCAGTCGCAGATCGAACGCGCCATCGAAGGCTCCAGCTGGATAGGCTACTTCGCCGCGCAGGCGCATCCTTGGTTCACGCAGGGTATGTGGTGGCGTGAGCTGTTCGGCGTGATGTTCACAGTAGGTTTCGTGTTGCTGGTGTGGGACCTGATGACCATAGGTCGCGGCGAGAAGCGCACTTTGGTTCCTGCGACATCGGAAACTTAAACAGTCGCGCCCGCTTCCCGCACGTGGTGCGGGAAGCGGGCGCGGACAATGCATACCGGTTCAACTTCGGGAGATGATGATGAGAACGTATACAGGCAAAACACTCGCGGTACTGGCGGTGCTGACCGCACTGCCGTTCCTGGCACAGGCCGCACCGCGCGTCGCGGCGGAAGACGCCGCGCACCATACCGGCACTTCGCCGGTCGGTTCGGCGCTCATGCACAAGAATGCGGACACCTCGGCCCCGCCGATGACCGTGGCCGAGTTCGACCAAGCGCGCCAGCTCTATTTCGAGCGCTGCGCGGGATGCCACGGCGTGTTGCGCAAGGGCGCGACCGGCAAGGCATTGACGCCGGAGACGACGCTGAATCAGGGCACCGAATATCTCAAGGCCTTCATCGGTTACGGTTCGCCCGGCGGCATGCCGAACTTCCTGACTTCGGGTGACTTCAACGAGAAGGAAGTGGACCTGATGGCGCGCTATCTGCAACAGGAGCCGCCTATCCCGCCGGAGTGGGGCATGAAGGAGATGACCGAGAGCTGGAAGCTGGTGGTCAAACCGCAGGACCGCCCGAAGAAGCAGATGAACAAGATCAACCTGAAGAACGTGTTCTCGGTGACCTTGCGTGATGCGGGCGAGGTCGCGCTCATCGACGGCGACACCAAGAAGATCTGGGGTATCGTCAAGACCGGTTACGCCGTGCATATCTCGCGCGTCTCCGCCTCGGGTCGTTATGTGTATGTGATCGGCCGTGACGGAAAACTGGACCTGATTGACATGTGGTACAAGCAGCCGACCGTGGTGGCAACGCTAAAGGTAGGTATCGAAGCGCGTTCTGTCGAGACATCCAAATTCAAAGGGTTCGAGGACAAGTATGCCGTCGCCGGTTCCTACTGGCCGCCGCAATACGTGATCACCGAGGGCGATACGCTCAAGCCGCTGAAGATCGTATCCTCGCGCGGTATGACCGTCGACGGCGAATACCACCCGGAGCCGCGCGTCGCGTCCATCGTGGCTTCGCCGCACAAGCCGGAGTGGGTGATCAACCTGAAAGAGACCGGCATGATCCAGCTGGTGGATTATTCCGACATCAAGAACCTGAAGACCACCACCATCGAGTCGGCCAAGTTCCTGCATGACGGTGGCTGGGATTCGACCAAGCGATATTTCCTGGTGGCGGCTAACGCGTCCAACAAAGTGGCGGTGGTAGATACCAAGCTGGGCAAGTTGGCTGCGCTGGTGGAGACCTCACCCAAGCCGCATCCGGGGCGCGGGGCGAACTTCGTGCATGCCAAGTACGGTCCGGTGTGGGCGACCTCGCATCTGGGGTCGGATGTCATCACGCTGATCGGCACCGATCCGGTGAAGCACAAGAAATATGCATGGAAAGTGGTGCAGGAGCTGAAGAACCACGGTGCCGGTTCGCTGTTCGTGAAGACGCATCCCAAGTCGAAGAACCTGTGGGCGGATGCGCCGCTGAATCCGGACAAGGAATTGTCCGAGTCGGTCTCCATCTACGACATCGCCAATCTGAACAAAGCCCCCGAGGTGCTCAATCTGGTCAAGCTTTCCGGTCTGCCGGAGAGCAAGTTGGTGAAGCGGGTGGTGCATGCCGAGTACAACGAGGCCGGGGACGAAGTGTGGTTCTCGCTGTGGGCAGGCAAGGATGAGCAGTCGGCCATCGTGGTGATGGATGACAAGACGCGCAAGGTGAAGACAGTCATCACCGACCCGCGTCTGATCACACCGACCGGCAAGTTCAATATCTGGAACACGCAGGAAGACGTCTACTGAGCCGCCCTTAAACAACCAGAAGGGCGGGGGATACCCGCCCTTTTTTATGAGACAGACCGCCATGTGCATCCCCCGAATACGAATCGCCTTTTGCAGCATGTTGCCAGTTGTGTGCTGCACACCGGTGCTGGCGCAGGAGACACAGTTGTTGCCCGAACTGGTAGTGACGGCGACCCGCAGTAGCAGCGCGGCGGAGCGCGTGCCGGCGGCGGTGACTGTGGTGGTGGCGGATGACATCGCCGACCGTGATGTGACGCGCCTGGGCGATGCGCTGGAACAGGTGCCCAGCCTGTACCTGCGCGGCGGGGCGCTCGGGCAGTCGCAGGGCACACAGGGCACGAGCAGCATGTCGCTGCGCGGCATCGACCAGTCGAGGACGCTGGTGCTGCTGGACGGGCAGCCGTTGCAGGATGCCGGCTCGGGCAAGGTGAACTGGCGTGTGCCTTTCGTCGAGGACGTCGAACGCATCGAGGTGGTGCCCGGCGCCTACTCGGCCCTGTATGGCAGCAATGCCATCGGTGGCGTGATCAACATCATCAGCAAGCGTCCGGACCGCGAGGAACGCAGTGTGCGCATCCGTCAGGGTTGGGGCGATGCGCAGGGCACGGATGCGAGTCTGTATCTGCGCAACAGGCTGGACGAAAGCTGGGGCATCGTCGCCGGTCTGGGCTATCAGGAGCGCGCCAGTTATGTGAACGAGTTCGTGGTGAAGTCGCCCTCGTGCCCGCCGCCGCCTGCTCCCTGCACGCCGGGTATCCCGGTCAGCGGTGCACAGGCGATCACCACGCGTGACGGCACGCCGGCTTATCTGGTGGGCGACCTCGGCAGGACGCCGTGGCGCACACTGAACGCCACGGCCAAACTGTTCCACGAACTGGATGCGCGCTCGACGCTGTACACCGCCATCAGCCACCAGCAGACCGATCAGCACCAGACGATGTTCAATTCCTACCTGCGCGATGCGGCGGGCGATACGGTCAGCAGCGGCACACTGGATATCAATGGAGAGCGCGTCGCGCTGAGCGCTTATGATTTCACCCTGTTCTCTTTCCAGCCGCTGCACGAGGCCAGCACGCAGTATCGGCTCGGCTACGACGGCACGCTGGGCGACGATATGCTGTTGAAAGCCGAACTGGCGAGCATGGTGCGCGAATACCGCTATGCCCTGGCCAGCCCGACCGCCACTTGGGACAGCGGCAGCGGTACGCTCGCCGACACGCCCAACCATGCGCTGGATGCCAATGTGCAACTCAGCTTCCCGCTGGGCGAACGCCATTTCATGGTGAGCGGCGTGGCGCTGCATCAGGATGCGGTGGACCAGAATCTGCTCGCGCTCTCCGCATGGCGCGACCCTTCCTCGGTCACCGCCGTGAACGGCGGTTATCACGGCCGGTCCACCACCTGGTCGCTCTATGCGCAGGACGAGTACGGCGCGACGGACAAGCTCACGCTCTATCTCGGCGGGCGCTGGGACACATGGCGCACGCGCGGCGACAATTTCAGCAACGGCACGACGCCGGTGAGCAACGTCTACGCGGAACGCACGGTGGACGCCTTCAGTCCCAAACTGTCGGCCGTCTATCGCCCCGATACGGCGCTGACGCTGCGCACTTCGTATGGCCGTTCCTTCCGCGCACCCACCCATCAGGATCTGTACACCACTTCTACCAGCCGTGGCCGCACCACCTCCGGCGATCCGGACTTGCAGCCGGAGCAGGGCACGACTTGGGAAGTCGGCGGGGACTGGCGACCACAAGCGGAGAGCAAGCTGAGTGCGACGCTGTATTCGACCGAGTTGCGCGACCTGATCTATCTGCAGCAGTTGTCCACCACGCAGTCGCTGCGCATCAATGCCGGACGGGCGCGGGTGAACGGGGTCGAGCTCGCGCTGGAGAAACGGCTGGCGAACTGGCTCACCCTGGGCGCGAACTATGCGCGCATCGATACCCGCATGCTGGAGAACACGGCCGACCCGGCCAGTGTCGGCAAACGTCTCACCGATGTGCCGGAGCGCATCGCCGGTCTCATGCTGAAGGCGCAGCAAGGTGCATGGGACGGACGACTGGAAGTGCGGCATGTCAGCCATGTTTACTGGACGGCGCAGAATACGGATGTGGTCGAGGGCGTACCGGGTAGTTATGACGGGCATACCCTGGTCGATGTCGGTGCCGGTTACGCGCTCTCGAAACAACTCCGCGCCAGTCTGGTCATCAATAATCTGTTCGACCGCAAGGCCTATGCCTATTTCCTGTTGCCGCGCCGCACCTTGAGCGCCGAACTTCGCTTTACGTACTGAACCACTGGAAGGTAATCATGTTGAAAAGTTTCATCGCTGCACCCCATCGTGTCATGTTCTTCGGCGGAGCCGTGCAGACCCTGCTCGCCATGTCATGGTGGCTGTTCGAACTGGGCACCCGTTATCTGTTGCCGCAATACAGCGTGAGCTGGCCGCTGTTCCCGACCGCCGCCCATATCTGGCTGTTGCTGTTCGGCATGTTGCCGTTCTTCTTCTTCGGTTTCCTGATGACCACATTCCCGCGCTGGATGGCTGGGAACGAGATCCCGGTGCAGCGTTACGTGCCGGCCTTCGTCTTCATGTTCGCCGGTGTGTCGCTGTTCTATGCCGGGCTGTTCTTGGCGCCTGTGCTGCTGATATTGGCGAGCGCATCCATGCTGGTCGGCTGGGGCGGTGGACTGTACGCACTGTGGCGCGTATTGCGCGACACACGGCCCAGCGACAAGCGCCATACCAGCGTGCTGCTCGCTGCATTCAGCATCGGCTGGCTGGCGCTGGCGGTCTTCCTTTATTGGCAAGTGACCGGCAGGCACGAAGCGCTGCAGCTCGCGCTGCGCGCCGGACTGTGGGGTTTCGTGCTGCCGGTGTTCGCCACCGTGGCGCACCGCATGATCCCGTTCTTCACCTCCAGCGCGTTGCAGCAAAAGGAAGTGCCGCGCCCGTTCTGGCCGTGGTGGACCATGCTGGCGGCCAGTCTCGTGCACGGCCTGCTGGAGTTCTTCAGTCTGCCTGCATGGTTGTGGCTGGCCGACCTGCCGCTGGCGTTCGCCGCACTCAAGTTGAGCTGGTTATGGGGCTTCCGTCGCAGTTTCAAGAATCCGCTGCTGGCCGTGCTGCATGTGGGCTTCGTCTGGCTGGGCATCGCCATGCTGCTGTACGCAGTGCAAAGCCTGTGGCTGCTCACGCACGACGGCACCGGCTTCATCCTCGGGCTGGCACCGCTGCACGCGCTGACCATAGGTTGCTATGCCACGCTGATGATAGGCATGGGTACACGCGTCACGCTGGGTCACTCCGGCCTGCCGTTCGCCATCGACACGCCGGTCCAACTGATGTTCGCCGGCATCCAGCTCACCGCGCTGCTGCGCATCGCGGCCGATCTGCTGCCGGCGCAATCCGGCTGGCTCTATCTCGCCGCCACCTTGTTGTGGCTGGCCTGCTTCGGCCCGTGGGTGTGGCGCTACCTGCCAGCCTACTGGCGTCCGCGCGCAGACGGACAGCCGGGCTGATCATCGTAAACACCTGAATCAAGTAAGGTTGCGTCATCTGCCATACCCAATTAAGATAGTAACCAATTACTTAATTGGTGGCTGACATGTCCGGGCAAAAGATCAAACTTCTGGTGGTGGGTGGCGCTGTGCTGGCGCTGTTCGTGTGGGTCATCATGACGCAGGGACCGCTGGCGTCGGTCAAGGTCACGGTCGAGCAGGTGCAGACTGGCGACTTGACGAGCAGTGTGTTCGGTGTGGGCACGGTGCAGGCGCGGCACCACCACGATCTGGCACCGACCATGACCGGCAGGGTGAAGAACGTGCGCGTCGATCAGGGCGATACGGTCAAGGCCGGACAGGTGCTGGCCGAGATGGACCCGGTCGATCTGGACGACAAGCAGGCGGGTGCGCGGCGCATGGTCGACAAGTCGATCAACGCGATCCGCGCGGCGGAAGCGCAATTGAGCGAGGCACGGAGCCGGCTCAAGACCGTCGAGGCCACCATGGTGCGTTATCAGGAGTTGCGCAGCGGCGGCTTCGTCAGCAAAGAAATGTTCGATGCCAAGCTGCACGAACAGAACGCGGCACAGGCTGCGGCTGTCGCGGCCGTCGCCAATCTGGCCTCTGCCCGCGATGAAAATGCACGGGCGCAAGCCGAACTGCGCGGCATCGGCAAGACGCGTGCGCAGATGCAGTTGATCAGCCCGATAGACGGTATCGTCACCTTGCGCCGCATCGAGCCGGGTAGCACCGTAGCCGGTGGGCAGCTCGCGTTGCAGGTGGTCGATACGTCCCAATTGTGGGTCGAGACGCGCATCGCGCAACAACAAGCCGGACAGGTGCATGCCGGGCAGGCGGCGCAGATCGTGTTGCGTTCCCGCCCGCATGCGCCGGTCGCAGGCAAAGTCGCGCGCGTGGACCGGGTGAGTGACGCGGTGACCGAGGAGCGCATCGTCAACGTCACGCTCGATATGCCGGATGCCAGCCTTGGCGAATTTGCGGAAGTCACCATCGCGCTGCCGGTCATGAAACAGGTGCGTAGCATCCCGAGCGCCGCCGTGAAAACGGTGAGCGGCCAGACCGGCGTGTGGGTCCTGCAAGACGGTGAAGTGCGCTTCAAGCCGGTGCGGATCGGCTTCGCCACCCTCGATGGCCGCAGCCAGATCCTGGAGGGGCTGGATGACGGTGAGACAGTGATCGTGCACAGTCAGCAATCCCTGCGCGCGGGCCTGCCGGTGAAGGTGGTCGCTGCGCTGGTGCGGGGCTGATCCGTGATCAATCTGGCGAGTCGCGACATCCTGCACGGCTGGGGGAAGTTCGTCTTCACCGGCGTGGGTCTTGGTCTGCTGATCGGCGTGACGCTGACCATGGCCGGGGTGTATCGCGGCATGGTGGACGATGCGCGCGTGCTGATCGAGAACGCGGGTGCCGACCTGTGGGTGGTGCAGCAGGACACGCTGGGGCCTTATGCCGAGCCGTCCAGCGTGCGCGATGATGTGGCGCGCGATCTGCTGGGGCTGCCGGGCATACGCGAGGCCGGCAACGTGACTTACCTGACCATGCAGATGAACCATGCCGGCAAGGATATCCGTGTGATGGTGGTCGGTTTTGAAACCGGCAAGCCGGGCGCGCCGGGCTATCTGGTGGCGGGCCGTCCGGTCACCCGCTCGCATTACGAGGCGGTGGCGGACATCAAGAGCGGTCTGGCGCTGGGCGACCGGGTCAACATCCGCCGCCACGAATACACGGTGGTCGGCCTGACGCAGCGCATGGTCTCGTCCAGTGGCGACCCGATGATCTTCATCCCGCTGAAGGATGCGCAGGAAGCGCAGTTTCTGAAAGACAACGATGCGCTGCTCAACGAGCGTGCGCGCACCGCCGCCAATCCCGCCTTCAATCGTCCCGGCGTGCTGGAGGCGGTGCAGGCCAGCCAGACCTCCAGCCATCTGGTGAACGCGGTGCTGGTGCGCACCGCACTGGGCGAGGAAGCGGCGGTGGCCGCGCAGATCGAACGCTGGAAACATCTGCAGGCCTATACCAAGCCGCAGATGGACGAGATCCTGGTGGCACGCCTGATCGCCACCTCGTCCAAACAGATCTTCATGTTCCTGGTGATCCTCGCCGTGGTCAGTGCGGCCATCGTCGCCTTCATCATCTACACCATGACGCTGAACAAGGTGCGCGAGATCGCGGTGCTGAAACTGATCGGCGCGACCAACCTCACCATCAGCGGCATGATCCTGCAGCAGGCGCTGGGCCTTGGGCTGATCGGCTTCATGGTGGGCAAGCTGTCTGCCACGCTGTGGGCGCCGCTGTTCCCTAAGTTCGTGTTGCTGCTGCCGGGCGACGCGGTGACCGGTTTCATCCTAGTCATGCTGATGTGTGCCGTCGCCAGCGTCTTCGCCATTCGCGCCGCTTTGAGCATCGACCCGGCCACGGCGATTGGAGGATAGCCATATGAGCGAACCCGCTATCCATATCGAAAATTTGAAGAAACGCTACGGCGAGGGTGAGACCGCCGTGGACGCGCTCAAGGGTGTGGACATGACCATCTGGCCGGGCGAGGTGGTGGGGCTGGTCGGCCCCAGCGGCTCCGGCAAGAGCACGCTGCTCAAGTGTCTGGGCGCGGTGATCGAGCCCACCGCCGGACGCATGACGCTGGGCGGGCAGACCATCTTCGACGGGAAGTGGCTGATCGACGATCTGCGCGAACTGCGTCGCGACCGCATCGGCTTCGTGTTCCAGGCACCGTACCTGATCCCCTTCCTCGATGTTACCGACAACGTCGCCATCCTGCCCATGCTGGCCGGCATGGCGGATACGGATGCGCGCAAGCGTGCGCTGGAACTGCTGCAGGCGCTGGACGTGGGCCACCGCGCACGGGCCGCCGTCTCGCATCTGTCGGGCGGCGAGCAGCAGCGCGTCTCCATCGCGCGCGCACTGGCCAACCATCCGCCGGTCATCCTCGCGGATGAGCCAACCGCGCCGCTGGACAGCGAACGCGCGCTCAACGTGGTGCGCATCCTCAACCAGATGGCGGAGCAGTACCAGACCGCGATCATCGTGGTGACGCACGACGAGAAGATCATCCCGACCTTCAAGCGCATCTATCACATCCGCGACGGACGCACCTACGAGGAAGCGGGCGAGGGCAAGCAGGTTTAACGATCTATTTAGAGGGGAGATGTCGTGATTCAGAAAACAGTAAAAAAACGGATGAGCTCAGAAGATCGCCAAGGTGAAATCATTCGTGTGGCTGTTGAACTGGCCGCCGACAAGGGGGTGAACAGCGTCACTACTCAGGATATGGCGGATGCCATGAACCTTACCCAGGGCGCGATCTTTCGGCATTTTTCGACCAAGGATGACATCTGGTTCGCCGTGATCGTGTGGGTGCGCGAACGCTTGATGAAAATATTGGATAAAGCGGCGGCAGAGGCAACGGATCCGCTAAACGCCATCGAGCGCATGTTCTTTGCACACATTTCATTCATCAGTAAACATCCGGCGATCCCTCGGTTGTTGTTTTCAGAATTGCTGCACAAGAAGAGCGGAAAGTTGCGCCAATTGATCGAGGGGATCATCTCTGGATACGAGGCCAAGATCGCAGGTGCGTTGGAAGAGGCGAAATCACAATCTTTGGTATCGGCTGATCTGGATAGTCAAAGTGCGGCGGTGCTCTACATCGGCATGATTCAAGGCTTGGTCATGCAGTCTTCAATATTTGGCGGGAAACACGCACTTAAGCAACAGGCAGAAAAAGCTTTCCCGATCTTTTTACATGGCGTTAAAGCACGCAGTTGATCATCAAACCCCACAAGGAGAATCCATGAAGAAACAAGCAAACTTAGCCGTATTCGTGACCGCCTTGGCACTGTCCGTCCCTCATGCACAAGCTACAGAGCCACTCGAACTGCAAAAAGTGATGAAGGAGCTGGGTAGGAACATGCAGGTCATCACCGATGGTATCTCGCGTGAAGATTGGGAATCGGTCGCCAAGACGGCTCCGCTGATCGCCATTCATCCCCAGCCTCCTGTTTCTGAAAAGATGCGCATCATGAAATTCATGGGGTTGGAAATGGCTAATTTCAAAGCGTTTGATAGTGAGACGCATAAAGCCGCGCATGCGCTTGAGCAGGCGGCTCACGAGAAGGATGGACAAAAGACAATCGCCACTTTTGGACAGCTGCAGACCACCTGTCTGAATTGTCACCAGGCATTTCGGGGCAAGATCGTTGAGCATTTCTACGGCAAGGAAAGTAAGTAGATAAGCCACTGATGAACCATCACATAGGGTGAAGATATTATGAAGAATTGCAAATTGAGTTGGATGTTGGTTGTCGTGCTGTCCGTTATCGTTGCCGCTTTGGGCTACAAATTCACAGTCGGCAATGTTCAGCCATCGGACGATGGTCGTCAGGCGGTGATGTTGAGTAAAGATGAGCGTAATGCCTTGTTGCTGGAGATGCGTGTGTGGTTGCAGAGCGCGCAAGGAATATTGTCTGCGGCTTCCGTGAAGGATTTTGACGCAGTCGTTAAGTCTGCCAAAGCTTCCGGCATGAGTGCCGAGGCAGAAACTCCCGGCTCCTTGTTCAGGAAACTCCCCGTCGAAATGAAAGCATTGGGTTTTGATACACGGGAGAAATTTGATGACATTGCCGCCACGGCAGCCAAGTCAAAAGACAGCAATCTGGTGGTGGAAAAATTGAGTGTCGCCATGAATAACTGCATCGCCTGCCACGAGATGTATCGCTTCGTTGAAGAAACCAAATAAATCCGATCGAGCCATCCGGGTTCGGTATCCATTTCCAAGAAAGGTGAGATAAGTATGACTACACTGAAACAACCACGAGGCTGGATAAACAGTGCGCTCGCGATAGTGGCTGTCCTGTTCGGTTTGATGACGCTCAAGGGCGGCGGCACGGTGCTGTTCGGTGACGAGGCGGCGCGGATCGCCGCCGGCAACTATGTGCCGCTGTTGCTGCGGTTCAACTTTCTGTCAGGTTTCGTTTACATCGCAGCTGGCATCGGATTGTGGCTGCAGAAGCGTTGGGCGATGTGGCTGAGTATCGGTCTGCTTGCCGCTATCGCTATCGCTTTTGCCGCATTTGGCATACATATCAGCTCGGGCGGGGCTTTCGAGCAGCGGACGGTCATCGCCATGAGTGCCAGACTACTGATTTGGACGGTGATAGCAGCGCTGGCTGCAAGGACATTCCGGCGCATATGAAGCGGTGGGTCGGGAAGTGACCCTCGGGGGCGTATAATGCCCCCACTTTTTAGACCACGACCCAAGAGACCCACACATTGAATACAGTCAGTTTTGCCGACCTGAAGCTCGCGCCCGAGATACTTAAAGCACTCACCGAAGCTGGATACACCACGCCCACGCCGATCCAGGCGCAGGCGATTCCGGTCGTGCTCAGTGGCGAAGATCTGATGGCGGGCGCGCAGACGGGTACCGGCAAGACCGCAGCGTTCGCACTGCCACTGTTGCAGCAGTTGCTGCCGCACGCCAGTGCCAGCACTTCGCCCGCCAAGCATCCGGTGCGTGCATTGATATTGGTGCCGACACGCGAACTGGCGGTGCAGGTCGAAGAGAGTGTGAAGATGTATGCCAAGTACACCAACCTGCGTTCGCTGGTGGTGTACGGTGGGGTGGACATCAAGACACAGACACCGCATCTGAAGACCGGCGTGGAGATCCTGGTGGCTACACCGGGACGATTGCTCGATCACATCGAACAGAAGACCGTGATGCTGAACCAGGTGCAGATGCTGGTGCTGGACGAAGCCGACCGTATGCTGGACATGGGCTTCATGCCCGCGCTCAAGCGCATCCTTGCGCTGCTGCCGCGCCGCCGCCAGAGCCTGATGTTCTCCGCCACCTTCTCCGACGACATCAAGAAGTTGTCCGAAGATTTCCTAATCTATCCATCGCTGATCGAAGTGGCACGCAGCAACGCGACCTCGGAGAACATCAAGCAGAAAGTCTATCTGGTCGCGAGCGAAGACAAGCATGCGCTGCTGGCCAAACTGCTGAAGGGTGACGACGCCAAGCAGGTCATCGTGTTCACCAAGACCAAGCTCACCGCCAGCCGTCTGACGCGCCAGTTGCAGCGCGAAGGCATCGAAGCCGACGCCATCCACGGTGACCGCAGCCAGTCGGAACGCCAGCAGACGCTGGAGGCATTCAAGCAGGGCAAAGTGGCCGTGCTGATCGCCACAGATGTGGCCGCGCGCGGTCTGGACATCGACCATCTGCCAATGGTGATCAACTACGAGATCCCGCATGCGGCGGAAGACTATGTGCACCGCATCGGACGCACCGGCCGCGCCGGGGCGTCGGGCACGGCGCTGTCGCTGGTGTCGCCGGAAGAAGAGAAATATCTGGTCGAGATCGAGAAGCTGATCAAGACCACCATCGAGAAAGAAAAGGCCAGCGTGCCGCATGCACCGCGTGGCGAACACCGTGCACAGAGCGAGCCGCGTCCGCAGAGCGAACCGCGCGAAGCTAGCGAACCGCGTAAGGCGTACCACAAGCCGTCGCTGAGCAGGCCCGCGCATGATCCCTGGTTCGACCAGCCTTACGTGCCCAAGGTGACCGAGCCGGCACCCTCGACCAGCAAGCCGGATCTGCCTTCAGCCAAGCCGAAGGCGGCGATCCCGGCCTTGTTCAGGCGCTCCAGCTAAAGTTCCCTTCCGCGCGTCACTCATCCGGCCATGACCGTCGCGCAGATCATCGTTCCCATCTTCCTGCTGATCCTGCTCGGCGCTGCGATGCGCCGCTGGTTCGGTCTGCGCGACGAATTCTGGCCGCAGCTCGACCGCCTCATCTACTACGTGTTCTTTCCCGCGCTGTTGTTCCACACGCTGTCGCACTTCACCATCGATCTGGGGACGGCGGCACCGATGATGGGCGTGGCGATCTTGTACATGGGCGCGGGTATCCTGCTCGGGCTGCTGGCGAAACCCTTGTTCCATGCACCGCCCAAGGTTTACGCCGCCACTTTTCAAGCCACGTTCCGCTTCAACAGTTATGTCGGTCTCTCCATCGCGGGCAGTCTGCACGGCACGACCGGCCTTGCCGCCATCGGTCTGCTGATGGGCTTCATGGTGCCCATCGCCAATGTCGCCAGTGTGCTGATGCTGGCGCGCCATAGCGAGAGCCACTGGCTGCGCGAGATCATGCTCAACCCCTTGATCCTCGCCACGGCGGGCGGCATCGCGTTCAGTTTGAGCGGGCTGCACTTGCCTTCCATGTTGAATACGACACTCGCTCTGTTGTCGCAGGCATCGTTGCCGATGGGCTTGATAGCGGTCGGTTCGGCGCTACGCCTGAAGGGGCTGCATCAGCAGCGTGGCACGCTGTGGTACGGCGTGCTGGTGAAGCTGTTGTTGCTGCCAGCCATCGCCTGGGGATTGGCGACGCTGTTCGGGCTGCAAGGGGTGTATTTCAATATTCCGGTGCTGATGGCCGCGCTGCCTGTTTCCACCATGGCCTATGTGCTGGCAACGCGCATGGGTGGTGATGGCGACACCATCGCGGCGCAGGTGGTGTTGAGCACCTTGCTGGCTGCGCTGACGCTGCCCTTATGGCTGTTCCTGCTGGGATTCTGACAGCGGCAATCTGAGTTCTGCCACCGTGCCGCCGCCGTCGCGCGCATGCAGCGCGACCTGCCAACCGTTGGCTGTACACAACTGCTGCACGATGGCCAGTCCCAGTCCGCTGCCGCCGGTATCCGCGTTGCGCGATGACTCGATGCGGTAGAACGGGCGGAACACTTTTTCCATCTCATGCGGCGGGATGCCGGGGCCTCGATCCAAGATATTGATTAATGCTTCGTCATCGCTGCGCGTCGCTTCGATCTGCACCGGCTTGCCGTCGCTGTAGCGCAAGGCGTTGCCGAGCAGGTTCTGCACCACGCGATGCAGCGCGAGCGGACCGGCGCGCACGGTCAGGCCGGGCGGAACATGGCACGCGACCTGTGCGCCTTGCGTGTTCTTCTCTTCCGCCATCTCGCGCAGCATCGCTTCCAGTTCGATCTTCTCCGGTGCTTCCTGTTGCAGGTCGCGGCTCAATGTCAGGAACTCGCCGATCAATCCATTCATGTCTTCGATGTCGCAGCGCAGACGTTCGACAGTCTTTGTGTCGCTGTTGTCGGGCAGCATCTCCACCGCCAGCCGCATGCGCGCCAGCGGTGTACGCAGGTCGTGCGAGATACCGGCCAGTAGCGTGGTGCGGTTGGCCAGCAGTTCGCGCACTTGCAGCGCCATCTGGTTGAAGGTGGCGGCCAGCTCGGCAAGCTCCTGAACGTGGGAGTGCGGCAAGTCTTCGGGGATGCTGCCTGCGCCGATGCGTCGTGCAGCTTGCGAGAAGTGCGCCAGCGGCTGCGTGATGCGGCGCGCCAGGATGTATGCGGTGAGCAGGCTGAGCATCACCGTGGCGATCAGTGCGAGCAACAGCATCGTGGTGGGGTCGGTAAGCAGGCGCGACTTGGGAAAGCCGATGCGTATCAGTTTGCCGCCGGCCGGGATGTCCGCCCAGAACCAGGTGGTGTCGAGGTCGGTCATCTTCACCGACACCGCCTCGCCCAGACGGGCCGACAGCGCATCGTCCAGCAGGCCGAGATAGGGCAGCGGGATAGTGCGTTCCGCCAGCGGGGAGACATCCTCGAACAACATGAATTGATGCTCGCGGATCAGTTCCAGCTCGAAATCCTTGCGCGTCTGCGGCGGCAGCTCCACCCATGTCTTGGCGGACAGGATCAGCAGTGACGCCAGATCGTCCGCGCTGCGCTTCGCCATGGGCAGCATGACGTAATGCACCGTGGCGGCGATGAGGAATATCTGGAACACCAGCAGCGCGGCGGCCACCGTGCGTACCGTGCCGTAGAACAGGGAATGCTGTTTGTCGCGCGCGGCCATCGCTAGTTCGTGCCGTTGGGCGAGAACAGATAGCCTTCCCCCCACACGGTGCGGATGTATTGCGGCGCGTTCGGATCGTCCTCGATCTTGCGCCGCAGGCGCGTCACCCGCACATCGATGCTGCGGTCGAACGGCGAGCGTTCATAACCTTTGAGCATGTCCATCAGGTTGTCGCGTCCCAGCACACGGTTGGGGTGTTCGGCGAAGATGCGCAGCAGGTTGAATTCGCCGGCAGTGAGCTGCACGGTCAGGTCGTGCTTGTGCAGTACGCGCGCATCCACGTCCATGCTGAACGGCCCGAAACGGCGCACGTTGTTCTCGTCCTGCTTGAGTTGTCCCTGCTCGTTGCGGCGCAACAGGGCGCGGATGCGCGCCAACAGTTCACGCGGGTTGAAAGGCTTGGCCAGATAATCGTCCGCGCCCACTTCCAGTCCCACGATGCGGTCCACATCCTCGCCGCGCGCGGAGAGCATGATGATGGGCAGGCTGCTGCGTGTGCGCAGGCGGCGCGCCAGCGACAATCCGTCTTCGCCGGGCAGCATCAGATCGAGGATCAGCAGATCGACCGGATGCTGCGACAGATGTGCATCCATCTGCACACCATCGGCCACGGTCGCCACCTGCAAGCCCTGCGCGGAGAGATATTCCTGCAACAGCTCGCGCAGGCCGGCATCGTCGTCCACCACCAGTATGTGTCTGCTTTCCATGTGTCCACTATAACCGAAGCAGATGGCGCGGGGCAGGGGCGGGATTGGCGCGGTAACACTCTGTTACAAACTGTTGCACATCGGAAATCGCCGGGTAACGGCTGGCGCGCACCATGCAGCCATCAGAGAACGCTCTGATCTTCCAACAACCAAGGAGAACATCATGAGAACCACTTCGATTTTACTGAACAGCCTGCTCGCTTTGGCCTTGGCCGGTATCGGCAACGCCTACGCTGCCGAAGAGGCACAGGTGCAGACCCGCGAAGAGATCCGCGCCCAGCACCGTGAAGAGACCAGCGGCATGACGGTGCAGGAACGCGAGCAATATCGCCTGCAGAAGCAGGAAGAGATGACCGACGAGCAGCGTGCGGCCCTGCGCGCCGAGAAGCAGAAAGCCAAAGCCGAGCAGAAGAAGAACAAGTCTGCGACCAAACAAGGCGCCGGTAACGGTACCATGTTGCGCGACGGCTCGGGTGCCGGCTCGCAACGCGGCAGTCAGGGCGGCGGTATGGGTATGGGCCGCTGATCACGAAAGCGCGCGAACTGCTGAAAGAGCGGTTCGCGCCATTTTTCCAGGAGTATGAAATGAACATCCGTTATGCATCCCTCCTCGCCTCACTGTTGTTCGCCCTGTCGGCGAGCGCCCCGGTGCAGGCAAGTGAAGATGCACCCTTGCCAACGGCTCCAAGCGAGATGACGCAGGAAGAATATGATGCCTACCGTGCACGCGTTCGCGAACAGATGGAAGCGGCGCAGCAGACGGAAAACAAGGACGAAGCAGCAGCAACGACGACACGCCGCAATACCGGCAATGGCTACGGCCAAGGCTACCGTGCGCGGCAAGAGCGCGCCGGAGGCAACGGCGCGATGGGCCGGACCGGCGGACATGGTCGCTGAAACAGGAGAGATGCAATGAAGAATTGGATGTTACCGGCAGCTATCCTGCTGGCTATGAGTGGTGGCGCATGGGCCGAGGACGACAGCTATCTGGCTATGAGTGTCGGGCTGGAACGCAGTTCAGGAAAATACGGCGGCACCAGTACCACGGACACCACCTCGATCCCTGTGTCGCTGCGCTACGTGGTGGACGATTGGTCGCTGAAGCTGAGCGTGCCCTATCTGTTCGTCACCGGTGACGGCAGTGTGCTGGTCAGCGGCAGTCGCGGAGGCAGACGCGGTTCTGTGACGACCACGACAACGACCAGCACGACGCGCACCACCAGTAGTGGCTTGGGGGATGTGGTCGCTTTCGCCAGTTACAGTATGTTGCGTAGCGAGGAAGGGGATGCCGGTCTGGATGTCGCGGCGCGCATCAAGTTCGGCACAGCCAGCACGAAGTTCGGCAGCGGTGAGAACGACTACGCCGTGCAGGCTTCCACCTATGTGGCGTTCGGCGACTTCACTTCCAGCCTGATGCTGGGCTATGAAAAGCTGGGCAGCACAGCCACGGCACCTTTGGACAACGCCGCCTATGGCTCGCTCGGACTGGACTATGTACTGGGAGACGAATCGAACATGGGCGTGGAGTACTGGTACGCGCAGCAAGCTTCCGCCACCGGCTACGCACAGAAAGAGCTGACGCTGTATGCCAGAACGCAGATCGGTGAAGACCTGACGCTGAATGCCTTTGTGATGAAAGGTCTGTCAGACGGCAGCCCGGACACCGGCTACGGCGTGTCGCTGTCGAGCGGATTCTGATCGGTTCACTTTTTGAGCAGCGCCTTCAGGTCGGCAAAGGGGTTGTGCGTGGCAGCAGGAGGGCCGTTCTCCTTGCGATCCCGCACCACCTCGTCCATCACGCGCGAATGCTCGTTGTCGTGACAGTACAGGCATAACAACTCCCAGTTGCTGCCGTCCGGCGGATTGTTGTCGTGATTGTGGTCGCGGTGATGCACCGTCAACTCGCGCAACCGTTCCCCCGCGAACTCCCGCCCGCAGCGCCCGCAGATGTGCGGATAGATCTTGAGCGCGCGTTCGCGGTAACCCGCCTCGCGCTGTTCGCGTTGCTTGCGCGCCTCGGCTACGACACGGTCGAGGCGGGCATGGTCGGGTGTGGTGTGCTTGGGCATGGCGGTTCACCGGTGAAATGTTGGAAGAACTATAGCAGCCAACGCCGCAGGCGAGGATAATCGCGCATGACCAAAACAAGCCAAACCACCCCCCAGACCGCCAGCGGTCCCGCTTTCAACACACTGAAACTGCCGTCTGCCATGCTGGACAACCTGCAGCAGCTCGGCTACCTGACCATGACACCGATCCAGGCCGAGAGCCTGCCCATCACGCTGGCCGGGCAAGACCTGATCGCACAAGCCAAGACCGGCAGCGGCAAGACCGCCGCCTTCGGCTTGCCGCTGCTGACCAAGCTCAATCCCAAGCACATGGGCGTGCAAGCCATGGTGTTGTGTCCCACGCGCGAACTGGCCGACCAGGTCACGCAGGAACTGCGCCGTCTGGCGCGCTATATGCACAGCATCAAGATCCTCACGCTGGTCGGCGGCAGCACCATGCGCCCGCAGCGCGAGAGTCTGGGCTTCGGTGCACACATCGTGGTCGGTACGCCGGGCCGCATCATGGACCACATCGAGCGCGGTACGCTGGAACTGAACGCCATCAACACACTGGTGCTGGACGAAGCCGACCGCATGCTGGACATGGGCTTCTACGACTACATCGCATTCGTGGCGAAGCGCTGCCCGGACCGTCGCCAGACCATGATGTTCTCCGCCACCTATCCGGACGGTGTCACCAAACTGGCGCGCCAGTTCATGCACCAGCCGCAGGAAGTGAAGCTGGTCGAACAGCACGACGAGAACAAGATCCGCCAGCGTTTCTATGAGATACGCCACGAGACTCGCCTGCCCGCTGTCGCCGCCTTACTCAAGCATTACCGCCCAGTCAGCACGCTGGCCTTCTGCAACACCAAACAACAATGCCGCGATCTGCTCGACGTGTTGCAGGCCGAAGGCATCCACGCGCTCACGCTGAACGGCGACATGGAACAGCGCGAACGCGATCAGGTGCTGATCCAGTTCGCCAACCGCAGTTGCTCCGTGCTGGTCGCTACCGATGTCGCCGCGCGCGGTCTGGATATCGCGCAACTGGAAGCCGTCATCAACGTCGACGTCACCCCCGATCCAGAAGTCCACATCCACCGTATCGGCCGCACCGGCCGCGCCGACGCAGAAGGCTGGGCGCTCAATCTGGTCAGCCCCGCCGAGATGAGCCGCGTCTCCAACATCGCCAAGATGATGGGCATCGAACCCGAATGGGAAGAGCTGGACAAACTGCAACGCGAACACAACGCCCCGCTGGTGCCGCCCATGGTCACGCTACAGATACTCGGCGGCCGCAAGGAAAAGATGCGCCCCGGCGACGTGCTGGGCGCGCTCACCGGCGAAGCAGGCTTCACCCGCGAACAAGTCGGCAAGATCACCGTCACCGACATGTCCACCTACGTCGCCGTCACCCGAGACATCGCACGCGAAGCCGTGAAGCGGCTAAATGCGGGCAAGGTTAAAGGCAAGTCGGTGAAGGTTAGGGCGCTGGAGGATTGAGGTTTTAGTGGGGCGGCTTCTCGGCCTTATGTGAATATTCACATAAGGCCGATGAGGAGACTGCTAAAGCTCGCAGCCCGAATTTTCGTTTGGGACAGTCCCCCGGTTATTGATTCTTCTGGCTTACGCCAAATCGAAGCGATCCAGATTCATCACCTTGTCCCATGCCGCCACGAAGTCGCGTACGAACTTCTGCTGCGCGTCGCTGCTGGCATAAACTTCCGCCAGTGCGCGCAACTGGGCGTTCGAGCCGAATACGAGGTCGACGAGGGTGCCCGTCCATTTTAGTTCACCAGTCGTGCGGTCGCGGCCTTCCAGCACGCTGGTCGATGTGGCGGACTTCTGCCACTTGGTGTGCATGTCGAGCAGGTTTACGAAGAAGTCGTTGCTCAGCGTTTCGGGCTGCGTGGTAAACACGCCGTGTTTCGACTGGCCGACATTCGCGTTCAGCACGCGCAGGCCGCCGATCAGCACGGTCATCTCGGGCGCGGTCAGCGTCAGCAGTTGCGCCTTGTCCACCAGCATTTCGGGCGCCATGTCTTCGAGTCCCTTGCGCACGTAATTGCGGAAGCCGTCGGCTTTCGGTTCCAGCACGGCGAATGCGGCCACATCGGTCTGTTCCTGCGTCGCATCCGTGCGCCCCGGCGCGAATGGCACCTTGGCCTCGACGCCAGCCTTCTTCGCGGCAGCTTCGACGGCGGCACAGCCACCCAGCACGATCAGGTCGGCCAGCGACACTTTCTTGCCGTCGCGCTGCACGCTGTTGAATGCCTGCTGTATGCCTTCCAATATCTTGAGTACCTGCGCCAGTTGCGCCGGCTGGTTGGCTTCCCAGTCCTTTTGCGGTGCGAGGCGGATGCGCGCGCCGTTCGCGCCGCCGCGCAGGTCGGAGCCGCGGAAGGTGGAGGCCGAGGCCCAGGCGGTCGCGACCAGTTGCGGGATGGACAGTCCTGACGCGAGCAGCTTGCCCTTGAGGTCTGCGATGTCCTGCGCGTCGATCAACTTGTGATCGACGGCGGGGACGGGGTCTTGCCAGATGAGATCTTCCGCAGGCACCTCCGGACCGATGTAACGCGCACGCGGCCCCATGTCGCGGTGCGTCAATTTGAACCATGCGCGCGCGAACGCGTCCGCGAGCTGGTCGGGATGTTCATAGAAGCGCCGCGCGATCTTCTCGTAGGCGGGATCGACGCGTAGCGAGAGGTCGGTGGTGAGCATGGCCGGGGCGTGCTTCTTCGACGGGTCGTGCGCATCCGGTACGGTGCCGGCACCCGCACCATCCTTGGGTGTCCACTGTTGTGCGCCGGCTGGGCTCTTGGTCAGCTCCCACTCGTAGCCGAACAGGTTCTGCAGGAAGCTGTTGCTCCATTGCGTCGGTGTGTTGGACCAGGTCACTTCAAGTCCGCTGGAGATCGTGTCACCACCCTTGCCACTGCCGAAGCTGCTGTGCCAGCCCAGTCCTTGCTCTTCGATGCTGGCACCTTCCGGCTCGGGGCCGAGCAGGGCCGCGTCACCGGCACCATGCGTCTTGCCGAAGCTGTGGCCGCCGACGATGAGCGCCACCGTCTCTTCGTCGTTCATCGCCATGCGCGCGAAGGTCTCGCGGATGTCGGTGGCGGCGGCGAGCGGGTCGGGTTTGCCGTTCGGGCCTTCCGGGTTCACGTAGATCAGGCCCATCTGCACGGCGGCCAGCGGATTCTCCAGATCGCGTTCGCCGCTGTAGCGTTCGTCCGCCAGCCACTTGCCCTCGGCACCCCAGTAGATGTCGTCTTCCGGCTCCCAGATATCTTTGCGCCCGCCACCGAAACCGAAGGTCTTGAAGCCCATCGATTCCAGCGCGACGTTGCCGGCGAGGATCATCAGGTCGGCCCACGAGATCTTGCGGCCGTATTTCTGTTTGACCGGCCACAGCAGACGGCGCGCCTTGTCGAGGTTGACGTTGTCGGGCCAACTGTTGAGCGGGGCGAAACGCTGGTTGCCGGTGCCCGCGCCGCCGCGCCCGTCGCCGATGCGGTATGTGCCCGCGCTGTGCCACGCCATGCGGATGAACAAGGGGCCGTAGTGGCCGAAGTCCGCCGGCCACCAGTCCTGAGAATGGGTCATCAGCGCCAGCAGGTCCTGTTTCACCGCCTTCAGATCGAGACTGTTGAATTCCTTCGCGTAGTCGAACCCATCGCCCATCGGGTTGGACAGCGCGGAGTGCTGGTGCAGGATGTCCAGCTTGAGTTGCTCGGGCCACCAGTTCGCATTGGTTCGCGAACCTGCGACGGTGCTGCTGCGGGGGTGGCCGTGGAATGGGCATTGTTGTTCGGTCGACATGGCGTTCTCCTTTCGGTGGCAGGATAGGATTGCGAGGCCAGTATAGGACGCGAACTGCAAGCTGGCTAATTGGTTCTGTATATGTGCGCCATTGGTTTTTTTTATTGCGCGAATCTGCCGCCTTGTCGGCAGAGCGACTGCGGGGGCACTGCTCATACACTGCGGGAAGCGCGGGATGGCGCGGCGTCGTGCCGCCGTTCGCAGCCTTGCGTCCTAGGGCGTCACGACACCCCAGAGACCGGCACCGCCCGCGTCTCGATAACTTAGATACACGCGCAGGTCGAACTCGAGTTGTCCGTAGTCCGGTTCCATGTGCATGCACAGTTGGTAGAACGCCTTGTCGTGTTCGCGCTGTTTCATGTGTGCGAGTTCGTGGACGACGATCATGCGCAGGAATTCGGGTGGGGTGTCTTTGAAGAGGGATGCGATGCGTATCTCTTTCTTGGCTTTGAGGTTCAAGCCTTGCACGCGCGAGTGGGTGGTGTGGGTGCCGAGGGCGTTTCGCAAGACTTGCAGCTTGCTGTCGAACATCACTTTGCTCAGTTGGCCGGCGTTGCGCAGATATTCATTTTTGATTTGCAGCACGTAGTCGTACAGCGCTTTGTCGGTGCGGATGTCGTGGGCTTCGGGATATTTCTTGCGCAGCAGGTCGGCGACTTTGTCCTGCGCGATCAATTGCCGCACTTGCGCTACCAACGCGGCGGGGTAGCCGGTGAGGTAGTTGGGCGAGGGGGCGGGGCGCATGACGGTCGATCGGCGCTGGGTCAGGTATTGGTCGCGGCCGCGACTTCCTGCATGTGTTCGAGTACGCGCCCCCTGACTTCTTCCGCCCGCGCCGGATCGATGCCCAGAGCCTGCCAGTTGCTGTCGTCGATATTCTGCATGACCGGCTCCACGATGCCGAAGGTGGGCAACAACTTCTCCGCCATGCAGGCCATGCCGACCAGCGGCTGTCCGCCGGTGGCGCGCGGGTCGTCCGGTGTGTGGTGATACTGCAGCACGACGGCGACGGACTCCGGCAGGTTCCAGTGGCGCGCCAGTATCGCACCCAGTTCGCCGTGACTGGTCTCCAGCATCTCCGTCTCGATCTGTTCCACGGTGCAACCCGGTTCGGTGGCGAGACGCGCATGGAAGCGGTCGCTGAGGTCGGGGTCGAGGTAGTCCAGCACCATGAAACCGATGTCGTGCAGCAGGCCGGCCAGATAGATCTCCTCGTCGGCAGGGCGGCGTGCGCTGGGCATCAGGTGCGCGAGGGTGTCCATGGTCAGGGCGACGGACAGGCTGTGTTGCCACAACTTGTGCATGTCCAGATGGCCGGCGGACTTGCGGGCCATGGCCGCCATCATGGCGAAGCTCAGCGCGACCATCTTGACCCGCTTGCTGCCGAGGATCGCCGCCGCATCGTGCAGGTTGAGGATCTTGCGGCTGGTGCCGAACAGCGGCGAGTTGGCGAGGCCGATCACCTTAGCCAGGATGGGCGGGTCCCGTTCGATCAGTTGCAGCAGGGCGCGCTCGCCTTCGTCGGTGTTGATCTTCAGCGACAGGATGCGTTGCGCGACCAGCGGAATGGGCGGCAGCGAGCCGATGCGTTCCAGTGCCTGACGCAGGGTGAGGGAGACATTCATGGAAGCGCCTTTCCAGCAACAGGCCTGTGTAGGTGCCTACGGTCTGCGCGATAGGTGCATGCCGCATCGATGTGGGGGGCGGGAATCATACGAAGCTCCAGCGGCGCAGTTCCGCGGCCGGCATCGGGCGCGCGATCAAATACCCTTGGCCGTGGCCGCAACCCATGTCGAGCAAGGCGCGGTATTGCGCCTCGGTCTCGATGCCTTCTGCCACGATCTGTCGCCCGAACGCGTGCGCTAGCCCGATGATGCCTTGCACGATGGCCAGATCGCCCTTGTCTTCCAGCATGTCGTGCACAAAGGACTGGTCTATCTTGAGCACGTCCACTGGCAGCCTGCTCAGATAGGACAGCGAGGAGTAGCCGGTGCCGAAATCGTCCAGCGCGAAACGCACGCCGTACTTGCGGCAAGCCTCGATCACGTCGCGTACGATCGCGATGTCGTTCAGCGCTGCAGTCTCCAGCACCTCGATCTGCAGCCTGTCCTGCGTCAGTCCGGGATGGCGCGCCAACTGGCGTTGCAGCTTGTCGGCGAAATCTCGCGACTCCAGGTGGTGGGCCGAGATGTTGATGCTGATCTCGATGTCCAGCCCGTCCTTGGTCCAGCGGTCAAGCTGGGCCAGTGCGCTGGTGATCACCCAGTCGCCGATCTCGATGTCGAGTTCGGTGTTCTCGATGGGGCGCAGGAACTCTGCCGGATACAGCAGACCGCGTTCCGGGTGGCGCCAGCGGATCAGTGCTTCGGCACCAGTCAGCTGGCGCGTGCGCAGGTCGATCTTGGGTTGGTAGTGCAGCTCGAACTGCTGCTGTTGCAGCGCCTCGCGGATATTGTTGAGCAGGATATGCTGGCTGCGCGTGCGCATGTCCAGCGCGGGATCGTAGATGTGGAAACGGTTCTTGCCCGATTGCTTGGCGACGTACATGGCCTGGTCGGCGTGGCGCAGCAGCGTGTCCGGGTCCTCGTCGTCCAGCGGGTAGAGGCTGACGCCGATGCTGGTGCTCAGCGTCAGTGATTGCTCCTTGATCAGCATGGGTTCGGCGATGGCGGACAGCAGGCGTTCCAGCGTTGCCATGCATTCTTCGCCTCTCTCCAGCCCGAGCAGCACCACCACGAACTCGTCGCCGCCCAGACGCGCCACGGTGTCACCGCCGCGCAGTGTGTCGCCGATGCGGCGGGCGATCTCGACCAGTACCTGGTCGCCGGCGTCGTGTCCCAGCGTGTCGTTGATGTGCTTGAAGCCGTCCAGGTCGAGATAACAGACGGCGACCATGTTCTGCTCGCGCGCGGTCTGCGCGATGGCCTGTTTCATACGGTCGGCCAGCAGTACCCGGTTGGGGATGCCGGTCAGCGCGTCGTAATGCGCGATGCGGCTGAGCTCGGCCTCGTGAGCCTTCAGGTGGCTGATGTCGGAAAACACGCCGACGTAACGTTGCACTTTGCCATCGCTGTCGCAGATCGCCGAGATGGACAGCAGTTCGGCGTAGATCTCGCCCGACTTGCGCCGGTTCCATATTTCACCCCGCCAGGCCTTGTCCTGTTGCAACGCCTGCCACATGCCGGCATAGAAGTCGCGGTCATGGTGGCCGGAGCTGAGCAGGCGCGGATTGAGTCCCAGCACTTCCTCGCGGCTGTGGCCGGTGATGTCGACGAAGGCCGGATTGACGTCGACGATGTTGTTGTCGGCATCGGTGATCAGGATGGCCTCCTGGCTGTTGTCGAACACGCTGGCGGTGATGCGCAGCGCGTCCTCCGAAAGTTTGCGCTCGGTGATGTCGGTGCCGATACCGACCAGATAGGAACGGCCGTCGTTGCGGCTGAGGTGACCGGTGAAGTAGTAGGGGACCTTGTGTCCAGATTTGAGCACGAGTTCCGCTTCGGCCGAAGCGGAACCGTTGCGGAACACATCCTGCATGCGCTGGGCGATCAGGGACTGGTCGTCGCCCTCGAACAGATCCAGCGCCGTCATACCTTCGATCTCCTGCTGAGAGTAGCCGGTCACCTGCAGGAAAAGCGGGTTCACCCGCATGAAGTTGCCCGCGGCATCGAGCATGTAGAAGATGCCGGGCAGGCTGTTGATGATGTCGTCCAGGAACTGCTTCTGCTGGTGCAGCGCGGTTTCCGCCTGTTTGCGTTCGGTGATGTCGCGGATCAGGCCCAGCGCATGCCAGCTATCCTGCAGGCGGAAGGCGGAGATCGACAGCTCCACCGGGAACTCCTCGCCGCTCTTGCGCAGTGCGCTGATCTCGAACGTGCTGCCGATGATGTTGCCCTCGCCGCTGTGGCGGAAGAGGCTGAAGCCGCCGTGTGCCTTGTCCCTGTAGATCTCGGGCGTCAGCAGCAAGTGCAGGTTCTTTCCCATTGCTTCGTCCGCCGTATGGCCGAAGATATCCTCGGCGGCGGGGTTCCAGTAGATGATCTGTTCGTCCGGGCCGACGATCACGATGGCGTCCTTGGCGAAGGTGCTGATCAGGCGGAACTTCTCCTCGCTCTCGGCCAGTTCCCGGCTGCGCAGCAGCAGATCGGCAGTGCGTTGCCGCACCAGTTCTTCCAGATGTTCCTGGTGTAACTTCAGTTCGTCCGTCACCTCATGCAACTCGCCGATGATGCTGCGGACGTGGCGGGTGAACGGGTGGAAGATCAGCACTGCTTCCAGCAACAGCAACAGCAGGGTGACCAGCCAGAACAGGGTCTCGGCCTGTTTCAGGCGCGCGACCGATGTCTCGCCCTCCAGTTGGTACTGCTGCACCATGCTGTCGAGCGAGGCGACCAGCGGGCCCGGCGCGGTGCGGGTGATGTATTGCAGCAGCGGGTGGTCGTGGTGCAGCGCGCTATCCTGCAGCCGCAGCAGTTCGCGCACCGCTTTGATGTAGGTCTTGACCTGCGAGTCGAGCGCATCCGGACCGTCGAAATACATGGCTTGTACGGTCGGTGACTGGATGCCGGGCAGGCCCATCTCCGCATTGCCATGTGTGAGCCCCCGGTGCGAGACGTCCATCAGATCGATGGCTTCCTGCAGTTTGGCGCGGAAGGCCGGCCTTTCGCTCTGGCGCGCATCCGCCAGCAGGTTGGAGAACAGCGCGGTGCGCTGGCTCAGCATGCGCTGGCGTCCGCTGACGTTGACCACCGCCGCGGTGCTCTTCTGCTCGGTGATCACCAGATCGAGGCTGATCCATGCAGCCGTCGACAGCGTCGCCACCAACGTGAGCGCGATGGCATAGCGCCAGGTCAGCGCACGGGCGACAGCGGTATGGGCAGCGTGTTCAAATGAGACGGATGGGATCATGGCACTCCCGCGTCTATCGGCGGCGGCACATGCGTGCCGGCCGCAATGGATTGCATGACATGAAGCTTACTCTCTCTCCGGTTCGGTGCGATCCGGTCGTTGACCGTCCGCGCCTGTAATAGTGTGGTGCTGCCCGAAGTTTACACCATCAGCCCCACGTGCCATGAGGTCTATCCGGGGCGTGTGAGCTTTAATTCCGCTGTGCGGGCAGAAACAGTTTGGGGTCGACCATCGCCCCGTTGAGGATCACGCTCCAGTGCAGATGCGGACCGGTGGCGCGGCCTGTCTTGCCGGAGAGGCCGATGGGTTGACCTTTGCGCACCGCCTGGTCTGCGGCGACGTCGATGCGGTCCAGATGGCAGTACATGGTGAGCAAGCCGTTGCCGTGGTCGAGGAACACTGTCTTGCCATTGAAGAAGTAGTCTCCGACGGCAAGCACCTTGCCGTGCGAACTGGCAACGACCTCGGTACCTGTCGGGACGGCCACGTCGATGCCGGCATGCGGTGCGCGCGGCTGGCCGTTGAAGATGCGGCGCAGGCCGAAATGGCCGGATAGCCTGCCTTGGGCGGGCTGAATGAACGCGGGGTCGGTGTCCGGGATGGGTTGCCAGTGCAGCTTGAGCGATTTGATGAGTGCGATCTCGCGCACGGCGCGTTCGGTATCTTCGGGCGAGAGTTCCACCTTGCTCTTGTCCTTCAGCGTGATGCGCTGTTCTGGGTAACGCTTGGGCCTGACCTTGAAGGTGAGTTCTTGCGAGGTTTCGCCACGTTTGACCTGCAGCACATGCGAGCCCGGTTTCATGTCCAGCGGCAGGCCGACCACGGCGTACCATTTGCCTTTGTCGGCGGTCACGAGTACGGGCTGTTCGCCCAGCCAGGCTTGTGGCGGCTGGGCATTCGCAACCGCTGCGCCCAATGGCACGAGTGCGACGCCGCCGGGCACGCTAGCTGCCTGCGGCAGGGCGGCATGCGCGTACAGGGGCAGGGCAAGGAGCAGCAGACAGAATTTGAGGCAGAGACGGATCATGGTTGTATGTGATGTGGAAGCTCCGTTCATGCTTCGATACGCGCAATAGATGCGCTACTCAGCACGAACGTGGTTAGGAGTGAGCGAGAAAGAGACTGCCCCAGTCGAAGTTCACTTCGATACCGGCAGCGGATGACTGCGGATGGACATTGAGTCAGCCTCACCATTGATACGATACGCCCATGGACAGCAGTGGGGACCACAGCGAGGCCTCGTTCTCCAGTCTGGCCCTTTCCGCTTCGATATCGGCGGCGGCGACCGTGCCCGTAGCACCCAACGTTACCGTTGGCCGGCCCTGATAGATGACGCCGGCATCCAACTTGAAACCCCAACTTTTGCCATTCTTGACCGGGTTGCCCCAGCCCCAGCCCAGATAGGGGGCCAGTCCGTTGTGGCTGACATGACCTTGCAACACGCCGACCTGATTTGCAGAATAGTGCGTGCCGCCCAAAATGTAGCCGCCAGTGATCTGCTCAAGTCCGGTGATGTCCTCGCTGTTGCGGTTGTAGCCTAGCCCGGCACTGAAGTGCGATTGGCTATCGGGGTCGGGATACCAGTCCGCGATGAGCGACAGGAGATGTTGCCGACCCTGATAATTGTAGACGTTGTCCGAGCGGGTGATGCCGAACAGGTCGGTCCAGAAACTGTCGAACTGGTCCATCAGGGCGAACGGGTCTGCGCCGAGTGAACGGTACTGGTGGTAGGCGAGACGCGCGTTGAAGGCGGGAGCGATTGGCCGTGTCAGCTCGATGCCGCCACCCAGTGCGCTGGCATGCAGGGTCACGGCGAGACCTTCCGCTTGCGAGAGCGGCGCCAGTGCGAGCATGCAAGCGCCGGCGATGAGCCGGCGGATCATCGGGCGCGCTGACGCTGGCTGACTCAACCGCACGCCCCGATCGCGCCGCAACTGGTGCAGAACTCGCAGCCGTCCTTCTTGATCAGCGTGGCGTTACCGCATTCCTTGCAGAGCTTGCCGGTGATCGTGCGGATGGCGGTGGGTTTGAGCTGGCCTTCGGGGATCTCCAGCACGCCCATCTGCTGCACCGGATAGCCGTGTTCGTCCAGCACACCGAGCATGGCGTAGCGGTGGATGATGAGTTTGGCGACATACGAGACGGTCGACGGATAGCTTTCCATCTTGTTGCCGCCCGGCACGCGCGCCATGAAATCGCCTAGCGGTTCGCCGAAGTTGAGCAGCTTGCGCAACTTCATACCGATCCAGGCCGGATCGATCACGCGCATGTCCAGACTGAGCACCTTGCACAGTCCGTCCAGTGCGCGCGGATACACGCCGGACAGCCACATCGAATAGGGGCGGCGCTGGCCGTCCGGCAACACCAGTTCCTTCAGGCCCAGTACGAAGTCGTCGCCGCTGCCCGCGTTGGAGATGTCCACCGTCCAGCTCATGGTGCCGTCGACGCCGGTCTTCGGTTCCTTCTTGGCGAACAGTGCGTCCATCATCGGCGTGGTCGCGCCGTCGCACACTTCCAGCGCGCCCAGTTGTTCGATGCGGTATTTCAGCAGATGCGCGAAAGCGGCCACCAGACTGGGCATGCGTTTCACTTCGCCATCCGGCGGCATCGCCATGTCGAAGCCATCGTCGCCCGCCGACTTCATCAGCATCTCCAGCTTCATGCGTATCCACACCGGGTCGCGCGTGCGCATGTCCATCGACAGCGATTTCGCCAATGCGCCCAGACCGCGCGGCTGCTCGGAACCGTTCACCCACACTTCGAACGGATGGTTGCAGCCGTTGGTGGTGTGCGACACGAAGGCCACGAAACTGCCGAGCGGATGTTTGACGACCTGCGACACCCAGCCTTCGCTACCGGCGGGCAGTTCGGGGCGGCCCGGCCAGCGCAGCGAGGCCAGCGCGGGTTCGGGTGCAGATTCCAGCACGATGCGGCGGTCCTGATCGAACACGAAATCCTGCGGCTGTTCTTCTGTCTTCTTCTCCGGCGTGACGGATAGCACAGAGCCGAGCACGCTGTTGGGGCGATAGGTCGCCAGACCTTTCAGTCCGGCCTTCCAGGCTTCGGTGTACAGGTCCTTGAAATCCTCGTAGGGATAGTCGGCCGGCACGTTCACCGTCTTGCTGATCGAGGTGTCGATGTAGGGCGCGACGGCGGCCACCATCTTCATGTGGTCGATGGCGGAGATCTCCAGCGCGGTGACGAAAGCAGGCGGCAGCTTGTCGGTATCGCCGCCCAGTTTCTTGTACAGACGCCAGGCGTGGTCTTCCACTGAATAGTCTTTGGTGGTGCCGTCCGGCATGCGCTTCTTGCGCGTGTAGAACCAGGAGAATGGCGGTTCGATGCCGTTCGAGGCATTGTCGGCGAAGGCCAGCGAGATGGTGCCGGTGGGTGCGATGGAGAGCAGGTGGCTGTTGCGCAGACCGTGCTTGCGTATCTTGTTCTTCAACTCGTCCGGCAGACGCGAGGCGAAGCGCGGTGCGTCCAGATATTTATCCGCATCCAGCAGCGGGAATGCGCCGCGTTCGATGGCCAGATCGACCGAGGCGGCATAGGCCTCGTCGCGCATGATGCGCGTGATGTCGGCGGCGAAATCGCGCGCCTCGCCGGTGTCGTAGCGCAGCCCCAGCATCGCCAGCGCATCGCCCAACCCGGTGAAACCGAGCCCGACACGGCGCTTGCTGCGCGCTTCTTCCTGTTGTTCCGGCAACGGCCACGCGGTCACGTCCAGCACGTTGTCCAGCATGCGGATCGAGGTGCGCACCAGATGCTTGAACGGTTCGTGATCGAAGCCGGCGTGGTTGGAGAACGGGTTCTTCACCATGCGCGTCAGATCGATGGAGCCGAGGCAGCAGCAGCCGTAGGGGGGGAGGGGTTGCTCCGCGCAGTTGTGCACATACAGACCGTTGGCATCGAAGGCATGCACCTCGGCGACGGTCACGTCGTACACGTCTTCTACGCCATCCTCTTCCAATGCGGCGACCGTGGCGACAAAGCGTTCCGCATTCGGCTTGCGCTGATAACTCGCCAGAGATGCCTTGAGCTTGCCCATCTTGTCGCTGTCGGCAAAGCCGATGCGTTCGGCGTAGCGTGCGAGGTTATCGCCGCTGATGATGAGTTCGTGCAAAGCCTGGCAGGGATATTCTTTGGCGCTGCCTTTGCCGTCCGGCAACCGTTTCATACCTGCCGGGCGACGATCCTGATAGATGGTCGACACGATGCCGAGTCGTTGCAGCATGCGTTGTGCGGCCTGCAGGTTGTCGAGATCGATCTGCGTCAGGCGGACGCTGATGCCTTTCTCCTGTGAACCTTGCACGGAGCCGTCGGCGTCGAACATGCCGCGCAACGCACCGCGATAGAAGTCGGAGGAGGCGGTTTCCATCGCGGGGGTGAAACGCTTGTTGCCTGGGGATAGCCCCAGTTGCAACGCCAGCGAGCGCAAAGCGCCCGTCGCCATGCGGAACTCACCTCGTCCGTCTACCGGTCGCTGCCAGCCGTTGAAGTCGGCGCGATGCGGCAACGTGCGCGCGGCCTGTTCCGCTACGCGCATGACACTCGCGACGCCGGGTGAGGGTTGGATGTCTGCACCGTTGGCTTGCTTCAGCGCGGCAGCATCCCACACGCTCAACACTGCCTTGTCGGTTTTCAGCGTGCCGTCGCCGATCAGCAGTCCGATCAGATAACCCTCGGCTTCGGTGTGCGCGCCGCCCCATGCATGCAGGGCGCGATGGTCGTGCAACACGACCTGGTCACCGGATTTTAGTTCTCCCGCTTTGACCCATTCCGATTCGCGCACGTAGCGTGTCATCCGGGATACGCGCAGCACTTGATGGTCGGCGGTCAAACGCAGGGTATGGCCTTCGCGGGTATTCAGGCGCAGCACCGGTTTGTGGCCGGTGAAGAAGAAGCCTTGCGATTCGGTCGGATAGCACTTGCCGTCTACGACAGCTTCGAATGGCTGGCCGATCAGATCGCGCACCTGACGCGCACCTTGGTCGGTCATCACCCAGCTGTCTGCAGTGACGCATGGATTCGTAGCCTCGATCACTTCGCAATACGACAGGTTGTTGTCGCGGTTCATCAGGTCGATGAACAGCACGCCGGGCTCGGCGTGGTCGTAGGTGCTGGCGATGATCTGTTTCCACAGGTCGGTGGCGCGCACCTTGCGATATACCCACTTGCCGTCGGCGCGTTGTGTCGCACCGGCTTCCTTGATTGCTGCGGAGGGTTCGGCGGCATGCACCAGATCGAACTCTTCGTCTTTCTCCACGGCTTGCATCAACGCATCGGTCACGCCGACCGAGATGTTGAAGTTGCGCAGGTCGCCCTTGTCCTTGGCGCTGATGAATTTCTCGATGTCGGGATGGTCGCAACGCAGTACGCCCATCTGTGCACCGCGTCGTGCACCGGCAGACTCAACCGTCTCGCAGGAGCGATCGAACACGCGCATATAGGAGATGGGGCCGGAAGCGCGCGAGTTGGTGCCTTTCACGTGCGCGCCTTCTGGGCGGATGGTGGAGAAGTCGTAACCGACGCCGCCACCACGCCGCATGGTCTCGGCCGCCTGTTGCAGCGCGTCGTAGATGCCGGGGCGGCCGTCGCTGAAGCCGGAGATGGCATCGCCCACCGGCTGCACGAAGCAGTTGATCAGCGTGGCTTGTATCTTCAGTCCGGCGGCGGAGTTGATGCGGCCCGCGGGGACGAAGCCGTTCTCCTGCGCCTGGAAGAAAGCCTCTTCCCATTGCGCGCGTTGCTCCGGTTTCTCGGCCTGCGCCAGCCCGCGTGCCACGCGACGGCGCACGTCCTGTACCGTGTTTTCGTCTGCTTCCGCGTATTTTTCAAGGAGGACTTCGGTGCTGATCTCTTGTGTCATGTCTGGGCTTCCTGAGCGTTCTCTTGATCGGGGCAGGAGAAGGGGTGATATGGCTGGCGATTATACGGATAGATGGCGTGCAATCACATGACGCAATTTCGCCGTGGATGCGGTAATGTGATGCTTGTTTGTGTTATGTCGACGATGACGAAAAGGATGGTATGAGTGATAACGCATTGAATCCTATTCGTTTAGGTCTGATGCCACCGTTGACCGGTCTGGTCGGGTTGTACGGGATCGAGATTTGCAATGCTGCGCGCATCGCCTGTGCCGAGATCAATGCAGCTGGCGGGCTACTCGGCCGTCCGCTGGAACTGATCATCGAGGATGACGGCAGCTTGCCGGATACCGCGGTTCCGGCCGCCTTGCGTCTGGTCGAGCAGCATCATTGCGACGCCATCATCGGCAACCTGTTGTCCAACTCGCGCATCGCCGTTGCCGCACAGGTGGCCGAACCCAAGCGTATCCCCTATCTCAACTTCTCGTTCTACGAAGGCAGCATCTCCGGGCGTTATTTCTTCCACTTCGCCGCATTGCCCAACCAGCAGATCGACCAGATGATTCCCTGGCTGGCCGAACACCACGGCCACAAGATGTTCTTCGCGGGCAACAACTATGAATGGCCGCGCGGCTCCATCGATGCAGCCAAGCGCTCGCTGGCCGGGCTGGGGGGCGACGTGCTTGGCGAGGAATACCTGCCCATAGGCGCGAGTCTGCAGGATATCGACTCCTTGCTGCAGCAGGTCGCCCTCTCCGGTGCCGATGTGTTCGTGCCCTATTTCGCCGGTGAAGACCAGGTGCATCTGCTCACACGTTTTACTGAGATGGGCTTGAAGAAGCGCATGGCGGTGGCGATGGGGCACTACGACGAGATGATGGTCAGCCAATTGCCGCCGCAGGTGCGCGAGGGTTTCTATTCCAGCAACACCTATTTCATGTCGGTGGATACGGCGGAGAATCGCAATTATCTGGCGCAACTGGCGCAGCAGCCCGGTATCTCCGGTATCTGGCCGAACGGCAACGGCATCGTCACCAATTTCGGCGAGGGCACTTATCTGTGCGTGCGCGCTTATGCCAAAGCCGTGCAGGCGGCGGGCACGACCGAGCCGGAAGCGGTGGTGGATGCGTTGGAGAACGTGCGCGTGGCCTCCCCGCAGGGCGAAGTGGTGATGGATGCCGCCACCCATCATGCCGCTGTCAACTCATATCTGGCACGGTGCAATGCTGACGGGTCGTTCAGCATCGTCGAATCCTTTGGGCGCATCGCGCCAGTGATCCCCGAGCGCTATCGCCAGCAAGCCACGTTGGCGAAGTTGCATGAATCGCCTCCGTCGCCCCAGGTGTCTGCGCGCATCTCGGCGGAAGCCAGTGCCGCCATGCAAAGGCTCAATACGGCGCGCCAGATATTGTCCATCGCCGACATGGCTATCATCGCCACCAACGAGTTGGGCCTCATCGCCGAGGCCAATCCCAGTGCCTGTTCGCTGTTCGGTTATACCCTGCAGGAGATGGTCGGCATGTCGATACACCTGCTGCTGCCGCCGCATATACGCGAACGGCATGTCGGTATGGTGCGAGGCTTCGTCGAAGGCGAGGAGATGGAACGGCGCATGTCTTCGCGCGGCGAGATATCGGGGTATCGCAAGGACGGCTCGTTCTTCCCGCTGGAAGCGGCCATCGCCAAATTCAGGGATGGCGAGGAATGGATGCTGGTCGTCACCATGCGCGACGTCACAGAACGCAAGCGCGCGGAGGAGGACATGCTGTGGCGTGCCACGCACGATGGGCTGACGCAGTTGCCGAACCGTGCGCTGATCCGCGAGCGGCTGGTGAATACCTTGCAGCGTTCGCAGCGGCAGGGGCTGAGTATCGCGCTGCTGTTCATCGATCTGGACGGATTCAAGCTGGTGAACGATACCCACGGGCATCAGGCGGGCGATGCCTTGCTCATCAAGGTGGCGGCACGATTGATCGAACAGGTGCGTCCCGGCGATACCGTGGCTCGTCTGGCGGGCGACGAATTCGTCGTGTTGTGCGAACAGTTGGAGCAGCCCACCACCATCTCCGCGTTGGCCGAGCGTATCAATGAGGCGATGCGCCAGCCTGTCGACTTCAACGGTACACCGCTGTACGTGACCGCCAGCATCGGCATCGCGGTGGGACACGGCAGTACCCATACTGCCGACGATCTGCTGCGTTCCGCCGATGCCGCGATGTACGAGGTGAAGCAGAAAGGGCGCGACGGATGGCAGTTCTTCAGCGACAGTCTGGAACAGAAAGTGCGCCAGCGTTTGTCGGTGACCGAGGGTTTGCGCCATGCCATGGAGCGTCAGGAGCTCTCCTGCCGTTTCCAGCCCATCGTCTCTGCCGAGAACCGTCGCATCGTCGGTGCCGAGCTGTTGCTGCGCTGGCATCCGCAGGGCGGCGAGATATCGCCCGCCGTGTTCATTCCGATCGCCGAGATGACCGGCCCTATCGTCGCCATCGGCTTGTGGGTGTTCCGTCAGGGCTGTCTGGCCGAGGTCAAGTGGCGCCAGCGCTGGGGCGCACAGGCACCGTCCTATGTGTCGGTGAACGTGTCGACACGCCAGTTGGACGAGGAGACCCTGGCGCAGGATTTCGCCGGGATATTGCGCGAGACCGGGGCGGATCCGTCCCGCATGCTGATCGAGATCACCGAGACCTCGCTGATGGCCGATGTGGAGACCAATCTGCATGTGTTGAGACAGCTGGCCGAGCTGGGTTTGCGTGTCGCCGTTGATGACTTCGGCACAGGCTACTCCTCGCTGGCGCAACTGACGCGCATGCCGGTCAGCGTGCTGAAGATCGACAAGGCTTTCGTCGACGGCGTGGACAAGCAGGCCGATAGCCGCACCCTCATACGCGCCATCATCGGTCTGGGACGTTCGCTGGGCATGAAGCTGGTGGCGGAGGGGGTGGAGAACGAGGCACAGATGCTGGAACTGCGCTCGAACGGTTGCCACTTCATCCAGGGCTATCTTTGCCATCGTCCGCTCGACGAGCAGGCCTTCATCGAGACCGTGGACCGTGAGATCAGCAGCGAGATGCAGGGGGCGGAACCGTCCTTGTATTTCCTGCTGTATGTAAGCCAGGCGGCCGTGGAGATGGATGAGGCAACCCTGGCAGAGATCCTCGGAGTGTCGAAGCGGAACAATCAGGTGGCCGGTATCACCGGCTGCATGCTCTATCAGGATGGCTGCTTCATGCAGATATTGGAGGGCAGCCGTGACAACGTGCTGAAGCTGATGGAGTACATCCAGACCGATACGCGACACAAGCATGTGCGCATCGTCATGCAGGGGAACGAGCAGCAGCGTGTATTCCTGGACTGGAGCATGGAGTTCCACGACATGTCCAGGATTGCCGGCGCGCCAGACTTCAGCCAGTGGCGGCGCAGGACCATCAATTTCCTCGAACTGGCCGAGGATGCGCGCATGTGCTACAGCTATATCACTGCATTCAAGGGCAATATCCTCTAGCCATGCCCGCTGCGGGAGTTATTGGCGGGGGTGATTCCCGAGTGTAATTCAGGGTGTTTGTTTGCAGAACGAGCAGGTAGAGTCCCAGTCGAGCGGTCAACTGTTCCACATCGGATCTTGGAGGTTTACATGAAAGAAGGCATCCCGATGCGTCATTTCTTCCAGTTGCTGGGGCTCATCGCCCTTGCGGAGCTGTTGCTGATGGTCACCGTCGATCCGATGATGGATGCGTACGGCTATCCGGTGTGGATACGCGCCATGACCGATGCCGGTCTGCTCGCTGTCATCTGCGTGCCTTTCATGATGAGCTTTCAGCTGCGACCGATGCAGATGGCCTACCACGACCCGATGACGGGCTTGCCGAATCGACAGTTGTTCAACGACCGTCTTGCGCATGCGCTGGTCGTGGCCAAGCGCGAGCAGCGCAGCTTTGCGGTGATCTTCCTCGATCTGGATAACTTCAAACCGATCAATGACCAGTTCGGCCACCGTGTCGGCGACGTGGTGCTGAAGCTGGCGGCGGTGCGCATCGAGAGCGGTGTGCGTGAGAGTGATACGGTGGCCCGCCTCGGCGGCGATGAATTTGCCATCCTGCTCACTGATGCGGAAAGTACGGCGGACGCGGATCGTGTGATCCGCAAGATTACCGTGGCCCTGTCCCGGCCGTTCGAAGTGCGCGGTCATACACTGGAACTGGGCGTCAGTGCCGGTGTGGCTTTCTATCCTGCGGATGGAGTGAGCGGAATGGAATTGGTCGATGCTGCCGATGATGCGATGTATCGCAACAAGGGGCTGAAAAAAACGCTGGATACGGTGGCAATACAGGACAACAGTCTACAGCCGAGCGGGGCCGATTCAATACAACTCTAGTTTAGTTGCAGCCTTGCGCCGAACGTCAGTCTGTTCGGTTAACACGTTCATCAGGCTGGAATCATGCCTGCTCGAACAAGGTGGATAAACCATCCAGTCCGACGAAGTTCAGTGCATGGCTGGCCTGCGCGCGCACCACCGGCTTGGCGTGGTAGGCCATGCTCACGCCCGCCTGAGCCATCATCTTCAAGTCATTTGCACCGTCGCCCATGGCGATCACCTGCTCGCGGCTCAAACCCAGTTCTTCGCGTACACGGTTGAGCCAGTCCGCCTTGCCCTGTGCATCCACGATGTCGCCCAGTACCTTGCCGGTCAATTTTCCGTTCACGATCTCCAGCGTGTTGGCGTGCGCATAGTCGAGGCCGAGGCGCGCTTTCAGGCGTTCGGTGAAGAACACGAAACCGCCGGAAACCAGCATCGTCTTGATACCGTGTTGCTTCATCGCGGCCAGCATATTCTCTGCGCCGGGATTGAGTTGCAGGCGTTCTTCGTACACGCGCTGCAAAGCGGATTCATCCAATCCTTGCAGCAACGCCACCCGGCGGCGCAGGCTTTCGGAGAAGTCGATCTCACCGCGCATCGCCGCTTCGGTGATCTCGGCAACCTGCGGTTTGATGCCCTGCATGTCGGCAATCTCGTCGATGCATTCGATGCTGATCAGCGTGGAATCCATATCCATCACCAGCAGGCCGAAATCGCCCAGATGCTTGCCTTCCGGCACGTAGCCGCAGTCGATCTGGTGTTCGTAACAATAGGCTCCGATGATCTCGTGCGGCTCGACGCCGCGCAGGCGAAAGGCGTGCGGCGTGATCTGTTCGATGCGTTGCGCCGATGCAAGAGTGGCGATGTGTTCGACTTGAACGGCTGGGATGGCGTGCAGTGCTTGTAGGATGAGGTTCATGTGCAGGTGATACAGCCCGCAATGGCGGGCAGCCGGTTGAAAACAGTGGCGCGCATTTTACTTCAGCCCTGTCGCGCCTGCTGCGCCTTCATGATCTTGGGCAAGTTGCTTTCTATCCAGTCCACCAGACTGTCGATCTGCGCGCCGATCTGTCCGCCCAGCGGCGTCAGCGAATATTCCACATGCGGCGGCACCACCGGATAGGACACGCGATCGACGAAGCCGTCCATCTCCAGTTGTTGCAGGGTCTGCGCCAGCATCTTCTCGCTCACGCCGTCGATCTTGCGGCGCAGTTCGCTGAAGCGGTGCGTGCCGTCCATCAATGCGGACAGCACCAGCACGCCCCAGCGGCTGGTGACATGGTTGAGGATCTCGCGCGAAGGGCAGTTCGTGGAGAACACTTCTCCACGGTCCACGGCGAAATACGGGCTTGGGATTGGCTGCGGCGATAGCGGGCATGACACTTACCTTTTTGTACGTACTTACGAAAAGTTATTGTAGCGGATACTCTTTGTTCACCCATTCATAAAACAACGAATTCATAAAACAACGAAGAAAGGAAACACCATGATCGTCGTCACCGGCGCAACCGGCCAACTGGGCCGCCTCGTCATCGCCTCCCTGCTCAAGAAAGTCCCCGCTTCGAACATCGTCGCCGCCGTGCGCAATGTGGAAAAAGCCAAAGACCTCGCCGCGCTGGGTGTGAAAGTCCGCCAGGCCGACTACACCCAGCCGCAAAGCTGGGATGCCGCGCTGCAAGGCGCGGACAAAGTGCTGCTAATTTCTTCCAGCGAGATCGGCCAACGCGCACAACAACACAAATCAGTCATCGACGCGGCAAAGCGTGCAGGCGTGAAACTGCTGGCCTACACCAGCGTGTTGCGCGCAGACACATCCGTGCTTGGCCTGGCGGGTGAACACCGCGAAACGGAAGCCGCCATCAAAGCCTCGGGCGTGCCTGCAGTCATCCTGCGCAACGGCTGGTACACCGAGAACTACGCGATGGGTGTTCCCACTGCGCTGGCACTCGGTGCGGTGTACGGCTGTGCGGGAGAGGGGCGCATCTCTTCTGCCGCGCGTGCCGACTATGCCGAGGCTGCCGCAGTCGCAATCACTAGCGACGATCAAGCGGGCAAGACCTACGAACTGGCAGGTGATAGCGCCTACACCCTGAGCGAATTCGCCGCCGAGATCGCCAAGCAAAGCGGCAAGGCGATCAACTATGTCGATCTGCCGGAAGCGGCTTACAAGCAAGCGCTGCTCGGTGCCGGTCTGCCTGAGCCGCTGGCAGCCTTGCTGGCGGATTCCGACACCGGCGTTTCCAAAGGTGCGCTGTTCGATGATGGTCATCAGTTGAGCAAACTCATCGGCAGGGAAACGGCGCCGCTGGCGGAAGTGGTGAAAGCGGCAATGTAAGGAAGTAGAACGGCCTGCGTCTACGCTGCATGCGCGGCGCAGCGCAGGCTGCCACATGCTGCGTGCGCGGAAATGACGCGCCGCACTCCCCATATTGTTTAGAATGGCGCGCCTCAGCCTCACGCTCATCCGCCATTCCAGCCATGACCCAAGTCCCGACCAAAACCAAACTGCATCCGCGCAATCTGCATCGGGAGCGTTACGACTTCGCGCAACTCATCAGCGCCAGTCCCGAGCTGGCCGCGTATGTGTCCGTGAATGCACATGGTAATGAGTCGATCGACTTCGCCGATCCGGCTGCAGTGAAAGCGCTCAATCGCGCGCTGCTGAAGCAGCATTACAACATCGCAACATGGGACATCCCCGACCTATACCTGTGCCCGCCCATTCCCGGTCGCGCCGACTACATTCACTACCTTGCCGACCTGCTGGCCGAGAGCAACGGAGGCGAGATCCCGCGCGGCGATGCGGTACGCGTCCTCGACATCGGCGTGGGTGCGAACTGCATCTATCCGCTCATCGCCAATGCCAGCTATGGCTGGCATTTCGTCGGTACGGATATCGATGAGGTCGCACTGGACAATGCCCGGCATATCATCGAAGAAAACAAACTGAGCGAAGCCGTCGAGCTGCGCTTGCAAGCTTCCAGCGCAGACATCTTCTCCGGTGTCACCTATGCCGACGAATATTTCGCGCTCACCCTGAGCAATCCGCCGTTCCACGCCTCGCTCGCAGAAGCCAGAAAAGGCGCGCAGCGCAAATGGCAGAACCTCGGCAAGGAACATAACAAGCACAAGAAGCCGGTGCTGAACTTCGGCGGACAGAGTATGGAGCTGTGTTGCGAAGGCGGCGAAGAAGCCTTCGTCACCCGCATGATCGAAGAGAGCGCAAGCGGAGGCGAACACTGCCTGTGGTTCACCACCCTGATCTCAAAATCCGCCAGCCTGCCGCAGGCCTACAGCGCGTTGCAACAAGCCGGTGCGGTAGACAGCCGCACCATCGAGATGGCGCAAGGGCAGAAGAAGAGCCGGTTGCTGGCCTGGACGTTCCTGGACAAGCAGCAGCGGCGGGAATGGTGGGGGAAGCACGGGAAGAAGTAGCGTACTGATAGGGCCCGTACACCCGGCGCGGGCCAGGAAATGAAGATCCTCTAGCCGAAGCGTATCTTCATCACCAGCACAGCCCCCGCCAGCAGCAGTGTGATGCTGTTGGCGACGATGATGGGCCATGCTTCAAGCAGGATGCCATATGCCAGCCACAACGCCACGCCCAGCGTGAACATGGCATACATCCCCAGCGAGATGTCGGCGGTGTGCCGTGTGTGCCATACCTTCAGCGCCTGCGGTATGAATGCGGTAGTGGTCAGTGTCGCAGCGGCGCTGCCTATCCAGTCGACAGAGTTCATGAGCGATATTCCGGATTGTGAACGCAGTTTGAAATGCTGACTTTCAAGATAGCTCCCCAAAGAAATTCCTGATCGCCAACACTCTTTGCTTCAACTCCCCATACTTCAGTTCGATGCGCAGCTTGTCCTGCCCTGCCATCTTGATGTGCCGTTTGCTCTGGATCATGGTGATGACCTTCATCGGATCGATGGGCGGGTTGGGGACGAATTGAACTTGTATCGCTTCCGATGAAGCGTCCACTTTGCTGATGCCCAGCGGCTTGGCGAGGATGCGCAGGCGGTGGCAGTCGAACAGCGTCTGTGCGGGTTCGGGCAACAGGCCGAAGCGGTCGATGAGTTCCTGCTGCATGTCGTCCATATCTTCCTGCGTGTTGCAGTTGGCGAGGCGTTTGTAGATGACCAGACGCTGGTGGATGTCGCCGCAGTAGTCGTCCGGCAGTAGCGCAGGCGAGTGCAGATTGATCTCGGTGGTGACGCCCAGTGGGTGCGCCATATCCGGCTCGTGGCCGGCCTTCAGCGATTTGATGGCGGCGTTGAGCATGTCGTTGTACAGGCTAAAACCGATCTCCTGCATCTCGCCGCTCTGCGATTCGCCCAACACTTCGCCCGCGCCGCGTATCTCTAGGTCGTGCATGGCGAGGTAGAAACCGCTGCCCAGTTGTTCCATGGCCTGGATGGCTTCGAGGCGTTTTTTCGCCTGCGCGGTGAGACCTTCCTTGTTGTCCACCAGCAGGTATGCATAAGCCTGATGGTGCGAACGTCCGACGCGGCCGCGCAACTGATGTAACTGCGCAAGGCCGAAGCGGTCGGCGCGGTTCATGATGATGGTGTTGGCGGTGGGCACGTCGATGCCGGTCTCGATGATGGTGGAGCACAGCAGCACGTTGAAGCGCTGGTGGGTGAAGTCGCGCATCACCGCTTCCAGATCGCGTTCGCCCATCTGGCCGTGCGCCATGCGGATGCGCGCTTCGGGCAGCAGTTCGGTCAGTTTCTCCAGCATGTTGGGCATGGTGTCCACTTCGTTGTGCAGGAAGTACACCTGCCCGCCGCGTTTCAGTTCGCGCAGCACGGCCTCGCGGATCACGCCCGCGCTGTAGTTGCTGACGAAGGTCTTGATGGACAGGCGACGCTGCGGCGCGGTGGCGATCACCGAGAAGTCGCGCAGGCCTTCCAGCGACATGGCCAGCGTGCGCGGGATGGGTGTGGCGGTGAGCGTGAGCACATCCACTTCGGCGCGCAAGGCCTTCAGTCTTTCCTTCTGCTGCACGCCGAAGCGGTGCTCCTCGTCGAGGATGACCAGTCCAAGATTGTGGAACTTCACATCCTTCTGAATCAGTTTGTGTGTACCGATGACGATGTCCAGCCTGCCATCCGCCAGGTCCTTCAGCGCCTGTGTGGTCTCCTTGGTGGAACGGAAACGCGACAGTTCGGCGAGCTTGATCGGGAAGTCGGCGAAGCGGTTGGAGAAGTTCTGGAAATGCTGTTCCACCAGTAGCGTGGTCGGCGCGAGCACGGCCACCTGCTTGCCTTCCATCGCGGCGATGAAGGCGGCGCGTAGCGCGACCTCGGTCTTGCCGAAGCCGACGTCGCCGCAGATCAGGCGGTCCATCGGCTTGCCGGATTGCAGGTCGAGGATGACGGCTTCGATGGCGGCGGCCTGATCGGCCGTCTCCTCGAAGCCGAAACCGGCGGCGAAGGCTTCGTAGTCGTGATAGTTGAACTTGAATGCATGGCCCTTGCGCAGGGCGCGTTGCGCATAAAGGTTGAGCAGTTCGGCGGCGGTGTCGCGCACCTGTTGCATGGCGCGGCGTTTGGCCTTGTCCCAAGCGCCGCTGCCCAGCTTGTGCAGTGGCGCGGTTTCGGGTGCGCCACCACTGTATCGACCGATCACATGCAGTTGCGAGACCGGCACATATAGCTTGGCTTCGTCCGCATATTCCAGAAGCAGGAACTCGTTCTCGCCTTCGCCCATGTCGAGATTGACCAGCCCGTGGTAGCGCGCGATGCCGTGCTGTTCATGCACCACCGGGTCGCCCGGCTTGAGCTCGGACAGGTCGCGCAACATGCCTTCGACGTTGCTCTTCTTGGCGGTGCGCGAGATGCGCGCGCGCGACGGCGTGGCATACAGCTCACTTTCTGTCACCAGCACGATGTTTTCATCAGTGAGCATAAAGCCGTTGCCGACGGTCGCCACGCCGAGCATGAACTTCTCCTTGCCGGCGAGGAACGCTGCGTAGTCTTCGCACACTGCCGGTGTCAGTCCATATTCCTCAAGGTAGTTGGACATGATCTCGCGTCGGCCCAGGCTGTCGGCCAGCAACAGCACGCGCCCCTCGTAGTCGCGAATGAAGTCGGCGAACTTCTGCGTGGGGATCTCGGCGCGGCGATCTACGGCGATATTGGGGATGGCGGCGGTAGGGCAGCGCGTCAGCGAAGCTCCACTATCGTCAGCGGCGATGTCGATGCGCCCGAATTCCTTGGCACGGACGAAGAACTGCTCCCCATCCATGAACAGTTCCTTTGTCTCCAGCAGCGGATGCTGCGGGTCTCCGCGCAGCAGTTTGTAGCGCGAGGCTGTGTCCTGCGCGAACTGTTGTATCGCGGCGGTCACGTCGTGATGCAGACACAGCGTGGCGTCATTGGGCAGGTAGTCGAACAGATTCGCGGTCTGTTCGAAGAACAGCGGCAGGTAATACTCGATGCCGGCCGGCGCGATGCCTTTGCTCACGTCTTTATAGATGCGCGATTTGGACGGGTCGCCCTCGAAACGCTCGCGGAAGTTCTGGCGGAAGGTGGCCTGACCTTTTTCGTCCATGGGGAACTCGCGCGCGGGCAGCAGGCGGATCTCCGGCACCGGGTATAGCGTGCGCTGCGTGTCCACATCAAAGGTGGCGATGGTCTCGATCTCGTCGTCGAACAGGTCGATGCGGAAAGGCAGCGCGCTGCCCATGGGGAACAAATCGATCAGTCCGCCGCGCACGCAGTATTCGCCCGGCGTCAGCACCTGCTGCACATGGGTGTAACCGGCCAGTGTCATCTGGTGGCGGAAAGCGTCGAGGGCCAGCGCCTCGCCCTTCTTCAGAAAGAAGGTGTAGGCCGCCATATAGCTCACCGGCGGCAGCGGGTAGAGCGCCGTGGTGATGGGCACGATGACGACGTCGAAGGCCTGGGTGCGGATATGGTGCAGGGTTGCCAGTCGCTCGGAGATCAGGTCCTGATGCGGCGAAAAGTGGTCGTAGGGCAGGGTCTCCCAGTCTGGCAACAGGTGCACTTTCAATGCAGGGTTGAAGAACGGGATCTCGTCCACCAGTCGTTGCGCTTCCAGCGCATTGGCAGCGATCACCACCAGCGGGGCTTTCTGTTTTGCAAGTTGCGCGATCCCGAGCGCATCGGACGAGCCGATCAGGTTGGCGTAGCGGGGGCGGGAATGGGGTGAGGCGAACAGCATGGCGGTACTCGAAGCAAAGGGCGCGCATTATACCTTCGATGCAACCTCGGACCAGTCAAGGAGGCTTTGTAATATGATGCACCGACCTTGCACAACGACGATGGCATGAACGCCCCTGACCTTACACGCACTGCCTTGCTGAAGCGCAATATCCGCCTCCTGATGCTGGCTTGGTCGGTCATCGTTGCGCTGTCGCTGGGTTGGACACTGTATTCCCAGGAACGGGCTTTCGAGTCCAATCTGCTTTCCGAAGCCCGGGCGATCCATGCAATGGATATGGCTTATCGCTACTGGATCGTGCATAGCGGAGGCATCTATGTCCCGGTCAGCGACGAAGTACCTCCCAATCCCCGACTCGGACATGTGCCCGAGCGCGATATCCAGACACCGTCAGGCACTCGCCTGACACTGATGAATTCAGCCTACATCCTCCGGCTGGTGCATGAAGCTATGCTGCGCAGGGATGGGCCATTACTGCATATCGCCAGCTTGCGGCCGATCAACCCTGTCAACGCTGCGGACGAATGGGAACGGGACGCGTTGGAAGCTTTTCAGCGTGGGACGAAAGAGCGGGCGTCGTTCGACACCATGTCAGACGGCCAGCAGTATTTCCGCTATATGCAGCCGATGGTGACGGAGGAGGATTGCCTCAAATGCCATGTGGCCTATGGTGACAAGTTGGGCGACATTCGGGGCGGGGTGAGTGTGGCACTTCCGGTGGCGCGTCAACTTCTAGGGGAAAGACGGGAAATGCTGGCCGTTGCAGCCGGTCATGGCGTGCTTTGGGGGCTGGGGTTGCTGGGGATATTCCTTGGTGGTCTGTGGCAGGAAAGGAATGTGAGCAGGATCGAACAGAGCGAGGCGGAGGTCACGCTGCTGACCAACTCCATCGCCCACGCCATCTACGGGCAGGACCGGGACGGCTTCTGTACCTTCGCCAACGAGGCCTGTGTAAAGTCGCTGGGATACGACTCGGTATCCGAGTTGCTGGGGCAGGACATGCATGCGCTGGTGCACCACACCCGTCAGGACGGGACGCCGTACCCCTATCGCGAATGTCCGACATATTCATCCATACGCGAAGGCCGCTCGTACCATATCGACGACGAGATCCTGTGGCGCATGGATGGCACATCCTTCCCGGCCGCCTACTGGTCGTATCCCGTCAGCCGCGATGGTGTCATTCACGGTGCGGTGGTGACCTTTCTCGATATCAGCGAACAGTTGCGCGTCAAGGACGAGTTGAGAAGCTCGAAGAAGTTGCTCGAATCCATCGTCGAGAACATCCCGGCAATGGTGTTCCTGAAAGACGCGAAGGAATTACGCTTCGAGTTGTTCAACCGCGCCGGAGAACAGTTGCTGGGCTACCAGCGTGCCGATCTGCTGGGCAAGAACGACCAAGACTTGTTCCCCAAGGAACAGGCCGAGTTCTTCATGCAGAAAGACCGTGCGGTGCTGGAGAGTCGCCAGCTTCTGGAGATACCCGCTGAACCCATCAAGATCGCGGACGGTAGCCAGCGCTGGCTGAACACCTTCAAAATCGGGCTTTACGACGATGCGGGCCAGCCCACCCACCTGCTGGGCATCTCGGTCGATATCTCCGAGCGTATCGCGATGGAGGAAGCGTTGCGCGCCAGCCAGCAACGACTGACCGAGGCGCAACACATGGCTCACCTGGGATATTGGGAACTTGACCTGGTGAAGAATGCTTTGAGTTGGTCGGATGAACTGTATCGCATCTTCGAGATCGATCCGCAGCGGTTCGGCGCGACCTATGAAGCTTTCCTCGATGCCATCCATCCGGATGATCGCCAGATGGCAGACCAAGCCTATAAGAAGTCTTTGCAGGAACATACGACCTCCTATCAGATCGAGCATCGTCTATTGATGAAGGATGGACGAACGAAATATGTGCAGGAGAAGATCAAGACAGTATTCGATGCTGGCGGAAAACCCTTGCATTCCATGGGTACGACACAGGATGTGACGGCGAGCATGTTTGCCGATAAAGCTTTGCGTGAGCAGCAACAGATGCTGGAGCAAGCACTGGAAGGCACCATCCATACCGTGTCGATGGCAGTCGAGCTGCGCGATCCTTATACCGCCGGCCATCAGCGCCGCGTGGCCGAACTTTCCTGCGCCATCGCCCGGCAGCTCGGTCTGGATGATGAGCGCATCCGTGGTATCCGTCTCGGTGCCACCATCCACGACATTGGCAAGATCGGCATCCCTGCCGAGGTGTTGAGCAAGCCCACGCGCCTGACCGATATCGAACTGCGCATCGTGCAGGAACATGCGCGCATGGGTTACGACATCCTCAAGGATGTGCGCTTCCCGTGGCCGGTGGCGGACATCGCCTGGCAGCATCACGAGCGTATGGACGGCTCCGGCTATCCGCAAGGTTTGAAGGGCGAGGAGATTTCGTTGGAAGCGCGCATCGTCGCCGTTGCGGACGTGGTGGAGTCGATGGCGAGCCACCGTCCTTACCGCCCCTCCCTGGGTATCGAAGCGGCACGGGAAGAGCTGGTCGCCGGGCGCGGCACCTTGTATGACGCACAAGTGGTGGATGCCTGTCTGCATGCGCTGGATAGTGGCTTCACGCTCAGTTGAGTTTTGGTAGACTCGCGCCCATGTCTGAATTCCACGCATTAGTTCCCGCCGCCGGTTTCGGCGCACGCATGGGCCACGAGCTGCCCAAGCAATATCTCGACCTCGCCGGTCGCCCCATGATCTGGCATGCGCTCACCACGCTCTGCGCCAGTCCGCAGATCAAGACGGTGTTCGTGGTGCTGGCGCCGGACGACGAATATTTCGCGCGTTACGACTGGTCGCATTGCGGCGAGAAGCTGGAGCCGCTGTATTGCGGCGGCGTGACCCGTGCCGAGAGCGTGGCCAACGGCCTGCTCGCTTCCGAGCTGGAACCGGACGATTGGGTGCTGGTGCACGACGCAGCGCGACCCTGTCTGAGCAGCCACCTGCTGACGCGCATGATCGTCGAACTGCGCGACGACCCGGTGGGGGGCATCCTCGCGGTGCCGGTGGCGGACACGCTCAAGCGTGCCGACAAGCAGCAGCGCATCGCCCACACCGAGCCGCGCGAAGCCCTGTGGCAAGCGCAGACGCCGCAGATGTTCCGCGCCGGACTGCTGGCCGAAGCCCTGGCACGAAGCGTGACGGTCACCGACGAAGCGTCGGCTATCGAAGCGATGGGCCTGCAACCGAAACTTGTGGCCAGCGATTCGTCGAACTTCAAGGTGACTTATCCGCAGGACATCGAACTGGCGGAGTTGCTGCTCCAACAAAGGAAATAACATGCGTATCGGACAAGGTTTCGACGTTCACCAACTGGTCGAGGGGCGCAAGCTCATCATCGGCGGGGTGGATATCCCTTATGAAAAAGGACTGCTCGGACATTCCGACGCCGACGTGCTGCTGCACGCCATCTGTGACGCGCTGTTGGGGGCGGCGGCGCTGGGCGATATCGGCCGTCACTTCGCCGACACCGATGCCAAGTTCAAGAACATCGACAGCCGCATCCTGCTGCGCGCGACGCTGCATCTGGTGCGGGAAGCGGGCTATCGTGTCGCCAACGTCGATGCCACCATCATCGCGCAAGCCCCGAAGATGGCACCGCACATCCATGTGATGGTCGACAACATCGCGGCCGACCTGCGGATCGAAAAGAGCGCTGTCAACGTCAAGGCCACCACCACCGAGAAGCTCGGTTACACCGGGCGCGGCGAAGGCATCGCCGCGCAGGCCGTCGTTTTGTTGCTCACCGAATGAAGCTGCTCGCAATAGAGACCTCCACCGAATACTGCTCGGTCGCCCTGTGGCAGGACGGCGTGGTCAGCGCGCGCAGCGAAAAGGTGGGGCAGAAACACTCTGAAGTGCTGATGGCGATGGTGGATGGTGTCTTGCAGGATGCGGGATGCAAGATCAAGGACATGGATGGCATCGCCTTCGGCAAAGGCCCCGGTTCGTTCACCGGCGTGCGCATCGCCTGCGGTGTGACTCAAGGTTTGGCGTTCGGTGTCGATGTGAATGTGGTGGGCATGTGCACCTTGCATGCGCTGGCCGAGGCGAGCGGCAAGGACAAAGTCATCGCCGCGCTGGATGCGCGCATGGGCGAGCTGTATCTGGCGGCGTATCAGAAGGAAGGCGACGCCTGGCGCACGGTGATCGAGCCTTGCCTGTGCAAGGCCGAGGATGCGCCGGTCCTCGCTGGAGACGGCTGGTACGGATGCGGCAGCGGCTTCGCGGTGAGCGAGGCCTTGCAGCAACGCTATGCCGCGCAGTTGGAGGGTGTGGATGCGCAGGCCGTGCCTCAGGCCGACGCCGTGGTGCGACTGGCGGCGGTCGAGTTCGCACTGGGGAACGCAGTGGATGCCGCGCTGGCCTTGCCGCTCTATCTGCGCGACAAGGTTGCGCTGACCACACGCGAACGTGAAGACGAGCGTTCCACTTCGACAAGCTCAGTGCGAACGGTTGTTTGAATATGATCCTGCGCGACATGACAGAAGCCGATCTGGATGCGGTGCTCGCCATCGAGCGCGCGGTACATGCGCACCCCTGGACGCTGGGTAATTTCAGCGACGCGTTGCGCAGCAGATACCAGTGCAAAGTGTATGAAACGGCAGCGCGGGAAATGATCGGCTACGCGGTGATGATGCTGGCGGTGGACGAGGCGGAACTGCTGGATATCGCCATCGCCACCTCACAGCAGCGCAAGGGGCTGGGCAGGAAGTTGCTAAACGAGATGCTGGCGCTGGCCAGAAAGAACGATATGCGGCGCATGGTACTGGAAGTGCGTGCGTCGAATGTATCCGCGATCGCACTGGATCGCAGTGCGGGCTTTAGTG
>VMTA01000044.1 GCA_013791855.1 Sideroxydans sp.
GCTGATACTTTTCCAGGACGACACGCACGTTCACCCAGAAATCAGGGGTGATCGCATAGCCTGCCTCGCCTACCAGACCGAACGCGTTGTCGAACGAGATGCGATACATGGTGCCGTTCAGATTGATGGTGCGCATAGGGTTCGCCACATAACGCACGCCACCGCCCAAGCGCCAGCGCTCATTGCCGGTGTAATAGGCCAGGGCTTCGATCGGGTAACGGTAGAACAGTACTGAGCCGTTCGATCCCCGTTCAAGGTCATAGTGGTAGTTGGCGGTGATCTGTAGCGCCACAGGGTTGTCCTGCATCTGGAACAACATACCTGCGCCGAGTTGAACGAATGAACCCGCCTTGACTTTGCCGGAGCTGCCATCAGAGTAATTCACTGTCACCAGCGTATCACCGCCATAGGTCAGCCCGCCGTTGAGGATGAAGTGCGCCCCCGGTGCTGTGGCAAAGGAGGTGGTGGCGCTTTGACCGACGGCCGGATGGTCGTTGAGGGCGTGAGCGCCGGTACATGCCGCGCTCAATGCCAGTGCGGCGATCAGTTTGTTGTTTCGAATCACGATGTCTCCCTGAGTTTGCAGTTGTAATGGAATGTGAAGCGCGCGGATTGTATCGACTATGGTGGGGCGAGACCATACGGATGTCGGAACCATGGCGAGGTATAGCCCGTAGTGGTGGATATATAGGCCATAGTCTATATACCCACAGAATTATATAGGCTATTCGGCATATTGACGCGATGCATGCACGGCGGATACTCCAACTGAACAGAATCCCGTGTGATGTTGCTTTGGAGAGGCGCCATGACAGAAGCACATGTAACCCGTTATCCAGCGAACTGGCCGGTTCGATTCCTGTGTGATTGCAAGAAACAAGGCAAGCCGATCACCATACGTGAAGGTTTTGCCCACGATATCTCTACCAGCACTATGCGCATCCGTAGCGATCACCACATCTGCAGCGGGAAGGAAGTGGCGATCATGCTGAAGATACCGCCTCTGGATCAGAGCTGCGGCCATGCCTTGGTGAAGCTAGTGGGGCGTAGTCTGATCACCGTGGTGCATGAAGGTGATTTCCTGACAGAGATCGAATTCTCCCGCTTCGAGGATGATGGGCTCGAACGTTTGAAGAACCATCTCAGTCGCCGATTCGACAGTCTCTTCTTCGCCAGCCTGACCAGGATGGCTTAACTCGGCATCTACAGCCGCCGCGTATAATCCGCCGCCCCAGTTCCAGAATATCTACAGGCGGGTGACTCCGCCGATCACACCATGCTCGAATGGAAAGACGGCCAGCCATTCTCATCCCGTTTCGGCGATGTGTATTTCTCTACCGAATCCGGTCTGGAAGAGACGCGCCATGTGTTCTTGCAAGGCAATGAACTGACCCGTCGTTTTGCGGTGTTGCATGATGGCGACAGTTTTTGCATAGGCGAGACCGGATTCGGCACCGGGCTCAATTTCCTATGCGCTTGGCAGTTGTTCGAACAGACTGCGCCGCCCGGTGCCAGTCTGGATTTCTTTAGCACCGAAAGATTCCCCATCGACGATGAGGATCTGCGCGCCGCACTGGCATTGTGGCCGGCGCTGGCTGCACAGGCGGAGGCTTTGCTTGCCAGCTGGAAGCGCCGCGTACCGGGTTGGAACCGCTGGCATTTCGCCGACGGGCGCGTCCGTATGACTTTGGCGATGGAAGATGTGGCACAAGCTTTGCCGCAACTGCAGCCCGCCAGCGTGGATGCATGGTTCCTTGACGGCTTCGCTCCTGCGAGGAATCCCGAGATGTGGAACGAAGCCGTGCTGGCCGCCGTCGCCCGCGCCTCGCATGAGGGGACGACGCTGGCCACCTACACCAGCACAGGCTGGGTGCGGCGCAGCCTGCAAGCCGCAGGCTTCGAGGTGAAGCGCGTACCGGGCTATGGCCGCAAGTGGGAGATGACATGCGGACAATTCTTTGCTCACTCCCCAGCAAGCGGGCGAAGGGTGATGCCCCGTAGCGCTCTCGTCGTTGGCGGTGGCCTTGCCGGTTGCGCCGTGGCAAATGCCTTGGCACAACGCGGTATTCAAGTCACGTTGATCGAGTCCGCCGCACAACTCGCCAGCGCCGCCTCCGGTAATCCGCGCGGTATCCTGCATGCGCGCTTCGGTGCGGGCATGAACACATTGCATCGTTTTGTGCTGGCGGCCTACGGTCACGCGCTGGCGTTGCTCGACGCAGTGTTGCCTGTGGATGGTGTGCATCGTGCCGAATGCGGATTGCTACAACTGGCGGCTACCGATTCAGAAGCGAAGCGCATCGGCAAGCTGGCGACGCAGGAATGGCCGCCGCATCTGCTGCAGGTGGTGGATGCGGAGCATGCATCGGCGCTGGCGGGCTTAACCATGTCGCACGGCGGCATGTGGTTCCCCGCCGGAGGCTGGGTAGTGCCGACGGAAGTCTGCGCCCGACTGGCGCAGCATCCGAACATCACGCTGCGACTGAATAGCGAAGTCACTACACTGGAGCGGACTGCAAACGGTTGGCGCGCGCGCGGAGAGGGCTTTGCCATCGAGGCGCAGCAAGCCGTGGTGTGCTCGGCGCATCAGGCGAAGCAACTGGCACAGTTCGCCGCTTTGCCGTTGCAGCCGGTGCGCGGCCAGATCAGCGTGCTCCCCGCCACAGCAGCCAGCGGCATGTTGAAAGCCGTGCTGTGTGCCGAAGGTTATTGCGCTCCTGCGCTGGACGGCGAACATGTAGCAGGGGCGACCTCCGCGTTCGACGATGATGCAAGGGATGTTCGCGCGGCCGACCATGCCGAGAATATCGCCAGGCTATCCGCGCATATGCCTGCGCTGTATCAGGCATTGGGCGGTGCAATGCCGTTGAGTGGACGCGCCGGTGTGCGTTGCTCCGTACCCGGTGCGATGCCGCTGGTGGGCGAGGTGGAGCCGGGTTTGTATTGCAGTCTCGCGCACGGCACGCGCGGCCTGCTCACTGCCGGGCTGGCGGCCGAGATCATCGCGGCGCAGATGTGCGGAACTGTGCCGCCTTTGCCGCAAGATCTGCTTGATGTGCTGGCGCCGTTGCCAAGGATGCGGCGGCAGGGGTAAGGTGCGCATGTGTCGGAAGGAGGAGGCGGTCATGGGCAAATATCTGTTTTTTGTAGCAGGCTGGATGGTGTCGGCATGGGTATGGGCGGCACCCGGTGCGAATCTGGTGGGGCGCTGGGATTGTCAGGGAGAGGAAGGGGCGACGGTGCTCGATTTCCGTAGCAGTGACCGCTTGGTCTATGACGGCGAAGAGAACAGCTACCGCATCCAGGGCAATGCGATCATGATTCCCGGCCTGTTCGGCGAGGAGGCCTATCGATTCAAGCTGAAGGGCAAGAACCTGGCGGTGACCTTCCCGGAAGGTGAGACGATCCGCTGCCTACGAGCAGGCAGCACCAAACAGAAGCCGGGCAAACAGCAGGCGGGTGGCAACGCTGGCGCTTTGCGCGGTCGGTTGTGTCAGTGGACCGGCTCGTCCAGCAGCTACAGTGGCACCAGTTCCAGTCGCACCCAGTCGGCTCAGTTCGACGGACAAGGGGATTTGGTCTACAGCAGCGAATCGTCGTTCAGCAGCGGAGCGGGGATGGCCTACGGTAGCGGGGGCGGGACGCGCGGTGTGTATCGGGTACAGGGCGACCGGGTCCTAATCCGGCTGGAAGACGGCAGCGAAGTGAACGCCACAGTCAACATGCGCCAGAATGACGGCAGCATCACGGAACTGATGATCAATGGAAAACTATGGGCGAGTGGATTGTGTGAATGAGAATGGAAAAAGTATGAGCGGTAAAGAACAGTATCCCGAGATCCGTCCCGGCCAGTCCGTCGAACTGCTGAAGGCGTTGCACATCCTCACGCGCGACGGCAAGATGAACCAGGATTCGCGCCGCAAGCTGAAGCAGGTGTATCACCTGTACCAGTTCATCGAGCCCTTGTTGCAGGAGGTGAAGAACGAGCGTGAGGCATTGACGCTGGTCGACCACGGTGCGGGCAAGTCGTATCTGGGCTTCATCTTGTACGACCTGTTTGTCAAGGCGTTGAAGGATTCATCGCATATCTACGGCATCGAGACGCGCGAAGAGCTGGTCACCCATTCGCGCGAACTGGCGGAGAGTCTGCATTTCGGCGGCATGTCCTTCCTCAACCTGTCGGTGGCGGATTCCATCACCTCGGACCAATTGCCCGCGCAGGTGGATGTGGTGACTGCGCTGCATGCCTGCAACACCGCGACTGACGATGCCATCCGGTTCGCGCTGGCCAAGCAGGCCAAGCACATCGTGCTGGTGCCGTGCTGTCAGGCCGAAGTCGCCTCCGTGCTGCGCAAGAACAAAGGTTCCGCGCTGAAGAACACGCTGACCGAACTGTGGCGGCATCCCATCCACACACGCGAGTTCGGCAGCCACGCCACCAACGTGCTGCGCTGCCTGCAACTGGAAGCGCACGGATATCAGGTGACGGTGACCGAGCTGGTGGGCTGGGAGCATTCGATGAAGAACGAGCTCATCATCGCAAGCTACAAGGACCTGCCGCGCCAGAAGGCGGCGCAAAGATTGAGCGAGATGCTAGAGATGCTCGGTCTGAAAGAGCTGAGTACAAGATTCTTTACGGAGTGAACATGCAAGCGACAGAACCCCAGAACGACCATTACCAGCGCATCGGCGGCGAAGCCAAGATACGCGAGCTGGTGCAGCGCTTCTATCAACTGATGGACGAGTTGCCCGAGGCGCATCGCATCCGCAAGATGCACCACATCAGCCTGAAAAGTGCGGAGGACAAACTGTTCATGTTCCTCAACGGCTGGATGGGCGGGCCGCAACTGTATGTGGAGAAGTTCGGCCATCCGCGCCTGCGCCAGCGTCACATGCCGTTCGCCATCGGCGACGAGGAGCGAGACCAGTGGATGATGTGCATGTCGCAGGCGCTGGACGATGTGGTGGAGGACGAGGCATTGCGCAAGGATCTGATGGCCGCTTTCCAGAAGGTCGCTGATTTCATGCGGAATCAGGCAGAATAAAGGGCGTCTCTAATAATTCAAAATTCTAAGCAAGACAAGGCGCGAGAAAAAAATTGCGACGCAGCATATGTGTAATATGTAAGGAGAAATTTTTTGTGAGCAACGCAGTATTGCAACGAAGTTTGGATTATTAGAGGTGCCATAAAGCCATGCAGAACGCGCGCCGCACCCCAGATAGACAGAGCGCCCAACACATCGGGCTGGCTTTCATGTTGCTCGCTTTGCTGGAGCTGTTGTTCCTGCATGCCTTGTCGCCGCTGGAGAACCGGTTGTCGGACGCCTTTGTGCGCATGCAGGCAGCGGCACTGACGCCCGATCCAGACATCGTCATCGTCGACATCGACGATACCAGCCTGGCGCAGATGGAGAACGACGCCGGGCGCTGGCCTTGGCCGCGCGCCATCCACGGCGAACTGCTGCAAGGCATCGCTGCCCAGCAACCCAAAGCCATCGTGTTCGACATCCTGTTCAGCGAGCGCGATGCGTTCCGCCCCGATAGTGACGAGGCCTTCAACCAGTCGCTGCAAGGTCTGAACAATGTCTACTTCCCCATGGTGCGGCGCGATGCGGCGATGGATGCGCAGGGTGCGCCGGTCACCGACATCGCACCCTTGCTCGGTCTGCAACGCAGTGAAGAGGCTGACGACGATGCGAAGCTCGCCGTACTGCCACCGCTGGCGTTAGACCCCGAGCATTGGCGCGTCGGCACTATCAACTTCGAAGAAGACGAGGACGGCGTCGGCCGTCGCTATCAGCTCTACAGCGAAGCCTACGGCTGGCGCATACCCTCGCTGCCTGCCCGCGTCGCGCAAGATCTGGGCTATGACGTGCCGCAGCAGGCAGATATGATCCTCGCCTGGCGCGGTAAGCCGGGCGCGTTCAAACATATCTCCTATGCTGACCTGTACACCGACTTCGGCCGCGAGCAACGGCAGCGTCCAGCCGATGAGTTGAAAGACAAGATCGTCATCATCGGCACCGCCGCCACCGGTATGCACGATGTGCGCGTGACGCCGCTGGCCAGCCTGTATCCCGGGGTGGAGATGCTGGCCACCGCCATCGATAACCTGAAGAGCGGCCGCGCCATGCGCCGCGCCGATGAGGGGTTCCCGAGTGGCCTCGCGCTGTTGTTGATAGGTGTGTTGAGCATCGTGTTCATGCGCGGCATGAACGCGCTGAAAGTGGGGCAGGGCATGGTGCTGGTCACTGTGGTGCTCTTGCTGGCGCAATATTTCGCGGTCGGCAACCTGCTGCTGTTGCCGGTTTTGTCGCCCTTGCTGTTGGTGTGGCTGGCCTATGTCGCTTTCGCCCTGCGCGCTTATCTGCGAGAACGCAGATCGCGCGAGCAGGCGGTGCAGTTGTTCAGCCGCTTCGTCAATCCGCATGTGGTGCAGGAACTGGTGGCGCACGGCGGTCTCAGCCGCCAAGGCGAGAGCCGCCAGATCACCATCCTGTTCTCCGACATCCGCGGTTTCACGACCCTGTCCGAGAAGCGCACGCCGGAGCAGGTGGTGGAGTTGCTCAACCGTTATTTCAGTTTGCAGGTGGAGGTGGTGTTCCGCCACGGCGGCTCGCTGGACAAGTTCATCGGCGATTGCATTATGGCCTTCTGGGGCGCGCCGCTTGACGATCCCGATCATGCCAAACACGCGGTGGAAGCCGCGCTGGAGATGGGCGAGGTGTTACAAAAGTTCAAGAAGGAACTGGGCGAAGAGGATGCGACTTTCGATGTCGGCATCGGCATCCACAGCGGCCCCGCCGTGGTCGGCCTGATCGGCAGTGAGCAACGCCGTGAATACACCGCCATCGGCGACACTGTGAACCTGGGCAGCCGTATCGAAGGACTGACCAAGGGCGTGTCGCGCATCCTCGTCTCGCGCGAGACCATGCAGGCATGCGGGGATGCGTTTGAATTCCAGTCGTTCGGATCGTTCAAGGTGAAAGGGCGCGAGCAGGAAGTGGAACTGTTTGCCCCGTCCAGGAAAGGGGAGTCGGCATGAAGAGATTGATCGCAGCCTGTCTGGCATTCGGCTTGGTCGCCAGCGCCGCAGCAGAGGAGGCCGTCACCTTGCGCAGCACCGAGATGAAGGCAAAACCCTACAGCGATGCGCAGACGCTGCTGACCTTGCCGGAACGCAGCAAGGTGCAAGTGTTGCAGCGCCGCGCCTCGTGGACGCAAGTGAAGAGCGGCGAAACCAGCGGCTGGGTGAAGATGCTCAGCCTGCAATTGGTGCGCGGCACCACGCAGCGCCGCGCCGACAACGGCTTGCGCTCACTGTTCAATGTGGCGCAGACCGGACGCGGCGGCGGTACCGTCACCACCGGCGTGCGCGGCCTGTCGGAAGAGGATCTGAAGAATGCCAAGCCTAACCCGCAGGAACTGGAAGAGGCCAAACTGTACGCAGCCAGCAAGGCCGAGGCGAAGCGTTTCGCCATGGCGGGAAAACTGAAAGCCCAACAGGTCGACTATCTGCCGGGAGGTGAGCGATGAGAACACTCATACTGATGCTGGTACTGAGTCTGTCCGTGCCGGCGCAGGCGTTCGATTTCGGCAACTTCGATCTGGAGAAAGCCGTGAAGACGGTGCAGAAGATCAAGAAGGCCAACGAGGACGTGAGCGAACCGCAGGAGATCGAGCTGGGCGGCGGCATCGCCAGCAATCTGCTGGGTGCCGCGCCCTTGCTCGACAACCCCGAAGTGCAACGCTATGTGAACCGCATTGGTCGCTGGATCGCGTTGCAGACTGAGCGCCCCGACATCCCGTGGACGTTCGGCGTGCTGGACGACCCGGACATCAACGCCTTTGCCGCACCGGGCGGTTACGTGTTCATCACCAAAGGCCTGCTCGCGCGCATGAACAACGAGGCGGAGCTGGCCGGTGTGCTGGCGCACGAGATCTCACATGTCCTGCGCAAACATCACTTGATGGCGTTGAAGAAAGGCGCACGCTCGGAACTGTTCAGCGATCTCGCCAACGACGCGATCAAGACCCACGGCGGCGACCCGCGCTTGACCAAGCTGGTCAGCGCCGGTACCGAGATCTACGCACGCGGTCTGGATAAACAGGACGAGTTCGAATCCGACCGCATGGGCGTCGTGCTTGCCGCCCGCGCCGGTTACGACCCTTACGGTCTACCCGCCGTATTGCAGACCCTGCAATCCATCAACCCCGGCGACTCCAATTTGGCACTCATGTTCAAGACCCACCCCTCCTTCGACAAGCGGCTGGCGCTGCTGTCGGACGAGATGACGCCCGCGCTGGATGCGTACGAAAGACAACCTGCTCTGGATGTGCGCTTCGCGGGGGTGCTGGGCGCGAAGCGGTAAGGGGCGAGCGATGCAAAAACTGTCCGCGCATATCGAGACGGCCGCCGCGGAATATCGGCAGGAAACCGGCAAGGACGAACTGGCACCGCTGTGGAGCGCCGAATATTTTCAGGATTGCGGCGTGATGGACGACTATCCCGGGCTGAGTCTGATCGAATTCCACGCATTGGTGCAAAAGGCCCTGACGCTGAATGCCGAAAGGGAAGAAAAACGCGCCCGATTGGAGCAGGATAAGCATAAGCGCGCCGTAAAAAAATAGGGCAGGTCGCTCCCGCCGGAGTGAGTTCGCCGCCGTCCGGGGTGTATGCCAGATTTCATTTGAATTGCCAGGAGGTCGCTATGAAAATCCTGTACAACAAAAACGAGGTCATCGCGGCGGCCCACTTCATCGCCGAAAACAATCCCAGCCGAAAGATCCCCTCGCTCATTCCCCATACCGATCGCGGTTATCAACCCGTGCGCGGGGAAGTCGATGAGATATTGGGGAACATGCGCAACTTGGCCAAAGAGAACAGGGGCGTGTTCGAAGAAGTTCAACGGAAGCTGGCTGCCGGTGAGGCGGATGTGAATACCGTTCTGCAGAAATGGGTCGAGGTGTTGGGCGTGGGCGGCTACTGGATCATCGCCGAGATAGAAGACCACACCATCCTGTTCGCCATAGCTGTCTCTCCCTGGTTCGGCGAAGAATTGATCGTCGAGGAAGCGGTATAGAGCGAATGGCTGGGAATAGACCTTAAGGGGTGTACTCGGCCCGCCGGCTGAACAAGGTCGCAGCAACGGGGTGTTACGCAGCCCCAGCGCGCCGAATCATGTTTGAAGAATGGGTTATGATCCGTCTACCTTCTATCTGCGCAGGTGATGAACTGAGTCAATGATGGCAAGTGCATATACCAAGTCATTCGCTTGGTTCGGCAATCTTTCGCTGAGATTGAAGATCCTGCTGCTGACCAGCGTTGTGTCGATAGCGACACTGTTGGCTGGCTTCTCTTATTTTGCATACCAAAGTTACTGGCTGAATGTTCAGACCGCATTGGGCGGTTTGATGAATTTCACCGATGCGAAACAGCAGGGGGTGATTCGGTTCATCGATCAAAACGAAAAGCTGGCCAGACAGTTGGCAGAACTTGCGGGGAAAGCGGATTCCAGAATACTGCGAGGGCATTTCAAAAGTATCGTTTCGACCGACGTCTTCAGCTTGGAAGAACATCCTTTCAAAGCGGAGATCACGGCCCAGAACCGGGAGATACCGACATGGGAGGTCTATCACGCAATCGACTATGTGGTTCGTGGCCGCATTGTGGTCTCATCGGATCCGCAGCGTGAGGGCAGAATGTGGGCGCTGGGCATCAAGCTTGGTCCCGGATACTCCGATCCGCATCTTGAGGATGGCATACCGGTCATGACTTTCGCTTCCCAGGCTTCCAGAGGAACGGTCTATGTCCATGTGGACGCGCGGATGCTGACCAATATCGTCAATGGCGAGATCGGCAACCTCGCCGGCGATATGGGGGCCTTCTATCTGGCTGGAGTCGGCAGGACCTTTGACTACTACATCGTCAACAGGGAAAACCTGCTGATCACCGAATCCCGTACACGTCCGGGGCAACTCATGAAAGGGCATGGCAGCGAACTGCCCTGGCGGACCACTCTGCAACAGGCTGGCGTGATATGCGGGAACAGTGGCACTTATACGACCGACGCACGATGCACGACCGGATGCCGTGAGACGATGGGATATTACATCGGGCACACGGGCAAGCAGATGCTCGGTACCTCGATGCCGTTCTACGATTCCCAGTGGACGCTGGTCGTGGAGCAGGAAGCGGACGAATTGCTGATGCCGATGTGGACTTCGCTGGCATATGCCTTCGGCATCCTGTTTGCGATGGGCATGCTGGGTATATACCTGACCCTGAGATTGATCGATAAATTCGTGATCGCACCGATCCATGCCCTTCAGGCCTCGATAAAGGATGTTGAGAGCACACGGTTCGGCAAACAGAGTCCGATCCACTATGGCGATGAGATCGGAGAGCTCGGCAAAGACTTCAATGTGATGTCCGGGAAACTCCGCGACATCTATCGGACCCTAGAAGAGAAGGTCGAGGAACGCACTAGAGAACTCAACGTTTCCAATGAGCAGCTTCTGGAGGAGATCAACGAACGCGAATTCATCGAGAAGGCGTTGCGGGAAAGTAATGAATACATGCGTGTCGCGGCAGTGGCCTTTGAGACAGATGAGGCCATCGTGATTACCAATAAAGATGGTGATATCGTCAGAGTGAATCAGGCCTTTCATGACATCACTGGTTTCAGTGCGGAAGAAGTGATCGGAAAGAATCCGCGCATACTGAGCTCGGGCCGCCACAGCAAGGAATTCTATGCAGAGATGTGGGCTCAATTACTTGGCAGGGGGAAATGGTCCGGTGAGGTATGGGACAGGCGCAAGAACGGAGAGATCTATCCGAAATGGTTGACGATCACTGCCGTCAGAAATGATGAGGGAGAAACGACAGAATATGTCGCTATATTCAGTGACATCACCCTGCGCAAGAAGGCTGAGGATGAGATACGCAATCTGGCGTTCTACGATGCCCTGACAGGGTTGCCGAATCGCCGCCTGTTGATGGACCGGCTGGAGGCCGCGCTGATCGCCTCCGGACGCAGTGGGCAATATGGCGCAATCCTGTTCCTGGATATGGACCGGTTCAAAGTGTTGAACGACACGCTGGGACATGACTTGGGCGACATCATGCTCATTGAGGTCGCCCGGCGCATCAAATCCTGTGTGCGCGAGGTCGATACGGTCTCCCGTTTGGGCGGTGACGAGTTCATCGTTTTGCTGGAGGACGTCGAGGCAGATGCCGGGCAGGCTTCACGGAAGGCGGCACAGATTGCAGAGAAGGTCAGATCTTCATTATCGAAAACTTACCAGCTTGAGAAACTGGAGTATCACAGCTCCCCGAGCATCGGTGTCTGTTTGTTCAAAGGTAATGACGAGTCACTGGATGCGCTGTTGAAGCATGCCGATATGGCCATGTATCAGGCCAAGGATGCTGGCCGGAATGCCGTGCGCTTCTACGATCCAGCCATGCAGGAAGCAGTCGAGTCACGGGCGTTGATAGAGTCGGAATTGCGCAGAGCCCTTCCCGAAGGGCAGTTGCGGCTGTATTTCCAGATTCAGGTCGATAACGAGGGCCGACCTATCGGGGCAGAGGCGCTGATCCGCTGGCTCCATCCCGAAAAGGGCATGATCCCTCCCATGCAGTTCATTCCCATCGCGGAAGAGAGCTCGCTGATACTGGAGATCGGCCATTGGGTGCTGGAAACCGCCTGCAAGCAACTGGCTGCCTGGAGCAGGAACGAAAAGACCCGCAATCTGATCTTGGCTGTCAACGTTAGTGCCGCACAGTTCAAGAAAATGGACTTTGTGCCGGCTGTGTCATTGCTCCTGAAGAAGCACCAGGTCGATCCTACATTGCTGAAACTGGAATTGACGGAGGCGGTGGTGCTGGAGGATGCCGCAGAGGTGGCCATCAAGATGCAGGCCCTGCAGGATATTGGCGTTCAACTGTCTCTGGATGATTTCGGAACGGGTTATTCATCCCTCTCTTACCTGAAGAAACTACCGCTCGATCAGATCAAAATTGATCAGAGTTTTGTGCGTGACATCGGCATAGATGCCATCGACGCGGTGATGGTGGAAACCATCATCAATATGGCCAAAGCGTTCCAGTTGCATGTCATTGCGGAAGGCGTGGAGACAGAAGATCAACTGAGATATCTCAAGCAGATGGGGTGCATGGCGTATCAGGGATATCTGTTCAGCAGACCGATACCGATAGATGAATTCGAAGCCTTGCTGCAGACCGATGGTCCATCGGCAGCCCTGAATTTTGAAATCTGAAGCAAGGGTGTCTGGATCGAATAGGATCAGCCCAGATGCAGCAGTGCATCGCGCAGCGTCAATCAATCGTGCGTCATGCTTCTTGGTAGAAAATCCATCAGCGGTGATCTGCTGAACGGGCAGTTTGTCAGAACGAAAATCGGAAAGTGCTTCCCCCATGAAAGATGTCATTGAAGGCATTCAGGCCGTTCTCGGCGAGATCCTTGATGCCCACCCGGCCGGGTTCACCGAACATGAGCTACTGAAAAAACTGGCTGAACACGAAGTCAGTCTGTTCGGCGAGGAATATTTCAATAGTCCTCTTGGCCTGTTTCAGCGCCATTTCCTGCTGTTCCATTGTTTGTATGTGCTGCGCGACAAGTTGCGCGCGGCGCAGCGAAGCGATCTGGAAATACATTGTCTGGGTATACGGCAGATAGCTTATCGCAACACGCCATCCGACCATCCGGCACAGTTTGACCCCTTAGCCGCTTACTACCTGGAGCTGGACAACTTCACCAATACCGATGAACAGGAGGTGTTGCGCCTGTTAAACGACTTTTGGAAAAGATTCTCCGGTGACGAACAACGCGACAAAGCCTTGGCCGTGATGGGGCTCGCGCATCCCGTCAGCTATCCCGAGATCAGGCAGCAATACCGTCGCCTTGCCATGCAGTGCCATCCTGATCGCGGGGGCGAACTCGCCCAGTTCCAGAGACTTGAATGGTCGATGGGGATATTAAGGGTTTTGTACCGGGCAAACTAATGCGGGATGGTTAGATCGTCGGCCTGCTATCGCCCGCATTGCGCGGGCGTGAGTTGCAGTCTCTAGCGCGTACTTTCTGCCAGCGCCTGATCCACCAGTTCGGTCAGTTGTTCAAAGCCGAAACTCGGCAGGGGTTTGCCGTTCACAAAATATTCCGGGGTCATGGTCACGTTCAATGTGCGCGCATCCTCAAGGTCCTGCGCGATCAGTTTGTCGATCTCTGGGGCGGTGATGTCGAAAGCCATTTGCTCCATGTTCAACCCCAATCCATCCAGATGTTTCCATACCTTGCCAACCTGTGCGGTGTGGTTGGCTGCCCAGTCGCGCTGGGATGCAAACAGCGCTTCCAGCGCAGGCCAGAACTTGCCCTGCTTGCGTGCCGCTTCCAGTACGGCGACCACTTTGTCCGAGCCATCGTGGAACGGTGCGTAACGCAGCACGAGTCGTATCTTGTCCGGATGTGCTGCCATGAGTTTTTTGACTCTGGGGTAGAAGGCGCCACAGGTTTCGCAGGCAGGGTCGAAGAATTCGACGATGATGACCGGCGCATCGGGATTGCCCATCGTGGGCGAATGGATGCGCATCAGTGCGGCGCGATTGGTTTCGGCGAGTTGTCTGGCAGCTTCTTCCTTTTGCCCCGAATAGAACACGGCAGCGGCGACAAAGGCCAGCAACAGAACGACGGCGGATACGATGAATAGGGTTTTCTGTTTCATTTGGAACCTTTGATATGGGTGATCAGGAGCAGGGCGGCGATGGCGGCGAAGGCCATTACAGACAATAAGGGGATGGTCACAAAACCAAACCACACGACAACCACGTCGGAACAAGGTACACCTTGCTGGCAGGGTTTGATGCTTTCCGGTATCCAGCCGGCGATGAGTGCCAGATGGAATAGCGCCAGCCCCAAACCGGCCAGTGCCAGTGGCAGCGCGTATCGCACGACGCGCGCATCGAAAGGGAACAGGCCTGCAGCCAGCACTAATACCAAGGGGAGCATGGCGATGCGCTGATACCAACAGAGCAAACACGGCGTGTAGCCCATCACCTCGCCGAGGAACAGCGCACCCAGCGTGGATGCTGTGGCGATCAGCCAGGCGATGAATATCAACGTCCAGCCGATGGAAGCTTTGTCAGCGGGCGTTTCAATATGTGCTGGGGTGTTCATGGCGTGCAGATGAATTCAAGTTCGTGGGCCTTCAAAGCCAAACACTTTCAGGCTCTGGGCACGGGTGGCGCAAGGTCGCCGCTATGCAGTTTGAATTCCCCCCGCTTGCGGTCGGCGAAGTAGTGTTCCAGCGCGTAGCGCACCGGGCGGAAGGCGAGCTGCTCCCAGGGGATGTCTTCTTCCTTGAATAGCTGCACATCCAGGCTTTCCACGCCGGGCGAGAAGTCGAGGTCGAGCAGGGTGGCGCGGAACAGCATCTGCACCTGGTTGATGTAGGGCAGGTTGTAAAGGCCGAGCAGTTCGTGGATATCGACGCGGGCGTTGGCTTCTTCCAGCGTCTCGCGCGCGGCACCTTGGGTAACTGTCTCGCCGTTCTCCATGAAGCCAGCCGGTAGCGTCCACAAGCCGTGGCGCGGTTCGATGGCGCGCAGGCAGAGCAGGATGCGGCCGTCTTCCCATTCGGGGATGGCACCGACGATGATCTTCGGGTTCTGGTAGTGGATGGTGTCGCAAGCGGTGCAGACGTAGCGCTCGCGGTTGTCGTCCTGCGGGGTACGCAGTTCTACCGGGGCGCCGCAGTCTGCACAGTATTTCAACTTAGAGTTCCCAGAACTTCCACCACGGCGTCTCGCTCTCCTTGAAGAAGGTGCGCGATGGCTTGATGCCGTCCTTGGCGATGTTGCTGTCGAGTACGCGTTGCGTGTCTTGGCTGAGGTCGTTCATGCCGAGACGGGTATAGGCCTGCACCATGATCTGCAGTGCGTCGCGCGTCTGCATGGTCTCCGGGTAGTCGGCCAGTACACCCTGTGCGCGATTGAGTGCGGCGATGTAGGCGCCGCGACGCAGGTAGTAGCTGGAGATGGCGATCTCGTGTTTGGCCAGCGTGACCAGCAGGTATTGCATGCGCGCGCGCGCGTCTTCGGCATAACGGCTGGCCGGATAAAGTGTGACCAGTTCCTTGAATGCGTCGAACGAGGCGCGCAAGGCGACCGGGTCGCGTTCGGCAGGGTCTTGCTGGAACAGGGTGCTGAAGTAGCTGTTCAGGTTTTCGTCGAAGTTGATCAGGCCTTTCAGGTAGAGCACGTAGTCCAGTGCGTCGCTCTTGGGGAACTGTTTGATGAAGCGGTCCAGTGTGGACAGTGCGGGCGCCGGTTCGCCCTGTTTGTAATAGGCGTAGGCGATGTCCAGTTGTGCCTGTTGCGCATAGCGGCCGTAGGGGTAGCGCGATTGCAGGCGCTCCAGCAGCTTGACGGCGCGCTCGTAGCTTTCGTCCTGCATCTCTACCTTGGCCATGGCATACAGCTCGTCGGCAGTGAGCTTGGTATCTTCAGCTTCGGGAAGCGAACTACAAGCAGCTAACGTGAACAGGAGGAAAACAGCTAAACTATGACGCATGATAGAACCCGAAGAAGAATTACCCGATTATAGCAAAGACGACGATAGCGCCGACCCGCTTGAGTTCAAAGTGCCGACCGAGCTCGGTGGACTGCGTCTGGACCAGATCCTGGTCAAATTGCTCCCTGAATACTCGCGCAGCCGCCTGCAAGACTGGATAGGGCAGGGGCTGGTGTCGATCAACGGCAAGACTGCCACGACCAAACAGAAGGTGTGGGGCAACGAGAAGCTGACAGTCCTGCCGCAGGTACACCCTTCTGAGATGGTGGCCGAGCCGGAAGACATCCCGCTGGACATCCTCTACGAAGACGACGCGATCCTCATCATCAACAAGCCGGTGGGGCTGGTGGTACATCCCGGCAGCGGCAACTGGCAGGGCACGCTGCTGAACGGTCTGCTGTTCCATGCGCCCGAGCTGAACGAAGTGCCGCGCGCGGGCATCGTGCATCGTCTGGACAAGGACACCAGCGGCCTGATGGTGGTGGCGAAGACGGTGGTGGCGCAGACCGCACTGGTGCGGCAGATGCAGGCGCGCAGCGTGAAACGCGAATATCTGGCGCTGGTGTGGGGCGAGGTGGACCGCGATTACACGGTCAACGTGCCGATCGGTCGCCATCCCACGCAGCGCGTGAAGATGGCGGTGACCGAGAGCGGCAAGGAAGCGATCACCCATGTCCATGTCGAGCAACGTTTCCACAGTTGCACGCTGGTGCGTTGCAAGCTGGAGACCGGTCGCACCCACCAGATCCGCGTGCACATGTCATACCTCGATCATCCGCTGGTGGGCGATACGCTTTACATCAAGGGCGTGCAGAAATGCGTGCCGGCCTTGCAGGAGATCCTGATCCACTTCCCGCGTCAGGCCTTGCATGCCTGGAAACTGGCGCTGGATCATCCAACGACAGGCAAACGCATGGAGTTCGATACGCCGCTGCCGGACGACATGGACGAGTTGCTGGAGGCCATCGAGGCAGCGAGCGATGAAGTCGTGTGATCCATTTATCGCCCCCGACTGGCCGGCGCCGGCCAACGTCAGGGCGATGCAGACCACCCGAACCGGCGGTGTCAGTCCGGCTCCTTACGATTCGATGAACCTCGGTCTGCATGTGGGCGATGACCCGCTGCGGGTGAATCACAACCGCCAGTCACTTTCCGCGTTGCTGCCCACCGAACCGGTATGGCTGGAACAGGTGCACGGCACCGAAGTGGCGAATGCCGATGCGGCAGCATGCCGAGTGGTGGCCGATGCCAGCATCGCGCGGCATCGCGGTTCGGTATGCGTGGTGATGACGGCGGATTGTCTGCCGGTGCTGCTGTGTGATGAGGATGGCACGGTGGTCGCTGCGGTGCATGCGGGGTGGCGCAGTCTGTGCGATGGTGTGATCGAAGCGACGGTGAAAGCGATGGATGTCGCACCGCACAAGTTGCTGGCCTGGTTGGGCCCGGCCATCAGCCAGACGCACTTCGAAGTCGGCGCGGAAGTGCGCGAGGCTTTTATCGCGCAGCATGCGCAAGCGAAGGAAGCCTTCGTTGCGCAGGGCGAATCGGGCAAGTATCTGGCCGATCTCTACCTGCTGGCGCACCAACGTCTGAACGCACTCGGTATCACGTCCATCCACGGTGGCGGGCGCTGTACCTACGGCGAGCCGGACTGTTTCTTCTCTTACCGCCGCGACGGTGTGACAGGCCGCATGGGCAGCTTCATCTGGCTCGTCTGAATCAAAGCTTTACTGTTTTCCCTCACGCACTTCCAGCAAGAATTCTTCCGCATCGTTAACGGTTGAGAGCAGTTCCATATCCTGGGTGGAATTCGGGTCGATGAACACGCGCGTCCAGCCGCCTGCCTTCTCCACCACACGCCCGTCGTCGCCACGGAAGGCGGCACGTACTTCGATCAGCACGCGCTGGTCGGTGAGGTTCTTCAACTCGCCCCACACGCGCAGGGTGCCGGTGGCGGTGCGTCCGGATTGCACGCCGTTCACTTCGACCACGTTTTCCAGATGGTCTTCGTCGATCATGATGATGGTGGCATCGGGCAAGGACTGGCACGCGGCCATGAAGCTCAATAGCAGGATGGAAAGTGTCTTTTTCAGCATGATGTTCTCCTGTGGGTAAGGTGGGGTTGTCCGGTCAGTTCGGGTTGGTGAGGAATATTCTGCGCTTGAAAGTGACGCCAGTATCAACATTGTCGGGAACCACGTCTGGCGCGGCGAGTGGTGCGAGCGAGGTATTGAAATTCTTGGCATCGAGTGTTGCCTGTTCGGCGATCGCACTGCAATCCCCTTTGCAGCTCTCATGCACCGCTGCTTCGTGTCGCAGTGAGCTGTCCGTCCAGCTGGAGGGATAACTGCCCGGATACTGCCTGCCCCACACCAGCATGCAGGCACCGGAACGGAAGGTCTTCATCTCCACCGCACTTTGCAGTGCGCCCTTTGCATCATGGAAACCCAATGACCACGGCAGCTGCTCGGCAATCACGTCCGCTTGCGTGGTCGCCACATAGATGCGGTCGGGCAGACTGGACCAGGTGCGCGTATCGGCTTCAGGATGGGTGGAGGCGGCGACGATGTCGCTGCCGATGCTGACCAGTATGCCGAGCAGTGCCAGTCCGGCGTACTGGTTGGCATCATCACTGTCTCTGCGTCGGGCTGCATTGCGCGCAAGATCGGAAGAGATGTGCGCGAACACGGCAGCGCCGGTCGCGATGCCTTCGGCGGTATTGCGGAACGAAGCCTTGCCCGCCAGTATCTTGTCCACCGCGCGCCCGCCGCGTGTGGAGGCTTGCCAGTACACGTCCTCGATCTGTTGCCCCACCAGCAGTTGCGCGTCCTGTGTGTAGGTGACGCCGCGTATCGTGCCGTCGTCGCGCCGCGCGTAGCGCAGTTCTTCCTGATGGCGTCCCGAGGCGACCTTGCCCGGTGCCCGGCCGACCTCGGCGATCAGCAGCACGTTATCGGTGGCGGCGGGCGTTTTGATACCCGGCTTCGCTTTGCGTACGGCGGCGAATTCATCCTTCGCCTGTGCGCTGCGTCCCGAGCAGTTATACAGCCAGCCGCGAATGAACGGCATGATGACCATGTCGCTCTGGAAGGTCTCGGAAGCGGACATGGTGTCCTGTATCTCGGCGAAACGCAGGTCGGCGCGCGCGTTGTCCAGATCGGGATCGGAGAAATCGGCGAGGGCAAGGTAGTAGCCGACCATGGCGCGTTCGTAGGGGTCGCCCTTGAAATCCTTGTTGGCCTCCGGCACGAAGTTGCTGCGCGCGCGGTTGGCTGCCGGATCGTGCGCATAGATGGTCTCGATCAGCGCTTGCGCGTCGGACAGCAGGCGCTGGGCGATTTCCGGTTGCGACAGTTCCAGTGCAGACAGCCCGGCCATCGCCTCGTTCAGCACACGGTCGCGGCGGCCTTGTTCCTGATCGCGCAGCACGAAGGGGCGCAACGCGGCCGGCACTTCCGCCTTAGGCTCCAGCAGTTGTTCGAGGCGTCCCGGTTGGACCAGCTCGCTATCGATTCCCGTCGAAGCGCAGCCGGACAGCGTCAGCCAGAGTGCGCACGCCAGCGCGTGTGGAACGAAGCGGGTCGTCGCTGAAGGATCAGCGATAGACCGCATCGTCCTGGCCGCCCTTCTTGAACTCATACAGGTTGGACCAGATGCTGAGTGAAGTCTCCAGATCGATCAGTTCGAAGGTGATCTGGGTGTAGCGTTCCACCGTGCCGCTCTGTGCGCTGCGCGCATCCAGCGAGTTGATGCGGCCGATCAGGCGATAGTCAGCACCGGCGGTTGCCTTGGCTTGTTTGAGTGTGCCGGCGTCGGTCGTACCCTGGCGCTTCATGTCACGTTCCTGCGCGACCATGTCGGCGGATTCGCGCGAGACGAATTGCAGTTTGCCTTGGGCTGCACGCTGCAGATTGATGCGCAGGCGATCCACCAGCAGGTTCTTGTTGATGCGCTGGCTGCTCTCGTTCTCGAAATAGGCCGCATCGAGGATGACGCGTGCCGCCTGACTGCGCTTCACCACTTCGGGCGTTGCAAGGATGTCTTTCACCATCGCATCGGTAACGGCGGTCACATCCTGGCTCTCCACGCCCACACCGGCCACGACGCCGGTGGAATTCACATCCTGATAGGTGACCGGCTTGCCGGCGTCGGGAGTAGCGCAGGCGGACAGCAGCAAGGCGATGGCAGAAAGGGGTAGCAGGGAATGGGTTCTCATCGTGATCTCCGGAAGTTAAGGGCCGCGCATGTGACAGCGGCCTGCGTCGAATGGTTCATTGCGGCTACATTGTGTGTCTCGCCACACCGTAAATCAAGCGCTCGGGTGGACAAGCGCCAGCATATGCTTTATATCCCACCGCTGTTTCCATAACGTAGTCAGCAGCTATGAATACAATCACTTCCAAGCAGCGAAAAGTGGTGCTCGCCGCCTGTTTCGGCACCTTCCTCGAGTGGTATGACTTCCTCACCTTCGCCACCTTGGCGACCTACTTCAGTGTGCTGTTCTTCCCGCCGGAAGATGCGACCGCAGCTTTGCTGGCGAGTCTGGCGGCATTCGGTGTGGGCATGATCGTGCGGCCTTTGGGTTCGGCGCTGTTCGGTACCTTGGCGGACCGTTACGGCCGTCGTCCGATCTTCCTGGTGACGATCTCATTGATGGGTGCCTCCACCTTCCTGGTCGGTTTGCTGCCGACGTATGCGCAGGTCGGCATGCTGGCCCCGGCATTGTTGCTGTTGCTGCGCTTGTTGCAAGGTTTTGCGGTGGGCGGCGAGATCGGCGGTGTGGCGGTCTATCTGACCGAACATGCGCCCGAAGGACGGCGCGGTTTCTACACCAGCGTGCTGCAACTGATGGGGCCGCTGGGCATTCTGGTCTCCACCTTCCAGATCGTGTTGTTGCATATGTTCCTCGATGATGCGGAGTTCAGCAGCTGGGGCTGGCGCATACCGTTCCTGTTCTCGGTGGTGCTGTTGTATATCTCGATCAAGACGCGCATGAGTCTGGAAGAATCGCCTGTGTTCAAGGAATTGCAGGAACAGGGGCGCGTGTCACAGGCACCGTTGCGCGAATGTTTCCGCGACCGGCAGACCTTGAAGGGTATGGCGCTGTTGTTCTTCTGCATCTCGGCGGGCGGCTCCTTGCTGTTCTTCACCTCGCAGGTGTATGCCAACGTGTTTTTGAAGAGCGTGGTGCGGCTGGATGCGCAACTCGCCAGCACGCTGGTGATGCTCTCCACACTGGTGCTGTTCCCGCTCACCATCTGGTGCGGCTGGCTGTCCGACCGCATCGGGCGTCGCCCGGTGCTGCTGGCCGGCTTGCTGCTGGGGGCGCTCACCATCATCCCGGTGTTCAACGGGCTGCAGCATTTCGGCAATCCCGCGCTGGAACGATTCAACAGCGAAGTTTCGGTGACCCTGTCCGGCACTGACTGCGACTACAGTCCCTTCCAGAAGGCGAAGAGCGAATGCGCACGCAATCAGGAGTTCTTCATCAAGAACGGCATCGTGCACAGCACCGAGCCGGGCGAGGGCGCTGTGGTGCGTATCGGTGCGGATGTCGAGGTCAGCGGCTTTGACCCTGATGCGTTGAGCGCTGGATTGCGATCCAAAGGCTGGACTGCACAAGCCGACAGCGAGCAGGCCAACACGGTGATGTTGTTCCTGCTGCTGTTGATACCGGTGGTCGCGGTCGGACTCATCACCGGTCCGCAGACGGCCGTGCTGCCCGAACTGTTCAAGGCCCGCAATCGCTACACAGCTGCCGCGCTGCCGCACAACCTGAGCGCGGGCTGGATAGGAGGCCTGTCGCCGTTCATGGTGACCCTGTTGTCGGTGCAGGCGGGGGATGTGATGGCGGGACTTTGGTATCCGGTCGGCATGCTGATCATGGCCTCGATCATCGGCCTGCTGTTCCTGCCCGAGACCAAGGATGTGGTGCTGGGGGAATAGCGCCGCGTCGGGTACAATGCGCGCCCCGTATTCCCCTGACCTGATATGTCCGTCCTGACCTGGATCATCGTCGCCAGCCTGTTCGGCGGCGTGCTGAGCGTTGCCGCTGCCGCGCTGTTCGCGCTGAATGCGCGCACGCACTGGATCGGCATGCTGGTCAGCTATGCCATCGGCGCGCTGCTGGGCGCGGTGTTCCTCGACATCCTGCCGGAAGCAATAGAACTGGCCGGCGACACCGCCGCCGTGAGCGGCACGGTGCTGGCCGGCATCCTGCTGTTCTTCACGCTGGAGAAGGTGCTGATCTGGCGTCATTGCCACCATGACCATTGTGAAGCGCACGAGCCGCAAGAGCCGTCATCCCATGATCACGACCACGGTCGCAGCGGCACCATGCTCATCATCGGCGACACCTTCCATAATTTCGTGGACGGCATCATCATTGCCGCCGCCTTCATGGTCGACATCAATCTGGGTATCGTCACCGCGCTGGCCATCATCGCGCACGAGATCCCGCAGGAAGTCGGCGATTTCCTCATCCTGCTGCATTCCGGTTACAGCAAGCTGCGCGCGTTCCAGCTCAACCTGATCTCAAGCTTCGCCACGCTGGTAGGCGGGGTGCTGGCCTATTACGCGCTACAGGGTTTGCAGTCGTGGACGCCCTACATCCTCGCGCTGTCGGCGGCCAGCATGATCTATGTCGCCGTGGCCGACCTCATCCCCGGTCTGCACAAACGCACCCGTATGCGCGACACCGTGCAGCAGGTGGTGTTGATCGTGCTGGGCGTGGCGACCGTGGGTCTGGTCAGTATGGCGACCGGGGTCTGAGATGCATGCCGATCTGACCCGTTTTGCCTGGCTGTCCATCGCGGCGGCTGTCGCCACCATCCTGCTCAAGGGCTTGGCATGGTGGCTGACCGGCTCGGTCGGTCTGCTGTCGGATGCGCTGGAATCCTTCGTCAATCTGGCCGGTGCATTGATGGCTTTGTTCATGCTGACGCTGGCCGCTGCGCCGGCCGACGAGAAACATGCCTACGGCCACGGCAAGGCGGAATATTTCTCCAGCGCGTTCGAAGGTTTTCTCATCCTGCTGGCGGCATTCAGCATCGCCTATGCGGCCATCGACCGTTTCCTGCATCC
>VMTA01000039.1 GCA_013791855.1 Sideroxydans sp.
CAATCGCCAGCGCAGGCATCAGACCTTGGGCTATCTCAGTCCGGTGCAGTTTGAGCAGCAAACAGATGTGCCCAATTAAACCGTCCGTTAAAGGCGGGTTAGCTCACAGGTGATTTTATTCATGTTTTCACTTATCAATCCCGCCCAATCCGATGATGCCTTGGCAAAAATCCCGCATCCGTGGCAGGATGAATGAAACAAACGCACCCAAGCCATGACACAGCAAACACCCCCATCTCCGGCCCAAGCCCTGACCATAGACCAAGCCATGACATTGGCGAACCAATTGCAAGCGCAGGGGCGGCTGCAAGAATCAGAGCATCTGCTGCGCCAGATCCTGCAGCAGCAACCACAGCATGCATTCGCCCTGCACCTGCTGGGCGTGATCGCCTATCAGGTGGGTCAACTGCAACAAGCCGCCGAACTGGTGCAACGCGCCATCTCACTGAACGGACTGGTGGCATTGTTCCACGCCAACATGTGCGAAATATTTCGGCAGTTGAAACAACTGGACCACGCCATCGCGCACGGCGAACGCGCCATCGCGCTCGACCCCACTATGGCAATGGCGCACAGCAACCTCGGCATCGCATATTTCGACCGCAAGGAATATGACAAGGCGGAAGCCTGCCAGCAGCGCGCGCTGGCTATCACTCCCGGCTTCGCTGCAGCACTCAACAATCTGGGGAGTATCTGGCGCGAGCGCGGTGACAACGAAAAGGCATTGGATCTTTATCGGAAAGCAGCGGCAGCCAACCCGAACTACCTCGAACCGCTGAACAACCTCGGCGCACTGTTACTGGAAGAGGACCGTGTGCCTGAAGCCGAGGCCGTTCTGAAGAAGGCGCTGCAACTGAATCCCAACTATCCGGAATCCATCTGCAATCTGGGCGGTGTGCATCTTTCTCGCGAGGAGAACGAACAGGCGCTAGAGCAGTACCGTCGCGCGCTGTCCATGCGGCCGGTCTATGTCGAGGCACAGATGGGGTTAGCCAAAACCCTGCAGGCACTGGAGAACCTGAATGATGCCGAGTTGGCGGCGGTACGCGCCATCCAGTTCGACGAGTTCAATCCCAAAGCGCATGCCCTGCTCGCCGGCATCCATACCGAAATGTCGAAACCGGCACAGGCCGAGGCGGAATACGAACGTGCGCTCGCAATCAAACCGGACAGCAACGACGCCCTGCTCGGCCTCGGCCACCTGTGCACCGAGAACGGCCAGATGGATCGCGCGCGCGAACTGTTCCGGCGAGCGCTGTCACTCAAAGCGGACAACACCGCAGCTCGCATCCATCTGGTACAGAACGACAAGGTCGAGGCGGATGACGAGAACTTCGCCGCGCTGCTCGCCGAAGAAAAGAAGATGTCCGACTACTCGGACAACCGCCGCCTGTCTCTGCACTTCGCACTGGGCAAGTGCTACGACGATCTCAAAGAATATGAACTGGCATTCCCCCATTACCTCGCCGGATGCAGTCTGAAACGCGCACGCCTCAGTTACGACTCGGCTGCCGCAGTGCAGCAGTTCTCCGAGCTTAAGAAGATATTCACCAAGGACTTCATCGACGGCCTGCGCGGCAGCGGCAACCCTTCTGCCACGCCCATCTTCGTGCTCGGCATGCCGCGCTCAGGCACCACACTGACCGAGCAGATCATCGCCAGCCACCCGGATGTGTTCGGCGCTGGCGAGCTGCCCGACCTGCTGCGCATCGCGCACCGCAAAACACACCCTGACACCACTACCTTCCCGGACAACCTGCGCTATCTTGATGCCGCCACACTCTCCGCTTGGGGCAAGGAGTACATCACTGGCCTCACGCAGCGCGCACCGCAAGCGAAGCACATCACCGACAAGATGCCGGCCAATTTCTTCGCCGTGCCACTGATCCATCTGATGCTGCCGAACGCAAAGATTATCCACGTCAACCGCAACCCTGTAGACACCTGCCTCTCATGTTTCACGAGACTGTTCCACCGCAAGCAGGAGCACACCTATGACCTCGCGGAGCTCGGCCGCTACTATGCCGAATATGCGCGATTGATGGATCACTGGCGCGCTGTGTTGCCTGCCGGGTCTTTTTACGATGTGAAGTACGAGGACATCGTGGCGGATCAGGAAGGCGAAGCACGCAAACTGCTGAAGTATTGCGGGCTGGAATGGAACGACGCCTGTCTCGATTTCCACAAGACCAAACGCCAGGTGCGTACAGCCAGCGTGACGCAGGTACGCCAACCGATCTACACCAGCTCGGTAGAACGCTGGCGCAAATATGAGAAGTTCCTCGGCCCGTTGCTGGATGAACTGGGCGATCTGGTACCGAAGCGCTGATGCCGACATCCCTCCTCACCGACCTCATACTCGGCATAGACCATGTCGCACTTGCTGTAAGGGATATCGACGCTGCCTTGCCTGTCTATGCAGCACTGGGGTTTTTTCTGCTGGACCGCAGCGAGGTACATGGTGAACATAGTGGCATGCTGTATGCCACCCTGCAGAGTCATGAGGCGACACTGGTGTTGGTGCAGGGAACATCACCCGCTTCACAGGTCTCGCAGTTCGTCGAGAAGTTCGGGGCCGGCATGCATCATGTCGCTTTCGCCGTGACCGATCTGGATGAAGCCTTACGACGTTCTGTCGAAGCGGGCATCACACCGGACACGCCGGTCGTATCGGACACCGGGATACGCCAAGCCTTTCTGCACCGGGATGAAAGAACAGGCGTGCGCATCGAACTGATAGAACGGCGCGACGCCCCGTTCTCGGAACATAACGTCGAGCAACTGTTCCGCCATCTCGAAGCAAAAGGCCTGTATTGATGTCTGACCATTGGCAGAACTTCTCCCATCACTGGAACCGCCTAGGTTCGCCGATGCGTCCTTGTGCAGAAGATATCGGAAACTTCCGGGCTGCACTGGGCGATACGCCGGGAAACTGCTTGTTGCTCGGTGTCACCCCTGAACTTGCCGGTGTCTCCGCGCAACTCACCGCCCTCGATAACAGCGCGGACATGATCCGCGCGCTATGGCCGCAGGACAAACGCGCCATCCTCGGCGAGTGGCTGGACATGCCTTTCGAGGACGCATCGTTCGACAACGTCGTCGGCGACGGTTGCCCGGTGCTGCTCGAGTTCCCGCAGCAGCAAACACGATTCTTTGCCGAGATCGCGCGGGTACTCAAACCCGGCGGAAAACTGGTGTTGCGCGCCTTCGTATGCGCGGCGCAGGCAGAAAGTCCGGAGCAGGTATGCCACGAAGCGATGCAGGGGAATATCAAAGGATTCCATGCTTTCAAGTGGCGATTGTCGATGGCGATCGCATCGCAAACACCTGGCTACACCTTCCGCATCGCGGAATCGCTGCGCACCTTCGATCGCCACTTCCCCGATCGTCAGCAGCTAGTCGACGCCACTGGCTGGGATATGCAGGATGTCGCCACGCTCGATCTCTATCGCGATTCGGCCGCGCTTTACAGCTACCCTCCCTTGTCGGAATTGCGCAAGATATTGCCCAAGACGCTGGTCGAGACCGGCCTGATGTACGGGCACTATGAATTGGCTGAGCGTTGCCCCCTGCTCGTTCTGGAACGCCGCGCGTGAAGTCACTGCAAACATTGTTGACGCAGCTTGAAAAAAGCCAGTGGGATTCAGCGCATACCTTGCAAGACTTGCAGCTCGAACGTTTCGCGCGCCTCACCTCGCATGCCTGGCGACACTCGCCGTTCTTTCGATTGCGCTTGGAACAAGCCGGTTTCACCCTCGGTCAAGCTTGGACGGCAGAGGCCTTCGCACGCATCCCATTGCTCACGCGTTCGGAGCTGATGCTGCAAGAGGCGCACATCCGTTGCCACGCCATCCCGCCAGAACACGGACAGACCTATCGCATGCAGACCTCAGGCTCGACTGGGCAGGTCGTGAGCCTGTTGCGCACCGACTGCACGCAACTCCACTGGCTGGCGCTCGCGATGAGGGAACATCAGTGGCACCGACGCGACTTCTCGGCCACCCTCGCCATCATCAAGGCAACGACCCCGACCATGGACGACCCGATCCGGGCGGCGCAGACCGGATGGGGGCCGCCTGTCTCCTTGTTTCAGCAGACCGGGCCATCATTCTCACAACCGCTCTCCATGCCCGTCGCGCAACAGGCCGTGTGGCTGGCCCGCATCGATCCAAAATACTTGCTTACCTATCCGACCAATCTGTCCGCCTTACTGGATGCATATGAACGAGGGGAAGCCGCAGCGCCTGTTGCGCTGCGGCAGGTACGCACCGTGGGCGAGACACTCCACCCCGGCTTGCGGGAACGCTGCAAGGCACTCGGCGACATCGGCATCGTGGATATGTACAGCTCTCAGGAGCTCGGACTCATTGCCCTGCAATGCCCGGAGAGTGGCCTCTACCACACCCAGGACGAGAACCTGATCGTCGAAATACTGGATGAGCAGGGCCAACCCTGCGCCGAAGGCGCGGTTGGCAGAGTAGTCATCACCGATCTGCACAACTACGCCACCCCGCTGATCCGTTACGAGATACGCGACTATGCCGAGCGTGGGCCAGCTTGTTCATGCGGACGCGGACTGGGCTCACTCAAGCGCATCATGGGGCGCCGTCGCAACATGGTGACCCTGCCGGATGGCAGCAAACATTGGCCGCTGGTGGGGGCGCACCGTTATCGCGAGGTGGCAGACATCCGCCAGTATCAGGTCATCCAGCACGGATTGGATGACATCGAGCTCAGGCTCCTGGTCACGCCGCTCACGCCCGGGCAGGAGGCAGCGATCGCCACCCTCGCCCATCAGGCACTGGGGCATCCGTTCAAACTGCGCTTCAGCTATTTCGATCGCGAGTTGCCGAACACCGGAAACGGCAAGTTCGAAGAGTTTATCTCTCTCCTTGCGTAGCATATACTCCGCCGCAATCGAGCCAGAAGTACACGCAAAACGACAAAAACAGTCAGCGGCTCAGGAGGATCAAATGAAATACACGCAGGAACGCAATGCCAGCGCGGAGATATCACGCCTTGCCTTGCAGAAGATGGCCGTGCAACTTGCCGCCCTCAACCCCATGAGTTTCGCCGTCTGGTATGAGCACGTATCAGGCATCAATCCAGAGCTGTCCGGCAAGATCGAAGACCTGCTGCGCGAACATTCCAAGCTGGATGACGGGCAGATCGAACAACTCTACATGGATTATGTGTCCGAATGCGGATCGAAGATCCAGCTGACGCTGCGTGAAGACCTTAAACTGTTGCTGGGAAAACTCAACCAGCTCACCGCCGAAGCCGACAAGCAGACCTCGGACTACGGCAACACCCTGCACGATTTCGGCGAGAAGCTGAAACACGATGTCAGCGTTTCCGAACTCGATCTGTTGGTGAAAGACATCTCAAGGGACACGGACAAGATGCATGCCTCGATGCAACAGATGCACGAGGAACTGGAAGCCAGTCATCACGAAGTCGAACGATTGAACAAAGAGATGGAGATACTCAAGGGGGCGGCCATGACCGACCCTTTGACCGGCGTGCTGAACCGGCGCGGTTTCGAGAGCAATGCCGAAGCTCTGTTCACCAATCCCGAAGCGTCAAGCCCGAAAGGCCATTGTCTGCTGATGCTGGATGTGGACCATTTCAAGCGCATCAACGACACCTACGGCCACCTGCTCGGTGACAAGGTGCTGGCCGCCATCGCCAACACCCTGCGTATCAAAGTACAAGGACAGGACATCGTCGGCAGATGGGGCGGTGAGGAATTCGCCATCCTGTTGCCAAACACCAATCTGGACGGGGCTTTCGCCGTCGCTGAACACATCCGCCAGGCCATCGAGCGCGGCAAGATCCGCCGTCTGGATTCGAATGCCAACATCGAAGGCATCACCATCTCCATCGGCATCTCCTTCAGGAAGAAGGAGGAGCATCTGCAGGACCTGATCGAGCGCGCCGACAAGGCGCTCTACACCTCAAAGAAGGAAGGCCGCAACCGCATCACCATCCTCGACTGAGTTTCGCGCCCTATCTGGCTCTCGCCACCAGATCTATCAATGCGGACATCCCGCTATGGCCGGTACCTTCATGGATGACGCTGTCGTGCTCGCCCAGATGTACGATCTCCATATCTGCACATAACTCGCGCAGCATGGTTGCGCTGTAGAGGTTCTCGACTTGCGATGGCCCGCCGGTCTTGAAATCCAGTTGGCGCGGCGTATAGCCCTGCAGCAGCAACAGTCCACCCGGCTTCAGGTGGCGCTTCAGGTTCTCGAACTGGGCCGGTCGCAACTCAGGCCCGACGAACTGGATGAAGATCGCCGCGACCACATCGAAGCGCTCGTCGCTGCGCCAGCCCAGCAGATCGGCCTGTTCGAATCGCATCGTCACACCCCGCGTCTGCGCCAGTCGCTTCGCTTTCGCCTGCGCCACGGGGGAGGCGTCCAGCGACAGCACATCCAGCCCCTGCTCCGCCAGCCACACGCCGTTGCGCCCTTCACCATCGGCCACGGCCAGACAGCGCAAGCCGGGCTTGAGCAACTCATGTTGCGAGATCAGAAATGCGTTCGGCTCCGTACCGTAGAAATAATCCTCTCCGGAATAACGTTCATCCCAGACACTCATACGCCGCTCCACAGATACCACCACGCACTGAGCGTGAAAAAGGACAGGATCAATCCCACCGCCACCATCAGATTGGACAGGTCAGGATCGAGGTCATGCTCTTTCGCCACGATGGCGGCGGTGATCATGGAGGGCATCGCCGCCTCGAACAAGGTGACTTGTATCGCCAGCCCCTGCGCACCGAGCCATTCCACATACAGCAGATAGATCGCTAGCGGCGCAAGGATCAGCTTGAAGCCCAGACCCAATGCGAGATTGCGCTTGTGCTCCGCGATATGACCAAGACGCAATTGCAGACCGACAGAAAGCAGTGCCAGCGGTGCCAGCGTGTCGCCCAGCCGTTTCAACAACACCGTGAACCAGTCCGCGTATTCCACCGGGATCAGCAGAAAGGCGATGGCCAGTGAGATGAACGGCGGGAAGCTCGCGATGCGCTTCACGATCTGCGCCGCGCTCGGTCGCCCGGAAGAATAGATGCCGGCGACGGTGATGCCCAATACGGACAGCACAAAGAAGGAACCAAGCTGATCGGCCACGATAGCCGTGGCCAGTCCTTCCTTGCCGTAGAAGGCATCTACCATGGGCAGGCCGAAGAAAGAAGTGTTGCCCAACCCGCCCACCACGATCAGCGCCCCCGTCGTCTTGCGCGGCAGAGACAGCCAGCGTCCTATCGCCCAGAAGAAAGCCGCAGAAAGCCCGAACACGATCCACGCCATCAGCGCTGTCAACAGCACATCACCGGACAGCTGTATCTCGTGGATGTAGAGCAGCGTCAGCGCGGGCAGCGAGACGTGGATGATGAAACCATTTAGAGTGGCCGGCGCATTGTCCGGCATGCGCCGCATGCGACGCAGCAGCATGCCCGCAAGGAAGCAGAGGATGAGCAGGATGAGGTTGTTCACTTGGCCGTCATTCCCGCGTAGGCGGGAATCCAGTAGATCAATAATTCGGCGTAGCCGACGACTGGTTTTGTCCGCTGTGCGGGGTAATCTATCACTGGATTCCCGCCTACGCGGGAATGACGGTACGCCATAGTGCTTTTCATTGAATCTCTTCCCACAGATCACGCCATTCAGGATTCATTGACTCGATCAATTCAACTTTCCAGACACGATTCCATTTTTTCAGCAGTTTCTCGCGAGCGATAGCTGCGACCATGTCGTCGCATTGTTCAAAATAAACCAGAGTATGGATACCGTATTTCTTGGTAAAGCCATCGGCCGAATCATGCTTGTGTTCCCAAACCCGCCTCACCAGATCGCCGGTCACACCGATATACAACGTGCCGTTACGTTGGCTGGCGAGGATATAGACACAAGGCTGTTCTGACATGCCATTCCTTGATCACCTACCGCGCGAGAAGTCACCGTCATTCCCGCGAAAGCGGGAATCCAGTTGTTAAATAATCCCCGCGTAGCGGGTCAATGCCAAGGTGTTGTCCGCTTCGCGGGCTGTATATTCTTGCTGGATTCCCGCTTTCGCGGGAATGACAACAGCGCTATTACTGCACGTTTGCGCTTATGAAAGCCTTCAGCTTCACCACATCCGCGTCCATCACTTCCACGCGCTGCGGCAGGTCTTCGATGCCCACCATGGATGCCGGACGCTCGGGTTCACGATTAAGCGCTTCCCGGATGGTCTCGGCGAACTTGGCAGGCAATGCGGTCTCCAGACAGATCAGCGGCAGGCTGGGGCGGCGTTGTTCCAGGCCTACCTTCAATCCGTCGGCGGTGTGCGTGTCGATCATCACGCCATATTCTTCCCATATCTCGCGGATGGTCTTCAGGCGATCTTCATGGGTGCTCTTGCCGGAAGAGAAATGGAACTTGGGCAGCGCATCCCAGTAGCTTGTGTGCTTGATGTCGAAGGCCGGTGCATCGGGCGCAGCGCCCGCATCCACCTTGCTCCAGAACTCGCGCACCTTGACACCGTCGCGACCGACCAGGTCGAACACGAAGCGCTCGAAGTTGGAGGCTTTGCTGATGTCCATCGACGGGCTGCTGGTCTCATAGGTGTGTGCCGTGCCGCGCGGACGATAGACGCCGGTGCGGAAGAACTCGTCCAGCACATCGTTCTCGTTGGTGGCGAGGATGAGCTGGCCGATGGGCAGGCCCATCATGCGCGCGATGTGGCCGGCGCAGATGTTGCCGAAGTTGCCGGACGGCACCGAGAACGCGACCTGCTCGTCGTTGGATTTTGTCGCGGCGAAATAACCCTTGAAGTAATACACGATCTGCGCCGACACGCGCCCCCAGTTGATGGAGTTGACCGTGCCGATCTTGTGGGCGGCCTTGTAGGCGTGGTCGTTCGACACTGCCTTCACCAGATCCTGCGCGTCGTCGAAGAAACCGTTGATGGCGATGTTGTGGATGTTGGGGTCCTGCAGCGAATACATCTGCGCGCGCTGGAAGGCGCTCATCTTGCCGTTCGGCGACAGCATGAACACGCGGATACCGCGCTTGCCGCGCATCGCGTATTCGGCGGCGGAACCGGTGTCACCCGAGGTGGCACCGAGGATGTTCAGTTCTTCGTGCTGCTTCGCCAATGCGTACTCGAACAGGTTACCCAGCAACTGCATGGCCATATCCTTGAACGCCAGTGTCGGGCCATTGGACAGTTCCTGGATGAACACGCCTTCACTCAGTTTGCGCAGCGGTGTGATCTGCGTCGCATCGCTGTCGGCGCGGCCATTGCTGTATACCTCGGCGGTGTAGGTCTTGCTGATGATGGCTTTCAGGTCGGCCGCCGGGATGTCGGTGGCGAACTTGGACAGCACAGCGAACGCGAGGTCGGCATACGACAGCGTGCGCCACGCATCGAGTTCTTCACGCGTCACCTGCGGATATTGCTCCGGCAGATACAGCCCGCCGTCCGGCGCGAGGCCGCCAAGCAGAATCTCGGTGAAGGTCTTGGCGGGCGCATTGCCGCGGGTGGAGATGTATTTCATTGCTTATTTCCCCAGCTCTTCCATGCGCAGCTTGGTCACTTGCCCCGCCACCACACCCAGCTTCTCGATCTTGGCGATCGCCGCGTTGATGCTTTTCTCGCGTGTCTGGTGCGTCAGCATGATCAGGTCGGCTTGCGCTTCGCCTTCGCCCGGCTCTTTCTGGATCACGGCACCGATGGAGATCTGTTCGTCGGCCAGGATGCGCGTGATGTCGGCCAGCACGCCCGGCTTGTCCTGCACGCGCAGGCGCAGGTAGTAGCTGGTGATGACCTCGTCCATCGGCAATATCTTCAGGTCGGACATCGCGTTGGGCTGGAAGGCCAGATGCGGCACGCGATTCTCGGGATCGGCAGTGTGCATACGCGTCACGTCCACCAGGTCGGCGATCACCGCGCTGGCGGTCGGCTCCGCGCCTGCGCCCTTGCCGTAATACAGTGTGGGGCCGACGGCGTCACCTTGCACCAGCACAGCGTTCATCGCGCCTTCCACGTTGGCGATCAGGCGCTTGGTGGGGATCAGGGTCGGATGCACGCGCAATTCGACGCCCTCTTCCGTGCGCTTGCTGATGCCCAGCAGCTTGATGCGATAACCAAGTTGTTCGGCGTACTGGATGTCGATGGCATCCAGTTTGGAGATGCCTTCGATGTGCGCCTTGTCGAACTGCACCGGGATGCCGAACGCCAGCGAAGCCAGCAAAGTGATCTTGTGTGCCGCGTCCACGCCTTCGATGTCGAAGGTCGGGTCGGCTTCGGCGTAACCCAAACGCTGCGCCTCTTTCAGCACGGTGTCGAAGGAGAGACCCTTGTCGCGCATCTCGGACAGGATGAAGTTGGTGGTGCCGTTGATGATGCCCGCGACCCACTCGATACGGTTCGCCGTCAGACCTTCACGCACCGCCTTGACGATGGGGATGCCGCCCGCGATGGCCGCTTCGAATGCGACCATCACGCCCTTGTCCTGCGCCGCCTCGAATATCTCGTTGCCATGCGTCGCCAGCAAAGCCTTATTGGCGGTGACCACATGCTTGCCGTTGGCGATGGCCTTCATCACCAGTTCTTTCGCCACACCGTAGCCGCCGATCAGTTCGACCACGATATCCACGTCAGGATCGCTCACCACCGCGAACGCATCGTCCGTCACTCGGCAAGCACCCTCGGTGATCTTTCTTGCCAGGTCCACATTGCGGTCCGCCACCATGGTGATGCGGATGGGGCGACCGGCGCGGCGGGTGATCTCTTCCGCGTTACGCTGCAACACGGTGAAGGTGCCGCCGCCGACGGTGCCGATACCCAGAAGACCTACATTGATAGCCTTGATGCTCATGGTTCTCTTTCTCTTAGTTGGTGCCGTGACGCTTGCGGTAATTCTCAAGGAAGCGCGCCAGACGATTGAAAGCATCGCGCAGGTCGTCTGCATTGGGCAGAAAGACGATGCGCATGTGATCCGGACTCGGCCAGTTGAAACCGGTGCCCTGCACCACCAGCACGCGTTCCTCTTCCAACAGTTCGAGGATGAATTGCTGGTCGTTCTTGATCGGATAGACCTTGGGGTCGAAACGCGGGAACAGGTACAGACCTGCTTTCGGTTTGACGCAACTCACACCCGGGATGGCGGTCAGCAACTGGTAGGCCATGTCGCGTTGCTTGGCGAGACGGCCGTCCGGTGCCACCAGATCGTCGATGCTCTGGTAGCCGCCCAGTGCGGTCTGGATGGCGAACTGTCCCGGCACGTTGGAACACAGACGCATCGAGGCGAGGATGGTCAGGCCGTTGATGTAATCCTGCGCGTGCTTCTTCTCGCCCGATATCACCATCCAGCCGGAGCGATATCCGCAGGCGCGGTAATTCTTGGACAGACCGTTCAGCGTGACGAACAACACGTCATCGGCCATCGAAGCGATGGAGGTGTGCTTCGCACCGTCGTACAGCATCTTGTCGTAGATCTCGTCGGCGAAGATCACCAGCTGATGCTCGCGCGCGATCTGGATGATCTCCTTCAGGATGTCGTCCGAATACAGCGCACCGGTCGGGTTGTTCGGATTGATGATGACGATGGCGCGCGTGTTCTCGGTGATCTTGCTGCGCATGTCCTTGAGGTCGGGGTTCCACTCGTTCGCCTCGTCGCACAGGTAATGGCGCGGCGTACCGCCGGCCAGCGTCACCGCCGCCGTCCACAGCGGATAGTCCGGTGCGGGCACCAGCACTTCATCGCCGGGATTGAGCAATCCCTGCATCGCCATCACGATCAGCTCGGAAGCACCGTTGCCGATATAGATGTCGTCCAGCCCCACGCCCTTGATCTTCTTGGACTGGCAGTAATGCATGATCGCCTTGCGTGCGGCGAACATGCCTTTGGAATCGGAATAACCTGCCGAATTCGGCAGGTTCAGGATCACGTCCCGCTGAATCTCTTCCGGCGCTTCGAAACCGAACGGCGCGAGGTTGCCGATGTTCAGCTTGATGATGCGCTGACCTTCCTCTTCCATCAGCTTGGCGCGTTCCATCACCGGCCCGCGGATGTCATAGCAGACGTTGGAAAGTTTGGACGACTTCAGTAAGGGTTTCACGATCATTCACTCAAATGGACCCGGAAACGCGAGCGGCAGCCGATGGTAGAATCCGGCGCGTACCCGCTATTTCCGCAAGGGACGCGATTTTACCCGTGCCAGCCCTGCCGCGGCAAACGATTGGAGAGAAGATTGGCCCTGCACCTAGAGAAAGTCTCGCACCTGAAGACCTTCACCGGACACGGAGACGGCTATGTCACCGTCAACGACAGGCGCTACGAACAGGCCGTGGTCGTCACCGCCGGTGCCGTCCTGACCGACTGGCCGGCCACCGACTTCGCCAGCCTGACGGCCGAACACTTCGACTATTTCCTGCCCTTGCAGCCCGAAGTGCTACTGCTGGGCACAGGCAGACAGCAACAGTTCGCCCATCCGCAACTGCTGCAAAAGCTGATCCAGGCCGGTATCGGCATCGAATTCATGGACACCCCTGCCGCCTGCCGCACCTACAACATTCTCGTCGCCGAAGACCGCAAGGTGGTGGCGGCGGTGTTGCCATCTTAAGGAAATCCCATGAACGCAGCCCTGAATGACGTCATCACCCAGACCGAACAGGTCATCCTCGGCAAACCGCAGCAGATCCGCCTCGCGCTGACCTGCCTGCTGGCGCGCGGCCATCTGTTGATCGAGGATATGCCAGGCGTGGGCAAGACCACGCTAGCGCATGTGCTATCGCGCACGCTGGGCCTGCAGTTCCAGCGCATCCAGTTCACCAGCGACATGCTGCCCGCCGACATCCTCGGCGTCTCCATCTATCAGCGCGAGAGCGGCGAGTTCAAGTTTCATGCGGGGCCGATCTTCGCGCAGATGATCCTCGCCGATGAGGTGAACCGCGCCACACCCAAGACGCAGAGCGCCCTGCTGGAAGCGATGGAGGAACACCAGGTCACCAGTGAAGGCGAGACGCGGCCGCTGCCTGCGCCCTTCTTTGTCATCGCCACGCAGAACCCGACCAACCAGATCGGCACCTTCCCGCTGCCCGAGTCGCAGCTAGACCGCTTCATGATGCGCATCCAGCTTGGCTATCCGGACGCCGCCGCCGAACGCGGCCTCTTATCCGGCGTGGACCGACGCGATCTGATCGCCGACCTCGCACCGCAGATGCAGACGTCCGAACTGTTCGCTCTGCAGGAGCAAGTGCGCAAAGTGTTCGTCTCCCCCGCCCTGCTCGACTACGTGCAAGCCATCCTGCGCCACACGCGCGAATCGGCACGCTTCGTACACGGCCTGTCGCCGCGCGCCGGGCTATCGCTGCTGGCGGCCGCCCGTGCCTGGGCGCTGCTGGACGGGCGCGATGCGGTCATACCGGAAGACGTGCAAGCCGTGCTTCCCGGCGTCGCCAGTCACCGCCTGCAGAGCGTGCATGACACGCAAGCCTCGGACGGCGAGAAACTGGCGCGCGAACTGATCGAGGCGGTCGCTATCCCCTAAGGGAACGCGATGAAGCTTCCCAACTTTCGCGGCGTGCTCAAGCAGAAGTTCCGAAACTGGGCCTTCCGCCGTACCGTCGAGACCGGCACGGTGCAGCTCAACCAGCGCCGCATCTACATCCTGCCCACGCGACAGTTCTTCGGCTTCGCTTTCGTGCTGATACTGATGTTGCTGGGCGACATCAACTACAACCTCAGTCTGGGCTACGTGCTCACCTTCCTGCTCGCCACCACCGGCGGCCTGTCCATGCTGTACGCCTTTCGCAACATGGCACAGCTGGAGATCCATGCCGGTTACGTGGAACCGGTGTTCGCCGGTGAACAGGCGCGCTTCCTGTTCCATTTCAACAACCCCGGCGCGCTGCCGCGCCACCAGATCCATCTGCACGATGACGAGGGGCACCAGACCGCGTTCGATCTGCCCGCGCAGACATCCACCCCGGTGGAACTCGCCCTTCCGGCCACAAAACGCGGCTGGCTGGACAGCGGCCGCCTGACGCTCTACACCCGTTTCCCGCTGGGGTTGTTCAATGCCTGGAGCTATATCCATTTCGACGTGCGCGCATTGGTCTATCCCAAACCCGCTGCGCCACAAGCGTTACCGATCGCCGCCGCACCGGACGGCAGCGGCAAAACGACGATACGCGGCGACGAGGATTTCGCCGGTCTGCGCAACTATGTGCCGGGCGACGCCATGCCACGCATCGCGTGGAAAGCGCTGGCACGCGAGCAGGGTTTACAGGTGAAGGAGTTCTCGGCGCAACAAGGGCAACAGCTATGGCTGGACTGGTCGCAACTGCCCGACATCGCACAGGAGCGCAAACTGGAACTGCTCACGCGCTGGGTGTTGGATGCCGATGCGCAGGGGCTGCATTACGGGCTGAAGTTACCTGATGGCGAAGTCATGCCGCAGCAAGGCACGGCGCATCGCGCGGAATGCCTGCGCAGGTTGGCGTTGTTCGGGATGCCAGCATCATGAAACTCTCCGCCCAACTCACCTACGGCCTGATCGCCTGCATCCTGCTGGTCAGCGCGCCGCATGCCGATCATCTGCCGCTGTGGGTCAGTACGGAGTGCGGCGCATTACTGCTTTGGCGCGCTTATCTCGCGCGCAGCGGCAAGGCGCTACCGCCGCGCTGGCTGTTGCTGGGCATCACCGTGCTCAGCGTCATGGCCATCGCCATCACTTTCCGTTCGCTGTTCGGACGCGAGGTCGGCGTCACGCTGCTCATCCTGCTGTCCACGCTGAAGCTTCTGGAGTTGAAAGCCGTGCGCGACGCGACCATCGTGGTCTATCTGTCGTGCTTCATCATCATCACCAACTTCTTCTACTCGCAGAGTATCCCCACCGCATTGTTCATGCTGGCGACCTTGCTGGTCATCCTGGCGACCTGGGTACATCTGCAAACGGGCGGCCTCGCCTTCAAGCCCAGACTGCGCATCGGCGGCATGCTGTTGTTGCAGGCCATCCCGCTGTCGCTGATCCTGTTCGTGCTGTTCCCACGCGTGCAAGGTCCGCTGTGGGGACTGCCGCAGGACGCCTATGCCAGCAGCGGTCTGTCCGACACCATGTCGCCGGGCAGCATGAGTAAGCTGTCGCTGAACGATGCAGTGGCGTTCCGCGTCAACTTCGACAGCGATGCCCCGTCGCGCGACCGCATGTATTGGCGCGGCCCGGTGCTGTGGGATTTCGACGGGACGACCTGGACACGCGGGCGCAACGCCACCACACGCACAGGCCTGCTGGAAGACGCCGGCATGTCGCTCGCCTACACCGTCACGCTGGAACCGCACAACAAACGCTGGCTGTTCGCTTTGGACATGCCGGACAAGCTTTCCATCCCGCACCGGCTCATGCCAGATTTCCAGTTGCTCAGCGACAAACCGGTGAATGCGCGCATACGCTATCACGCCGACTCCTTCCTCAGCTACCGCGCCAATCCGGATGAACCGCCGCAACAGTTGCAACGCGCGCTGGCCCTGCCGCGCGGGCTGAATCCGCAAGCACAGCAACTGGCCGAAGACTGGCGCACACAGCATCCGCGCGATGACGCTGCCATCGTGCGCGAGGTGTTGCGCCATTTCAATCAAGGCGGGTTCGAATACACGCTGGAGCCGCCGCTGCTCGGCATGAACGGCATCGACGAGTTCCTGTTCCAGAGCAAGCAGGGTTTCTGCGAGCACTACGCCGGCAGCTTCGTGTATCTGCTGCGCGCAGCCGGCGTGCCCGCGCGCGTGGTCACCGGTTATCAGGGCGGGGAATACAACGCCTTGGGGGATTACTACATCCTGCGCCAGGCGGATGCGCATGCCTGGGCGGAAGTGTGGCTGGGCGAGCGCGGCTGGATACGTTACGACCCCACTGCTGCCATCGCTCCGGCCCGTATCGAAAGCGGCCTGTCCGCAGCCGTCAGCAACCCTGCAGCGCTGCCCTTCATGGCGCGCAACCCGCCGCCCTGGTTGCGCAACCTGCGCTTCAACTTTGACGCGCTGGCCAACCAGTGGAACCAGTGGGTGCTGGGTTACAACACCGAGACACAGTTCGCCTTCCTCACTCGTTTGGGTATGGAGGACATCAGCTGGCAGAAGATGGCACTGAACATGCTGGCCGGCATCTTCATCCTGGTCGGCGTGTTCACGCTGCTGCTGTTACGCCGACTGGTCGTACGCCAGACCGACCCGGTGCAGGCTGTCTGGCTCAAGCTATGCCGCAAACTGGCCAAGGCAGGACTGCCGCGCATGGCGCATGAAGGACCGCAGGACTACGCGGCACGCATCGCCGCCGCCTATCCCGAGATTGCGGCAGACATGCACGACCTTGCCGCACGCTATGTCGCATTGCGCTACAGCAGCGCGACAGCCCAGGACGGACTGCCCGCTTTCAAACAAGCGGTCAGGTCATTCAAGCTATAATCCGCGCCACTTTCAACGAGGCACGCATCATGCAGATCACCCGCAGACTGGAATTCGACGCCGGTCACCGCATCCCCAACCACAACAGCCAGTGTCGGCACCTGCACGGCCACCGTTACGCCATCGAGGTCACCCTGTCGGGCGAGGTGGTGACGACCGAGGGCGTGTCGGAACAGGGCATGGTGATGGATTTCTCGGATGTGAAGCGCATCGCCAAGGAACAAGTGGTGGATGCGTGGGACCACGCGTTCATCGTGTATCGCAACGACAAGACTGTGCTGGATTTTCTGGGGACTTTGCCGGAACACAAGACGGTGGTGCTGGATGTAGTGCCGACTGCGGAGAATCTGGCGCGCGTGGCGTTCGATCTGCTCGACGGCGCCTACCAGGACACCTACGGCAACCATCTGCGATTGGAACGCGTGCGCCTGTACGAGACTCCGAACAACTGGGCGGATCACACGCGCTAGAACTTGCCGTACTGTCCTGCCACAACCCTGTCGCGGCCAGCGCGTTTTGCCTGATAGAGCGCCGCATCCGCCGACTTCACCAGTATCTCCAGCGATACTTTCTCTTCCGGCAACACGGATACCACGCCGCAACTGATCGTCACGAACTTGCTGCCGGTCGCGTAGTGCGGAACCTTGAGATCGGCCACCATCTGCCGCACGCGTTCGGCGATCCACATCGCGCCATCCTGATCCGTCTCTCCCAGCACCAGCGTGAACTCTTCCCCGCCATATCGGGCAGCAAGATCGGTCGCGCGCGGCGCGGCGCGGGCGATACGATCGGCCACTTTCTTCAGGCAGTCATCGCCCGCCTGATGGCCGTATTTATCGTTGAACAGCTTGAAGTAGTCGATATCCATCATCACCAGTGCCAACGGCTTCTTCATGCGCAGACAGCGCCGCCATTCACGTTCCATGAAGTGATCCAGCGATCTGCGGTTGGCGATGCCGGTCAGCGCATCGGTGGTGGACAGGCGCAGCAACTCGGCATTGGCGCCGTCCAGCTTTTGCGTGACATCGACCAGCTTGCGCTGCATGCCGACCAGACGCTGCATGGCGCGCACCTTGGCATGGAACACGATCTCGCTGACCGGCTTGACCAGATAGTCGTCGCCGCCGGCCGCGATGCCGCGCGCCAGGTCTTCATCGGTATTCATCGCCGTGAGGAAGATGATGGCGGCCCACTCTTGCTCGCCTTCCATCTTGCGTATCTGGCGAGCCACTTCGAAACCGTCGATGTCCGGGAGCTTGATATCGAGCAGCACAACATCGGGACGTTCGCGTTCGTAGATCTCCAGCGCCTGCCTGCCGCTCTCCGCAATCAGAGGCGCGCTGACATGCATGGCCGCCAGATAGTTGCGCAATACCTTGACAGTGACCTTGCTGTCTTCCACCACCAGTATCTTGAGTGCTTCCACTTTGTTATTCATATGCGGCCATTCTGGTTGTCGATACGATTCGAGTGTACATAATCAATCCGGCTGCCAGTTCTCCACCAGCTTCTCGAATTCAGCCAGCGGCACTGGACGACTGAACAGATAGCCCTGGAACTTCGAGCAGCCGCGTTCGACCAGCGACGATATCTGCGCATGCTCCTCCACCCCTTCCGCGATGACACCGAAACCGAAATTGTGTGCCATGCCGGAGATGGTCTGCACCATCATGGCATCGCCCGAATCGGTGAGGATATCGCGTACGAAAGACTGGTCGATCTTGAGAAGGTCGATGGGCAGGCGCTTGATGTACTGCAGCGAGGAATAGCCGGTGCCGAAATCGTCCATCGAGAAACGCACCCCGATCTCTTTCAGCGCCGCCATCTTGCGCGTCGCCTCATCGATGTCTTCCAGCACCAGATTCTCGGTCAGCTCCAGTTCCAGCCTGCGCGGGTCGGCACCGCTATCCTGGAGGATCTCTTTGATCTGACGCACGAAGTCTGGCTGGTGGAACTGCACCGGGCTGATGTTCACCGCCAGATGCATGCCCCCCAACACGGGGTGCGATTCCCAGCGCTTAAGCTGGCGGCAGGCATTCTCCAGCACCCAGTGTCCGATGGGCAGGATCAGTTTGGTCTGCTCTGCCATGGGGATGAACTGCGCCGGAGACACCATGCCCAGCTCCGCACTACGCCAGCGCAGCAACACCTCGGCACCGAGCAGCGCCTTCGTGTCATCCGTCTGCAGCTGGTAGTACATCTCCAATTCGCCCTTGGCCAGCGCCTGCCGCAGCGCGCCCTCCAGCAAAGTGCGCGATTCCAGCACGGCCTGCATGGAGGACTCGAAGAAACTCACCTTGTTGCGTCCGCCTTCCTTGGACTGGTACATCGCCAGATCGGCCTGCTTGAGCAATTCCTCGCTGCCGACCCCGTCCCCGCGGAACAACACGATGCCGATGCTGGGAGAACTTTGATGCATGGTGCCGGACAACTCGTACGGCTGAGATAACGAGACCCGGATCTTCTCGGCGATGCGTCCGGACTGCGCGATGGCCTCTTCCTTGAACTCGTTCAAGTCTTCCAGCAACACCACGAACTCGTCGCCACCGAAGCGCGAGATGGTGTCGGTATCGCGCACACAGGTACCGAGACGGCGCGCGACCTCCACCAGCATCCTGTCGCCGTATTCATGGCCTTTGGTGTCGTTCAAAACCTTGAAATGATCCAGATCGATGAACATCAGCGCGCCGAAATGATCACTGCGCGCACTCTGGCTCAGGGCGCGCTGCAGATGGTCCTGCAGCAAACGCCGGTTGGGCAGCGAAGTGAGCGGGTCGTAGAAGGCGAGGTTCCGAATCTCCTCCTCCGCCTTCTTCTGCTCGGTGATATCCACGAACACCGCGACGAAATGCGTCACCTCATCCATATGCTTCACGGCAGTGATGGTCAGCCACTTGGGGTAGATCTCGCCGTTCTTGCGGCGGTCCCACACCTCGCCAGACCAGCGTCCCTCGTTCAGCACGGCATGCCACATCCGCTGGTAGAACTCGCGGTCATGACGACCGGAAGCCAGGATGCGCGGATTCTTGCCCAGCACCTCTTCCTGCGAGTAGCCGGTGGTCACCTCGAAGGAATGGTTCACCTTGATGATGTTCGCGTTCCGGTCGGTCACGATGATGGCTTCCTGCGTCTCGAACGCCACCGAGGCGATGCGGTTCTGCTCGGCCAGCATCTCACGCTCGGTCACATCCTGCACCGTGCCTATCGAGCGCACCGGATCGCCTGACGCATCGAAAGTGGACGAACAGCGCTCTTCCACCCACTTGATGCGGCCATCCGGGAACTGCAAGCGGTGAATGATCTGATAGGGCTTGCGGTCCACCAGCGAATCCGAATAGGCCTGACTCACCTTGTCCCGATCATCCGGATGGACGGCGGCAAGAAAAGCTTCATACGAAGCGGGAAATCGGGTCGGATCGATCTCGAAGATCTGGAAGATCTGTTCCGACCACGTCAGCTTCCCCGCGAGCAGGTCCAGTTCCCAACTGCCGAAGTGGCCGACCCTCTGCGCTTCGGCCAGCGTGACCTTCTCCCGCTTGAGTTCGTTCTGCGACAAGACTCGTTCAGTGATATCTCGCGCGAATGCGATGAAACGATCCTGATCCTGCCAATAGGAGACAGACATCTCCACGTCGATGAGGCTGCCGTCCTTGCGCCGGTGCTGGGTTTCAAAACGCTCCGAGCCCTGAGTGAAGATGCGTACCATATGCGCCCGGACCTGCTCGTGCGTCTCCTCTCTGGCTTCCAGTTGCAGGATGCGCATGCCGAGCAGTTCTTCGCAGCTGTAGCCGGACATGCGGCAATACGCTTCATTCACATCCAGTAGCCTGCCTTCTCCGTCGGTCAGCCAGTATCCGTCTGCTGTCGTTTCCAGTATGCGTTTCTGCCACTGCAAGGCCTGTTCCCGCAACACGATGTTCTCGCCCACTCGCTGTGCCATGTGGTCGAAACTCCTGCCCAGCTCCGATAGCTCGTCCTTCCCTTTGAACCCGGTATGCGCGCTGAAATCTCCGGCGGCAAAGTGACTCGCCGCATCGGCCAGCACCCCCACACGCCGGCTGACCAGCCGATGCAGGATATAGGCGATGAACGCTGCGGCCAGCAGCGTGATCATGCCGAACACCAGCGACTGCTCCAGCGCGGAGCGTCGCGCTGCCTGCGCCTGATCGCTGATATCCGCCTCGACATACAGCACGCCCATCTGCTTATCCAGCCCGCCATGCCGGTAGGACACCACCAGCGGATAGTAGCCCTGCAACAGTGTGGGCTGCTCCGCATTGAACTGCAGCCGGCTGTGCTCACCCCGCCTGACCCGTAGCGCGTCGGCCTCCGAATAGCGCGAATGGGTGGCAGCCGACTCACCTTTCCATCTGAAGAAGTTCGACAGGATCACGCGATGCTGACTATCCGCCAACACCAGCGTGCGGATACTTGGTCGCATGGCGACCAGCGAGAGGTGCATCAGGGCTTCAGCCTCGTCGCCCTCCGTCAGGCGGTTGTACAGGATGTTCTGCAACTGCCCCATCTCCAGACCGATCTCGCGCACCATGTGTGCCTCGATCGTGCGCCGGTTCTCCCTGTCCTCCTGCAGATAGATGAGCAGTGAACTGATGACCGAGAAGGTCATCAGGATCAAGGGGATCAGAAAGGAAAGGCGTCTTTTCATCGGCAGATGCCCTACTCCGAGATACAAGCCTGCAGATCAGGCAGTAGTGCCGGGCTGATATCGACCTCGCGTTCGAGTTGTCCCTCGCCCACCATCACGGTATTGAGACGCTTGGCGGCAGCCACGATGTCGGGGGTCTTGCCGCCGAGTATCGACAGATTCTCCTGCAGGGTCGGTATCTTGATGCCGCCCACCATGTCCCGGTATTCCTGCGGCGTAACACCCAGCCGTTTGGCGATGGATGCTGCAGCTTCATCGGGATGTTCCCGCATGTATGTCAGGATGCGGAACCATTGACGCGCGACGTTGCAGACATCGTCACGCCTTGTCTGATACATCTCCTCGCGCACCAGCATCAGATCGAATATCTCATTAGGGATCTGGCTGCTGTCGAACAAGACATGTGCCCCGCGGTTCGCCAAGGCGGTCTTGAACGGATCGAAAGTGATGAAGGCATCGGCCCGCTTCAGACGGTACATCTCCTCATGCTTGCTCTCGGAAGTGGGGATGACGGTGACATCCTTGCGCTCGAGTCCGGCCGCTTCCAGCGTACGGCTCAACATATAGACACCCAGCGGGATATTGAGGATGGCGATGCGCTTGCCCTTCAGATCGGCTAGCTTTCTGATGCCGGGCCGGGCCATCACCGCATCTGCCCCGTGGGAGACATCCAGCACCGTGATGACGCGTAGCTTCTCGCCGCTGGCCAACAGATCCAGCGTCTCGTCCAGTGTCAGGGTGGCGATATCGGTGGAGTGGTTACGGAACGATTCCAGCGTGATGTCGGAAGAAGGCAGTTCGAACACACTCGCCTTGTCGGGGGGGAGATAGCCGACCTCCTTGGCCAGATACAGCGGTTCGTAGCCCGGCCACGGACTGCTGGCGATGCGCAATGGCTGCTCGTGCCTGCTATCGCACGCGCTCAATAGCGGCAGCAAGAGAAAGGACAGCGGTAGCAGCCATGAGTACGTCTGTCGCTTGGGATGAGACTTCAACCAGCATTCCTCCTGGGGATCGGCCGAGACTCTGACGGTCTCGTGCCCAATAAGATTGATCGACAACAAGTCTGTGAAGATTATACGGGCTATTCCTTCAGTCCGATTTCCAATCGGCGATCAGGCGTTCCAGTTCATCCAGAGGCACGGGCTTGCTGAAGAAGAATCCCTGATAGGCCATGCAGGCATGGTGTTTGAGGAAGCTCAGTTGCGCTTCGGTCTCCACGCCCTCGGCGATGACATCGTGTTTGAAGTTCTTGGCCATATCGATGATGCTCTGCACCATGCCCGCATCGCTCTGGTCGACTGTGATGTCGCGCACGAAACTCTGGTCGATCTTGAGCTGGTCCAGCGGCAGTTTCTTCAGATAGGAGAGCGAGGAATAGCCGGTCCCGAAATCGTCCAGCGACAGTTGCACGCCGAGCACCTTCAGCTTGCGCATCTTCTCCACCACGTCGGTGATGTCGTTCAACACCACGCCTTCGGTCAGTTCCAGCTTCAACTGGCTCGGCTCGGTGCCGTGCTGCCGCAGGATGGCGGCCAGATGTTCCACGAAATCATGCATGGCGAACTGGTTGGCGCTGACATTGACCGCCATCGTCAGACCAGACATGCGAGTATCGCCCGCCCACTTGACCATTTGCGCGCATGCGTGATGCAGCACCCAATCTCCCAGTTCCACGATCAGCATGCTCTCTTCCGCCACCGGGATGAAGCGCGCGGGCGGGATCATGCCGCGCGTCGGATGATGCCAACGCAACAACGCCTCGACACCCACCAGCTTGCGTTCGTTGTCCACCTGAATCTGATAATGCAACTGCAACTCGTTGTTCTCGATGGCACGGCGCAGATCGTTCTCCAGCATGGCGCGCGTATCCAGATCATGCTGCAGGCTGGGGTCGTAGAAGCGCACGGTGTTGCGGCCGGCGTTCTTGGCCTGATACATCGCCACATCGGCATGTTTGATCAGCTCGTCCGAAGACTCCACTCCCTCGTGGAACAACTCCACACCGATACTGGGCGAGCTGTAATGTTCATGTTCCTTGAGCAGATAAGGATGCGCGAGGGATTCCCTGATCTTCTCCGCCACCAGTCCGGCCTTGTGCGATGCCTCTTCCCGATGATCGCCTATCCCCTCCAGCACCACCACGAACTCGTCACCACCCAGTCGCGCGACCGTATCGACTTCGCGCACACAATGTTTGATACGTTCCGCCACCTCGATCAATAGCAGGTCGCCGTAATCATGGCCCAGTGTGTCGTTCAACACTTTGAAACGATCGAGGTCGATGAACAGCAATGCACCGAAGTCGGCATTGCGCGCCGAGGCAGCCAAGGCATTGTGCAGCCTATCCATGAACAGGCGGCGGTTCGGCAACTGCGTCAGCGCGTCGTAGAAGGCCAACCCGCGTATCTCGTCCTCGTTGCGCTTGCGCTCGGTGATGTCGCTGAAGATTGCCACATAGTTGGTCGTGCTGCCGGCCTCGTCCTTCACCGCCGTGATGGTCATCCACTTGGGATAGATCTCGCCGTTCTTGCGCCGGTCCCATATCTCGCCCGACCAGATGCCCTGCTCCAGCAACTGCCGCCACATCTCACTGTAGAAATCCTGATCGTGGCGGCCCGAGCTCATCATGCGGGGATTCATCCCCAGCACTTCCCAGGTCTGAAAGCCGGTGATCTGGGTGAAGGCGCTGTTCACACGCAGAATGTTGGACTGCGCGTCGGTGATCAGGATCGCATCATGCGTCTCGAAGGTGGCAGCAGCCACGCGCAGTTGCTCCTCATCGCGCTTGCGCGCGGTGATGTCCTGCACCATGCCCACCGAACGCAGCGCAACGCCCGCATCGTCATAGCTCGTGATGCAATGTTCGCGCACCCACTTGATACGCCCGTCAGCGAACAACAGCCGGTGCTCAATGTCGTAGGGCTCGCGCGCTTGCAGAGAACGCTCATAGGTCAACGCCACCTTTTCGCGGTCGTCCGGATGGACCGCATCCTTGAATACCGCATGCAAACCGCTGCTTCGCGACTTGTCCACCTCGAAGATATGGTAGGTCTCGTCCGACCAGATCAGCTCGCCGCTGGTCATATCCAGCTCCCAGCTGCCGAGCTGTCCCAGTCTTTGCGATTCCTCAAGCAAGTCCTGCTGATGCTGCAGACGGGCGGCATCCCTTTTCCTGCGCGTTATATCGCGGCAGAACACATAGAAACGACCATCGCGGAAGGTCGTCGATATCTCGATATCGATCAGGCTGCCATCCTTGCGCCGGTGCCGCGTCTCGAAACGGTCGCGCCCCTGCGCGATGATCTTCTCGATGTGTGCCTTGACGTCCTCCGGATGTTCGCTCGCCTCCAGCTGACTGATGTGCATCCCCACCAATTCTTTTACCGAGTAGCCGGAGATGACCGCATAAGCCTCGTTCGCTTCCTGCAGAAATCCGTCGGTGCTGGTCATCCAGTAACCGTCCAGCGCGGTCTCGATCACCTGGTGATGGCGCAACAGCACCTCTTCCGCCCGCTTGCGCTCGGTGATATCGCGGCTGGCGGCATACATGTAGAGTGAGCCGTCGATCTCCACACCGGTGGCACACACCTCGACATCGAGCAGACTGCCATCCTTGCGTTTGTGCTTGGTCTCGAAGATGGCGCTCTTGCCGGTCAGCCTGCGGAAGCGCTCGGTCAGCTCCTCCCCGCTGAACTGATCATCCCAATCGCGCACGTTGAGCTGCAGCGCCTCGTGACGCGTGTAGCCCAGCATGTTGCAGAAGGCATCATTGACCTCGATCACCTTGCCCCGAGCATCCATCACGTGCACGCCTTCCATGGAGTTGTCGCGCAGGGTCAGGTTGCGCTTCAACTGCGCTTCGATCTGCAGCAGGTAACTGCGCTGCGCCGCGATATCCACACCCAGGCCGATCAGCACCGGGCTGCCGTCGAAGATCACCCGCCGCCCGGTGAAGTGGTAAGGGATGCGCGCGCCCCAAGCGTTCACCAGCGAGGCTTCCGCCTCGGATTCTCCGCGCTCGAACACCTCGCGCATACGCGCTTCGATCACTTTCCTGTCATCGCCATCGAACAGTTCCAGCACGTTCTTGCCCGAAAAGGCGTTCTCGCCGACGCCCAGCACCTGCTCGAAGTTGCGGTTCCACATCAGCAGGACCCCGTCCATGCCGATCATATAGAACACACCGGGCAGCGACTCGATCAACTCCTTGCGGAAGGTGTTCTCGCGCTCCACCGCGTCGCCGGCGGTCAGCTTTTCCAGCATGATGTTCAGGGACTGCACCAGTTCGCGAATCTCGCCGCTGCCTTTTTCGCGCAGATGCGGAGGCCGGTGGTCGTCGGCGATTTCTCGCGCGGCGACGGTGAGGCGCTTTAGCGGGCGCAAGATGACACGCAGCGCCAGCATGAACACACTCGACGCCAACAGCGCCAGCAACAGCGCATTGAGCTGGCTGCGCCAAGGGATGCCGACCGCCTCTATTCCCAGCGCCTGTTGCGGGACGTGGTAGGCCAGCAGCAGGAAGCGCGCAGGATCGTCCAGGTCGAGCACCACCCTTTCCGCCGCCACGTAACCGCCTTTCCCATCCGGCGACTGGCGCAGCGGAGAACAGGCACCCGCATGCGGCGCAAACTTGCTGCGCAGGATGGGGAAATCATCGTGGATGTCTTGCGGATCGGCACCTTTGTCGAATGCAAACGCACGCCCAGCATCGGGGTGCAGCAGATACTGGCCGTTACGGTTGGCGATATAGGCCTGGATGCCGTCAGGCAGCCCTTTGTTGATGGAAGACAGTAGCACCGTCACATCCATATTCAGCACCACCATGCCGAAGCGGCGTCCCCGCGTATCGAACACCGGCACCACCGCGCGCATGGTCGGACGGTGCGGCACTTCGATCTGCCCATACTCCTGATTCAGATCGATCTCGGACAGGTTGACCTGCCCAGCCGCCAAGGCAAGGCCGGCCCAGAAATAGTCACGGTCACCCTTGCGTTGCAGGTCGCGCGTCTGCGACACGACGACGCGCCCGTCCTTGCGTTCTACGCGCACCAGTTCGCGCCCGCCGTCGGCCAACCCGATATAGCGCGCCTGGAAATATTCCGGATGGGCGTTCAGATAGGCACTGAAAATCTCCTGCAGACGCCGCTCCCACACCTGACGCGAATTGTTCTCACGCGGGTCGATGCCACCGTTGTGGACGGCCCGTATGATGCCGCTGACCGGCGGTGTGTTGGACAGGAACTGCACGTCGCGCTTCAGTGACGCCACCCGCAGTTGCAGACGCTCGCGCTCGACATGCAGGTCGGCATCCAGTGCGGACTCGCGTTCCGCCAGATATTCGTCTTTGATGCGCTGGTTCTCGTCCAGAGTCCAGAACGCCCCCCCCGCCACGACCAACAACAATCCCAGTAAGGTGATGCGGGTCGAGAGGCTGAGGTCGGGGAGTCTCATACGATGCTTAATTCATGAGTACGACGGCGGACTTCAGATCCTGCCAGGCTCGGGCCTTTTCGGCCGGGCTGCGCAGCAGGTAGGCGGGGTGATAGGTCACCAGCAGCGGCGTGCCCGCAAAATCGTGGGTCGTACCGCGCAGTGAGCCAAGCGTGGCGTCGCGCCCCAACAGCGCAGTGGCGGCGGTCTTGCCCAGCGCGACGATGAGTTTGGGTTTGATCAATGCGATCTGCCGGTGCAGATAGGGCAGGCAGGTGGCGATCTCGTCCGCTGCGGGATGGCGATTCTCGGGCGGGTGGCATTTGACGATGTTGGCGATGTACACGTTGTCGCCACGCTTGAGTCCGATGGACAGCAGCATGTTGTCGAGCAGCTTGCCCGCCTGCCCCACGAAAGGCTCGCCCTGCGCATCCTCGTCCGCGCCCGGCCCTTCGCCGACGAACAGCCAATCGGCTTGCTCATCGCCCACGCCGAACACAGTCTGCGCGCAACCCGCGCGCAGCTTGCAGGCTACGCAGTCGCGCACTTTATCCTTCAGCCCAGACCAATCCAGCGCGCCAACATCGGGGATGTTTTGTATATCAACAGTTTCCGGATCTCTTGCGACAGGCGCTTCGGCCTTCACTTCCGGAAGCACTTCAGGCACTTCGATAGCGGCAGGAGCGGAAACGAGTAATTCTTGCGCAGGCACACCGCGCCGTACCCAGAGCGGGTACAGGTTCAGATCGCGCAATACATGTTCATCCCGCAAGTTCACAGCCCCCTCCCCATCAAGATCGCATCTTCACGGCCACTGCCTGCCGGATAGTAATCGCGGCGCAGACC
>VMTA01000026.1 GCA_013791855.1 Sideroxydans sp.
GAAGCGCTGTCGTTGCCTCTCCGGATTTACCTTGTTTGTTCCTTTGCTTGCCATCGAACACCTCCTTCATTATTGTCTCCTATTGAAGTGTCCGTTAAAGGCGGGTTAGCTCATGCTGTCCCCATTAGTTTCTGTTCTGAAATCCCGCCTGTCTCCGATTGCTCGGAAATCAATTCGAACCTGACCCGTTTAATTCGCCTGGCTGTCCACTAACGCCGACACAGCGCATGCACCTCGCCCAAAGCCTTGTTCAACGCGGCGGAATCGTCAGCCGTGTTCATCAGGAACAATAACCTCACCTTGTCGGTCGCCGCGCCGCGGTCGATGACATCTACAGGGTAGCCGTATTCATCCACCATCCATAGATCATCATTGGGCGCGTCCCAGTAGATGCCGGAGGCACGCACCTTGTAGCTGACAGGGCCGCTCTCGGTCTGCAACTGCATCGAAACAGAGATGTTGTTGCCATCACCTTCCTTGCGCTCTTCAACGTAATTGGCATAGGCCTCCAAGCCGCCCCCGTAAGAAGTCACCTTGCCCAGCTCACCCAGGGCAGAACGGCTGACCTTGCCCATATCCACCATCGAACTGATCTTGAAATGCTTGCGCGAAGAAAATGCATTGCCGTGCTCGACGAACATATCCTCATCCACCAGCAAGCGGCAACCGTCGAACTTCACCGTGCGCGAGATCTCCTCCGGCGTCCGCTTATTCGGATTCGCATCCACCACCGGCTTCATCAACAGCTCAGCCACCGCCCGTTGCGCGGCGGCCAGCTCGGGCTTGGCAGACAACTGAAGGCTGGCGGCGGGAAGCACAGGCGGCGCGGATCGCGTAACGGCCACACCGCCTTCCATCGCACAAGCCGCTGTATCCAGCATCACCATCGAACCATGCTTGAGCCTGCAATTGTTCTCCGGCTCCGCCGCAACGACGAAGGGCGCAAAGGAAAGCAACAACGCGGCCGGGAACAACGATTTCTTTAGCATGCCTGGACTCCGAGAAAGTTATTCAAAACAAAAGCGAGCTGGGCCAGCTCGCGCTTCGGGCATTACGCGACATATTGCCCATGCAGACGGAAATCGGCAAATACAAAACCATCGCGGCCGACCACCTCGCCCGCTTCGATTGCAAGCGGGTAGTCGAACATCGGGCCATCGAACACGAAAGTATGGAACTCGCCGTTCTCGCCGCAGGGATCGACGCCGTCTGGCAAACGCTCAAGCAGGTCCGCGGACAGCTCGCACCCGGCAAACTCGGCAGGCAGCACGCGCGGATCTACACAGGTCAGACAGGCGCGCAAACCGCCGGCCAGCATCTCTTCCAGCAAAGGACGCGTCGGCTTGCCCCACAACGGGAACACCGGCGTGATGCCCGTGCCCTGCATGCGTTCCTCGCGGTAGCGGCGGATATCCTCCAGATACAGATCGCCGAACGCCATGCACTGCACACCCTCGCCGCGTGCACGCGCCACAAAGTCCGCCATCGCAGCGGCGTATTGTTCGTCCGAACACGGATAGGGTATCTCGATCAGGTACAGCGGCAGCCCCACCGCCTTGGCCTGCTCGCGCAGCAGATCGACACGCACGGCATGCATCGCCACCCGGTCGAAAGCCATGTTGATGGTGGTGAACAGACCCGTGACTGCGTATTCATCCGACTGGCGCAACACCTGCAACGCCCACGCGCTGTCCTTGCCGCTGCTCCAACTGAGCCAAGTCTTTTGGCGCATTGCTGTCATTTTGTCCCTTTGAAAAGAACATCGCCCTTGCGGGCGATGAGAGAAAACTATTGCGTTGCCGCCCTATTCACTCCAGCGTGAACACATCACTCAGCAAGGACGAAGCCACTTTGAAATCGCCCATGATCTTTTGCCAATCCGCACCGGGGTGGGTGCCGATGTAATCGACGAACGAAGCATCGGGATCGTTCAGCAATATGGCGATCGCACAGCCCTCGTCGTTATCCCAAACCTTCATGATCACATCGTATTTCGCACCAGTCGCCAGCGGATCGTCGGCCAGCACCGGTGCCGGGTCGAAGAACACCTGCGGGATGTCGTAGATCAGCGTCAGGGTGAAGTCGTGGGCCAGTGCGGCCTTGGCCGCATCGAAACTGCGGAATTCAGAATAATGCGCATAGGGGTGGATGGAGAAATACATGCTCAGCGGCGGCACCCGCCCCTGTTTATGGGCTTTCTCGAAAGCCTTGTCCACTTCCGCGCGATCACCCGCGATATGGCGGATATGCAGGATCAGCGCCTCCGTGATGCGGGTGAAGCCTTTGCTCTGAAAATGCCGCACGATGCGCTGCGCGGCTGCGTTCGCAGCCTCGGCTTCATGCCGTGCCTGAATATCTGTGTCGTTCATCAAATGCATCCTTTTCTGAAGGCCTGCAGTGTACCCAAACCGCTCTGGCTACGCCAAAACAAAGCGGCCGCCTCCCATAAATTGACTGCACCCCGCCCCGCCACCATAATCCCGCGCACAAAATTTCCGACTGCCGACCGTGCCCAACGAATTACCGAGCCTGGCCAACGCCCTGCCCTACATAGACCACCCGCTGGGCCTGCTCCTCATCTTCGCGCTGGCGAATGCACTGATGATCTGGCGTCTGCATGTCATGGAAAGCAAGGGATTCGAAGGCACCGTGCTCGGCACCCTCATCATGCCCTACTGCTCCGGCTTCGCGAACCTGATGTTCGCGCTGATCATGAGCAAGTCCGCCAGCAACGGCGGCGCAGTCATCGAGAACAGTCTGGTCAACAACGTCACCAACCTCACCCTCATCCTCGGGCTCACCGCCCTGTTCGGCGCTGCCGCCGTAGCGTCGAAGGAAAAGAGCAAACAGAAACAGGCGGAATTCGCCCGCCTCAACCGTCTCAACCTGCTGGTCACCCTGATCGCCCTGTTCCTGTTCACCGGCACGCTCTGGGCACTGGGCAAAGACGGCGAACTGAACTTCTACGACGGGCTCATCCTGGTCGGCCTGTTCGTGTTCTGGCAGATCCTGCACGTGTTCGAAGTGCTCAAGGACAACATTCGCAAGAAACGCAGCACCCACTGGTCCATCATCATCGACCTCGCGCTCATCGGCCTCGCCGCCTACGGCATCTACTATTCCGTCGACCACCTCATCAACTGGGTCACCACCGCCGAAAGCCCACTCTTCAGCTTAGCCAAGATCGGCTGGTTCAGCGGCCTCCTCATGGTCCTGCCCAATGCCTTCATTGCCCTCTACTACGCACATAAAGGCCGCACGGATATCGTCGTCAGCTCGCAGATCGGCGACGGCCACATCTGCATCCCCATGTGCATCGGCCTGTTCGCCCTCTCCAACCCCATCCAGTTGCCAGACTCCTTCCTGATGGGCACCTACCTCATCCTCGGCGCAGGGCTGGTGCACTTGCTCTCCATCGGCATCCTCGGCCGTCTCCCGCGCATCGGTGGCGGCGCACTCGTCGCCGCCTACGGTTACTTCATGTACGCCGGGCTCATCCAGTAAGCGAGATCGTTGGCCTCAAAATGAACATCGCCCTTGCGGGCGATGAGTAGAAACAATTCCGAAGTTGACCCTTAGAATTGTTACTTGCTCGGCTTCACTTCGGTTGCAGACTTGCGGGTAACGAAAGGCGTGCCGGTCTGTTCGGCGAGTTGACGGGCTTTTTCGGCGGCGCGTATCAGGGCCTGCGGCGCATCTTTCAGCGTGGAATTTTTCAAATGGGAAACTGGAGATTTCATTTTTTCTGTCCCTCCTCTATCAGCACAGCGGGTGTGCTGGAATTATCGTATAGCTGCCAGCTATCCACCAGCAACTTGTATCGTCCGAAATTGGAAATGCCGTGCGCATAACGACGGCGGATAACCCTTTTTATCAGCACAAAATCAGCACAAACACCGCCTTGCTCGCTACCATGTGGGCATGAACGAAGAGCATCTCTGGCAAGCTTGGTGCGATGGCTGCGCCCGCCCTAACCCCGGCCATATCGGCCTCGGAGCCCTCCTGCTGGGGCCGGATGGTAGCCGCCACGAACTCTCGCAACGCAGCCCGCACAGCGGCTGCAACAACGAAGCCGAAGCACGCGCCCTGCTGGCCACCCTGCAACTGGCACGTACACTGCAAGCCAGCGCCTTGCTCATTCACTGCGATAGCGACGTCGTCGTGCGCCTCGCACAAAATGCCAGTAGCACCGAAGCTGCCCGCCTCGCCCCCTTATTCGCCGAAATCCGCTCGCAGATAAAGTGTTTTGACCAATTCGAGTTACGCTGGATTCCGCAGCACCGCAATACAGAGGCAGACTATCTTTCCCGCAGCGCCCTTGGGCTGCCTGCGCGAACGCCCGCAAAACCCCGCAAGCGGAAATGAAAAAAGCGCCCGCAGACGCTTTTTTTTCGTTCAAGCAAATCAAAGAGGACAGCATCGAATTGTTTTTTTGTGGATATGGCTGAGAAGGTAATGCGATGCTGACCCCATATCACTCATCCTGACCCCATATCACTCATCTATCGCAAAACAATTGCGATGCTGACCCCTTTGATTCCGCATTACCTCCATTCAGGACGAAACGAAACTTCCTCGGGTAAAAAAGAAAACTTAATCTCCGTGGATGAAATACGCAGATAGTCAGCAAGTTGATTTGACGCTCTCTCAAAATCTTTCTCAAGCATATATAGCAAACCATTCTCTGAAATAAATCCATCCTTCTCGAGATTTTCAATGAGAGACCTATTGAGTGGGTATGCATTTGAAAGAATACCAAGCATCTCTCCTTCATCAACCACCTTCCCAATTTTCGATACCAAGTCGTTCCTATATGAAATCCTGTCCAGCTCTCTCAATAGCCTCAAGACTGCTTTGCTACCGCCTTCTAGGTAGCGCTCAATCACATTTCGATCTGCAACTGTTAGAGATATATCTCGAGAATATCGCTCCATCTCCGCATGGCGTTGAAGCTTATTTTTATAGTCGGTAAATGACTTGATCGGAACAGAGAAAAGTGAAAATACAAGTATCACCAATAGCAGTAACGCCAAGCCAAATAGTGAATAGACAGGCGCTCTTGCAACATGGACCCATATTGAATCCGCATCAATTACTTGCCCCCAAAGTGAACGCCGATCTCGTGACAGAGTAGATTCAATTACGGGTATGTGTTTCACGCCAGCAACTTTCCCAAGAGGAATCAATATTGGCTCAACACCTTCATTTGCCAAAATAAGAGCATGAATTTCAATAAATTCACCAGCATCAAAGATAAGCGGATTAATTCGTATTTCCTGTTGAGATTTCAAGATCATCTTCAAGTTTTCCTGAAGGTAATCGTTGCTAGCAACAAACTTAGGAAGTTCCAAAATTGAACCGCCATTTATCTCAAAACCTAATGCATCCGCCTCATCATAATCACTCTTAATGAAGTTAGTTTTGCCAGAATTTACGACCCTGAAGTTTATAAGCTTAAGAAGCTTTTTCTTCGCCCTTATACTTTGCCCATCATAAATAACATCAAGCTTCCCTACATTCTCGTGAATGTCATATACGTTAGTATTTGAAATCACCTCAAAAGTTAGACTCGGCTTCTTCTCATAAAACAAGGTGCCATAAACGCCAAATATCAAACTAACTATGGCAATTGCTGACATAGCACCTGGCGATATAATGAGTTCCCATAGTCTAGAAAATATTCGCATAGCACCTCTAAGAGAGAAACTTTTCATTTTATTGTTAAATATATTCACGAAAATCGACGCTCATATATTATTCCTGGGCAGCCACATTGCCATTCAGCCATGTGATTGCACCACGCTCGCTCAGAACTGAAAGGGGGCTGCATCACATTTCAATTTATAAAAAGAATTGCGATGCTGCCCCCTATAATTGCTTAGCCAATATTTGCAGAATATTGCTTGAATCTGTCGTACTTCAACTTGTTGACTCTGTCACCAATCATCATTGAAATTCTCTCAGGCGGTAAATCATCCCAATTGCTTACGCTATCAAGCAGTTCATTCATTACTTCTTGCTTTAGGTGCTGACCAAGCTGCAAGCCTACTGTTGTTGGCAATATGTCGCTAAACGCTTTTCGAGCATCGGATGCTTTTGACGCAAACGTGACAAAATTCAGCAGAAACTCTGGTCGCATGATGTAGGGCACCCCCCCCTCTTGCCGAACCAAATCTCCAGTAAAACTCAAAATATGAGTTTCTTTTGTTAGCCACCACGTCCGGTAACCGAAACCATCGTAGTTTGCTGACTCTTTATTTGCTTTCCGTTGTGCATAGGTTGCATGAACCATCAAGGCGTCGTTCTGTGAAAGATTCGAATGCTTCTCACTACCTCTGGCATTGCTCAATTGAGCCGCCAACACATCAACGCGGGATTGATTAACGCCTTTTCCCAAATCATCATACGATTCGAACAAAAGATGGAATCTTTGCACCAAATAACCTCTCAATTGCTCACGACCTTGCTCAGATTTATTTCGTAAAGCCTTAGGATCGAGCAATGAATCAATGAATGCGTCCCATCCTTTCTTAGTGGTTTTTTCAATTAAACGTGCATAGTAATAACTACGAATTAGTATTCGATCGCATTCGCCAATTTTGGCAACATCTAGATACGCCTCGTTTGGCAAATAGTGATTCCGATATTCCAAATCAACAGCATGCAAATGCGTGACGACTTCATCCAGCACTGGCTCAGCAAGTATTAGTTTTGCTCCCAACTTTATGCAAACCTGAAGCAAGGTCTCAACCTGCCTAAGCTCTGGCTTAAGGTGCTGCTCTGATATTGCTTTGATTAGCAAATCCGTACCGACTAACAATCGGAAATTGCCACTCATCTGATTGAAGTACTCAATCACTCTTGGTGACGACTGCAAGGTCATAAACAACATGGAAGAACGGCTGAGATAGCCCAAATATTTTCGCTCAATATCGGACGTGTTATAAAAAATCCCACCCAATACTTTCATACAACGGGCAACCAACTCTGGAGAAATCTTCGTTGCAACATTGAGTTTCGACAGAACTTTTGAGACTTGGAGTTCAACGACTTGGTCGTTGATATGAATATCCTCTACTCTTTTTTCAAGGAACGCCGACAAAATCAAGCCCTGTTCCACGAAATACTCATGAACCGAATCAAACACAAGTCGTGCACCCACCTCAAGATCTGTTCGATTGAGCTCCGTGGCTAAGCAACTCTTCAGGCGCAGAGTTATCGAAAGCATAAACTGCTCTTGGAGAGAATTTTCCTCAACAGCCCTTTCTGCAAGCTGCCTCCGCATCTCAAACGGCAAGCAAAAACTATCCAATTTGCGATGATGGCGCACGCGCTCCTCCCCACCACCATCCTTATGACAAAGCTCTACAAGCCTACTATTGAGACGTGGAAGCAAAAAGCTTGTAGCCGAAGGGGCTACAGTTTTGATGCTATCAACAAGATTCTGTCGAGTCTTAAGTTTGTTTGTGTCCGGATCTGTATCGCGAAGTGTCCAATATATTAGTGAATCGAGAATCTTGTCATGAAGTACATCTTTAGAAAATCTGTCCCTAAGTTCAAAATCCAAAAAAGCAAATATTGTTGGATCACTTACAAATTGGTTTACGCAGCCCTCTAATTTCCGTGCCGAGTTAACAACAGCATTTATTTCCGCTGCAAACGTATCGAGGAATAACTTGTTTGCAGTTTGATTTGAATTAACAAGTTGCTTTATTCCATCCCGATCACGAATACGCAATAGCACTTCAAACTCTTCAAATATCTCCCCAATCAATATGTCTTGCTTTGGTATCTGCTCCGTTGTCGAATAAACCAATTGCCGCGGAGTTCGCCCAACTTTAATAAGTGATTTAATCGTATCGGAAACCTTCTTTTTTGCTCTCTCATTGTCGGTAATGCTAAATTGGAAAAAAGTAGTAGGTTTTGCACCTTCGCACACATGTGGAAGGCAAAACCCATCAGCGCCACCATCGTGCATACCACCCAAAGGAATGAAACTCTCACCGTATTCAGAGCTGAATAACTTCTTGGCTAGCGACTCGAAATCCGCCCCTGAAATATCAGTAAGCAGAAAACTAAAAAGAGTATCGTTTACGATCTTATAACTCATAACCACCTCGCAATCTATCCGCAAAGTTTCACGGAAACAGAGTTTATCGACTAATCGGCTTATACCGAATCCGCTTAGGCTTCGCGCCCTCTTCACCCAAACGCTTGCGCTTGTCCGCCTCATATTCCTGATAGTTGCCATCAAAGAACGTCCACTTCGAATCGCCTTCGCAGGCGAGGCTGTGGGTGGCGATACGGTCGAGGAACCAGCGGTCGTGGGAGATGACGGCGACGCAGCCGGCGAATTCGAGCAGCGCATCTTCGAGAGCGCGCAGGGTCTCGACGTCGAGGTCGTTGGAGGGCTCGTCTAGCAGCAGCACGTTGCCACCGGCGATGAGTGTTTGCGCCAGATGCAGACGGCCGCGTTCACCGCCGGAGAGTTGGCCGACGAGTTTGGCCTGGTCGCCGCCCTTGAAGTTGAAGCGGCCGATGTAGGCGCGCGCCGGGGTTTCGTATTTGCCGACGGTCAAGATGTCGTTGCCGCCGGAGATGGCGTCGAACACGGTCTTGTCGTTTTGCAGTGAGTCACGCGCCTGGTCGATGTGGGCGACCTTCACGGTTTGGCCGATCTTGATGTTGCCGCTGTCCGGTGTCTCTTTGCCGGTGATCATGCGGAACAGAGTGGATTTACCGGCACCGTTGGGGCCGATGATGCCGACGATGGCGCCGGGCGGGATCTTGAAGCTGAGGTCGTCGATGAGCAGACGGTCGCCATAGGCTTTGCTGACGTTCTCGAATTCGATGACTTCGTTACCCAGACGGTCGCCGACGGGGATGAATATCTCCTGCGTTTCGTTACGCGCTTGGTGTTCTTGCGAGTTCAGTTCTTCGAAGCGTGCGATACGCGCTTTGGATTTGGCCTGACGCGCTTTGGGGTTCTGGCGTACCCATTCCAATTCTTGCTTCATCGCTTTGGAATGCGCGTCGAGTTGCTTCTGTTCCTGTGCCAGTCGCTCGCCCTTCTGTTCCAGCCAGCTGGAGTAGTTGCCCTTCCAGGGGATACCGTGGCCGCGGTCCAGTTCCAGGATCCACTCGGCGGCGTTGTCGAGGAAGTAGCGGTCGTGGGTGACGGCGACCACGGTGCCGGGGAAGCGCACGAGGAATTGTTCCAGCCATTCCACCGATTCGGCATCGAGGTGGTTGGTGGGTTCGTCCAGCAGCAGCATGTCGGGTTTTTCCAGCAGCAGCTTGCACAGCGCCACGCGGCGCTTCTCACCGCCGGAAAGGTTCTTGATCACGGCGTCCCATTCCGGCAGACGCAGCGCATCGGCGGCGATCTCCATCTGGTGCGAGGCATCGCTGCCGGATGCGGCGAGGATGTTCTCCAAACGTGCCTGCTCGGCAGCCAGTGCGTCGAAATCGGCATCCGGCTCGGCATAGGCGGCATACACCGCGTCCAGCTTGGCTTGCGCTTCCATCACTTCGCCCAATGCAGACTCCACTTCCTGGCGCACGGTCTTCTCGGGATCGAGCACGGGCTCCTGCGGCAGGTAGCCGATCTTGATGTCGGGCAGGTGTTGCACTTCGCCGTCGTATTCCTTGTCCTGCTTGGCCATGATGCGCAGCACGGTGGATTTACCCGAGCCGTTCAGACCGAGCAGGCCGATCTTGGCGCCGGGGAAGAAGCTGAGGGAGATGTCTTTGATGATCTGACGCTTGGGGGGGACTGTCTTGCTCACGCGGAGCATGGACATTACATATTGACCTTGTGCCATTTGCTTGTGCTTTCTTTGCTTGGTGGTGATTCGAAAAGGTGGCGTAGCTTACCGTAAAGCTCCGCGATGTTCACCGAGAAAAACCCTGACGCGCATGCGTTTTTAGATATGATTCCGGTCATTACCGTAACGCAACGTACGTTACGTCATTTCGCAACATCGATCAGGGAGTGTATCGATGCAGGAAAAGCCCAGCGCAGGGACGATGGCCGACATCATCGGCGGCACCAAGCCGACCGTGCAGAGCGAGTTCATCCAGTTCGACAAATTCACCGCTTTGGTGATCGACGACATGGGTGCCATGCGCCATGCGCTGTCTTCACAACTGGAATGGATGGGCATCACTTCGGTGAAGGGCGTATCCAATGCCGAAGAGGCGCTGCGCCAGCTTGAGATCCGCCAGTTCGACCTGATCCTGTGCGATTACAACTTGAACCGTGCCAGCTCCGGCCAGCACTTCCTCGAATTCCTGCGCAACGAAAACATGCTGAGCGCGAAAACCATCTTTGTGATGGTCACCGCCGAGGCGGAATATGCCTATGTGGCGAATGCGGCCGAGTTCGCACCGGACGATTACATCCTCAAGCCCTGCCCCGAGAAGAAGCTGCGTGCGCGCCTCGAGCGCCTGTTCGACCGCCGCAACTTTCTGATGCCCGCGCTAACGGCGATGGACGCGAAGGATTACGCGCGGGTGGTGAGCGAATGCGACAAGTTGCTGGCCTTGGACAGCATCGACCGCTGGCAGATGGCGGCATTAAGGTTGAAGGCCGAAGCGCAGCATGCACTGAATGATGTGGAGAACATGCTCGCCACTTACCAGCAGGCACTCGCCAAGAATGACAACGTGCCCTGGGTAAAGATCGGTTTTGCGCGGGCGCAGCGCATGTCCGGCGATCTGGAAGCGGCCGAGCAATCCGCGCGCGAGATCATCGCCAGCCATCCCAGTTATGTCGCAGCTTATGAGCTACTGGCCGACATCCGCCTTGAGCTGGGCGACGAGGAAGGTGCGCACGAGATGGCGACACGCGCTGCCGAGATATTGCCCACGGCGAAGCGCTTCCGCACCACGGCGGAATCTGCCTTTCTGCTGGGCAAGCTGGATGAGGCCAAACAGTTCTCCGAATCCGCCATCAAGCTTTCCAACGGCTCCATCACGGAGAAGCCGGATGACTTTCTGGCACTGGCGCAGATACAGACCGACCTCGGCGATCCGCTGGGCGCGATCCACACGCTGGAGAAGAGCGCGCGCAAATATGCCGAGAAGGACGAATTCGGCATCTCCAAGAACGCCATTCTGGCGCAGGCCTATTTCGACAGCGGCGACGAGGACAAGGCGAAGAAGCTGCTGGAGCGTTCGCAGCGCCTCATCACGCCGGACAACAACACCAGCGCCGCGATGAACCGGCTAGGCAAGGCGGCACTGAAACTGGGCGACGAGATCCTCGGCTTGAAATTGATGACCCAGGCGGTGCAGGCCAGCGGCAAGGAACGCCACCGCATCGCGCGTCATGTGAGCAAGTCGATGCACGACACCGGCCGGCACGACAAGGTGCACGACGTGATAGACGCGGGGCAACGACGGATACTGGTGCTGGTGGACGAGGCGCACAAGTTGATGCGCGATGCGCGTTTCGAAGATGCGTTCAGCAAGGTGAACGAAGCACTGGCCATCCACGACGAGAACATCGAAGCCCTGCTGGCCGCCGCGCAATTGCATCTGCTGTGGCTCAAGAAGGACGGCATGGATGAAGAGATCGACGCGCGCGCCAAGCAGTATCTGGCGACGCTAGACAAGCTGGTGCCGCAGAACGAGAAGGTGATGGCGTTCTACCGCTTCTATAACCAACTATCGGGGGCCTGATGAAGCAAGCACTATCCACACTGGTCATCCACGACATCAAGAATTCGCTGGCCCTGCTGGAAGCCGATCTGGAGCAGCTCAACCATCACCCGAACATGCCGGAAGAGGCGCGCAAGGCTTACCAGCGTTGCAGCGAACTCAAGGGACGGCTGGTCTCATTCCTCACGCTCTACAAGCATGAACAGTTCGGACTCAAGCCCAATCTGGCCGAGGTCGATCTGAACGAGTTCCTGCAGGACACGCTGGATGTGAGCCCTTCCGCCAGCGGCAAACACGGCCACGAATTCGCGCTGGAAGTGGACGAGTCACGCATCCGCATCGCGCCAGGTTTGAAACATGGCGGCACCGCGCAACTGGACGAGTACCTGACCGGCATGGCCATCGAATCGGCGTTGAACAACGCGGTGCGTTATGCCGCCGGGAATGTGCGGGTATGGTTCGAGCAGGATGCAGAAACGGTGACCTTCTTCGTGCAGGACGACGGCCCCGGACTGCATCACCCGTCAGGCAATGCGCCGTCGACCGGCGTGGGGCTGGCCTTGTGCAAAGTGGTGGTCGAAGCGCACGGCGGCGGCGATGTCTCCCTCTCGGATGCGCAGGACGGCGGGGCCTTGTTCAGATTGGCGTTGCAGACGGCCTAGGGAAGGTCTGATCAAGTCCGAAAGCCATGGTTCGATACATTTTCCGTTCGTCCCGAGTGCCGCGCTTGCGCGGTGTATCGAGGGAGCGAACGGAAAATACTCACCACGAACGGACTTAATCAGACCTTCCCTGGCTTTCTATCATCAGCGAAACGCCGGTGCATCCGGCGTCAAGGCAGCAGCAAATATATCCCCAACCCCACCATCACCAGCCCGCTCAACAGTTTGAGCACGCGCCCTTCCTTCTCCTGCAGCCGATGCTGGCTGAGCGTATAGACGCCGACGGCAAGGATGAGCAGATCGTCCAGCATGTAGGCCAGGTCGTACAACAGCAGGTAGCCGTAGTAGCTCGCGCCGTCCAGTTCGCTCTGGGTGAGGATGCGCGTGAACAGCGCGGGGAAACCCGATGTGCACATCAGCTCGACGAACTGCACCAGCACGCCGAGCACGATGGTGGCGAGGATGGCGGCGGTGAGGTTCCTGGCCTGCAGGATATTGCGCATACGCTGGTAGATGCCGGGCTTGGCCGCTTGCGGGATGGACAGCGACAGTCCGCGACCGAAGGCGAAGAAGTCCTTGAGGTTGACCGCACCGGCGAACAGCGCGAGCGCCGCGATGATGATCTCCGAAAGGCGCGACAGGCCGACCAGCAAAAACAGATTGAGCCAGGCAGCGAGGAACAGGAAGTAGGCGATGCCCTGCACCGCGATGAAGGTGCCCGCCACGGCGAACATGCGCTTGCGGTCGTTGAGCGGCGCGAGCAGCGAGAGCATCAGCAACAGCACCCACATCGAGCAGGGATTGAAACCGTCCAGCAGGCCCAGCGTGAGCGTGAACAACGGCAGACCGACCTGCTCCAGCGTCAGCTCATGGCCGAACAATGCAACGCTGAACTCGCGGCTGTGATGTTTCGCCAGTGTGTCGCGGATGAGGCGGTCGGTGCCGCTCTCCGCCGAATAGCCGACGATGACTTGTTCGCCGACATAGAAGGTCGGCACACGCACCGGACCGCGGCTGGCGGCGATCTGCTGCAGGCGCTGCATGGCGGCTTCTTCCTTGCCCACATCGCGGATGACGATGCGCAAGCCCGGCTGTTCCTGCTGCAACTGCGCAAGAAACACCTGCGCCTTGGCGCAATGCGGACAGCCTTCGTGCACGAAGGCTTCGATGTCCGCCGTCTGTGCGAATTCAGCCGCCTCGCCCGCAACTGGCAGAAGCAAAGCCAGTGCCAGCAGCACTTGCATGAACCTGTTCGATCTTCCGTTCATCCTCATCCTGTACCTATCCAATCGACTGTATGCATTGCCGCGCCTGATCACTTCTCCGGCAACCAGATGCTACGCCATCTGCACAGCGAAGTTCATGTTCGGCCGCGCATCCAGACAACTGCCTATACATGTATATAGGCCTGTATATAGGCCAAATTACTCCTTGCAATCATATTGTTATAGGAGAAGAATATTCCTCCCGCCCACGCTCATCACCGCGTGCAAGCTTATTGTGACCAGTGCCTTGCAACAAGGGAGAATCGTCATGAATATGCGAGAGCTACACACCATCGCCAAATCTCGCGGCATCCGCCCCGATCATATGTACAAGATCGAATTGATCCGCAGCATCCAGACCGCCGAAGGCAATTTCGATTGTTTCGCCACTGCCAAAGAAGGCAGATGCGACCAGTCGGATTGCCGCTGGCGTGAGGATTGTTTCGAAACGGCAGCCCGTTGCTAAGTAAAGGAGATCGTCATGTCCAAACATCCCCCCGGCTTCAATCTCGTCCGTCGCGACCAACTCATGCAGGAAGCGGTACACGACACCTACCAGAACAAAGGCAAACCCGCCGAACCGACCCGCTGCCCGGATTGCGGCGCCGTGTTCCATGGCGGACGCTGGCAATGGATGGACGCGCCCGCCGGCGCGCACGAGACGCCATGCCCGGCCTGCCAGCGCATACGCGATAAATTCCCGGCGGGCTTCCTGACACTGAGCGGGGATTTTCTGACTGCGCACGAGACGGAGATCCGGCAACTGATCAGCCATCACGAAGATCACGAGAAAGCCGAACACCCTTTACAGCGCGTCATGGACATCGATGAGACACCCGACGGTCTCATGGTGACCACCACCGATATGCATCTCGCGCGCGGCATCGGCGAGGCATTGCAGCATGCCTATCAGGGCGATCTCGAATACCACTACAACCCGGACCAGAATCTGTTGCGGGTGAGCTGGGCGCGCTGAACGGACGGGGAAGGTCGGATTAAGTCCGTTCGTGGTGAGTATTTTTCGTTCGCTCCCTCGATACACCGCGCAAGCGCGGCACTCGGGACGAACGGAAAATGTATCGAACCATGGCTTGCGGACTTAATCCCGCCTTCCCTAGTCTTCTTTCTTGTGGTGCCCTGATTCCTGACACGCGTGATGGAACGCCAGCAAGGTCTGCTGGGCGTGGCCCAGCACGCTGCCTTGCGGATATTCGCCGTCTTCGTTTGCCACACCGGCGGGCAGACCGGTGAGCAATTCGATGCCCTCGCTCACATGCTCCGCCGTGTAGATGTGGAACAAGCCCTGATCGACCGCGTCGATCACTTTGCGTGACAGCATCAGGTGGCGGCGGTTGCGGTGCGGGATCAACACGCCCTGACTGCCGTCCAGACCCGCCGCCATGCACACGTTGAAGTAACCCTCGATCTTTTCGTTCAGCCCGCCCACCGGCAACACTTCGCCGTGCTGGTTCACCGCGCCGGTGACGGCGATGCCCTGCTTGATCGGCAGGCCGGACAACGATGACAGCAGGGTGTACAGCTCGGCACAGGAGGCGGAGTCGCCTTCCACGCCGTTGTATTCCTGCTCGAACACGATGGAGGCGTTGAAGTTGAGCGGCGCGTTATGCGCGAACAGGGCGGACAGATAGTTCTGCAGGATGAATACGCCCTTGTCGTGGATGGGGCCGGACAGTTCCACTTCGCGCTCGATGTTGACCAACCCATCCTCGCCGGCGTAGGTGCGAGCGGTGAGCCGCACCGGGAAGCCGAAACGGTATTCGCCCAGATCGATCTGGGTGAGCGCGTTCATCTGCCCGACCTTGGCACCGTGCACATCGACCAGCAGATCGCCCTCGGCGAAGGCTTCGTGCATGCGCTGCTCGGGATAGTCGTGGCGCTTGATGCGCGCGGCCAGCGCGGCATCGACATCCGCCACTTCCACCAACCTTGCGCTGCGCGCCGTGCACAACGAGGCGCTCTCCATCACCAGCGCTTCGATGCGCGCGAAGTTCGCGCTCTGGCGCGACTGGTCGTCCACCGCGCGGTGCGCGTCTTCCAGCAGACGTGCCACGGCGGCGGCGGTGAAATGCGGCAGGCCGCGCTGCTTGCAGGCGTCGGCGACGAATATCGCCGTGGCATTGCGCGTCTCGGCGCTGGCATAGAAACTCCCGGCGAAGTCCACCTTGACCTGGAAGCGGCGCGCGAACTCGGGATCGTTCTCCTGCAGTTCGTAATATTGTTCACGCGATCCGATGAGTACGATCTTGATGTCCACATCCACCGCTTCCGGTTCCAGCGAAACGGTGGCGATGGGCGTGAAGGCCGTGCCCGGCTCTTCGATCTGCAGGCGGCCGCTGCGCAACAGGCGGCGCAGTTTCTCCCACACCAAACCGTCCGCCAGCAGATCACGCAGATGCAGCATGAGGAAACCGCCGTGCGCCTTGTGCAGGCTGCCGGCGCGGATGCGCGAGAAGTCGGTCATCAGCACGTCGTTCTCGGACTGGTATTCAATACTGCCGAACAGCGAGCGGTACATGGGGTTGTCTTCGACGATCACCGGCGCGCCGGTGAGGCCGTCGTTGTCCACCACCAGATTGACACGGTAGCGTGACAGCAGCTTGTTGAGCGCCTCCAGCCGGATGTCGTCATCGCTGGGCAGCGGGTCGAACAATTCCACCTTGTCCAGAATATCCCGCGATACCTGATCCAGATAGGTGCCGAGTTTTACCGAGTCCTTGATCTGTTTCTTGAGCGCGGTGCGTATCTCCTGCAGCTCGTGATCGAGCAGCGGTTTCACCACCTGCCGCCGCAGCGCGGCCAGCGCTTCGTCCTTGGTGCGTCCCATGGCGAGCGTCTTATCGAAATACACACTGATCTCGCCGCGCAGTTCCAGTTCAGCCTGGTCGATCTGGGCGCGTTGCTCCTTGGGCAGCGCCAGCATCTCTTCTTCGGTCAGCGTGCGACCTTTGGCATTGCGATAGGTGAACACCATGTGGCCGCTCTCGCGATGCAGGGTGAAGCGGCGCTGCTCGGCGGAGGCGTCCAGCGCGGCGTATTCCTTCGCCTCGGCAGCTTTGTATTCACTCTCGATGCGCTCGCTCTCGGTCTTGAAGTCCTGCCCGTTCAAGCGCAGCGGGATCTCCTTGATGAGCGTCTTCACCATCTGCACCATCATCTGGCGCAGTTGCCGCCCCTGCCCGGCAGGCAGGCGCAGGGCTAGCGGACGCTCCGGCACGTCGAAGTTGTGCAGATAGCAAAGGTCGGGCGGCACCGGACGGTTGACGGTTGCCGCATGCATCGCACGCTTGAGCAAGGAGGTACGGCCGCTGCCGACCTCGCCCAGCACGAACAGGTTGTAGTCCGGTTGCGCCATCTGCAAACCGAACTGCGCAGCCATCTCGGCGCGCTCCTGCCCGATCCAGCGCAGGGGGTGGTCGAGCAGTTCACTGGTGTCGGCGAAACCGAGCGCGTCGGGCTGGATGGAAAGGCGGAGTTCGGCGGGTGTCAGGCTGGGTGTCGGCATATTGTTTATCTTCTCAATCGAGCAGGGATTCTGCGGGATGGTATTGCATGCCGAAGGCTTCGGCGACTTTGCGATGGGTGACTTTGCCCGCGATGATGTTCAGACCGTTGAGCAAGGCCGGCGATTGTTTCAGCGCCTCGCGGTAGCCCTTGTCCGCCAGTTGCAGCACATACGGCAGAGTGGCGTTGGTCAGCGCCAGCGTGGAGGTAACCGGCACGCCGCCGGGCATGTTGGCCACGGCGTAATGCACCACGCCGTCCACCACGTAGGTGGGATGCTCGTGCGTGGTCGGGCGCGTGGTCTCGACGCAGCCGCCCTGGTCGACCGCGACGTCGACGATGACCGCGCCCTTGCGCATCAGCTTGAGGTCTTCCATACGCACCAGCTTGGGCGCGACCGCGCCAGGGATCAGCACGGCACCGATGAGCAGATCGGCATCGGCGATCTGCGCCAGCAACTGGTGTCGGTCGGAGAACAGCAACTGCACGTTGGCCGGCATGACTTCGCTCAGGTAGCGCAGCCGTTCCAGCGAGACATCGAGCATGACCACATTAGCACCCATTCCGGCGGCGATCCTGGCCGCGTTGACACCGACCACACCGGCACCGAGCACCACCACCTTGGCGGGCGCCACACCGGGCACGCCGCCCAGCAGGATGCCGCGACCGTCGTGCAGTTTCTCCAGATACTTGGCGCCTTCCTGCACCGCCATGCGCCCCGCCACTTCCGACATCGGCGTCAGCAAAGGCAGTTCGCGCGAGGGCAGTTCCACAGTCTCGTAGGCGATGCAGATCGCACCGGAGGCGAGGTGCGCCTGTGTCAAACGTTCGCTAGCCGCGAAATGGAAATAGGTGAAGATGATCTGGCCGGGGCGGATGCGTTTCCATTCCGCCTCGATAGGCTCTTTCACTTTCACGATCAGATCAGCCGCTGCCCACACCGCATCGGCATCGCGCGCGATCTGCGCGCCCACCGCCATATAGGCAAAGTCATCGAAACCGCTGCCGATGCCCGCGCCCGTTTCCACCAGCACGCTGTGACCGGCGGCGACCAGCGCCTCGACACCGGCCGGCACCATCGCCACACGGTTCTCGTTGGTCTTGATCTCTTTAGGAATGCCGACTTTCATGTTCTTCCTCTGTTCCGTGTCTGCCTGACACGCATACCGATACTACCGCGTCCACCTGCCAAATGTCGCGCTCAGCGCCCGCAGCCTGCCCCCACGTGGTGATCGAGGAAATCGCGCAGCGCACCGACCCAGTCCTCGCGCATGAAGATGAATCCGTCGTTGTGGCCACCGGCCAGTTCGAGGAATGTCTTGGGCTCGCGGGCTGCGGCGTACAGCGCCTGCCCATGCGCATAGGGGATGATCTCGTCCTGCGGACTGTGGGCGACCAGCAACGGGACCTGCGCCTGCTGCAGATAGGCGCGCGTATCGTAGCGGATGTGCGCCAGCCAGCGCACCGGCAGCCAGGGATATAGCTGCTGTCCGAGATCGGGTACGGAGGTGAAGCTGGAGGCGAGCACCAGCGCGGCCGGTCGATGCCGGGAGGCCAACTGCGCGGCGACAGCGCCGCCCAGCGATTCGCCGAGCAATGCGATGCGACAGGCCGGTTCATGCTTGATCTGCGTGACGTATGCCCATGCCGATTCAGCATCGAGATAGGTGCCCTGCTCGGAAGGCGAGCCACTGCTGTTGCCGTAGCCGCGGTAGTCGAAGATGAGGGTGTTGTAGCCGAGACGGTGGAACATCGCCACATAGTCGAGACGATGCGAGATGTTGCCCGCGTTGCCATGCGTGAACAGTATCGTGCCGCGCGGTTTTACGGTCGGCACATACCAGCCGTGCAGTTCGACACCATCGGCGGCCTTAAGATTTACCTCCTCGAAAGGCAAGCCGATCTGTGCGGGCGTGGTGGAAAGCGTTCGATCCATCTGCGGATAGAACACCAGTCGCGATTGGAAAAGGAACAGCAGCAACGCAAGGCCGACATAGACCGCGAGCAACATACCCAGCACATGCCACATCAGTCGCATCGCTCCTCCATGGATCGCTTCGTCAGGCGATACGCTCGCCCACCTGTGCCTTGGCATACCACGCGTTCAATTCCGTGGCCGTGCGGCCCTTGCCCCACGCCGCCACGTCTGCTTCCGCGATGGGCGCATACGGGCCGTGCTTCACTTCGAAGATGACCGCGCCGACATCGCGCGACAGCACGGCATGCCAGCCGCCGGCGGGGATCTCGACCACGCTGCTGTCCTCGCCCAACTCGGCGCGTTCGGTGACGCCGCCCGCATCGTCGAACACCAGCACGGTGAAACGACCGCGCAAGGCGGTCAGCACTTCCCAGGTATGCGGATGGCGGTGCGGCAGGATCAGGGTGTCCGGTTCCATGGCGATGGCCAGGCGCTGGACGGGGTCGGCGAGGTCGGTATGCAGGTTGCTGTTCATGCGCAGGCGCGGCGCGTTTTGCGCCTGTTGGCCCAGATCGGCCAGATCGCTGGTGGTGAGTCGTTTCAAGGTTCGCTCCTGTTGGTGATGGCTCATTCTACCGAAACCCTTTGCGGCAGTCGGCTTTGCTTTGCGGCCGGGGCATCTGCCTATAGAATCCGTCCATGCCCCTATCCCTGCGCCCTTACCTGCTCTCCGCCCTCGCCGCTCTGGCATTCGGGACGGCCCAGGCACAGGAAGAGGCGGCACAGGCCGAGTTCGTCTACGAGTTCGACCCTTACTACACCAACGCGGGCTACAACATCCCGCTCACGGATAAACCCATCCCGACCATCGAATCCGGCAGCGAAGCGGTGATCTACCGCGAGCTGATCAAGGACTCTGTCGTGCCGCGCTATATGACGGTGGAAGCCAGTCTGTATCCGATGCCGATACTGGGCACCTGGCTGAAGACCCATCATCGCGGCTTTTACGACAGCGCGGCGGTAGGCAAGAATTTCAACATCATCGAGTCACTGACCGCCGGTTTCCAGGAGCCCTGGGCGGTGTCGCTGTTCTTCGGCAACGTGGCCAAGCTGAAGCGTCCCGGCGAAACTCGTATCGGCAACAACTACGGCTACACCGGCTATCTGTTCAGCATGGGCGAGAAGCACATCAAGAACAACATGCTGGTCGAGGATCACTGGTTCGAACTGGAATGGAAGATCAAGGGCCAGCTCGATTACACCGACAAGAAACTTTCCTGGAGTTTCCGGGGCGGTGCCAAATTCCACAACAATGTCGAAGTGAACGATGTGTATTACGTCGCCCTGTCGCGCAGCAACACCGAACTGAATTCACCCGGGCTCGACTGGCTGGACAACACCACCGCCGAGTTCCGCGTGCACTTCCTGCAGCAGACAGGCAAGCTGGTGCGCACGGAACTGATCGCCGGCAAGAAGCTGCCGTTACCCGACAAAGGATTCACGCCTACACTCAGCGCCGGTTTCATCTGGACCAGTCCGGAAGAATATGCCGGCAGTCTGCGCAACATCAACAACAACACGCTGACCTTCGTGATCCGCCCCTCCATCGAATTCTGAAAGTAACCATCCATGTGCGGCCTGTGCGGCGAACTACGCTTCGATAATCAAACCCCCGACCACGCGCGACTGCTGCGCATGACCGACGCGCTGACCCGGCGCGGGCCGGATGCCTCCGGCATGTATGCCGACGGGCCGCTCGCCTTCGGCCATAGACGCCTGTCCATCATCGACCTGTCCGACCGCTCGCGCCAACCGATGGTGGACGAGGCGCTGCATCTGGCACTGGTGTTCAACGGCACCATCTACAACTACCGCGAGCTGCGCGAAGAATTGCAGGAGATGGGCTACGACTTCTTCTCCGACGGCGACAGCGAAGTCATCCTCAAGGCCTACCATGTCTGGGGCGAGCATTGCGTGGCGCACTTCTACGGCATGTTCGCCTTCGCCATCTGGGATATGCGCGACCACACGCTGTTCATGGCGCGCGACCGTTTCGGCATCAAGCCGCTCTATTACTCGCTGGATGGCGCCTCGCTACGTTTCGCCTCCAGCACGCAAGCGCTGCTGGCGGGCGGCGGCATCGACACCAGCATCGACCCCATCGCACTGCACCATCAGCTCACGCTGCACTCCTCCGTCCCCGCCCCGCGTACCCTGCTCAACGGCATCCGCAAACTGCCGCAGGCACACTGGATGCGCATCACGGCGGCGGGCGACGTCGAACTCAAGCGTTACTGGGAACTGGATGCGACACGCCCAGACGTGGGACTGAGCGAACAGGATTGGCTCAACGCCACGCGCCATGTGCTGAAGAAAGTGGTTGAACGCCACCGTCTGGCGGCGGACGTGCCGGTCGGCGTGCTGCTCTCCGGCGGGCTGGATTCCAGCCTGATCGTGGCACTGCTGGCCGACCATGTGCCCGACCTGCGCACCTTCTCCATCGGCTTCGAGGACATC
>VMTA01000029.1 GCA_013791855.1 Sideroxydans sp.
GTATGTTGATGAAGAGGGGGGCGATGCCGGTTGTCTTGCCGGTAAAGGGCGACGAGTTCATGGATGCGCTGGACATGGCGCTGGAACTTGCGGAAAAAAATCTGCTAAGAGCAAATAAGGCGCTGCGATTCTCATGATAAATTCATCTGATATTCTTCACGGCAAAGTCCTGATCGTCGACGATAAGGAAGCCGATGTCCTTCTGCTCGAGCGGATGCTGCGCGGTGCCGGCTATGTTTCCATCGCGTCCACGATGCATCCGGGCGGGGTCTGCGAGCTTCACCGCAAGAACCGCTACGACCTGATCCTGCTCGATCTCGAGATGCCCGGCATGGACGGATTCCAGGTGATGGAAGGCCTGAAGGCAATCGAAACCGAAGGCTACATGCCGGTGCTGGCCGTTACCGCCCAGCCGGCTCACAAGTTACGCGCGCTGCAGGGCGGCGCGAAAGATTTCGTCAGCAAACCGTTCGATCTGGCCGAGGTGTTGATGCGGGTCCACAACATGTTGGAAGTCCGCCTGTTGCACGAGGCGGCCCGCAATCACGGCAAGATGCTGGAATCCCTGGCGCTGAATGACCCGCTGACGGGGCTTGCGAACAGACGACTTCTAGCCGATAGAATGTCGATGGCCATAGTCCATGCGCGAAGGAACAAGAGCGCCATGGCAGTGGTGTATCTGGATCTGGACGGATTCAAGCAGATCAACGACACGTTGGGGCACGGCGCTGGGGACGTTCTGCTTAAAATGGTCGCAGGGCGTCTGGTGGCAACGGTGCGCGAAGAGGATACGGTGGCGCGTCTGGGCGGTGACGAGTTCATAATAGCGCTGTGGCACATCAGCGGTACCGACTATGCGGCCACGGTAGCGTTAAAAGTGATCAAGGCAGTGTCGCACAAACCCTATGACATCGAGGGCCATACCGTTAGCATAACCACCAGCGCAGGTGTCGGTATCTATCCCGTCCATGGCGAGGACGCGGACACGCTGATGAAGAGCGCGGACCTGGCCTTGTACGAGGCCAAGCGCGCGGGCAAGAACGTCTATCGAATCTCGGAGCGCACAGACCTGTCAGAGGCAGCGCGCAGTCAGCATGACCCGCCCGCATTCAGCACGCCATTACCGGATGCGTCAGAGAAAATGAAGGATGACCAATGAATGGTTAATTTATCCGATATTCTTAACACCAGCATTCTGATCGTTGACGATCAGGAAGCCAATGTCCTTCTGCTCGAACGCATGCTGCACGGGGCCGGCTATACCTGCGTCGCGTCTACGATGGACCCGCTTGAGGTCTGCGAGCTTCACCGCAAGAATGGCTACGACCTGATCCTGCTCGATCTCGAGATGCCCGGCATGGATGGATTCCAGGTGATGGAAGGCCTTAAGGAAATCGAAACGGGCGGCTATCTTCCTGTCCTCGTGCTTACCGCCCAACCTGCTCACAAGCTGCGGGCGCTGGAAGCCGGCGCGAAAGATTTCATCAGCAAACCGTTTGAACTGGCCGAAGTGCGAGCGCGCGTCTACAATATGCTGGAAGTGCGCCTGTTGCAAATGAAAACGAAGAACTACAGCATAGCGCTGGAAAAGCTCAACCGCGATTTACAGCAGTTAGTCCAGGCGCAAGTGCGGGAAATCTCCGATGCGCAACTCGCCACCATCCTGGCGATGTCAAAGTTAGCGGAAGCGCACGATGACGACACCGGCAAACACCTGGAGCGCACAAGAAAGTTCTGCCAGCTCCTCGCCCAACAGTTGCAGACCCAGCCAGCCTATGCCACGGTGGTTGACGACGCGTTTGTCGACAACATCTTTCACGCGAGCCCACTGCACGATATCGGCAAAGTGGCTATCCAAGATAAGATATTGCTTAAACCGGGGAAGTTGACGCCGGATGAATTCGCGATCATCAAAACGCATACACTTTCTCGTCAATTTTTTTGTCGCCAAATTCAACAAGAAAACAGGAAAGAAGATCGAGACCGTGTCGAAAGACACCCTGAACAC
>VMTA01000025.1 GCA_013791855.1 Sideroxydans sp.
ACGCTTCTGAAATGTTCCGGACTGTCATTGAACGGCCCGGCATAATGACGTTGGTCTCCGGATACAATGAACGAGAGAGCGAATGGTTCCGCGTCCTGGCCCCGTGGCCGATACAGTCCGTAGTCAGGATCGTACTGATGTTCCAGTATAAGCTGAATCTCCTCCGTCGTCCGCGGAGTATATTGCTCACACCCGGCCCAGATACCGATCGCAAGGAGTATGATGATCCAAGCGTAACGCGTCATCGCCCGCACCGCAGATCTCCTATTGAGAAGGGGCCTCATTTCCCCGCCATACTATCCAAACCACAACCAAATCCTAAACCTTAAGCTCGTCAGCCACAGTTGATCCGCCTATAGTTGTGCAATGTAGCATCCTTGAACGCGAACTCATAATCCAATCTGTCGCCCCGTTTCCGAGACAGTTGCTCCACTCCTGAGTGAATTACACTACGAACTGACGCCCGACTTGTCAACACATTGAGTCCTTTTCTCATCGCATCAAGGCGCGCAAGCGCCTTCACCCTCCGGGTGTTGAAATCGCGTTATTGGGGCATTTCCCGACATGCCACAGCAAACGAAGCCGTCCAGGATAACCTGTAGGCCGCGATCTCAGCCCGATCCATATCCCAGCATCCCCCCGATAGCCTCTGTCGGCATACGAGGAGCCAGGACCGTTCCAGATGTCCATTGCCTGTGCCGGTTCACCTCCTTGCGCAATATGCGCTGTTGTTCCATCCTCGCCTTCCGTTCAGCCACGATCGCCGCCCGCAACCCCGCGTGCGCCTGCGCCGGCGTAACGTAGTCGATCCCGGAGTGGTAGTGCTCGTTGTCGTACCACGCGAAGAACTTTCCGAAGTACCCTTCGGCGTTCTCCTTGTCCAGGAACCGTCCCGGATATTCCGGCGCGGTCTTTGTCGTGCTGAACATCGCCTCGATGAACGGATTGTCGTTGGGAGTCCGCGGTCTGGCAAACAACTGCGGCATGCTGTGTTCCTCGAACAGCCGCCGCACGCTCTTCGCCTTCATTTGCCGCCCGCGGTCATTCACCACCTCTGGCCGTTGCTCTTCAGGCAGATCAAGGATGTTCTCTGCCACCATACCGGCGTCCAGCAATCGCTTGGCTTCGCCAGCCTCCAATGACCAGCTCACGAGCCACTGAATCACTTTCCGCGACCACTCGTCCAACACCAAGTACAGGTACAGAAATACCCCTCTCTCGAATGTCGGCAGATAGCTGATGTCCCAGCACCATCGCTGGTTCGGACCGCTCAGTTCCTTCCGCACCGGGGCCACGCTGTGCCCGTTATGCCCGCGGTGGTGGCCTCTCATCGCCATCAGTCCCGCCGAACACAGTACCCGGTACGTCGTGCTGAAGCTCACCATTGTCAGCCCCTTTACCCAACCGGTCACCGTCAGCATTCGATGCGACAGATCCGCGTATTCCGCCACGCGGGCCAGCGCCACCACTTGCTCGCGTTCCTCAACCAACAGCGCGTGCGCCGCCTCAACCGGCCCAGGCTGCCCGTTATCCATGCTTAAACCCGCCCTTTGCCTTTCCTGCCAGTACACCACCCGCCGCCGATTGATCGTGAGCGTATCGCAACTCCGCCGGTTCGATACCCCTTCATCCTTCGCTTCTGCTATCACCCCCAGCATTTCGGCCTTCACTTCGCCCTCGATCCAGCCCGGTCCTACCGCTCCCACGAACCCCCATTCGTTTTTTTTCGAAGGATAGTTACCTCCACCGACATGTCCGCCATTGCCCGTTCTTTCTCCTCCAGTTCCCGCTTCAGCGCGTCGTATTCCTCCTGCGTTACCATCTTCGCCTTCCGCCCTGGCCTCGCGCTCAGCCGCGTCAGCGCACCTTCCTTGACCTGTTCCCTGATCCGCGCCAAGTCAGCGCTGTACAATCCCTCCCGCCGCAGAATCTCCGCAAGGGTTTGATCCCCTCTCTGCGCTTCCAGGAAGATCTGATACTTCTTGTCCGCCGACAGATACCGCCGCTTCCCCCTCCCGGGGGATCCTCCGGACTGAACGTTACCTGTCCCACTCTTGCTTTCAGCCTCGCTCATGGTATTCTCCGTTCTCGCGGGTCGGCAAGGGTATGGGCATGGCGCGCAGGGTCGGCCTTTGGGCTTTCAATGGCCCCGGCCTCCCTGCGCCCATCCACCCGCTTGCTCCGTCAACTGTAGTGTAATTCTTCCCGGTTTTGGAGCAATGAATTCAGAAACGTGGGGGAAACATGCACGAGTATGCCGGACCATTCCGCTTTTGCCCTCGCGCTGTCACCGATAAGGCGAGTGATCAAGTCTGCTGCTTCGTCTTCATCCAGCTGTTCGCTCCCGGACAATACGCCCTCAACCCCGGACGCTCTCATGCGGTGCATGGTATAGGCGGCATATTTCTTCATAGCGACGCGTTGCACCAGTTCGCATATGCCCGAACCCAATGCGATAAGGATATAGATAAGCGCGAGCCATATGAGAGGCTCACCCCATGCTGGAAGAAGGTCTACGACGACACGTCCTCGATGATCCTGACCCGGCACGACCAGTTCAATAAAGCCTCGAAGGGGCCAGGGCATGGCCAGCCGGAAGAGAACAACCCCAATGGTCGCCGCACATCCGCGAAGTAACAAGCCGCGGAAATCCCGCCCATGTTCGAACATGAAGTGAAGGGATTTTATGCTCTTCTTAGTTGTCCACGCCACATGCGCCTCCTGTTCTCACGCCTCGACGTCCGGCTCCAGACATATGACACCTGGAGGTGGCGCTTCCTCGACGCCCGCTGCATAGAGAATCATGCCCGTAACTCGCCCGGTTGCGTGTCCCGGTTCATAGAATATTTCTTGTGCCGCAGCTTTACGGATATCGCTCTTTCTCTTCGGATAATCAAGGCTTTCCCGGATAGCACCGACTACTTCTTCAGGGGACTCGACGCACCGGCCGATCTTCGTGCCATAAGTCTCCAGATCCAGAGCCTTGCTTTGCCGTTTGGATTTAGCCAGCAGCGACGGCACATTCAGAAAGACAATAGGTCTATCCAGGAGCGTATACTCGACCGACACGGAGGAGGCATCCGATATGAGCAGATCTGCTGCATACATATATGGTACCACATCGTTATCCCGCACAAGGCGTACCCGTTCATTCTCAAACGGTGCCAGTCGGGAAAACCAGTCGATCCGGTTCTTCGGATGATCATGGGGCTTGATAAGCAGGTTCCACGCCAGCTCCGTTCCGACGCGCTTAATTACTTCTTCCCCCATGATTTCGAGAGAATTCTGCCTTCCTCCTGTCGGCGCGTAAAGCAGCGTTGTCTTCCCTGGATCAACATTTAACGTCCGCAGAATTCTCTCGCGGTCCATCGTCCCTGAAACCAGCGAGTCAACCTTCGGGAAACCTGTTATGGCGCACAGCGAACTGTCTGCTCTTATCAACCCATGTTTTCGATATAGAGACGCGTGATAGTGACCCGGCAAACAAAGAACATCATACCGCAGCGCTTTTTCGCGCACTAACAGGTTCTTGAATGACACTCCATGAAATATCTCCACTGTTTTGCCCACAGAGTCGCGGAACAAGTCGATGAAATCGCCCGACAGACACGCGCAAACCATTACGTCAAAGTCTTTCCGGCGCGCCTGTTCCACGGAAATGATCTGGCTGGAATCGACGTCAAAAGAATCATAGAGCCCCTTGAGCTCATAGGCGATGGTCTGTCCACTCTTCCGCCGAAATCCACCGGTGAGCCATACTTCGATGCGCTGATCCTGCATCAATTGGCGGTAGACAGGCAGAAAGCAGACAAAATGAACAGGGGCATATCCTGCGAACAAGACACACCTGACTTCACGATTCCCAAGGCACACACTCATGACAAAAGGAAGATGCACTGTTTTCGGAGAGAAAGCAATGGGGGCGGTGTGTGCACCTGCAAGAATGCAGTCCCTTCGACATCCCGC
>VMTA01000003.1 GCA_013791855.1 Sideroxydans sp.
AGCGCGGTCGAACTGATGACCAAGTCCATCCAGGAGGTCGACAGCAGTGCGGCGCAGGCTTCGCAAGTGGCGTCCCGTACCTTGCAGGTGACCGAACAAGGCGCCAAAGCGGTGCAGAACTCGGTGGCCGGCATGGACGGTATCCGCGAACAGATCCAGGAGACATCCAAGCGCATCAAACGTCTGGGCGAAAGCTCGCAGGAGATCGGCGAGATCGTGGACCTGATCTCGGACATTACCGAGCAGACCAACGTGCTGGCGTTGAACGCCGCCATCCAGGCGGCGTCGGCCGGTGAAGCCGGTCGGGGCTTCGCGGTGGTGGCGGAAGAAGTGCAGCGCCTCGCAGAACGCTCCGGCGAGGCGACCAAGCAGATCGGTTTGCTGGTGAAGACCATTCAGGGCGACACCCAGGATGCGGTGACCGCGATGGAGAAGAGTACGCAGGGTGTGGTCGAGGGGGCACAGCTCGCCGACGACGCCGGCCATTCTCTGCAGGAGATTGAAAAAGCCACACGCGAACTGACCGACCTGGTGAACAGCATCTCGGTATCGACCCAGGTACAGACCGATATGGCGCAGGAGGTCGCGGCAGTGATGGGCGACATCCTGAAGATCACGGAACAGACTTCCAAGGGTACCCAGCTCACCAGCGCATCGGTCATACAGCTGGAAGGTCTGGCCAAGGAGCTGAGTGGCTCCGTCTCCGGCTTCAAACTCTAATCACGGCTCAGGAATTTAGTGACTCCCGCGTTCAATCCTCTGCTGCTTTCATCGGTCAAGTCCGAGCTGGACAGCTCGCTGGCCACCATCATCCGCGAACAGGAGCAGTTCTTCTCCTCGGCCGGCAAGCATCCGCTGGATGCCGCGCTGGAGGAATTGCATCGCCTGCGCGGTGTGTTGCAGATGTTGCACCTGCAAGCGCTGGAGGTGTTCTGCGGCGAGCTGGAAACGCTGATGCGGGAAATGTCGGACCGTCCGGACAGCGCCACCGTGATGCACCTGGACGCTATGCGTCATGCCTTGTTCGGCCTCACCCATTATCTGGATGCACTCTCGGCCGGCGCCTCCAACGCCGCCCTGCGGCTGTTCCCGGAATACCAGGAGCTGCATCAGGTGCGCGGTTTGGATATGGCCTTCGAAGTGGATCTGTTCTTCCCCGAGCTGAACGTCGATCTGCCCGCTGAACTGCTGGAGGGTGCGCTGCCCGACAATGCCCCCGCGCGTATCAAGCAGGCACGTATGCATTTCCAGCAGGGCCTGCTCAAGTGGTTGCGCCAGGACGAAGCGAATGAAGCCTTGCGTGCCATGACAGCCGCTGTCAAAACCGTCGCGAATTGTGTGGCCGGTGAACAACGCGGCTTCTGGTGGGTGGCGGAAGGTGTATTGGGCTGTGTAGCACTGGACGGTGTGCCGCCCGAGTTGAACGTCAAGAAATCGTTCAGCCGCATCGATCAGGCCATGCGCGCCCTGCTGGACAACAGCGAGTTCGACACGGTCGGCGCCATGAGCGAGATGCTCTATCTGGTCGCGCGCAGCCACACCGTCAACGAGGCTGTGGAACAGATCAAACAGGTGTTCGATCTGGACACCTACCTGCCGGAAGCACCGCCGCTGCCGCCGGGCGAGACGTCGGCATTGCTGGAGAACATGCGCGCGCAACTCGCCGTGGCGACCGAAGCATGGGAACAATGCGTGCTGAACGACCGCCCATCCTGCACCCGCTTCGCCACCCAGTCGGAACAGCTGCATGCCTTGTCCGAACAGCTGGACCGCAACACGCTTCAGTTCCTGTGCAAACAGATCCATGCCACGGCGCAGCATGTGGAGAATCCGGAACACGCGCAGATCGTTTCGATGGATATGGCGATGGCTTTGTTGCTGCTCGATAGCGGCATCGAGCACTACCAGCATCTGGGCAGCGGCTTCCACGAGCAGGCCCGACTGCTCACTTCGCGTCTGCATGAGACTCTGCTGAAGCATCCCGAAGACCACAACAAGCTGGCCAGTCTGGTCGCGCTCTACTGCGAGATGGAACAACGCGACGTCATGGGTCCGCTGGCCGTCGAGATGCAGAGCAATCTGCAGCATATCGAACAGACCCTTAACGCCTTCTTCGGCAATGCCGCCAAACGCACCGAGCTGCTGCAGGTCAATCGCCTGCTGAGTCAGGTACAAGGCGGTCTGCACATCCTGTCTTTGGATATCGCCGAACAACTGCTGCTCACCCTGCGCCAGATCACCGAGCGCTACCATCAGGGCGATACGCCTTCTCCCGCCGAGATGCGCGCCGTGGCGACGGCCATCAGCGTCATGGACGATTATGTGCACGGCCTGTCGTTGGGCCAGAAACCCGACCCGGTGGCACTGAATGATGTACTGCGCGAATTGGGCGAAGCCACGGCCGGACATGCACAAGCTGTGGCAGAAACCGCCGAAGAGGAAACGCCCGCTTCGGTGGTGTCTGTCCGCTCCGGCGATGAAGATGCCGAACTACTGGAAGTGTTCCTGGAAGAAGCGCAGGAAGTGATGGAGACTTTGCGCACCAATCTGGAAGTCTCGCGCCTGCATCTGGACAGCCGCGACCCGTGGGTCACCATGCGCCGCGCCTTCCATACGCTCAAGGGCAGCGGTCGCATGGTCGGACTGACCGAGCTGGGAGAGGTTGCCTGGGCAGTCGAGCGTGCCATGAACAAGTGGCTCGCCTCCAACCAGCCCGCCACGCCGGATCTGCTCGATCTGGTCGGCGATGCGGAAGTGCTGTTCCAGCACTGGGTGGATATGCTTGAGAGCGGCAGCACTACGGCGCAGATCGACACCGCGCATCTGCTCACACTGGCAGATTGCATCGAACACGGCAAACCAGCACCCCAGCCAGCCGTACCTGCAGCCGCCGAACCCGAGCCGCAGATCGAAGCGGCAGCCGAGGCTGCACCCGAACCCGAGGATGAAGGCCCGATCGTCATCGGTGACGTCAGTATGTCTCCGGTATTGTTCAACATCGCATCGGAAGAGGCGCTTGAGCATGTGCACGCCTTGCGCGCCTGCTTCGACGTCATCCAGGCATCTGCCAAACCGGTCGTGTCTTACGATTTCATGCGCGCCGCCCACACCCTGGCGGGCGTCAACCGCACCATGGGTTTCCTGCCTATCGCCGAACTCGCCTACACGCTGGAGATGTGGCTGGAACCGCGCATCGACAAAGCAGGCGCCATAGGCACCCCGCAGCTGGTGTTGCTGGACGATGTCATCACCCGGCTGGATGAACTGTGCAATGGCGTGCGTCAACGCAACGCGCCAGCCCCACAGACCGAACTGATCGAACGCCTGCAAGCCGACAAGGCACTTGGCGGTTCCGATATCCCGCAGGAAACGGAAGAACAACCTGACGAAGCAATCATCACAATAGCTGCCCCATCTGAAGCTGGTGCAGAGACCGCGGCCGCCGAGCCGTCACCCGACATAGTGGCGGAAGAGGCTGAATCCGAGGAAGAGACCACTGCGCCTCAATCCGAGTTGCACGAACGCACCGTCCATGACGAGGTAGACGAGCAACTGCTGCCCATCTTCCTGGAAGAAGCGCACGAGCTCTATCCGCAGATCGGCAGCACCTTGCGCGCCTGGCGCGACGATCCCGAGGATGCGCAGCAGGGACGCAACCTGCAACGCAGCCTGCACACACTGAAGGGCAGCGCACGCATGGCCGGTGCCATGCGGCTGGGGGAATTGACCCACCGGGTCGAGGATCGCGTCAGCAAGGCCATCTCGCAGAACGTGCTGGACGAGAACCTGTGGAACGAGATGGACAACTATCTCGACCGCATCGCGCATGCCATCGAGCAATTGACCCAGCCATCAGCGGACGAAGCAGCACCGCAGACCGCTGAGGTGACCGGCGCGTCTGCGACCGAATCGCCCGCCGAAGTGCCTGCCGCGTTTGCTGCACCTGCGGCACCGGTCGCCGCGCTGGAAGTCGGCGCCGAGCGCGCGATGCAATCCGCACTGTTGCGTGTGCGCTCCGATATCGTGGACCGGCTGGTCAACGAAGCCGGCGAAGTCAGCGTGACACGCTCGCGCGCCGAGGCCGAACTGCGCGAATTCCGCGCCAGCGTGCTGGAACTGACCGACAGCGTGAGCCGTTTGCGCAAGCAATTGCGCGAGATCGAGATCCAGGCGGAAAGTCAGATGCAGGCCAACGTCGCCGTCAGCACGGATGTCGCCGGACAGTTCGATCCGCTCGAGTTCGACCGCTTCACCCGTTTCCAGGAACTGACACGCTTCATGACCGAGAGCGTGCACGACGTGCAGACGGTACAGCAGACGCTGCTGAAGAATCTGGACGAGACCGCCGCCGCGCTGAATGCCCAGGCACACATCAACCGCGATCTGCAACAGGGGCTGATGAGCATACGCATGGTGCCGTTCGCCAGCATCAGCGAACGTCTGTACCGCATCGTGCGCCAGACCGGCAAGGAACTCGGCAAGCGCGCCAACCTGGAGTTGTCGGGCACCGAGATCGAACTCGACCGCAGTGTGCTGGAGAAGATGACGGCACCGTTCGAGCACCTGCTGCGCAACGCGATCGCCCATGGTCTGGAAATGCCGGAGCAACGCAGCCAGAGCGGAAAACCGCCTATCGGTGAAGTACGTTTCTCCTTGCGGCAGGAAAGTAATGAGGTGGTGTTCGAGTTGGCTGATGACGGTGCCGGTCTGGATATCGAGCGCATCCGCCAAAAAGCGCTGGACAGCGGCCTCATCACCGCCGACGAGGAGATCAGCGACGAACAGTTGATGCAGTTGATCTTCACCGCCGGCTTGTCCACCGCCGGCGAAGTAACCGAGATCGCCGGTCGCGGTGTCGGTCTGGACGTGGTACGCAGCGAAGTGTCAGCATTGGGCGGTCGTGTCGATGTCAGCTCCGAGCCCGGCAAGGGCGTGCGCTTCACCATCCACCTGCCGTTGACGCTGGCCGTCACCCGCACCCTGATGGTGCGCGCGGCGCACGCCGTGTATGCCCTGCCCGGCACCATGGTCGAGCATGTACAGCAGGTGAAGCCGGCAGAATTGAACGCGCTCTATGCCCAGCAATATATCGACTGGCAGGGCAAACGCTACCCCCTGTTCTATTTGCCGCGCGTGCTCGGCGACGATCAGGCCGAAGTTGTCAGCCTACCGCACAACCCTATCCTGCTGCTGCGCAGCGGTGAGCAGCGCATCGCCTTGCATGTGGACGCCCTGCTCGGCAACCAGGAAGTCGTGGTCAAAAACATCGGTCCGCAACTGGCGCGCCTGCCCGGCATCGCCGGGGCGACAGTTTCCAGCAGCGGTGCCGTGATCCTGATCATCAATCCGGTCGCCTTCACCCAGCGTATCGCCGTGACGCGCAAGATCGCCAAGAAAGTGGAGACCGAAGCGGTACATACCAAACCGCTGGTGATGGTGGTGGACGATTCGCTGACCGTGCGCAAGATCACCACCCGTCTGCTGGAGCGCAGCGGCTATCTGACCGTTACCGCGAAAGACGGCGTGGACGCCCTGGAGCAACTGATGGAGATCTCGCCCGACGTGATGCTGCTGGATATCGAGATGCCGCGCATGGACGGTTTCGAGCTGGCCAAGCGTCTGCGCCAGGACAGCAAGACCAAGGCTTTGCCTATCATCATGATCACTTCGCGCACTGCGGACAAACACCGCAACTACGCGATGGAGCTGGGCGTGAACGAGTACCTCGGAAAACCCTTCCAGGAAGAGGAATTGCTCGGTCACATCGCTAGCTTCATCAAACAGTGATTCACCGCATCTGATTTGTGAAGGCCGGCGGCAATAGCTACAATGCCGCCATGTCCGACATCGACCTCACCAACCACTTCCTCATCGCCATGCCGGCGATGACCGACCCTTTCTTCGCGAAGTCGCTCACCTATGTATGCGAGCACAACGACGAGGGCGCGATGGGTATCGTGGTGAATCGCCCGATCAGCCTGACCCTGAGCGAGTTGTTCGCCCAGATCAACATGCCGCTGACCCAGTCCGAGCTGGAAGACATGGCTGTGCATTTCGGCGGCCCGGTGCAGACCGACCGCGGCTTCGTGTTGCATGACACAGGCGAAGCATGGCAATCCACGCTGCAGGTCAATGATCGGGTCAGCCTCACTACCTCCAAGGACATCCTGCAGGCGGTCGGTGAAGGCAAGGGACCCAAGCACCTGCTGATCACGCTGGGTTATGCCGGCTGGTCGGAAGGTCAGCTGGAGCAGGAGATCGCCGACAACGCCTGGCTGTCGGTGCCTGCCACCGAACACATCCTGTTCGACCTGCCTGCCGAGGAGCGCCTTACCGCCGCCATGGCATTACTCGGTGTCGATTACGCGACCTTGTCGGAGGAAGCCGGACATGCCTGAGGGCGTGACCGCGAATTATTCCGGCACCCTGCTCGCTTTCGATTTCGGTACCCGTCGCATCGGCATCGCGGTTGGCAACACCCTCACCGGCACTGCCCGCCCGCTGACCACCATCGACGACGAGCGCAACGATGTGCGCTTCGCCGCCATCGCCAGCCTGCTGCAGGAATGGCAACCGGCCGCGCTGGTGGTCGGCCTGCCCTGCAACGACGACGGCACGCCGCACGAGATGACTGCCCACTGCCGCCGCTTCGCCAATCGACTCAAAGGGCGTTTCAATTTGCCCACTTTGCTAGTGGATGAGCGGTATACTTCCGCCGCCGCGAGTTCAGCACTGGATGATGAAGGGATACACGGCAGGAAGCAGAAATCCCTGATCGATCAGTATGCCGCGCAACAGATACTGCAAGCGTATTTCGATGAACCCAGCTCAGGGATCCATGCATGAATAATCCTCAGTTGAACAAGAACGGTGAACTGCAGCACCTGCTGTCCACCGAGGGATTGCCCGCGCGCATCCTGCGCGACATCCTCGACCAGGCGGGTGAGTTCGTGAATCCGAACGGTGGCAGCGAGATTCGCAAAGTACCGCTGCTGCACGGCAAATCAGTGTTCAACATCTTCTTCGAGAACAGCACCCGCACCCGCACCACCTTCGAGATCGCGGCCAAGCGCCTGTCGGCCGACGTGGTCAACCTCAATATCGGCTCTTCTTCCACCAGCAAAGGCGAGACCCTGCTCGATACCGTGGACAACCTGTGCGCGATGCATGCAGACATGTTCGTGGTGCGCCATTCCACCAGCGGCGCGGCGCACCTGATCGCCAAGCATGTCGCGCCGGACATCCACGTGATCAATGCCGGCGACGGACGCCATGCCCACCCGACGCAAGCGCTGTTGGACATGTTCACCATCCGCCACTACAAAAAAGAGTTCCACAACCTGACCGTCGCCATCGTCGGCGATGTGCTGCACTCGCGTGTGGCGCGTTCGCAGATCCACGCGCTGACCACGCTGGGGGTGCCAGAAGTGCGCGTGGTGGCGCCCAAGACGCTGTTACCTAGCCATGTCGACAAGCTGGGGGTGCGCGTCTTCCACGACATGGAAGAGGGCCTCAAAGGTGTGGATGTGGTGATGATGTTGCGCCTGCAGAACGAACGCATGCAGGGTGCGCTGCTGCCCTCGGCGCAGGAGTATTTCAAATACTACGGCCTGACCCAGGATCGTCTGGCGCTGGCCAAGGACGATGCCATCGTGATGCATCCGGGTCCGATGAACCGCGGTGTGGAGATCGACTCCAGCGTGGCCGACGGCTCACAGGCGGTGATCCTGCCGCAGGTGACGTTCGGCATCGCGGTACGCATGGCGGTGATGAGCATGCTGGCGAGGAATTGAACATGAACATCCATATCAAGAACGGTCGTCTGATCGACCCCAGCAACCAGCTCGATGCGCAGCAGGATCTGTTCATCGTCGACCAGCGCGTCGCCGCCATCGGCAAAGCCCCCAAAGGTTTTGTCGCCGAGCAGGTGATCGATGCCAGCGGCATGATCGTGATGCCGGGCTTGGTCGATGTGGCGGCGCGCCTGCGCGAGCCGGGTTATGAATATCGTGCGACGCTGGAATCGGAGATGGCCGCTGCCGTGGCCGGCGGCGTGACCTCGCTGGCCTGCCCGCCCGATACCGATCCGCCGCTTGACGAACCGGGCCTGGTAGAGATGCTGAAGCACCGCGCGCGCGCGCTCAATCAGTGCCGCGTGTTCCCTATCGGTGCGCTGACCTACGGCCTGAAGGGCGCAGAGCTGACCGAGATGGTCGAGTTGAGCGAAGCCGGTTGCAAGGCATTCAGTCAGGCCGATGCGCCGCTCACCGATACCCGCGTGCTGATGCGCGCCATGCAATACGCCGCGACCTTCGGCTATCGCGTGTGGCTGCGCCCGCAGGACAGCTTCCTCGCCAAGAACGGCGTGGCGCATGACGGCGAGGTGGCTACCCGGCTCGGTCTGCCGCCCATCCCGGTGATCGCCGAGACCATCGCGTTGTCCACCGCACTGCAGCTGGCACGGGAGACCGGCGTCACTTTGCATATCTGCCGCCTGTCCAGCGCAGCTGCTGTGGACATGGTCCGTGCGGCCAAGCAGGAAGGACTGAACGTCACCTGCGACGTATCCATGAACCACGTGCATCTGACCGAGATGGACATCGGCTACTTCGACGCCAACTGTCATCTGATGCCACCGCTGCGCAGCCAGCGTGACCGCACCGCGCTGCGTGCCGGCCTGCTGGACGGCACCATCGATGCGATCTGCTCCAACCATTCACCGGTGGACGATGATGCCAAGCTGTTGCCGTTCGCCGAAGCGGAGGCCGGGGCGACCGGGCTGGAACTGTTGCTGACTTTGGTGTTGAAGTGGGCCGAACAGGAGAAAGTGCCGCTGCTGCATGCGTTGTCGCGCATCACCATCAACCCGGCGAAATTGCTGGGCCAGAAGATGGGTCACCTGTCACTGGGCGCGCATGCCGACATCTGCATCTTCGACCCCGCCGCCAACTGGCGCGTGGAACCTGCCGCATTGCGCAGTCAGGGCAAGAACACGCCCTTCAACGGTTATGAGATGCAGGGCCGCGTACGCTACACACTGCTGGACGGCCAGCTAGTATTCCAACAATAGGCGCGCCCAGCCGGGCGTGCCGTTCTTTACGTGAACAACATGAACAATCCATTACTCGACCAATCCGGTCTGCCGCGCTTTGCCGAGATCAAACCCGAACATGTCGCACCCGCCATCGATCAGTTGCTGGAGGAGAATCGCGCGCTGAATACGCGTCAGTTGTCCGACGCTATCCCGCCGACCTGGGATGCTTTCGTCCGCCCCATGGAAGATGCCAACGAGCGCCTGTCCCGCGCCTGGGGCCCTGTGGGTCATCTGAACGCGGTGATGAACTCGCCCGAGCTGCGTGAGGCTTACAACAGCACACTGCCCAAGATCACCCAGTATTACGCGGAGCTCGGCCAAAACCAGGCGCTGTTCGAGAAGTTCAAGGCTTTGCGCGCCAGCGCCGAGTTCGCCACGCTGAGCGCGGCACGCAAACAAGTGATCGAGAACGAATTGCGCGACTTCCGTCTGGGCGGTGCCGAACTGCCCGAGGACAAGAAGGCGCGTTACATGCAAGTGCAGGAGCGCCTGAGTGAACTCTCTTCGCGCTTCTCGGACAACCTGCTGGATGCGACCAACGATTTCACGCTGGTGGTCGAGCAGCGCGGCGAAGTGAGCGGCATGCCGGAAGATGTGTTGCAGACCGCACGCGAAGCCGCCGAAGCAGCGGGCAAGACCGGCTGGCTGTTCACCTTGAAGGCACCTTCTTATATGCCGGTGATGCAATTCGCCGACAACCGCGAGCTGCGCGCAAAGATCTACCGCGCCTATGCCACGCGCGCTTCCGAATTCGGCAAGCACGACTGGGACAACACGCCGCTGATGGACGAGATCGTAGCCCTGCGTGCGGAAGAAGCGCAGCTGCTCGGTTTTGCCAACTACGGCGAACTGTCGCTGGCAGCCAAGATGGCTGAAACACCGCAGCAGGTCGCGGACTTCATGCGCGAACTGGCCCAGCGTGCGCGCCCTTTCGCCGAGAAAGATCTGGTCGAGCTGCGTGCCTTCGCCAGCAAGGAATTGGGTTTGAGCGAATTGCATTCATGGGATGTCGCTTACGCCAGCGAGAAACTGCGCGAACAGCGCTATGCCTTCTCCGAGCAGGAAGTGAAACAGTACTTCCCCGAAGATGCCGTGTTGAGCGGCTTGTTCAAACTGGTGGAGACGCTGTACGGTCTGAGCATCCAGGCTTCCAGCGCGCCGGTGTGGCACGAATCCGTACGCTTCTTCGACATCCGCGATGATCGGGGTGCGCTGGTCGGCCAGTTCTATTTCGATCTGTATGCGCGCAACAGCAAGCGTGGCGGTGCGTGGATGGACGACGTGATCACACGACGCCGTCTGGCCGATGGCACGATCCAGACGCCGGTCGCCTACATGAACTGCAACTTCTCCGCGCCGGTCGGTGGAAAGCCCGCACTGTTCACCCATGACGAAGTGAACACGCTGTTCCACGAGTTCGGCCACGGCTTGCATCATCTGCTGACAGAAGTGGAGGAGCTGGGCGTGTCCGGCATCAACGGCGTGGAATGGGATGCGGTGGAGTTGCCCAGCCAGTTCATGGAGAACTTCTGCTGGGAATGGGGCGTGCTGCAAAACATGACGCGCCATGTGGACAGCGGGGAGCCCTTGCCGCGCGACTTGTTCGACAAGATGCTGGCCGCGAAGAACTTTCAGAGCGGTCTGGCCACCTTGCGCCAGATCGAGTTCGCGGTGTTCGACATGCTGATGCACAGCAACTTCAAGCCGGGCGAAGGTAAATCCATCCTGCAACTGCTGGACGAGGTTCGCGCCGAAGTCGCGGTGCTGATCCCGCCCGAGTTCAACCGTTTCCCCCAGAGCTTTGCGCACATCTTCGCGGGCGGTTACGCGGCGGGTTATTACAGTTACAAGTGGGCTGAGGTGTTGTCGGCCGATGCTTACAGCCTGTTCGAAGAGCACGGCGTGCTCGATCCCGAGATCGGTGCACGCTTCCGCAGCGAGATCCTTTCTTTCGGTGGCGCGCGCCCAGCGATGCAATCCTTCACTTCGTTCCGCGGCCGAGCGCCTTCCCTCGACGCGCTGCTGCGGCATAATGGGTTGGTCGAAACCGAATAACAGGAGGTTGTCATGCGGGCTTTTATTCTCTTCGCCATGTGCTGTGCACTGGCTGGCAATGCGCAAGCCGAGCTGTACCGTTCCGTGGATAGTCAGGGCAAGGTGCATTACAGCGACAGCCCGCTGCCCGGCACCGATGACGTGGAACAGCTGAAGCTTGGTACTCCCCCGACACCGGATGTCAGCCTGCCCTATGAGACGCAACGCGCCCAGAAGAACTTTCCTGTGATTTTGTATGTAGCCCCCAACTGTGGTGCGCCCTGTAACGACGCCCAATCATTCCTGAGCAAGCGCGGCATCCCTTACGCCGAGCAGAATCTGGATACTGCCGAAAAGGTCGAGGCTTATCGTCAGGCGAACGGCGGACTGGAGATCCCCTCGCTCACTGTCGGCAACTCCCGCCTCAAGGGATTCCTTGAGTCCGCATGGAACAAGGAACTGGATCTCGCCGGTTATCCCAAGACTGCGCCTTATCGTCCGCGCGTCGTACAACCTGCCCGATGAAGATTGCCACCTGGAACGTCAACTCGCTCAAAGTGCGTCTGCCGCACCTGCTCGACTGGCAGGCAGCATCGCCGGTGGATGTGGTGTGCCTGCAAGAGACCAAGACTGAGGACAAGAACTTCCCGCTGGCGGATATCGAGGCGGCCGGTTTCCATTGTGTCTACAGCGGTCAGAAGACTTATAACGGTGTCGCCATCCTCAGCCGTGAAGCGGCCAGCGATGTGCAGGTCGGCATCCCCAACTTCGAGGATGAGCAGAAGCGTGTGATCGCTGCGACCATCGCCGGTGTGCGCGTCATCTGTGTCTACATCCCCAATGGTCAGGAAGTCGGCTCGGATAAATATGATTACAAGCTGCGCTGGCTCGCTGCATTGCATGTCTGGCTAAAGGACGAGATGCAGAGGTATCCCAAGCTGGCACTATTGGGCGACTACAACATCGCCCCCGATGACCGCGACGTTTACGATCCGATTGCCTGGAAGGACAAGGTGCTGTGCAGCGCGCCGGAGCGCGATGCGTTCCAGGGCCTGCTAGCCCTCGGTCTGCGCGATGCGTTCCGCTTGTTCGAATCAGGTGAGAAGCTCTATTCCTGGTGGGATTACCGCATGATGGCTTTCCGCCGCAACATGGGCATGCGCATCGACCACATCCTGATCAGTGCTGCGCTGCAATGCACGGGCTGCCACATCGACAAAGCGCCGCGCAAACTGGAACGCCCCTCCGACCACACGCCTGTGGTGGCCGACGTCACTTGAACTCCCCCGCAGTCGAACTGCTGTTCGCAGATGAGCACCTGCTGGTAGCTGTCAAACCTGCCGGCCTGTTGTCGGTGCCCGGGCGCGGAGCGGATAAGCAGGATTGTCTTTCTGCGCGCCTCCAACAGCAGTTCCCCGATTCCCTGGTCGTTCATCGACTCGATATGGCCACATCCGGCTTGATGCTGTTCGCACGCGGTCCCGAGATGCAGCGTAAATTGTCGATGTTGTTTCAACATCGCGAGATGGATAAACGCTACATCGCAGTATGCACGGGCAAGCTGGAAAACCCCCGGGGCGAGATAGATCTGCCTATCGCGCCCGACTGGCCGAACCGCCCGTTGCAACGTGTCGACGTTGAGCATGGTAAGCCCTCGCTCACACGCTATCAGCTGCTGCAACAGGAGGGTGATCACTCACGTGTCGAGCTGGAGCCGGTCACCGGCCGCACTCACCAATTGCGTTTGCATCTGTCTGCCCTCGGCCACCCTATCCTTGGCGATGCGCTGTATGGCGATGAGCATAGTGCGCCGCGTTTGCTGCTGCATGCTTGCCTGCTGCGCTTTAACCATCCGATAAGTGTGGAATTGCTGGCCTTTGAGCATGCGCCTTCGTTCTAAATTCACTGGTCGCTACGGTATACTGCGCGCCCTGTTCCAACCTCGATCTTAAGGATGCACATGAAACGTTTCGCTGTTGCCCTGACCTTGCTGCTCACCAGTTTGACCCTGATCTCGACCCATGCCGAAGCCAAGCGCCTCGGTGGCGGCGTTAACCTCGGCAAGCAACGCACCATGAGCGCGCCACAGAAGCAGGCTGCACCCGCGCCGACGCAAGCCAGTCCTGCGCAAGCTGCCGGGACACCCGCCAAACAAGGCAACAAGTGGCTTGGCCCCCTGGCTGGTATCGCAGCCGGTCTGGGTCTGGCGGCGCTGTTCTCCCACCTCGGACTGGGTGAAGGCATGGGCATGTTGCTGTTGATCATCTTGCTGGCCGTGGGTGCTTTCTTCCTGTATTCGATGCTGCGCAAGAAGCAGCAACCCGCGATGCAATACGCCGCTAACGGGCCTGACTTTGGCGCTACCCCTCAGCAAGCCCCCGTCACGACCCAAGTGTCTGCCGATACTGTACCCCAGCGAGCTGCGAACATCCCGGCCGACTTCCCGGTGGAAAGTTTCCTGCGCAGCGCCAAGATGTCTTTCATCCGCCTTCAGGCGGCCAATGACCGCAAGGACCTGAACGACATCCGCGAATACACCACCCCAGAAATGTTCGCCGAGATCAGCATGCAGTTGCAGGAACGCGGCGATCAGGCACAACTGACCGATGTCGGTTTCGTGAATGCCGAATTGCTGGAAGTCGTGACCGAGAACGATCTCGCCATCGCCAGCGTGCGTCTGAGCGGCCAGCTGCGCGAAAACAATGGTGCGCCCGAACACTTCGAGGAAGTCTGGCATGTGCAGAAGGACCTGAAGGATGACGATTCTGTCTGGTTGCTGGCCGGAATTCAGCAGAACTGAGCATGAACTGAAGTAGACTTACGGGCACGGCACTTTGGCCGTGCCCTTTTCATTTCTAGCGATGCGTTTCTTTCGACTGATCAAGATCATCTACATCGTCCTGCGCTTTGGTCTGGACGAATTCATTCTCGCGCATGAACGTACCAGCTGGCTGTTGCGCCCGCTCAATGTGCTGTTGTTCTTCCGTGACAACAAGCGTCCGCGCGGCTTGCGACTGAGGCTGGCACTGGAAGCGCTGGGGCCCATCTTCGTCAAGTTCGGCCAGTTGTTGTCGACCCGTCGGGATCTTATCCCGACCGATATCGCCGATGAACTCGCATCCCTGCAAGATCAGGTGCCTCCCTTCCCTTCCGCCGTAGCCGTGGCTTTGCTTGAATCTGCCTTTGGCAGACCTTTGAAGGACGTGTTCGCCAGTTTCGACCAATTGCCGGTCGCCAGCGCCTCGGTTGCCCAAGTGCATTTCGCCGTGCTTCCAGATGGGCGCGAGGTCGCCGTCAAAGTCTTGCGGCCCGGTATCCAGCAGATCATCGAACATGACCTCGCTTTGCTCGACATCGCCGCTTCTCTCATCGAACGCCTGTGGGAAGACGGTAAGCGTCTGAAGCCAAGAGAAGTCGTCGCCGAGTTCGAAAAGACACTGCATGACGAGCTGGACTTGATGCGCGAAGCGGCCAATGCCAGCCAGTTGCGCCGCAATTTCATCGATGCGACCTTGCTGCTGGTGCCCGAGATCTACTGGGACTGGTGCAGCGAACAGGTGATGGTGATGCAGCGCATGCAGGGCATTCCTGTCAGCCAGATCGCGGCGCTGCGTGAGGCAGGTATCGATATTTCCAAACTGGCCAGTGATGGCGTCGAGATCTTCTACACCCAGGTGTTCCGTGACGGCTTCTTCCATGCCGACATGCATCCCGGCAACATCCTGGTCGCGCGCGATGGTCGTTATGTGGCTTTGGATTTTGGCATCATGGGCACGCTGACCGATAACGACAAGCATTACCTGGCACACAACTTCATCGCTTTTTTCAACCGGGATTACCGGCGCGTGGCCGAGTTGCACATCGAATCGGGCTGGGCGCCTTCCTCCACGCGCATCGATGAATTCGAGTCGGCGATACGGGCTGTATGCGAGCCTATCTTCGACAAACCGCTGCGCGAAGTCTCGTTCGGCCGCATCCTGTTGCGCCTGTTCCAGACTTCGCGCCGTTTCGGTATCCAGATACAACCACAATTGGTCCTGCTACAGAAGACACTTCTGAATATCGAAGGACTGGGCCTGCAACTCGATCCCGAGCTCGACCTGTGGAAAACGGCCAAGCCGTGGCTGGAACGCTGGATGAGTGAACAGATCGGATGGCGCGGGTTCTTGAAGGCACTCAAGCGCGAGACCCCTCGTTTTGCCACCCTGATCCCCGAGCTACCCCGGCTGATCCATCAGCGCCTGAAGCAGGAGCCTTATGAACATGCAGCTCCCTTGTTGCTGGAATTGGTCGTGCAGCAGAGAAAGCGTAATGGATGGTTGTCCCTGATCGCCGCCTTGCTTGCAGCCGCGCTTGCTTTAGCCGTGTCCGTTCAGTTCGGCTAGATGAAGCCAGTTTCGGTCAGTTCCTTGGCGAGCGCTCTGTAGTCCGCCGCCCCCGGACTGTTCGGCGCATAAGCGAACACATCCAGACCATGCATCGGGCTAGTCGCCAGCGCGACCGTCTCACCGATGCGGGTCTTGCATACCAAGTCTCCGTATCGTTGCTTGAGCTTTTCGTAGATGTCGAACGAGAGCTTGCGACGGGAATCGAAGCGCGTGACGACAATGCGTCGCTCGAATGTACGCTGCAGTTTCTTTTCCAGCACGTTCAGGGCGCTGTCCAATCTGTGTACACCATGCTGCGAGAGAAAATCCGGTGATACTGGTATCAACACCTTGTCCGCGGCCAACAGCGCGTTCAGCGTCAACACACCGAGCATAGGGCAGCAATCTATCAGTATGGGTGCCCCTGTCAGCGCCAATTCCTCGGCCAATCCTTGTTTCAGTTTTTTAGCGGCTTGCGGGTCGTTGCCATACATGGCATCGATCTTGGAAAGTTCCAGTGTCGCGGGTATCAGCTGCCAGCCGGCGGGGGTTTCGTACAACAGTTTGGCCAACGGCGTGCCATCCCTGAAGAATGAGGCGATGCTGTCCCGTTGGGTCGTGCCATGACGCAAGCCGGATGCCAGGCTCAGGTGTCCCTGCGGATCCATGTCCAGTGCGATCGGGCTGCGCTGGGCAAGCGATAACGCTGCCGTCAGGTTGAGGCAGGTCGTGGTCTTGCCTACACCACCCTTCTGATTGAATACGGCGATAGTCGCCATGCTGTGTTTTTCTCCGGTGATACGGGAGGCTGGATTTCCACAGTATCGTCAATGGTGGTCAAAGCTTCAATTCCGCCATGCCACCCTTGTTGTCCTGCGTTACTCCACCGTGACGGATTTGGCGAGGTTTCTAGGCTTGTCCACATCCGTTCCCTTTTGCAGTGCTACGTAATATGCCAATAGTTGCAAAGGGGCGGTGTGCAGAATAGGGCTGAGAAAGCCCGCGTGTTCCGGCATTTGCAGGATGTGTATGCCTTCACTTGAATGTATGTGGGTATTGGCATCGGCGAAGACGAATAACTCGCCTCCGCGCGCGCGGACTTCCTGCAGGTTCGACTTGAGCTTTTCCAACAATGTGTCATTGGGAGCGACCGACACCACCGGCATGTCCTTGTCCACCAGTGCCAGCGGTCCATGTTTCAATTCACCTGCCGGGTAAGCTTCTGCATGGATGTAGGAGATCTCCTTGAGCTTGAGTGCGCCTTCTGCCGCGATCGGGAAATGCATGCCGCGTCCCAGGAACAGGGCGTGATGCTTGTTCGCGAAGTGCTTGGACATCTCTGCGATCTGCGGTTCCAATGCCAGTACTTTCTGCATGGCGGCCGGGAGATGGCGCAGTTCATGCAGGAATTGTTGCTCGCGCGTCTCATCCAGACGCCCGCGCACCTTCGCCATCACCAGCGTGAGCAGGAACAGGCCTGCCAGCTGGGTGGTGAACGCCTTGGTTGAGGCCACTCCGATCTCCGGCCCTGCGCGCGTCAGGAATCGCAACTTCGATTGGCGGATGATTGCGCTTTCCGGCACGTTGCAGATCGCCAGCGTGTAACCATGGCCCGTGGCCTTTGCGTGATTGAGCGCGGCCAATGTGTCGGCAGTCTCTCCCGATTGGGAGATGGTGACCACCAGTGTCTTTGGATTTGCCACGCTGGTGCGATAGCGATATTCGCTGGCGATCTCCACATTGCACGGAATGCCGGCTATCTCCTCCAGCCAGTAGCGCGCCACCTGCCCTGCGTGGTTGCTGGTGCCGCAGGCTAGGATGAGGATGTTCTCTACACGCGGAAAGATATCATTTGCTTCTGCCCCGAAGATCCCCGGTACCAGAGACTGGCTGTTGCACACCGATTCCAGTGTGTCTGCCAAGGCCTGGGGTTGTTCATGTATCTCTTTTTGCATGTAGTGCTGGTACTCACCCAGCTCCACGCTGTCATTGTCCAACTCGCTGATATGGACCTGCCGTTGTACGCGCACCCCTGCGGCATCGAATATACGGTAGCTGTTTGCGCTCACTTCGACTACATCGCCCTCTTCCAGATACACGACGTTCCTTGTGACCTGCAACAGGGCCGACATATCTGAACCTACAAAGTGTTCACCCTCTCCTACGCCAAGTAGTAGCGGACTACCCTTTCTAGCCGCGACCATTTGGTGCGGGTTGTCTGCCGCTATGACGCCGATCGCATAAGCACCAACCAGCTGCGACAGTGCCATCTGTGTCGCAACCAGCAGGCTTCCTTGTGCGTAATGACTGTGGACCAAGTGTGCGATCACTTCAGTGTCAGTATCCGAGGTGAACTCGTAGCCTTGCGCGGTTAACTCACTCCGTAGTTCTTCGTAGTTCTCGATGATGCCGTTGTGCACCACGGCTATCAGTTCGCGGCTCATATGCGGGTGGGCGTTGCGCTCGCTCGGTACGCCGTGGGTCGCCCAGCGTGTGTGTGCGATGCCGACTTCACCTACGGTATGCGCGCTCCTTTGTCCCAGTTCGGCAACACGGCCTGCACTGCGCACACGCTCCAGTTTACCTTCATGCACTACTACCAAGCCGGCTGAGTCGTAGCCACGGTATTCCAGGCGTATCAGACCATTCACCAAGACTGGGACGATGTTGCGTTTTGCGACTGCTCCGACGATACCGCACATGTTATTTCTTTCCTTTTACGGGACGTAGCCAGCCGGCAATCGTGACTTGTTTGCTGCGGGAGAGGGTGAGTTCTCCGGCAGGGGTGTCTTTAGTGATGGTAGAGCCTGCGCCTATGGTCGCGCCTTTGCCAACAGTGACTGGCGCAATGAGTTGCGTATCCGATCCGATGAATGCATCGTCCCCGATGACAGTACGGAACTTGTTCGCACCATCGTAGTTGCAGGTGATGGTTCCCGCTCCGATGTTGACCCGACTACCCACCGTGCTGTCCCCTATGTAACTCAGGTGGTTCGCCTTACTACCTGATCCGATCTCGCTGTTCTTGATCTCTACGAAATTGCCGACATGGGCATGGTCGTGTAATTCAGTACCGGGACGTAGCCGCGCGTAGGGTCCGATGTGGCAGTCAGCACCCACTTCGCTGCTATCGATATGACTGTAAGCTGCAATGTGTGTGGCAGTGCCGATATTTGCGTTGCGAATGACACTATAAGCGCTGACTTTCACCCGATCGCACAAGGTGACCTTACCCTCAAAGATGCAACCGACGTCGATCTCCACATCGCGCCCACATACCAGTTCACCGCGCACATCGATCCGTGCCGGATCGTTCAGCGTCACGCCTTGGGCCAAAAGCTTCGTGGCGATTTGTTTCTGCCACACACGCTCAAGGCTGGCCAGTTGCATCTTGTTATTGATACCTTCAACTTCCCACCCATGCGCCGGTTGGACGGTATGTACCACAACACCCTGCTGCACTGCCATCGCGACGATATCTGTCAGGTAGTACTCACCCTGGGCGTTGTCATTTCTCAACTTGCCTAACCATTCACGCAGTTTTGCTGTCGGGGCGAGCATGATGCCTGTGTTCACTTCGCTAATCTCCAGCTCTTCTGGAGAGGCGTCTTTCTGCTCGACGATGCGCTGCACATCGCCCTCTTGATTGCGCACGATTCGACCGTAGCCTGCTGGATTGTCAAGATTGACTGTCAGCAATACAAGCCCTTCGCCCGCATGTTGCATCTGATGCAATGTACTATGCTGGATCAGCGGTACATCGCCGTACAGTATTAGCGTACGACTATCATCCTGCAGGTGCGGCATTGCCTGTTGTACGGCATGACCTGTGCCAAGTTGCGATTCTTGAATGACGAATTTTGCACCGTAGAGCTGCATCGCTTGCGGTACTGCCTCGCCACCGTGGCCGTACACCACGCAGATCTGCTGGGGTTGTAACGAGATCGCGCAGTCCAGCACATGCTGAACCAGTGGTTTACCTGCCAAGTTATGCAGCACCTTCGGCCGATCCGAATACATACGCGTACCTTTGCCGGCGGCAAGGATGATGATGTTCAATGCGTTCATATTGTTCTGTGTTTCATTGATGCGCGAGTATAGCTTTCAGGCAACAAAAAAGCAGCCGAAGCTGCTCTTTTGGTGTTTCTGATACTTGAACTTTAATGCGTGTGTTTGCGCATTTGTTGGATTGCTCGCAATTGCGCGATCGCTTCAGCCAATTCAGCCTGGGCTGCTGCGTAGTCGATGTCAGAAGTACGGTTCTTCATGGCTTCTTCCGCCGCCTGCTTGGCTTCCAATGCACGCGCCTCGTCCAAATCGGCCCCGCGGATTGCGGTGTCGGCGAGGATAGTGACCACGTTGGGCTGCACTTCCAGCATACCGCCGGACACATAGATCAACTCTTCCTGCTCCTGGTCCGGACGCTTGATGCGCACAGCACCGGGTTTGATGCGAGTCATCAGGGCGGTATGGCGCGGATAGATACCCAATTCGCCCATCTCGCCCGGTACCACGACGACTTCAGCCAGCCCGGAGAAGATCTGCTCCTCCGCGCTCACCACGTCTACATGTACGGTCATTGCCATGGTTATCCCCACTAATTATTGCAGTGTTTTGGCCTTTTCGACCGCCTCTTCGATGCTGCCGACCATGTAGAAAGCCTGTTCCGGCAGATGGTCGTATTCACCATCAACGATGCCCTTGAAGCCTTTGATCGTGTCTTTCAGGGTCACGTACTTGCCCGGTGCACCTGTGAACACTTCAGCAACGTGGAACGGTTGCGACAGGAAGCGCTGGATCTTGCGCGCACGGGCCACGGCCAACTTGTCTTCCGGTGCCAGTTCGTCCATACCCAGAATCGCGATGATGTCGCGCAATTCCTTGTAGCGTTGCAACGTCTGTTGCACGCTGCGTGCTACTGCATAGTGCTCTTCACCCACGACCAGCGGATCGAGCTGGCGAGAAGTGGAATCCAGCGGATCGACCGCAGGGTAGATACCCAGCGAAGCGATGTCACGGGACAGCACGACGGTGGAGTCCAGGTGCAAGAAGGTCGTTGCTGGAGACGGGTCGGTCAAGTCGTCCGCAGGCACGTAAACGGCCTGGATGGATGTGATCGAACCGACCTTGGTGGAAGTGATACGCTCTTGCAGACGGCCCATTTCTTCGGCCAGTGTAGGCTGATAACCCACGGCGGAAGGCATACGGCCCAGCAGCGCGGACACTTCGGTTCCGGCCAGTGTGTAACGGTAGATGTTGTCCACGAAGAACAGGATGTCGCGGCCTTCGTCACGGAACTTCTCGGCCATGGTCAGACCGGACAGTGCAACGCGCAGACGGTTACCGGGCGGTTCGTTCATCTGACCGAACACCATCGCAACTTTGGACTTGGTGAAGTCTTCCTTGTCGATAACGCCCGCGTCGGACATCTCGTGGTAGAAGTCGTTACCTTCGCGGGTACGCTCACCCACGCCGGCGAACACGGACAGACCCGCGTGCTGCTTGGCGATGTTGTTGATCAGTTCCAGCATGTTCACGGTCTTGCCCACACCCGCGCCGCCGAACAGACCCACTTTACCGCCCTTGGCGAACGGGCAAACCAGATCGATCACCTTGATGCCGGTTTCCAGCAGGTCAACGGAAGGCGACAGTTCGTCGAACTTCGGTGCAGCCTGGTGAATAGAGCGGCGCTCGTCACTCTGGATCGGACCAACTTCATCGATCGGGCGACCCAGCACGTCCATGATACGGCCCAATGTGCCGGTGCCAACTGGCACTTGGATCGGGTTGCCGGTGGCATTGACTGCCATGCCGCGACGCAGACCGTCGGACGAACCCATCGCAATGGTACGTACCACGCCGTCGCCCAATTGCTGTTCGACCTCGAAGGTCAGGCCAACTTCAGCAGTGGAGTTACCGGCATCTGCCAACGTCAAGGCTTCGTACACCTTGGGCATGCTGTCGCGCGGAAATTCGATGTCGACCACGGCACCGATACACTGAACAATCTTTCCTTGACTCATTTTAAGATTCCCCGTCTAAATTAATTCTGAATTCTTTGCCGATCAACCGATCGCCGCCGCACCGCCCACGATCTCCGAGATTTCCTTGGTGATCGCTGCCTGACGTGCTTTGTTGTAAACCAGCTTGAGCTCGCCGATGACGCTCTTGGCATTATCGGATGCGGCTTTCATCGCCACCATGCGCGAGCTTTGCTCGGAAGCCATGTTCTCTACCACCGCTTGGTACACCAAGGATTCGATGTAGCGCAGCAGCAGTTCGTCGATGACTTTTTTGGCATCGGGTTCGTAGATGTAGTCCCAGTTACCTTCGCTGGTACCCATCTTTTCACCGGTCAACGGCAGCAATTGCTCGATGCGTGGCTCCTGCTTCATCGTATTGATGAAGTGGTTATAGCTCAAGTAGATGGCATCGATCTCGCCAGCCACATAGGCATCCAGCATCGCCTTGACGGTACCGATCAGCTTTTCAATATGCGGTGTGTCACCCAAACCCGTCAGGTGTGACTGGACCTTGGCGCCGATGCGGTTCATGAAGCCAAAACCCTTGTTACCGATCGGACATACCAGAAGACCTTTACCTTCGCCTTCCCATGTTTTCATCTCGTTTATAGCGAGACGCAACAGGTTGGTATTCAAGCCACCGCACAGACCTTTGTCGGAAGTGACGACGATCAGGCCGACGTTTTTCACTGTTTCACGCTTGACCAGGAATGGATGCTTGTATTCCGGGTTAGCGCGCGACAGGTGAGCGGCGACATTGCGAATCTTCTCGGCATAAGGGCGAGCGGCACGCATGCGTTCCTGCGCCTTGCGCATCTTCGCAGCTGCCACCATTTCCATCGCACGCGTGATCTTGCGCGTATTTTCAACGCTCTTGATTTTGGTGCGAATCTCTTTACTGCCCGCCATAACTCAGCTCCCCTTAGTAGACAGCAGTTGCCTTGAACGATTCGATCGCAGCCACCAGCAGTTTTTCATTGTCGGCAGACAGATCCTTGCTGGATTCGATCGCGTCCATCAGTGCTTTGCTGTTGGTCTTCAGGTTCGTATGCAGTGCGGATTCGAATGCCAATGCCTTGGGCACAGGAACATCGTCGAAGTAGCCCTTGTTCACTGCGAACAGCGTAGTGGCCATCTCGGAGACCGACAGCGGCGCGTACTGCAGCTGCTTCATCAGCTCGGTCACCAAACGGCCGCGCTCCAGTTGCTTGCGGGTAGATTCGTCCAGATCGGAAGCGAACTGCGCGAACGCAGCCAGTTCACGGTACTGAGCCAGAGCCAGACGCACACCGCCACCCAGCTTCTTGATGACCTTGGTCTGCGCAGCACCACCCACGCGGGACACCGATACACCGGCGTTGATCGCGGGACGGATACCGGCGTTGAACAGGTCGGCTTCCAGGAAGATCTGGCCGTCGGTGATCGAGATCACGTTGGTCGGCACGAACGCGGACACGTCACCGGCTTGGGTTTCGATGATCGGCAGAGCGGTCAGCGAACCGGTTTTGCCCTTGACTTCGCCCTTGGTGAAGGCTTCGACGTAATCGGCGTTCACGCGTGCTGCGCGCTCGAGCAGACGGGAGTGCAGATAGAACACGTCGCCAGGATACGCTTCACGACCGGGCGGACGGCGCAGCAGCAGCGAGATCTGACGATAGGCCCAAGCTTGCTTGGTCAAGTCGTCATATACGATCAGTGCGTCTTCGCCGCGATCGCGGAAGTATTCACCCATGGTGCAGCCGGAATATGGTGCCAGGAACTGCATCGCGGCGGAGTCGGAAGCGGTAGCGGCCACGACGATGGTGTATTCCATCGCGCCGTGCTCTTCCAGCTTGCGCACCACGTTGGCGACGGTCGAGGCTTTCTGGCCGATGGCAACATAGATACAGGTCATGTTCTGACCCTTCTGGTTGATGATCGCGTCGACAGCGACGGCAGTCTTGCCGGTCTGGCGGTCACCGATAATCAGTTCGCGCTGGCCGCGGCCGACTGGAACCATGGAGTCGATGGACTTCAGACCGGTCTGCACGGGCTGGTCAACGGATTTACGTGCGATGACGCCCGGCGCGACCTTTTCGATCTTGTCGGTCATCTTGGCATTGATCGGGCCCTTACCGTCGATGGGCTGACCCAACGCGTTCACTACGCGACCGCGCAGTTCGGGACCAACCGGCACTTCCAGGATGCGGCCCGTGCACTTGACGGTGTCGCCTTCGGTGATGTGCTCGTACTCACCCAGAATCACGGCGCCGACAGAGTCACGCTCGAGGTTGAGTGCGAGGCCGAATGTGTTACCCGGGAATTCCAGCATCTCGCCCTGCATCACATCGGACAAGCCGTGCACGCGAACGATACCGTCGGTTACGCTGACCACCGTACCTTCGGTGCGCGCCTGGGTCAGTGCTTCGAAGTTATCGATGCGACTGCGAATCAAATTGCTAATTTCAGAAGGATTGAGCTTCATCTGGATTTCCTCATTCTTGATAATTCTTTATCAGGCTAGGGCAGTCGCCATTTCGCCAAGGCGCGTCAACGCGGATCCGTCGATGACCTTGTCTCCGGCGCGGATCACCACGCCACCCAGCAATTCTTTTTTGATGCGGCTTTCAAGCTTGATCTCGCAGCCCATGCGTTTCTTCAACGAAGCCACTATCTTGTCTTGTTGCGCAGTTGACAGTTCAAACGGAGACTCAACCACCACATTGATCGATTTTTCCGCCTCGGCTTTCAGTGCTGCAAAGCTGGCTGCGATCTCAGGCAGAACAGAAACGCGCTGATTGTCGGCAAGGATACGCACGAAGTTCTGCAGTTTGACATCCGGGCTTTTTCCCAGAAATGCCTCCATCAGCGAAGCCACTTGGGTCTTCGCAACCTTCGGATTGCCGATGATGGCGCGCACTTCTGGGTGGGAGGCTGCTTCTGCCAGAGCAATGAGTGCATCCGACCAAGCCTGTAGCGCATTCAGCTTTTGAGCTTCCTCAAAAGCTGCCTGGGCGTAGGGGCGTGCAATGGTTATGGCTTCAGACATGGCGATCAGATTTCCGCAACGAGTTTGTCGAGCAGGTCGTTATGTGCCTTCGCATCGATCTCTCGACCGAGGATCTTGCCGGCGCCTGCCAGTGCGATCGCGGACACCTGCGTACGCAGCTGTTCTTTGGCGCGGAACACTTCCTGATCGATCTCTGCTTTCGCCCCAGCGATGATGCGCTCACCTTCGACCTTGGCCTGAGTCTTGGACTCTTCCACGATCTCGCTAGCGCGTTTTTCGCTATTGCCAATGATCTCGCCAGCTTTTTCCTTGGCCTCGCGCAGGATCTCTGCGGAACGACGGGATGCGAGCTCCAGATCCTGCTTGGCGCGTTCTGCATCTGCCAGACCGTCAGCGATCTGCTTCTTGCGCTCATCCAGTGCCGCCACGATCGGGGTCCACACGAACTTCATGCAGAACCATACGAACAGCGCGAACATGATCAACTGTGCGAGAAGAGTTGCATTGATATTCATGCAAGCTTCCTTTCTAAATTATGCGTTTCGCTTGCGCGAATCAGCCCACCACTGCGAACAGAACGTACATGGCGATACCGACAGCGATCATCGGAACAGCATCGACCAGACCCATCACCACGAAGAATTGTGTGCGCAGCATCGGGATCAGCTCAGGCTGACGTGCAGCGCCTTCCAGGAAGCGACCACCCAGGATACCGATACCTACAGCTGCGCCGAGAGCGCCCAGACCCATCATCAATGCGCCAGCGATGTACAGCAGTGCGTTTGCCATTTCCATTTTCAATTTCTCCTGTTAGATAAAAGTAAAGTTAAAGCTAAAGTTAAATGAAACCGTAAATTAGTGGTGTTCCTGATGCGCCATATCCAGATAGACAACTGTCAGCGTCATGAAGATGAACGCCTGCAGGGTCACGATAAGGATGTGGAAGATCGCCCAGCCGAGAGACAGCAGAATCTGCGAACCGAACAAGGTGACGCCGCCCAGCGAGAAGCCCGCCCAAGCACCGCCCATCAGTGCGATTAGGATGAAGATCATTTCACCCGCATACATGTTGCCAAACAGACGCAGTGCCAGTGAGATCGGCTTGGCGATCAGGTTCACGCCTTCCAGCAGGAAATTGACCGGCATGCCCCACTTGCCGAATGGCTGCAGGGTCAGTTCGCCCATGAATCCACCCAGACCCTTCATCTTCACGCTGTAGTACAGCACCAGCAGGAACACGCCGATGGCCATGCCGAATGTTGCATTGGGATCGGTTGAGGGAACGACTTTGAAGAATGGCACGCCCAGCGAAGACATCAACAATGGCACCCAATCGATCGGGATCAAGTCCATCAGGTTCATCATGAACACCCAGAAGAAGATGGTCAGCGCCAGCGGTGCGACCATATTGTTCTTGGAACTGAAGGAGCCACGCACGCTGGTGTCGACGAATTCGATCGCCCACTCGCAGAAGTTTTGCAGACTGCCCGGCGTGCCTGTCACGATCGTCGTTGCTACGCGACGGAACACGAACAGGAAGATCGCCCCCAGCAGCAAAGACATGATGAATGTATCAAGATTGAGCGCCCAGAATCCCATGGCCTTAGCTTCTGCTGCGCTATGCGCGACACCCCATGTGCCATCGGGCAGCTGACCATATGTCAGGTTCTGGAGGTGGTGCTTGATGTAATCGCCCGATGTGTGGGCCGCCTCGTGGGCTACCTCGGTTGCTGCATGCGCCATTTCACTGGACATTTTGTGAGCCACTTTCCGTCTTGTTCTTTAACAATAAGCGAGCTGCCAGCAGCGTCGCCTGCCCCAATACAAATCCACTAATTACCATCAGCGGAGAATCTTTCAGCACCACCAGAACCAAGCCCAGCAGTACCACAACCGCCAGAAACCGCTCGGCAGCATAAAAATACATAAGCCGTAATTGTTGAAGCGCGTCGTGGACAGGGCGTTGAGTTGCTCGGGACATTCTCCAAGCAAGCAACGCACCGTTGAGAATGGAAATCCCTCCCCCACCTAACACTGCTATCGCATTTTGCGGCGAACTTCCCCAAGCCATGACTGCGCCTGCTGCGGACAGCGTGACCAGCATTTGCAGCCAGATCACTTGACGCGCCGATTTTTTTTCTTGTTCTTCGGCTAGGAAAAGCGGCGGGATGATAGCGGCGTTCTCACGGGGTGTCAAACACTCTTGCAGCTGTTTTCCCATGGCTTCGAGCGCTTAGCCGGCCCGGGTCAGGCGTGATATCAATTCATCCAGATGGTCATTGCTTGCATATTCGATAACGAGTTTGCCATTACCTTTTTTCCCGGATTTGATCTCTACCCGAGCTCCGATCTTTTCGGTCAACTCCTCTTGCAGGCGTTCCGTGTCTCTATTCGCCAGCTTGGGCTTGAGACCTTCTTTAGATGCAGCAGCTCCTTGTTTTTGCACCAACATCTCAGCTTCACGCACTGACAACCCTTCCAGCACCACCTTGTTTGCCAGCATGATCTGTTGTGCCGGCTCCAATGACAGCAAGGCCCGCGCATGCCCCATATCCAGCTTGTTTTCCATCAACATGCCCTGCACTTCAACCGGCAGCTTTAGAAGACGCAGCAGATTGCTGGCCGCACTTCTTGAGCGTCCAACCGCATCGGCGGCTTCCTGATGTGTCATCTGGAATTCATCTATCAGGCGCTGAATACCCACCGCCTCCTCCAGTGGATTCAGATCTTCGCGCTGGATGTTCTCGATCAGCGCCATGGCCAGCGCTGCATTATCCGGAACAACTCTCACCAATACAGGAACTTGTGTCAATCCTGCCAATTGCGAAGCACGCCAGCGGCGTTCACCGGCAATGATCTCATAACTACCGTTGGGCATTTCTCTAACCAGGATTGGCTGCATCACGCCTTGCGACTTGATAGAGGCGGCCAGTTCCTTGAGCGATTCCTCGTCCATATGGCTACGTGGCTGGTATTTTCCGGGTTTGAGCTGGTTAACATTCAATTCGCGCAATGATTCATTGGTCTTTGTTGCACCACCACCCAGCAGCGCATCCAATCCCCGACCCAGCCCCTTGTTTATCTTTGCCATTTTATTTTCCGTTTAATTTAAGTTATTGAATGCCTTGATTAAACTCAGATCTATTCAAGATTTCTCCCGCCAGCGCCAGATATGCCTGCGTGCCTTTGGATTGGGCATCGTGGTACAGCACGGGCACACCGTAGCTGGGCGCTTCGGCCAATCGAATATTGCGAGGGATAACCGTGCGATAGACCTTCTCCCCGAAGTGCTGCTGCAATTGCGCAGAGACCTGCTGGGCCAGCGAGTTGCGGGGATCGAACATGGTGCGTAGCAATCCTTCGATCTCCAGCTGAGGATTCAGGCTTTCGCGCACCATGCGTATGGTGTTCACCAAATCACTCAAGCCTTCCAGCGCATAGTATTCGCACTGCATCGGAATCATCACCGAATGGGCTGCGCACAAACCGTTCAGAGTCAGCAGATTCAGCGCGGGAGGGCAATCTACCAGGACATAGTCGTATTCACCTGCGACCGCCTCGATCTCTTTCTTCAGTCGTGTTTCACGACCTTCTACGTTCACCAGTTCGATTTCGGCACCCGCCAGATCTCTGCTCGCCGCCAACACGTCGTACTTACCTTGCTGATAGCTTATTCTTGCTTGAGCAATCGTGGCTTCACCCAGCAACACATCATAGACAGTCACTTCCTGCGCATGTTTGTCGATGCCACTGCCCATGGTCGCATTCGCTTGCGGATCAAGATCGACCAGTAATACGCGCTTTTTCGCCGCAGCCAGACTGGCTGCCAGATTCACTGTGGTTGTGGTCTTGCCAACCCCGCCCTTCTGGTTGGTGATTGCCATTATTCTTGCCATTCCTGTCGCTCCCTATTTCCTGCCTGCGATCACCAGACTTCTTGATGCATCAAGTCCCGGCACATGCAATGTGATGATGTGGTCGATTCTGTATTGCCCGGGAATCCCCTCTTCCATTTTCCCCTTCATTGCAGCCCATCGCCCTTCTGGAGCAAGCAAACCTTCTGTCAAACTGAAGAAATTCCCTAACTCGGTGAATGCCCGAGAGATTATCCCGTCGAACCGAATCCCTTCCTGCCAATCTTCTACTCTACCGGTATGGACTTGCACGTTCTTCAAGCCCAGCTGAATGGCTGCCTGCTGTACAAATCCAGTTTTCTTTGAATTGCTGTCCAGCAATGTGAAATCCCAGTCCGGTCGCATGATTGCGAGCACTATTCCCGGAAGCCCGCCCCCGCAGCCCACGTCCAACCATTTTCCCGCCCAAAGATGCGGCAGCACTGCCAGACTATCCAACAAATGGTAAGTCACCATCTCCGGTCCGCTGCCGATCGCGGTCAGGTTGTACACTTTATTCCATTTTTGCATCAAGGCCATATATTGGAGCAACTTTGACTGCGCGTCAGCGGTCAATTCAATACCCAGTTGACCCGCGCCATCTATCAGCATCTGGCGTTCATTTTGCATCTTCGTTGCCCGCCCGACTTGTGCGAAATCCCCGCTTCAAATGCACCAGCAGCAAGGAAATATCAGCCGGTGTGATGCCCGAAATCCGGCTCGCATGGCCAATAGTTTCAGGCTTCTGCAGGTTCAATCTCTGTTGCGCTTCGATGGATAAAGCTCTTACTTCCCGGTAATCGAGTGTTGCGGGCAGTTGCAGGTCTTCCTGCGCGGCTTGTTGTTGCACCTCTTGATTCTGCTTGGTGATGTAGCCCTGATATTTGGCACCGATCTCCACTTGCTGCGCCACTACATCATCCACCACTCGCTCTCCACTATTGGGCAGCGACATCAGCGCGTCGTAGCTCACCTCTGGCCGCCTCAGCAGATCGTACAAGGAGTATTCCCGCTCTACGTTTTTCCCCAGAACACGAATAGCGTGTTCTTCGCTCAGGATCGCTGGGTTGATCCAAGTCGATTTCAAGCGCTGCTCTTCACGCGCTATCGCTTCGCGTTTTTCATCAAACGCACGCCAACGCGCCTCACTTACCACGCCCAGATTCCAGCCTATCTCCGTCAAGCGCAGGTCCGCATTGTCTTCGCGCAACTGCAGTCTGTATTCAGCCCGACTGGTGAACATCCGATAGGGCTCCGTCACACCTCTGGCGGTCAGGTCATCGACCATCACACCAAGGTAGGCTTCGTTGCGCTTCGGACTCCATGCCTCTTGCTCGCGCGCATGTCGTGCGGCATTCATTCCCGCCAACAACCCTTGGGCTGCCGCCTCTTCATAGCCTGTCGTGCCATTGATCTGCCCTGCAAAGAACAATCCCGCAATTGCTTTGGTTTCCAGCGATCGTTTTAGCCCTCTCGGGTCGAAATAGTCGTATTCAATGGCATAGCCAGGGCGCAATATATGCGCATTTTCAAGGCCCTTGATCGAGCGCACCAACGCTATCTGCACATCGAATGGAAGACTGGTCGATATTCCGTTGGGATATATCTCATGTGTCAGCAGACCCTCTGGCTCAAGAAATATCTGATGGGAATCCTTACCGGCGAATCGGGTTATCTTGTCTTCGACGGAAGGACAATAACGGGGGCCCACCCCCTCGATCACACCAGTGAACATCGGAGAACGATCCAGCCCTCCGCGAATGATTTCATGGGTTTTTTCATTGGTTTCAGTGATCCAGCATGGCAATTGTCTCGGGTGCTGAGCTGCTTTACCCATAAACGAGAACACGGGTTCCGGATCATCTCCCCGCTGTTCTTGCATGACTGAAAAATCGATGCTGCGACCATCCAGTCTTGGTGGTGTGCCGGTCTTCAACCGCCCCACGGGCATCCCCATCTCCCGGAGTTGCTCCGAAAGCGTGATCGAGGGCGGATCGCCGGCTCGTCCAGCAGAGTAATTCGATTGCCCCACATGTATCAGGCCCGACAGAAAGGTTCCTGCCGTCAGAACAACACTTTTTGCAGAAAAGCGTATTCCCGCTTGCGTCTTCACACCCTCAACTCTATTTGCGTTGACTATCAATGCATCCACGGCCTGCTGGAAGAGCCACAGATTCGGCTGATTCTCCAGCCGCGAGCGAATGGCTTGTTTGTAAAGCAACCTGTCAGCCTGCGCCCTAGTAGCCCTGACTGCCGGGCCTTTACTGGCATTCAGAATACGAAATTGAATTCCACCTTCATCCGTCGCTGCGGCCATGGCCCCATCCAACGCATCGACCTCTTTAACAAGGTGCCCCTTCCCTATCCCGCCAATCGACGGGTTGCAGGACATTTGCCCCAGGGTTTCAATGTTATGACTGAGCAGCAGCGTCCTACAGCCAGCGCGCGCGCTTACTAGCGCCGCCTCCGTTCCTGCATGGCCGCCGCCAACAATAATCACGTCAAATTTATCGGGATAATCCATTCTATTCATGAATCACAAGGGGGGCGCATCTTACATCAGGGCGGCCAACTACAAAACCACGTTTCACGTGAAACAATTGGTTTCTATTCTATTTCCCCACGCAAAACTTCCCAAAAATCTCACCCAGTAAATCATCGGCAACAAATTCTCCAGTGATCTGATTAAGTGCGTTTTGGGTTTGGCGCAGGGATTCTGCAAACAATTCAAGTTGGGAGCACAAGGTCTCCGCGCCTCTCAGGGCTGTCAATGCTTGGTTGATTGCATCCATGTGCCTGGTTCTGGCCATGAATATGCCTTCTTCCCTATGCCAGCCTATAGCGTTCAAGATAGCGGCTTTAAGCAGCTCGATCCCATCCCCTGTCTTGGCAGAAAGGAATACCCGGGTCGTCCCCTCATGGCTTTCGATTGCAGCTTGCATGCCGGTCAAATCGATCTTGTTATGTACAAAAATTGTCGGAGTTGCTCCACCCCGGATCTCGGCCTTGACTAGGGCTTGTGCTGCTGCAGCGTCTGATTCGTCTATCAATAATATGAGAAGGTCGGCTTTATCTATACTTTGACGCGCACGAACAATGCCCATCTGTTCCAATACATCTTCTGTTTCCCGAATCCCTGCGGTATCAATAAGATGAATGGGCACACCCTCGATCTGCAGTGCTTGCCGTATGGTGTCCCGCGTAGTGCCCGGGATATCACTCACCAGCGCTACCTCTTCGCCTGAAAGTCGATTCAATAAGCTGGATTTCCCCGCATTTGGTGCGCCAATAAGTACTACTTGAGCACCCTCGCGCAAAATATTTCCCTGGGTTGCCAGTGACTGTATGTGCTCAAGCTCTGCCCTCAAGGTACCCAAATCAGCTTGTAACCGGCCGTGGTCAACGCTGACAACGCCCTCTTCTTCAGGAAAGTCCAAGGTTGCTTCGACAAAGACTCTCAGGCGTATGGTTTTGTCCAGAACAGCGGTGATGGCCCTAGAGAATTCACCATTTAGAGAACGCACAGCGCTCTTTGCAGCCTGCTGTGTAGTGGCTGCAATAAGGTCTGCAATGCTTTCTGCCTGAGCCAGGTCCAGTTTGCCATTCAAGAATGCGCGCTGGCTGAACTCCCCAGGCTGGGCAAGACGCGCACCAAGACTGATGCAGCGATTCAGAACTGACTGCAGCACCGCCGGCCCGCCATGCCCCTGTAATTCAAGAACCTCTTCGCCTGTAAAGGAATTGGGGGCGGTGAAATACAGCGCTATTCCCTGATCCAGGGTTTCCCCAGCCTCATCCAGGAGTGACGTATAGGTGGCGATACGCGGAGCCAGTTTTCGACCCGTAACGGCTTCCGACAGATCCACCAGGGATCTGCCCGACACTCTAACCACACCGATCCCGCCCTGACCGGGCGCGGTGGCGATCGCCGCTATTGTGTCAGGCTTTGGAAGCACCCTTTTGAGCCGTTTCTGCTGCGTGAGTGATATACCACTGCTGCGATATGGACAAGATGTTGTTCACGATCGAATACAACACCAGTCCTGCGGGGAAAAAGAAGAATATGACGCTGAATGCCACGGGCATGATTTGCATGATCTTCGCTTGCAACGGGTCTGTCGGCGTGGGATTGAGTTTGCTTTGTATCAGCATGCTGATACCCATGATGATAGGCAGCACAAAATACGGATCGGTTGCAGACAGATCGACTATCCAGCCCACAAACGGCGCATGACGCAACTCTACGCTTTCCAGAATCGCCCAGTAAAGGCCGATGAATACTGGGATCTGGATCAATACCGGCAGGCATCCGCCCAGGGGATTGATTTTCTCGCTCTTGTATAGATCCATCATGGCGCGATTCAGGCGCTCACGATCATCGCCACATTGCTGTTTGATCTTTTCCAGCTTGGGAGCGACCAGGCGCATTTTTGCCATGGACCGGTAACTCGCCGCGGACAGGGGGAAGAATGCAAGTTTGATCAATACCGTCAGCAAGATGATGGATACGCCCCAGTTCCCGATCCAGCCATTCAGGAATGACATCAGCCAAAACAACGGAGCGGCGAATATCGTGAAGATCCCATAATCCACCGACAAACCCAAACCGGGGACTATATCGTTAAGTTTTGTCTGGGCCGGTCCAACATATAGTCGTGATTTGATCTCGGCCGTTTGGCCGGGTGCGATCTCTGCTTCCGGCATAACAACACCCGCCGAATACAGGCCCTCGCCCAGTGATTTGGTGTAGAACTCACGCTGTCCGTTGCCCTCTGGTAGCCACGCTGATACGAAATAGTGCTGCAACATGCCCACCCAGCCATTGTTGGCTGCTGTAGGCAATTTTTGCTTTTCCTTGGCAATATCGCTGAATTCGATCTTCAGAAACTTTTCTTCATCCGTATAGATTGCCGGGCCGGTATAGGTAGGAATGAACATTGACCCACCTTCTGGCGGCACATCATCCCTTACCAGTTGAAAGTAGGCTGTGGGCTGGATAGCTTCCTTGCTTTTGTTTTCAATTTTATAAACAACATCAACCAGATAAGAATCACGATGAAATGTATAGATCTTTGAAACCTGCGCCTGGCCGCTTTCCGTGGCAGACAGAACAACAGATATCTCATCTTTACCGCTTTCAAGACGTGTCGTGCCGCTCGAGCTTGTCTGAAATACCGCATTGTGCGTGGGAAGCCCCGGACCCAATAACCCGGACTGGGCTACATATGTGTGGCTTTCATCCTGCTGAAACAGCGTAATCGGTTTTGTTTTATCGTCTGCAACACGATGTTTCAACAAAGTAAAGCTATTGATGTTTCCGCCGGCTGTATCTATCTTTGCAACATAGTTACCTGTTTCAACCACCAAGACTTGCCCTGTTGCTGCCTTTATTTTGCTCTCATTTGGCTGAGCAGGAACCGATTTGAGCGAGGTCACTTCCGGTGTTTGAGCGACACCTTTATTATTCTGGATCTGCGGGCTTGCGGGCTGCCCTTGGCGATTCCACTCTCCCCACAATATGATCAAGGAAAAAGAAAAGACAATAAATAGTAATAAGCGCCGCGTTTCCATCAATCTGTCACCTGTTAATGATATTTAAGGTACGGGGTCAAATCCGCCAGCATTCCAGGGGTTGCACCGCAATATTCGCTTTGCGGACAGCCAAGCGCCCTTCAGAGCCCCGTGTTTAACGATCGCCTCTTCTGCGTATTGTGAGCAACTAGGATGAAACCTGCATGACGGCGGCAAGAGCGGACTGATCAGATATTTGTATCCGCGCACCAAGAGCAGAAATAGTGATTTCATTTGTTCGCCAATACCCGCTTCAGCATCTCTGCAAGTACAGAGAAAACCTGAGATAGTTCCGCCTTTTCGATCGGTCTTCTCAATCGAACAATCACATCTTGTTGTAAGCCGCTTCTATCTTGAAGGCGAAAGCTCTCTCGGATCTTCCTCTTCAATCTGTTGCGTTGAGCGGCGCCAGGTATGTGGCGCTTACCAACGGACAATCCCAGTCTTGCACATCCTGAATTGTTTGGTCTGGAATGAACAGCAAACCAACGATTCAATAAGGGCTTTTCTTGCAAAAGCCCGGAAAAACCTTCTTGGCGAGAAATTCTAAAACGCCGGGAAAAATGAAAGTTTTGTCCTGCTTTAAACACCAAGACGGGTTCTACCCTTGGCTCGGCGGGCGGCAATAACTGCACGACCACCTTTGGTCTTCATGCGGACGAGGAATCCGTGTGTACGTTTTCTTTTGGTTACTGACGGTTGAAATGTGCGCTTCATGGCTGAATCCTATATTTCTAGTATTGAAAAGCGCGCAATTACAATCGTTTGCGCTTCTGCTGTCAAGTTTAATTTATATTGTGGATAACTTTGGGTGGAGCTTGTAGAATTGAACAGTCTATAAGCAATCGAAACCTGACTTTTTATGTCATCCCAAGGCTTGTCTGTGTGCTACCAGAAGTATTTTCAGGAATTGCTGCCTCCGCAACAATATAATTCCTGGATCAAGCCGTTATTGTTTGAAATAGATGGTAACAAGGTAATCCTTACCGCGCCGAATAGTTTTACGTTAAGAATCATTCAAGAACGTTTTCTTTCCGCGCTAGCAAAACAAGCTCATGATTTTTTTGGTTTTCCTGCTGAAATCGAGCTGCGGCTGCAAAAAAAACGAGCTGTTAAATTGGCAACGCCCACCGAACAGCTGCCCCCTTCCTCTCCTGTTTCATCTATACCTGCAAAAGTATCAAAGTCAGCAAGCAAGCTAAATCCTATGCTGACTTTTGATACTTTTGTAACTGGAAAAGCCAATCAACTTGCCCACGCCGCTGGTTTGCAGGTTGCTGAAACACCAGGGGCGACATATAACCCGCTATTTGTCTATGGCGGGGTGGGGTTGGGGAAAACCCACCTTTTGCAGTCCATCGGCAACTTGGTGGCAAAAGAGAATAGCGACGCAAAGATCTGCTATATCCACGCAACCAATTACGTTTCTGGCGTAGTCAAAGCGTTCCAGACAAAGAGTTTTGATGAGTTCAAGCAGTTTTATAACTCTTTGGATTTGCTGCTTATTGATGATATTCAGTTTATTGCTGATAAACCTGGTACTCAACAAGAGTTCTTCTACACCCTTAATTCTTTGATCGATACCAATAAACAGGTCGTTATATCCTGTGATACCTTTCCAAAGGAGATTTCAGGGATCGAGCCGCGCCTTACTTCGAGATTCACGTGTGGATTAACAGTAGCTATTGAGCCACCGGGACTAGAAATGCGGGTGGCTATCCTGTTACAGAAGGCAGCAAACAGTTCAACACCCATCTCTGAAGATGTCGCTTTCTTCATCGCCAAACATGTTCGTTCGAATATTCGTGAATTGGAAGGTGCTTTGAACAGGATTGAAGCCTATGCTCGGTTTCATAAGAAGGTTATTTCGATTGATTTGGCCAAAGAAGCCTTGAAAGACTTGCTGGCCGCGCAAAACAAACAAGTAACAATAGAAAATATTCAAAAGACCGTAGCCGACTTTTACCGAATCAAGCTAGTTGAATTGTTATCCAAAAAAAGGACTCGAGCGATTGCCCGTCCCCGACAAATCGCCATGTCTTTGGCTAGGGAATTAACTCAACTAAGCCTTCCGGAAATCGGAAATACTTTCGGTGGTAGGGACCATACCACTGTGTTGCACGCTTGTAAGACGATAGATGCATTAAGAAACTCTGATTCAACGATCGAAGCTGAATTCAATCTATTGCATCAGACGTTAAGGGGATAACTCTGAATTTTATTGATTGTACTTGTGGATAACTATGGATATGTTCCATATCTAATTTTTATCCACAATCTATGTACAGTGTTCAGTGTATTTCGCTAACAGTACTCAAAGTTTGCTTGTTGTTGAATTAGTTTGAGTTTTACGAGTTTCCACAAAAACTTGCGCTATTATTATTTATATTAAGAATTTAAGGAAAAACATGTTTATCAAACAAATCAATCGAAATGACTTGGTAAAACCCTTACAGGCTGTCGTTGGCATAGTGGAAAGAAAACAACCCCTTCCTATACTTTCAAATGTACTTCTTAAAAAAACCGGTGATTCGCTTCATTTGGTGACAACCGATCTTGAAATTCAAATCGAGGCTAGACAGAAAGTAGAACTTTTGGGATCAGAAGGTCCAGATTCCATTACGATTTCAGCAAAAAAATTCCAGGACATATTGAAAGCCATTCCTGAAGAAAGTGTGGTCAGTCTGGACATACAAGAAAGTAAACTACTTGTAAAAGCAAACAAGAGTAAGTTCAGCTTGCAAACCTTGCCAGCCCAAGACTTTCCAAACTTGACAGACCAATTGGATGGGGCGACACAGATAAGGATCAAGCAAGGCAAAATGAAGCGGCTGTTGAGTTCGGTTCAGCATGCAATGGCTCAACAGGATATTCGCTATTATCTCAATGGTGTTTTGGTCGTTGTTGAAAACAACTCTATCAAACTGGTTGCGACAGACGGTCATCGTCTTGCCTATATCGCAGAAGAAATGGATGAAGAATATCCAAAACTGGAGGTCATTCTTTCCAGAAAAACCGTAAACGAATTATTAAAACAGCTCAATGACAGCGATGATGAACTTCTGATCGAACTTGCTGAAAAGCAAGTGCGTTTTAATTTTGCAGACACAACCATGACTTCCAAGGTGATTGACGGCAAGTTCCCTGATTACACACGGGTCATACCGAACCACGCCAATCATCTAGTCTTGAACAGAGTGGTTATTATGCAAGCGCTACAGCGAGCCGCAATTCTGTCGAATGAAAAATTCAGAGGCGTACGATTACTTCTCACTGAGAACAATCTGCAAATCATCAGTAACAACAGCGAACAGGAAGAGGCTCAAGAGGATATCGAAACCCAATACACAGGGGGCCCTTTAGATATTGGCTTTAATGTAAATTATCTGCTTGATGGTATTAATTACCTAAACAGCGAAGAAGTAACTTTTTCGTTCGGGGATCAAAACAGCAGCCTCTTGGTGACTACACCTGAAAAGAATGACTATAAGTATGTAGTCATGCCAATGCGTATTTAACGTGTTCCACGTGAAACAGCAACGAAAGTAAAAATACAGATGAGCGAAAACTACGACGAATCAAGCATCCAACAACTCGAAGGCCTGGAGGCAGTGCGTAAGCGACCAGGTATGTATATTGGCGACACATCAGATGGTACAGGTCTGCACCATATGGTTTTCGAGGTGGTAGATAACGCTATTGATGAGTCGCTGGCCGGACACTGTGACGATATTAAAGTCATTATTCATGGAGATAACTCGATTTCAGTGGCTGATAATGGTCGAGGAATTCCTATTGGTATTAAGTTCGATGATAAGCATGAGCCAAAACGCTCCGCGGCTGAAATTGTACTGACGGTGCTGCATGCAGGCGGTAAATTCAATCAGAATAGCTATAAGGTTTCCGGCGGATTGCATGGCGTGGGTGTGAGTTGTGTAAATGGATTGTCAGAATGGCTGAAGTTGACCACGTATCGGGATGGGAAGAAATTCGGCTTGGAGTTTGTCCGAGGAGCAGTGAAAGATCGTCTGGTAGAAAACCAGAAAGGCGTCGAGGTTTCCCCGATGCGAGAATTGGGGGAAAGCCAGAAGCGCGGCACTGAGGTACATTTTTTAGCGGATGCAGAAATTTTTGGTAATGTGGATTTCCACTATGAGGTGCTCGCAAAACGCCTTCGAGAGTTATCTTTCCTGAATAATGGCGTTAAGATCGAGTTGATAGATCAACGCACAGGAAAAAGTGAGAATTTTGCGTACTCTGGGGGAGTTCGGGGCTTCGTTGAGTACATGAACAAGAGTAAATCTGTTCTGCATTCGAAATGTTTTGAAGCAACCGGTGAAAAAGACAACATCATTGTTGATGTTGCCATGCAGTGGAACGATAGTTATTCGGAAGTTGTACAGTGTTTTACCAATAACATCCCGCAACGGGATGGTGGTACCCATATGACCGGTCTGCGTATGGCAATGACGCGTGTCATAAATAAATATATCGAAGACAACGAACTGGCAAAAAAAGCCAAGGTTGATACCACTGGCGATGATATGCGAGAGGGCCTGACTTGTGTACTTTCAGTAAAAGTACCGGATCCGAAGTTCTCTTCGCAAACAAAAGACAAGCTCGTTTCCAGCGAAGTACAGCCTGCTGTACAAGAGGTGGTTGCACAAAAGTTAACAGACTTTTTGTTGGAGAATCCGGTAGATGCAAAGATCATCTGTAACAAGATCATAGATGCGGCCCGCGCGCGCGATGCGGCCCGCAAAGCCCGCGAATTAACGCGGCGCAAAGGTGTTCTGGATGGAATTGGTTTGCCAGGGAAATTGGCAGACTGTCAGGAAAAGGATCCAGCCCTGTCGGAGCTGTATCTGGTAGAGGGTGATTCCGCCGGCGGTTCCGCCAAGCAAGGAAGAGATCGAAAATTTCAGGCCATTCTGCCGCTCAAGGGAAAGATCCTTAACGTAGAACGCGCACGGTTTGAAAAACTCATCTCCTCACAGGAGATTGCTACCCTGATTACCGTATTGGGTACGGGTATCGGCAAAGAGGAATATAACGCGGATAAACTACGCTATCACCGCATCATCATCATGACTGACGCTGACGTGGACGGCGCTCACATACGCACGCTGCTACTAACCTTTTTTTATCGCCAGATGCCAGAGTTGGTTGAGCGCGGCCACATATACATTGCTCAACCACCACTATATAAGATCAAACAGGGCCGCGACGAGCGCTATCTGAAAGATGAGCACGAACTGAAAAATTATATGCTTGGTTCTGCGTTGAAAGATGCATCGTTTTACCCTGCGCTTGATGCTGCGCCCATCCAGGGTGAGGCGCTTGGTGAGATCGCCAAACAATACTTTCTTGCTGAAGCGGTCATTGATCGACTCTCGCGCTTCATTGCGCCCGAGGCTAGCCACGCCCTGCTGATCTTGCCTGCGCTATCGCTGGCGGACGAAATTAGTGCCAAAGAGAGTGCAAAATTACTGCAGGAGGCTTGTGGTGGAGTCATCAAGGCAGAAGTTGAGAAGGACGAGAACAGTGAGCTGCGTCTGCGTCTGGAAAAGATCTATCACGGCAACTATTCGCTCAGTTATCTAGATAAGGAGTTTCTGGAAAGCGGAGACTACGAGCAGATACGCCGCACAGCCGACGCATTGAACGGTCTGATATCACCTTCCGCCTACGCCATGCGAGGCGAGCAGAAGCGGGGTGTAGGCAGTTTTAAACAAGCTATCGAATGGTTGCTTGAAGATGCCAAACGCGGCGTCAGTATCCAGCGCTATAAAGGACTGGGCGAGATGAACCCCGAGCAGCTATGGGAGACCACTATGGATGTGAAGAACCGCATCTTGTTGCGTGTGCGTATCGAGGATGCCATTGGTGCCGATGAGATATTTACAACGCTGATGGGTGATGTGGTTGAGCCGCGTCGCGCATTCATTGAGAAGAATGCACTGGGCGTGAAGAATCTCGATGTATAAGGGATTTCAGTACCTATTCCCGAGTAGGTAATTGAAAAAAATGACCACAGATGCTGTGGTCATTTTTTAACTAGTGATAATCGCGGAGATTATCAGGGGAGAATCGAACAGTTACTTCTTTGCAACTTTCTTGACTGCGGGTTTCTTCGCCGTAGATTTAGCGGTAGCCTTTTTTGTAGTGCCAGCTTTAGCAGTAGTCGTTTTGCCAGAAGATGTTGCCGCCTTGGTTGTTTTCTTGGCGGCAACTTTTTTGGTAGCTGGTTTCTTTGTTGCTTTGGCTTTACTTGGCCCGGCCTTGGCAGCTCTTGCAGCAATCAGCTCCAGCGCTTCTTCCAGTGTTACAGCCTCAGGGGTTACGTCTTTTGGCAAGGTGGCGTTGATCTTGCCGTGGCGAACATAGGGGCCATAACGGCCGCTGCACACTTCGATGGGCGCTTTGTCATCAGGGTGCTCACCAATGGCACGTAACACCGTGGCGCCGCCCGTCTTGGCTTGCGCGAGCAGTTCCACAGCACGTTCTAATCCGATGTCGAAGATGCTGTCAGTACGCGGGATAGACTTGAATTTTCCGTCATGTCCGATGTAGGGGCCGAAACGGCCAATGTTGACGATGACCTTCTTTCCGCTTTCTGGGTGAGTACCAACTTCTCTTGGAAGTGATAGTAACTTGAGCGCGGCGGCAAGATCAGCCTGCTCCAAGGGAAGATCCTTGGGCCACGAAACTCGCTTGGGTTTCGTCTTTACGCCCTCTTCCTGCTCACCGAGTTGTACGTAAGGGCCATAAGGACCGCGCAACAACAATACAGCCTGATTGGTGTCCGGGTGCATCCCCAATTCTTTGCGCGCTTCTCCGGTGTCCTCTTCATCGCCAAGGCTGCGGGTGAAATCACACTCCGGATAACCGGTACAGCCGATGAAACTACCGCGCTTGCCAAGGCGCTTGGAAAGCGGCTTGCCGCACTTGGGGCAAGCCTCTTCCAGGATCTCTGTGCCGGGACGATCAACATCCTTCTTGTCTACAAGCAGCTTATGGAAACCAGTCCAGAAGGCGTCCAGCACAGGTATCCAATCGCGCTTGCCTTCAGATATCTCATCAAGCTCATCTTCAAGATTGGCGGTAAAGCTGTAATCGACATATCTTGTGAAGTGCTCATTAAGGAATTTAATCACAACACGACCGACATCGGTGGGCATAAAGCGCTTTTTGTCGAGCGTTGCGTATTCGCGAGCCTGCAACGTGGAGATGATGGCGGCATATGTGGAAGGACGGCCGATGCCGTACTCCTCGAGTGTTTTCACCAAACTTGCCTCGGAATAGCGCGGCGGAGGCTGGGTAAAGTGCTGCTCTCCATAGAGCTTATCGACTGGGAGAATGTCGCCTTCTGCCAAAGGCGGCAGTTTGGCACTATCCTCTTCCTCGGCATCATCTACATCTTCCATGTAGACGCCGATAAAACCAGGGAACACCAGTGTCTGCCCGCTGGCGCGAAACAGTGTGTCATCACTGCTCAGCCGGATATCGACACTGACCGTGTCAAAACGAGCAGGAGACATCTGGCTGGCCAGCGTGCGCTTCCATATCATTTCGTACAGACGCATCTGGTCGATGTTCAGATGGTCTCTAAGGCTGTCAGGCGATCGTCCTATAGAGGTGGGGCGAATGGCCTCGTGTGCCTCCTGGGCATTCTTTGACTTGCTTTTGTAGGTAGGCTGCTTTGCAGGCAAGTAGTCGGAAGCGAAATTATCCTTGATGTAGTCGCGGATCTCGGCGACGGCCTCATTGGCCAAGTTCAAAGAATCGGTACGCATGTATGTGATCAGACCAATGGTCTGGCCGCCAATATCAACGCCCTCGTACAATGACTGTGCGGTACGCATGGTGCGGTCGGAAGTCATGCCCAGCTTGCGGACGGCTTCCTGTTGAAGTGTGGAAGTCGTAAAAGGCGCGGCGGGATTTCGCTGCTTTCCTTTTTTGTCTACGCGCACCACCTTGGGTGGCAACTTGGCATCATTAAGCTTGGCGTAGATCGCGTCATACTCTTTCTGGCTGGCGATGCTGAGCTGTTCAAGCTTATTACCTTGATAGTGGAAAAGTTTAGCCTTGAACGGGATGCTGTTCTTCTGACTGTCCAGGTGCACGGACCAGTATTCCTGGCTTTTGAACTTCTCGATCTCCAGCTCACGTTCGACGATTAGACGTAACGCGGGGCTTTGCACACGTCCGGCGGAGAGTCCCGGCCTGATCTTGCGCCATAGCAAAGGCGAAAGATTGAAACCGACCAAGTAATCCAGAGCTCTTCGCGCTTGTTGGGCATTCACCAGCGGCATGGAGATTTCGCGGGGTTTGGCGACGGCTTCCTGGACGGCACTTTGCGTGATCTCATAAAAGACGACGCGTTGCATGTTCTTGTTTTTGAGTGCACGCTTGCTTTTAAGCAGCTCGGAGATATGCCAAGCAATTGCTTCACCCTCGCGGTCGGGGTCGGGTGCCAGAAAGATGTTGTCTGCCGCAGCCGCAGCTTTTGCAATGGCATCAACATGCTTGGAGTTACGAGCGATTGTCTCGTAATTCATGGCGAAGCCATTATCAACGTCAACAGCACCATTCTTGGGAATAAGGTCGCGAACATGACCATAAGATGCAAGAACCTCAAAGTCCTTGCCCAGATATTTCTTGAGCGTCTTGGCCTTGGCCGGAGACTCAACAATTAGCAGATTGGTTGCCATGCGCGGTTTCTAATGTAGGGGTGTGGTGCCGGAAGGCGTAAGCAGATCCTCGATCAGCATAGGATCAAGCTCCTCATGCTGACTCCACAAGACCATGAGCATGATGAGTTTGACTTTATCCAACTGAAGGTTCTCACGGTCAAGCGCGACCGCGCGATCAATGATCATCTCGCGCTCGATCGGTGTGATGAACTTGTTGTGCTCCCAGAACTTCAAGAAAAGGAGCGCGTCGGAACTGATGCGCCGCTGTTCATAGTCAGAGAAAAGGCGAAAGCCGCTTTGATTGATACTCTCGGGGTACTTTGCCTGGGTAAGCTGCTGCAAACCAGAGAGCCAGACCAGCGCCTGGTTGATGTCCTCTTCCTCAAACCCGGCTGCTGAAAGCTTCAGGGAAAGTTTGTCGTGATCAGGATAGCTGCCGAGGTCGAAATAACTCTCGAACAGGAATAGGAGGATATCAAACATGAATGTATATGGGTTTAGGTGATACGTTGATACAACCCGCCGGGTAGGCTTGCGATATGCCCGTCGAGTTCAAGTTGCAACAGGATGGCTGATAGCTCGCTTATCGTCAAGCCGCTGCGCTGCGCGAGCGCTTCAGCATCGACGGGCTCGAAACCCAAGTGTACGAACAAGGAATGCTCTGCTGAAGTGCCAGTTGCGGCAACATCCTGCAAGGAATGCCCCAGTTCCTCGAAGATGTCGTTAACGTTCTCAACCAACTTTGCCCCTTGCTTGATCAACGCGTGGCAACCTTTGGCTTGGGGTGAATGGATAGAGCCGGGGATGGCAAATACATCTTTACCCTGCTCAACAGCCAAACGAGCCGTGATAAGTGAGCCGCTCTGGATGGAGGCCTCAACTACAAGGCAGCCAAGGCCAAGCCCGCTAATGATTCGGTTGCGACGGGGGAAGTTCGCTGCCAGCGGAGGCGTGCCAAGAGGGAACTCAGAAATGATTGTGCCAGCTTGGGCGAGCGAGTGTGCCAGATCCCTGTTGGAAGCAGGATAGACCTTATCAAGCCCGGTACCTACCACAGCGATACTAGATCCACGGCCCTCCAAGCCGCCGATATGTGCTGCGGTATCGATACCTTGCGCCAAGCCGCTGACAACACAGAAGCCAGCTTCAGATGCTGCAAGCGCAAAAGCTTCTGCGTTGCGGACCCCTTGAGCTGAAGCATTGCGGCTACCCACGATAGCCAAAGCAGGGGCATTCAAAAGATCAAGCCGGCCCTTAACAAACAGCAACAAGGGCGGGTCGGGAATATTCAACAAGGATTGTGGATATTCGATATCGGCAATTGTGATGACATGGTTAAGCGGGTCTTCCAGCCAGGCAGAAACAGCAGATATCAAAGAAGAATCGATTTCAGCTGAAATCGAGCGAGCTATCGCTGGTTTAACGTGAGGAGCGAGGTCTGCAACGGTTTGATCAAAAATTGCTGCAGGGGAGCCAAATACCTTTAACAGACGGCGCTGGCTCTCGTGACCCAGCCCCGGAACCATGTAGAGTCGGAGCCAAGCTGCGAGTCCAGAGTCAACTGCCATTTATTCCGGGTTGCGAGCGCTATCGAGTAACTGGACTGGCAGTTTGGTTTCCATGACCAAGGCATACGAGACCTTGTTGAAAACACGGAACACCATGACCAAGCCATAGCGCATGTCAGGGAGATTGATGTTTGGTGTAAACCAGCCCTGGGTTTTAAGAACCTCTCCCTTTTGGTACAAGCCAAGAACGTTGCCGACTTCAAGGCCGTCACGGCGCCCTTTATTCAGTGTGATAACAGCGTGTTGCCCAGCTTGCTGTACGCCGCCATATATAGAAATGACTTTGGCGGAAATCTGATTTTCAGGAGCGCGAGGTAAATAACTGGTGCTATAACCCGTGCCCGCCTGTGCAAAATAATCACCTTTATTGATTTCCAGAATCGCGTTGGTGATGCGCAAAGTGCTGGGGTCGCCGAACTTTTCAACGGTCGCGTCGCCGAGGTACATGACCTCCTGCCCGAGCTCTTCGTCAGTATCGGGATCGACGAACTTCACATTCGGACGATAGACCTGCCATTGCGAACCTTTGTCAGTAGGCAAGTTCTGCGCATACGCTAAATCATTGACCGACAGAAGCGTGCGTTGCTCATAGGTACCCACCAGCTTGGGAGCGTTATCCAACTCCTCCTCGTCAACGACCAGGGGTCGCTGCAGAAACGAGGCGATCACATCCAGTGGGATGGCGGGAATAGCCTCGGTGTTTTGGCCTACAACACGCACTTTAGGCTCGAGTTTCACAATGTTGGACGGCGTAACGGGCTCGGCAACGAGAGCCGGTGCGGGAGGCGTGGTGGTCAAAGTGCCGGTACTACGGTCCAAATAGACCAGATCGCCGGGATAGATCCAGTGAGGATCCTTGATCGCTTGCTTGTTCAAAGCCCATATCTCGGGCCATTTCCATGGATCTTTGAAAAACATCGCCGAGATATCCCACAAGGTATCACCCTTGACGACGACATAACGGTCCGGGGCATCTTCGCGGATCTGCAACACGTCTGCGGAGGCAAGGATGGGCAACAGAAAGCAAATCAGCGATATAATCTTGCGCATGGAAAACCCCAGCAAAGTAATGAAATGCGGTGCAAAGTTTGCGCACCTGTTTAAATTCTGCATCTAGTCTCTTAAGTTGGCAAGCATTTATGGCGTTACTACCCATTATTAAATATCCTGATCCACGATTGCATAAGGTAGCTAAACCGGTTGCAGCGGTGACCCAGCACACCCGAAAACTGATACAGGATATGAGTGAAACGATGTATGCGGCCCCGGGCATCGGACTTGCCGCGACGCAGGTCGACGTGCATGAGCAGATCGTCGTGATTGATGTGTCTGAAACCCATAACGACCTGAAAGTCTTCATAAATCCGGTGATACTTGAGCTAGATGGTACCGAAGAGAGTGAAGAAGGCTGCCTGTCGGTTCCCGGAATATATGAAACGGTACAGCGAGCGAATCGGGTCAAGGTGCAGGCTCAAAATGAAAACGGAGAATCATTTCAGTTGGAAGCAGATGGCCTGCTGGCTGTTTGTATCCAGCATGAGATCGACCATTTGCAGGGCAAGGTGTTCGTAGAGCACCTGTCACACCTTAAACAAACCCGCATCCGCGCAAAGTTGAAGAAGCAGCGGCGCGAAACGTTGTAGAACACAACGTGAATATCATCTTTGCAGGCACCCCTCATTTTGCAGCCAGCGCACTTGCTGCCTTACTGAACTCAGGGCATAAGATTCTGGCTGTGCTGACACAGCCAGATCGTCCGGCTGGCCGGGGCATGCAACTGACCGCAAGCCCTGTGAAAAAACTTGCGCTCGAGCACGACATTCCCGTATTACAACCGGCTTCTCTGAAGTCCGAGGAAATACAGCAGACCTTGCGGGCGCTGAAGGCAGATGTGATGGTGGTCGCGGCATATGGTCTGATCCTTCCTTCCGCGGTATTGGATATCCCGCGCCTAGGGTGTCTGAACATCCACGCCTCGCTGCTGCCAAGGTGGCGCGGCGCGGCACCGATACAGCGCGCCATCCTGGCGGGCGATGCCGAGACGGGCATCACCATCATGCAAATGGACGTGGGCTTGGATACGGGCGATATGCTGTTCAAGTACCCCTGCCCTATCCTTGCAACGGATGATGCACAGTCATTGCATGACAAGCTGGCGGACATCGGCGCAACAGGCATCGTCGATGCTTTGCAGCAGCTTGAGAAGGGCACAGTGCATCCAGAGAAGCAGGACGACAGCCAAGCTTGTTATGCGGCAAAGCTAAGCAAGCAGGAAGCACTTGTCGACTGGTCTCTGGATTCAGTCGTTCTTGAAAGGATGATCCGAGGCTATTTTCCTTTCCCGGCAGCACATACGGAGTTCAATGGGACACCAATAAAACTCTTGCGTGCCCGTCCCGGGTTGCAGGAAACAGCAAGTCCCGGCACGGTGTTGGGTGTGAACAAGAGTGAGATCGTCGTGGCATGCGGGCGTGGCACATTGGCTCTGGAGGTCTTGCAAAAACCGGGTGGGAAGCCATTGCCGGCGGTGCAATTCGTACAGGGATTTCCGCTCAAGGCCGGTGACAGATTCGGTGTCGATAAGCTGTGAATGTCATCCAGACAGAGGCCGCCGGAATCGTTCAGCGCGTCATGGGCGGATGCAATCTGGATCGGGCACTCGCCGACAGGCTGACAGCAAACCCAGACTACTCGCCCCAGCAAAGAGGTGCGCTCCAGGATTTGAGTTATGGCACGGTCCGTCACTACTCGCGCCTTGAATTCATGCTGGGGAAATTACTAGACAGGCCGCCACGCGATAAACTGGTATCCCACCTGTTGCAGGTGGCCCTGTACCAACTGGAATACAGCAAAGCCGGCTCGCACGTGATCGTCGATCAGGCAGTGCGTGCCGCAAAGAGATTCAAGTCCCCAGTAAGTGGACTGGTGAATGCCGTGCTGCGCAACTTCCTGCGTCAGCGGGAAAGCCTGTGCTTGGCGGCAGATGCAGAGAAAAGCAGTCACTTTGCTTATCAGGATTGGTGGATACAAGAGATCGAACGACAATACGGCGAACGCTCGACAGAAATACTGCAGGCTGGCAACGCCCATCCGCCTATGACACTCAGGGTCAACCGACGCCTCACGACCACAGAAGACTATATGTCATTGCTGGAAAAGGCAGACGTTAGAGTTCAGCGGGTGGCGGCAGAAGCTTTACTGATGGCACAACCGATGTCTGTGGAGCGCCTGCCCAAGTTCGCCGAAGGCTGGGTGTCGGTGCAGGATGCGGGTGCACAGTGCGCAGCCGCTATCCTCAATGTCGCAAATGGCATGCGCGTGCTTGATGTGTGTTCGGCGCCGGGCGGTAAAGCAATGCATATGCTGGAACGCGCGGACATCGAACTTGTGGCGATGGACAAGGATGAACGACGACTGGACCGGGTCAGGCAAAATCTGCACCGGGGAAAGCTGAGCGCACAAGTGGTTTGCGGAGATGCTTCGCAACCTGACGCGTGGTGGGATGGCAAGCCTTTCCAGCGCATCCTGGCTGACGTACCCTGCTCGGCCTCGGGGGTGGTGCGCAGGCATCCCGACATCAAATGGTTAAGAAGGGCTGCAGATATTGCGGAGTTCGCCGAGCAACAGCTACGCATACTTCAGGCTGTCTGGCCGCTGCTGGACTCGGGTGGTAAATTGCTTTACGCCACCTGTTCGGTATTCAGGCAGGAGAACCAGGATGTGGTTGAGCGGTTTCTGACTACACATGAAGATGCGCGTCAGGAGATTATCGAGCTACCTTTTGCAAATGATCCGCCCGGACAGTTATTGCCCTGCGATCAGCATGATGGATTCTTCTATGCCCTGCTGCGCAAAGACGACTAAAGCACTGTTGCGAAGCTTGTGCGCCTGGGTATTGATCCTTGGCGTGTCATCAGCCATCGCCGACGGCATCGAGGTCAAAAAGGTAGAAGCCAGGCTGACCAGCGAGGGGTATCTGATCTCGGCCGATTTTGATATTCAATTGCCTCCGCAAGTAGAGGAAGCTTTAAGGCGTGGTGTAACGCTGTATTTCGAAAGTGAATTATCCGTGCACCGCTCGCGCTGGTATTGGATGGACAGCGAGATCGCCAGCCACACGCAGACCAGCAAACTCACATTCAATACGCTGACCCAGCAATATCGTCTGACCCGGGGCGGTTTGTATCAAAGCTTCCTCTCCCTGCCGGATGCCTTGCGCATTCTGGGGCGCCAAGTCGCGCCACCGATCGAGATATCCCGTCTGGATATGTCCGGCGGCGGCTATTTTTCGAGGCTGGTCAAGAAAGGAAGTCAGGTCGGGGCAACCGCCTGGATGACGCTGGATATCACGCAGCTACCAAAACCGATGCAGATGAACGCGCTGACCAGCGACCAGTGGAAGGTAGAGTCGGAACGCTTCCATTGGGACATCAGTCCGGAACCCCCTGCTGAGGAAGAGACGCCATGAAGTATCTGGTTCTGTTCTCCAGTGTCATCGGGGTCATCCTGCTCTACTTATTATCCAGTGCGAGCGGTAACACGGATCTGTACGCCCGCAACTACTTCACCCTGTTGTTATTAACGGGGGCGTTGGCTTTGGGTCTGCTGGTGCAGGTAATCTATCAGTTCTGGCAACTAAAGAACAAATTGCGAGATCAGGTGTATGGCGCCAGGTTGACTTTGCGTCTGGCGATGTTCTTTTCGCTGATCGCGGTATTGCCGGGCATGCTGGTCTACGCGGTATCAGTTCAGTTTCTGGGCAAGAGTATCGAATCATGGTTCGATGTGCGTGTCGAAAAAGCGCTGGAAGGCGGTTTGAATCTTGCGCGCAGTACCCTGCAGAACGGACTGGATGAACTGGGAAGAAAAGGACAGTTCGTCGCGCTGATCCTTGCGGACCAGCCTCCCGGACGGCACGGCGAGACTCTGGCACGCTTCATATCGGAAGGCGGAGCTCAGGAAGCGGCGGTATTCGACAAGGGCGGAAGGCTTTCAGCGTATGCCAGCAGCAGGAATGTCGATCGCATAGAGTCCCCTGCCCCAGAGATGCTGCGCGAGGTTTGGAAGTCGGGCCGCTACAGTCAGGCCGATGCCCTGCCGGATGGGCGTTTGATATTGCGTGTCATCGTGCCGATCCGTTCGATGAATAACGAACAGCGTGTATTGCAATTCGCGCAACCGGTTCCGGAGCGTTTGGCGGCAGATGCGGAGACCGTTCAGAGCGTATATGGTGATTACCAGCAGTTGAGCCTCTCCAGAGTGGGACTCAAACGTCTGTATGGCATTACGCTTACCCTTTCGCTATTGATCGTTCTGCTGAGCGCGATCTCGGCGGCGTTCTACTTGAGTGCAAAACTGAGTGCGCCGTTGGCGGCCTTGGCGGCAGGTACACGCGCCGTGGCGAAAGGCGATTTCAGCAGCAGTTATCCCGTACAAAGCAACGACGAACTGGGCGGATTGACGGCGCTGTTCAATCAGATGACTTCGCAGCTGTCTGCTGCGAAAACATTGGGCGAGCAACAACAGCAGCAGGTAGCCGATGCAAAGGCTCACCTTGAAAGTGTGCTGGGACATTTGTCGTCGGGCGTACTTGTTCTGGATGAGCATCTGATGTTGCGCTCGGCGAATGCCAGTGCGGGACAGATACTCGGGTTGGCCACTGCGGAGTTGAATGGGAAAAACACACAGAGTCTGGGCGAAGAACACGGTCTGCTAAAACCATTCCTGCTGGCGATCGAGCAAGGTATCACTTCCAGTCCGCAGCAAGTGTGGCAACGGCAGATCGAGCGCATGAGCAAGGATGGAGACCAAGTCCTGCTGCTGCGCGGAACCCGGCTGGCGGGTGATGCAAATCGAGGCTACGTTGTGGTGTTCGACGACATCACCCACCTGCGCCAAGCTGAACGACAAGCCGCTTGGGGCGAGGTCGCCCGGCGTTTGGCACATGAGATCAAGAATCCGCTGACCCCGATCCAACTTTCGGCGGAACGTCTGCAACACAAACTTGCGGATCGTCTGGATGAAAAAGACGCGCAACTGCTGCAGCGTGCCACGCAGACCATAGTCAGCCAGGTTGCAGCGATGAAGAATATGGTTTCAGATTTTGCCGACTACGCCCGCGCACCTGCTGCGCGCTTGATGCCTCTGGATCTGCACCAGCTACTGAACGAGATCCTTGGTTTGTATGAAGCGAACAGCAGCCCTATCAAAATCAAACTGGAGGCTCGCCAAACCATGATCAATGGAGATGCGACGCGCTTGCGTCAAGTGGTGCACAACCTGTTGCAGAATGCGCACGATGCTTTGCAACAAGTGCAGGACAGGTTGATCACCCTGTCCACCAGTGATGACAGGAACAACATGCTCAGATTGTCGGTAGCAGATAATGGCAGTGGTTTTCCGGAGCAATTCCTTGCCAAGGCTTTTGAGCCTTACACAACGACCAAAGCCAGAGGCACGGGGCTGGGATTACCGATTGTAAAAAAGATCGTAGAAGAGCACGGCGGTAGCATCAGCATACAGAACCAGCCACAGGGCGGCACATGCGTCAGCATACTGTTGCCGGTGTTGGAAAATAAGACCAGGAGGGTTGCATGACAAGCAAGACCATCATGATCGTGGATGACGAAGCAGGCATACGAGAACTGCTGTCCGAAATCCTGTACGACGAAGGCTATGGCGTGCTGCTGGCGGAGAACGCGGAAGAAGCGCGCAAGTTGATCGACCAGGAGCCGGATGTCGTGCTGCTGGATATCTGGATGCCGGATACGGATGGGCTCACCCTGCTCAAGGAATGGGTGGCACAAGGACGTTTGACGATGCCGGTGATCATGATGTCGGGACACGGCACCATAGAGACGGCTCTGGAAGCGACCCGTATCGGTGCAGTGGATTTTCTGGAAAAGCCCATCGCTTTGAAGAAACTGCTGGCGACAATCGCACAGACTTTGAAGCCGCAACAAACAGCGCCTGCAAAGTCCGAGAATCACCTTGCATCACAAGGAGACAGCCGTGACGGTTATGTGAAGCTGGAGTTGCCGTTGGATCTGCCATTCCGTGAAGCGCGCGAGCATTTCGATACGGCCTATCTGAATTACCATCTTGAAATGGCACAAGGGAATATCGCCAACTTGGCAGATAAAATCGGCATAGAGCGCACGCATTTGTATCGAAAACTCAAGCAATTGGGTATAAAACCGCCTAAAAAGAACGCCGGCTGAATCGAAAAGGTATTCCCAATCAAGGGGCAAGGGTATTGGTGAGTTGCCCAGACAATAGGCGCTGAGGCATAATCTGCCCTCTTTAATGTAGCGTCCGGTGCTTGATCACCACAAAGTTTTTTCGGAGGAGAACGGAAATGTCAGCAACACGCAGTGTAAACCCACCAAAATATAACGACATCACAGGTGCTATCCGCATGCTGGCGGTGGATGCAGTGCAGAAGGCAAATTCCGGTCACCCCGGCGCGCCTATGGGCATGGCAGAGATCGCCGATGTATTGTGGAACCGCCATCTACGCCACAACCCGGCCAACCCGAAATGGCCGGATCGTGATCGCTTCATCCTGTCCAACGGCCACGGTTCGATGCTGATCTATGCATTGCTGCACCTGTCCGGTTACGACCTGCCGATCGAAGAACTGAAGCGCTTCCGCCAGATGCACTCCAAGACTCCGGGTCACCCCGAGTACGGTTACACGCCAGGCGTAGAGACCACCGGTGGCCCGCTGGGTCAGGGCATCACCAACGCCGTGGGTATGGCGATGGCAGAAAAGTTGCTGGCAGCTGAGTTCAACAAGCCGGGTCATGAGATCGTCGATCACCGCACTTATGTGTTCTTGGGCGATGGCTGCATGATGGAAGGTATCTCCCACGAAGCCTGCGCGCTGGCTGGCACTTGGGGCTTGGGCAAGCTGACCGCATTCTGGGACGACAACAACATCTCCATCGATGGCCACATCGACGGCTGGTACACAGATGACACACCGAAGCGTTTCGAAGCTTACGGCTGGCACGTCATTGCCGATGTGCAAGGTCATGATCCCGAGGCGATCAACGCTGCGATCGAGGCTGGCAAGGCCGTAACCGACAAGCCGACACTGATCTGCTGCAAGACCGTAATCGGTGCCGGTTCTCCGAACAAGGAAGGTACACACGACGTGCATGGCGCAGCGCTGGGCGATGCTGAAGTCGCTGCAACTCGCGAACACATCGGCTGGAAATATCCTCCGTTCGAGATCCCCGCTCACGTGTACGAAGCATGGGATGCCCGCACCAAAGGCGAGGGCCTGGAAAAGCTGTGGAACAACAAGTTCGCCGAATACAAGGCTGCATTCCCAAAAGAAGCTGCTGAGTTCGAGCGCCGCATCAATAACCAGTTGCCAGCAAACTGGACTGCTCACGCTGCTGAGTTCATTGCCAAGACCAACGAGAAGGCTGAAACAATCGCTACTCGTAAGGCTTCGCAAAATGCCATCAACGGCCTGCAACCTGCCCTGCCAGAGTTCCTTGGCGGTTCCGCCGACCTGACCGGTTCCAACCTGACCAACTGGACAGGCGCGCACCATGTCAGTGGCAAGAAGCCGGGTAACTACATCAGCTACGGCGTGCGCGAGTTCGGCATGTCGCACATCATGAACGGTATGGCCTTGCACGGCGGCTTCCTGCCGTTCGGCGGCACCTTCCTGATGTTCTCCGAATACGCACGCAATGCGCTGCGCATGTCGGCACTGATGAAGCAGCGCGTGATCTATGTGTTCACCCACGACTCCATCGGTCTGGGTGAAGATGGCCCGACCCACCAGCCGGTCGAGCAGACTGCCACGCTGCGCTACATCCCGAACATGGAAGTATGGCGTCCGTGCGACACCGTTGAGTCCGCCGTGGCATGGGTCGCTGCAGTCGAGCGTAACGACGGCCCGTCGAGCCTGATCTTCAGCCGCCAGAATCTGGCATTCCAGAAGCGTGATGCAGCGCAGATCGCCAACATCCGCAAGGGAGCATATGTTCTGTCTGAAGCGGCTGGTGGCAAGCCGCAGGCGGTGATCATCGCTACAGGCTCCGAAGTGTCGCTGGCACTGAGCGCACAAGTAGCATTAGCAGCAGAAGGTATCAACGTGCGTGTGGTATCGATGCCATCCACCAACGTGTTCGACAAGCAAGACCAAGCCTACAAGGACAGCGTATTGCCGAAGGGCAGCAAGCGCGTGGCGGTCGAAGCGGGCGTGACCGGGGGTTGGTACAAGTATGTTCTGGATGGCGCAGTGGTCGGTATGGACACCTTCGGTGAGTCCGCTCCGGCACCCGAGCTGTTCAAGCACTTCGGCTTCACTACTGAGAACGTGGTCAAGGCCGTCAAGTCGGTGCTGTAAGACAAAGCTTTTAATTACTAAACGGGAGAGAAAACATGGCAATCAAAGTTGGTATCAATGGTTTCGGTCGTATCGGCCGCATGGCGTTCCGTGCAATCGCTAAGGACTTCCCCGAGCTCGAAGTGGTTGCGATCAACGACCTGTTGGAGCCGGACTATCTGGCCTACATGCTGAAGTACGATTCCGTGCACGGCAACTTCCAGGGTGAAGTGGGTGTTGACGGTAACAACATGGTGGTGAACGGCAAGAAGATCCGCCTGACCGCCGAGACTGATCCTGCAAACCTGAAATGGAACGAAGTGGGCGCCGAGCTGGTGCTGGAATGTACCGGTTTCTTCCTGGACGACGCAGGCTGCCAGAAGCACATCGCTGCCGGTGCCAAGAAGGTGGTGATGTCCGCGCCTTCCAAGGACAAGACACCGATGTTCGTGTACGGCGTGAACCACACTGCCTACAAGGGCGAGGCGATCGTTTCTGCCGCTTCCTGCACCACCAACTGCCTGGCTCCGGTCGCTAAAGTACTGAATGACAACTGGGGCATCAAGCGCGGTCTGATGACAACTGTGCATGCAGCGACAGCTACCCAGAAGACAGTCGACGGCCCGTCCAAAAAAGATTGGCGCGGCGGCCGCGGCATCCTGGAAAACATCATCCCCTCCTCCACTGGCGCAGCCAAGGCAGTGGGTGTGGTGTTGCCCGAGTTGAACGGCAAGCTGACCGGTATGGCATTCCGCGTGCCGACATCCGACGTATCCGTGGTCGACCTGACTGTGGAATTGAACAAGGAAGCCAGCTACGCAGAGATCTGCGCCGCCATGAAGAAGGCATCGCAGAGCGGCGACATGAGCAAGACGCTGGGTTACACCGACGAGAAAGTGGTCTCCACTGACTTCCGCGGTTGTGGCTTCTCTTCCATCTTCGATTCGGAAGCAGGCATCGCGCTGGATGGCACCTTCGTCAAGGTCGTGTCCTGGTATGACAATGAATATGGTTACACCTGCAACATGCTGCGTTTCGCGCAGCACATTGCCAAGTAATCCATGTTGAACAAGGGCTGGCAGTTGCCAGCCCTTTAAGTTTCAGTCTGTAGAAGGAAAAATCATGTCCGTAATCAAAATGACCGACCTGGATCTGAAGGGCAAACGCGTCCTGATCCGTTCTGATCTCAATGTGCCCGTCAAAGATGGCAAGGTGACCTCCGATGCGCGTATCAGCGCTTCCATGGCAACCATCAACGCCGCTCTGAGCGCAGGTGCAAAAGTGATGGTGACCTCTCACCTTGGCCGCCCGGAAGAAGGCGTGTTCTCCGACGAGAATTCGCTCAAGCCGGTAGCAGACGATATCGCCAATAAACTGGGCAAACCCGTGCGTCTGATCCGCGACTGGATCGACGGAGGTTTCGACGTGGCCGATGGTGAATTGGTGTTGCTGGAGAATTGTCGTTTCAACAAAGGCGAAAAGAAAAGCACTGAAGAAGTGGCAAAGAAATATGCCGCTCTTTGCGACGTGTTCGTGATGGATGCATTCGGCACGGCCCACCGCGCCGAAGCTTCCACTCACGGCGTGGCCAAGTACGCGCCAGTTGCTGCCGCAGGCATTTTGCTGACGCAAGAGCTGGAAGCGCTGACCAAGGCATTGCTCAGTCCGGCACGTCCGATGGTCGCCATCGTCGGTGGCTCCAAGGTCTCTACCAAGCTGACCGTGCTGGAATCGTTATCCGAGAAGTGTGAGCAGTTGGTCGTGGGTGGCGGTATCGCCAACACCTTCATCAAAGCGACTGGCGGCAATGTCGGCAAGTCGCTGTGCGAAGACGATCTGATCCCGACCGCGCAGGCATTGATCGAAAAAATGAAACAACGCGGCGCTAACATCCCCATCGCGGTGGATGTGGTGTGCGGCAAGAAATTCGATGCCAATGAGCCAGCAGTTCTGAAAGACGTGGGCGATGTGGCTGATGACGACATGATCTTCGACATCGGTCCAAAATCTGCACAGGAATTGGCTGACATCATCATGAAGGCAGGTACTGTGGTGTGGAACGGACCGGTCGGCGTGTTCGAGTTCGACCAGTTCGGCGAAGGCACCAAGACTATCGCTAAGGCGATCGCGGAAACCAGTGCATTCACACTGGCTGGCGGTGGCGACACCATTGCCGCGATCCAGAAGTACGACATCTTCGACAAGGTTTCGTATATCTCCACCGCAGGCGGTGCGTTCCTGGAATTCCTCGAAGGCAAGACATTGCCGGCAGTGGCGATCCTGGAAGAACGCGCAAAGCAGTAAAACAGAAGGGTGCCCCGCGTCCTCGATGGAGAGAGACGGACGCGGGGAAATTCGCAAGATTCAATCAAGGAAATCATGCTGCGCAGAACAAAAATAGTAGCAACCCTGGGGCCCGCGACCAATGACCTGAAGTCGTTGACCGCGATCATACGAGCCGGCGTCGATGTCGTGCGTATGAACTTCTCACACGGCACGGCCGAAGACCATCAGAAGCGCGCCGAGATCGTGCGTGCGGCAGCGGCCACTGCAGGCCGTACGGTCGGTATCCTCGCCGACCTGCAAGGACCGAAGATCCGCGTACGCAAGTTCGAGAATGACAAGATCGTGCTGAAGCCAGGCGACGCTTTCATTCTTGATGCCGAGCTGGAAGGCCTGGGAAATCAGGAACGCGTCGGGCTGGATTACAAGGAATTGCCGCAGGATGTGGAGATTGGCACTGTTCTGTTGCTTAACGACGGCTTGCTGGAATTCCATGTCACCGGCGTCAAAGGTGCCGAGGTGCATTGCGTGGTCGTGCGCGGTGGCGTGCTGTCCAATAACAAGGGCATCAACCGCAAAGGTGGCGGACTGACCGCACCGGCGCTGACGGACAAGGACAAGGAAGACATCAAGACAGCCGCGCTGATCAAAGCGGACTTCCTGGCTGTTTCCTTCCCGCGTTCGGCTAGCGACATGAAGCTTGCGCGCGAGTTGATGCACGCAGCAGGTGGCAAGAGTTTGCTTATCGCCAAGATTGAACGTGCAGAAGCCATTCCCGTACTGGGCGAGATCATCGAAGCCTCCGACGGCATCATGGTCGCACGCGGTGACTTGGCGGTCGAAGTAGGCGATGCGGCCGTACCCGGTCTGCAGAAGAAAATGATCAAGCTGGCGCGCTCCAAGAACCGCCTGGTCATCACTGCCACACAGATGATGGAATCGATGATCACAGCACCGATCCCGACCAGAGCGGAAGTATCCGACGTGGCCAACGCGGTTCTGGACGGTACCGATGCGGTGATGCTGTCGGCAGAAACCGCCGTCGGTGACTATCCGGTCGAAACCATCGAATCGATGGCGCGTATCTGTCTCAATGCCGAAGAAGAAAGTGAAGACAGTGCAACGGACCGCCGTCTGGAGCATAACAAGTTCGCCCGCATCGACCAATCGATCGCGATGTCGGCCTTGTATGCTGCCTCACACTTCAAGGTGAAAGCCATCGTCGCCCTGACACAATCCGGTTCAACCGCTCTGTGGATGTCGCGTACCAGCGCAGAGACACCGATCTTTGCGATGACACCGATGGAAGCCACACTGAGCAAAGTCACGTTGTTCAGCGGCGTACATCCGATCGCGTTCGAATCCACTTCGGACGATCATTCTGTCACCCTGCGTCAGGCGGAAAATGAATTACTGCGCTTGAACATGGTGCAGGAAGGCGACCTCATCGTGATGACCGTGGGCGAAGCCATCGGTAAAGCCGGTCACACCAACACCATGAAGATCGTGCGCGTCGGCGATCATCGTAAAAGTTAATGTTTTGTAATTAATATCAGGAGGAAATAATGGCACTCGTATCCTTGCGTCAACTACTCGATCACGCGGCAGAAAACAGCTACGGCCTGCCGGCGTTCAACGTCAACAATCTGGAACAGGTCAAGGCCATCATGGAAGCGGCCGACGAAACCAACAGCCCGGTAATCATGCAGGGTTCCGCCGGCGCGCGTAAGTACGCAGGCGAGCCGTTCCTGCGTCACCTCATCGAAGCAGCGGTCGAGATGTACCCGCATATTCCCGTCGTCATGCATCAGGACCACGGCGCATCGCCGGCAGTCTGTATCAACGCCATCAAGTCCGGCTTCTCCAGTGTGATGATGGACGGTTCGCTCATGACCGACGGCAAGACCCCTTCTTCCTTCGAATACAACGTCAACGTCACCAAGAGCGTGGTTGAGATGTCCCACGCGGTCGGCGTTTCAGTCGAAGGCGAATTGGGTTGCCTGGGTTCTCTGGAATCCGGCCACGGTGAAAAGGAAGATGGCCACGGCGCTGAAGGCGTGTTGAGCCATGATCAGCTGCTGACCGACCCGAACGAAGCAGCTGAATTCGTGAAAGCTACGCAAGTGGACGCGCTGGCAATCGCCATCGGCACTAGCCACGGCGCGTACAAGTTCACCAAGCCGCCCACAGGCGACACCTTGGCAATCAGCCGCATCAAAGAGATCCACGCACGCATTCCCAACACACACTTGGTGATGCACGGTTCTTCCTCCGTTCCACAAGAATGGCTGGAGATCATCAACCAGTTCGGTGGTGCGATGCCTCAGACTTACGGCGTGCCGGTTGAAGAAATCGTCGAAGGCATCAAGCACGGCGTGCGCAAAGTGAACATCGACACTGACCTGCGTATGGCTTCCACTGGTGCAACCCGCCGCTATCTGGCTGGCAACCCAAAGGACTTCGACCCGCGCAAGTTCCTGGCCGAGACCACCAAGGCGATGAAGGCGATCTGCAAGGCACGCTATGAAGCCTTCGGTTCCGCTGGTCAAGCCGGCAAGATCAAGCCAATCGCGCTGGATGCAATGGCAATGCGTTACATCAAGGGCGAACTGAACGCGATCGTGAAGTGATCGAACGCCTCAGCTAGCAAATAAAAAGCGACCTTCGGGTCGCTTTTTATTTGTCCGTCGCTTGGATCTGTGACTGGGCGATCAGGTACTTTTCGAATTCCATGACCGCAGTCGACGAGCGCTTGTCCTTGCGTTGCACGATGTACCAGTGCCGCACGATGGGAAAACTGTCCACATCCAGAATGACGAGCCGCCCGGTCTCCAGTTCAAGCTCGATGCCGTGGCGGGAGATGATGCCGACTCCCATGCCCGCCTGAACCGATTGCTTGATTGCCTCGTTGGTGTCCATTTCCATGTGCGCGGGCAGAGGAAGCTTGTTGCTGTCAAAGTAGCGCTCGACCACGCCACGCGTACCGGAACCCAGTTCGCGCAACAGGAAAGTCTCTTTGGCCAACTGATGAGCCTGAACATGCGTAATGCCAGCCAGTGCATGAGTGGGTGCAGCGATCACGACCATAGGATTCTGCAAAAATGGCTTGGCGACCATTTCGGTACCGGCCGGCGGCTGGCCCATGATGGCAAGGTCGGCGAGATTCTCGGAGAGCTGCTTGACGACTGCATCGCGGTTGGCCACGGACAGGGATACATGAATGCCGGGATGAAGTTGGATGAAGCTCGCCAGCAGCTGCGGCATGAAGTAGTTGGCCGTGCTGACGACAGCGATGTTCAACTTGCCGCGCTCCATACCCTTCATCGCATCGAAGCTGGATTCCATCTCCTGCATCAATTGCAATATGGCGCGCGAATAATGCATCAACTCCCGCCCGGCCTCGGTCAGGAACAGGCGCTTGCCAGCTTGCTCGAACAGGGGGATTCCGATAGTCTGTTCAGCCTGCTTGATCTGCATGGAAACGGCGGGTTGCGACAGGAACAGCTCTTCAGCGGCGCGTGAATGACTCAAGTGGCGGGAGACACTTTCGAAGACCTGAAGCTGACGTAAGGTGAGCGGCAACATGATGGTCAGAGTTTATTACATAAGCATTGCTTATGGTAGCGATAAAAATATTTGACTGTTATTTATGATAGCGGATGCGTACATTGCGCTTCGTTGCAAGAACATTTAAACGACAAGAGGAGAAAACAATGGATCAATCGAATCGTTACTCAAATCTGAATCTGAAAGAAGCAGATTTGATCGCTGGCGGCCAGCACCTGCTGGTAGCGTACAAGCTGAAGCCGGCCAAGGGTTATGGCTTTCTGGAAGTGGCTGCTCACGTCGCAGCTGAATCCTCCACCGGTACCAACGTTGAAGTTTCAACAACCGACGACTTCACCCGTGGCGTTGACGCCTTGGTGTACGAAGTAGATGAGACTGCATTCGGCGACAAGGGTGGCCTGATGAAAGTCGCTTACCCCGTTCCATTGTTCGACCCGAACCTGACCGATGGTTTCTACAACATCTCCCACATGTGGTCCTTGATCCTGGGCAACAACCAGGGCATGGGCGACCACGAAGGCCTGCGCATGCTGGACTTCCTGGTACCTGAGTGCATGGTCAAGAAATTCGACGGCCCGAGCGCCGGTATCGCCGATCTGTGGAAAGTATTGGGTCGTCCGGAAGTGGACGGTGGTTACATTGCCGGCACCATCATCAAGCCTAAGCTGGGTCTGCGTCCAGATCCGTTCGCCAAAGCCTGTTACGACTTCTGGCTGGGCGGCGACTTCATCAAGAACGACGAGCCTCAGGCTAACCAGCCGTTCTGCCCGATGGAAGTGGTCATTCCCAAGGTTGCAGCCATGATGGACAAGGCGCAGCAGGAAACCGGTCAGGCCAAGCTGTTCTCCGCCAACGTGACTGCCGACTACCACGTCGAAATGATCAAGCGCGGCGAATACATCCTGGGCGAGTTCGCCAAGTACGGTAACGAGAAGCACGTTGCCTTCTTGGTCGACGGTTTCGTGACCGGCCCGGCCGGCGTAACGACTTGCCGACGTGCGTTCCCGGACACCTTCCTGCACTTCCACCGTGCCGGTCACGGCGCCGTGACTTCCTACAAATCGCCGATGGGTATGGATCCGCTGTGCTACATGAAGCTGTCTCGTCTGATGGGCGCATCCGGTATCCATACCGGTACCATGGGCTACGGCAAGATGGAAGGTCATGCCAAGGAAACCGTACTGGCATACATGCTGGAGCGCGACGAGTGCCAGGGGCCTTACTTCTACCAGAAGTGGTACGGCATGAAGCCGACAGCACCGATCATCTCCGGTGGTATGAATGCACTGCGTCTGCCAGGCTTCTTTGAAAACCTGGGCCACGGCAACGTGATCAACACCTGCGGCGGCGGCGCATTTGGCCACATCGACAGCCCGGCAGCCGGTGGCATCTCGCTGGGTCAGGCTTACGAGTGCTGGAAGTCCGGTACTGATCCGATCGAATACGCCAAGACTCACAAAGAGTTCGCACGTGCCTTCGAATCCTTCCCGAAAGACGGCGACAAGCTGTTTGCGGGATGGCGCGAAAAGCTGGGCGTACACAAGTAAGTTCAGGCAGCATCGAAGCAATAAAACGCGCCCCCACACGTTGGGGGCGTTTTATTCCAGACGCAGAAAAACCGCGACAGTGTTGCGGGCATGCGTCGAACCAAGGAGTTCGTTATGGATAACAAGGAACAATACAAAGTCCACACAGAGCCGTTCTATCAGGTGCAAGGGGATGAAGTAGCACTGTATGAAGCGGCCTACAACGCCCGTCTACCGGTGATGGTGAAAGGACCGACCGGTTGCGGCAAGTCGCGCTTCATCGAATACATGGCGTGGAAACTGAACAAGCCGTTGATCACCGTGGCTTGTAACGAAGACATGACTGCCTCCGACCTGGTCGGGCGCTATCTGCTCGACGCCAATGGCACGCGCTGGCTGGATGGACCGCTCACCACCGCAGCCCGTATCGGTGCGATCTGCTATCTGGATGAAGTAGTCGAAGCACGCCAGGACACCACCGTGGTCATCCACCCGTTGACCGACCACCGTCGAACATTGCCACTGGACAAGAAGGGTGAGCTGCTGGAAGCACATCCGGACTTCCAGCTGGTGATCTCGTATAACCCGGGCTACCAGAGCCTGATGAAGGATCTGAAGCAATCGACCAAACAGCGTTTCACGGGTTTTGAGTTCGACTACCCGAGTGCAGAATTGGAAGCCGAAATCCTGTCCAAGGAAACCGGTCTGGATGTGGCGATCTGCGGAAAGTTGGTGCAGATCGGTCAGGCAGCGCGCAATCTGAAAGGACACGGGCTGGATGAAGGTATCTCCACGCGTTTGCTGGTGTACGCGGCAACACTCATCAAGAACGGGGTCGATCCCAAAGCCGCATGCCGTATGGCCATGGTGCGTCCGATCACCGACGACGCGGATATCCGCGATACGCTCGACCACGCGATCGATGCTTCATTCGCCTGAAAACGGGACGATGCGGACTACGGAGGGCTGATCGATGACGGAAGCCGTGACGGACAGAAGCCAAGAGACAGCGATGTATTGGGAGAAGCTGGGCTGCAAATTCTCCCAGGTTGAAGCTGTCTTCGACGAGTGCATGAAGGAAGCCAAAGCCTTGCTGTCGACAGAAGGCCTGGAAACCTACATCGAGAATGCGCGCGTCATCGGCAAGATGGGGCGCGGCGCCGAGCCGTTGCTGGTCTATCTGGAAGAAGCGCCGACAGTCGCCGCGATCGTTGGAGAACAGGCGCTGGTGGAACTGCGCGAATTCTCGCAGTACATGTCCACGCATACCAACTTCAAGGCCATGGTGCCCTTCCTGCAGACCAGCGGCGCGGTTGCACGGCGGCTGAACAGCAACAAGATGTTCAAGCGCTACATAGAGCTGATCCGCGACATGATGGATAGAACCTCGGGTTCGGTGCACGGACACCATACGACTTTCCCCAGCCCTGGACTGCCAGAGCTGCTCAAGCAAGCGCCGCGTTTGCTGGGTGTGCTGTCGTTGCAGGGGCTGCGCAACTGGATCGAGTACGGCATCAAGTATTACAACAATCACCCCGAACGTCAGGAAGAATATTTCAAACTGGAATCGGCAGATGCGATCGCGGTCATGCAACGCGAACGGCACGGCACATTGCTGGTGGACAACGAGCGCAAGCTGGATACCTACATCCGGGCACTATGGAACGATAGTGACTACCTCATCCCGTTCTCGGTCGCATTCGATGAGTTGCGCAAGCCGATGCCCTACTTCACCGATGACGGCATCCGTTTGCCAGATGTATACGACTCTGTCGATGGGGTGTCGGGGATAGACCGCTATCGCGCCGCGCTGGCGCACATGGCCGCCCATCGCAGATGGTCACAGAAGATGATTGTGGACAACTGGAGCCCCTTCCAGCGCGCCAGCGTCGAGATATTCGAGGATTCACGCGTGGATTATCTGGCCTGCCAGAAATATCCTGGATTGCGCAAACTGCTGCTTGCACTACATCCGATACCAAAAGAAGAAGACCTGCAGCTCGAGGAGCAGGGTATCTCGGTGTTCAGACTCAGGCTGGCTATATTGTCACGCGCCATCCTTGACCCTGAATTCCAGTACGAGAACGTCCACGTCAAAGAATTCGTAATACGTTTCCATGATCTGATGGCAAAAGGAGAATCGACCAGCGCGGAGATGTCATCTGTCGCCTTGTCGTTCATCGCACGCATACGCGGCCAGCGCGACCTGTCGGCCAAGATGTATTTCGACAACACCGAAGTCAGCTATCGCGATGACAACCGCCATCTGTGGATCTACATCGAAGAGAGCGACGAGGACGAGATGTTTGAACATCTCGATAAGCGGCAGACCACGGAAGACGAACTGGATGGTCTGCCCCCCCGCCACTACGATGAATGGGACTATAACGCGCAGAACTATCGCCCGGACTGGGTCAGTGTGTATGAGGCCCTGCACCCGCGCGGCAACCCCGCCAAGATCGACGACCTGCTGCTCAAGCACAGCAAGCTGGCCAAGCGCTTGAAGGCCATGCTGGAGATGCTCAAGCCGCAGGATAAGGTACGCATCCGCTATCAGGAAGAAGGCTCCGAACTTGATCTGGATGTGGCGATCCGTTCGCTGATCGACTTCAAGAGCGGATCGTCTCCCGACCCGCGCATCAATATGTCGCACCGTACCGACGGTCGCAGCTTCGCGGTCACATTGCTCGTCGATCTGTCGCAGTCGCTCAGCGAGAAGGCGGCGGGCAGCCAGCAGACCATCCTCGAACTAAGTCAGGAAGCGGTATCGCTACTGGCATGGTCAGTGCAGCAGGTCGGCGACTCGTTCGCCATCGGCGGCTTCCATTCCAATACCCGGCACGATGTGCGCTACTACCACCTTAAGGGATTCAAGGAACCGTGGGGCGACGAAGTGAAGTCGCGTCTGGCCGAGATGCAGGCCGGCTATTCCACCCGTATGGGTGCCGCGATGCGCCACGCCGGACATTATCTGAAGGCACAGCAGGCAGACAAGAAGCTGATGCTGATCCTGACCGACGGCGAACCTGCGGATATCGACGTGCACGATCCGCAACTGCTGATCCAGGATGCCAAACAGGCAGTGAGGGAGCTGGACCAGGAGGGTATCTATACCTACTGTATCAATCTGGATCCCAAGGCCGATGAATATGTTTCCGACATCTTCGGCAAGCAATACACTATCGTGGACAATGTGACGCAGCTGCCGATCAAGCTGCCGGAACTGTTCATCGCCCTGACCAAATAAGCAAATCAAGGAGAGCAAGCATGCAACTCGCATCTAACGGCAAGGTACTGGTTGGCATCCTCACCGGCAGCCCGAACGATCTGCCCACCGTGGTCAAAGTGCGCGACACATTGTCGGATCTCGGCATTGCCAGCGAGATCGTGGTGGCTTCAGCCCACCGCACACCGGATAAAGTGGTCGCTTACATCGAGCGCGCACATAAGGAGGACGTGCAAGTGCTGATCGGTTGCGCCGGCATGGCAGCCCATCTGGCCGGAGTGATCGCCGGGCATACGCGTCTGCCGGTGATCGGTCTGCCGCTGTCCGGCGGCGTGGTGTCAGGACTGGATGCCTTGCTGGCCACCGTGCAGATGCCGCCCGGTGTTCCGGTAGCGACAGTGGCGGTGGATGGCGCAAAGAACGCCGCCATGCTGGCGGCCCGCATCCTGGCGCTGAAATATCCAGAGATCAACCAAGCGCTGGAGGATGCAGCGAAGAAGGAACGCGCCCGCTACGACGAGTCGGCAGATCAGGCATTGGCCAAGCTGGGAGCGAAATAACCCAGCCGCTTCAAAGCTTTGCGGCAAATAAAGAGCCAATTTGCTGCCTGCAACAATACAGACGAGCGCGAATTACCCACGAGAAGGCTACATGAACAATATCGGCGAACCCTGGATGTGGGGCGCATTCATCCTCTTTGTCCTGGCGATGCTGGCGTTGGACCTGTTCGTGCTCGGGGGGCGCAAAGCGCATAAGGTGAGCGTCAGGGAAGCGGCGCTCTGGTCGCTGGTTTGGGTATCGCTGGCTTTGATCTTCAACGGCCTGCTGTGGTGGCACTTGAAAGGAACGGCCGGCGAAGCGGTCGCCGATGCCAAGGCGCTGGAGTTCCTTACCGGCTACCTGATCGAGAAGTCCCTGTCGGTGGACAATGTTTTCGTGTTCCTGCTGATCTTTGGCGCATTCCATGTTCCGCCAGAATACCAGCGCCGCGTGTTGATATACGGCGTGCTCGGCGCGATCGTGATGCGAGCGGTAATGATCTTGGCGGGGGCCTGGGTGGTGCAAGAGTTCAGCTGGGTGCTGTACCTGTTTGGGGCGTTCCTGGTCGTTACGGGTGTACGCATGCTGGTGGTTGAAGAGAAGCAGCCCGATCTGGAGAACAATCCGGTGCTGCGTTTTGCACGCCGCCATCTGCGTATCGCGGAGGGCGACCACGGCGAGAGGTTCAGCGTGACCAAGGATGGCGTGCGCTACTTTACGCCGCTGTTCCTGGTGTTGCTGCTGGTGGAAGTATCCGATCTGGTGTTTGCGGTGGATTCCATCCCGGCCATCTTCGCGATTACCACCGATCCTTTTATCGTGTTCACCTCAAACATCTTCGCGATCATGGGGTTGCGCGCATTGTATTTTTTGCTGGCGGATGTGGCCGACCGCTTCCACCTGTTGAAATACGCACTGGCGATGGTGCTGGCCTTCATCGGCAGCAAGATGCTGATAGCTCCTTGGTACCACATCCCCGTGCAGGCATCGCTAGCCGTAGTTGCCGTGTTGATCGGTGGCAGCGTTGCCGCCAGCTTGATCGCCACACGTGGAAAGCCGCGCGAAGGCACCGGCAAATAGCCGTGGAGTACGAACCGTAAAACCTGTAAAATCCGGCAGTTGAAAAAATTTCTAAAAGAGGAGAGCAGCATGAGCAAGAGTTTGATCCAGTTCATCATCGAAGAACAACGTCAGATCCCCGGTGCAACCGGCGACTTCACCGGCCTGATCAGCGACATCGTATCTGCCTGCAAGCAGATTGCGCATGACGTGAACAAGGGCGCGCTAATCGGCGTGCTGGGTTCCGCAGGCAGCGAGAACGTGCAAGGCGAGACACAGAAGAAACTCGACATCATCACCAACGAAGTGTTCATCAAAGCCAACGAGTGGAGCGGCCACCTGGCAGCTATGGCTTCCGAAGAGATGGACGACATCTACGAGATTCCCAAACAGTACCCGCGCGGCAAATACCTGATCACTTTCGATCCGCTGGACGGCTCGTCCAACATCGACGTGAACATCTCCGTCGGCACCATCTTCTCCATCCTGCGTTGCCCTGAAGGCGTGACCAACCCCACCGCTGCCGACTTCATGCAGCCCGGCACCAAGCAAGTGTGCGGCGGCTATGCACTGTACGGCCCGAACACCATGATGGTGATCACCACCGGCCACGGCGTGAACGGTTTCACACTGGACCGCGATGTCGGCGACTTCTTCCTGACCCACCCGAACATGACCATCCCGGAAGATACCGCAGAGTTCGCCATCAACATGTCTAACCAGCGCTTCTGGGAAGCGCCGGTGCAGAAGTATGTGGACGAGTGCATGAAGGGCAAGGACGGCGGACGCGAGAAGAACTTCAACATGCGTTGGGTTGCATCCATGGTGGCCGAAGTGCACCGCATCCTGACACGCGGCGGCATCTTCATGTATCCGTTCGACACCAAGGATTCAAGCAAGCCGGGAAAACTGCGTCTGATGTACGAAGCCAACCCGATGTCCTTCATCGTGGAACAGGCAGGCGGCATGAGCTCCACCGGCCGCGAGCGCATCATGGAACTGCAACCCACCGGTCTGCACCAGCGCGTGCCGGTCATCCTCGGCTCGAAGAACGAAGTCGAGCGCGTGGTCGGTTACCACAAAGGCGCGTAATTTAGCGCAAGGCGCCCCCGGAAACGGGGGCGTTGTCACGTCTGCAACAGTTGAAATCAACGAGGTCATCATGACTGCCCTGCACGAATCCGAATTACCCAGCTTGAAATTTCTGCATCGCGGCAAAGTGCGCGACCTGTACGAAGTGGATGCCGAGCATCTGCTGATCGTGCAGACCGACCGTTTGTCCGCGTTCGACTTCATCCTGCCTACGCCGATTCCCGGCAAGGGCGAGGTGCTGACGGCGGTGTCGAATTTCTGGTTCAGGAAACTCGGCCATGTCATTCCAAACCATCTGTCCGGTATCGATCCCGAAGCAGTGGTGAAGAGCGACGCCGAAAAGGCGCAGGTGCGCGGCCGTGCCTTCGTCACCAAAAAACTGAAACCGCTGCCGATCGAAGCCATCGTGCGCGGTTATCTGGTCGGTTCCGGCTGGAAGGATTACAAGAAGACCGGCGCGGTATGCGGCATCCAGTTGCCCGCCGGCCTGCAGGAAGCACAGAAGTTGCCGCAGGCATTGTTCACGCCCTCCACCAAAGCCGCAGTGGGCGACCATGACGAGAACATCTCGTTCGAGGAAGCCAAGAAGTTGTTGGGTGCGGACATGGCCGAGCAGGTGAAGAACGCCACACTGGCGCTGTACAACGAAGCGGCGGATTACGCGCTGACGCGCGGCATCATCATCGCCGACACCAAGTTCGAATTCGGCACCGACGCCGATGGCAAATTGTATCTGATCGACGAAGCACTGACGCCGGATTCCTCGCGTTTCTGGCCCGCCGACCAGTACCAGGTTGGCAGCAACCCGCCCAGCTTTGACAAGCAGTTCGTGCGCGATTGGCTGGAAACATCGGGCTGGAACAAGCAACCGCCCGCACCGGCTATCCCCGCCGACATCCTGCAAAAGACCGCCGACAAATACCGCGAAGCACAGCGGCTCCTGACAGGCGAATGACCAATCCGGCAGACCTGATAAAAGGATTCCATCGTTTCCGTGAACAGCATTTCACGGACGACGATGCGTTGTACCGACAACTGGTACAAGAAGGGCAAACCCCGAAGATACTGGTGGTCGCCTGCTGTGATTCGCGCGTGGATCCGGCGTTGGTGCTCGATTGCGCGCCGGGCGACCTGTTCGTCATCCGTAACGTCGCCAATCTGGTGCCGCCCGACGAGAACCGCATCGGTGGGCGTCACGGCACCAGCGCCGCGCTGGAATACGGTGTGAAGACATTGGGTGTAGAGCATGTCATCGTATTGGGGCACGCACAGTGTGGCGGCATTCAGGCATTGATGAGAGGTTCGGCTATCGACGGACAGGAATCTTTCATCAGCAGCTGGATGAGGCTGGCGGAACAGGCGCGCAACAAGGTGTTGCAAGAGCTGCCGGATGCTTCGAGTCAGGAATTGGAACGGGCCTGCGAACAGCAGGCCATACTCAGCTCACTCGACAATCTGCTGTCTTTCGACTGGATACGCGAGCGTGTGGAGGATGGCCGCTTGACGCTGCACGGATGGTACTTCGATATCGAACACGGACAGTTGCTGCAGTACGAAGCAGGCAACAGCCGGTTCAACGCGATGTGATCACTGCCCTTCCAGAGGGGCCAGACCTTTAAGTTCGCGATAGCGGGCCTTGTCCTTGGCGTATCGGGCTTTGACCGCTTCCAGCTCCGCCTTGTTGGTGTCCAAGTCGGCCTGGAACTGCTCGATGCGCAGCTTGGCATTTTCCAGATCCTCCTCCAGCGATTTTGGGGTCTTGCGGTTCTGCTTGGCGATCCGTTCCTGCTCCTGCTGCAGGCTGACAAGGTTCTCATTGGCAGATTTGAGCAGTGTGGTGTAGCTGCTGATGCGCGCCTCGACCTGCTGCAGGTTGCGGTCACGCGCCAAGTCGATCTCCTTGTCGGAACTGTAGGTGTTGATCAGCGCGTTGTCATGTCGTTCGGCTTGCACCTCTTCATCCGACAACATCTTTCTCTGCACGTTTGCGCTCTCTCGGGTTGACTCGCGCTCCTGCACGCGGCCCTTTTCAAAAGTCTGCGCGTTGCGATTGGCATACTTGGGCGGGATGGTCTCGCCATAGTGCGTGGTACCGTTCTCATCCACCCACTTGTAGAGCTTGGCTTCTGCATTCAGCGAAATGGCTGCGAACAACGCCGCAACACCCACCAGCATCTTCGATTTCATCATCATTTCACCCCGTATCTATCCCGATAAGTTTGAACTGCCTGCAGATTCTGCCCCAAGTCCGCCTGCCCCTGCAAATAACCGAGCAGATCATCCAGCGCGGCGATGGAAACCACCGGCAGTCCGTAGTCGCGTTGCACCTCCTGCACCGCCGACAACTCGCCCTGTCCGCGCTCCATGCGGTCCAGCGCGATCACCACGCCGCAGGGTTCGGCACCCGCCGCCCGGATAAGTTCGATGGACTCGCGCACCGACGTCCCGGCCGAGATCACATCGTCGATGATCAGCACCTTGCCAGCCAGCTTCGCACCCACCGTGTTGCCACCTTCGCCGTGGTCCTTGGCCTCCTTGCGGTTAAAGCAATAAGGCACGTTGCGCCCCTGCTCCGCCAGCGCGATGGAAGTACCCGCTACCAGCGGGATGCCCTTGTAGGCGGGGCCGAACAGCATGTTGAACTCCAAGCCGGAGGCCAGGATGGCCTGCGCATAGAACTGGCACAGCTCGCGTAGCGCAGCACCGTCCTGGAACAGTCCCGAGTTGAAGAAGTAAGGCGACAGACGACCGGCCTTGGTCTGGAACTCGCCGAAACGGAGAACGTTCTGAGCGACGGCGAAGCGGATGAAATCCTGGCGGTATGCATGCATGGGGAGAATGGGAACGAATTGAAGAATGCGGCCATTATAATGCCCGTCACCCCAGATTACAGAAGACGCACCAACGATATGCGAATAATCAGCCTCAACCTCAACGGCATCCGCTCCGTCTACAACAAAGGTCTGCTCGAATGGTTCGGCAAGCAGGATGCCGACATCCTGTGCGTGCAGGAACTCAAGGCGCAGGAACCGGACATGACGCCCGACATGCTCGCCCCGCTCGGTTATCACGGATATTTCCACTATGCCGAAAAGAAGGGCTACAGCGGCGTGGGCATCTACAGCAAAAAGAAACCGGATAACGTCATCGTCGGCCTCGGCATCCCCGAGTTCGACATGGAAGGCCGTTACATCGAAGCCCAATTCGGCAACCTCAGCGTGGTCTCGCTCTACCTGCCCTCCGGCTCCAGCGGCGAAGAGCGCCAGGCCGTGAAGTTCAAGTTCCTGGAAGCCTTCATGCCGCACATGGTTGCGCTCAAGCAGAGCGGCCGAGACGTCGTCGTCTGCGGCGACTGGAACATCGCGCATACCGAAAAGGATCTGAAGAACTGGAAAGGCAACAAGAAGAACTCCGGCTTCCTGCCCGAAGAACGTGCCTGGATGACAGCGTTGTTTAACGAAGTCGGCTTCGTCGACGTGTTCCGCAAGCTGCACCCCGAGCTGGAAGCCTACACATGGTGGTCGAACCGTGGGCAGGCATGGGCCAAGGACGTTGGCTGGCGCATCGACTACCAGATCGCCACGCCGGGCATTGCGGAGAAAGCGGTATCAACGGGTATCTACAAAGAACAACGGTTCAGTGATCATGCGCCGTTGTTGGTGGATTACAAGGATTGATTTGAAGGTCGCGCATTCCACGGCGCAACCTTCAACAGCAGCACCATCCCTGGTATCGCCAGCAGCACGCACAGCAGGAAGAACATCGTCCACCCCATCCCTTCCACCAGCCATCCCGTCGCCGCATTGGCGAAGGTGCGCGGGATGGCCATCAGGCTGGTGAACAGCGCGAACTGGGTGGCGGTGTAGGCGGGATGGGTGGTGCGGGCGATGAAGGCGACGAAGGCGACGGTGCCGAGGCCGACACCGAGGGCTTCCATGCCGATGACGATGGCGAGCTGGGTGCGTTCGGCGACGCCGATCTCGGTGAAGGGGCCATGCGAGGCGAGCCAGGCGAAGCCGAAGATGGACACCACCTGCACCACGCCGAACAGCCACAGTGCGCGGTTGATGCCGATCTTCACCATCCACAGTCCGCCGAGCATGCCGCCGATGATGGAGGGCCACAGGCCGGCGTTCTTGGCGATGAGGCCGATGTCGGTCTTGGTAAAACCCATGTCGAGATAGAAAGGTGTGGCTAGCGCAGTGCACATGCTGTCGCCGAGTTTGTAGAACAGCAAAAAGGCCAGCACCAGCAGCGCGCTGTTCCAGCCTTTGCGCGTGATGAATTCGTGGAACGGTTCCACAACAGCTTCGCGCAGCGTCTTGGGTGGCGAGGCGCGGTGCGGCTCGCTCACCATCAGTGTCATGGCGATGCCGGGCAGCATGAACAGCGCGGTGATGATGAACACCGTGCTCCACGGCAGGAAATCGGCGAGGATCAGCGACAGCGAACCGGGTACCAATCCGGCGATGCGGTAGGCGTTTACGTGGATGGCGTTACCCAGACCCAGTTCAACGTCGCTCAACAATTCGCGCCGGTAGGCGTCGAGCACGATGTCCTGTGTCGCGCTCAGTACCGCGAGCAGAGTGGCGATCCAGGCGATGGTGACGAGATCGCTGCTCGGCGAGAAGCCGCCCATGGCGGCGATGGTCGCCAACAGGCCGATCTGCGTGAGCAGCATCCAGCCACGGCGGCGGCCCAGCACCGGCACCACGTAGCGGTCGAGGAACGGCGACCACAGGAACTTCCAGGTGTAGGGGAACTGGATCAGCGCGAACAGGCCGATGGTCTTGAGATCGACCTGCTCGCTGCGCAGCCAGGCGGGCACGAGGTTGAACAGCAGGAACAGCGGCAGGCCGGAGGCGAAACCCGTGAACACGCATATCAACATGCGTCTCGTGAATAATTGCTCCCAGACGCTCATACCTCGCGCTTGAAGCGATACACCGCCACGCTGCCGCGCAGGTTGGGCAGCAGGTTCACATCACCGCTGTCGTTCATCACGTGACGGCCGAGGATGCGCAGGCCGAGGTGATCGCACAGCAGTTCGAAATCGTTCAGTGTGCACAGGTGCACGTTGGGTGTGTCGTACCACTGGTAAGGCAGTATCTTCGACACGGGCATATGTCCTTGCATGATCTGCAAACGGTTCTTCCAGTAGCCGAAGTTGGGGAAGCTGACGATGCCACCACGCCCGACGCGCACGATCTCTTTCATCAAGGCTTCGGTATGGCGCGTGGCCTGCAGCGTCTGCGACAGGATGACGAAGTCAAAGGAGTCGCTCTCGAAATCGGCCAGTCCGTGATCCAGATCGTTCTGGATCACATTCACGCCATTGGCGATGCAGGCCGCGATGTTGGCGTCGCTGATCTCCACACCGTAGCCGCGCACATCGCGCGTCTCGCGAAGGTAGCGCAGCAGGCTGCCGTCGCCGCAACCTAGGTCGAGCACCGAGGAACCTTGCGGGATCCATGCAGCGATGGCGGCGAAATCCGGGCGGGACTGGATGATGGAGGTGTTCATTTGCATTCTCCCGCCACGCGCTCAAGATAATTGCGCATCACCGCGAAATACTGTTCGTCCTGCATCAGGAAGGAATCATGGCCGTGTTGCGAGGTGATCTCCGCATAGCTCACATCGCGCTTGTTATGCAGCAGCGCTTTCACGATCTCGCGCGAACGGTCGGGAGAGAAGCGCCAGTCGCTGGAGAACGACACTACGAGATAGTTGGCCTGCACGTTGGCGAAGGCACGCGCGAGGTTGTGCTCGGTGTGGCGCGCAGGGTCGAAATAATCCAGCGCCTTGGTCATCAGCAGATAAGTATTGGCGTCGAAATACGCGGCGAACTTGTCGCCCTGATAGCGCAGATAGGATTCGACTTCGAACTCGATGTCGTAACCGTATTTGTATTCACCCGAACGCAGACCGCGCCCGAACTTGCCAGCCATCGCATCGTCGGAAAGATAAGTGATATGGCCCAGCATGCGCGCCAGGCGCAGGCCGCGCGTGGGCACCACACCGAACTGGTAGAAGTCGCCGCCGTGGAAATCCGGATCGGTGAGGATGGCGTTGCGCGCCACATCGTTGAACGCGATGTTCTCGGTGGTCAGGTGCGGCGCGGTGGCGATGGCCAGCACGTTGCGCACGCGCTCGGGATGAGTGATCGACCATTGCATCGCCTGCATGCCACCCAGGCTGCCGCCGATGATAGCGGCGAATTGCCGGATGCCGAGCCTGTCGGCCAGACGCGCCTGCGCCTGCACCCAGTCTTCTACCGTCACCATAGGAAAATCGGAACCGTAGGGCTTGCCGGAAGCAGGATCGATGCTGGCAGGGCCGGTGGAGCCGTGACAACCGCCGAGGTTGTTCAGGCCGATGACGAAGAACTTGTTGGTATCGACAGGCTTGCCGGGGCCGATCATGTTGTCCCACCAGCCGATGTTCTTCTCGTCATCGGCATAGCTGCCTGCCACATGGTGATGACCGGACAGCGCGTGACAGATGAGGATGGCATTCGACTTGTCGGCATTCAGCGTGCCGTAAGTCTCGTACATCAGTTCAAAGCGCGGCAGCACCTTGCCGCAGCTGAAACTCAGCGGCTCATCAAAGGTTGCGCGTTGCGCGCTGACGATTCCAACAGATCCGGACAAAACGAACTCCCAAAACAAAACCCGCACAGCTGGCAGCTAGAGCGGGTCGTCTCGCTTTAGCTGGAATGTTTAACGTGCCCCGCAAGCTGATCTCAAATCGGCACGGGACGAAGTGTCCGGTTTTTACCGGACGCTGTCAATTCGGCTACACGGCCGCCGCCCGACAAGCTTTGCAACACAACTGTCATTTTGCCTTCACAAAGCGGTAACAAAGCGGCGGCATCATCCGCACCCAGTTCTTTCGGCGCTTGACCGTTAAGAGCCAAGTGCAGTTATTTTATTAACGTTAAGGAGTAACCATGAAACAAAAACTGATCGCACTGGCCATCGCCTCTGCCCTCTCCGCACCGGCCTTCGCTGACAACGCAAACGTCACTGTTTACGGCAAGGCATTCCTGACCATGGATTCCCACGACACAGGCGTTGCAGGCACTGTCAGCAAGATGCGTGTCAACACCAACGCTTCGCGCTTTGGCGTGAAGGGTGACGAAGACCTGGGTGATGACCTGAAGGCGCTGTACCAGTTCGAAGTCGAGGTGGACGCTGATGGCAGCACAGGCGCAGGCATGGGCAAGACCCGTAACAGCGGTGCAGGTCTGGAAGGCGGCTTCGGTAAGATCGTTCTGGGCTACTGGGATACACCGTTCAAGGTTGCACACAACGCGATCGAACTGTTCGACAACACGACAGACTGGACCGCTACAAAAGTGATCGGCGTTTCGGAAGGCAAGAACTTCAACACCCGCCAAAAGAACATGGTGCAGTACTGGACTCCCAAGATGGGCGGCCTGCAAGCATCGTTCATGTACACACCTGACGAAGCCAAGACCACCACTTCCAACAAGAGCAACTTTTCCATGGCTGCCACGTTCAAGCAAGACGCGATCTATGCTGCAGCTGCCTATGAGAGCCGTCCGGACCAAACAACAAACGGCACAACCGACAGCGCATTCCGTCTGGTCGGAAAATACGATCTGGCTGACGCATGGGTAGGCGCAATGCTGGAAAACATCAAGACCAACACCAGCACAACTGCCAGCGTCAGCGGCAAAAACGTGGAACTGGTCGGCGGCATCAACATGGGCGCTTCTAGCATCGCTGCCAGCTATGCTAAGGCAGGCTCCACCGCCACGGGCGCTACTGCAGCAAACGATGTGAATCAATTGGCACTGAAGTACGCTTATAAGTTCAGCAAGCGTACTGAAGTCTTTGCTGCTTACGCATCCAAGAAGACAAACGGCGCGACCAGCGTGACAGCCAAAACATTCGGCGGCGGTCTCGTGCACGCGTTCTAAGCTGACTTCGGTCTAGTAGTAACAATAAAAACGGGCGTCTTCGGACGCTCGTTTTTATTTTGCTTGAGAAATACTAATTTCAGAGTGCGTTCAGCTTATCCAGCAGTTCGCGGATCTTGAGCGGGTCGTCCGCACGCAGGATGCGCTGCACCAGCGGCGCGATCTCGGACAGGCTGGTAGTGAGTACACGTTGTTTCGTACCCAGCAATTGGGCCGGATGCATGGAGAACTGGCGCAAGCCGATACCCAGCAATAAACGCGTGTAGGACAACTCACCTGCCATCTCACCGCAGACCGAGACCGGGATGCCGGCCTTGTTGGCGGTGGTGATCACATGCGACAGCAGTTCAAGGATCGCCGGATGCAGGGGATCGTAGAGATGCGCGACTTCCTCGTCGGTGCGGTCGATGGCCAGCGTGTACTGGATCAGGTCGTTGGTACCGATGGAAAGGAAATCCAGCTTCTTGATGAATGCGCCCAGCGCCAGTGCGGCGGCCGGGATCTCGATCATGCCGCCGATGGGGACGTCTTCGCGGAATGGGATGCTCTGCGCAGTCAATTCCTGTTTGACCGAATCGATCAGCTGCAGGGTCTGGTTGATCTCCGATGCGCCCGACAGCATGGGCACCAGGATCTTCAGATTGCCGTACACCGAGGCGCGCAGCAGTGCGCGCAACTGGGTGCGGAACAGTTGCGGCTCGGCCAGGCACAAGCGGATCGCGCGCAAGCCCAGTGCCGGGTTGCTGGCGACGCGGGTCACGCCTTTGAGTTGCTTGTCTGCACCCAAATCGTAGGTGCGGATGGTGACGGGTTTGTCTTTCAAACCTTGCAGTACGGTGCGGTAGGCCTGGTACTGCTCTTCCTCGTCCGGCAGTTCATCGCGGTTGAGGAACAGGAACTCGCTGCGGAACAGTCCGACACCATTGGCACCGTTATCCTTCACTTGCTGCACATCGGTGGGCATCTCGATGTTCGCCAGCAGATCGATGACAGTGCCGTCCAGCGTGTTGGCGCGCGCCGTCTTCAGGCGCTTGAGCTTCTGGCGTTCCAGTTGCCATTCGCTCTGGCGCAGCTTGTATTCGGCCAGCAGGTTCTTGTCCGGGTTGACGATGACCACGCCCTGCGCACCGTCCACGATCAGCATGTCGCGGTCTTTGATCAGCTCGCGCGCATGATGCAGACCGACGATACACGGCGTGTTCAGACCGCGCGCCACGATGGCGGTGTGCGAGGTGGCGCCGCCGAGGTCGGTGAGGATGGCGCAGAACTGATGCGGCTTGAGCTGGATCAGGTCTGCCGGGCTCACGTCGTGCGCGACCAGCACCATCTCGGTGTCTTGCTGAGGTGTCGGTGGCACATGGCCGGGATGGCCGCCCAGCACCTTGAGGATGCGCTCGACCACCTGGATCACATCGGTCTTGCGCTCGCGCAGATAGGCATCGTCGAAGGCTTCGAACTGTGCGACCAGCTCGTCCATCTGCGTCTTCAGCGCCCATTCGGCATTGCAATGTTCAGCCTTCACCATCTCGCGCGCGGCGTGGCTGATGTGCTCGTCGCCGAGGATCATCAGGTGCAGGTCGAGGAAGGCATCGAATTCCGCCGCCGCCATCTGCGGGCGGTGCGTGCGCAAGTCGGTCAGCTCTTCCCGTGTCGAATGCAGGGCTGCATCGAGACGCGCGACCTCCTCTTCTACCATGTGCTTGGGCAAGACATAGTGCGAGACCTCAAGCGAGGTATGCGATACCAGATGAGCACGGCCGATAGCGATACCGCTGGAGACGGGCAAACCATGAATGGTGAAACTCATTCGCCTTCTCCGAAATAGTCGTTGATCAACGCCAGCAATGCCGTCATCGCTTCGTCCTCGCGCTCGCCATTGGTCTCAATGGCGATGGTCGAGCCTTTCGCTGCGGCCAGCATCATCACGCCCATGATGCTCTTGGCGTTGATGCGCTTGCCGTTGCGCGACAGCCACACCTCGCACGGGAACTGCGAGGCGGTCTGCGTCAGCTTGGCGGATGCGCGTGCGTGCAAGCCGAGTTTGTTGATGATCTGTGCGTCCTGATTCTGCATTTGATTACCTTATTCGTCGCCCATGGTCACGATGCATTCGCGACCGCCTTCCAGCGCGATCCGCGCCAGTTCGGGCATGTCCTTGTTGGGGTGGCATACCACGCGCAATAGCATCGGCAGGTTCACACCCGCGACACCCATGATGTGTTCCTTGCGGCATAGTTGCCGCGCGACGTTGCTGGGCGTGGCACCGAAGATGTCGGCGAGGATCAGCACGCCGTTGCCCTTGTCGAGCTGCTGGATGAGTGCATGTCCCTCGGCCAGCTTCTGCTCCGGGTCGTCATCGGCATACATCGACAACACCCTCACGTTCTCAGGGACCTTGCCCAGCACATGCTGGACACAATCCACCAGACTCTCTCCCAGCGCGTTGTGCGCCACCACCAATATGCCGGCCATCAGATGACTCCCAAATAACGTGCGAACAACAACGCCAAGATCAAAATAACCAACCAACCGTAGCGCAACAGCCAGCCCAGCGCCCGCGCCTTGAAAGCGTCGTCGGCGTTCTCTTTATCCACGATACCGCGTACCTGCTTCAGCGCATGGTGCGCAGTGCTGCGCTGTATGTTCTGTTGCAAGCGGTCGTCTTCGTTCATGGCACGGGATCGATAACGGTTTTACTGTCGCTGAATTCTAAGCGCTTCTGCATGGCTTCGGTGAGGTGGACCCGGCCTTCCGCGTCGATCAACAGCGCGTCGGTCTGGTGCATGCTGCGTACCGCCGCGCGCCAGCCGGAGACGCCGGCAATGAAGATGGGCTTGGATGTCACATCCGACAGCAGGCCGGCGCGCTCGCCGCGTGCCAGCACGGTCACCGCCTGTACTCCCTGCACGGGCTGGCCGGTGCGCGGGTCGAGCAGATGGCAATAGCGTTTGCCGTCCAGCTCGAAGTAACGCTGGTAATCGCCGGAGGTGCCGACGGCCTCACCGTCGCGCAGTTCGAGTGTGGCGATCGCGCCCGGCTTGCGCGGATGCTGGATGCCGATCTGCCACGGGCGCTTGCCGTGCGTACCCAGTGCGATCACGTTGCCGCCGATGTTGACCAGCGCGTTGGCGATGCCTTGTTCCTGTAGCAAGGCCACTGCGCGATCCAGCGCATAGCCTTTCGCATAGCCGCCCAGGTCAACCATGACAGCAGGGTTCTTGCTGCTGACCTGCTCTTCCGTGGCGCCTGCAGCGGGAGGGAGATAGGACAGGTCAGTCATTTGCGGGTTCGCCTTGAGCAGCGCGGCGATCCGTTGTGCATCGGGCAGCACCGGCTGGAAGGTGTCCGACTGGAAGCCCCAGACCTTGATCAGGCCGCCGATGGCCGGATTGAAGGTGCCGCCCGACTGCATCGAGAATTGCTCGGCGTCCTGTAGCAAAGCCACCAGTTCCGGAGAAGCTGCATGCGGACGGTCTTTGGCGAACGCCTCGTTCAATGACGACAAAGCGGAGGGCTGCCAGGCATGTAGCAAGTCATGCAGACGCTGGAACTCAGCCATCACAGCCGCCGCGCCCTGGCGTGCCTTGGCTTCCTCCTCGCCGTAGATGCTGACCTCGACGATGGTCCCGAACACATACGCCTGCTCCTGATACAAAGGCTCCTTGCCGCAGCCGGTGAGCAGTGCCAGCGCGGCCAGCATTGCAACGAGCATCCTCATCATGCGGTCAGTTCCTCCAGCTCGATGGACGCTGCCAGTAGCGCCAAGCGCGCCACCACACCATAGGCATAGAAGCGGTTCGGGGTGTCATCGGGCGCGCGGTCCGGGTTGGGCAGCGTGCAGCTGCTCTCGAACGCCAGCGGCACGAAATGCATGCCCGGCGCGTTCAGGTTCTCGTCCACTCCGCGTCCCGTGTGAACACGGTAGAAGCCGCCGACCACGAAGTGATCTACCATGTACACCACCGGCTCGGCCACCGCCTCGTTGATCTGCTCGAAGGTATACACGCCCTCCTGCACCAGCACATCCGAGACCGACAGTCCTTCTTTCACCACCGCCATCTTGTTGCGCTGCTTGCGGTTGAGGTCGCGCACTTCGCTCGCATCTTTCACGGTCATGATGCCCATGCCGTAGGTGCCGGCGTCCGCCTTCACAATCACGAAGGGATCGTCCTTCACGCCATATTCCGCGTATTTGGTGCGCATCTTCTGCAACACTATGTCCACCTTGGCGGCCAGACAATCCTCGCCGGTGCGCGCGTGGAAATCCACCTCGCCGCACATCTCAAAATACGGATCGATCAGCCACGGGTCGATGCCCAGCATCTGTGCGAAATCCTGCGCGACGCGCGAATAAGCCGCGAAATGGCGCGACTTGCGGCGCGTGGTCCAGCCACCTTGCAGCGGCGGCAACACGTTCTGCTCCAGACCGCGCAGCAGCTCGGGTACACCCGCCGACAGATCGTTGTTGAGCAGCACCACGCAGGGATCGAAGTCGTCGATCAGCAAGCGGTTGCCTTTGCGCGTGATCGGTTCCAGCGTGAGCGTATTGCCATCCGAAAGCTGGATGTCCGTGGGCTGGGTGATCTCCGGCAGCAGGCTGCCGATGCGCACGTTCAAACCGGATTGACGCAGCACGCGCACCAGCATCGCCACGTTCTGCAGATAGAACTGGTTGCGCGTGTGGTTCTCCGGGATCAGCAGCACGCCGCGCGCCTCGGGGCAGATCTTCTCGATCGCGCTCTGTGCCGCATGCACACACAGCGGCAGGAAATCCGGATTCAGATTGTTGAAGCCGCCGGGGAACAGATTAGTATCCACCGGCGCCAGTTTGAAGCCGCAGTTGCGCAGATCGACCGAGGCATAGAACGGTACCGTATGTTCCAGCCACTGGGTGCGGAACCAGCGTTCGATATCGGGTTGCTTGGCAAGGAAGCGCCGCTCCAGATCGAGCAGCGGGCCTTTGAGTGCGGTGGTGAGATGGGGAACCATGATTAACCTGCTAGAAACGATGCAGGCATTCTAGCCGATTTGCTCCCGGTCAATCAGTCGCTGACATCTTGCCGAGCAAGGTTACATAAGGGTGGTATTTCTTGTTGGTGGGGTTGAGGCGGCCCACGCGTTCCAGCAGTTCACTTACCTCGAACAGCATGCGGTCGTCCTTGCCGGTGCGGTGCATCATGCCGATCATCATGCCGCACAGGTTGGTTATCATCAGATCGTTGTTGGGCATGGCTTGCAGCGCCTTGCGGATCAGGCGGATGCCTTCCTCGAACTTGCCCTCGTTGGCCAATGCAACGCCCTGGTTGTTGATGTCGATCACTTCCTTGGATGAGCTCTTGATCAGAGCGAGCCCCTCTTCTGCCATGCCCGCATCCTCGAATGTGGTTTCGACGCGTTGCAATATGGCGCGGTTCTCATGGTTGTTCTTCACCACGCTTTCCAGCAAGCCGCAGGCTTTATCTTTCTGGCCGATCTGGAACATCATGTTGGCCATGTCGATGGTGGTATCCACGCTGGTGTTTTGCGCAGTCTCGACGATCAGCGCTTCCGCTTCCTGCAAGCTTGCCAGCGCTTGTTCGGTATTGCCCAGTTTGTGGTGTGCAAGACTTTCCGCCACCGCCGTCTGTAACGTCGCAGCGGGATCGTCCTTGAATTCGTTACGGCTGAGCGTCAGTATCTTGAGTGCCTGCTCCGGATCGTTCTGTGTGGTGATCACCTTGGCCAGGCCGGCGAAATTGCCCGCACTCTTGTGCACTGAGAATTCACCGAGCTTGATCGCCTTTTCGTAGGCGGACTGGGCGAGTTCCAGAGCGCCGTTCTTGAGCGCGGCGTCGGCCAGGCTTTTCTGGCGCAACGTGGCATTGGGCGAAAGCATCATGGCTTTCTCCAGCACCGCTTGCGCTAGTGCGCTTTCGCCCAATGCATCCAGCGACTTGGCCAGCCAGTCGGCGGCTTCCAGATACATCTTGTTTTCCTGCAACACTTCTTCGAACAATTCACGCGCTTTGATGTAATCCTTGCTCAGGTAATGCACCTTGCCCAGACTGGTCTTCACCCACGGGATGTTGCGTGCGGCCAGTAGACCGCTGAGGAAAGTCTTGGCGGTAACGAAATCGCCGCTGTTGATCAGCAGATCGCTCTTGATGCGTTGCAGCTCCTGCGTGTTGGCCGAGGGCGTGGCCAGTTGTTCTTCGCACAGCTTGATAGCGTGTGCATAGTTGCGTGATTTCACCGCCTTTTCGATCGGCTCCAGCATGCGCTTCTTCTCGAATAGTTTTTGCAGGCGCGAACTCAGCATGGCTTCCGTCACCGGCTTCAGCAGGTAATCGTCCGGCTTGGCTTCGGCTGCGCCCATGAACATGTCCATGGTCTTCTCAGCCGTCACCATCATCCAAACGGTGGAGTGGCCGATGTAGCGCTTGTGTCGCGCTTCTTCCAAGATCTGTTGGCCGTTCTTGCCCTGTCCGAGGTTGTAGTCGCAGATGACCAGATCGAACTTTTTCGAAGACAGTAGTTCCAGCGCCTCGCGCGCCGTACCGACGTTGCTGATGTTGGTGACGCCCATGGACTTGAGGAAGCCCATGATCATCGAGCGCATGCTCTGGAAATCGTCGATGACGAGGGTGTTGGATTTGTTCAGGGTGATAGTCATGATGGGTTCCTTGGTATGTGTATCAGGGCAGCGTCAGCACGAAACAGCCGCCGTTGTAGGCGCCGCCATTCTCGATAGTCAGCACGCCCTGTCGTTCGCCGTTCTTGTGCATCGCGGCCACGCGTGAAGAGAAATAGAAACCGAGCCCGGTACTGCCAGTGGAGAAATTGACGCCTTTGTTGCTGTTGACGTTCTCGTTCAGCATGCGGGCGGGATAACCCTTGCCGTTGTCTTCCACACGGATCTCCAGCTGGTCGTCGCGGATGTCGGCGGCGATGCGGATCTTGTCCTGCGTGTAGTTGTAGGCGTTGTTGAGCGCGTTGACCAATACACCGCCCACTAGGTCGCGGTCGAAATACCAGTAATGGTCGGGCGCACAATCCACGATGATCTCTATGCCCTTGTGCTTCATGATGGACTGGTTCTGTAACACCACTTCCTCCAGCATTTCAGTGACCGAGCGCTCACTGATGTCGATGGGATAGATGGAGTTGCCGAGTTTGTAGAGGCTGAGGATCTGCACCAGATTCACGTTCATGCGACCGGCTTCGTAGATGGTGTGGCCGAGTTGATCCAGCGTGTTCGGATCAACCTTGTCGTGATACGAGTGCATCAGGTGTTCGAGAAAACCGACCTGAATGTTGAGCGAGTTCTTCATGTCGTGGATGGACGACGCGATGAAATCGGAAAAGTTGATGTCTTCGGTTTGTGGCATGTGAATCTCTCCTGGCGATAAGTCGCACGGACAATGCAAGGAGTAAGACCACATGGATGTGGAGACCTGGCGGCCCCGCTGGCACTCGACTGAGTCGATTAGGATGGATATCCCTTAGCCCGGTAGCTTTGCGTCCCTGCCTTTCAGCAGGTTTGCCCGTGCAGGCGTTGATAGTGAAATCAACAATTGCAGGCGAACTGTAACGGAAGCGCTTGTGCACCGTCAACGAAAACAAGGCTACACAGTACGTTTTGTTGGATCAGCGATAAAAATAGTGTTGCTACGGGAGCGAGAGACTATTCCGGCAATCTTGCGCGCAACACATCACGGTCGAACCACCACTTGTCACCCACGATGGCGTCCACCACCGCAGCCAGTCGAGGCAGGAATATCTGCGGATCACGCAGTTGCAGGTGGTTCAGCCAGCGATCCAGCCCTTCCTGATCCTGCACGTTGCTGTGGCGCTGGGCGACCATGGCGATCAGGTTGTTCACCAGGAAGCTCTGGCTCTCGTGCTGGTCATCGTCGGCGCGCAGGTCCACCACGTAGCGCGCCGTGATCGCCGCCACCGCCGCGCCGTCCGAGTCGTTCGGCGTCTCGTCCACCACATGGATCAGCATGGCCACCGTCAGTTCGGGGTCGACCGGGAAGGTGACCGACAGCCAGATGCCCATGCCCAGTGCGGGCAGCGAATCGGGCTGCCGTGCCTGGAACAGCACATCGCACGCTTCCACTGCATCCGCCCAGGCTTCCTGCTGCATGCAGGTGAAGAAAGCATCGCGCGCGATGTCCCATGCTTCCTTGTGACGACCCAGTGTGTTCAGAGATTCGGCCACGTCTAGCTGCAGGCGGGCGCGGGTTAGAGGTTCTGCTTCTGACGCACCGTCCAGTGACTGTAACTGCTCGGCAAGCTGTTTCTTCAGCGCGGCGCGTTCTTCGGCGCTCAGTCCGTCGCTGCTGTTGTTGACGAGTTTTGTGATGTTGATGGTCTGCTCTTGCATGGTCGGCTCAAGGTCGTTCTGGTGAGGGCGGCAGTGTAAACCAGCCGCTACCGGATCGAACCCTGCTGTCAGTGGTAGAATGCCGCCCTTCGAAAATAAGGCAGTCCCATGTTATCTACAGCAAATATCACCATGCAGTTCGGCGCCAAGCCGTTGTTCGAGAACGTCTCCGTCAAATTCGGTGACGGTAACCGTTACGGTTTGATCGGTGCCAACGGCTGCGGCAAGTCCACTTTCATGAAGATCCTCGGGCGCGATCTGGAGCAAAGCTCGGGCGAAGTCATGCTGGACCGCGGCGAGCGCCTCGGCAAATTGCGCCAGGACCAGTTCGCCTACGAAGACAATCGTGTGTTGGACGTGGTGATGATGGGCCACGACGAGATGTGGCAGGCGATGAGTGAGCGCGATGCGATCTACGCCAACCCGGACGCGTCCGAAGAAGACTATATGCGCGCCGCTGATCTGGAGGCGACCTTTGCCGAATACGACGGCTACACCGCAGAAGCACGTGCGGGCGAGCTGCTGCTGGGTCTGGGCATCGATATCGAATTGCACCAGGGGCCGATGAGCGCTGTCGCGCCGGGTTTCAAGCTGCGCGTGCTGCTGGCACAGGCGCTGTTCTCCAACCCCGACATCCTGCTGCTGGACGAGCCGACCAACAACTTGGACATCAACACCATCCGCTGGCTGGAAGATGTGCTCAATGCGCGCAACTCCACCATGGTCATCATCTCCCACGACCGCCACTTCCTGAACAGCGTTTGCACGCACATGGCCGACCTGGACTTCGGCAAGATCACCGTGTATCCGGGCAACTATAACGACTACATGCTGGCTTCCACGCAGGCGCGCGAGCAGCAATCATCTGACAATGCCAAGGCCAAGGAAAAGGTCGCCGAACTGAAAGCCTTCGTGGCGCGTTTCTCGGCCAACGCCTCCAAGGCCAAGCAGGCCACCAGCCGCGCGCGCCAGATCGACAAGATCAAGATCGAGGACATCAAACCTTCCAGCCGCCAGTACCCGTTCATCCGCTTCGAATACGACGAGCGCGAGAAGCTGCACCGCGTTGCGGTGGAAGTCGAGAAGATGGCCAAGGGCTACGACAAGATGTTGTTCTCCAACGTGAACTTCCGCATCGACGCGGGCGAGAAGGTGGCCATCATCGGCCCCAACGGTATCGGTAAGACCACCTTGCTGCGCTGCCTCGCGGGTGACCTCGCGCCGGACACCGGCACGATCAAGTGGGCGGAAAAAGCCAAGCCCGGTTACTACGCGCAGGACCATGCGCACGACTTCGCCGAAGACAAAGGGATGATGGAATGGATGACCGACTGGCGCGGCCCGGGTGACGACGACCAAGTGGTGCGCGGCACGCTGGGCCGTCTGCTGTTTTCCGGCGACGACGTGAAGAAGAAGGTCAAGATACTGTCCGGCGGCGAGAAGGGCCGCATGCTGTTCGGCAAGCTGATGTTGGCCAAGCCCAACGTGCTGCTGATGGACGAACCGACCAATCACATGGACATGGAAGCCATCGAATCGCTGAACACCGCGCTCGACCTGTTCAAGGGCACGCTGATCTTCGTCAGCCATGACCGCGAATTCGTCAGTTCGCTCGCCACGCGCATCATCGAGATCTCCGCCAGGGGTGTGAACGATTACCATGGTACGTACGAGGAATTCCTGCGCGACCAGATGGTGGAGTAAGGCTTAAACGATCTGCGGAAATAAAGGGTTTTGAATTGAACAGAACCATAGGTGTATTCGACTCCGGCGTGGGCGGACTTTCTGTCCTGCAACACATCCGCGAGGCATTGCCGGAAGCCGATCTGATCTACGTCGCCGATTCCGGCCATGTGCCCTACGGTGACCGAACCGCCGCCTTTATCGAAGCACGTTCCATGGCGCTCACACGCTTTCTGCTCAGTCAGGGTGCGGAGGCCATCGTCATCGCCTGCAATACCGCGACTGCCGCCGCCGCCCTGCCGCTGCGCAAGCAGTTCAGCAAGATCCCCTTCATCGGCATGGAGCCCGCCATCAAGCCGGCAGTCGCCGCAACTAAAAGCAATGTGGTGGGTGTGCTGGCGACAGTGGGTACGCTGGAGAGTGCGCGTTTCGCCGCATTGCTGGAAAAATATGCCGGCAGTGTGAAGATCGTCACCCAGGGCTGCCCCGGCCTGGTCGAAGTAGTCGAACGCGGCGATTTGCGCAGCCTCGAAGCGCGGCGACTGGTGGAACGTTACACCGCACCATTGCTGCAGGCGGGCGCCGACACTTTCATCCTTGGCTGCACCCACTACCCCTTCCTCGCACCGTTGATCCGCGAGGTAGTGGGCGAAGAGATCTCCTTGATCGATACCGGTGCTGCAGTCGCGCGCGAACTCAAGCGGCGAGTCGATACCGAATTGCCACCGCGCGTGGCGATGGGCGTGATCGGCAGCGAGTCCTTCCACACCAGCGGCGATGTCGAGCGCGCCACGCGCATCACCTCCCAGTTGTGGGGCAAGGATGTCGCGGTCGCAGCCCTACCGCAGGCATATAGCTGAGCACGTCCCGGCATGAACAAGACGGCTGACAACAAGCCAGTGTCCCCAGCGCCCAGATGCACCGACTGCGCGCATTACTACATCACCTACGAAGCCAACTTCCGCTACGGCTGCCGCGCGCTGGATTTCAAGAGCCAGCGTCTGCCCATGCTGGATGTGCTGGAAGCTTCCGGCCAGCCCTGTCATTTCTTTCAGAACAAGCCGCGCCGCCCATAGCGGTGAAAGCCTTCCCGCAAGGGATATCCGTTAGAATCCGCGCACTGACATCAGGAGTCTCTGCATGACCACGCATCGCTATACCCTCACCATCTCCTGCCCGGACCGCTCCGGCATCATCGCCGCCGTCACCGGATTCATCGCCGAGCACGGCGGTTTCATCACCGAGGCGAGTTATCACACCGAGCAGGACGCGCAGCGCTTCTTCATGCGCCAGGAGATGCGCGCCGATTCGCTGCCGTTCGATGCGGCAACCTTCCGCGAGAAGTTCAAGCCGCTGGCGGACGGTTTCAACATGACCTGGCAGCTGACCGACTCCGCCAACAAGAAGCGGCTGGTAGTGCTGGTGAGCAAACAGGACCACTGTCTGGACGACCTGTTGCATCGCTGGCGCAGCGGCGAGTTGCAGGTGGACATCCCCTGCGTCATCTCCAACCACGAAGACCTGCGCAGCTTCGTCGAATGGCACGGCATCCCGTTCATCCATGTTGACATGAGCGGCGACAAGGAAGAAGCGTTCCAGCACATCGCCGCCCTGTTCGATCAACATAAGGGCGATGCCATGGTGCTGGCGCGCTTCATGCAGATACTACCGCCGTGGTTGTGCCAGCGTTATCCCGGCCGCGTCATCAATATCCACCACAGCTTCCTGCCCTCCTTCGTCGGTGCCAAGCCCTACCATCAGGCCTACCAGCGCGGCGTAAAGCTGATCGGCGCCACCTGCCACTACGTCACCGACGAGCTGGACGCCGGCCCCATCATCGAGCAGGACACCGTGCGCATCGACCACGGCGACACGCCGGACGATCTGGTGCGCTACGGGCGCGACATCGAGAAGACCGTGTTGGCGCGCGGACTGCGCTACCATGTGGAGGACCGTGTGCTGGTGTGCGGCAACAAGACCATCGTATTCCGTTGATTCGATAAGCCGGGGGGCCTATGCAAGAGCTGGATCGTGATCGTGCGCTGACCGCGCAGAACCTGCTGTTCCGCAACGTGGACTTCACCAGCGTCGAATACATGCTGGAACGCAGCCAAGTCAGGACGCTGGCCACAGACGAGAAGCTGCTGCAGCCGGAAGTCCCCAACACCAATCTGTACCTCATCCTCGAAGGCGAACTGCGCGTGCATCTGGCTGCACAACAGACGGTGGAACACGCGCTGCTGGTGGCTGGTGAATGCACCGGCGAGATTTCGTTGGTGGACGGCAAGAACCCCTCCGCGCTGGTGGTCGCCGCCAAACCCACGCGTGTGCTGGCGGTGCCGCACGACACGGTGTGGTCGCTGGTCGACCAGTCGCACGACGTGGCGCGCAACCTGCTCGCCATCATCGCCGGGCGCATGCGCAACGACAATTCCGCGCTGATCACCTCGCACAACCAGCGTGCGCAATATGAACATCAGGCCACCGTCGACGCGCTCACCGGCGTGCACAACCGGCGCTGGATGAACGATGCCTTCCCGCGCGTGCTGCACCGCTGTGCGCTGAACAAACAGCACAGCGCCGTGATGGTGTTGGACATCGACCACTTCAAGAAAGTGAACGACAGCTACGGCCATCTGGTGGGCGATGCCGCGCTGAAATCACTGGCGGACATCATGCAGCACAACCTGCGCCCGCACGACCTGCTGGTGCGCTACGGCGGTGAGGAATTCGCCATCCTGCTGCCGGATACCGCGCTGACGGAGGCGAAGTCCATCGCCGAAAGGCTGCGCCAAATGGTCGCCGCCAACGAGGTGGTGAGCCACGGCGTGGCGTTCAAGATCACCGTCTCCAGCGGCATCGCGCCCATCGACGAGGTAGGCGAGCTGGAAGCAAGCTTCGCCCAAGCCGACGAGGCGCTATACCGCGCCAAGGAAGGCGGACGCAACCGGGTAGAGATCGCTGCCTGACCTTGCCTCAATTGCGGGTAGCAGGAAACTAAATCGGGTGATGCCTACTCTATGGCGTCGTTGAAATCCATTTCCGCTTGATGCCTATCGCACCCGCATGTCTGTGACCCCGCCCATCCTCCGCATCGGACCCTACTCCATCGTGCGCGAACTTGGCGAAGGTGCGACTTCAAACGTCTATCTCGCCCTGCGCGACGGCTCCTACGCATCGGTTGCCCTCAAGCAGTTGCGCCGTGCCAGCCAGTCTGATCTGCACAAATCCATGTTCACCGACGAGGTCGAACTCGGCCGCAGGATGCAGCACCGCAACATCGTGCGTGTCATCGATGCCGACCTGAAAGAACCGACCGGTGCCTATCTGGTGATGGAATACATCAACGGCAAACCGCTGGATAGGCACGACAAGGTCGAGAATCTGTTGCCGTTGGACAAGGTGCTCTCCGTCACCGCGCAAGTGGCCGAGGCACTGAAATACGCGGCCGAGATGGGCGTGGTGCACCGCGACGTGAAGCCCGGCAACATCATCCTCATGCCCAACGGCGTGGCCAAACTGGCCGACTTCGGTTGCGCCATCCCGGTCAGCGAGATGGGGGCCGTGGTCGCCGGTAGCTTGGCTTATATGTCACCGGAACAGATCGAAGGCGAAGCGCTCGATCAGCGCTCCGACATCTACTCGCTGGGGGCGGTGTTGTATCGCCTGCTCACCGGCCATCACAGCTTCGAGGCGGACAACCAGTTTGATGCGCGCATCGCGATCCAGAACTTCCCCATCATCCCCATCGAAACCTACCGCAAGGCGCTGCCCAAAGTGCTCACCGACGTGGTCGAACGCGCCATGCAGAAGGATCCGGCGCAGCGCTACACGAACTGGGACGAGTTTATCGCCGATCTGGCGAAGGCGATACAACTGATCGAGGCAAGTGATTACGACATGGACTTGTACCGCGGCTTCAGTATGCAGACACAGGCCGAGCTGTCGAACTACATGTCACAGTCCAGAGTGTTCTCGCGCAGTGTGTTCTCACGGAGCGGGTTTTCTAGGAGTACGGTGCCGGATACTTATGGGGGCGGGTAGGGCGCTTTGTCTTCCCTTTAAGTTCAAAGTCAAAACCGTCGGGGGTTGCCCGACAGCAAGTTACTTTCTTTTGCTTCGCCAAAAGAAAGTAACCAAAGAAAAGGCGACCCCGGTTTGCCGCCCCTTCGGGGTTCCCTGCGTTGCTCGACTGGTCAGGCGGCTGCGGAACTCGCGCTACGCGCTCAAACAGTCCTCGCCGACTACACCTGACCAGCCTCCGCTACTCGGCGGCGCACAGGGGAAATAACGTCAAAGTCAAAACCGCATGGCGGGCATTGCCCACCATGTTTTAGTGGAATAAAGCGAGTTAGATTCGTGCATCAATTCGCACGCGGCTTGTTGTTACGATTTCCGGTCTAGTTATTCCAATGCCCGACCAATAAAGCCCCGCTTTCCTGGTGAAGTTATCTATTCCTTCCTTCGATTCAAAATCGAGCAAAGACAAGCATCCCCTATGCACTGGTTCGGCCGGATCAACTAACGACACTTCATATGTAAGGTCAAATGCACGATTCGTGACTCTGAGAAACTCTCGAAGGTTCTCTATTGAGTCACATAGAAAGATGGATTGAAGCCTGCTTGGTAGGTTAGGGTACTCATCACGCCGCACCCGTTCGAACACATCCTCACGATATTGAATCCAAGGATTTCCGAATCCATTAGTGTTATACATACCAACTATTCGTCCCCAGTTACCTGGCAGGATTACGCTGCCAACTTCTAGGGGATAGGAGCACGCAAAGAAGTATTTGTTGGGCATGGTTCTAAAAAAAATCTAAAGGGATTTAAATGTACCGGAGTCGCATTGCTTTGACCATGGTGGGCAGCTTGCTGCCCACCATGTGATTTTGATCTTCGCTTTTCCATCCCCTGTGCGTCGCCGAGTAGCGCAGGCTGGTCAGGGGGATTTCGGCGAGGACTGTCTGAGCGCGTAGCGCGAGTTCCGCAGCCGCCTGGCCAGACGAGCAACGCAGGGAACCCCGAAGGGGCGGCGCAGTGGGGTCGCCTTTTAGTTCCGGCATAACATGCTTCGCATATTAGCCTTCACTGCAACTTCGTTGTCTTTGGCTACTTTCTTTTGGCGAAGCAAAAGAAAGTAGCTTGCTGTCGGGCAACCCCCGACGGTTTTGATTTTGATTGATGGGTATCACTACGCTTTCATCCCCGAAGGGGGCAACCCATCCTCCCACCCAAGCAACATGCCCCGCCCACTTCTGGTGCGCAGTCCCTTCCCGTGCACTGCTATCAGGCAAACCGATATTCCGTCATTACGTAACCCGCTGTATCTACAGGCGTGAAGAAGCTGGCACACATCCTGCTGTATAGCAATCGAGGGTGCTGATCATGTCGATCAGTCACTTGTGAGAACTAGGGTTCCGATTGCCGAGTTTAAGAACGGTGATGTCTGGTCCGAGAGTGCTCGGTCTTGTCGGAGACAAGGCTCCACGGAGGGATAAAAGCCCGGGAGGATGTGACCACGTTACGGTTGGCACCCTCCCGGGCTTTGTTATTTTCAGGAGTGTGTGATGTCGTCACGTAACAAGATTCTCGCCAGGTGGGACAGTCTCTGGGTGATACGCGGGGAGTTGAGCCGCCGCACCTATCTGCTGTTCGCGCTGTTCGGCATGCTGGTTCCGCTGGCCGCGTGGTGGGGCGTGTCGGTCAGCGGCTGGATGGACAAGGTGTTCATGCCGGGGCCGATGGATGTGGTGTCCCGTGCTTACACCTGGTTCATGGATGACGAGCTGTCACACGACGTCTGGATCAGTACCTATCGTGTTATGGCCGGTTTCGCCCTGTCTGCCGTGCTGGCCATCCCCATCGGCTTGATGATCGGCACTTATCGCCCGGTGCAAGCCATGCTGGAACCGCTCACCGACTTCATCCGCTACATGCCCGCTGTCGCCTTTATCCCGCTGGTGATGCTGTGGGTGGGTATCGACGAGAGCTCCAAGATCGCCATTATCTTCATCGGCACTTTCTTCCAGATGGTGCTGATGGTGGCGGAGGACGTGCGCCGCGTGCCCATCACCCAGATCGAGGCCGCGCAGACCATGGGCGCGAGCCGCGGTGAGATCGTGTCGCTGGTGATCGTGCCGTCGGCCAAGCCCGCCTTGCTCGACACCTTGCGCGTGACCATGGGCTGGGCGTGGACCTATCTGGTGGTGGCTGAGCTGGTCGCCGCCAACTCCGGCCTCGGCTATTCCATCCTGCGCGCACAGCGCTTCATGCAGACCGACAAGATCTTCGCCGGCATCATTTTGATCGGCCTTATCGGTCTCACCATCGACCAGTTGTTCCGCTGGCTGCACCGCAGGAACTTCCCCTGGATGTACAAGAAATAAGGCGAATGATGACGACCAAGATCAACATACAGGCAGCACACAAGACCTTCGGCAGCGGCGACAAGGCCATCGTCGCTCTGCAGGAAGTGAACCTCGAGATCGGCAGCAACGAGTTCGTCACTTTCGTCGGCGCATCGGGCTGCGGCAAGTCCACGCTGCTGCGATGCATCGGCGGACTGGAAAGCTTGTCTTCCGGCAGCAATAAGGTGGATGGCGTGGACATCAACGGACCCGGC
>VMTA01000038.1 GCA_013791855.1 Sideroxydans sp.
GAACTGCAGATGCAGGGCCTGCGTCAACTGGTTGTTGTAGGCCAGGTTGGCAGTGCGATATCTATTGTCGAAGTCGCGGTTCGGTCTGCCCAAGTCACCGTTGTGACCGGTGTGATGCAGGAACAACGAAAGCGAATGGTCGGGGCGGTCGAAGGCGAGACTGAGCTTGCCGTAGACCTTGAGTTTGTCGTAGTTGGCAGCTTCCACGGTCTGCAGCCAGGAGTTGGCGGCACCGTACTGGGTGTAGCTCGAACGTTCGTCCGATGCGCCCACGAAGTAGCTCAGGTTGCCCTGATAACCCTGATGATAGGCGCGCGCGTTGAATGTGTCGTACGAACCATACCCGGCCTGCGCACGGGTGAGTGTCTTGTCGATGCGATCCTTGAGTACCAGATTGGTGGTGCCTGCCAGCGGAGATTCGTTTCCCGCAAAATCCATGGACAGGTAGTTGGAATAGAGCACGGAAGCCGGGCCCTTGTGCGCCTCGATGCGTTCCAGTGCCCAGGGATCGAGACTCATCGCATCGACGAAGGAGTCGATGGGCACGCCGTCGAGCAGGTAGCTGTTGTACTTGGGGCCGAGCCCGGCATACGAGCCCCAGTTGGCGTCGTTGCGCGACAGTACGTTGACGAACTGGCCGGAGGTGTAACGCAGCAGTTCGGAGATGTTGCGGTTGTAGACGGGCTGCCGTTCGAATGCCTCACCGTGCAGCACGACGATGTTCTGCGTCACCGAACTGCGCGTCTGTGGCACCTTGCTTTCTGTGACCACCATGTTGGCCAGGTCTTCGAGACTGGCAACATCGACGAAACGGCTGAGGGGAAGGTCGCGGACGGATTCGGCGGAGGCGCATGGCAGCGGGGCGATACAAAGCACCAGAACAGTGCAGGACACGGAAAGGCGTTGGTACAACTTCATGGTGCTCGTTCTCCCCCGAAACAACACATGCAGTAACGGCAATGTTACCGAACCTCAAGCGGGCGGACGCGAACCAGTCGCGATCTCACCAGCAGCCTTCCTCCTTATGCGACCGGCCTTATCTGCCCCCGGACTGGTTAGGGGATGGCTCTTGATCTTGTTGCGGAGTGTAGCGTGAACCTCAAGCAACCGTCACCGTTTTGTCCAGATACACATCCTGGATAGCATTCAGCAAAGTCACCCCATCAGCCATCGGTTTCTGGAAAGCCTTACGTCCCGAGATCAGTCCCATGCCGCCACCGCGTTTGTTGATGACCGCTGTTCTCACCGCCTGCGCCAGATCGTTGTTTCCCGATGAACCGCCCGAGTTGATCATGCCGACTCGGCCCATGTAGCAGTTCGCCACTTGGTAGCGCACCAGATCGATGGGGTGGTCGGTGGTGAGGTCGCTGTAGACCTTTGGGCTGGTCTTTCCGAACTTGATGGCGTTGTAGCCGCCGTTGTTCTCCGCCATCTTCTGCTTCACGATGTCGGCGTTGATGGTGGCGGCGAGATGGTTGGCCTGTCCGGTGAGGTCGGCCGCGACATGGTAGTCCTTGTCTCCGACCTTGAACGCCGGATTGCGCAGGTAAGCCCACAGGATGGTCGCCATACCCAAGCTGTGCGCATGTTCGAATGCTTCCGAGACTTCCTGTATCTGTCGGCGCGAGTGTTCAGAGCCGTAGAAGATCGTTGCACCCACCGCTACCGCGCCCATATCAAAGGCCTGGTCAACGCTGGCGAACAGCGTCTGGTCGAATTCATTGGGGTAGGTGAGCAGTTCGTTGTGGTTGATCTTCACGATGAACGGGATCTTGTGCGCATATTTGCGCGCGACCGAACCCAGCACGCCCAGTGTGGAAGCCACGCCGTTGCAACCGCCTTCGATGGCCAGTTTGACGATGTTCTCGGGATCGAAATACATGGGGTTGGGCGCGAACGATGCACCGCCGGAGTGTTCCACCCCCTGGTCGACCGGGAGCAATGACAGATAGCCGGTGTTGGCGAGCCTTCCCGTTCCGTACAATGCCTGCAAGCTACGCAATACACCGGTCTGGCGATCCTTCATTGCCACCACGCGATCCACATAATCCGGTCCCGGCACATGCAGAGACTCCTTGGGGATGCCTGCACAGCGATGATTCAACAGGGATTCGGCTTCTTCGGCTAACAGCTGCGTGATGTTCGTCATGATTCTTTCTCCTTTGAAAAAATACGATGTAGCGAGCAACGGAATGTGAGTCCCATCTTACTCCTCCGATATAATTCCGCCATTCGTATCCACCATCGGAACCCGTCATGCAGCCCACCATCCTCGGCACACCGCTTTCCCCCTCGGCCACCCGGGTCATGTTGCTCGGGAGCGGCGAACTCGGCAAGGAAGTCATCATTGCGCTGCAAAGACTGGGCGCGGAAGTCATCGCGGTGGACCGCTATGCCAACGCGCCCGGTCACCAGCTGGCACACCGCGCGCATGTCATCAACATGGCGGATGGCGCAGCCTTGCGCGCGCTCATAGAAAAAGAGCAGCCGCACATCATTGTGCCGGAGATCGAGGCCATCGCCACCGATATGCTGGTGCAGATCGAGCGTGAAGGGCTGGTGCGGGTCATTCCCACTGCCCGCGCCGCGCAGCTCACCATGAACCGCGAGGGTATACGCCGTCTGGCGGCTGAGACATTGTGGTTGCCGACTTCACCCTACAAGTTCGCCGACAGTCTTGAGGAACTGCAAGCGGCGATAGATGGCGGCATCGGCTATCCCTGCATTGTCAAACCGGTGATGTCGTCATCGGGCAAAGGGCAGTCGAAACTGGACGGCCCGCAGGATGTGCAGACAGCGTGGGACTATGCCGCCAGCGGTTCGCGCGTCAATCAGGGACGGGTCATCGTCGAAGGCTTCGTCGACTTCGATTACGAGATCACGCAACTCACCGTGCGCGCGCTCGGGGCTGACGGGCAGATCGAGACGCATTTCTGCGCACCCATCGGCCATGTGCAGGTGCACGGCGATTATGTGGAAAGTTGGCAGCCGATGGCCATGTCCGAAGTCGCCTTGCAGCGCTCGCGCGACATCGCGAAAAAGGTCACCGACGATCTGGGCGGATTGGGCCTGTTTGGCGTCGAGCTGTTCATCAAAGGCGATCGCGTCTGGTTCTCCGAAGTCAGCCCGCGTCCGCACGATACCGGCATGGTGACCATGTGCACGCAGCGCTTCAACGAGTTCGAGCTGCACGCCCGCGCCATACTCGGTCTGCCGGTGGATGCGTCGTTGCGCGAGCCTGGTGCGTCGGCGGTCATCTACGGCCAGATGGACGAGAAGGGTATCGCCTTCAAGGGCGTGGAAGATGCTTTGCGCGTACCGGGCGCGGACATCCGCCTGTTCGGAAAACCGGAAGCGTTCATGCGCCGCCGTATGGGCGTGGCACTGGCTACCGGCAACAATACCGACGAGGCTCGGCAGCGTGCCAAGCTTGCGGCAAGCAAAGTCATTCCGTTCAAACCATGATCCTCGGCATCCACCATGTGACTTTCATCAGCAGCGATCTGGCGCGCTCGCGAGGTTTCTATGAAGGTTTGCTGGGATTGAAGGCCGATCCCAAACGCCCGCTGATGAGCTTTGATGGCGTGTGGTACGACGTGGCACCGGGTCAGCAGATCCATCTGATGCTGCTCCCCAACCCGGATGCAGGTGTGGAGCGCCCGCTGCATGGCGGGCGCGATCGGCATGTGGCATTCATGGTGGAAGATGTGAAGACCCTGGCTTCCCATCTGCTGTCAGCGGGGGTTGCATTCACGCTCAGCCAGTCAGGACGCAGTGCGCTGTTCTGCCGTGATCCGGACGACAACGCGCTGGAGTTTGTTCAAGCGAAGCCATGAACCCTCCAGTCAGTCCAAAGCGCTGGTATCAGGCCGCATGCGAGCGATCCGGTATCGTTTGCGATGCGCCGCAGCTTGCGGCGATCGAGCAACTTGAGATCTTTTGGGATCAATTGGTCGAATTCAAACAGAAGCGCAACCAGTTCCTGGGACGCAGCTTGCTGAGTCCGGATGTGCCCAAGGGGCTGTATATCTGGGGCGGCGTAGGGCGCGGCAAGACCTTCCTGATGGATGGGTTCTACGAATGCTTGCCCTACAAACGCAAACGCCGTATCCACTTTCACAATTTCATGGTCGAAGTGCACCATGAGATGAAGCGGCTCGCGCATGAGCGCGATGCGCTGATCGCGCTTGCCGACCAAATCGCGCACTCGACACGTTTGCTGTGTCTGGATGAGTTCCATGTGGATGACATCGCCGATGCGATGATCCTGGGCAGGCTGTTGGGGGCATTGTTCGAGCGCGGCGTGGTACTGCTGACCACCTCGAACATCGAACCGGACGCGCTCTATCTGCACGGTCTGCAGCGCCAGAACTTCCTGCCGGCCATCGCGCTGATCAAGCGCGAATTGAAGGTGCTGCATCTGGATAGTGATACCGATTACCGTTTGTTGCAGATGGAGCGCGATCCGCTGTTCATGTTCGGTGATGTCGAAGAGAACGAAAGACAGTTGGCTTCATTGTTCGACCGTTTGACGGCGGGCGCCCCTTCAGAAGAGAAGTCCATACAGGTTCGCAATATCCGGATGCCGGTGCGTCGCGTTGCGCGTGAAGTGGTGTGGTTCGATTTTGCAGAGCTATGCGGCGGCCATCATGACCAGTCGGACTATCTTGATATCGCGCATCGTTTTCCGACGGTGCTCGTCTCCGGTATTCCACAGTTGTCTGCCGAAAACGGCGCCGCGGCACGCAGATTCACATGGCTGATCGACGTGCTGTATGACAACCATGTCAAATTGGCTGCCAGCTTTGCTGTGAGTCTGGATGAGTTGTATGAGGCGGGCAGGCATGACAGCGAAGTGCAACGCATCGCCAGCCGTTTGACCGAGATGCAGACCCGCCATTATCTGGAACTGCCGCACCGCAGTCGCGGTGCGACACTGACTTGAACTGAAGAAGTTCAGTTGCCTTGCGCGTAGCGGGTGTCGTGCGCCTGCTGGCACTCCGCATAGGCTGCGATCAGGGTGTCTTCCGCTTGGGCGACGATCTCTTCCGGGATCGTGAACTCGCCGGGTTTGCGCCTGACCGGTTTGCGGTTCTCGGTCAGGAAGGTTTCCTTGGCCTGGTCGGCAGTCGCCTTGCAGGTATTGAACGCTTCCGTCAGCTCTGCTTCGAACTTGGCGCGTGCCGCAGCGCGTGCGGCCGCTTCAGCGCGTGCCTGAATCATCTCCTGTCGGGCCTGTTCCGCAAGGAGTTGTTCCTGCTTGTTCAGATGGTCCAGATATAGCCATGCACCAGCAGCCAGCACGATCAGAACGACAGCAATCACTTTCTTCAGCATTTCCAGCTCCTCGGGAAGGTTGGTTTAGGTGCGCGCATCATAGCCTGTTTTGCGGAAGGTTATGGGGCGGGGTTGGGGTAACGCTGGTGAACAGCCTCGATGGCGGCCAGAGTTTCTTCAGACAATGATACTGGCGCACTTTCCAGGTTCTCTTTCAGTTGTTGCATCGTTGTCGCCCCCAGAATGACGCTGCTGGTGAAGCGGCGAGTGCGAGCAAAAGCCAGCGCCAGCGCGGCAGGCGTCAGGCCTGCTTGCTGTGCGATACGCACGTATTCCTGCGTGGCAGCGGGGACATTCGGCTTGTTATAGCGTTGACCGAAGCCGGGGAACAGGGTGATGCGGCCATGCGCAGCAGGATCGGCAAGATACTTGCCGGTCAGCCAGCCGAATGCCAGCGGACTGTAGGCAAGCAGACCGACATCGCTGTGATGACAGACCTCGGCCAGTCCGGCTTCGAAAGTGCGGTTCATCAGGTGATAGGCGTTCTGGATGCTGACGATCCTGGGCAAACCCAGTTGTTCGGCGCAACGCACGAACTCCATCACGCCCCATGGCGTCTCGTTGCTCAGGCCGATATGGCGCACCTTGCCGGCTGTGACCAGTTCGCCCAGCGCCTGCAAGTGTTCGGCGATGGAGGTGGCTTCGCGCTCTTGCGTGGCATCGTAGCTGGTGGCACCGAACATCGGCACATAGCGATCCGGCCAGTGGATCTGGTACAGGTCAACATAGTCGGTCTGCAAGCGTTGCAGGCTGGCATCTATAGCAGCGTGTATGTGCTCCCTGTTGACACGCGGGCCGCCGCGTATCCAGCCGAAACCGCGCGCGGGACCGGCGATCTTGGTGGCGACGACAAGCTTGTCGCGTTGCTGGTGCTTCAGCCAGTTGCCGATGTATTGCTCGGTACGATGCACAGTTTCGGCACGAGGGGCGACCGGGTACATCTCGGCGGTGTCGATGAAGTTCACGCCCTGGGAAACGGCGTAATCCAGTTGGGCATGCGCCTCGGCCTCGGTATTCTGTTCGCCGTAGGTCATGGTGCCCAGACACAGTGCGGACACGTTCAGGTCGCTACTGCCGATCACGCGATATTCCATGGATTCAGCCGCGGGTGTTGGATTGACTGTGGAAGCCGCTCAGTTCGACGCGCGGAGCGGGCTGCCAGCCGTCCTTGCGGTGTTCAGCGACCACGTTGGTGAAGATGCCGCCGCGCACATAGAACTTGGCGGTCAGGCGCATGTAGCGCGGCTGAGTGGCGGCTACCAGATCGTCCAGGATGCGGTTGGTCACGTCTTCGTGGAAATGACCTTCCTCGCGGAACGACCACATATAGAGCTTCAGGCTCTTCAGCTCCACGCACTGCTCATCGGCGATGTAATCCAGGATCAGGGTGGCGAAGTCCGGCTGTCCTGTTTTTGGACAAAGGCAAGTGAATTCAGGGATCTCCATGTGGATGTGATAATCACGTCCGGGCTGAGGATTGGGGAAAGTCTCCAGTGTTTTGCCTGGTTTTGTAGTCATTGTTGGTTGCCCTTGGGAGTTCAGTTAGAATGCGGCGCATTATAACGTCTCCCTGTCAGCAAATTGCGCCTCAGTCAGATCAAACTCGCCGGCTTCAAGTCCTTCGTCGATCCCACCACTATCTCGCTGCCGGGGCAGCTGGTAGGCATCGTTGGTCCGAACGGTTGCGGAAAATCGAACGTGATCGATGCGCTGCGCTGGGTGTTGGGCGAATCCCGTGCTTCGGCTTTGCGCGGTGAATCCATGCAGGACGTGATCTTCAACGGCTCCGGCAACCGCAAGGCGGTGTCGCGCGCCAGCGTGGAGCTGGTGTTCGACAACTCGCTGGGTAAGGTGGGCGGGCAGTGGGCCAGCTACGCCGAAATCTCTATCAAGCGCGCATTGCAGCGTGACGGCGATTCGAATTACTACATCAACAACCAGAACGTCCGCCGCAAGGACATCACCGATATCTTCCTCGGCACCGGTGTCGGCGCGCGTGCCTACGCCATCATCGAACAGGGCATGATCTCGCGCATCATTGAGGCCAAGCCGGAAGAGCTGCGCGTGTTCCTGGAAGAGGCAGCGGGTGTATCCAAATACCGGGACCGCCGTCGCGAGACCGAATTGCGTCTGGCCGACACCCGCGTCAACCTGTCGCGCGTGTCCGACATCCTGCTGGAGCTGGACAAACAATTGACACACTTGGGTGAGCAGGCCGAAGTGGCCCAGGTCTATCGTGAACTGGAAGCGCGCCGCGAGACCACGCAGCGCCTGCTCTGGCTGCTGAACAAGCAGGAAGCAGAGGCACGACGCGAGCGCTATATCCAGCAATTGGAAAAGACCAAGAACGAGCTGGAAGCCGAGATTGCTAAGTTGCGCGAGGTCGAGAGCCAACTCGAAGGACGGCGCAGCGAACATTTTGCGTTATCCGATGCCGTGCATGCCAAGCAGGGCGACCTGTATGCGACCAATGCCGAGGCAGCGCGTCTGGAACAGCAGATCGCTTTCCTGAATGAACAACGCAATCGACTGTCACAACAGATTCAGAACGGCGAACGCCAGATCGCCCAGCAGCAGGCCCAGCTGAAAGGGTTGCGCTCGTTGCAGAGCCATTGGCTGGAGCAGCAACAGGACAGCGCAGTGCGTGTCAATGTTTGCGAGGAGCGTGCCGGGAACGAAGCGCAATATCTGCCGCAGGCCGAAGATGCGTCGCGTCTGGCGCAGGAAAAGCACAATGCCATGCAGCGCGAGCTGTTGCTGATCCAGCAACAGCTACAACTGGCCGAAACGCAGCGCGGGCATATCCAAAGCAATTTCCAGCAGTTCGAAGGTCGCCGCTCTCGCTTGCTGCAGGAACGTGACAGCCTGCCGCGTCTGGACACCGATGCGCTGACGCAAGCGCAGCAACGTTCCGCCGAGATGCAGATGGCGCAAGAGACCCAGCGGGAGAAACTGTCGGACTTGCAGCAACGTTTGCCTCAGGTCGATACGGCACGCCGCGAAGCGCGCATGGCGGCACAAGACCTTGAGCGTCAGCTGGGCCACACCGAAGCGCGTCTGAATGCGCTCAAGCAGTTGCAGGCACAACTCGATAACGACAAGGATCTGCATGTGTGGCTGGTCGGGCAGGGCTTGGATGATGCGCCCCGACTGTGGCAGTCCATACGTATCGAACAAGGTTGGGAAGATGCGTTGGAAGCCGTGTTGCGTGAACGCATCAATGCTTTGCCTCTGGAACGTCTGGATGCCGCCGCCGTCTGGGATCAGCCGCCGGGTAAAGTGGCGTTATTCGATGCCGCCCATGCTGGCATGGGCGCGACATCATCACGCGCTGGCATGAAACCGCTGGCCGACTTTGTGAAAGTGCTGGATGACAAGGCGGCGCAGGTGCTGCAAGACTGGTTGCACGATGTCTATGCGGTAGACGATTTGCAGGTCGCCATGAATATGCGTGGCGGGCTTGCTGCAGGCGTATGGCTGGTCACCCCGCAGGGGCATCTGGTCAGTGCGCACAGTGTGCTGTTCCATGCGCCGGATAGTCAGGTGCATGGCATCCTGGCGCGTCAGCGCGAGATCGAATTGCTGCAGGAAGAATCGGAACTGCGCGCCCACGCCCTGACTCAAGGCAAAGAGGCCGCCGCACAGGCAGAGGCTGCCTATCAGGAGATGGAAGGTCAGATCGCCGCTTTGCGCAGCAGTGCGTCTGCCGCGCAACAACAACTGCACGATGCCCAGTTGCAGATACTCAAGCTGACACAGGCGAACGATCGCACGCAGGAACGCAGTGCGCAGATCGCGCAGGAGACGGAAGAACTGTCCGGGCGTGCAGCCGAAGCGCAGCAGCAACTCGAAGAGATCGCGCAGACCATGGCCGAGCAGCGCGAACGTCTTGAACTGAAGCAGATCGAGTGCGAGCAGGCCAGAGAGCAGGCCGGTGCACAGGAGTCGGCACTGCGCGAGGTGCGTGAGCGCGCCCAGCATGCGCAGCGTGAATTGCAGGAAGCTAATTTCTTTGCCAAGACTTGTGCCGAGAAGCTGGTCGATCTGGGCTCGAATATCGAACAAAATACTGCGACCCTGCAGGAGCAGGAGTCGGCGCTGCTGGCCAGCCAGCAGGAGTTGGCGAACCTGACCGACGGGGATGCGCAGGTTCAGTTACAGGGTGTGCTGGAGCAACGTCAGGTGCAGGAACAGGCACTGGCTGAGGCGCGCAACACGCTGGAGCATGCCACGCTGAATCTGAACCAGTTGGAGCAATCACGCCTGTCCTGCGAGCAGAAGTTGAATCCGCTGCGCGAAAAGGTCAGTGAACTCACCCTGAAAGAACAGGAAGCACGCTTGCAGTTCGAGCAGTGGTCGGAGCAACTGCAAAACATCGAAGAAGAGCCATTGCTCCCCCTGCTGGAGGGCGCCAAGATCGGCGGGTTACAGACTGAACTTGCCAAACTCGGTGTCGAGATCAGCGCCTTGGGCGCGGTCAATCTGGCTGCGCTGGAAGAATTGCAATCCTCGCAGGAGCGCAAGACCTATCTGGATGCGCAGGCCAAGGATCTGAACGAGGCGATCGGTACGCTGGAGGACGCGATCCGTCGCATCGACAAGGAATCACGCGACCTGTTGATGGCGACCTATGAGGAAGTGAATCGTCATCTGACCGAGTTGTTCCCGGTGCTGTTCGGCGGTGGCGAGGCGCGTCTGGTGCTGACCGGAGAAGAGATCCTGGATAGCGGACTACAGGTGATGGCGCATCCGCCCGGCAAGAAGAACGCTTCCATCCATCTGTTGTCCGGCGGAGAGAAGGCACTGACTGCCATCGCATTGGTGTTCTCGCTGTTCCAACTCAATCCGGCGCCGTTCTGCGTGCTGGACGAGGTGGATGCGCCGCTGGACGACACCAATACCGAACGTCTGTGCAAATTGATCCAGAAGATGTCGGTCAATACCCAGTTCGTCTATATCAGCCATAACAAGATCACCATGGAGATGGCGCAGCAACTGGTCGGCGTGACCATGCAGGAGCGCGGTGTCTCCAAGGTGGTGTCGGTGGATATCGAAGAGGCGATGCGCATGCGCGACGCAAGCGCCGCGCCGGTGGCTGCCTAGTCGCAGTTGGCTTTGACTGCTTCGCGGGCGCTGCTTAACCGCTGGGCGCGTTCGCCGTCGTCAAGATAGCGTTTCTCGCCGTTCTCGTCGTAGGTCACCAAACGTGTCCCGCTTTCCAGTGCGCGCAGATTCTCGCGTGCGGCTGCGCAGTTCTGCTTTCTCTCCTGCTGCTGAGCGGTTTCACGCGCCGATTTTTCGGATGCTTCTTTTTTCTCCTGGCGGGCTTTATTCAGTTCGACTTCGCGTTGGGAGTAACTCTTGGAAGAGTAGTCGGCCGGGGCGGCCTCCTGGCCTTTGCCGGTGATATTGCGTACCGACTCGACCTTGGCATCTGACGGCGGGGAGTCCGAGTAGTGGACCTTTCCGTTCTCATCCACCCATTTGTTGAGCCCGGCTTGGGCTGACATGGATAGGCAAGCGAGCAAGACTAGTGCGGTAGCAGATCTCATGGGACCCCCCGAAGAAAATTGATGTAAAACTACCTATTAATTTTGGGTGCGTCAATTTATCATTGCTCCCCAGTTTGAATAAGGCTATCCAGCTTGATAGCCAGAATGCAGTTTTAGCCGGAGGGCAGATGCCGCATAGCAAGGCACCATCCAATCAGAGACAGGAGTTCATGCGGGTCGAGAGCAACCAGGATCTGGTGTTGCGTCTGTTCCGCACCTATTATCGCTCGCATCAGACTTCCGGCAAGCTGTTCGATGATTTCCCCGACTTCTTTCTGGTCAAACCCATCGTGCTGAAGGATCCGGATCTGATAGAGCGCGCCTCCGACCGTCTCATTCTTGAAGACTGTGTGCGTCGGGCGCAGGAGCGCCAGGGCTTTGTCGGTGTCAGCAAATGGCGCAATCCCAAGCTGAACTATTACTGGCTGGAGCTTTCTGTCTTTCCCTTCATGCTGGGGGATGAAGTGACCCAGAACAACGAGGGCGAGTTCTATTACGTACTGAACCAGTTCATCGAATACACGCGCGAGCATCCCAAGCAGTACGGCGATATGGCCGGCGGGGTGGAAGCAGATAACGATCTGGCCTTGATGCTGGAAGGCATCGGCAAGCATGCGGTCAAGATGCAGGCATTGTTGCCGCACTATCCGATCGAAAAACTGGTCACGCTCAATCAGAACTGGCCGCTGGCCGAGGTCAACAAGTTATTGCAGACCCTGAAGGGTAGCGATCTGGATTGGTGCGAGCTGTTCTTCGAGCACATCATCTATGTGATGGGGAACAAGCGGGAAACGTAAGCGCGGGACAGCAAGCTAGCCCGGTTGCGGCGGCAAGTTTTGATATAATGCGCGCTTTGCGGAGGAAGGTTCCATGCGTATCACTCAAAAAGCTCTCACTTTCGACGATGTTCTGCTGCTTCCCGCGCAATCCGACGTCTTGCCGCGCGATGTCAGTCTACGCGCCCATCTTACCCGTAACATCCAGTTGAACATCCCGCTGCTGTCGGCAGCGATGGATACCGTCACCGAAGCGCGTCTTGCCATAGCGCTGGCACAGGAGGGCGGCATCGGCATCATCCACAAGAACATGACCGCCAAGGAGCAGGCTGCTCACGTGTCCAAGGTCAAGCGTTTCGAGAGCGGTGTGGTCAAGGACCCGATCAGCATCAGCCCGGACATGACAGTGCGTGACGTGCTCAATCTGACGCGTCAGCACAAGATATCCGGCTTGCCGGTCCTGCAGGGCAAGAGCGTGGTGGGTATCGTGACCAACCGCGACCTGCGCTTCGAAAACAATCTCGATCAGCCGATCAGCAACATCATGACGCCGCGCGAGCGTCTGATCACCGTCAACGAGAGCGCCAGCCACGACGAAGCCCGCAACCTGATGCACAAGCATCGCATCGAGCGCGTGCTTGTGGTGAACGACGCATTCGAACTGTGCGGACTGATGACGGTGAAGGACATCCTGAAGTCCACCGAACACCCGAATGCATGCAAGGACAGCCAGGGTCGTCTGCGTGCCGGTGCCGCGGTCGGTGTGGGCGAGGGCACGGAAGAGCGTGTCAGATTGCTGGTCGAAGCGGGTGTGGATGTCCTCGTGGTGGATACTGCCCACGGCCATTCGCAAGGCGTGTTGAGCCGCGTGCAGTGGGTCAAAAAGAATTTCCCGCAGGTCGATGTCATCGGCGGCAACATCGCCACTGCTGCCGCAGCCAAAGCGCTGGTGGATCATGGCGCGGACGGCGTCAAGGTCGGTATCGGTCCGGGCTCCATCTGCACCACACGTATGGTGGCGGGGGTGGGCGTGCCGCAGATCACTGCGATCCACAACGTCGCGGAAGCACTGGCAGGCACTGGGGTGCCGCTGATCGCCGACGGTGGTGTGCGTTTCTCTGGTGATATTTCCAAAGCGATCGCGGCAGGCGCGAACTGCGTGATGCTAGGCGGTCTGTTCGCAGGCACTGAAGAAGCACCGGGCGAGATCGAGTTGTTCCAGGGCCGTTCCTACAAGTCATATCGCGGTATGGGCAGTCTGGGGGCGATGCAACAAGGTTCCAAGGATCGCTACTTCCAGGATACGGAAGGCAATAACGACAAGCTGGTGCCGGAAGGTGTCGAAGGTCGCGTGCCTTACAAAGGCAGCGTGCTGGCAGTGATCCACCAACTGCTGGGCGGATTGCGTGCCAGCATGGGCTACCTCGGTTGCAAGGATATTCCCACGGTGCATGCCAATGCTGAATTCGTGGAGATCACGTCCGCCGGCATCCGCGAATCTCACGTGCATGACGTGCAGATCACCAAGGAAGCACCGAACTACCATATCGACTAATTTGCGGGAAGGGAGAAGTGGGAAGAGGGAAGGGTAAAACCGATGCCTCTTCTCCCTTAAGCGCCGCAGGCGCGTCCCCTTCTCCCTTCACCCTTTTCAGGTTCCAAAACATGCATAAAAAGATCCTCATCCTCGATTTCGGTTCGCAGTACACCCAGTTGATCGCACGTCGCGTGCGCGAGACGCATGTCTATTGTGAACTGCATCCCTGGGATATGTCCGAGGCCGATATCCGCGCCTTCGATCCGGCAGGCATCATCCTTTCGGGCGGGCCGAACTCGGTCTATGAGGACGAAACGCCCAAGGCGCCGCAGGTCGTGTTCGATCTGGGTGTGCCGGTATTTGGAATCTGTTATGGCATGCAGACCATGTCGGCACAGCTGGGTGGCAAGGTCGAGAGCGGGACGGTGCGCGAGTTCGGTTATGCCGAGATCCGTGCGCACGGACATTCAAAGCTGTTCGACGGCATCCAGGACAAGAGCAATGCCCAAGGGCATGGCCTGCTCGATGTGTGGATGAGCCACGGCGACAAGGTCACCGCCTTGCCGCCCGGATTCAGCGTGATCGCATCCAATGAAGCCACGCCGTTCGCGGCGATGGCAGACGAGTCGCGCGGATACTATGCCGTGCAGTTCCATCCGGAAGTGACGCATACCCATCAGGGTAAGGCCATCATCGGTCGTTTCGTGCATGACATCTGCGGTTGCGGTCAGGACTGGAACATGCCGGACTACATCGCCGAAGCCGTGGCCAAGATCAAGGAGCAGGTCGGTGAAGAAGAAGTCATCCTGGGTTTGTCGGGCGGTGTCGATTCTTCCGTTGCCGCCGCGTTGATCCATCGCGCCATCGGTGATCAGCTGACTTGCGTGTTCGTAGATAACGGTCTGTTGCGCCTGAACGAAGGAACGCAAGTGATGGAGACATTCGGCAAGAACATGCACATGAAGATCGTGCATGTGGATGCCAGCGCTGAATTCATGAAGCATCTGCAAGGCGTCACCGATCCCGAGCAGAAGCGCAAAGTCATCGGGCGCGAGTTCGTCGAAGTGTTCCAGCGCGAGTCGGCCAAGCTCAAGAGTGCCAAATGGCTGGCCCAAGGCACCATCTATCCCGACGTGATCGAATCTGCCAGCTCCAAGACCAAGAAGGCACACACCATCAAGAGCCACCACAACGTCGGCGGTTTGCCCGAGTCCATGCATCTGAAGCTGCTGGAGCCCTTGCGCGAACTGTTCAAGGACGAAGTGCGTGAACTTGGTGTCGCCTTAGGCCTGCCTGCAGATATGGTCTATCGCCATCCCTTCCCGGGGCCGGGCTTGGGTGTGCGCATCCTGGGCGAAGTGAAGCCGGAATTTGCCGAGTTGCTGCGCCGCGCCGATGCCATCTTCATCGAAGAACTGCGTGCCACGCGCGACGAGGAGGGCAAGAGCTGGTACGACAAGACCTCGCAGGCATTCACCGTATTCCTGCCGGTCAAATCGGTCGGTGTGATGGGAGACGGCCGTACCTATGAATGGGTGGTATCGCTACGTGCCGTGGTGACCAGCGATTTCATGACCGCACACTGGGCACATCTGCCGTACGAGTTGTTGGGCAAGGTCTCCAATCGCATCATCAACGAAGTGCGCGGCATCAACCGCGTGGTGTACGACATTTCCGGCAAGCCGCCCGCCACGATTGAGTGGGAGTAGAGCCTCCGAGGGTGGAGCGGGGCCCCGCTTGCGGGGTGTGACCCCGAGGAGGATGCGCCCGCGAATCGACAGACGGTGAATTTCAGCCGAATTGGAATGAGCGGGCAACGGCCTCGAGCAGGTGGAAGAGGGGCCCCGCGCGCAGCGTGGGGATCTGACCCGAGCGACCGCCGGCGTTTCCCGTTCTACGATCACTGCCCGTGATTCCGGCGGTTTTCAGACTGCTGAAAACTGAATTAAGCCACTTTCCCCGCTTTATTCCGCAGATACAAAATATCCCCGACTGTTAATTTAGCCTCGTGCCAAAACGGCAAACAAGTATTAAGCGAGGTTAAACATGTCAGCACTCAACAAGATCCGTCTGGTTTCTTCCCGCGAAGATGAAGCGGCTGAATCTGAAGCTATTTTCGAATCGCGCGGTCGCATAGAGGCCGAGATCGATGCGCAACTCGCCGCCCAGGCGCGTTCCCGTGCCGAAGCTCACGCTCGTGCCATCGCGCAGGGCAAAGCCCAGCGCGAGAGCGAGATCGCCGAGCAGATCGAGATGCGCAACCGTGCCGAGTCACAGTTGGTGGAAGAAGTCCGACTCAGACTTGAGCAGGAACGTGCACTGACCCTCGCTTCTCAGGAGAAAGTGGCCGCCGAAGCGCGTTTGGCAGAATCCGTGCGTATCCGCCAGCAAGCCGAACTGGAAGCGCAAAAGGAATTGGAAAAGCGCCTGCTTGCCGAGCAGCGCATGCATGATGAGCAGCGACGCCGTGCCGAGGCTGAACATGAAGCTGCACTGAAGGCGCAGGAACGCGAGGCCAGCGAAGCAGAATTGAGCAAGGTTGCGGCAGATAAGCTCAAGCAGGAGCGTGAAGTGGTTGCGCTGGTGAATGCCAAACTGGCAGCCGAGCGCTCTGCTCAGGAATCTCTGATCGCGCGCGAACGCAGCGAATCGCTGGCTTTGGCCGAAATCCAGGCGCGTATCGCGGCTGAGCTGGAAGCCGAGCGTGCCGCTGCTGCGCGTGCCGATGAGGAACGCGCCCTCACAGAGAGCATCGAGCTGCGCAGTCGTATCGAGCAACAAGCGCAGGAAGAGGCTGTTGCTCGCAATGCCGCGGAATGCCGTGCCGCTGAGATTGCACGTCAGGCACTGGAGAAAGAACAACTTGCCCGTGCCGCTGCCGAACAGAAACTGGCAGCCGAGCAGGAAGCGCTGCGTTCGTTGACCGAACGCGCCGAGACCGAGCGTCAGGCCGCAGCCGAGCGCGAAGCCGCCAATCTGTTGCTGCGCAAGGCGGAAGCCGATGCACGCGACCTGCTGGTGGCCGAACAACAAGCCAAACGCGCCGCCGAATCGCGCGCGCAGACAGCGCATCAACTGGTCCAGGAAGCACAGCAACGTGCCGAAGCGGAGATGTATACCTCGCGCGCGCTGGAACTGCAGTTGGCAGCGGAACAGCAGGCCATCGCCAATGCGCACAAACATCGCGAGATGGCCGAGCGTGCCCAGGAACTGGCTATACAAAAAGCGGCATCCGAACAGCAGCTGTATCTGGCCGAGCAAGAACAGGCCGCCAACGACAAGCAGGAAGTGCTGATGTTCCAGCAGCGTCTGGATGCTATCAATCAGCAACTGGCAGCGGCAGAGACTCGTGTTCAACTATCAATAGCCGAATGCGAGGCTGAAGAGCAGCGCTTGGCCGCAGAAATGGCTGAGCTGGTCGCCATCCAACAGCGCATCGACGCAGAGCAGCAGGCTGAAGCCGCCGCGCGTCAGCATTCGGAAGTAGAGGCAGAAGCAGAGCGTCAGGCCAAGCAGCGAGCCGAACTGGAAGAACAAGCGGAGCAGGTCGCGTTGCGTCGTGTGATCGCCGAACAGCAAGCCATCGATGCCATCACGGCACGTATGGATGCAGAGATGCGCGCCATCGAAGTGGACAACGAACGTCTTGCACAAGAGGTACGCGCAGAAGAAGTCGCGGCTGCCCAATTGGAGCAGGATAGATTGCTGTTGGAAGCTGCGCGCAACCAAGAGGCTGTGGCTTTGCGTGCCATGAACATGAACAAGATGAAGATCGAGGCGCTCAATCAAGCCGCCCAAGCAGAACAGGCCGCGTTGGAGGCGGATGCCAGAGCCGTTGTGGTCGCTCGTCAGCGCATCAAGGCATCACAGGAAGCCGAACGTCTGGTGGAGCTGATCGCGCAGGAAGAAGCAGCTTTGCAGGTGATCGAACTAAAAAATGAAGAGAGCCATGCCCTAGTCGAAAGCATGCGCGTTGCACGCGAGGAGGCCGAGCGTTTGGCCGATATCGAAGCGGTGGCGCGTATCGAACATGAGCGGCAGCTTGCCGAATCAAGTGCGCAACGTGCCGAAGCCGAACATCTGGCACGCGTCGTGGCGGAGGAGAATGCACGTCTGCAGGCAGAGTTGAAGACGATAGCGGAAGCCTATGCCGAACACGATGCCCGCAAGAATGCAGGCTTGCGCGACGAGATGCAGCAACTGACCTCCGCACTTGAGACAGAGCATCTGTTGGCACGGGTACGCCGCACCAACTGGATCGCCCGTCTGTCGCAGGGCGCATTGGTGGCGACATTGCTGCTGAGTGCCGGATTGTGGATGAATACACCGAACACGGTCGTCTATGCATCAGGCCAGATCGCGACTAGGGCGGCAGCGCCTGTGGTGGCGGAACCCCGGATGGATCTGGCCAGCTTCCAGCTCGCGACGGAGTTGAGCATGCCTGCATTGCAGGTGGCTGCGGCAGAATAACAAGTTGCTTGGGGAGGAAAGAGAACGGCGGCTCAGGCCGCCGTTCTCTTTTGTGGCTATGCAAGATCAGTGCGAGATGCGCACCACGCCGCCGCTTTCAATCACACGCACTTTGTCGCCGACATTGAAAGTCTCGTCGTTGACCGATCTTTCCTGGACCACGGAGATATGGCTGCCGTCTTCGAGCAGGATGGAGAACTCGATGCCGTCTTCGCGGGTGTAACCCTCTTCAGCCGCGGCACCGACCACGCCGCCAACCACAGCGCCCAGCACGCGCATCACATCACTCCCTTTGCCGTCACCTGCCGTACTCCCGGCGATGCCGCCGACCACGGTGCCGGTTGCCGTGCCGATCTGTGTGGCAGTGCCTTCGATGCGCACCGCGTTAAGTTGTTCGATGGTGCCCACGCGGAAGGTCTGGGCTTGGCGTACTTGGTCGCGCGTATAGACATCGCCCGATTTGCTGCTGGCGCACGCGCCAAGCAACAAGGTGCCGGCGACCAGCAGAATGGTTGAGGGAATATTCATGAGGATGCTCCTTGATCGGATCGAAGTGGGTGGTAAGCGCTTTGAGCTCGCAGTCCGTCCACAGTTCAATTGTTTTTTTCGCTATCCGGCTTCCAGCGTTTCAGCAGCAGCGCATTGCTGACCACCGACACCGAGCTCATCGCCATTGCCGCGCCCGCCACCACCGGATTGAGCATGCCCAGCATCGCCAGCGGGATGCCCAGCACGTTGTAGGCGAAGGCGAAGAACAGGTTCTGCCGGATCTTGCGCAGGGTGGCGCGCGACAGCGAGATGGCATCGGCCACCGACATCAGGTCGTTGCGCATGAGGGTGATATCGGCGGCTTCCAGCGCGATGTCGCTGCCGCTCTTCATGGCAAAGCTCACATCGGCCGCCGCCAGTGCCGGCGCATCGTTGATACCGTCGCCCACCATGCCGACCACTTTGCCGCCGGTCTTGAACGAAGTCACGTGACGCGCTTTGTCCTGCGGCAACACTTCTGCCAGATATTCATCGACACCGGCCTGCTGCGCGATGGCGCGCGCGGTGGCGTCGTTGTCGCCGCTCAGCATCACCACGCGTATACCCATGCCGCGCAGTTTGACGACCGCCTCACGGCTGCTTGCACGCAGACGGTCGGCCAGTGCGATGTAGCCGAGCACGGTGTTGTCGCGTGCCAGCACGATCACCGAGCGGCCATCGGTTTGCATGGCAGTCAGGGTGGGTTCATCCAGCACGATATTCTGAGCCTTCGCAAAGGCGGGCGAGCCCAGCAGGCAGGTCGCGCCATCGACAGTGGCCGTCAGCCCCTGGCCGGTATGTTCGTGCAAGTCGCCGACTTCGATGATGGCTTGCTCGCCTGCATGCAGGAGCAGGGCGCGCGCGAGCGGATGAGTGGAGTGCTGGGCCAGTGCGGTGACAGTGTGTAGCAGTGTTTCTTTTGGGATGCCGGCAGCGGGGGCGACATCGGTCACCGCCGGTTTGCCTTCGGTCAGTGTGCCGGTCTTGTCCAATACCAGAATATCTAGTTGGTGCGCGCGCTCCAGAGCGGCGGCATCTTTAGCGAGGATGCCAGCATGCGCCGCGCGACCGGTGGCGACCACCACTGCCGTCGGCGTCGCCAAACCCAGTGCACAGGGGCAGGCGATCACCAGCACTGACACGGCATTGATCAATGCCAGACTGAAATCGCCGTTGTACACCCACCAGCCGGTAAAGGTCAGCGCGGCGATGCCCAGCACAGTGGGGACGAATACTGCCGAGATCTTGTCAGCCAGGCGCTGGATCGCAGCTTTGGAACCTTGTGCCTGTTCCACCAAGCGGATGATGGCAGCGAGCTGGGTCTGCGAGCCGACCGCCAACGCGCGGCAGCGCAGTACACCTTGCTGGTTGAGCGTGGCGGCATAGACCTTGGTGCCTGCCTGTTTCAATTGCGGCAGGCTTTCACCGGTGAGCATGGCTTCGTCGATACTTGATTCGCCTTCCAGCACGATGCCGTCCACCGGCACGCTCTCGCCGGGGCGCACGATATAGATGTCCTCGGGGCGCAAGGAACCGGCGGAGACATCCAGTAATTGACCGTTGCGCTCGGTGTGCGCAATCTTGGGTTGCAGGTTGATCAGGGCTTCCAGCGCGGCGGAAGCCTTGCCTTTGGCACCCGCTTCCAGCAGTTTGCCCATCAGCACCAGTGTGATCAGCGTGGCACTGGCTTCGAAATACACCGGCTGATCCAGTCCGAGCAGCCATACCGCAACGCTCATGAAATAGGCTGCGCTGGTGCCCAGCGCGACCAATACATCCATGTTGCTGCCGCCGCTGCGCAATGCCGCCCAGGCGCCTGTGTAAAAGCGCGCGCCGGCCCAGAACTGCACCGGTGTGGCGAGCAGCCATTGCGCCCACAGCGGCATCATCAGATGCACACCGGCGAACATCAGCACCATCTCGCCGACCAGTGGCAAGGTCAGTAACAGCGATACTAAGAACACCCTGCGCTCATGCTGCAACATCGCCATGCGATCCGCTTTCTCGGCGGCGAAATCGCGCGCGGGATGCGCATCGAAGCCGGTGTGGCGTACCGTTTCCAGAATGGCTTCCAGATCAGTTTTGGCAGGATCGTAGGTGAGGCTGGCTTTTTCGGTGGCGATGTTCACCACTGCGGTGACATCGGGGAGTTCATTCAGGGATTTTTCCAGACGGGCAGAGCAGGATGCGCAACGCATCCCGGCGATCTGCAATTCGGCGTGTTCTGTCTTTTCAGTCATGGCACGCCGAATCTACCACGATTTACAACGGGCGTTTGATGCTCACACCACCGCGCAACTGGCCGGGCTTGTAGCCGGTGGCCTGGTCATGCGGATAATCTTCGGCGAGACGCGCCTGTACTGCGGGAGAGATGTCGCCGCTGCCGCCGTGACAGGCGACACAGCCGGGTTGCAGCACGATACCTTTCATGTAACGCAGGTATTTGCCATTCGGCTCTTTCACGATCTCGACCACTTCCAGTGTTTCGGGTTTCGCGCCTTTGGCCAGTTGCTTCTCCATCTTCTTCAGTGCCTTCTGTTCCCATGCATCGGGTGTTCCGAGCATGGGGTTGCGCACTTTGTCCGAGACGCGCGTCAGTTTGATACCCTGTTTGCGCGAGATCTCGCCGGCCATCGCAGGAGCGATGTCCTTGCACACCGTGATGGCAGACTCCGGGCCACCTTCCGTCACAGCCTTTTTGTTGGCGGCAACCAGTTCTTGCATGAACGGGCCGATCACGGCACGGCTCTCTTCACGGTATTTATCCAGTTTGTCTGCCATCGCGGGCGCGGACAGGACGAGCAGGGTGGTCCAAAGCAGGGATTTCTTCATGGGTATTCCTTCCGTATAAAAAATGCCCGGCCGAAACCGGGCAAGTCTGGGGAAAAATCGATTACTTCTTTTCAGTCGAGCAGGTGCTCATGCCGAAGATCGCATAGGCCGGGCAGAAACCGACGATGCCAGTCAACAGAGGCACCACGCCGATCCAGCCCCATACGCCTATCATCTCGGTCAAAGTCAGACCGATCAAAGCCAGTCCGGCCACTATACGCAGTCCGCGATCAATACCACCTGAATTGCATTTCATCTTCGACTCCTTTAATTAAGGGTTACGGTTGTTGAATACTACTCCGACTTCAATTGCCATGCTGCATGGCAGGCCACACAGCTGGTAAGGGTGTTGCTCAACTTGTTCAGGATGTCGGCGGATGGCTTTCCGGCCTCCGCATCCTGGGCGATCTCATCCATGGCGTGGTGTACGCCCATGCCCAGTTCCTTGAACGACATGGGCAGCTTGGACATCAGCGCGGGGTTCACATCTGCCGCTGAAGCCATACCCGAAGCGCGCGCCGATTGGGCGACCTGTGCCATATCTTTCTTATCCAGCCCGGCCAGGATTCCTTGCGTGGAGATAAGCAGGCCACGCATCTCCAGCAGCACCAGTTCGCGTTCCGCAGGCTGCAACACGATGGCATCGCGCTGGCCTTCTATTGCGGCGGTGTTGCCTTTTACGAAGAACCATCCGAACACGAGCGCACTGACGACCCAGAGGACAACGGCGAATATTGCGAACTTGTTGGTTTTCATCTTCAGGCCCTGTGTGGAATGCGGCGCATCATAGGCAGCACCTCATGGACTGTCTGTGAGAAACGTCACACTTGAGTGCGTGGCGCTTTCCTGTTTCAATCCATGCCCATCACCGACTTGGGGGGAATCATGGGTCAGGCAAGCATAGGCATCATCGGCGGCAGCGGCGTTTACGACATCGAAGGGCTGGAGAACAAGCGCTGGGAAAAGGTCGAGTCGCCTTTCGGTGAGCCCTCTGACGAGCTGCTGTTCGGCGAACTGGGCGGCGTCAAGCTGGTTTTTCTGCCCCGCCACGGACGCGGCCACAAGATCCCGCCCTCCGGCATCAACTTCCGCGCCAATATCGATGCCCTGAAACGCGTCGGTTGTACCGACGTCATCTCGGTCAGTGCGGTCGGCTCGCTGCGCGAACATCTGTCCCCCGGCACCTTCGTCATCGTCGATCAATTCATCGACCGCACCTTCGCCCGCGAAAAATCCTTCTTCGGCAACGGTCTGGTGGCACACGTCTCCATGGCGCATCCGGTGTGCGGGCGGCTGGGTGAACACATCGAGAATGCCGCAATAGAGGCAGGCATCTCCGTCATGCGCGGTGGCACCTATCTGGTGATGGAAGGCCCGCAGTTCTCCACGCTGGCTGAATCCGAGTTGTACCGCCAGTGGGGTTGCGACGTGATCGGCATGACCAACATGCCGGAAGCCAAGCTCGCGCGCGAAGCCGAGCTTTGCTATGCGACGGTCGCCATGGTCACCGACTACGACTGCTGGCATCCCAATCATGATGATGTGACCGTAGACCAGATCATCCAGGTGCTGCTGGCCAACGCCGACAAGGCGCGCACACTGGTGAAACACGCCGTGCCGCATATCGCATCGGACACGCAGGCATGCGAATGCGGCTGCCGTAGCGCCTTGCAGCACGCGCTCATCACCGCGCCGGAAGCGCGCGATGAAGCGATGAAGAAGAAGCTGCAGGCCATCGCCGGGCGCGTGCTGAAATGAATGAACAGCAACTGCGCAGCGCCTTGCTGCAAACCTCCCGCCGCATGGTAGAGCTCGGCCTGAACCGTGGCACGGCGGGCAACGCCTCGGTGCGCTGCGGTGAGGACATCCTCATCACGCCGTCCGCCTTGCCGGTGGCCGAGATGTCTGAATCCGATCTGGTGCTGCTGGATAAAACAGGCAAGGTGCTGCAAGGTCGCAAACCCTCCAGCGAATGGCGCTTCCACTGCGACATCCTTAATGCGAGAGCAGAGATCGGCGCAGTGCTGCACATGCATTCCACCTACGCCACCACCATGGCCTGCCTGGGCAAGGATGTGCCTGCCGTGCACTACCACATCGCCATCGCAGGCGGCGACAGTATTCGCTGCACGCCTTACACCATTTTTGGCGAACAGAACCTTTCCGACCTTGCACTGGAAGCTCTGCACGATCGCAAAGCCTGTCTGCTCGGCAACCACGGCTTGATCGCCTTGGGAAAGGACCTGAACGATGCGTTGTCTGTTGCGCACGAAGTCGAATACCTGTGCGAGATCTATTGGCGCACGTTGTCGGTGGGCGCGCCGAACATCCTCACCGCGCAGCAGATGCACGAGGTAAAAGCCAAGTTCGTGGAGTACAAGAAACGCAGTTAAGAAAGAATCCCGTTCGTCCTGAGTAGGCGCAGCCGTATCGAAGGGTGAATGGACAACAATAAGGAAACGAAATGCCCATCAAATCCCGCGTCCGCACCGTCCCCCATTACCCCAAGCAAGGCATCATGTTCCGCGACATCACCACGGTGCTCAAAGACCCCGTCGGCCTGCGCGCCACCATCGACGAACTGGTGCGCAGATATAAAGACGTGAAGATCGACAAGATCGCCGGTATCGAATCGCGCGGCTTCATCCTCGGCGCTCCACTGGCCTACGCGCTAGGCGTAGGCTTCGTGCCCATACGCAAGAAAGGCAAACTCCCCGCCGAGACCATCGGCCACGACTACGAACTCGAATACGGCACCGACCGCATCGAGATCCACACCGACGCCATCGCCAAAGGCGAGAAGGTGTTGCTGGTGGATGATCTGATCGCTACGGGCGGCACGGCTGAAGCCGCCTGTATCCTTATCGAAAAGATGGGCGGCAAGATCATTGAATGTTCTTTCATGATCGATCTGCCGGATATCGGCGGCCGCAAGCGTTTGGAAAAGCGCGGGCAGAAGGTGTTTGCATTGTGTGAGTTCGAGGGGGATTGATGAAGATTGAAACCCTGCGCTGGTTCAACAACCGGCTGGAGATGATAGACCAGCGCATCCTGCCTGCTGCGTTTGAATACCTGAGTTACTACACAGCCTCTTCGGTGGCGGAGGGGATTCGGAACATGGTGGTGCGCGGTGCACCGGCTATCGGTGTGGCGGCGGCTTATGGAGTGGCGCTGGAGGCTTTGCGTTTGCGGGACAATTCTGTGTCTGAATTCAATGCTGGCATGGAGACAGGCTTCTCCGTGCTGGCAGGAAGTCGTCCGACGGCGGTGAATCTGTTCTGGGCGTTGCAGCGTATGCGCACGGTTTGGGAGAGTGTGGCGGAACAAGACCCCAAACAGATTGCCGATCGTTTGCTGGCCGAGGCGCATGAGGTGCTGGCCGAGGATATCCGCATCAACAAGGCGATGGGCGCGCACGGCGCGGCCTTGCTCAAGGATGGGGCGCGGGTGTTGACGCATTGCAATGCGGGCGCGCTGGCGACGGCGGGGTGGGGTACTGCGCTGGGGGTGTTCCGTTCTGCCGTTGAAGCAGGCAAGAAGATATCGGTCATCGCCGACGAGACGCGGCCGTTCCTGCAAGGCGCACGCCTAACGGCGTGGGAGATGGTGCAGGAGAACATCCCGGTGACGCTGATCACCGACAACATGGCCGGTCATCTGATGGCGCACGGTGAGATCGACGCGGTGGTAGTGGGCACGGATAGGGTGGCAGCCAACGGCGATGTGGCGAACAAGATCGGTACTTATATGGTGGCGGTGCTGGCGAAGCGGCACAACATCCCGTTCTATGTGGCATGTCCGTTGTCGACCATCGACCTGAACATCGCCTCGGGTAAGGACATCCCCATCGAGGAGCGTTCGGTGGAGGAGGTGAAGGGTTTTCGCGACTATCACTGGGCTGCGGAGGGGGTGAAGATACGCAATCCGGCCTTTGATGTGACGCCGGCGGAGCTGGTTACCGGGTTGATCACTGAGAAGGGCGTGGTACTGAACCCGGATGAGCAAGGCATACGCAAGCTGTTCGGATCGGCCTGATCCGGCACACCGCTACCCCGTTCAGCCCATGGTGGCCGGTGCTTTGCGCGGCACGCGGGGTGAGCGGCGGGTTGTATTGTTGGATATTCCATAAATACCTGTTTCCCATAAGCAAACCTTTTGGTACAATCCGCGCCGTTTTCAGATGGGCTTCAGGCCCGTTTTTTATTTGTGGGATCGAATATGGACGTTGCGAATCTGGTTGAAACGACGCTGGCCGGTATGGGCTACGAGTTGGTCGATCTGGAATTGTCCGGGCGCGGCATGATGCGCGTGTTCATGGACAAGCCGGAAGGTATCTCGGTCGAAGACTGCGAGCGGGTGAGCAACCAGCTGGTGCGCCTGTTCACGGTGGAAGGTGTGGAATATGAGCGCCTTGAGATCTCTTCACCGGGGCTGGACAGAGTAGTCAAGAAAGAAGCGGATTTCGTTCGCTTCAAAGGGCAGAAGGCAAAATTCAAATTGCGCCTGCCTGTGAACGGTAGCAAGCAGTTGGTGGGCATCATCGGCGAATGCAAGGATGGTGTGCTGCAGCTGGATATGGCTGGCAGTTCGGTCGAGATCGAGCTGTCTAATGTGGACAAGGCACGTTTGGTGCCCGTATTTTGATTTGATGCAGTCGGAGAATAACGATGAGTCGTGAAGTTCTATTGTTGGTGGATGCCTTGGCACGTGAAAAGAACGTGGACAAGGAGATCGTGTTCGGTGCGCTGGAGTCCGCTTTGGCCTCCGCGACCAAGAAGCGTTTCGTGGAAGAAGAAGCCGATGTGCGTGTGAGCATCGACCGCCAGACCGGCGAGTACGAGTCTTTCCGTCGCTGGCAAGTGATGGACGACGAGACCTTCGAGACGCCCGAACTGCACATCAAGCTTGAAGAAGCGCAGAAGCGCGATCCCGAGATCGAGATGGACGAGTTCATCGAAGAGCCGCTGGAGAGCATCGACTTCGGTCGTATCGGCGCGCAGGCTGCCAAGCAGGTCATCTTCCAGAAGATCCGCGACGCGGAGCGCGAGCAGATCCTGGCCGACTTCATGGAGCGCAACGAGCATCTGGTGTCCGGCACGATCAAGCGTATCGAGCGCGGTAACGCCATCGTCGAATTCGGCAAGATCGAGGCTTTGCTGCCGCGCGACCAGATGATCCCGAAAGAGAATCTGCGTGTCGGCGACCGTGTGCGTGCCTATCTGTTGCGTGTCGACCGTACCGTGCGCGGACCGCAGATCATCCTGTCGCGTATCACCACCGAGTTCCTGAAGAAGCTGTTCGAACTGGAAGTGCCCGAGATCGAAGAAGGCATCCTCGAGATCGTCAGCGCTTCTCGTGACCCCGGTTCCCGCGCCAAGATCGCGGTACGCACCAACGACCAGCGTCTGGATCCCATCGGTACTTGCGTCGGCATGCGCGGTTCGCGCGTGCAGGCTGTGACCACCGAACTGGCGGGCGAACGCGTGGACATCATCCTGTGGTCGGACGATCCTGCCACTTTCGTCATCAATGCGCTGGCACCGGCGGAAGTCACCAGCATCATGGTGGATGAAGACAAGCACAGCATGGATGTGGTGGTGGAAGAAGAGAATCTGGCGCAAGCCATCGGTCGCGGCGGTCAGAACGTGCGCTTGGCGACCGAGCTGGCAGGCTGGGAGATCAACCTGATGACGGTCGAGCAGTCCGCCGAGAAGAACGAGCAGGAATTCGCCGTGATCCGCGATCTGTTCGTGTCCAAGCTGGACGTGGACGAGGAAGTCGCCGACATCCTGGTGCAGGAAGGTTTCAACACGCTGGAAGAAGTGGCTTATGTGCCGCTGGAAGAGATGCTGGAGATCGAGGCATTCGACGAGGCAACCGTTGAGGAGCTGCGCAGCCGCGCACGCAATACATTGTTGACCGCCGCGATCGCCAACGAAGAACAGGTCGAGCACAACATCGAAGACCTGCTGAAGATCGAAGGTATGGATGCCGACACGGCACGTACGCTGGCCGGCAAAGGGGTGGGCACGCAGGATGCGTTGGCCGACCTCGATACCGACGAGCTGGTCGAAATGACCGGTATGGACGGTGAGCGCGCCAACCAGTTGATCATGACGGCGCGTGCGCCATGGTTCGAATAAGTAGAGCCTCTGGGCTGAAGGAAAGTAATGGGAAAAATCAATGTCGCTCAATTCGCCGGGGAACTGGGTCTCCCGGTCGAACTGCTACTGGAACAGTTGCAGTCGGCCGGCGTAGCCAAGCAAAAGGACTCCGATCCGATATCCGAGCAAGATAAAGCGAAGTTGCTTGAGCACCTGCGCAGCGCGCACGGCGGCGGTAGCAAGAGCAAGATCACGGTGACACGCCGCGAGACGACTGCGATCAAGAAAGCGGACAGCTCCGGCAAGTCGCGCACCATTCAGGTCGAAGTGCGCAAGAAGCGCACCATCGCACCGCTGGCAGAACAGGCGGAAGTGAAGCCGACTGTTGCGCCCGAAGAAGCGCCAGCTGAAGTGGCGGCCAAACCCAAGCAAGTGCTGGACGAAGCCGAGAAATTGGCACGTGAGGAAGAAGCCCGTCAATTGGCCGAACTGGCAGCGCGTCAGGCGGCCGATGTGGAAGCCAAGCAGGCGCGCAGCAAGCGCAAATCCGTCGTCGCAGAGGCGAAGCCCGAGCCGGTGGCTGAAGAAAAACCCGTTGTTGCCGAGACACCGGTCGTGCCTGCTGCAGCCGCTCCGGCCGCCGCACCCGAAGGTACTTTGCACAAGCCCACCCTGCGTCCGGGTGACAAGGTGGTCAGGCCATCCAGAAAAGCCGAGAAGGCGCCCCCCAAAGACAGTCCATGGGATGAAGCCGGTCACAAAAAGCGCCCGGCATCACGCACGACGGATACCCGCAGCGGCGTGACCGCCCGTCCGGGGTCGTTGCGCGCAGGCCGTCATGACAAACACAGCAAGGCTGAAGCCGCGCATGCATTCTCGCTGCCGACCGAACCGATCGTGCAGGAAGTCACCATCCCGGAAACCATCTCTGTCGCGGAACTGGCGCAGAAGATGTCCATCAAGGCGGCCGAGATCATCAAGGCGCTGATGAAGATGGGTTCCATGGTGACCATCAATCAGGTGCTCGATCAGGAGACCGCGATGATCGTGGTCGAAGAGATGGGCCACAAGGCTGTTCCGGCCAAGCCGGATGATCCCGATGCCTTCCTGATGGAAGACGTCGCGCACGAAGATGCGATACTTGAGTCGCGTGCGCCGGTAGTGACGGTCATGGGACACGTCGACCACGGTAAGACTTCGCTGCTCGATTACATCCGCCGTACCCGCGTTGCCAGTGGCGAAGCGGGCGGTATCACACAGCACATCGGCGCCTATCACGTCGATACACCACGCGGCATGATCACCTTCCTCGACACCCCGGGTCACGAAGCCTTTACGGCGATGCGTGCCCGCGGTGCGCAGGCGACCGATATCGTGATTCTGGTCTGTTCGGCCGACGATGGCGTGATGCCGCAGACCAAGGAAGCTATCCACCATGCCAAGGCGGCAGGCGTGCCTATCGTGGTCGCTGTGACCAAGATCGACAAGCCGGATGCGAATGCAGAGCGTGTGCGTCAGGAACTGGTGGCCGAAGGTGTGGTGCCGGAAGATTGGGGTGGCGACTGCATGTTCGTCGAAGTCTCGGCCAAGACAGGTCAGGGCATCGATCAATTGCTGGAAGGCATCCTGTTGCAGGCTGAAGTCCTTGAATTGAAAGCAGCCAAGAACACCAGCGCCAAGGGCGTGGTGGTCGAGGCGCGTCTGGACAAGGGTAAGGGCGCTGTGGCGACTATGCTGGTGCAATCCGGCACGCTGAGGCGCGGTGATGCCGTGCTAGTCGGTTCAGTCTCAGGCCGTGTGCGTGCCATGTTGGACGAGAACGGCAAGTCTGTGAGCGAAGCTGGTCCGTCGATTCCGGTCGAGATCCAGGGCTTGTCCGAAGTGCCGATCGCCGGTGCGGACTTTCTGGTGCTGGCTGACGAGAAGAAGGCGCGCGAGATCGCGCTGTTCCGTCAAGGCAAGTATCGCGATGTGAAGCTGGCCAAGCAGCAGGCCGCCAAGCTGGAGAACATGTTCGAACAGATGGGCGAGGGCGAAGTGCGTACCCTGGCTTTGATCGTCAAGGCGGACGTGCAAGGTTCCATCGAGGCGATCTCGGGTTCCCTGCAGAAGCTCTCCACCGACGAGGTGAAGGTCAGCATCATTCACAGCGGCGTGGGTGGCATCACCGAATCCGACATCAACCTGGCGCTGGCTTCCAAGGCTGTCGTCATCGGCTTCAACTCGCGTGCCGATGCATCGGCACGCAAGCTGGCAGAGTCGGCTGGTGTGGACATCCGCTACTACAACATCATCTATGCGATGGTGGATGAGATCAAAGCGGCGCTGTCGGGCATGCTGGCACCGGAGCGCAAGGAAAGCATCATCGGTATGGTCGAGATCCGTCAGGTCTACCACATATCCAAGGTGGGTACGGTGGCCGGCTGCTATGTCACAGAAGGTATGATCAAGCGCACTTCCAGCGTGCGCGTGCTACGCAACAACGTAGTGATCCATACCGGCGAGCTGGATTCGCTCAAGCGCTTCAAGGACGATGCGAAGGAAGTGCGGTCCAACTTCGAGTGCGGTCTGTCGCTGAAGGGCTTCAACGACCTGGAAGTGGGCGATTTCCTTGAGGCATTCGAGATCGTCGAAGTGGCGCGAGCCCTATAAATGGCGAAGGATTTTTCTCGCACCGACCGTATCTCCGAGCAGATCCTGCGCGAACTGGCGGAGTTCATCCGTCTGGAAGTGAAGGATCCGCGCGTGAGCAAAGTGACGCTGACCGGTGTCAGCGTCACCAACGATCATGCGCACGCCAAGGTGTTCTATACCTCGCTGGAAGGCGGGACCGAGCAACTGCAAACGGGTTTGGAGCGCGCTGCCGGTTTCCTGCGTAGCCAACTCGCCAAGTCCATGAAGTTGCGCATCACACCCCAGCTGCATTTTGTCTACGATGCTTCCATCGAACGCGGCGCACACCTTTCCCAACTGATCGAACAAGCGGTAGCCAGTGACAAGAAAGACTGAGCAAGTCCGCCGCATCAAACGCCAACTCGACGGCGTGCTGTTGTTCGACAAACCGCTGGAACTCAGCTCCAACACTGCGATGCAGAAGGTGCGCGGGTTGTTCGGCGCGGAGAAGGCCGGCCATACCGGCACGCTGGATCCGCTGGCCACGGGCCTGTTGCCGATCTGTTTCGGCGAAGCGACCAAATTCACCCATGCCTTGCTGGATGCAGACAAACGTTATCGCGCCACGATCCGACTCGGTCAGCGCACGACGACGGGGGATGCCGAAGGCGAGATCATCGAAGAACTTCCGGTTACGGTGGATGAAGCGCAGATCAGGCAAGTGCTGCTTCGTTTCACCGGTGAGATATCGCAACTTCCTCCCATGCACAGCGCGCTGAAGCATCAGGGAAAGCCACTGTACGAATATATCCGCAAAGGCGAGGTGATCGAGCGCGAGACGCGTCAGGTATTCATTCGCGAGCTGAATCTGGAACGTTGGGCGGCCACCGAGCTGGATATCGACGTGTTGTGTAGCAAGGGCACCTATATCCGCACCTTGGGTGAAGATATCGGCGCAGCGCTGGGCTGTGGCGGTCATCTGATCGCCTTGCGACGTACCGGCATCGGCGAGTTCGGGCTGGATGCGGCACATACCTTGCCGGAACTCGAGGCCTTGGACGGGCCGGCACGTGATGCCTTGTTGTTGCCTGTAGACAGCCTGACCCAGGGATTTCCGGCCTTGATGCTGGATGCAGTGCAGGCCGGTCGCTTGGCGCAAGGGCAGCGCCTGGCGATGCGGGATGATCATCCGGACGGCAAGCGCCGCTTGTATGCCGAGGGGGACTTCATCGGATTGGGGGAGTTGGTCACCGGGCGACTGTCCCCGAGCCGCCTTCTATCCGGCATCGCCCGTATGGCAGCAGTACCGAAATCAGCTTGAGTGCCTAGGCCTTTCAAGTGTAGAATGCCGCACTTTTTTTATTACCGCACCTTTTTAACTGGAGAAGAAGTCAATGTCTATTACCGCCGCTCAAAAATCGCAGATCGTGACTGACTATCAGCGCGCCAAAGGCGATACCGGCTCCCCTGAAGTACAAGTAGCCCTGATGACGGCACGTATCAACTACCTGACCGACCACTTCAAGGAGCACAACAAGGATCACCACTCCCGTCGCGGCCTGCTGCGTCTGGTGAGCCGTCGTCGCAAGTTGCTCGACTACCTGAAGAGCAAGAACGAAGAAGGTTACAAGGCACTGATCCAGCGCCTCGAACTGCGCAAGTAATTCTGCAATAAAGCGGGTCGCAAATGCGGCCCGCTTCGTTTTGGCGTGTCGATCCGCCCGCATCCGTACAACTTCATGAGAGGTCTACTTTGAGCCACTATAAAAAAACACTTAGCTACGGTAATCATCAACTGACACTGGAGACCGGCGAAATCGCACGTCAAGCCGGCGGAGCAGTCATGGTGAGTCTGGATGACACCATGGTGCTGGTATCCGTGGTGGGCAAGAAGGAGGTCAAGCAGGGTCAGGACTTCTTCCCGCTGACCGTGGACTACATGGAAAAGACCTATGCGGCAGGCAAGATCCCCGGTGGTTTTCTGAAGCGCGAAGGCCCGATGCGCGAGAAAGAGATCCTGACTAGCCGTCTGATCGACCGTCCGCTGCGTCCGCTGTTCCCGGACAGTTTCTACAACGAAGTACAGATCGTGGCGACCGTGATGTCCTCCGATCCGCAGATCAATGCCGATATCCCGGCCATGATCGGCGCTTCCGCCGCACTGGCCATCTCCGGCATTCCGTTCGACGGCCCTATCGGTGCTGCACGCGTCGGTTATGCCAACGGTCAGTATCTGCTGAATCCAACCAAGGACGAACTGCTAGAGTCACAACTTGAGCTCGTCGTAGCCGGTACTTCCAAAGCGGTGCTGATGGTGGAATCCGAAGCGCAGCAACTTTCCGAGGAAGTGATGCTGGGCGCAGTGGTCTATGGTCACGAGCAGATGCAAGTCGTGATCAATGCGATCAACGAGATGGCTGCAGAAGTCGGCCAGGATGATTGGGACTGGACGCCCGCCCCAAAGAACGAGGCATTGATCGCCCGTATCAACGAACTGGCCGAGAACGACCTCAAGGCTGCATATTCCGTTCGCGAGAAACAGGCGCGCACCCACCAAGTGGAGGCGATCCACGCCAAAGTGGCTGCCGCGCTGGCAACCGAATTCGAGAACGTTTCCGGAAACGAGATCAACGATCTGTTCAGCGCACTGGAAGCCAAGATCGTGCGCGGTCAGATCCTGAGCGGTGAGCCGCGCATCGACGGTCGCGACACCCGCACCGTGCGCCCGATCACCATCCGTACCGGCGTTTTGCCGCGTGCGCACGGTTCGGTGCTGTTCACCCGTGGCGAGACACAGGCTTTGGTGGTCGCGACACTCGGTTCGATGCGCGATTCGCAGAAGATCGATGCACTGGAAGGCGAATACACCGACCGCTTCATGCTGCACTACAACTTCCCGCCTTACTCCACCGGCGAGACCGGCCGTGTCGGTTCACCGAAGCGCCGCGAGATCGGCCACGGCCGTCTGGCCAAGCGCGCACTGGTTGCCGTGCTGCCGAGCGAAGAGGAATGCGGTTACGCGATCCGCGTGGTATCCGAGATCACCGAATCCAACGGTTCCAGTTCCATGGCTTCTGTGTGCGGCGGCTGCCTGTCGCTGATGGATGCGGGCGTGCCGGTCAAGGATCACGTGGCGGGTATCGCCATGGGCCTAATCAAGGACGGCGGTCGTTTCGCGGTGCTGACCGACATTCTGGGTGATGAAGATCACCTGGGTGACATGGACTTCAAAGTGGCAGGTACCGAAAACGGTATCACTGCGTTGCAGATGGACATCAAGATCAACGGCATCACCAAGGAGATCATGCAGGTCGCTCTGAGCCAGGCTCAGGAAGGTCGCAAACACATCCTCGGCATCATGAAGCAGGCGATGCCGTCTGTGCGTCCGGAAGTCTCCGACTTCGCGCCGCGCATGATCAAGATGAAGATCAATCCGGACAAGATCCGTGACGTGATCGGCAAGGGCGGTGCGGTGATCCGTACGCTTACCGAAGAGACAGGCACTACCATCGATATCGACGACGAAGGCAACATCACCATCGCCTGCGTGAGCGGCGATGCCGGTGAACTGGCCAAGAAGCGCATCGAAGACATCGTGGCTGAAGTCGAAGTCGGCAAGGTGTATGAAGGTCCCGTGGTCAAGCTGCTGGACTTCGGTGCACTGATCAACATCCTGCCGGGCAAGGACGGTCTGCTGCATATCTCGCAGATCTCGCACGAGCGTATCGCAGCCGTGGCCGATCACCTGAAGGAAGGCCAGATCGTGAAGGTCAAGGTTCTGGAAGTGGACGACAAGGGCCGCATGCGTTTGAGCATGAAGGCATTGCAGGAGCAATCTGCGACGGCCGCACCGGCTGCTGAATAAGCCATCCGGTTGTCTGAACGAGCCCCGCCGCGAGCGGGGCTTTTCATTGCTGCTGTATGATCCGACGAAGGAAGAACATGCCGACATCCAGACTTTCATTGGCTCGCAGTTTAGTTGCCACTTTGCCCTCCGGCAAACCGGGTTTGTTCAATCCGTGGGCGGACCATTGTCCGCACGATGCTGAAGGGAACGGCCCGGCTGCCAAACTGAAACGCTTGGCTCTGCATCTGGATTGCGAACCGGAGTTCATCCTTGCGGGCGAGGCACCCGGCTATCAAGGCTGTCGATACAGTGGCATCGCTTTCACCAGCGAACGCTTGTTGGGCGAGGGGGCCATTCCCCGCATCGCGCCACTACCCAACCGTTTGTCGACCCGGCGCCTGCCTTTCTCCGAGCCATCCGCCACCATCGTTTGGAAAACCTTGTATCGTCTGGGTATCGCCGAGCGCACCATCCTGTGGAACGCGCTGCAGCTACATCCGCACCGCGATGATGATCTATGGTCGAACAGAACACCCAGGCCGGAAGAGATCGCGCTGGGCGAACCGGCGATACGTATGCTGATCGAAGCATTCCCGCAGGCCAAGATCGTCGCGGTAGGCAAGAAAGCAGAAGGACTACTGAGCGAAATGGGTGTGAAGGTCGCCGGTGCAGTCAGGCATCCCGCGAACGGGGGCGCAACCGAGTTTTCCAGAGGTCTTCAGGCGCTGACCTAAAAGATGACAGACGAAGTATTCGATTCGAAGTCCTTTCTCGCCAGTCTGCCACTGCAGCCGGGCGTGTACCGCATGCTGGGTAGTCAGGGGCAAGTGCTGTACGTCGGCAAGGCCAACCAGCTCAAGAAGCGTGTCAGCTCGTATTTCCAGAAGAGCAACCTGTCGCCGCGCATCCAGTTGATGGTGTCGCACATCGCGCGCATAGAAACCACGGTCACGCGTTCGGAGGCAGAGGCATTGCTGCTTGAGAACAACCTGATCAAGTCATTAAAACCGCGCTACAACATATTGTTTCGCGATGATAAGTCCTACCCATACATCGTATTCACCGGCAGCCCGTCACCGCGACTGACCTACTATCGCGGCGTGACCGACAAGCGCCATCAATACTTCGGCCCCTATCCCAATGCGCAGGCGGCGAAGGAGAGCATCAACCTGCTGCAGAAGGTATTCAAGCTGCGCACATGTGAAGAAGGTGTATTCAACAACCGCACACGCCCCTGTCTTTTGCACCAGATCCATCGCTGTAGCGCACCCTGTGTCGGACTGATCAGCGCCGAGGATTACGCCACGGATGTGCGTAATGCCGCTTTGTTGCTGAACGGCAAGTTCGACGAGGTCGAGAAGCGTTTGCGCACGGCGATGGAGCAAGCTGCCGAGGCGCTGGAATACGAACACGCCGCAGCCTTGCGCGACCAATTGCAAGCCTTGCACACCGTGCAGCAGAAACAGTTCGTGGAAAGCGGACGCGATACGGATGCCGATATCGTGGCCGTGGTGGAAGCAGAAGGCGCGTTATGCCTGAATCTGGCGGTGGTGCGCGGCGGCCGACATCTGGGCGACAAGCCTTTCTACCCGGCAAATGTGCAGGGCCAAGACGCCGGCGAGGTGCTAGAAGCCTTCCTCGCCCAGCATTATCTGGAACGCAGTGTGCCGCCGCTCATCATCACCAGCCTGGAGGTGCAGGATGAAGCACTGGAAGCCTTGTTGAGCGAACAGGCAGGTCACAAGGTGCAGATACGCCACTCGGTGACGGGAGAGCGGCGTCAGTGGCTGGAGATGGCGCAGGCCAATGCATTGCTGGGATTGAAACAGCAAGCCGGTTTGCAAGCAGGGCAGACGCTACGACTGGAGGCATTGCGCAATGAACTGTCGCTGCCGGACCTGAAACGCATCGAGTGCTTCGATATAAGCCATACCATGGGCGAGGCGACAGTCGCTTCCTGCGTGGTGTATGACGAACTGGCGATCCGCCCGCAGGAATATCGTCGCTACAACATCACCGGCATCACGCCCGGTGACGATTACGCCGCGATGAAGCAGGCTTTGCAGAAGCGCTATCAGAAACTGCAGTCGGGCGAAGGGAAACGGCCAGACCTGATCTTGATCGACGGCGGTGCGGGTCAACTGGCGATGGCGATAGAAGTGATGACCGAATTCGGCCTGTCCGACATTGCACTTGTCGGTGTGGCAAAAGGCGTGGAACGCAAGGCCGGGCTGGAGCAATTGCTGCGACCGGGGGTGGAAAAGCCGCTACAATTGCCGCCAGCCCATCCAGCCCTGCATCTGATCCAGCAAGTCCGTGATGAAGCGCACCGTTTCGCCATCACCGGACACCGTGCCAAACGCGGCAAGGCGCGCACCACGTCGTCGCTGGAAGAGATCGAAGGGGTGGGTGAGAAACGCCGCCGCAACCTGCTGACCCACTTCGGCGGATTGAAAGGCGTACAGCAAGCCAGTGTCGAAGAGCTGGCGCGAGTGGAAGGCGTGAGCCCCGCACTTGCCGAGAAGATATATAACCATTTGCACTGACATGCCACTCAACATACCGAACATTCTGACCTGGTTCCGCATCATCCTGATCCCGGTGTTCATCGCCGTGTTCTATGTTCCGGACGAGATGCTGTCGCTGCATCACAAACATGTGCTGGGCACTTTCATCTTCTGGCTGGCGGCAATCACCGACTGGCTGGACGGCTATCTGGCGCGCATGCTGAATCAGGGCTCCGCCTTCGGTGCATTCCTTGATCCGGTCGCCGACAAGCTGATGGTGGTCGCAGCGCTGGTGATCCTGCTCAAGCTGGGCTATGTGGATGCCATCATCGCCTTCATCATCATCGGTCGCGAACTGACCATCTCTGCTTTGCGCGAATGGATGGCACAACTCGGCAGCAGCAAGAGCGTCGCAGTCTCCATGCTGGGTAAACTCAAGACCACCTTTCAGATGCTGGCCATCATGTTCCTGCTGTATCAGGAATCGTTGTTTGGAATCCCGTGCGATACCGTCGGTACGGTGCTCATCTATCTGGCCGCTATCCTCACTTTGTGGTCGATGGTGTATTACCTGATGCTGGCTATTCCGCAGATTTCAGAAAAAACCCGCAATCAAAATTGATTTTTCGGATTCGCTCTGTATAATGCCGCGCTCTCGGGGTGTAGCGTAGCCTGGTAGCGCGCCTGGTTTGGGACCAGGATGTCGGGAGTTCGAATCTCTCCACCCCGACCAGGTTCAAGTAGTAGAAGTTTGTTGTGGATACCGAAAGAAGGGTGCCCGTAGCTCAACCGGATAGAGCACCAGCCTTCTAAGCTGGGGGTTAGGGGTTCGATTCCCTTCGGGCACGCCAAACAAACATAAAAGTTCAACGGTGGCTGTAGCTCAGTTGGTAGAGCCCTGGATTGTGATTCCAGTTGTCGTGGGTTCGAGCCCCATCAGCCACCCCAAACATCATTAGACCCGTCCTCTGTGGCGGGTCTTTTGTTTTGTCACGGTGTAGAATCGTGCCCATTCAAACAGGGAGGGAAGTCGATTGGACAAGATCAAAGGCATGATCCTAGCCGCAGGGCAGGGGACTCGCGTGAGGCCACTGACGCAAGACCTGCCCAAGCCGATGATCCCCATCCTCGGCAAACCCGTGATGGAATACCTGATCGACCATCTTGCACGCTACGGCGTGAAAGAGATCATGGTCAACGTCGCCTACAAACACTGGAAGATCGAGAATTACTTCGGTAACGGCAGCACCTGGGGCGTCGATATCGGTTATTCCTTCGAAGGCGTGTACGAATACGGCGAGATCACGCCCAAATCGCTGGGTTCGGCCGGCGGTATGCGTCGTATCCAGGACTTCGGTGGTTTCTTCGATACCACCACGATAGTTTTGTGCGGCGATGCGCTGATCGATCTCGATATCGGTGCTGCCGTGTGGGAGCACAAGACCAAGAAGGCGATGGCGAGCGTGGTCACGCTCGAAGTGCCAAATTCGGAGGTCAGTAACTACGGTGTGGTCGAAACCGATGACGAAGGCCGCATCCTCTCTTTCCAGGAAAAACCTAAGCCGGAAGAAGCGCGTTCCAATTTCGCCAGCACCGGTATCTACATCTTCGAACCGGAAGTGATAGACCTGATCCCTTCGGGGCAGGTGTTCGACATCGGCAGTCAGTTGTTCCCCATGCTGGCCGAGAAGGGCATGCCGTTCTATGCACAGAAAAGACACTTCAACTGGATCGACATCGGACATATCGCTGATTATTGGAGTGTGCTGCAGCGCGTGCTGCGGGGCGAGGTCGCGCATATGCAGATGCCGGGCAAGGAGATCAAGCCGGGCGTATGGGTGGGTATCAACACCTGCATCAACTGGGACAAGGTCAAGATAGAAGGACCGGTCTATATCGACTCCGGCGTGTGTATCGAAGACGGGGCGGAGATCATCGGGCCGACGTGGATTACGCGCGGTTCCCATATCTGTGCGAATGCCAAGGTCATCCGCAGCATCCTGCTGGAATACACGCGCATCACGCATGACATGGTGTTCGAAGAGACCATCGTCTCGCCCAAATACTGCGTTGAACACAAAACCGGCTCGACCTGGTACATCGGCGACGACCGTACGCCGCTGCGCTGGGGTGATGCACGCGGCCGCTGAATCTATGTTTCCTAGCGACAGCGTACTTTCCGTACGCGAGCTGAATCTTGCCACCAAGCGCCTCATCGAAGGCGGCCTGCCGCTGGTGTGGGTGCGCGGCGAGATATCCAATTTCGTCGCGGCTTCCTCTGGGCACTGGTATTTCTCGCTCAAGGACGAACAGGCTCAGGTGCGTTGCGTGATGTTCCGTCACAAACAACAGTATCTGGATTTCCGCCCGGCCAACGGCATGCTGGTCGAGGTGCATGCGCTGGCGACACTGTACGAAGCGCGAGGCGAATTCCAGCTGACACTTGAACGTATGCGTCCGGCCGGACAAGGTGCGCTGTACGAGGCGTTCGAGCGACTGAAGGAGAAGTTGTCGGAAGAAGGGTTGTTCGATGCGGCACGCAAGCGTGAACTCCCTGCATTCCCACGACAGATCGGCATCGTCACCTCGCCGCAGGCGGCGGCATTGCGTGATGCATTGCGTACTTTGGCCAACCGCATGCCGAGTGTGCCAGTCGTGTTGTACCCGACCCCAGTGCAGGGTGAGGGCGCGGCGCGCAAGATCGCGCAGGCGATACACACCGCCAACGAGCGCGCCGAATGTGATGTGCTCATCGTCTGTCGCGGTGGTGGCAGTATCGAAGACTTGTGGTCATTCAACGAAGAGGTAGTGGCGCGCGCCATCGCGGCCAGCGAAATCCCGGTCATCAGCGGTGTCGGTCACGAGACCGACTTCACCATTGCTGACTTCGTGGCCGACCTGCGAGCCGCGACGCCGACCGCAGCAGCACAAGCCGCAGTCCCTGACCGGCAAGCACTGCTTCACTCTCTGGGAAAGCAGGGGCAGCAACTCACGCAAGCATTGATGCGGCAGATCGAGCGTCGCATGCAGCAAGTGGATTATCTGCAGCGCAGACTGGTGCATCCTGCACAGCGCATCCAACTGCAGACTGATAGATTGGATGCATTGCGTCGACGCCTTCATTTGGCTCAAAACACCGGCATAGCGCAAAGACAGTGGCACTGGCGCTCATTGATGCAACGCCTCGGTGTTCTCGCACCCGATGTCAAAGCGTCGCAAAACCTGCTGTCCACATACTCCCAGCGCACGCAGGCTGCCATGACGCGTCAACTTGAGCGCCACGAGGATAGATTGCTGGCGCTACAGCAGCACCTCCATCTGCTCGACCCGAACCGGGTACTGGCGCGCGGCTACAGTCTGGTGCGCAACACGCAGGGTGGCATCGTGTCAGACGGTCGGCAGGTCAGGGCCGGTGAAGCGCTGGACATCACCTTCGCACAAGGTGGCGCACGCGTTCAGGTACAGGAAACCGTAGAGCCGAAAGCGGTTTAGGATAAAATTCGCGCTCGATTCCTTTAACCCTTGGCCAAGATGAACCTTCCTTTCTCACGACGCACATTGTGGCTGATGCTACTGGCACTGGTCGTCATCTGGTTCGGCAATCTGGAATACCGCAAGTTGATCAAGCCGGACGAAGGGCGCTATGCCGAGATCCCGCGCGAGATGGTGGCGAGCGGGGATTGGGTCACGCCGCATCTGAACGACTTCAAATATTTCGAGAAGCCGCCGCTGCAATACTGGGCCACGGCGGTCGCCTACGAGGTGTTCGGCGAACATCAATGGAGCTCGCGCCTGTGGACCGCGCTGACCGGTTTCCTCGGCATCCTGCTTACCGGTTTCGTCGGCATGCGCCTGTTCGGGCGCACAGCGGGACTATATGCCGCACTGATCCTTGGCAGCAGCACACTCTATATATTGATGGCGCATGTGAACACCCTGGATATGGGGGTGACCTTCTTTATCACGCTCGGCATCTTCTCGTTGTTGCTGGCACAGCATGAACCGGCCATCCCTATCAGGCGAAACTGGATGATGCTGGCCTGGGCCGCCATGGCACTGGCGGTATTGAGCAAGGGACTGATGGGCTTGATCCTGCCAGGCGCGGCGCTGTTCCTGTATTCGGTGTTCAATCGGGATGTGTCCATCTGGCTGCGCATGCACTGGATCAGCGGCCTGCTGGCTTTCTTCGCGGTCGCAGCGCCCTGGTTCGTGCTGGTGATGCAGGCGAATCCCGAGTTCTTTCAGTTCTTCTTCATCCATGAGCACTTCGAGCGCTTTCTGACCAAGGTGCATGCCCGTTACCAGCCCTGGCATTACTTCGTGCCGATATTGCTGTTCGGCATGCTGCCATGGACAGTGCTGATGTTCGATGCCGTGCTGCGTACCTGGCGTGACAGTGCATCGCAGGCGAGGCACTTCAGCCCCGAGCGATTCCTGCTGGTGTGGGTGGTGTTTGTGTATGTGTTCTTCTCGATCTCCAGCTCCAAGCTGCCGTCCTATCTGCTGCCGATGTTCCCGGCACTGGCCTTGCTGATGGGTAAACAGATCGCGGAGATGTCCTCACGTCGCTTGTTCTGGATGATCGCGCCGGTATTGCCGATATTGCTGGTCTTGCTGTTCGGATTGGGGCCGCTGGTCGATCAGCAGTCGGAGAATCCGGTACAGTATGAGATGTATTCCGCCTACGCAGACTGGCTGACAGTCGCCGCCTCGATCTGGCTGGTGGGGACGGCTGCCGCGCTGTACGGCATCCGGCGCAACAAAACAGGAGCATCGCTTGCAGTACTGGCGCTGACTTCGCTGCTCGCGGCACAGATCGGCATCACTGGCTACAACACCATCGCGCGCGAACGCTCCGGCTACCCCATCGCCGAGGCGATCGCGGCGCAGATCAAACCGGATGTGCCGTTCTATTCGATACAGAATTACGAACAGACGCTGCCGTTCTACCTGAAACGCACCTTCATACTGGTCGACTTCAAGGACGAGATGGCGTTCGGCATCGGGCAGGAGCCGCACAAGTGGATACCCGATATCGCCACGTTCGTGCAGCGCTGGATGAGCGACAAGGAAGCCTATGCGATCATGCCGCTGCGCGTGTTGCACGAACTGGAGAAGAAAGACCTGCCCATGAAGGAGATATTCCGTGACCATCAGCTCGTTGTGGTGATCAAACCATGAGTCTGCTCAACTTCAGTCTCATCTTCATCGGCGTGATGCTCAACGCCGCCGCGCAGATCCTGATGAAAGCCGGCACCAATGCCATCGGTCATTTCGAATTCAGCATGGCCAACATCTTGCCGGTAGGATGGAAGCTGGCGACCGAGTGGCACATCGTCACCGCGCTGTTATGCTATGGCATCAGCGTGGTGGTGTGGATCCTTGCGCTGTCGCGTGTGCCGGTCAGCATCGCTTTTCCCATGCTGTCTATGGCCTATGTGGTGAATGCCGTTGCGGCCAAATACCTGCTCGGTGAGGACTTCAACGTCACCAAACTGGTCGGCATGGGCGTGATCATCATCGGCGTCATCATCATTTCGAGAGCGTAAGCATGTCCGAATTCCTACCCTTTACCAAACCCTACATCGACGAAGCGACCATCGCCGCAGTCGGCGATGTGCTGCGTTCCGGCTGGATCACCTCCGGCCCCAAGGTGCAGGCATTCGAGAAAGCGCTCTCCGAATATTTCGGCGGACGTCCGGTGCGCACCTTCAACTCCGGCACCTGCACCATGGAGATAGCGCTACGCATCGCGGGTATCGGTCCCGGCGATGAGGTCATCACCACGCCTATCTCCTGGGTGGCGACCGCCAACGTCATCCTCGAAGTCGGCGCGACGCCGGTATTCGCGGACATCGACCCGGTCACGCGCAATATCGATCTGGACAAGGTCGAGGCCGCCATCACGCCGCGTACGAAAGCCATCATCCCGGTCGATCTGTCCGGTCTGCCTGTGGACAGGGACCGGCTGTACGCGCTTGCGGCCAAGCACAAACTGCGCGTGGTGGAAGATGCCGCGCAGGCCATAGCTTCGAAGTGGGGCGGTAAACGTATCGGCAGCTTCGGGGATTTTGTCTCGTTCAGCTTCCAGGCCAACAAAAACCTCACCACCACCGAGGGCGGTTGTCTGGTACTGAACAATGAGGAAGAGGCTCGTTTAGCAGAGAAGTACCGCCTGCAGGGTGTGACGCGTACCGGCTTCGACGGCATGGACGTGGACGTGCTGGGCGGCAAATTCAACATGACAGACGTTGCCGCCGTGATCGGCCTGAGCCAGCTGGCACAACTGGATGCCATCACTGCACGCCGCCATGTATTGGCAAGACATTACTTCGAGACCTTCGGTACAGACTTCGAACAGCAGACGGGCGCGCAATTGCCGTTGGCGAATTTCGGGAATAGCAACTGGCATATGTTCCAGCTGGTATTGCCGCAAGGAACGAACCGTGCAAACTTCATGAAGGTGATGAAAGAGCAGCACAATATCGGTTGCGGCGTGCATTACCCGCCCATCCACCTGTTCCAGATGTACCGAGAACGCGGCTTCAAGGAGGGCATGTTCCCGGTCGCCGAGAGTGTTGGAAGCCGTATCGTCACATTGCCCCTGTTCCCGCGGATGAGCGAGACGGATGTGGAGCGGGTGGTTGAGGCGGTACGGAAAACACTGTCGATTTAGTGCAATTCACCTCACTGCGGTAGAATGCCGCCCCTATGAGCGCTATCCAACTTTCGGTCGTCATTCCCGTATACAACGAAGAGCAGGGGCTGCAAGCCTTGTTCGACCGGCTCTATCCGGCGTTGGACAAGCTGGCGATCCCGTATGAAGTCATCTTCGTCAACGACGGAAGCCGCGATCGTTCTGCCGCCATCCTGCGCGAGCAGTTCCAAAAACGTCCCGATGTGACCCGTGTGGTGCTGTTCAACGGCAACTTTGGCCAGCACATGGCCATCATGGCCGGCTTCGAGCAATGTCGCGGCCAGCGCGTGGTGACGCTGGATGCCGACCTGCAGAACCCGCCTGAAGACACCCACCTGCTGCTGGCCAAGATGGATGAGGGGCACGACTATGTCGGCTCCATCCGTCGCCAGCGCAACGACAGTTGGTGGCGTCATGTTGCCTCTCGTGCCATGAACGGTCTGCGCGAGAAGATCACCCGCATCAAGATGACCGACCAGGGCTGCATGTTCCGCGCCTACGACCGCAACATCATCGACGCCATCAACAGTTGCAAGGAAGTCAGCACCTTCATCCCGGCGCTGGCTTACAGTTTCGCGCGCAATCCGGCCGAGGTGGTGGTGGGGCACGAAGAGCGCACCGCTGGCGAATCCAAGTATTCGATGTACAGCCTGATCCGCCTCAACTTCGACCTGATGACCAGCTTCTCGCTGGTGCCGCTGCAGATATTCTCCATGCTGGGCATGCTGATCTCGCTGGGCTCGGGCGCATTCTTCGTGTTCCTGGTGATACGCCGTCTGATCATCGGCCCCGAAGCGGAAGGTCTGTTCACCCTGTTCGCGCTGATGTTCTTCCTGATCGGTATCGCGCTGTTCGGTATCGGCCTGCTGGGTGAATACATCGGCCGTATCTACCAGCAGGTGCGCCATAGGCCGCGCTATCTGGTGGAGGCCGTGCTGGAAAAGACGGACGAGAAACCCAAGCGCGCACGCAAACCCAAGGCAGGGGCCGCACCGAGCGACCTGTTCGCGGACGGCGAAGCATGAGTCGTGCGGTCGTCTTTGCGTACCACAACGTAGGCTTCCGTTGCCTGAACGTATTGCTCGCGCACGGCGTGGATGTGGCACTGGTGGTGACGCACCGCGACAACCCGAACGAGAACATCTGGTTCGACAGCGTGCAGAAGCTGGCCGAATTGCATGGCATCCCGACCATCACCCCGGATAATCCCAATACCCCAGAGGTGATCGCACAGATCGCTGCCTTGCAGCCGGACTTCTATTTCTCGTTCTACTACCGCGAGATGCTGAAGCCGGAACTGCTGGCGATACCCAAGCAGGGGGCTTTGAACATGCACGGATCCCTGTTACCGAAATACCGGGGCAGAGTGCCGGTGAACTGGGCCATCATCCATGGCGAGACCGAGACCGGTGCTACGCTGCACTACATGACCGAAAAGCCGGACAACGGCGACATCGTGGCGCAGCAGGCCGTGCCCATCCTGCCGGATGACACAGCGCATGAGGTGTTCCAGAAGGTGACGGTCGCGGCCGAGATGGCATTGAACGGCGTATTGCCGGCGTTGCTGGCCGGGACTGCGCCGCGCGTGAAGCAGGATCTGAGCAAAGGTGCCTATTTCGGCGGGCGCAAACCGCAGGACGGTGAGATTGATTGGGCACAGAGCGCCCAAAACATTCATAATCTCGTCCGCGCCGTGGCGCCACCGTATCCCGGGGCGACCACGACACTGCTGGGCAAGCCCATGCGCATCTTGCAGAGCTTGATGGTGCAGGGCGCTATCAGTGGGAAAGCAGCGTTCTACGTGCGCGATAGAAAAGCTTATGCGCGATGCGGCACAGGCGCGATACAAGTGGTGCGTTTCGAGCTGGACGGCAGCGAGATGACTGCGCAAGATTTCGCCGGCAAGTACGGCACAGAAGAATTTGAATTCAATCGTTGAGGCTATAAAAATGAAGAAAGTCCTGATCCTGGGTGTGAACGGTTTCATCGGTCACCATCTGTCCAACCGCATACTTGAGACAACCGACTGGGAAGTCTACGGTATGGACATGAGCACCGACCGCATCTCCGACCTGATCGGCAAGCCGCGCTTCCACTTCTTCGAAGGCGACATCACCATCAACAAGGAATGGGTCGAATACCACGTCAAGAAGTGCGACGTGATCCTGCCACTGGTCGCCATCGCTACACCGGCCACCTATGTGAAGCAGCCCTTGCGCGTGTTCGAGCTGGACTTCGAAGCCAACCTGCCCATCGTGCGCGCCGCCGTGAAGTACAACAAACATCTGGTGTTCCCGTCCACTTCCGAAGTCTACGGCATGTGCCACGACGAGGAATTCGACCCGGAGAATTCTGAGCTGGTGTGCGGCCCGATCAACAAGCCGCGCTGGATCTATTCCAACTCCAAGCAGCTCATGGATCGCGTGATCTGGGGCTACGGCATGGAAGGCCTGAACTTCACGCTGTTCCGTCCGTTCAACTGGATCGGCGCCGGTCTGGATTCGATCAACACGCCGAAGGAAGGCAGCTCGCGCGTGGTGACCCAGTTCCTCGGTCACATCATCCGTGGCAACAATATCAGCCTGGTCGACGGTGGCCATCAGAAACGCGCCTTCACCTACATCGATGACGGTATCGACGCGCTGATGAAGATCATCGAGAACAAGAACGGCATCGCCACCGGCAAGATATACAACATCGGCAACCCGACCAACAACTACGCCATCCGCGACCTGGCCGACATGATGCTGAAGCTGGCGAACGAGTACCCCGAGTACAGCGAATCCGCCAAGAAGGTGAAGATCGTCGAAACCACCTCCGACGCTTACTACGGCAAGGGCTATCAGGACGTTCAGAACCGCGTACCCAAGATCACCAATACCTGCGAAGAGCTGGGCTGGAAACCTACCACCACCATGGCCGACACCCTGCGCAAGATCTTCGATGCCTACCGCACGCAGATCGCAGAAGCGAAGGGCTTGGTGGATTAATCGCAGTTTCAGGATGCAAGGGAAGCGGAGCAAGGGGAAACCCGTGGCTCCGCTTTTTATTTAACCATGCTTAGATATCTCTGATCCAAATGAAACAACTCGCTCTCAAGATCGACGTCGACACTTATCGCGGTACGCGTGAAGGTGTGCCGCGTCTGGTAGAAGTCCTGCAACGCCACCACGCACAAGCCAGTTTCTTTTTCTCACTGGGCCCGGACCACACCGGCCGCGCCATCAAGCGCGTGTTCCGCCCCGGCTTCATGCAGAAAGTCTCACGCACATCTGTACTTGAACACTACGGCTTTAAGACCCTGATGTACGGCACCGTACTGCCGGGCCCGGACATCGGCAAGAAATGCGGCGACATCATGCGTGCGGTGCGCGATGCAGGCTTCGAGGTCGGGATCCATTGCTACGACCACATCCGTTGGCAGGACCATGTGGCCGGGAAAGATGCCGAGTGGACGGAGCGCGAGGTGCAACGTGCCGTGGATCGTTACACCGAGATATTTGGCGAGCCACCGAAAGCCCATGCCGCTGCAGGCTGGCAGACCAACCGCTACGCATTGCGCCAGACCCAGCGGCTGGGCTTAGCCTACAGTTCCGATACGCGCGGCACCCATCCCTTCATCCCGACCTGGGAGGCGGAGATCATCGCCTGCCCGCAGTTGCCGACCACTTTGCCTACACTGGATGAATTGATCGGCCGCGATGGCATCACACTCGAGAACGTCGCGGATCACTTGTTGAAACTGACCCGGACACCGTCCGCCACCGGCCATGTCTACACGCTGCATGCCGAACTTGAAGGTCAGAAGTGGATGCCGATATTCGAGCAACTGCTGCAGGGCTGGCAGCAGCAGGGCTATGAACTGGTGTCCCTGCAGCAATATCTGCAGGGACTGGATATCTCCGATCTGCCGCGCCACGAGGTGACGATGGGTAGCATCGAAGGACGCAGCGGCACGCTGGCGATACAAAGCTAAAGAATCTTCTCGAATTGTCGTAAACTTCACTGCAAGCGTACCCAGGGGAGGGCATATGCCAGAGCAGAAAACCGACAAACTTAGCACCAGAATCGCATTCCTGACTCAGGCCGATATTCCCGTCCTCAAACAGACAGCGCGCGAACTTGATACCTTGCGCGAAGACGCGAACAAGCTCAGCGCGCGCAACGTAGCCAACGCCATCTCCGGTGATCCGATGTTGACCGTCAAACTGTTGCGTTACCTGCAGCAGCACAAACGCATCAGCCAAACCAGTGAAGTCATGCAGATCGAGCAAGCGCTGTTGATGCTGGGTGTCGAGGCGTTCTACAACAAAGTGCCTCCCAACCCTCTGGTACAAGATGCTTTGAAAGGGCAGACGGAAGCGCTGGTACATTTGCTGCATGTCGTGCATCGCTCGCATCGTGCTGCCGAATATGCGTTCGACTGGGCGGTTCGATTGAACGACCTGCATTACGAAGAGGTGCGCATCGCTGCCCTGCTGCATGATCTGTCGGAGATGCTGATGTGGATCTATGCGCCGGTAGACATGCTCAAGATATACGCCATGCAGAAACAGGACAAATCCCTGCGCAGCAAGGCGGTACAGGAACAAGTGCTGGGCTTCAATCTGCACGATCTGCAGAAGACACTGGTCAAGGAGTGGAATCTGCCCCAGTTGCTGCTGATCCTGATGGACGATGAGAACGCGAACAAGATACGCGTGCGCAACGTGGTGTTGGCGGTCAATCTCGCGCGCCATTCCGCCAACGGATGGGACGATGCCGCCTTGCCGGACGACTACAAGGCTCTGGGGGAACTGTTGCGCATCCCCGCCACCGATGCGATGGCGTTGGTCAGTCCGGACGAAGGCAATTCTTGCGACCTGAGTAAACCACACTGACATCAATGATCAAGCCGGTCCTCCGCCTCCGGCAAAAGATGTTTCGGCGGCAATATTGCAGGGGATTTGATGCTATGGGTATCGATCTCGGTAAGCTGCATTTGTTTCCAAACGTCTTACTGCTTTCATTCGCAGTAGAATTGTCGCTGCGCCTTCTTCCTGATCATTCGCATAGGTGGGCATCGTGAGTGATATTTCCCAAGCGCTGCGTTCCGAACTCGATGCCGCACGGCGCACCATCGCGACATTGCAGAAGCAGATCACGGAGTTGAGTGCGCAACATAAAGGCGATACTGTCCCGCAGGTTGACCTTGATGTCGCGCTTAAACAGATCGAGCAAATACGCCAGGAATGGATGGCTGCACTGGATGCCATCGATGATCCCGTGTTCGTGCACGACAAGGAATTCCATATCCTGCGCGCGAATCGGGCCTATCAGCTGCGCACCGGCCTGCCATTCAAGGGATTCATCGGACGTCCCTATTACGAAGTCTTCCCGAAAGCGCCCGGTCCTTTACCCGGCTGTCTGCGCACGCTGGAGGCGGATGGAGTGGAAGAGGAGGTCATCGCCGAGGGGCGCACCTATCGTTCGCGCGCCTTCCCCGTGCATGACCTGCAGGGTGAGTACCTGTACAGCGTGCACACCATGGAGGACGTGACCGAACGCAAGCACATGGAGAACCGGTTGCGCGAGAACTGGGAATTGCTGCTGGCTTTCATCGCGCACTCCCCGATCTACACCTTCATCAAGGAAGTAGGCCCTACTGAAAGCAAAGTGCTGGCTGCCAGCGAGAACTTTGCAGAGATGATTGGCATCCCAGGTCATAAGATGACCGGCAAGACCATGCCTGAACTTTTCCCTGCGGAGTTCGCGGAGAAGATGACCGCGGATGACTGGCGCACAGTCAGCAGCAATGAGGTGCTGCATCTGGATGAGGAGTTGAACGGCCGCAGTTACCTGACCATCAAATTCCCGATCCCGCTGGGAGACAGAACCTATCTGGCGGGCTATACCATCGATATCACCGAGCGCAAGCAGCATGAGATTGCCATGCAGCGCGCCAACCGGGCCTTGCGCACCATCAGTGCGGGCAACCAGGCGCTGATCCATGCGACCGATGAAGGAAGCCTGTTGCAGGTGATGTGCGAAGTCTCGGTCCAGTTTGGTGGTTACCGCTTGGCGTGGATAGGCTATGCGCGCGACGATGACGACAAGACGATCGCGCAGATGGCGCAATACGGCAGCGAGAAAGGATGGCCGAACCCGTCGCCCCTGACATGGAACGAAGAGAAGCATGAATCCTGCCCGGCAGGTTTTGCCATCCTCAGTGGATCGCCCAAGATAGTACAAGACATCCTGAACGATGCCGATCTGGGATCCTGGCACGAGAATGCGCGGCAATACGGTTACGCTTCCTGTATCGCACTGCCCTTGATGGATGGAGATAGAGCTTTCGGCACATTGGTGCTATTCGACGAGAAGGTGAATGTCTTCGATGCGAGCGAGATCCAGCTACTGGAGGAGATGGCGGGCGACCTGGCCTTCGGCATCCTCACTCTGCGTATCAAGGCGGACCACCGAGAACATGAGCAGCACCTGCAGCGCAACATGCTGAAGACGGTCGAGGCCATCGCCAGCATCGTCGAGATGCGCGATCCCTATACATCGGGTCATCAGCGCAGGGTCGCCGAACTCGCCGAGGCGATTGCAAAGAAGATGGGCATGTCCAGGGAAGAGGGGCTGGCGATCCGGCTTGCCGGCATCGTGCATGATCTGGGCAAGATCAAGATCCCGGCCGAGATCCTGAGCAAGCCGGGGCGCCTGAACGATATGGAATACAACTTCATCAAGATGCATCCGCAAGCCGGTTACGAGATCCTGAAGGAGATAGATTTTTCCTGGCCGATCGCTCAGATGGTCTATCAGCACCATGAGCGCGTGGATGGTTCGGGTTATCCGCTGGGTATCAAGGGGGACGATTTCCTGCCCGGTTCACGCATCCTTGCCGTGGCCGATGTGATGGAAGCCATGTCTTCGCACCGGCCCTACCGTCCCGGACTGGGCATAGAGGCAGCACTGGCGGAACTGCAGAACGGACGCGGTACCCATTTCGACACACAAGTGGTGGATGCCTGCACCGCATTGTTCAGGGAGGATGGATATGAATTACCCCAATAACCCCATGCCCTGGCGACTGGAATGGAGTCAGGAACTCAGTGTGCATATCCCTGAGATTGATGCCGAGCACAAACACTTCATCGAACTTATCAATGCCTTGAACGAAGCCATCGCGGAACGCATGTCGCTGAGCGAGGTGCGCAAACGCATGCAGGATGTGCTGGATGATGCCGTCGCCCATTTCGACCACGAAGAGATCCTGTTCATCGAATGGGGCTACCCGGAAGCCGAACAGCATGCGCGTGAACATGCTGCGGCTGCCGAGATCTTTACAAATATCATGAAGCGCATAGAAAAGAGCGAGCAGGATTACGAGTGGGTCGAGGCGGGGCTACAGGTCAAACAGCTTCTGGTGGCGCATCTGCTGAACGAAGACATGAAATACCGGGATTACTGGCTCGCGCAAAACAATGGTCAAGCGCCCCTCAAACAGGGCTGAAGCGCACTTTCGATTTGATATTGGCCAACACGCGTTCGTACAGGTCCTCCGCCAAGCAATCCACTTCGATGTTCTGAGGCATGCTGCGTAACCAGGTGAGCTGTCGCTTGGCCAGTTGCCGCGTGGCTGCGATACCTTTTTCCATCAATCCTGCTTCATCGATCTCGCCTTCCAAGTACTCCCATGACTGACGGTAGCCGACGCAGCGCATCGAGGTCATGTCGCGATGCAGTGGATATTTGTCACGCAAACTGCGCAGTTCATCTACCAGTCCTTCGCTCAGCATCTTCTCGAATCGTGAAGCGATCCGGTCATGCAACACAGAACGATCAGAGGGTACGAGCGCGATGGAAATGATTTCGTAGGGTAGGGGATTCTGTTCCTGCTGTTTGATCAGCTCAGACATCGGCTTGCCCGAAGCAAGATATATCTCCATCGCGCGCTGCACGCGCTGCGTGTCGGTGCTGTGCAAACGCGCGGCTGTCTCGGCATCGACTTCGGCCAGTTTGACGTGCAGCGCTTCGATGCCGTGCTGCGCGATCTCTGCGTCCAGTTGCGCGCGCAAAGCGGCATCCGCCTGCGGCAAGGGACTCAATCCCTCGCGCAGTGCCTTGTAGTACAACATGGTGCCCCCCACCAGCAACGGCACCTTGCCGCGCGCGGTGATGTCCGCCATCAGCCGTAGCGCATCCTTGCGGAAGGCGGCGGCGGAATAGGCTTCGGTCGGATCTATGATATCGATGAGGTGATGCGGTGCACGGGCGAGGGTGGCGGCATCCGGCTTGGCCGTGCCGATGTCCATGTCGCGGAACACCAGCGCGGAATCGACGCTGATCAGTTCGATCGGCAGGTGCTGGGCCAGTTCCACCGCCACGCCGGTCTTGCCGCTGGCAGTTGGGCCCATCAGGAAGATGGCCGGCGGGCGGATGTTCATTGCACGCGACAGCGGCTGGCGTTCAACGGTCCGCCAGTTTCAGGCGACGCTGGCGCACGCCTTCTGCCAGCATGTCCAGCACACGCACGGTGTCATCCCAGCCTATGCAGCCATCGGTGATGGAGACACCTTTGGCAAGCGGCTTGCCGGGCAGCAGGTCCTGCCTGCCTGCATTGAGGTTGGATTCGATCATCACGCCGCAGATGCGCTCTTCGCCATTCGCCAGTTGGGCGGTGCAGTCCTCTGCCACTTCGACCTGACGTTGATATTCCTTGCGGCTGTTGGCGTGCGAGAAGTCGACCATCACGCGTGCCGCCAATCCGGCATTGGCCAGTTCCTTGCCGGCCGCGTCGATGGAAGCGGCATCATAGTTGGGCTGTTTGCCGCCGCGCAGGATGACGTGACAGTCTTCGTTGCCATTGGTGGAGAAGATGGCCGTATGGCCGGCTTTGGTGACCGACAGGAAGTGGTGCGGGCTGGCGGCGGCCTTGATTGCGTCCACCGCGATGCGCAGATTGCCGTCGGTACCGTTCTTGAAACCGATGGGGCAGGAGATGCCGGAGGCCAGCTCGCGGTGCACCTGCGATTCGGTGGTGCGCGCGCCGATGGCCCCCCAAGAGATCAGGTCGGCCGTGTATTGCGGTGTGACCACATCCAGGAACTCGGTGGCGCAGGGCAGGCCCATCTCGTTCAGTTCCCACAGCAGCTTGCGCGCCATGTGCAGACCTTCGTTGATCTTGAAGCTGCCGTCCAGATGCGGATCGTTGATCAAGCCTTTCCAGCCCACCGTCGTGCGCGGCTTCTCGAAATACACGCGCATCAGGATCACCAGATCGGCCTCGTGTCGCTTGGCCTCTTCCTTAAGCTTGGCCGCATATTCCATCGCCGACTCGGTATCGTGGATCGAGCACGGCCCAACCACCACCAGCAAACGGTCTTCCGCACCATGCAGGATGCGATGGATCGCTGCGCGGGCGTTGTAGGTGGTTTCAGCAGCACTATCGGTGACCGGGAATTCGCGCAGCAGATGGCTGGGCGGGGTGAGTTCTTTGATCTCTTTGATGCGGACGTCGTCGACGATGTGTTTCATGGCAATAGACTGCAAGTTGTGGCAGGAAAGGTGCGCATTATGCCTGTTCTTGCGACTTCACGGACAGATGCACAGTCTAAGTAATGATGATTATTGGCCCCGCATGAACATCGCATCCAGCTCCGCCAGCGTCACTTGGAACCAAGTCGGGCGACCGTGGTTGCACTGGTCGGCGCGCTCGGTTTGCTCCATCTCGCGCAGGATGGCGTTCATCTCGGGCAGGCTCAGTTGCTGGTTCGCACGTACGGCGGAGTGGCAGGCGAGGGTGGCCAGCAGTTCATTTCGGCGTTCGGTCAGCGCACGGGAGGCGCCGAACTCATGCAGTTCGTGCAGCACTTCGCGCGCGGCAGCCTCGGCATGGGATTGCTTGAGCATAGCGGGCATGGCGCGCACGGCCAGCGTGTGTGTGGAGATCGGTGCGATGTCGAAGCCCAGCTTGTTCAGCGCCTCCTGTTCTTCTTCCACGGTGGCGATGGCAAGCGGATCGGCGCCGAAGGTGACTGGGATCAGCAATGGCTGGGTGGGCATCTGCTGCGCATCGAAGGCGGTCTTCAGGCGTTCGTACACGATGCGCTCATGCGCCGCGTGCATGTCTACCACGATCAGACCTTGCTGGTTCTGCGCGAGGATGTAGATGCCTGACAGTTGGCCTAATGCGTAGCCGAGCGGGTGGTCATGTGAGGAGCTCGTATCTTGGATTGAGGATCGAGCAGAGTTGAGAGGCTCATGGTCGCCTCTTGCGTGCTCATCGTTCCTTGATCCCAAGGTCTGACTTTGTGATTCCCAAACGCGATACGTCGCTTGTTGTTCGGCTGCGCCAAAGCGCATGGGTTGTTGCTGGGTCGGTGCGAACATCGGGGTTTCCAGGCGTGGCGATGCGGCGGGTGTCTCTCCCTTGTCAGCCATCGTCGCACTCAACGCGTCCTGCAAACCATGGAACACGAACTGATGGATACCCTGACTCTCGCGGAAGCGCACCTCGCTCTTGGCCGGATGCACGTTCACGTCCACCTGTTCCGGCGGCATGTCGAGGAACAGCACAAAGGCCGGATGGCGCTGGTGGTGCAGGATGTCCTGATAGGCCAGACGCACGGCGTGCATCAGCACCTTGTCGCGCACGAAACGGCCATTGACGAAGAAATACTGCTCGTCGCGCGTGGAGCGCGAATAGGCGGGCAGGGCGGCAATGCCGTACAGGTGCAGCGGGCCGATCTCGCGTTCGACCTTGACCGCGTATTGGCCGAACTCACTGCCGAGGATGGCGTTGATGCGTTGCGGCAGATCCTGACTTGCCAGTTGCCATTTCGATTTACCGTTGTGCTGCAAAGAGAACGCCACATCCGGTCGCGACAGCGCGATGCGTTTGAAAGTCTCTTCGCACCAGGCGAACTCGGTGTTCTCGCTCTTCAGGAATTTGCGCCGGGCGGGGGTATTGAAATACAGCTCGCGCATCTCGAAGCTGGTGCCGGTCGCATGCGCGGAAGGCGCAGCCTCGGTCAGCGCACCATCAATCGCCTCGACCTGCCAGGCATGTGCCGCATCGGCCGTGCGGCTGGTCAAGGTGACTTGCGCCACTGCCGCCATGCTGGCCAGTGCCTCGCCGCGGAAGCCCATGCTGGCGACACGTTGCAGATCATCCAGCGAAGCGATCTTGCTGGTGGCATGGCGCATCAACGCTAGCGGCAGTTGTACTTTGTCGATGCCGCAGCCGTTATCGCGCACGCGCAGCAGCTTGATGCCGCCGCTTTCCAGTTGCACCGATATCTCGGTTGCTCCCGCATCCAGACTGTTCTCCAGCAGCTCTTTAAGGGCGGATGCGGGGCGTTCGATCACCTCGCCGGCGGCAATCTGGTTGATGAGCAGGTCGGGGAGTAACTGGATGGAAGACATCCGCGGATTATAGCGGATAGGGGGTGCGACAATCCGCCGCGCGACATCATGTCACATTCCCGCCGCCTGCTTCGCTTCCTACAATCCGACCCGGTTCTAAACAGGGATATTCAAGGAGGAAGCAGTGAATACAAGCAGCAAACAGATCGCAGTATGTGTGGCATTGGCACTTTCCGCACCGCAGGCAAGCTGGGCCGAGATCGGCGCCCTGCCGGAAGTGACTGTCTCATCCACCACCATCGACGACCGTTTCGATTCCAAGCGCGGCGAACCCTCCAACGTCAACAACATCAGCGGCAAGAAAGTCGATGCCCGTCACGGGCAGAACATCGTCGACGTGCTGGAATCCATCCCCGGCGTATCGGCCGAAGTACAGAGCGGCGACTCGGTAAAGATCATGCTGCGCGGTGTCGAAGCGCAGCGCTACATGGGCGAGAAGCCGGGCGTAGCCATCGTGATCGATGGCGTGCCGGTAGTGGAGCGCACCGGGCGCGTGAACATCGACTTGGACAACATCGAATCCATCAAGGTCATCAAGGGCGGAGCCTCTTATCTGTTCGGCGAGGATGCACTATCCGGCGCGGTGATCATCACCACCAAGCGCGGTGCCAAGATGGCAGGCTATACCGCCAGCGCCGAAGTAGGCAGCTATGAATATTACAAAGGTATCCTGCGCGCAGGGTTCGCCGATGGCAAATGGGTGGGACACATCCAAAAATCCAAGCTGCAATCCAAGACCTTCCACGATCAGGGCGACTGGGGCCGCGATTATGTCGATGGCAAGTTGCAATACATGGTCGACGACAGCAGCGACCTGACCTTCGGTTTTGAGCATGCCCAGCGCAACAAGGACAGTCACGGCACGGTCAAGGGAGTGACCGCCGCGTTGCTCGACCCGACCAGCGTGGACGGCGGCAAGGACTATGCGCGCAAATACGACGTGACACTGGACAAGGTGAACCTGTCCTACGCCAAGGACACAGGCGAGGGCGGCAATCTGATGCTCAACACTTATCTGTTCAAGGACCACACTTTCGGCTGGCAGAACCCGAACGGTTTCCTGCGCAACAGCGCAGGTACGTTCCTGAACAGCACCTCCGCCGCCAGCGACATGAGCACCATGCGAGATGCCTATGCCAGCGGGCGTGACACCAAGCAGACACAGAGTGGGGCAAAAGCGGAATGGCGTCAGGGCGGCGAGCAAGTCGCATGGATGGGCGGTCTGGATCTGCAACAGTTCGAAGACCGTTCGCTGTCCAATAATCTGGTGACCTATACCAGCCGCAGTTCGCCGGTAGGCTTTAGCAACCCTTTGAATCTGGCCGGTGCTTTGACCGAGGATAGCCTCTCCACCTCTGATACGCGCGCGGTGTATGGCGAACTGAAATGGCAATTGAGTTCACCGCTCACCGCTACTTTCAATGCGCGCTACGATAACATCGCACAGAAATACGTCAGCAACCTGCCGCTCACCGCAACGCAGATCGCGGAAGGGCGCACCACCACGGGTGAGAAGACATTCAATGTCCTGTCGGAACGCATCGGCTTCAACTATGCCTTCAATGATGAACGCGAGCTGTACACCAACCTGTCCACCGGTTTCCGTGTGCCGACACTATCGCAACTTTATGGCGGCACCATTTCGCCAACAGGTACTGTGGCGGCGAACCCGGATCTGAAACCGGAGCATTCCTACAACACCGAGGTCGGCCTGCGTGCCAAGACTGAATTGCTGGGTATCCCGCTGGATACCGATGTGGCGATCTTCCAGATCGACCGCAAGGACTTCATCCTCAACACAGGCGGCCAGTATCAATCCACCACCGGTGCGACGCTGACCAATGCATTGGAGCAATACCAGAACATCGGCGGTGTGCGTAACCGTGGACTGGAAGCCAGCATCAAGACCGATGCACGCGAAGTTTGGTCTGCCGATATGGCCTATACCTATCTGAATGCCGTCTTCACCCGCAACGATGTCTACTGGATGTCCATGGGCTCACGCAGCGTGCCGCTGGCTTCGGTGCTGTACAACAACACCGGCAATGTCGTGCCGCGTACGCCCAAACACAAACTGAATCTGACCTCGCGCTATCGCCCCATGGACGGCTGGACCTTCACCGGCGAGATGAATACCCAATCCGGCATCTATGCGGACGAGGTGAACATCGTCTGGGTCGGGGGACGCACCACCTATAACCTGATGGCGAACTACGAGTTCAGGAGCGATCGCAAGATGAAATGGTCGGCCTTCGCCCGTATCGACAACCTGTTCGACCGCTATTACTACTCGACCATACGCGGCGGTTCGGACGGCAACGGCGACGGTGTGTACGACGCGGAAGACGTGTCCATCACCGTCAATCCAGGTCGCGTGTGGACGGTCGGCGCGTCGCTCAGCTTCTAAAGGATGACTATGAGGATCCTCTATTCCGCCTGTCTGTTTGCAATCTGCACCGCGACAGCTTCCGCCGCCGAACCGACTGCAATGGCTGCGCACGACCACGGCGCCATGATGCGCAGCCAGTCAAATATCTGGACGCAACTGCCCTTGCTCAAGGCTCGCATGAAAGGGCAGGACATGGCAGCGCGCAAAGTCATCATGCAGCCGCAGAACATCGCGGCGGATGCGATCGAAGCCTGGCCGAACGATCTGGATGATGCCAACGGCCACCGCAGTCTAACTATAGGCATGGGCGGCGCGCCGTTGGACAAGCCCGCCAGCGGCGGTTTCCAGATGCTGACCGCACGAGAAGAGCAGGACGATGCCGTGCGCGTCGCATCCACAGTGCATTACTTCGGCGAACGCGGCGGCAAGAACCCGACCACCATGTTCGACCAGGTCAAGCATGAACTGGAGATCGTTCCGAAGCCTTATCCGCGCGAACACTCACGCTATCGTGCCAAGGAAGACTGGCAGTTCAGCGTGCGCTTCAAGGGCCAGCCGCTGGTCGGGCAGAAGGTCGTGCTGGAGACCTCGAACGGTAGTCGGTCCGAATTCATGACGGATGCGCTGGGCGTGGTGCTGATAAATGTGCCGGATGATTTCAAACCTGAAGAAGCGCAAAGCAAGGGGGAAAGCCATGGTATGCGACGCGGGGCCGATCTGGTGCTGGCGGTGTCGCATGAAGACGGCGGCAAGCGATATCTGACGGCCTTCAACAGCAATTACGGTGAGGACGCCTTTGCCAAGCGTGATTTGGCACTGGGTATCGGTTTCACCTTGCTCGGCATGCTGGGCGCGGCACCGTTGCTGCGCAATCGCAAGGCTGCCGCCAATAAAGAGGAGAACACGAATGCTTAATAATCTGTTCCCCACGCTGGCGCGCTTCCGCTTCTCCGTACAGATCGTCATGCTGTTCGTCACCGTGTACGGCGGCGCGCTGCTCGGCAGTTACACCGTGGATCGCATCTCACAGGCACTGCCGTCCCTGTCCTGTGCCTATGACAAGATGACCGGCGACCATTGCATCCTCATCGTGACCCAGCATCAGTTGCACCACCGCGTCGGGGCCGCACTTGCCAAGGCGGGCGATGTCGCGCTCAACGTGTTCATCCCCACGCTGATGTCGGTGGGCGTGTTCTTCATGTTCTTCTTTTTTTTGAACAAGGCATTCTGCGGCTGGGTCTGTCCGCTGGGCACGGTGCAGGAAATGATCTACAAGATCGGTCGCCGCATCGGCCGTCCGCTCAAACGCTTCACGCCCGAGAACGTGGGTCGCGTACGGCCGGCCAAATGGCTGATGCTGCTGGTACTGGTGTTGGGCCTGCCGACACTGGCCGGCATGGGCACCGTCGCCAACGAACTGGGCGACCCGTTCTGTCAGGTATGCCCGTCGCGCATCGCCACCACCTTGCTGACGGCGGATACCGAGCAGCTCGCCGTGCATACCGGCACGGGCATCAACCTATTCCTGGGCGCGCTGGGCAATGCCTTGTTCGGCTTCATCATCATCGCCGCCCTGGCGGTGCGTCAGCCGTTCTGCCGCATCTGCCCGCTGCTGTCGTGGAATGCGCTGTTCCAGAAGCTGTCGCCGATGAGGCTGGTGAAGAAGGAATCACACGAGAAATGCGAGAAGTGCGGCGTGTGCGAGAAAGCCTGCCCGATGGACATCCACGAGATCGGCACGGCATTCGGCAGCAAAGCCTTCCACGAGGATTGCACGCTATGCGGACGCTGTGCCGAATATTGTCCGGACGACGATGTGATCCAGATCAAGTTCTTCGGCTTCAAGCTGTTCGGTTCCTCGCGTGACTACTACAAGGCACGCGTGAAGTTCGAAACACCGGAAGGCCAACCGAAGAAACGCGTGATCCCCATCCTGCGCGCCAAAGAAAATGGATGAGTGGCAACTGTCGCAGCAGACCACGCTGTTCACCGTGTGGCTGCTCGGTGCCTCGCTGGGCCTGACCGCCTGCACCGCCACCTGTCTGCCGTTCATGGGCACCTGGATATTGGGACGCGGCGGCAGTCAGATGCAGGCGCTGCGCGACACAGCGTTGTTCGTCAGCGGCCGCATCCTGGCTTATACGATGCTGGGGGCGCTGGCCGCAGCGGCGGGCACATGGCTGTCGCAGGCGATGCAGGGCGGCAGCGGCAATCTGTTCATCGGGGCGGCGTCCATCGCCGCAGGGCTGTGGCTGCTGCGCAGCAAGCCAACGCGTGCACCGTGCGGAGTGTCGAAGCGGGCGGGCAGTGCGCCGCCCTTGCTGCTCGGCTTCTCGCTCAGCCTAACGCCGTGCGCACCGCTGGCATCCTTGCTCGCCGTATGTGCGGCGGCAGGCAGCATCCAGCTCGGCATGGCCAACGGCGTGATGTTCGGATTGGGCGCGGCGCTGACACCGCTGCTGATACTATTGCCGCTGATCAGCCTGCTCGGTAAACAGTTGCGCGAGAACCGCGACTGGCTGACGCGCTGGATACGCTGGGGCGCGGCGGCAGTGTTGATCGTGCTCGGTCTGCGCCGGGTGTTGCTCTATGTGTAAGTTGGTGTCGGGCGGAGCGCACTGGTAGCATGTCGGCCCTTGTTCTATATCTGCCGCTGATGCATATGGACGCGTTGCGCGACACCATGCTGGAATCCCCTTGGTACGAACGCCTGACCGTGGTCGGTATCGTAGTACTTGCGCATCTGTCGCTGTTCGCCTTCTGGCTGGCGCAGCCGCAGCCGCCCAAGGTGGCGGTCAACGAGATGTCCATCTCTTTCGCCAACATGCAGATGCAGCAGGCGGATGTTGCGCCACAGCCGGAAGTTAAACCGGCACCGAAGCGCGAACCGCGTGTGATCGAACCCGAGGCACCGCAGTCATCGGCCGAGCCGGTGGTGGAGGTGTCCGCGCCACCGACGGAGACGCCACCGTCGCCGGTGCAACTGGATGCCGAGCCGGACTATCGCGCCGACTATCTGAACAATCCGCGTCCGCCGTATCCGCTGGTGGCGCGGCGCATGGGCTATCAGGGCAAGGTGGTACTGAATGTGGAGGTGCTGGCCGAGGGCAGGGCGGGCGAGGTGAAGTTGCAGACCAGCAGCGGCTACGACATCCTCGACAGGGCCGCGCTACAGACCGTCAAGACCTGGAAGTTCTCGCCTGCCACACGCTTCGGCCAGCCGATCACGCAGTGGTTCCTGGTGCCGATCAAATTTTCTTTAGAGGAATGAGCCGCATGATGAATGATTTCTTTTCCGTCAGCTCCCCCGTTGTTTCGGGCACGCTACTGTTGCTGATCGTGCTGTCCATCGTGACCTGGTCCATCGCCTTGTTCAAACTATGGAAGCAATATGAATCGCGCCAGCACGACCAGCGCTTCAATCGCGAGTTCTGGGCGGCGCGTGAGTGGAGCGGGGCGGAAAAGGTCAGCGCATCGAGCAAAGGCGACATCGCCAGACTGGCGCAGGCCGGATTCGCCGAACTGAAGAACCTGAATTCCGCACAACAGGATCTGAAACATTCCGGTGCGCCACAGGATGTGCTCGAACGCATGCTGCGACAGCAGTTGCAGAACATCCAGCGCTATCACGAGCGCGGTCTGGCCGAGCTGGCCAGCATCGGTTCCACCGCGCCATTCATCGGCCTGTTCGGTACCGTGTGGGGCATCATGCATGCACTGCAGAACATCGGACAGACAGGAACCGCTTCATTGGACGTGGTGGCAGGCCCGATCGGTGAAGCACTGGTCGCCACTGCCATCGGTATCGCCACCGCCTTGCCTGCCGTGCTGGCCTATAACTTCTTCCTGCGCCGCCTCAAGGTGCATGTGACCGACCTGGAGAATTTCGCGCATGACTTCATGCGTCTGGCGCAGAAGCAAGACTTCAAGTTGTAAGGAGGGGACATGGCTTTCGGCAATTCTTCGCAACAGGATGAAGGCAGCATGATGAGCGAGATCAACGTCACGCCGCTGGTGGACGTGATGCTGGTATTGCTGGTGGTGTTCATCATCACCGCGCCCTTGCTGGCGCCGCAGTCGCTCAAGATCAACCTGCCCAAGACCGACGCCGTGCAGCAGAACGACAAACCGCAACAGGTCAGTCTGGTGGTGGATGCGCAGGGCAATATCGAGATGGACAAGCAAGCTGTGAACGATAGCGAGCTGGCCGAGATGCTGCGTGCCCGCGCTACCGATCCGCAGTTCCAGTTGCAGATCGAAGCAGACAGCGCCGTGCCTTACGGTCGCGTGGCAACCTTGATGGCGCTGGCGCAGAAGTCCGGTGTAAGCAAACTATCCTTCATCACCCTGTCCAAATAACAGAGAAATCCCTTTCGCCAGAAAGGTGAAGAGGCACGCTGAGTCGTGCCTCTTCGTTTTTCAATGGGATGGGGCGGGGCGCAAAGCTCGTATATAATTGCGGGTGATTTTATTGCGCCCGGAACAACCGGGCGTTTCAGTATGCGGTTTACAGGAGGGTTACATGCGTATTGGGATTCCTGCCGAGACAAGTGCAGGCGAGAAGCGCGTTGCGACAGTACCGGAAGTCGTAGAGAAGCTCATCAAGCTGGGTTTCACAGTCGCGGTTCAATCAGGCGCCGGAGACGCGGCAAATTGTAGTGACGATGCTTATCGTGCTGCCGGTGCGGAGATCATTGATGGCGCAGCAAAGCTGTGGGCTGAATCCGACATCGTTTTCAAAGTGGTTGCCCCGACAAGTGCCGAAGTTGCGTTGATGCGCGAAGGCGGCACCCTGGTCGGTTTCATCTGGCCAGCGCAAAACCCCGAGTTGATGCAACAACTGGCTGCGAAGAAGGCGACGGTGCTGGCCATCGATGCCTTGCCGCGCATGTTGAGCCGCGCCCAGAAGATGGACGCGCTGACTTCCCAGGCTGGCGTCGCCGGCTACCGTGCCGTCATCGAGGCCGCCAATGTCTTCGGGCGCTTCTTCAACGGACAGATCACGGCTGCGGGCAAGGTTCCGCCGGCCAAGGTGTTCATCGCCGGTGCCGGTGTCGCCGGTCTGGCGGCAATCGGCACGGCTGCCGGTCTGGGTGCCATCGTGCGCGCCAACGACACCCGTGCCGAAGTGGCCGATCAGGTCAAATCGCTGGGCGGCGAATTCGTGAAAGTCGATTACGAAGAAGAGGGCGGCGGCGGCGGCGGTTATGCCAAGGTGATGAGCGAGGGCTTCCAGCAAGCCCAGCGCGACATGTACGCCAAACAGGCGCGCGAGGTGGACATCATCATCACCACCGCGCTGATCCCCGGCAAGCCCGCGCCCAGATTGATCACCGCCGAAATGGTGCAGAGCATGAAGCCCGGCAGCGTCATCGTCGACATGGCGGCGGAGCGCGGCGGCAACTGCGAACTGACCGAACCCGGCCAGGCGTTGGTGAAGCACGGTGTGACCATCGTCGGCTATACCGACCTGAACAGTCGTTTAGCCAAACAATCGTCCACGCTGTACGGCACCAACCTGTTCCGTCTGGCTGAAGAGCTATGCAAGAACAAGGACGGTGTCATCAACGTCAACATGGAAGACGACGCCATACGCGGCCTGACGGTCATCAAGGATGGCGAGATCACCTGGCCTGCGCCTGCGCCGAAGTTGGCTGCTGTGGCCAAACCCGCCGCAGCCAAACCGGCCACCGCTCCCGCTGCGAAAGGCCACGGCAGTGCCGGTGCACCGGCCTCGGCAGGGAAGATAGTCGCCATATTCAGTGTCGTGGCGCTGCTGTTCCTGCTCATCGGTGCGTATGCGCCCGCAGCTTTCCTCGGACACTTCACCGTGTTCGTGCTGGCCTGCTTCGTCGGTTATATGGTGGTGTGGAACGTCACGCCAGCCCTGCATACCCCGCTGATGAGCGTCACCAACGCGATCAGCAGCATCATCGCCATCGGAGCGCTGGTGCAGATCGCGCCGCCGACGGTGCTCGGCCTGGATAGACCGGACGGCTGGATACTCTGGCTGGCCGTGGCGGGTATTGCGCTCACTGCGGTGAACATGTTCGGCGGCTTTGCGGTGACCAAACGCATGCTGTCGATGTTCCGCAAATAAGGATCACGATCATGATGTCTTCAAGTTTGACCAGTGTCGCTTATCTCGGTGCGACGATTCTATTCATCCTCAGCCTCGGCGGTCTTTCCAACCCCGAGACCTCACGTCGCGGCAATCTCTACGGCATGATAGGCATGACCATCGCCGTGCTGGCCACGGTGTTCGGTCCGCGCGTCACGATGGAAGGCCTGCCATGGATCATCGGCGCGATGGTGGTGGGCGGCAGCATCGGCCTGTATGCCGCGCGCAAGGTGCAGATGACGCAGATGCCGGAACTGGTCGCGCTGATGCACAGCCTGGTCGGTCTGGCCGCCTGTCTGGTGGGCTACGCCAATTACATCGACCCGATGGCGTCACTGAATCTGTCACATGCCGAAAAGGCGATCCACGAGATCGAAGTCTATGTCGGCATTCTGATCGGCGCAGTGACCTTTGCCGGCTCCCTCATCGCCTTCGGCAAACTGGCGGGCAAGATCGGCGGCAAACCGCTGTTGCTGCCGGGGCGCCATTTCCTGAATCTGATCGGCCTGCTGGTCGTCATCGCGTTCGGCTACCAGTTCCTGCACGCGGAAACGATCGATGCGGGCATGTTCGCTCTGGCGGTGATGACCGTGATCGCGCTGCTGTTCGGCATCCACATGGTGATGGCCATCGGCGGCGCCGACATGCCGGTGGTGGTGTCCATGCTGAACAGCTACTCCGGCTGGGCGGCCGCAGCGACCGGCTTCATGCTGAACAACGACCTGCTGATCGTCACCGGCGCACTGGTCGGTTCCAGCGGCGCGATCCTTTCCTACATCATGTGTCGCGCGATGAACCGCAACTTCATCAGCGTCATCGCGGGCGGTTTCGGCGGCGGCGCGCCTGCCAAGAAGTCCGGCGGCGACGCACAGCCGGTGGGCGAAGTGGTGTCCATCAGCGCAGTCGAAACGGCAGAACTGCTGCGCGAAGCCAAGAACGTCATCATCGTGCCGGGCTACGGCATGGCTGTGGCGCAGGCCCAGCATACAGTCAATGAGATCACGCAGTTCTTGCGCGAAAAAGGCGTCAACGTGCGCTTCGGCATCCACCCCGTGGCAGGCCGCATGCCCGGCCATATGAACGTGTTGCTGGCCGAAGCCAAAGTGCCTTACGACATCGTGATGGAGATGGATGAGGTCAATGCGGACTTCCCCGATACCGACGTCTCCATGGTGATCGGTGCCAACGACATCGTGAACCCGGCCGCGCAGGAAGAACCCGGCAGCCCCATCGCCGGCATGCCGGTGCTGGAAGTGTGGAAGGCCAAGACCTCCATCGTGATGAAGCGCAGCATGGCTTCAGGCTATGCGGGCGTGGACAATCCGCTGTTCTACAAAGAGAACAACCGCATGTTGTTCGGCGATGCCAAGAAGATGCTGGATGAGGTGCTGGTCGCGCTGAAGGCGTAAAGCACCACGGATGGACTGATGAAAGAGCCGCGCATGCGGCTCTTTTCTTTTGTGGCGGCGGCCTGCCGCAGGGAAAGCTATTCCGCCTGCAGCCGCGCCTGCCGCTTCGCAGGATTGCCTGTCCTGGTCTTGCGGGGCATATCCTTCTCGTTTCTCATGAACGGCGGCATCTCCTTGCTGCCCGACTGAAGAAAATCATGCTCCAGGGCGCTGCGGGCTGTTTCCGGCGCTACGGCAAGCGCGGTGGTCAGACCGGTGAAAAGCAGATCGAACAACTGGGGCAACGGAATCTGGTGTGTCTTGCGCGTGGTGGCATAGAGCCAGTCGGAGAAAGTCAGGAAGCGGGCGAACGGGCTTACAGCCAGCAAGAGTGGCAGCGTTTTCGCAAAGCGTCCCGAGTTACCTACCAGATCCCAGTAGCGCGCAAAGCGCACCAGCCTTTGCATGGTGGAAAAGTCGATGCGGTCGGTGGCGAGGATGGCGTAGGGCGGATACGGGGTGTAGCGCATGGCGTACGCTTCAGTGTGGCGGGTAATGGGCGTACCGCGCAGACGCTTGAGCACGCCGACCTGGATCTCCTGCTGCTTCAGTGCGATCAGGCGGTCGAAGCCATCCGCGATGCTCGCCACATCCTCGCCGGGCAGGCCAATGATGAGATCGACGTGGATATGCGCCTGGCTTTCCTGGCGCAGCCAGCGCAGGTTCGCCTCGGCTTTGGCGGTGTCCTGTTTGCGCGAGATCAGCGCCTGCACCTCCGGGTTCAAGGTCTGGATGCCGACCTCGAATTGCAGCGCGCCGGCCGGGAATCTCACAATCAGCGCTTTCAGTTGCTCCGGCAGGTGATCAGGGATGACTTCGAAGTGCACGAACAATTTGTCGTCCAGCCGCGCAAGGAAGAATTCCAGAATGCGCACACTGTCTTTGATGTTGAGGTTAAAGGTGCGGTCGACGAATTTGAACTGGCGCGCACCGCGCTGATACAGCTTGTCCAACTCGTCGAGGATGCGGTCCAGATCGAAGGCCCAGGCCGTTTTGTCCAGAGACGAGAGACAGAATTCGCATTTGAACGGGCAGCCGCGCGAGGCTTCTACATACAGCGTGCGATGCGAGATGTCGCTGTCCGAGTAATACGCATAGGGCAGTTCGATCTCGGACAGCTTCGGCTGGATGCCGGCAATGATCTTCTGTGCCTGCGGGCGCTGTTGCAGAAGTTCGCGACAAAGTTTGGCAAAACTTATGTCTCCCCAGCCGGTGATCACATGATCGGCCAGGCGCACGACCTCCTGCTCATCGCATTCGTAACTGACCTCCGGCCCGCCCAGCACCACGGTGATCTGCGGGGCTACGCATTTCAGCAAGGCGACCACGCGGGTGATCTCGCTCACGTTCCAGATGTATACGCCGAAACCGATGATACGCGGCTGGGCCGCAAGCAAAGCCTCGACGATCTCCTCTGCCCGGTTCTGCAGGGTGAACTCCATGATCTCCGTGTCACACTCCAGCTCGCCCATGTTGGCGGCGAGATAGCGCAAGCCCAGCGAAGCATGGATGTAGCGCGCGTTGAGGGTGGTGAGGACGATGGTGGGCATGCGGGGCAGGTATATCGAAATGCCGATATGTTACGCGAGTTCCGAGACAAGACTGTCAATGGAGAAGCGTCATGTCGCCTGTGAGCGGAAGCAGGCTCAGTGTCCCGGATCGTTGCGCAGGAAAAGATAGATAGAGGAAAGTCCCAGCAGGCTCTCGATCAGATACAGGATGCTGGAGATGCCGTGCCACATGGAAAAGCTGTCAGCCAGCGGGCTTTTCATCACCTCAAGCGGCAGTGCCTGTGACTTCAACCCGGCCATCAACGGCTGGATGCCGAACTGGAGGGCAAGCGTGATGAGCAGCATCAGCGCGATGGCGAGGAAGGCGGGCTGGCGCAATGCCAGCTTGCCGAACTTCACACCATCCCGCAGCAGCAGATACACCCCGCATGCGATGCCGACGAAACCCTGCACGCGGAACATCTCGCCCGCCAGCATGCCAGCCAGTTGTTTATCGGGTTGCGCCTGGAACAGGATGGGCACGGCCAGATAGCCGACCGTCCACAAGCTGCCGACCCAAAGGGTGAGGGCGATGCCATCCAGAAAACGCAGCTTCATGCTCATTCCCCGAGACGATAACCACGGTTGACGTGGCAGGTGTAGCCGTGCGGATTTTTCACCAGATATTTCTGGTGATACGCCTCGGCGGGCCAGAACTCCTTGAAGGCCACGACTTCTGTCACCACTTTCGCGCCCCAATCACCCGAAGCATCCACGGTACGGATTACCTCTGCTGCCGTGTCGCGTTGCGCATCGCTGACATAGAAGATGGCCGAACGGTATTGCGTGCCCCGGTCATTGCCTTGCTGGTTGCGCGTGGTCGGGTTATGCATGCGGAAGAACTCGAACAGCAGGTGACGATAGGTGAGCTTGGCCGGATCGAACACGATCTTCAACGATTCGGCATGGCCGCTACGTCCCATCTTCACGATCTCATAGTTCGCATTCGGTACGTCGCCGCCGGTATAGCCAACTTCAGTCTCCAGCACGCCGGGGATCTGTCGCACCAGCTCTTCCATACCCCAGAAGCAGCCGCCGGCGAGGTAGGCGGTTTGTGTGGTGTCGTTCATCCCAGTTCCTTTCTGTCCCGCCCAAGCGGGGAGGGTAATGCTCAAGAACAATATGAGAAATACCTTGCGAATCAATCTATCGTCGCTCTTTCTTCATCGCGACAGCAGCTTCGCGTTTGGATTCTTTTTCTTTCTCCGTGGCGCGCTTGTCATGCTCTTTCTTGCCTTTCGCCAGCCCGATATCCAGCTTCACACGGCCGCCCTTGTAGTGCATGTTCAAGGGCATCAGGGTGAATCCGGCGCGCTGTACCTTGCCGATGAGTTTGTCGATCTCGTGTTTGTGCAGCAGCAACTTGCGGGTGCGCACGGGGTCGGGATGGATGTGGGTGGAGGCGTTCAGTAGCGGACTGATATGCGAGCCGAACAGCCAGAGTGCGCCGTCCTTGGCCAGCACATAGGCCTCCTTGAGCTGCACGCGTCCGGCGCGGATCGCTTTGACTTCCCAACCTTCAAGCATGATGCCTGCTTCATGTTTGTCTTCGATGAAGTAGTCGTGAAAGGCTTTTTTGTTCTGGATGATACTCATTGGAAGATGTGTTTTGCCTGTGGTTACGCTATTCTACCAGCCTTTGATGACGGGCTAGTTGAAGCATGGCGTTGGTGGAAAAGACGGTACTGGTGGCGCATACGGCGGAGCAGATGTTCAATCTGGTGGATCGGGTAGAGGAATATCCCCAGTTCCTGCCCTGGTGCGGCGGTGCGACCATGGACGACATGCAGGGTACGACCATGCATGCCACGGTGCATATCGATTACCACCACATCAAACAGCACTTTTCCACCGAGAATCTGCGTGAACCGCCATTCCTTATCAAAATGAAACTCAAGGACGGTCCATTCCAGAAATTGGACGGGAGTTGGCGTTTCATCCCCTTGAACGAGGAAGCCTGTAAAATAGAATTCAGTCTGCATTACGAATTCTCCAGCAAGCTGCTGGAAAAGATGGTGGGGCCGGTGTTCCATTACATCGCCGACAGTTTCGTGGATGCTTTCATCCACCGTGCAGAAAAGATCTACACCACAGCATGAACACCGAAAATATCGATATCGAGCTGGTCTATGCCTTGCCGCAAGAGCAGGCGTTGCTCAAATTCAAAGTGCCAGCTGGCACCACGCTGGGGGATGCCGTGCGCCTTTCTGGCATCCTCGACAAGCATCCCGAGATCGATCCGGAAAAAGCCAAATACGGCATCTTCGGCAAGCTGAGCAAAGCCGATGTGGTGATGCGCGAGCGTGATCGCATCGAGATATATCGTCCCTTGATCGCTGACCCGAAGGAAGTGCGTCGCAAGCGCGCCGAAGAGGGCAAGGTCATGAAGAAGGGCGGCGGCGATGCTTGATATCGACCTGCATTGTCATTCCAGTTGCTCCGACGGCACACTGACACCGGAAGAGTTGGTGGCGCGTGCGGCCGAGCGCGGGGTGACCATGCTGGCGTTGACCGACCACGATGAGATCTCCGGCCTGGACAGGGCTAGGACAGAGGCTGAAAAGCTCGGTATGACTTTCATCAATGGCGTCGAGATATCCGTCTCATGGCGTAAACACACCTTGCATCTGGTGGGTTTGCACATCGATCCGACTTATCCGCCCCTGGTGGCAGGATTAGCAGAAGTGCGCAGCGGACGCGGCCAGCGCGCGCAGAAGATGGCCGATGAACTGGCCAAGGTCGGCATCGGCGGCGTGCTGGAAGGCGCCTACAAATTCACCACTAACCCCAACATGATCGGTCGCACCCATTTCGCGCGTTATCTGGTCGAATCCGGCCGCTGCAAGGATGTGAAGAGCGTGTTCAACCGTTATCTGGCCAGTGGCAAGCCCGGCTATGTCCCGCACCAATGGGCTGATCTGGGAGAAGCCATCTCCTGGATACGCGGCAGCGGCGGCATCGCCGTGTTGGCTCATCCGGGACGTTATATGGTGGGACGCCACAGCATGGGCAAGCAGACCATGCACGAGTTGCTGGAAACCTTCGTCGAACTGGGCGGTGGCGCGCTGGAAGTGGTGACCGGTAGCCACACACCGCCGCAATACGCGGAGTTTTCCCGCTACGCCGAGGAATTCCATTTGTTGTCCTCGTGCGGTTCGGATTTCCATGGCCCGCAGGAAAGTTACCGTGATCTCGGGCGTCTGCCCGATCTGCCGGAGATATGTCGTCCGGTGTGGCAACACTGGCAAGACCCTACCCAAATGAAAGCAGCCTGATGGCACAATTCTTCAATATCCACCCCGACAATCCCAATGCGCGCCTGATCCGTCAGGCGGCCGAGATGCTGCGCGACGGCGCGGTGATCGTCTACCCGACCGATTCCGGCTATGCCTTGGGCTGCCATCTGGGCGACAAGGATGCCGTGACCCGCATCCGTCAGATCCGTGAACTGGATGAGCAGCATCACATGACGCTGGTCTGCCGTGATCTGTCCGAACTGGCCAACTATGCGCGGGTGGACAACGTGCAGTTCCGCCTGCTGAAGAACAATACGCCCGGTGCCTACACCTTCATCCTGCAAGCGACCAAGGAAGTGCCGCGCCGCCTGCAGCATCCCAAGCGCAGTACGGTCGGCGTGCGCATCCCGGACCATCCGGTGGCGCTGGCCTTGCTGGAAGAGCTGGGCGAACCGTTGCTGAGTTCCACCCTGATCCTGCCGGAGGAACCTTTCCCGCTCACCGATATAGACGAGATACGCGAGCAGCTTGAGCATCGCGTGGAACTGGTCATCGAGGGCGGGGCAGTCGGCATCGAGCCGACCACGGTGATCGATCTGACCGGCGCCACGCCACAGTTGCTGCGTGCCGGACGCGGGGATGTGGTGCCTTTCGGGATCGAAGACTAGATGGAACATCTGATCCAGCTCATCACCGTCGCCGCGATCCCTGTTCTGTTCGCGATCACACTGCACGAGGCTGCCCACGGTTATGTGGCTCGCCACTTCGGTGATATGACGGCCTACCAGCAGGGCCGCATCACGCTCAATCCCATCAAACATATCGACCCGGTCGGCACGATCCTGCTGCCGATGCTGACGCTGGTACTGGGCGGCATCCTGTTCGGCTGGGCCAAACCGGTACCGGTCAACTTCTCGGCCTTGCGCCGGCCCAAGCAGGACATGTTGTGGGTCGCCATCGCCGGACCGGCCAGCAATCTGCTCATGGCTATCTTCTGGGCGCTGGTGGCCAAGCTGGCCTGGAGCTTTCCCGGCGGCTACTTCTCCGAACCGATGATGGAAATGGCCCAGATCGGGGTTAAAATCAACGTCATCCTGATGGTGCTGAACATGTTGCCCTTGCCGCCGCTTGACGGCGGACGGGTCGCAGTCAGTCTGTTGCCGCACCGTCAGGCGTACCAGCTTTCTCGTATCGAGCCTTATGGCCTGTTCATCCTCATCGGGCTGGCCATCACGCCGGTGCTGGGCTGGATATTGACGCCGCCGGTGATAGCGGTGATCGATCTGATCAACTTTTTCTTGTGAATGTGAAGTCTAAATAATGTTTGCTGATCGCGTGTTATCCGGGATGCGTCCCACAGGTAATCTACATCTGGGCCACTACCATGGTGTGCTGAAGAACTGGGTGCAGATGCAGCACGAGTTCGACTGTTATTTCTTCGCGGCCGACTGGCACGCGCTGACCACGCATTACGACACGCCTCAGATCATCGAGCAGAGCGTGTGGGACATGGTGATCGACTGGCTGGCCGCCGGGGTCGACCCTGCCCATGCCACGATGTTCATCCAGTCGCGCGTGCCGGAGCATGCCGAACTGCATCTGCTGCTGTCCATGATCACACCATTGGGCTGGCTGGAGCGCATGCCGACCTATAAGGACCAGCAGGAGAAACTGTCCGGCAAGGATCTGTCCACCTATGGTTTCCTCGGTTACCCCTTGCTGCAAAGTGCCGACATCCTCATCTACCGCGCCACGCAAGTGCCGGTCGGCGAGGACCAGGTACCGCATATCGAGTTCACCCGCGAGATCGCGCGCCGCTTCAACCACATCTATGGCCGCGAGGCAGGCTTCGAGGAGAAGGCCGAGGCTGCCGTGAAGAAACTGGGCGGCAAGAAAGGCAAGCTGTATGCCGAACTGCGCACACGTTATCAGGAACAGGGCGACGACGAGGCACTGGAATCGGCCAAGGCATTGCTGGACGAACAGCAGAATCTGTCGCACGGTGACCGCGAGCGCCTGTTCGGTTATCTGGAAGGCGGCGGCAAGATGATCCTGTCCGAGCCGCAGGCCATGCTGACCGTGGCCTCCAAGATGCCGGGGCTGGACGGGCAGAAGATGTCCAAGTCCTACAACAACACCATCAGCCTGCGCGAGGACGAGGCCGAGGTGGCGAAGAAGATCAAGACCATGCCGACCGACCCGGCGCGCATCCGTCGCACCGATGCGGGCAACCCGGACAAATGTCCGGTGTGGCAGTTGCACGAGGTGTATTCGACTGACAGCGTGAAGCAATGGGTGCAGCAAGGCTGCCGCAGTGCCGGCATCGGCTGTATCGAGTGCAAACAGCCGGTCATCGATGGCGTACTGAGCGAACAGCGCCCGATGCGCGAACGCGCCCAGCGCTATCTGGACGACCCTTCGCTGGTGCGCAACATCATCGCCGACGGCTGCGAGAAAGCGCGCAAATTGGCGATCGACACCATGCGTGATGTGCGCGAAGTAATGGGACTGGAATACAAGTGAGCGAACTGCTTTCCCAGAGCGATCTGCCGATGACCACGCCCGTGGCGTTCGTCCACGGGCAGCCGATGACCGAGATGCCGCACGATCTCTTCATCCCGCCGGACGCGCTGGAAGTGGCGCTGGAGTCGTTCCAGGGACCGCTCGATCTGTTGCTCTACCTGATCCGCCGCCACAATCTCGACCCGCTCGATATCCCGATGGCGCAGCTCACCCTGCAGTACATCGGCTATATCGAAGCGATGCAGCAACACCGCATGGAGTTGGCAGCCGAATACCTGTTGATGGCGGCTGTGCTGATCGAGATCAAATCACGCATGCTGCTGCCGCGTCCGCCCAAACAGGGCGAAGAGGTGAGCGATGAGGATCCGCGCGCCGAACTGATGCGCCGCCTGCTCGAATATGAACAGATGAAGCTGGCCGCGCACAAACTGAACGAGATGCCGCAGGCCGGTCGCGACTTCGAGCTGGTGCAAGTATTGATCGAACGTACCGTGGTGGAACGTCTGCCCAATGTGACGGTGGATGACCTGCGCACCGCATGGTTGGCTTTGCTCACGCGCGCCAGGGTGCATGCCAGCCACAAGGTCAGACGCGAGGAGCTTTCTGTACGCGAACAGATGACCAAGGTGCTGCGCCGCCTGCGCGATGCCGATTTTGTCCCGTTCGAGGAGTTGTTTGAACCTGAGGAGGGCATCCCGACCATGGTCGTCACCTTCATCGCCATCCTCGAGCTGGCCAAAGAGACACTGATCGAGATCACACAAACCGAGTCATTGGGGAACATCTATGTCCGAACCTGTCGCGCCATCACAGCAGAATGAAGAAGAGATCGTGACCGAGGAAGCGTTGGTGGAATCACCATCCTTCCCGGTGCTGACCGAAGAGGTCGGCGGAGAACTGGCGGCAGTGAATATGGATATGGCGCAGCTCAGACGCATCTTCGAAGCCGCCTTGCTGACCACGCAGGAACCCTTGTCCCCGGCCGAGTTGAAGCGGCTGAGCGGGGTGGCGCTGGAGACCCGTCAGGTCGAGGTGCTGATGCAGGAACTGGGTGAGAAATATGCCGACAGCGGCATCGAACTGACCCGCGTCTCCAGCGGCTGGCGCTTCCGCGCACGTCCCGAGATGCAGGAATTCCTGGATCGCCTGGATCCGCAGCGGCCACCGCGTTATTCGCGTGCCGTGATGGAGACGCTAGCCATCATCGCCTACCGCCAGCCGGTGACTCGCGGTGATATCGAGGATATCCGGGGTGTGGCCGTGTCCACGCAGATATTGAAGACGCTGGAAGGTCGTAGCTGGATTGAGGCAATCGGTACCCGCGATACACCGGGCAAACCGGCGCTGTATGCCACCACCCAGCAATTGCTGGACGACCTCAATCTACGCTCGCTGAGCGAACTGCCCGCGCTGGAAGAGATGGGCAGCCTGATCGACCAGAGCGGCGACTCGCGCGACTGATGTCTGACCTCAAGCGCATCAGTTCGCGCGACAACGCTTTCTTCAAGTCATTACTCAGACTGACCGGCTCGTCCCGTGAACGCCGCGATGCGGGGCAGACCCTGCTGGACGGGCCGCATCTGTTGCGCGCCTGGCTGGATAGCGGACGACTTCCCGCACACATCCTGCTCAGCCCCCAAGCGCTGGAAGATGCCGAGATCAGCCGACTGCGCGCCGATTGCCCGGATGTCCCTTGTACTTTGCTCGAAGAGTCACTGTTCAAGCAGCTCTCCGAACTGAAGACCCCGAACGGCCTGTTGGCACTGATCGACATCCCGCAACCCGATCCTGCTCGATCGAACAACTTCGCATTGCTACTGGAGGATGTTCAAGACCCTGGCAATCTGGGCTCCATCTTGCGCAGTGCCGCCGCCGCCGGATGTGATGCGGTCTATCTGTCGCAAGGTTGCGCCGATGCCTGGTCGCCGCGCGTGTTGCGGGCGGCGATGGGCGGGCATTTTGTGCTTGCAATCAATGAGTCAAGCGATCTTCTTGATATCGCCTCGCGCTTTGATGGAATGCTTTTTGCGTCTTCGCTGGAGGCGAAAACTTCGCTATACGAGTGCAACCTGAACGGCAAGATCGCCTTTGCCGTCGGTAACGAAGGGGCGGGTTTGTCAGCCGAGCTGCAGGACAAGGCGCAGCAGCGTTTCATCATCCCGATGCCGGGCAAGGTGGAATCCCTGAACGCGGCGGCTGCCACGGCTGTGTGCCTGTTCGAGGCGGCACGGCAGCGACGTTAGGCCCGTTTCAGTCCGGTCAGGTGTAGCAGGGTGGTGGCGATCTCTTCCACCGAGATGGTGGTCACGTCGAGGATGGGTATCCTGGCCTGCTGCATCAGATCTTCCGCTTGCTGCAGCTCCTTGCGGCAATTCTCCAATGAAGCATATCGACTGTTGGGCATGCGTTCGGCACGGATCTGGCTAAGACGTTCAGGCTGGATGGTCAGACCGTACAATTTTCCGGTCAATGGCTTGAGCGCTTCGGGCAATGTATGCTTCTCGAAATCTTCCGGCACCAATGGGTAGTTCGCGGCAGAGATGCCGAACTGCAAGGCCAGATAGAGCGAAGTCGGCGATTTTCCGCAACGCGATACACCGACGAGGATGATGTCCGCCTTCCCCAGGTCGCGCGTGACGCCGCCGTCATCGTGGTTCAGCGCGTAGTTCACCGCATCCATGCGTTCGTTGTAATACATGCCGGTCTGGTGGGAACGCCCGATGGCATGGGAAGAAGGCATACCCAACTCGTTCTCCAGCGGCACGATGAAGCTCTCGAACAGGTCGAGGATGAGTGCATCGCATTCTTCGATGATGTCGTGGATCTCCGGCACGATCAGGGTACTGAACACTATGGGGCGTTGACCGTCGGTCTGTGCGGTCTGATTGATACGTTGCACCGCCTCGCGCGCCTTCTCCGCGGAATCGACGAAGGGCAGGGTGATGCGCGCGAACTCTATCCCTTCGAATTGGGATAACAGGCTGCGCCCCAGCTTTTCCACCGTCAGACCGGTGCGGTCCGATACGAAGAAGGCGGTACGTTTCTGACTCATTCGATCCTCTTCCAATAGTGGCGTCAGGCGGACTGCTGACGCAGATACGCTTCCAGATCCTGTGCCGAAAGCGGCTTGCTGAAATAGTAACCCTGAACCTCGTCACAGCCTTGCAAGCGCAGATAAGCCAGTTGGCCGGCCGTCTCGACCCCCTCAGCGATGGTGTGCATGCCCAGACTGCTGGCAAGATTGATGATGGCGGTGACGATGGCCTTGTCTTCGGGATCGTCAGTTAGATCGCGCACGAACGACTGGTCGATCTTGAGCTTGTACACCTTGAAGCGCTTGAGATAGCTCAGGGATGAGTAGCCCGTGCCGAAATCGTCGATGGACATGCGTATGCCCAGCCCGTGCAGCTTGTCCATCATCACCACGGCGGCTTGCGGATCGTCCATCGCAACGGCTTCGGTCAGTTCCAGCTCCAGATGCTCCGCTGCGAGTCCGGCTTCATTCAGGATACGCGTGACCAGTTCCGGCAGCGCAGGCTGGCGGAATTGGATAGCTGACAGATTGACGGCGACGATCATGGAGGGCAGGCCGGAATCGAGCCAGACTTTCATCTGTCTGGTTGCCGTACGCAACACCCATTCACCGATGGGAATGATCATGCCGCTTTCCTCTGCCAGCGGGATGAACTCGGCAGGGAAGACCGGACCCAGTTCGGGGTGGTTCCAGCGCAGCAAGGCTTCCACACCGATAACTCGGCCATCGAGCAAAGATACCTGCGGCTGATAGTGCAGATGCAGCTCATCCCGCGCTAGCGCTTGGCGCAAGGCGTTGAGCAGTTGCATGTTGCGCACCGAGTGCGCCTGCATCTCCTGGGTGAAGTAACAGTAGCCGTTACGGCTACCCTGTTTGAGGCGGTTCATCGCGGTATCTGCGTGCTTCAGCAGTTCTTCGGCAGAGAGGCCATCATCCGGATAGAGGGCGATGCCGATGGATGCGGTATCGGTCAATTCGTGCTGTTCGATGAGGCAGGGCTGTCTGACCGCTTCCAGCAGCTTGCTGGCGACCAGTGCCGCCGCATCCACATCGGCCCCCGGGAACAGCAGGATGAACTCATCACCACCCAGACGGGAAACGGTGTCTTCCTCCCGCACGGTTTGCTTCAGCCGGCGGGCGATCTCGACCAGATATCGGTCACCGATGCTGTGTCCCAGCGTGTCGTTGATGTTCTTGAACCTGTCCAGATCGAGGAACATCACGGCGAGCTTTTCGCGGTTACGCTGGGCAAAGCCGATTGCATAGCTGAGGTGCTCGTTCAGCTGGCTACGGTTGGGTAAGCCTGTCAACAGGTCAAAGTTGGACAATTGCAGGATGCGAGCCTCATCATGTTTCCTGTTGGTGATGTCTTCCTTGACCGCAAGATAATGGGTGATACGACCATCCGCCTGGCGCACAGGCGAAAGTGTCGCGGCTTCTATATAGATAGAGCCATCCTTGCGCTTGTTGCTCAGTTCTCCATGCCAAGCCTCACCTGCGGTGAGGCGCCCCCACATGTCGTCGTAGGTCTCCCTGGATGTCATGCCTGACTGCAGGAAGCGCGGATTTTTTCCCCTGACCTCACCCAGCGTGTAGCCGGTGATGGTGGTAAAGGACTGATTGACATACTCGATGCGTGCATCCAGATCGGTGATGACAATGGTGTTCGGGCTTTGCTCGACCGCCAGCGACAGTTTGAGCAAGGATGACTCCGTTTGGCGCAGATGCGAGATATCGCGGGTGATAGACAGGACGCAGGGCTCACCTTTGATCTCCAAACCTCTGGCAGACATCAGACCAATGATGGTGCTGCCGTCCTTCATCCTGAACTCAGCCTCTAGGTTCTCGCAATAACCATCCTGTTCCAGCCGCTCGATCAGACGCTTTCTGTCTTCTGGCGAATGCCACACGCTGATCTCGAGCGAGGTTTTGCCGATCACCTCATCCCTGCTCCAGCCGGTGAGGCGTTCAAAACCTTCGTTCACATCGAGATACATCCCGTCGCGCCGTCGCGTGATATTGACGGCATCCGGACTGGTGAAGAAGGCGGTACGGTACAACTCGTCCTTGTCGCGCAGTTCCTGCGCGGTCTGTTTCATGAGCGCATCATCAGCGAAGCGGGTCAGTGCAAAGCTGACATCCATCGCCATTTCCAGCAGCAGGTTGCTGGCGGCCTCATCAAATGCGTTGCTTTCCTTTGCATAAAGCGTCAGTGCGCCGACCACTTGCCCTTTACGGTAAAGGGGGAGGGATGCCGAGCTGCCCCAGCCGAACAGGGCGCCGCGCTCGTGCCAGTGGGTAGTGGCGGGATCATGCTGGAAATCCTGACACCAGTACGGGCGTCGCTCGCGCACACAGGTTCCGGTCGGCCCGCGCCCGGTCTGTTCGTCTGCACTGGTCGAGATCACCAGCCCGTCCAGATATTCAGTGCCCGTGCCGAATGATGCGACCGGCTTGAGCAGCGAACCTGTATCGTCGACCAAACCGATCCAAGCCATCTCCATCCCGCCCAGTTCCACCACATCGCGGCAAATGATGTCGAACAGTTCCGCCTCGTCCGTACTGCGCACGATAGCCTGGTTGCATTGACTCAGCGCGTTGTAAAGATTGGTCATGCGCAGCAGCTTGCCTTCGGTCATCTTGCGGCCGGTGATGTCGCGCGACAGGATGATGTAACTGGGCGACTGTCCCGGTGCTGCCGCCTTGCGCGAGACGGACAGCTCGAACCAGTGCTTGCCGTCGGACAGATCTAGCTCGATCTGCAGTCCGTGCGAATATCCTTTCTCCCGCGCTTCGGCGATCGCATGCGCGCAGATCTCCGCGGTCTGCGGCGGAAACACCTCACTCAATCGTTTCCCGATGAAGAATTCCGCGGGCATCGCCAGCAGCTCGGTGCGCGGTGAGTGATAGTCCAGATACCGGCCCTCGTCATCGACCTCGAACAACAGATCGGGCAAGGCATCGATGGTCGACTGTAACTGTGTCTTCGTATCGCGCAGGAAGCGGGTGCGCTTCTTCAGCCGGCTGCGCAGTACAAGGGCCACGACCGAGGTCGTGAGCAGCAAGGCAAGGATAAAAGCCAGCGCCTGCTTGATATAGGCAGGGATGATATGCGTAGGCTCCGGCGCCCCCCAGTGTCTGAGTGTGCGGTAATAGACCGAGTCCTGATCTGCCTTCCAGGCGCTGAGGTGCCGGTCTATGGCCTGCAGCAGGTCAGCATTGCGCCCCTGCGAAGCAACATAGAACAGGCGGGCGGGATTGAAATAGATCCCCGTGTCGCGCAGGCCATAGCGGCCTGCGTGGAATTCTCCGAAATGATGATTGGTGATGACGGCATCCGCCTTGCCGGACTGCGTCAACTGGAACGCAACTTCATAACTGCGAGTGGGAATGATGTGTGCGTCGATGCCGAAGTTGCGCATCATCGACGCCAGCAATTCCTGCTGCACGCCGCCATCCAGCACGGCGACGCGTTTCCCCTCCAGATCGAGGATGGAAGTGATGTGCGTAGTGTCGTTGGCAAAAACCTGGCTCCAGCTATGCAGCACCGGCGTGTCATGGAAATCCAATCCATCGCTGCGCCCCTCGGTAAAGGCGACATCCGGCATCAGATCGAGTTTGCCTTCGTGCAAGGCCTGCAGACAGGCATGCCATTCGCAGGGGACGTAGATCGGCTGCCAATCTTCCTGCTTGGCGATCTCCTCGATCACTTCGACCATGATGCCGGAAGCCTTGCCATCCGACATGGTGAATATCTTGGGAGGGTTCTCATACAGGCCGATCCGTATCTGCCTGGATTCGGCCTGGACGTTGCCTATCGACAAGACAGCGGCGAACAGAACCGACACGATTCTGATAACGTGTGGATAGCGAAAGATATTGCCTGCGATCTCCTGCATGAAAAACATGGGGATGGCGCTGCGCTTTCAGGATATGGACCGGGAATCAGTCTATACGGTCTTGTTGCAGGCGAAAACAAAAATAACCGTCCACATGTGACGGTATGTATTTGGCGGAGAAGGCGGGATTGTTCAGGTTTCGCATTCCCTCGGCGCAACCCGCATCCCGCAAATGAAAAGACACCCTTGCGGGTGTCTTGACTTGTCTGGCGGAGAGGGCGGGATTCGAACCCGCGGTGGGATGTTATCCCACACACGCTTTCCAGCCGGGTAATTTCAAGCCCTGAAACCCATTGGAAATAGGTTTTTCGAAGCTGTGCTAGGTTGAAAAATGAATATTTGGCACATTTTTGGCACAGCGAGGCGCATCTATGGCAACAATCCGAAAAAAGGGTCCTTATCAGTGGCACGTTCAAATTCGACGCAAGGGGTTTCCCTCTGCTACCAAAACATTTGAATCTGAAAGCGCCGCTTTAAAATGGGCTCGTGACATCGAATCAAAGATGGATAAAGGTGTTTACTTCGATCGATCAGAAGCGGAACGAACCACCCTTGGCGATCTCATCGACACATTCCTGAAAGAGCATGCCCCTTTCCAATACAAGCGACGCGAGGACGGCAAAGAGGCTTACAAATTCCAATGCGCACACCTCAAGAAGCGCCTCGGAAAATATTGCCTGGCCGCAATCGATCAACGTGTGGTGGCGCAATATCGCGATGATCGTCTGGCTGATATGTGGCGCGGCAAACCGATTTCAGGCAGCACCGTAAAAAAAGAACTGAACATGCTGAGCAAGCTGATGGGGTTCGCGGAAATCGAAGAGGGCATTGATCTGCCTCGCGGCAATCCTGTGAGAAAGGTTCGCATGCCGAAAGATTCTGCGGGGCGCGACCGGCGCCTGACTGAAAATGAATGGGAACGTCTGGAAATTGAGTGCCGCGCCAGTCGCAATCGCAGCTTGTGGCCATGTGTCCAACTCGCTGTTGCACTAGGGGCCCGCCAGGGTGAACTTCTTAATCTGCAGTGGAAGGATGTCAATAAAAAGCGCCGTGTGGCATTGCTGCGCGAAACGAAGAACGGAGAAGACCGACCGGTTCCTTTGTCCAGCCAGGCACTTTCGATACTAGAAAGCCTGCCCATACATATAAACAGCGGCAAGGTATTCAATCTTGGACGCATGACGCTATACCATGCGTTCATTGCCGCAGTTAAGCGCGCAAAAATCAACGATTACACTTTCCACGACTTAAGGCATGAAGCACTGTCCAGGTTATCGGAACGCGGTGACCTCTCAATGCTTGAGATTGCCAGTATTTCTGGGCACAAGACATTGAAGATGCTTCAACGTTACACGCATCTTCATGCCGAAAAACTGGCGCAGAAATTAGGGTAGGGCGTGGGAAATACAAGGCGAAAAAAGTTGTTGAAAGGTGTTGACATGAACGCCAAGAATTAAGAATATAGCTACCGTCGATTTTCGCCTCGACATAGATTTACCCCAAGATTTACCCCAAGAATTACCCCAAGAATTACCCAAAAGAATTACCAAAAAGAATTACCAAAAAGAATTACCAAAAAGAATTACCCAAAAGAATTACCCAATTCATCAAAATCCCAGTCTCATCAGATGGGGTTTACAAAGGTACTCCGGTCCTTGCGATTGGTTATCTAACATCTCGTGGGTCTGCATAAACCCACGAGAAGCCTAAAGCTGCTGCAGCTTGCTACAACCAAGTTGCGTGCTCCCCAAATCAGTCCGTCTTAAATTCTCGGCGGCGATTCTAATCAAGAATCAATTTCTGACTTCCTCCCGCGGCGCTGGGCGGTTGCATCCATTCTGCAAATCGAATTTGTCGAATTCAAAGTGCGAAAAATATTTTCCGCGCGGCGCCGCGCGCACGTCCAATTTTTTAGGAGTGCGGCATGAACAAACATCCGAACAAGAATCAACCGATGTCATATATATCGGCAGCAAACCTGCGCCCCGATTTTCTTCAGAATCGAGTTCTACTAACACGTGTTGAAGCTGGGTTTGCCTGTGGCTGGGCAAAACAGACGGTCTACAACAAAATCTACAACGATGAATATCCCATCCCGACCGTCGAATTTGGCGGCAGGCCGATGGTGAGGGTCGTTGATCTTCTTGAGTATATTGAGAACTTACGGCCGCATCTTGCAGCTGCATCAGTTGATGCACGCCGAGCTGGCCGCCCCACAAAGGCTGAATCAATTAGCCGCAAGGTGGAAAATTCGGAGGCGACGAAATGAGGCCACTGAAATTTCCCGACGAAATTGTAGATGGCGATATGAAGGTATCAGCGATCCAACCTCATAGCGACGAGCTCAAAGAGGCGGCGGCCCGTGAAGTGGCCAGACTGAGAATTATCGATGCACTACGCTCAATCTTTTCACTGCGATATGTCCATTCAAAATCGAGACTTGACCGTGCTTTGTCTGCTCTGCAGAAGGAGGAAATAGCTTCTTCATTTTCTCTTTTCGGACTCGATGCGAAAGCATTCGCAGAGCTAACAGAATCTCATGTTCGCCGACTCGGAACGACACGCCCTAATGACTGGTGGAGAAACAATGGGGTAGGCCGCCCGAAAAGGGACGCAAAATGCTGAACAGTCATGATGTTCATTTCGCTCTCGATCAACTATTAATTCGCCCAGTCGCATTCTTCCCGGTCTTTGCAAAACTTGGCGGCAGCGTGAATGCAGGAGTAATGCTGTCGCAACTATGGTACTGGTCTGATGGCCGAACGAAAAATGAGGATGGCTGGATCTGGAAAACGGCGCCCGAATGGTTTACTGAGACAGCGCTGACTGTATCTGAGGTGGAAGGAGCTCGAAAGAAATTAGTCGAGCGAAGGCTTATCAAATACAAGCGAGCCGGGATTCCGGCCAAGCCTTACTACAGACTCGACAAGCAAGCTATCTTGGAGGCCATTTATGCGCTGCGAGCCCAGGATTCCAGTTCGCCCAATTGTGGCAAACAAGGTGCAGCAGTTTAGGAAAACAAGTCTGGTCAGAAGCCTGTGCCTTGTCCGCCAAAAAGCGAAAAACATAATACAGACACCACAGCTTAGATTACTTCAGACACCACCACAGGTATCTAGGCGAATCAACGAATCGGGTTAATCCCCGGTTCGTTTGGAGTGGATGGCTGAGGAAAGTAAAGGGGCAGCGCCGGATGCAAGCCTAAAGCTGCTCCGCCTTCCTTTTGCCAGAATCTCTGATGCGTTACAGCCCCCCTCGAAGAGGGCAAGTACAGCGGCGGCCTCAAAATTCGTTTTGGCTTTATGCCTGATGCACATCAGCTGCAAATCAAACGCTTCCGCCCTCGGCACATCGAACTGCAAGCAGAGCTGCTCGAACTCTTCGCAGGACAAAGTCCACGGCTGATTGAACAGGAGATATTTCTTTCGCTCCAGCTCAGATTTGCCGCCATCAATGACTGTGAATGGTGTGGAACAAGGCTTGTTCATGCGTTCAGTCTAGCATCATGGTAGACGTATCGCCCATACCTGCACCGTACCACTGGAAGGTAGAGTCCGCCTTGGCGTTCATCGTGCTAACATTCGCGGAATTAAAGAAAAAATGGCGATTGGCTCTATAGCTATATTGGGGATTTGAGTAGTTCCATGGCGCTGATTGTTTAAACAATACCTACAGTAAAAATTGCATGCCAACATTGAATTGGATCGGCAAGGAAGCCGTCGTCAAACACCACAAGGAAGTGCCGTTCCGCCTGCTGGAGCCGGTGCCGGAACTCTCCTGCGGCCCGGCGGATGCCGGTAACCTTATCGTGCAAGGCGACAACCTGCACGCGCTCAAGGCACTGCTGCCGCGCTACGCAGGCCAGGTGAAGTGCATCTACATCGACCCGCCGTACAACACCGGCAACGAGGGCTGGGTCTATAACGACAACGTCAACAGCCCAGAGATCCGCAAGTGGCTGGGCGAGGTGGTCGGCAAGGAAGGCGAAACGCTGGACCGGCATGACCGCTGGCTGTCTATGATGTACCCGCGCCTGGTTCTGTTGAAGCAGTTCCTGCGCGAGGATGGCGCTATCTTCGTGTCCATCGACGACAACGAAGTCGGCAACCTGCAAGCTCTGATGCGCGAGGTTTTCGGCTCCGTGAACGAGGTCGCCACTATCGTCTGGGAGAAGGGCAAGAAGGGCGACTCGAAGCTCGTATCGGTCACGCACGAATACATCGTCGCCTTTGCGCGCAACAAGGCGCTGCTCAAGGAGCGAAAGGTCCGCTGGCGACGCAGGAAGCCGGGCATCGACGCCGTTCTGGAGCACTACGAAAGCTTGCGGAAAAAACACGGCGACGACCACGCCGTAGTCCGCAAGGAGATGATGGCTTGGTACCGGGCTCTGCCCAAGGGTGATCCGCGCAAAGGACACAAGCACTACAACTGGTCCGACAAGCGTGGGCTCTACTTTCCGGACAATTTCCACGGTCCAGATGATGGCCGCGAGAACCGCCCCCGCTATCCCATCTTGCACCCCATCACCCAGCAGCCTTGCGCCATACCGTCGACCGGCTGGCGATGGGAAGAGGACACAACCAAGGCGGCGCTGGCCGAGGACCCGCCTCGTATTCACTTCGGCAAGGACCACACGACGATCCCAAACCGCAAGAGCTACCTGTTCGAGATTGACGAAGAGCCGATGATGAGCGTGTTCTACAAGGACGGGCGTGCGGCCACGTTGGAGGTCGAAGCAATCCTTGGCGCGGGGGCGTTTCCGTTTCCGAAGGACTCGGAGGTCATTGCCGACCTAGTGGGGATGGTGGTTGATCCCGGTGACCTCGTGCTGGATAGCTTTGGCGGTTCCGGCACCACGGCGCACGCGGTGCTCAGACTGAATCAGCATTTGAAGGAGCCAGTTCGATTCATTCTTGTCGAGCTTAATGATGACGTCGCACGGAACAAGACGCGCGAGCGTGTACGAAAGGCCATCGAGGGCTACACGCCACTCACTGGTAAGAAACGTACCCCGGTCGAAGGCCTTGGTGGCGGCTTCCAGTTCTGCAGCCTGTCCGCTGATCCGCTGTTTGATGCCGGCGGCCAAATTCGCAGCGATGTGAAATTCGCACAGTTGGCTGAATTCGTCTGGTTTGCCGAAACCGGCACTGGCTTCACCGGCACCGCCGATTCGCCACTGCTTGGCGTGCACGAAGGGCGCGCCATCTATTTGCTCTACAACGGCATCCTCAAGGACAAATCTGTGGGGGGGGGCAATGTGCTCACCGGCCCGGTGTTCGATGTGCTGCCCAAGTTCGCCGGCCCCAAAGTGATCTACGCCGCTGCCAACCGCATGGGGGGGCGCGCCGCACGCGAGGGCGTCACCTTCAAGCAAACCCCTTACGCGCTGGAGGTGTAAGCCATGTCCGGATTCGCACCGAAAATCTATCAACAGCAAGTGCTCGACAGCGTGGAAGCCTATTTCAAGGCCTGCCACGAACTGCCTTCACCCTCGATCGCCTTCACCGCTACCACCGAACGCCTGTGGGGCAGGGGCAATACGTACAACCCGCTGTCGGGCTTTCCGGCAGACATGCCGTATTTCTGCCTGCGCGTGCCCACCGGAGGCGGCAAGACCTGGTTGGCGGCGAAAAGCGTCCAGCTTGTCAACACGCACCTCCTGCGCACCGAGTACAGCGTGATTCTGTGGCTGGTACCCAGCAAGCCGATCCGCGAACAAACCATCAAGGCACTGAAAGATCGCAGCCACCCTTATCACACCGCACTGCGCGAAGCGGGTCCAATCATGGTGCTGGATTTGGAAGAAGCCAAGAGCGTCACCCGCGCCACGCTGGACACATCAACCACAGTCATCGTCGCCACGCGACAGGCATTTCAGGTCGAGGAAGAAGAGTGCCGCAAGGTGTACCAGTCCAGCGGCGCGCTGATGCATCACTTCGACAACTTGTCACCTACGCAGCGCGACGAATTGCTCACCGATGGGGAAGGTAGCGAGCGCACCACGCCGTATTCACTGGCCAACGTGCTGCGCTTGCGTCGCCCCTTCGTGGTGGTAGACGAGGCACACAACAGTCGCACCGAACTGGCGTTCGATATGCTGGCGCGCTTCCGCCCCAGCGGTGTGATGGAGCTGACCGCCACGCCTGATCTGGAGCGCACGCCTAGCAACGTGCTGCACAGTGTATCCGCCGCCGAATTGAAGGCGGAAGAAATGATTAAGCTGCCGGTGGTGCTGGAAACAGAACCGAATTGGCAGCAGTGCTTGGCCGATGCCATTGGCCGACGCGATGCCCTGCATAAGTTGTCCGATGAAGAACGCCGTGCGGGTGCAGCCTATCTGCGTCCATTGGTATTGATTCAGTCTGAACCGCGCCGTGCTGGCATTGAGACGCTGGACTTCGAGAGGGTGAAGAACGAGTTGATTACCAACCACGGAATCCCAACCAGCGAGATCGTGGTGGCCACCGGTGAAGAAAAGGGGCTGGAGCAGATCGATGCCGATTACAAGCTGGGGATTGCCGACCCGGACTGCCCGGTGAAGTTCGTCATTACCCAGAAGGCCTTGGCTGAGGGCTGGGACTGTCCGTTTGCCTATATCCTGGTGAGCATGGCTTCGCTGTCGTCGGCCACGGCGGTTGAGCAGTTGCTCGGACGTGTGTTGCGGCAGCCCGGTGCCAGCCATCGGCAGGCCAAGGCGTTGAATCAGTCCTACGCTTTCGTGGTGTCGCGCAACTTTTCTGAGACTGCGAGCACGCTTCGTGACCGATTGGTGGCCGGTGCAGGCTTCGAACGCCGTGAAGTATCCGAGTTCGTCACGGCTGCCAAGGCCGAGCAGGCACGGCTGGATCTGGATGGCCACGCTGGGCGGGTGATCGTTCGGCCTGTGGCGATTACCTTGTCCGAGAAGCCTGACCTGAAGAGCGTACCGAAGCCGGTTCGTGACAAGGTAAGCTGGGACGGAAAGCTCAACACACTGACCATCACCACGCCGCTCACGGAGGATGAGGCCGAAGTACTCAAGGCTTCTGTCACTTCGGAAACTGCTTCGGCAGCGATTGTGGAGGCCGCCGAAATTAGCCGCACCACGGCGATCGAGTTTTTCCAGACGCCTGCCGAATTGGGCGAGCGCTTCCGCGTGCCGCAGTTGGCATTGCGCGTGCAGGACGAATTGGCGCTGTTTGATGACCCGGAAGTACTGGAGTACCCGTGGGACTTATCTCCCTACGATGCTGCGCCGACGGCAGACGACCTGACGGCATTGGGCGCCGCACTGAAAGTTTCGGAAGGTGGCGAAATTGACATCGACGATGGTGGCCATGTGGTATCGCGCTTCCTGCCTGAGTTACAGCGTGATCTGGGTCTCGTATATCAACCGGAGCATTGGGATGAGGCTCGCATCGCTATCTGGCTGTGCCGCAATCTGCCCGAGCCGTCGCTAACCCATGCCAGCAAACAGGCGTTTGTTGCTGCGTGGCTCACTGTCTTGCTACGACGAGATAGCTTCACCTTGAGTCGCGCCAACCTGCAGAAATTCCTGATCCGCAATCTGGTCGAGGCTCGCATTCGTGAACTGCGCAAGCAGGCGGTCGGGAAGGCATACCAGCAGGCACTGTTTGGTGAAAATCCACGCGTGGCGGTAACCGATCAATACGCCTTCGAGTTTCACGCCCAAGCCTATGCGCCCATCCGTGACTACGACGGGCGCTTTGGCCATTTTGACTTTCGGAAGCATTTCTATGGGCGAATAGGCGACTTCGACAGCAAAGAGGAGTACGAGTGCGCCTGCCAGCTGGATATGTTGGCGCAGCAAGGGAAGATCCAGTTCTGGGTGCGCAACCTCGTTCGGCGCGAAGGCTGTTCGTTCTTCCTGCAGAAAGCTGATGGCCGGTTCTATCCCGATTTTCTATGCCAGTTGCCCGGCAAGGATGCACAGCCAACATCGACTCTTGCGGTTGAGTACAAAGGAGCAGATCGTTGGAATAATGCTGAGGATGATCGATTGATCGGCAGACTATGGGCTAATCTGTCAGAAGGGCGCTGTCAGTTCGTAATGGTCAAGGAAAAGCGCTGGGACTGGATAGAAGCGCTCTTGAGTTGAATCGAATCAGTCCCGATTCAGCGCATATTGACTTTACCCATACGTTTCATAGCTTGCGTCCGTTTCTTCTTTACCCGTTCAACCGTCCGTGGCCAATGTTCCGAATGGAACATCTCGGTTTTGATTTGGTGGACTGGTGCAGCATCAAGGACATCGATTCCGTAGTTCGCGAACACGTAGATCGCGGCATCGGACAATGCCAGTTTCTGCAACCAGCCCACACGGTCTATCAGGTACCCATCAGGATCTTTCGTCATCAATTTCGCGAACTCCTCGAAAAACACCCTTGCTACCTGAACCGCGAGGCGCGCCTGCTCGATACCATTGGCATCGCGCTTGACCTGTAACTGGTACAAGTTCTCGATGCGACTCTTGAGCACTAGCGTCGGGTGTAGAACACGAATTAGGCCATATGTCGAATGCTCCATCTCGACTGCGGTTTCGCGTATTTCCTTGTTGGTCAGTCCGATCAACGACCCCATGAAATCGACAAAAAGATTACGGCCATCTGGCGCCCGATACGTTACGATGGCCGTATTGGGCGTATGGTCATCCATGTCGGGTATTTGAAGAGTGCCATGCAATTCTTCGGCAACGATCATAGCGTCGTGTTTCGTGGCCAGAACGTCCGCATCCTTGGTGAGATAGGTTGTTTCGAGTGGAGGGATCGGGATGCCAAACCAGTCGATCCAGAAGGTTAATGATTGTCCACCAACTAAGATAGCTGGTGCGGGTGCTTTTTGGAGTGCTTTGAAGAATAGCGGCAGGTCGTCCGGACAAAACCAGTCAAACCCATTCGCCATGAATTACCCTAGCATGCGGATGACGCGAAAATCTTTTACGTCGGCTGCAGGAATCAACCTCGCACTCTCAGCAGCTTCTTTCGGGGAAAGGTGGAGAATCACCACCTCTTTTTTGAACGCGTCCTGCCTCTCCGCCTTGCTGATAAACCTGCCAGCGCCATTGGCTTTGACAAATCTCAGGGATGAGTCTTTTTTGGGGTGAACCGATTTTAGAGCTCTTTTCACATCACCATCCTAACAAATCCAGTTCGCGTTGGAAAGGGGGGAAGGAGAGGAATGTGGACGCACCAGTCCCAGTCATCAAATCTGAGCCACCACAACTCAGTTTCTCTCATGACCAATCCCATAGACAATGCTGCCAAATGATCGAGGCGCGTTTAATGTCAACTACGAATTGACGGGATTCATATACATCATTGATGTCATCGGGTGAAACTCGTGAACAGTTCGTGTTAAGTAATCATTTTGTACTGCAAAGGTGCTAGTGCACCGAAGGAATCCATCAGGCAGCGGATTCAATGCATTGGGATTATGGAAGAGAGTTGTTCCTTGCCACCACTTCTCTTGGGGTGCAGTTAAATCTGATACGTCATACTTATATTCGGCCACTCTCACGGTTGAATCCGATTCTGGAATTAGGCAGGTTCCTGTCCTTATTGCCATGACCATTCGATTACTTGGGTGTGAATGAGCCATGCGGAAGAATCGGGGTACCGTAAATTGGTTGCAGTATATGACCGCACTTATATGATGACATTCGTTCCTCTCGAAGAATCCGGACTGGATTCTTCGTCCCTTGTACTCATGTTTTGGGACCAGACCGTAAAGATACTCCACGAAGCTTTCGTCGTTATAGAAGACAGATCCAGACTCAAAAAATGGAGCAACAATCAGCACGAGAGATTTCCCGACACATTGCGGTAATTCCCAATATTTGTGGCGCAATTTCGAGGTAAGTATTTTCGACATACGGATAGGGAAGTCGTTCTCACACTTGTCTGTGAGTTCAGATGAAGAATAGTCCTGAATATTTGCAACAGAAATATCCCTATCCTGCCCACAGGATGGATTAGCAGCCGTGACTTCGATAGCCACAGTCACGGTGTCCTTCGTAATCATGAAATCTGGCTGATCAAAACTATGATCAATGTCGACTTCACTAGATTCTAGATATGCATAACACGCGATCTCAAAGAGTCGGGAATGGAAGCCGGCCGATTGGAAATCACGAATGAACTTCCCATTGGGATCACCCATGCGGTTGTATGTGCTATTAATCAGATCTCTGGCACCGGCGTGGAATTCAGAATCTCGAAGCGTTTTAAAGGCTGGGTGAATTTTTTCCTCAACTACAAGTGGCGAAAAAATATCGTGGTAGTTTTGCATTTTGGCTCCGACTGATCAGATGCAGATTGTTGTTGGTATTAAACGTGCAGGTAAGAGCGAATGCAACGACAAAACAGCCATTCCGCATCAATAATTGCCGAACCACCCTTGCGACGTTCCTGATAACTCTTATTATCAGGAATTGCACTTTTCGCGGATAAAGTGGCAGGTAATACAAGCCGCCGTTCAAAACGGCACAATACACCTGCAAATACAAGCATCTGCAATGCCGTGTTCTGAAATACAATCGACGCACCACACAACAGAGTGCGACACCATGGATCAGCAACAACAAAAAACGGAAGAGATGATAGACGGGCTGGTGCGGCCAGAAAGAATGGCTCACACCATCGGGCGAACGCCCAAGTACATCCAGGACGAGATTGCCGGCCTTGTGGAGGGGGAGCAGATTCCTGGCTCTTTCGGAGATCTGATCAAGCGCTCTGTCGAGATGACTGAAGAGCACAAGGAATTCGCCGGAACGAACGTTGTATAGATTTTTCGGAAGGGCGTTGTTGGCTAGATCCCTATGGGGGCTATACCACCATAGAGCCCCTTCAACGGTTGAGCAGTTCAGCGGCCGCTCGCTTCCCCAGCGCCCTTAAAGCTACGACCCTTTCCATTTGCGAAGCTCGCGGACTCGACTTGCCGGCCTCCCAGCTGTAAACGGTCTGTGCGGACACTCCAAGAAGGGAGCCAACTGCTTCTGCGCTCAAACCCAATCGATTTCGATGGGATTTGAATCCCTTCGCTGTAAAACGCGGTTTGCTCGCAGGCTCGGAGGAGGGCGCTTCACCACCAGCCAATTTTGAAACGAGCTTTTCCAATCGTCCGACTTGCTGCTCAAGAGTTGATGTACGCCGCTTCAGTGACGCGATTTCTGAGCGGTATTGCGTGGATGTTTTCTTGAGTTTGTCTGTCTCGCCACGTAACTCTTTGCGAGAGATTCGCGAGATCTCATCCTTCAACATTGAAGTAAGATTGGCCACAATTAACCCTCCTAGGATTGTTCACGGTGTTTTAAGTAGCACTCTACGAATACTGCATTTTCATTGTAGCCCATCAGGCTGCAAAGATTTAGGTCAGCCAGGTCGGCAATTCGGCCAAGAGACATCGGCGGTTTGCTGAAATGATTGCCTGTACAGGCTAAGGAGATGTCCGCTTGTCGCTCAACAGCGGCCGTTCAAAACTACGAGTTCGATGGTGAGCGACAGTCTGCCCACAACGGCCCTTCAGTATCCAAAATACGCTGCCTCATAATGGTCATTCACTATGTGCATATTTATAGTAAGCGCTTCTCTGGAAGCAGATGTTCACTTGTGAGTTGCGGAGTATTTAGTATTCGAGTTACTTGATTGTCGCCCACTCGGCGACACCTTCCCGCAGATGAATCGCTGAATATCCTTCCTTCTTGAGCAGATCAACTGCATCTTTTGCCATCAGGCAATACGGTCCCCGGCAGTAAGCAACGATAGAGCGATCCTTAGGTAATTCGCTCAGGCGCTGGCGCAACTCTTCCAGCGGGATCGATCTGGCGAACGGCAGGTGCGCGTTCAGATACTCCTCGGACGGACGCACATCCAGCACCACCACTTCGCCCTTGCGCGCCGCCTTCATCAGACTGTCGCGGTCACTGGCGATCAGGTCGTCCGGCCGTGTTGCGATCTTCTGCAAAGCCAGCTGCAAATCGACCAGCCGGTCTTCGGCCAGCGTGTGTACCTGCACCCACAAGTCGGCCACTGACTTGTTGGCCAGGCGGTACAGGATATTCTTGCCTTGCCGCTCCGTCTCGACCAGTTGCGCCATGCGCAATTCGCGCAGATGCGAGCTGGTTAGCTTCACGCTGATCGAGGCTTCGCGCGCGAGGGTCTCGACCGTCTTCTCACCCTGACAGAGCAACTCGATCAACTCCAGCCGCTTCGGGCTGGAGAACACCTTGCCGATGCGGGCGACTTGTTCGTACAGCAGATCCTTGATCTTGCGGGCGTCTTTCATTTAATCAATCCATTGATTTTCGGAATGTATGGCCGACACTGTAATACAGATTGACACATACAAACAAGCGATGCTCTAATCATTCCAGCAATCCCTAGATTGTTGAACCTCGGGAGGTCACCATGAATCACCTGTACATCCTCAACGACGCCCCATACGGCAGCGAACGAACCTATAACGCCCTGCGTCTGGCGGGCGCGGTCTCTAAAGTGGAAGGTAACACGGTGCGCGTGTTCCTGATCGGTGATGCCGCCGTGGCCGCGAACAAGGGGCAGAAAGTGCCGCAGGGCTTCTATAACGCCGAAGTGATGCTCGGCAATGTGGTGCGCCACGGCGGCGAGATTGGCATCTGCGGCACCTGCATGGAAGCGCGCGGCATCAACGAAAGCGGGATCGCCGACGGCACCCATCGTAGCACCTTGGCCGAACTGGCCGAATGGACCATCTGGGCCGACAAGGTTTTGGTGTTTTAACTCAAGGGAGAGAGCGATGTTCTTCAAACAACTGGCTACAAAGGAATCTTCATTGTCGTATTTCTTCGGCTGCGGCACCAAGGGTAAATCCATGGCGGTGGACGTGGTCGCAGGCGACGAGGAGTGGTACATCGAAGAGGCGAAGAAGGCGGGCGTCACCATCAACTATGTGATCGACACGCATGTGCATGCCGACCATTATTCCGGCGGCCGCAAGCTGGCGCAGATGGTGGGTGCGCCGTATTGCCTGCACGAATCGGACAGTGGTCGCGTCAAGTTCGAGTTCGAATCCCTGACCGACGGACAATCGCTCAACCTCGGCAACGTCAACGTCGAAGTGCTGTACACGCCGGGACACACGCCCGACAGCATCTGCCTGCTGGTGACCGACATGCGCCGCGGCGAACTGCCCTGGTTCGTTGTCACCGGCGACACGTTGTTCGTCGGTGCCATCGGCCGCCCCGACTTGCTTGGCCGAGAGAAGGAGATGGCTGCGCAGCTCTACGACAGCATCCATGCCAAATTGCTGACCCTGCCTAACGAGGTCGAGATATATCCCGGCCATCAGGCAGGCAGCGTCTGCGGTGCCGGTCTGTCTGGCAAGCCGAGCTCGACCATCGGTTTCGAGAAACGCTGGAACTCCGCCCTGACCGGCAGCAAGGAAGCGTTCGTCGAATCCCTGTTGCAGGAGATTCCGCCACGCCCCGCCGAGATGGACAAGATGGTCGCCGCCAACATCGCGGGCTGATGATGACGCACGCCACACTGACCCACGGCATCCGCGACAACCTTAACCAGTTCCTGCACCAACTGCTGCAAGTCATGCTGGTGGGTTTCACCATCGGCATGATGCGCACGGTGGTGCCCGCGCTGTCCGAATCCGAATTCGGCGTGCCGAAGGATTCCTTCATGCTGCTCACCGCGTTCGTGGTGGCGTTCGGGCTGGTCAAGGGCACGCTCAATTTCGTGGCAGGTCGCCTGTCCGAACGCATCGGCCGCAAGAAGGTGTTGCTGCTGGGCTGGGCTGCAGCACTGCCGATTCCCTTGATGGTGTATTTCGCGCCGTCGTGGAGCTGGATCGTCGCCGCCACCGTGTTGCTCGGCATCAACCAAGGCTTGACCTGGTCGATGACGCAGACTTCCAAACTCGACATCACGCGCGCCGACCAGCGCGGCCTGACCATCGGTCTCAATGAGTTCTCCGGTTATGTCGGCCTTGCGCTGGCGGGCATCATCACCGCCTATCTGGCGACCATGCTCGGCCCGCGCAGCGGTCTGCTGCTGTTCGGCATGACCACCATCCTGCTCGCCATCCTGCTCACCCTGTTGTGGGTCAAGGACACGCTGCCCTGGGCGAAGCATGAGGCGGCCAAGCATAAGGCCGGTTTGAGTAGCGGACCGCTGGCACGTTTCCCGACCAACATCAGCGAGCAACCGAGCACATGGGAAGTGTTCACGCTGGTGTCATGGCGCGACAAACGCCTCGCTGCCATCAGTCAGGCCGGGCTGGTGGAGAAGTTCGTCGATGCGCTGGTGTGGGTGTTCTATCCGGTGTTCCTCTACCAGCGCGGCATCAGCCTGCCAGACATCGGTTGGATCGTCGGCGTGTATGGTTTCGTCTGGGGCGGTTCGCAATTCTTCACCGGCAAACTGTCCGACCACATCGGCCGTCATATTCCCAATGTCCTCGGCATGTGGATCTGCGGCGCAGGCGTGGCGATGATGCTGTTGGGCGAAGGGATGGTGTGGTGGTCGTTCTCCGCCGCCGTCTCCGGTATCGGCATGGCGCTGCTGTATCCCAACCTGTCGGCCGCCATCGCGGACATCTCCCATCCCGACTGGCGCGGCTCTGCCATCGGCATCTACCGTTTCTGGCGCGACCTCGGCTACGGCATCGGCGCGCTCGGTCTCGGCCTCGCCGCGCATTTCAGCGGCTCGGTGGAGGCGGCGTTCTGGTTCGTGGCGCTCTCGATGTTCCTGTCGGGTGGCTTGCTCTGGCTGTTCAGTGAAGAAACGCATCCTCGTATCAATCCGGCGGGTGTGACGTCCGCATCAACCGTATTACTCAACGAAAGTGAGCCAACATGAATATGGATTACACACGATTTATAGTCCACCTCGCTGCTGTCGCCACCTTGGGGCTTTCTGCCATGCACGCAAACGCCGACGAGCCAAGCGAGGCCGTAAAGGCCATGGAGGAATATCTCGCGTTCGTTGATTACGGCGGCGGCACCATTCGTCCGGAACAAATTCAGAAGGATGACTGGAAGCGCTTCCACATAATCGATGCACGCGACCAAGTGCAGTTCAGCAAGGAACACATCCCGGGCGCAGTGAATATTGAATGGCGGCAGGTGCTGGAAAATCGTGCGTCAATCCCGAAAGACAAACCCGTACTGATCTACTGCAACACAGGTTCGCTTTCCGCTCAAGCCGGCTTTGCACTACGGGTCGCCGGTTATGAAAATGTACGCATCATTCAGGGTGGTTTTGCTGAATGGAAGGCTCAAGTCGGTTTTTAAGACAAGGTGGGAATTGACCGCTTCGGGTCGGGAACGGACTAAATCGTTAGATACCACCGACGATCGTTTAGGCCGAATAACTGCTATTGAAATCAGCACTTCACTGCATCCGGCAATGGCGCTCTGGCTGTCTTGCCGGCCTATGAACCTCGATTTCATCGGCTGTGTATAATCACCGGCATTGTGGTTCAATGATATTGAACCGGTAATTTCCCAACTCCAGCTTTCATGATTAAGCGACGTTCTAACGCAGTTTTTATTTTCATTCTGCTTGCCGCCTTTATGGCGCTTAAGTGGATGCCGTCGCATGCGCATCTGAACGCGCAGCACGATCATGGCGGTGAGCAGCACCAGCATAGTGTTGAATTCCATGCTCATCAGCCAGTCGTTTTTCATGTGGATGTGGCGGATGCCGACCATCGGGAGGCGGGTGAGGCTGAGATTGTTGATCTCGATCACGATCAATATCTGCAGGATGACAAGCAATACCATGATTCCGAGACACTGGCCGCTTTTGAATATTCACTCCCCCTTGTCCAGATAAGCGGCATCGACCTGCCACAGGTGCGGGGTTCGCCCCCTCGCTTGTTTTATTCTCACCCCGGTCAACCCCGCGCGCCCCCCCTTCAGCGTTCCTGAGCTTTATCTGCAAAAAATATTTCCGCAGCCATTGGCTTGCGGAGCAATCATATTCGCTGGAGGTATTTATGTTTTCTGTAATGAGATCATCGCGATGGCTGATCGCGCTTGTTGCCGCGCTTTTCGTCAGTCAGGCATTCGCGCACGGCATGTCGGAAGCGGAGAAGCTGTCGATCATCGACGGAGGCAATCTGCGTTTCATGTGGCTGGGTGCCACGCACATGCTTTCGGGCTACGACCATCTGCTGTTCGTATTTGGCATCGTTTTCTTTCTGACCGGCTTCAAGGAAATCGTCAAATACATCACGGCATTCACCATCGGGCACAGCGTGACCCTGATCTATGCGACGTTCAACGGCATCCAGATCAATTACTTCCTGATCGATGCCGTGATCGGCTTGAGCGTTTGCTATATCGCGTTTGCCAACCTCGATGGTTTCAAACGCCTGTTGAACATAAAGGCCCCCAGCCTTTTGTTCATGATCACGACGCTGGGTCTGATTCACGGTCTTGGCTTGTCGACTCGACTGCAACAGTTGCCGCTCAACCAGGACGAACTTCTGTTGAACATCATTTCGTTCAACATCGGCATCGAAGTCGGGCAAGTGTTGGCACTGGCGGCCATGCTTTTGTTTCTGTCGAACTGGCGCAAGATGCCGTCGTTCAAACCTTTTAGCCTGGCTTCAAACTACCTGCTGATCGCCGCCGGCGGCTTCTTGTTCCTGATGCAGATGCACGGCTATTCGCACGTCAGCAATCCGGACGAATTCGGGTTCAGTGCCGATAACCATATTCATGAGCATATCAGGATGAGTGAGGAGCGGGCGGCGGAACTCATCAAGCAAAATAGTCACCATTCCATCGACTGAGCAGAGGATAACCATGCGAAACTTTTTTGTAATCTCGATATTCCTGACCATCATGGCAACTGTTTCCGGTTGCGATGCCGGGCACGGGCATTCCCACGACGACCAATCACCTTCACACCACCACAAGTCCATCGACTGATTTTTTTAGGAGTTAACCATGCGTAAATTTTCGACAGCTTTGCTTGTTTCTTCCCTGTTCTTCGTTTCGCCGGTGATGGCGGGTGCCGACCATGACCATGGCAGCGGCGGACATTCACACTCTCACGGCCCGGTTTCCAGCGAAGTTGCGATCAAGAAGGCAACCGACAAGGTCAGAGCCATTGCCCAAAGCGGCAAGGTCGACAAGAGCTGGGCGGATGTCAAAGCGACTGGGGCAATGCAGAAGACCTTTGGACATGAGACTGAGTGGGTAGTGACATTCAAGAACGAAAAGATCAGTGATACATCCAAGAAAACGCTGTATTTGTTCTATACCCTGGACGGCATGTACATCGCCGCCAATTTCACCGGTAATTGAAACTGGATGGTGAGCGCTACGTAGCGCTCACCGTTCGCTATTGAATCAACATACCGCCATACCATGAAGCACATTTTTCGCTCGGGCATCATCTCCGCGCTCTCTGCCGCCTTGCTGTTCGGCATCGCGACCCCGCTTGCCAAATTCATGCTGGAAACCACAAACCCGTGGATGTTGGCCGGTCTGCTCTATCTGGGTTCCGGATTGGGGCTGTTCATTTATCGAAAAGTGATCAAAGCCCCATCTGTGTTACTGCCTCCTGAAGAGCGGTTCTGGTTTGCCGGGGCGGTCCTGTCCGGGGGAATCGTCGCTCCTGTGCTGCTGATGGCTGGACTGAGCGGCATGTCAGCAGCCGATGTCTCACTGATGCTGAATGCGGAGGGGGTGTTTACAACCTTGCTCGCCTGGTTCGTCTTCAAGGAAAACTTTGATCGGCGCATCGCCCTGGGCATGGCGGCCATCGTCGCCGGCGCCCTCGTATTGTCGTGGCCGGCGGAAGTGCGGCTGGCTGCTGCATGGCCATCCTTGGCGGTTCTGGGCGCATGTCTGGCATGGGGCATCGACAACAACCTGACCCGTAAGGTATCACTGACAGATGCCAGTTGGATCGCTTCAGTCAAAGGCTTGGTGTCGGGCACCGTTAATGTCTGTCTCGCTTTTGTGCTGGGAAGTGGAATGCCTGCGCTTGCGAGTGTTGGCGGTGCTTTGCTGCTGGGGTTCTTTTCCTATGGCATCAGTCTGGTTTTGTTTATCATCGGCCTGCGTCATCTCGGCACGGCACGGACGGGCGCGTATTTCTCGGTCGCGCCGTTCTTCGGTGCGGTGCTGGCGGTGTTGCTGGGCGACGCAGTCACACTACCGCTGCTGCTGGCCGGGGGGCTGATGGCGCTGGGTGTCTGGCTGCATCTGAGCGAACGGCACGCGCATCCGCACACCCATGAAGCACTGGTGCACGAACATACGCATGTCCATGACGAACATCACCAGCATGCGCACGACTTCCCGGTTTCCCCCGGCACATCGCACAGCCATCCGCACCGGCATGAACCCCTGATGCACAGCCACCCGCATTACCCAGATGCGCATCACCGGCATAAGCATCAAGATTGAATGTCCAATAAGGTAAGGTGTTCTCTAGCGAAGGGCTGTTTAGGTCTTATGCGGACTGAAATGGCCTGCCGACTATATGGCAACTAAGGCCGAGCTGCCGTCCTGGCAGGTCATTGGCCATTGCAGCCACTGGCATTCAGATTATCCAATGGCTGGTATTGCTTCGTTACCAACCATAAACCATTTTCGTTTTCATCAGTATTTCCAAGCTGATCCTAGGGAAATACCTACCTAGATTCACTTTCGGGAATCGGCATTGCATATGAACCTGAATACCGACTATCATGCAGCCATGAAAAAGTATCTTCGCCAGTCCATATACGTTCTGATGCTCACCCTTGTGAGCAATGCAGTCGGCTGGACGTTCAATAGCGAAGCTGTCGCCGATGTGTGGTTCGAGGCGCAGGTCAACTCTTCAGTGGTTGCCGAACTGGATTCAGATGAACATGCTGATGATAAGGCTGTTGCACACCAAGGCCAGTGCAATCACTGGTGTCATGCCATAGGCCATTTCATGGGATTGACAAGCCAGTTGGCTTTTGTGATTCCCGACTATTTCGGTGAATACACTGTCCAGTTACCCGTCACCGTTCGGTCTTCTTCTCCCGACCAGCTTTTCCGTCCCCCCAGGGCAAGCCTCGCCTGATCCGGCGGGGTTTCTTTAGTTTCGTTCATTCGCAATCAACAACACTAAGCCTCGCCGAATTCCAACGTAGCTTCATCTGGAGAATTCGATGCTTAGATTGTTATTGCCGCTGGGGATGGCGGCGTTGTATTCCATCCCTGTTCTTGCAGAAACCATCCCTGCCATAACCGCTTCTGCGGTAACGACCCCTGCTGCCAACGGCAAGGTCTGGACACTTGAGTCCTCGATTCGACGGGTGCTGGAGGTGGCACCAGAACGCCGCCAGTCGGATGCGGCCATAGAAATGCGTCAGATGGAATTGACGCAGGCGGGTAGTTGGCCTAATCCAAGTGTCGATTTGCGCACCGACAACAGGATCGGTCAGCTTAACGGTCAGGGTGGCATCAGCCTCTCACAAATCGCCCTCTCCCAACCGCTACCGATTCGCCGTCTTGCGCATCAGCGTGCCGCTGCCGAATCCGGTCTGTTGGCGGCGCAAGCCAGCCGCCTCGAACAGTTCTTATTGCTGGAGCGCGAGACAGCCCTTGTTTTCCACGGAGTGCAGTTTGCTGTCGCAAAACATCGGTTGTCCCACGAACGGCTGCAACTCAGCAACAGTTTTGCTGCGGGAAAAATTGCGGCAAATGATGATCGGATAAAGCGCTATTTGACGCCGCTTGAAACGGGGCGGCTCGCGCTTTTGCAGGAAGAAGCACATCAGGCAGACATCCTCGCCGAGCGTGATCTTGAAAATGCACAGATCGGATTCCGGAGTCTGCTCGTCCTCAATCGCAAGGGCTCCCCGGAGACGATGCCGCTGAAACTTCCCGAACAACCGGCAGCATTCGCAGTGTTGGCCGACAAACTCGATATGCATCCCACCGTAGAGGCGGCCCGCCGTGAAATGGAGGCTGCGGAAATGGGGATCAAGGTAGCAGAGTCAAGACGCTATGCCGATCCTGTGTTGAAGTTGTTCCATGACCGCGATTACAACAACGGTGCAACCATGAATATCACGGGGATTGGCGTAGGGATAGAGATTCCTGTTTGGAGCCGGAATCGCGCCATGGAAGGCCAAGCCCAGGCCGATGCGGATGCGAGCCGGGCACACTACGACACATTGCGTCGGGATGCCAAGACGCGACTGGAACAGGCATACGTCCAACTGGTTCGTCTGCAAGATCAAACCCGGTTGATTGAAGAACATCTCATCGAACCTGCACGCAAGATGTTCGAGCTGACCCGCCGCAGTTTCGCCGCAGGCGAATCCAATGTGCTGGTCCTCGTCGATGCCAGTTACGCCTATTTCTATGCCCGCACACGATATCTGGAACTGCTGCACGAATGCGCGCTGGCCTCGGCGGAAGTGAGATTTGCCGCCGGATTATCCGTTGTTGACCTGAAGGAGTATCAGCCATGATCGCTGCACTTATCCGTTTTGCGCTGATCCAGCGCTTGATGATGTTGATCGTCGCTGTTGCGGTGATCATCGGCGGGCTGTGGGCATTCCGCACGTTACCCATCGATGCCTTCCCAGACATTTCGCCGCCGCAGGTGCAGGTGCTGGTCAAGGCACCGGGTCTTGCGCCGACCGAGGTTGAATCGCGTATCGCGTTCCCCATCGAGATGGAGATGCAGGGCATCCCGCGCCTGAAGCTCCTGCGTTCGACCACCAAGTACGCCATATCCAACATCGTCATCGACTTCGAGGACGGCACCGACATCTATTGGGCGCGGCAGCAGGTTTCGGAGCGGCTCAATCAGGTGCGCGGGGCGCTGCCCATGGATGCCGAAGTCGTACTGGCACCGATAGCCACACCCTTGAGCGACATCTACATGTACCGGGTCAAGGGAGAGGGCTATACCAACAGCGAACTGCGCACCCTGCAGGATTGGGTGATACGACCGCAGTTGCGGGCCGTAGACGGCGTGGCGGATGTCAATGCCATGGGCGGCTTCGTGCGCGCCTTCGAGGTTCGTCCTGATCCTCAAAAGCTCGCCGCGCAAGGCTTGACGATCGAAGATCTGGAGCGTGTCATCGCACGCAATAACCGTAATGCAGGCGGCGACCGCGTCAACCGGGGCGACAAGATGCTGCTGGTGCGCACGGTCGGTCAACTCGGGGATGTGGACGACATCAAGCGCATTTCCGTAGCGACCCGTAGCGGCACGCCGGTTCGCATCAGCGATGTCGCACAGGTCGTTGAAGGATCTCTGGTGCGTTTCGGTGGCGTGACGGCGGACGGCGAAGGCGAGATCGTGACCGGTCTGGTGTTGCTGCGCGTCGGTGCCAACAGCCGCACGGTGGTCGAAGCCGTCAAGCAGGAACTCGCGCGTCTTGCACCCTCGCTACCCAAGGGAGTCACCATAGCACCCTACTATGACCGCACCGATCTCATCAACCAGGCGGTACTCACGGTGGAGAAGGCGCTCGCCGAAGCGGTGGTACTGGTGATCCTGGTGCTGATCGTGCTGCTCGGCAATTTGCGCGCGGCGCTCACCGTGGCGCTGGTACTACCGTTGACGGTGCTGTCCACCTTCATCCTGATGAACCTGTTCGGTGTCAGCGCCAACCTGATGTCGCTCGGCGGGCTTGCCATCGCCATTGGCATCCTGGTGGATGCTGCCGTGGTGGTGGTGGAGAACGTGCACACCCAACTCGCGCATGCGCCCAAGGGGGTGAGCCGCTTGCATCTGGTCTATCGCGCCGTGGTCGAGGTGTCCGCTCCGGTACTGTCCGGCATTCTCATCATCGTCATCGTGTTCCTGCCGCTGTTCTCGCTCACTGGACTCGAAGGCCGCATGTTCGGGCCGCTGGCACTGACCATCGTGTTCGCGCTGCTGGGCTCGCTGCTGCTGTCGCTCAGCGTGATCCCTGTGCTGGCAAGTTTCCTCATGCGCTCCGGCGCACACAGCGAAGACCGTCTGCTGGCGGCGATCAAGCGCGTGTACCTGCCGGCGATGCGCTGGGCGATTGAGTATCGCAAGTCCGCCGTGTTCGGGGCGATTGTGCTGCTTTTCGCTGCCGCAGCGTTGTTTCCGTTAATCGGCAAGGAGTTCATGCCGACGATGGACGAGGGACAAACGGTGGTGAATCTGGAAAAATCCTCCGACATCTCGCTGGAAGCCTCACTGGCGTTGGACGCGCCGATCCAGAAGGCGATTCTGAAAATCCCCGAGGTCACCGGCATGATCTGCCGCAGCGGAGCAGACGAATTGCGGCTCGACCCGATGGGTTTCTATCAAACCGATTGCTTTTTGCAGACCAAGCCGCGTGCAGAATGGGGCTACGATCTTGAAACTTTCGAAGGCAAGCTGCGCGAAAAACTGGAGCCTTTCGAGGAGCTAGGAGTCGAAGCCGGTTTCAGCCAGCCGATCGATATGCGCGTGTCGGAGATGCTGTCGGGCGTGCGCGCCGATGTCGCCATCAAACTGTTCGGAGACGACTTCGCCACACTGGAATCGTTGTCCGGCAAGATCGAAGAGATCGTCAACCGCACCCAGGGCGCAAGCGATGTGTTCCGGGCACGCCTTTCCGGGCAGGGCTACCTCACCGTTACCATCAACTCGGAAAAGCTCGCTCGTTACGGCATCAACAACGAAGATGTGAATGCCGTGGTGGAATCTGCAGTCGGGGGCAAGGTGGTGACGGAGCTCATCGAAGGCAGCCGCCGCTTCGGTGTGCTGGTGCGCTATCCGGAAGCCGCGCGCGGCTCGCCTGCGGCGATCAAGGCGCTGCTGATCCGGACTGCGGGAGGTGCGCTGGTTCCCCTCGGTGAGGTCGCCGAAGTCAGGGAAGCGGATGGGCCGGTGTTAATCCAGCGCGAAGCGGCGCGACGGCTGGTTGCCGTGCGCACCAACGTCGAGGGGCGCGATGTCGTGGGCTTCGTCGAGGAATTGCGTGCGGCCATCGAGCGCGAGGTGAAACTGCCCGAGGGCTACCACATTGACTACGGCGGGCAATTCGAGAACCAGCAGCGCGCGGCGCAACGGCTGGGTGTGGTCGTGCCGGTGTCGATCGCACTGATCTTCTTCATGCTGTTCTCGACCTTCCGCTCGGTGCGTCAGGCGAGCCTGATCATCCTGAACATCCCCTTCGCGCTGATTGGCGGTGTCGTGAGCCTCTATCTCTCCGGGCTTTATCTGTCGGTGCCCGCATCGGTCGGCTTCATCACGCTGTTCGGTGTGGCCGTGCTCAACGGTGTGGTGATGGTGGCCTATATCAACCAGCTGCGAGAGACGGGGCGCACGGTACTGCAAGCCGTGCAGGAAGGGGCGGAGCGCCGCTTGCGACCGGTGCTGATGACGGCGCTCATCGCCAGCCTCGGTCTCATGCCGATGCTGCTCGCGACCGGCCCCGGTTCAGAATTGCAGCGGCCACTGGCCGTGGTGGTGATTGGCGGGCTGTTCACCTCTACGCTGCTCACGCTGGTGCTGCTACCCACACTTTACGCATGGATCGAGACTCGCGCCGAACTGCGCATCAAGAATTCCAATGGGAGAACATCATGAAAAATCTTACATTGATCGTCCACGCCGATATTCAGCGTTCCTTGGCCGATGTTCTGCACAGCCTCGAACAGGTAACCGGATTCACCTTCACACAGGTCGAAGGTCATGGCCCACAGGCCGAGTATGACTCAGCTCTTTCCGCGCGCGACCTGGTGATCGGCTACACGCCGCATGTGCGTGTGGACATCCTGCTCAAGGACGAGGATGTGGAAGCTGTATTGCAGGCGTTGCGCGATGCCGACTGTGGTCTGGCGGGGCGCGGTATCTTTCAGGTAACGGCGGTGGAATTACAAGGTGCGTTATGACGCAGATGAACGCTTGCTCCATGAATAAATCGCTGGTCGTGTTGCTTTTCGAACGCATGATGCGGATCAGGCTGGCACAACTTATTGATGAAAGGAATGCTATGAAAAAATCTTTCTTGAGCATATTGGCAATTTCGATGCTAATCGGTTGCGCCAGCCCAATTCACTTGCTGGATAAACAAGGCAGTGCACCGTTTGTGGGTGGCGAATTGGTGCATGATCGCGGGGACGGCAATCTTCTTGTGCTGGAAGCATCGGATCGCCGTTATGAGGCTCGTGGCTTTGTCGTCGAACGCCATACCAATATAGCTGCTTTGCGCAAACGCTATTACGGTGTCAATTCGAATCATTGGAGGCGAATTTTTTCCGGGCAAGATACCGATCATCTGACCTATACCGTAGAGACAGTTGCCAAATCCGCAGACGGCCAAGCAGTTTCATGCAGTCTGATATGGGGTGCGGGTGCAAAACCGGCGGGTATTTGCACGGATCAGGCGGGTGCTTCGCTCCTAGTACGTTTTGAGTGATTTCACCTTATGCGATTGCAATAAACCGGGAATTTATGTTCCAAATTACGGGCGGCAGGTGAAGCATCATGATGGATCAATAAATGTGCACACAGCAGATGATGATGGGTCCAGATGATGCAGCACCAGCAATAGTTGTGGCAGCCGAGGCCGAGGTGATGATTCGTAAATTTTAGGAGTTATGGAATGAAGCAATCCATATTCGTCATCAGCAACATGGACTGCCCGACCGAGGAGGCACTGATCCGCAAGCGTCTCGGATCAGTGTCCGGCATTGGTGAACTGTCGTTCAACCTGATGGCTCGCCGCCTTACGGTGATGCATACGCTGGACGACGATCAAGCCATACTCGATGCCTTGAGCGAAATCGGCATGAAGACAGGTGCCGGGCAGCAATGCCAGTCTGGTTCTGGTTCCTGCTCCAATTGCGAGGTGGAATCTCCTGTGGTGTCGCGCCGGACCTGGCTGCTGATGGCGTTGTCTGGCACCGCCGCCATCGCTGCGGAAGTCGTCGCATGGAGTGGCGCGAGCGAGCAGTCGGTTGCGGTTATCGCTTTGGCTTTGCTGTCCATTGCCACCGGTGGCCTCAGTACGCTCAAAAAGGGCTGGATCGCACTCAAGACCTTTACGCTTAACATGAACTTCCTGATGAGTGTCGCTGTGTTCGGCGCGATCATCATCGGCGAGTGGCCTGAGGCGGCGGTGGTGATCTTCCTGTTTGCGCTGGCTGAGTTGATCGAATCGCTCTCGCTGGAACGGGCCAAGAATGCGATCAAGGGGCTGATGGGCATGACCCCCGCAGTCGCCACGGTGCAGCTCAATGGCGGCGAATGGCGCGAAATGGCCGCCGCAGACATCCGGGTCGGACAAACCGTGCGTGTCAGACCCGGCGAGCGTATCCCGCTGGATGGCGTGGTCACAGCGGGGGGCAGTTCGGTGAATCAGGCGCCTATCACCGGGGAAAGTATTCCCGTGGTGAAGGCAGCGGGCGACCCGGTATTCGCGGGAACCCTGAACGAACGCGGCATGCTGGAATTTCGTGTCACCGCGAACAAAGGCAACACCACGCTGGATCGCATCATCCACACGGTGCAGGAAGCGCAAGGCCAGCGTGCGCCGACACAACGTTTCGTCGATCAATTCGCACGCTACTACACCCCGGCGGTGGTGGTTTTTGCAGTGCTAGTGGCAATCTTGCCGCCACTGCTATTCGGTGCCGCCTTTGACGACTGGTTCTACAAGGCGCTGGTCATGCTGGTGATTGCTTGTCCCTGTGCGCTGGTGATCTCCACGCCCGTTACCGTGGTGAGCGGGCTTGCCGCTGCGGCAAGGCAGGGCATTCTAATCAAGGGCGGCGCGCATCTGGAGAATGGCCGCCTGATCAAGGCGGTGGCTTTGGACAAGACCGGCACTCTCACGCACGGAAGACCTGTCGTGACCGATGTGATTCCTCTGGTTGATCTGCCCGCAGACAGCTTGCTGCAACTTGCCGCCAGCGTGGATATGCATTCCGAGCATCCCATTGCGGCGGCCATCGTGTCTGCTTGGCAAAATGGCGGAAAGACAGAACGGACGCTGTTGCCAAGCTCGTCGTTTGAATCCATCACAGGGCGCGGTGCCAAAGCGGTAGTGGATGGGCAACTCTACTATGTAGGCAACCATCGGCAGGTCGAAGAACTGGGTATTTGTGGAGTGCATGTCGAAGAGGTGCTACATCGTCTGGAAAAGGAAGGAAAGACGGCCGTGGTGCTATCCACAGCAACCGAGCCGCTGTGCATCATCGGCGTGGCAGATACGGTGCGGGGACACAGCGCCGAGGCCATCCGCCAGCTTCATGAGCTGGGCGTGAAATCTGCAATGCTGACCGGCGACAACCAAACCACGGCCAGCGCGATTGCCGCCGAAGTGGGTATAGATGATGCACGCGGCAATCTGCTGCCGGAAGAAAAGCTGGCGGCAATCGATGAGTTGATCAGCCGTTACGGCAAAGTAGGCATGGTGGGCGACGGCATCAACGATGCACCCGCGCTGGCCAAGGCATCTATCGGCTTCGCGATGGGCAGCGCGGGCACGGATACCGCCATCGAGACAGCCGACGTCGCCTTGATGGATGATGACTTGCGCAAAGTGCCGCATTTCATTCAGCTAAGCCGCGATACTTCCCGCGTGCTGCGGCAGAACATTGCGCTGGCCATCGGCATTAAGGCGGTGTTTTTCATCTTGGCTCTTGCCGGGCAAGCCACACTCTGGATGGCGGTGTTCGCCGATATGGGTGCCAGCCTGATCGTGGTATTTAATGGAATGCGGCTGCTCCGAATTACTGGAAGCCATGCATATCCCCCCGAATGACTTCAGTACCCACAATGCCATGGAAGGCTTGCTCCTGACGATGGATGAACGTGAGAAAACTATACGCAAAATATCAGTTCGACGAATCAAAACTTTTTTCGACAATCAAGTTTTGATGCTAGCCTCTGTAGCCTACAGGAAGAGGAAAGGTAGTTATCAGTTAACTCGGAACTACAGCAGGAAAAACAATCTCAAATCGCGTCAATCCATCAGCTGAGAATACCCGGATTGTTCCCTTGTGCGCTTCAATGATGGATTTTGTGATTGCAAGCCCGAGACCCGCGCCATCGCTGGCTTTTTGGCGTGAAGAATCCACTCGGTAAAATCGGTCGAACAGCTTGGGTAGATGTTCAGCCGGGATATTCTCACCCGGATTCTCGAAGGTAAGCCGGACTTTGCCGGATTCCGCCTCCTGCGCGATGATTACTTTGACCATGGCGTGGTGGAGCGTGTGCCTGATGGCATTTGAGAGTAAATTGCTGAATGCCCTGCGGAGCATCAGTTTATCCCCTTGCACATAACCTTCTCCGGCAAGAATCAAGCTGACGTTTTGCTCTTCAGCAATAGCCTCATAGAAGCCGAATACTTCTCGCACCTCAGCGGCCAAATTTACCGCTTCTCTGTTCGGTATGATCAACCCGTTGTCGGCTTTCGCCAGAAAAAGCATGTCGGCAATCATGCGCGCCAGCCGTTCGAATTCCTCTAGGTTCGAATACAGCACTTCGCGATATTCATCAACCGACCTTTCCCTGGATACAGCCACCTGTGTCTGCGTCATCAGATTGCTGACTGGGGTCCGTAGTTCGTGGGCGAGATCGGAAGAAAAATCCGACAATCGGTGAAAAGATTCCTCGAGGCGGGCAAACATTTCGTTGAGCGTGCGTACCACTTCCGCCAATTCGACGGGAATGGACTCAACAGGCAGCCGCTGGTTCAATCGGTGGGCGGTAATCTGTGCCGCGTCCCGACTGATGACTCTCAACGGAGCCAAGCCTCTCATTGCGGCAAACCAACCCAACATGCCGCTCGCAACGGTCGCCAGCGCAACGATGGTCCACAACGCATTCCAGAATGACGCCATGAAGGTTTCGTGATGAGCCAGGTCAGTCGCCAATTCTATGATCGCCGGTGAAAACCCGGGTATATCCATGGGAGCGACGCCGGACAAGACTCTGAGCGAAGTACCATCGCGCCCGGTCATGCGTATCGGTTGTGTGACAACCGAAGAATTGGCTGGCGGAGGCAGAATATCGGAATTTGCAGTGACATAGACAATCTGACCGTCCGCCGCCAGAATCCGTACAAACAGTCCGTGGTGACCGACGAGAGCTCCTTCCAGGCGCGTAGCCAGAAATTTCAGATCATCGTCTGACTTCACTTCTGCCAGCGCACCACGGACGAGCTCGAGCTTGCCGACCAACAACTCGCCATCGAGTTCCTCGAAATGCCGGTCGACCAGATGGCCGACGACCAGCCCAAGCAATAGAAGTACGAACGAAGAAACGGCAGCGAACAGCAGGGTCAGGCGTAACGTAACCGATTTTCCATGCGGGAGTCTCACTCGCTGACCTCTAGGACATACCCCATGCCTCGTGCCGTATGGATCAGCTTCGGCACGTAGCCGTCATCTATCTTAGCGCGCAACCGGCGGATTGCCACTTCGATGACGTTGGTGTCGCTATCGAAGTTCATGTCCCAAACTTGGGAGGCGATCATGGACCGTGGGAGCACCTCGCCTTGTCTGCGAAGCAGAAGTTCGAGCAGGGAAAATTCCTTCGCGGTCAGATTGATCTTCTTCCCGCAGCGGGTCACACGCCTGCGCAGCAGATCTAGTTCGAGATCAGCCGCCCGCAGGACATCGGGCTCCCTAAGCTTATTCCCCCGGCGAAGCAAGGTACGAACGCGCGCTAACAGTTCGGAAAAAGAGAACGGTTTGACAAGATAGTCATCGGCGCCGAGTTCCAGCCCCTTGACACGGTCGTCTATGGCGTCCTTGGCAGTCAAGAAAAGTACGGGCATCTCCTTGCCTGACCGACGCACACCCTGAAGCACCTGCCAACCGTCGATGCCGGGCAGCATTACGTCCAGGATTGCTAGGTCATAAGCTTCGGTTAGGGCCAGATGCAGACCATCCAGCCCATCCCGCGCCAGATTGACAACAAAACCAGCCTCGCATAGCCCCTGACGGAGGTAATCCCCAGTCTTGAGCTCGTCTTCGACGACAAGAATCTTCATTGAACTATCTCCAATATCTGAATGAATTACGCCGAAATTATGCTCTCACATTACACCAGAATCCTCTTCCTTACGGAAATGTAATCGGGAGGGCGGCATGTTAGCCACCATTCAATTAGGCTCGCAGGGTGACAAAACCATGACAAAAGGGTAATGAGCGGGTCACCTCGCTGTAGGAGTAAAGTGACTAACATGGCAACAACTGGGAAGCCATTCGTCCCAGCCAATTCATTCGCAATGAATCCATTAGAACGCAACATAAAAGGAGCAACTACCATGAAAAAACTGCTGATTGCCTCAATTTTCGCTGCCATGTCCACATCTGTGTTCGCTGTCGATGCTGCGCAGGTGGACAAGTCGATTCCACTCAAGGACGGAACTACGCTATACATTTTTAAGGATGGGAAAATGAGCATGGAGGACAAGTATGGCCGTGCTACTCGCATGAAGGAGAATCAGGTCATGGAAACGAAGGACGGGCAGAAAATCATGATGCATGGCGATGAAGTGATGCGCCTCGACGACTATTTGAACAAGGACTATCGCGGCTGACGAGTCCCATTCAGATACGGTTTCGAACCTGATCGGATGGACTGGGAACAGGTGATCGTCAAGGCGTTGTCCAACTTAACTGTGCCCAGAGCTTACCGATTCTGTCGGCTTGCGTCTGCGCGTTGCATTTGCAGCCCTGGCGCAAGCACCGGCATCAAGTTCGCACCATTCAATTTTTATCAGGAGATCAAACATGAAATTCGCAACCTTCAGCTTTTCTGCATTCTTGCTCGCCACTTCCACTGCCGCACTGGCAGCCGATCATATGCAGCACATGCCCCAGGCCGACATGCATCTGGCCGATGCGCATGCCGTTCAGAAACATGTGGGACAGGGCGTGGTGAACAAGATCGACATGCAGCACAACAAGGTCAACATGACGCACAGCCCGATCCAGTCGCTCGGCTGGCCCGGCATGACCATGGACTTCAAGGTCAAGGATGCCGCGATCCTGAAGGGCATCAAGCCCGGCCAGAAAGTGATGTTCGAAGTGGTCAATGAAGGACCTCGCATGTATTTCGTCACGCACATTACGCCGCAGAAATAATCGCGGCTCGGCTGTGCGGCAGTCACCGAACCCGGTGACTGCCGCACCGACTGGAGACAACTGAATGAAGAATCCGATCAAGAATTTTGTTTTCGCTTTGCTGTTGGCGTCGTTGCTGACGCAGACGGCGCAGGCGGAAACGGATGCACCGCTGCAACTGGAACAGGCGGTGGCGCACGCGCTGGCTAGCAATCCCGGGCTGGCGGCAAGGCAGTCGCGCGCCGAAGCGCTGGCAGCCGTACCCGAACAAGTGTCCACGCTGCCCGACCCAACGCTGTCGCTGAACGCGCTCAGCTTCCCGACCGACACATTCTCCGTATCGCAAGAGGCGATGACTCAGAAGCAGATCGGCATCGGCCTGACACTGCCCTTCCCCGGCAAGCTGGGACTGCGCGAACAGGTAGCCGACAGCGAAGCACAGGCAGCCGGACAGGATGTGCTCGAACAAAGCCAACTGCTGGAGCGCAACGTGCGCAGCGCTTGGTGGAACCTGTTCTATATCGATCGCGCACTGGACATCGTGCTGCACAATCAAGCATGGCTGCGCCAGCTGAATAGCATCGCGGAGACCCGCTACAGCACCGGACTCGGCATGCAGTCCGATGTGCTGCTGGCACAAGTGGAACTATCAAAATTGCTGGAGATGGAACTCAGCCTGCGCGAATCGCGACGCAACATGGCGGCGCGCATGAATGCCCTGCTGGGACGCAAAGGTGTCACCGAGATCACACTACCGGCGCAAGCATCCGAAGACCTGCCACCGGTCGCCGACGACAGCCAGTTGATCGAACTGGCACAGTCAACGCGCCCGCTGCTCGCCACCCGGCGCAAGTTGCTAGAAGCGGCACAAGCACGCACCCACCTGGCAGAGAAGGACTATTACCCCGATTTTAAATTGGGCTTGGCTTACGGATTCCGTAGCGGCAACAACCCGAACGGCAGCGCCCGCGCCGATCTGGCAAGCGTCACGCTCGGCATCAGCCTGCCGCTGTTCGCCGGTAGCCGACAGGGACAGGCAGTTGCCCAACGTCAGGCCGAGTGGCAACAGCAGGATTACGAATTGCAGGACAGCATATTGCAGGTCACAGCACAGATAGAACAGGCGCTGGCGGCATACCAGTCCGCCCGCGAACAGGCCGCGCTATTCAAGGGCGGCCTCATCCCACAGTCACAACAGACAGTGTCCGCCATGCGCGCCGCGTATCAGGTGAACAAGGTGGACTTTCTCAATCTGGTACGCGCACAAATCACGCTCTACAACTACGAAACCCAATACTGGAAGACCATTAGCAATGGCTGGCAGGCGCTGGCAAACCTGCAGGCGGCGGTAGGTGCGCCGCTACCTGCACCCAAGGAGAACACGCATGAACAATAAGACGATACTCGCCATTGCCATCGGCAGCGCACTACTGATTGGCGCAGGCAGCGGTTACTTGCTGGCTGGTTCGCCGCCGCAGAGCAGCGAAACAGCAGCTACTGTGACCGACAGCAAACCCCTGTTCTACCGCAACCCAATGAATCCGGCGATCACTTCACCGGTGCCGGCGCAAGATGAGATGGGCATGGACTACATCCCAGTGTATGCCGAAGGTCAGGAGCCCAAGGAACGCAAAGCACTTTTCTATCGTAATCCGATGAATCCTGAGATCACCTCGCCGGTGCCGGCTCAGGATGAGATGGGTATGGACTACATCCCGGTGTATGCCGACGCGGAAACCGCAGCACTGCCCGGCACAGTCAAGATAGATCCCGTCATCGTGCAGGACATCGGAGTGCGCACAATTGCCGCAAAACGCAGCACACTGGCACGCGATATCCGCACCAGCGGTCGTGTCACGGTAGATGAGGGGCGCCTGTTGCGCCTGCATCCGAAATACGAAGGCTGGGTGGAAAAACTGTTCGTGAGCAACACCGGCGATGCCGTACGCATGGGGGACATGCTGCTCGCCATCTACTCGCCGCAACTGGTGGCCAGCGAGGAGGAGTATTTGCTCGCGCTTAACAATGCGGAAATGCTCAAAGACAGCACGTTCGCCGATGTGCGCGAAGGAGCGCAACGCATGCTCACTGCGTCGGAACAGCGTCTGCGCCTACTCGACCTTCCTGAACACCAGATCGCGCAACTGAAGGAAAAGCGCGAGATATTCAAAGCGGTGCACATCCATGCACCGCAGGGCGGCATCGTGATGAACATCGGAGCGCGCGAGGGCGAACGCATCATGCCGTCGACCGAGCTGTACATGATCGCCGACCTGTCGCGTGTGTGGGTGATGGTAGATCTGTACGAGGATGACATGCCTTGGGCACGCGAGGGTGACCGGGCCAGCCTGCAAGTCGCGGGGCTTCCCGGGCGTACCTTCAGCGGCAAGCTGACCCGTATCTATCCCTACCTCGACGCCAAGACACGCACGGTCAAGGCGCGTCTTGAGTTCAACAATCCAGGGCTGTTTCTGAAACCGGACATGTTCGGCCAGGTCAGCGTACAGACTGATCGCCGCGTCGATGCAATCTCCGTGCCGAGCGAGGCCATCGTGCGCACTGGCGCGCAGGAACAGGTGTTCGTGCAGCGCGCGCCGGGTCAGTTTGAACCGAGAATGGTCACGCTCGGCGTGGCTGCCAACGGCCAGACCCAGATCGTGAGCGGGCTGGACGAGGGCGAGCTGGTAGTGACTTCGGCGCAATTCATGATCGATTCCGAATCAAAACTGAAGGAAGCGACGGCCAAAATGCTAGAGCTGTTGCAGCAACCGGCAGCATCGCCTGAACACGATATGTCGCAACCTGACACGGGAGCACCGCAATGATCCGCACTCTGATCGACATCTCGATCAAGAACCGCTTCATGGTATTGATCGCCACGCTGCTGCTTTCCTTCGCCGGCTGGCAGGCGATGAAGGCCACGCCGCTGGATGCGCTGCCCGATCTGTCCGACGTGCAAGTCATCATCTTCACCGGTTTTCCGGGACAGGCGCCGCAGGTGGTGGAAGACCAGGTGACGTATCCACTCACCACGGCGATGTTGTCGGTGCCCAAGACCAAGGTGGTGCGCGGCTACTCCTTCTTCGGCTTCTCCATGGTGTATGTGATCTTCGAGGACAATACCGACATGTACTGGGCGCGCACCCGCGTGCTGGAATACCTCAACTATGCCGCCGACCGACTGCCAGCCAGCGTCTCGCCCAAGCTGGGGCCGGACGCCACCGGCGTGGGCTGGGTTTATGAATATGCACTGGTAGACAAAACAGGACAGCACGATCTGGCTCAACTGCGTTCATTGCAGGACTGGTATCTGCGCTATCCGCTGCAAACCGTGGCCGGCGTGGCTGAGGTTGCCTCCATCGGCGGCTACGTCAAGCAGTATCAGGTCGAAGTCAAACCGGAAGCCCTGCTCGCCTACAACATCCCATTGGCAAAAGTGCGGCAGGCGATCCAGCGCAGCAACAACGATGTCGGCGGTCGCTTGGTGGAAATGGGCGAGACCGAGTACATGGTGCGCGCGACCGGCTATCTTAAAAGCCTGCACGATTTAGAAGTCATTCCGGTCGGTGTGGATACGAACGGCACGCCGATCTACCTCAAGCAACTGGCAAACATTCAGCTCGGCCCCGAGTTGCGGCGCGGGCTGGCCGAGCTGAACGGTGAGGGTGAAGTGGCGGGTGGCGTGGTGGTGATGCGATACGGTGAGAATGCGCTGGCCACCATTGAGCGGGTGCGCGAGAAGTTAGACAGCCTGAAAGCCGGACTGCCTGCCGGCGTGGAGATCGTGCCCGTCTACGACCGGGGCGATCTGATTGAACGCGCTGTGGAAAACCTGCAGCACAAGCTGATCGAGGAATCCATCGTGGTCGCGCTGATCTGCCTGCTGTTCCTGATGCACGCGCGCAGCGCGCTGGTCGCCATCATCAGCCTGCCGGTCGGCATCCTCATCGCGTTCATGATCATGCGATGGCAGGGCCTGTCCGCCAACATCATGTCGCTGGGCGGCATCGCCATCGCCATCGGCGCGATGATAGACGGCGCCATCGTGATGATTGAGAACGCGCACAAGCATCTGGAACATCTCGCTGAAAAATCCAGCCTGCACGCAAGATGGGAGGCCATCGCCACGGCCTCGAAAGAGGTCGGCCCGGCGCTGTTCTTTTCGCTGTTGATCATTACTGTCTCTTTCCTGCCGGTGTTCACCCTGCAAGCGCAGGAAGGTCGCCTGTTCTCGCCACTGGCCTTCACCAAGACATACTCCATGGCTGCGGCCGCGTTGCTGGCGGTCACGCTGGTGCCGGTGCTGATGGGCTTGCTGATACGCGGCAAGATACCGAGCGAGGAGCACAACCGGATCAATGTCTGGCTGAAAAAATTGCACGGGCCGCTGTTGCAACTCGCACTGGCGCGGCGCAAGTTGACCCTGCTGATCGCCTTTTTGCTGCTACTGGCGACGGCATACCCGGTGCTGAAGATCGGCTCCGAATTTATGCCGCCACTGGATGAAGGCGATGTGTTGTACATGCCGACCACCTATCCCGGCATCTCCATCACCAAGGCAAAAGAGCTGCTGCAACAGACCGACAAGATTCTGAAGACCTTTCCCGAGGTCGACAGCGTATTCGGCAAAGTCGGCCGCTCAAACTCCGCCACCGATCCGGCACCGCTGGCCATGATCGAGACCACCATCCGCCTGAAACCGCGCGAGGAATGGCCTGATCCGGACAAGACCACCAAGGAATTGATGGGCGAGATGGATACTGCGATCGAGTTCCCCGGCCTCGCCAACGCGTGGACATATCCGATCAAGACCCGCATCGACATGCTCTCCACCGGCATCAAGACGCCGATTGGGATCAAGGTCTCCGGCCCCGACCTGAATGTGCTGGAAAAAGTCGCGGGCGACATCGAGAAGACTCTGAAGAATCTGCCTGAGACCTTATCTGCCTTTGCCGACAAAGCGGCCGGCGGTTATTACCTTGATTTCGACATCAAGCGCGAGGAGGCAGCACGTTACGGTCTGACCGTGGGTGACGTACAGGACGTTGTGCAATCGGCAATCGGTGGCATGAACGTGACCGAGACGGTGGAAGGTCTGGAGCGTTATCCGGTCAACCTGCGCTACCCGCGCGAGTTGCGCGACAACATGGAAGCGTTACAACGCGTACTGATCCCGACCCCGACGGGGACGCAGATCCCGCTGTCGCTGGTGGCCGAACTGAAGCTGCGGCGCGGCCCGCCTGCGGTAAAAACGGAGAACGCCACGCCCAACGCCTGGATCTATGTGGACATCAAGACCAGCGACATCGGCGGTTACGTGACAGCGGCCAAGCAAAAAGTGGCAGATACGGTCAAGATTCCGCCCGGCTATTCTCTGGTGTGGTCGGGTCAGTTCGAATACATGGAACGGGCCGCCGCTCGCCTGAAGGTCGTGGTGCCGCTGACCCTGCTGACCATCTTCCTGCTGCTGTATTTCAACTTCCGCAATTTGGTCGCGCCCGCAGTGGTCATGCTGTCTATCCCGTTCGCGTTGATTGGCGGCTATTGGCTGATCTGGCTACTCGACTACAACATGTCGATCACAGTCGCGGTCGGCTTCATCGCGCTGGCCGGGGTCTCGGCCGAGATCGGCGTGCTGGTGCTGACCTTTATCGATCAAGCCATCGCACGGCGTCGCTCCGAGAAAGCGGGCGCGCTGGACGCGTCCGACATCACGGCAGCGGTGCTGGATGGCACCACCCAACGCGTGCGACCCATCGCCATGACCGCTACCGCCGTGATCGCCGGCCTCATCCCCATCATGTGGGGCAGCGGCACGGGTTCGGATGTGATGCAACGCATCGCTGCACCGATGATAGGCGGCATGTTCACCGCCACGATCCTTTCCCTGCTGGTGCTACCAGTCATTTATGGCTGGGTACTGCTGCTGCAGGAACAGCGTACACGTCGCTGAAGTTGCAAGATTGAACTGTATTCAAAGGAGAAAACAGGCATGAAAAACGAATCTGGATTTTGCAATGTGACGGCGATCATCCGCGGTGATGCACTGGAGAAAGTGGAACGCCGCCTGCAGGAGATCGGAGTAAACGGCATCAGCATGATGCAGGTCAAAGGCTATGGCGAGTACACCAACTTCTACAACCCGGAGGGGCTGACCTCGCATGTGCGGCTGGATATCTACACTGCCGCGAAATGTTGCGATGACATCGCACAAGCCATCATGGAAGTTGCATCTTCCGGTGTACCGGGCGATGGCATTGTGGCTGTGCATCCTGTCGGCAAGGTCTACCGGATCCGCCAGCGCAAGGCGGTGGGGCCGGATGAGCTTTAGCACGCAGATGCTGACTTTCATTGACCAGGCCGTCGCGCGCCGCCGCGCCGAGGAGAGGCGGCATGGTCAGCGCCACCGTGCTGTCGGTGCTGGTGGCGCCAGTGATTTACGGCTGTGTGTTGCTGTTGCAGAAGCGGCGTACCCAAGCATCAGTCGAACTGACAGGATTGAAGCCCATGTAAAGGAGATGCGCGAAATGGAAAAGAAATCCGGATTCTGTAATGTGACAGCGATCTTCCGCAACGATGCACTGGAACAAGTGCAGCAGCGCCTGCAGGAGATCGGTGTTAACAGCTTCAGCGTGTTGCGGGTAAACGGCTACGGCGAATTTGCCGATTTCTACAGCCCTGATTTGCTGACTCACCACCTGCGGATCGAGATATTCACCACGGCCCGGCAGGGCGATGCGATCGCGCAGACCATCATGGATGCAGCGCATTCCGGCCTGGCCGGAGACGGGATCGCGGCAGTGCTGCCGGTATGCAAGGTTTACTGGATACGCCGGCGTACTGAGGTGGAACCGGACGAGCTGTAGGGGCCGGTTGGGTATAGCGTTAACTTGAGGAGGTCATCATGGAAGGATTGTTTTCATTACTGCTGTTCGCGGGGTTGTTTTTTCTGATGATGCGTTTCGGCTGCGGTTCTCACATGGCCCACGGCGGGCATGATCACCAGCACGGCGGACACGATGCGGCGGACGGCGGTGTCACTTATACCTGCCCGATGCACCCGGACGTGCGCCAGCCATCGCCCGGCACCTGTCCGAAATGCGGCATGAAGCTGGAACCAGAATCCAACAAGGAAGGAGAGCCATCATGAGACAGGGGATTTCTTTGACTGCAGTGGGCCACGCGACCAGCCTGTTTCTGGCGATCACATTCGCGCTGTGCGTGGCGTTCGACCTGGCTTTCCCCGAGCATGCGATGTACGAGGCATGGCGCAAATTGCTGCCGGGATTCGAGTGGATCAGCTGGTCCAGCTTCGGCCTTGGGTTGATCGAGAGCTACGGCTACGGTTGGTACATCGCACTGATTTGGGTGCCGCTGTACAACGTCTTCCTGTGCGGCCCGGACCGGCGCGGTTGCGGAAAATGCGGTAGCAGGCACGAAGCGGAGTAACCGGGAAAGGAATGGCATGAAATACGTCTGGTTGATCTGGTCCGGTGCGTTTCTGGTTCCTTGGGTGGTGCTGTATTTCATCAAGCCCGGATTCCGGCAGAAGATGCTGCGCGTCAGCCTGTGGACCAGCCTGCTCGGCATCACCGAACCGATTTTCGTGCCGGCCTACTGGAATCCGCCTACCTTGTTTGATCTCGCGCAGCGCACCGGATTCGACATCGAAAGCCTGATCTTCTGTTTCGCCATCGGCGGCATCGGCGCGGTCACCTACAACGCGCTTACCGGCGGCAGGATGGCAGAGGTGCCGCACGCGGAGCGTCACGAGGGCCGCCACCGATGGCATCGTCTCGCCATTGCTGCCCCGTTCATGGCGTTTCCCCCGCTGTATTTCCTGCCGTGGAACCCGATTTATCCAGGTATTGCCGCGTTGGTGCTGGGCGGCATCGCCAACGTACTGTGCCGGCCGGATTTGCTGCGCAACACCCTGATCGGCGGCGTGTTGTTCTTGGCGATTTATACGATCTTAATGCTGCTGCTGGTCGTTTTCTCGCCGGGTTATATCGAACAGGTATGGAACCTGCCCGCTATTTCTGGCGTATTGATCGCCGGCATTCCGCTGGAAGAACTCGCCTTCGGTTTTTCCTTCGGCCTGTACTGGGCGGGCATCTATGAACATTTCACCTGGCATCGCAGCCAGATTAACCAAGGAGCGTAATCATGCACCGCAAGAAAGTTTCCCGGATCAGCTGGCTGCATATCGGCATGATGATCTTGTATCTCAGCGCAACCCCAGCGTTCGCCGCAACGGCCATCACCGTGCACAAGAGCCCGACCTGCGGCTGCTGTGAGAAGTACGTGGACTACCTGCGCGACAACGGCTTCAAGGTCGAGGCGCGTGACGAGCAGGACATGAGCGCCGTCAAGAAACGGCATGGCGTGGCGCATGCCGCGAGTTGCCACACCGGGCTGATCGACGGGTATGTAGTCGAGGGGCACGTGCCGGTCGCCGCCATCCGCAAACTGCTGCAGGAAAGGCCGGCCATCATCGGCATCAGCGCGCCCGGCATGCCGATGAATTCGCCGGGCATGGGCGAGATGCATAAAGGCACGCTGACCATCTATGCGATACCCAAGGGAGACCGGGAACCGTACGTCTACTCGGTTGAATAGTAACCCGCTTGCATGAACGATGATTTCAAACATAACTTGAAGAATGGAGAACACAAATGAAGCAGAAACAGACAGGTGAAGCGATGGTCGCAGTGATGGTCATCGTTCTGGTAGTGATGTGGTTGTCGAACGGTCGCATGGGCATGATGGGGCATGGTCACGGCCATGCAGATCTATCGGAAACTGTACCGCCTCCTCAAACAGTTTCCACACCAGAACCAACTTTCGGTGAGTTGGCTCAGCCCAAACGTTGAACGTTATAGACGAGGGGAATCGATCATGATCGAAGTGATTCCGAACTGGCATCCGCTGTTTGTGCACTTCCCGATCGCGCTGGTCACGCTTTCGGCCGCGTTCCATGTGGTCGCCATTCTGCTGCGCAACCAGCTGCGCTTTGCGTCCCACTGTGCCGTGCTCGCGCATGCCACGCTGTGGCTGGCTGCGTTTGCGGCCTTGCCGACCGCACTGATGGGCTGGTTGGCATCCAACTCGGTTGACCATGACGAGGCGGGGCATGCCGCGATGCTGCTGCACCGCACATGGGCTGGCGTGACGGTACTGACCCTGTCCCTGCTGGCCGGCTGGGATGCCTGGCGGCACAAAGTGAATGCCTTGCCCACTTGGCCGGTTGCAGGCGCCGTGATTCTGGCATGGGTGCTGGTTGCCAGCACTGCATGGCACGGAGCTGAACTGGTTTATCGGCACGGGCTGGGGGTGATTGCCGTTCCTGCGCAGGTCGAAAGCGGTGGGCATGAACACGGGCATGAAGAAGAGCCGCACGCGCACTGAACGCGCGCTGCATAGCCGGATCCCCTTCACATAAGTTCAGGAGGTCAAATCATGGATAAGCTGAGTCTCATACGCACTGGAAGCACGCTGGATGTTTACCTATTCCCGGATGGAATGAGAGGTTTTGTGAATGCATGGACTCACGGACTGGATCTGCCCCTGATCAGAAGCAGCAAGCCATGGACGTTTGCGGAACTTACCTATGAACAATTCGGGGCGACCTTGACGGGATTCCTGAGCAGTGTAGTGTTTGCTTGGTGTTACAACATGGTTGGCCATTGTCCGGCTTGCAGCGACAAACCTTTAGTTTCGCAACGTAAGTTCGACTGAAAGGAGATATGTCCATGACACCCCACCCAACTGGAGTAACCCGCTCGAAAGCTGTCGAAAACAAAGACCCGGTGTGCGGCATGGCAGTGACCACCGACAGCCGCTACCGCCATGTCCACGACGGACGAACCTATCTGTTTTGCAGCGAAAGTTGCTTGGCCAAGTTTCAGGCGTCACCGGCCACCTATGTTGGCAAACTGAATGCACCACCGTCCATAGCGCACAGCGGCGTAATCTACACCTGTCCGATGCATCCCGAAATACGGCAATCGTCGCTAGGCTCATGTCCCAAGTGCGGCATGGCGCTTGAGGAAGCATTGGCGGGCGCTGTGGCAACTGGGATCGCCGGACCGCTTCAATACGGAACGGGAGCAGGTGCGGTAATGCTCGCTATCTATTTCGGGGTCGTCGGCCTGATCTCCGGGATGGCCTTTGCACTCGAACAATTCGAGAAATACTGGTATTTCATCGTGCTGCTTGCGCTGGGCTTCGGTATCCAAGTCGGCCTTTTCACGCACCTTAAGCGCCTCGTCGGGCGGCACGGTGCTTCAGGCAAGGTGGTCGCCGTATCAGGCACGACCTCAACGGCTGCGATGGTTTCCTGTTGCGCCCATTACCTGGTAAACGTTCTGCCCGTTCTGGGCGTCACCGGCTTTCTCGTTGTAGTTGCAGAGTATCAGGTCGAGCTGTTCTGGGTCGGTCTGGCATTCAATGCTGCCGGCATTACGTACATCCTGTCCAAGGTTGTCAACGCGTCAAAGGAGAGTGAGAAATGCTGAATAATCAATTATGCAGGCTGGTCCTTGCGGCAACGATTGTTTTCCCCTTTGCGTATTCCTGCTACGCAGCCGAAGCATGGTTTTCTCCGCAATCAAACAATGAGCGCGGCATCAAGGTGACCGTCGCGCCGCAGGCCATCGTGTCTGCAACATGGGATTTTGAGGTAACCCTGGAATCCCATACCCAGTCATTGAACGACGACCTGTCCAAGGCTACCGTGCTCATTGCGGATGGGAGGCAATACCTGCCGCTGGGCTGGGAAGGCGCGGTGCCAGGGGGCCATCACCGCAAGGGCTTGCTGCGTTTCAAGGCCATAGTTCCGAAGCCAAGAGCGGTGGAGTTGCAAATACGTCTGGCAGGTGATTCCTCACCGAGGAGCTTCGCATGGCAATCGAAGTGAGGAGTCGAGGTTGCGCGACATATCCAACCCACTGCTGCCTTGCCCTTCCGAAGTTCAACCAAACTTGAGGAGGACGAATCATGAATACACACTATTTCAAAATATCGCTGCACGCAATTATGAGCGCCATTGCAGCGCTGTTCCTTACCGGCGCGTTTGCGGCCGATGTTCCCACGCATAAAGTCGTGGACGGCGTTGCGATCTATCTTGGAGTGCTGCCGTCCGAGATGGTTTTGGGGCATTCCCACTCTCAAGCTGAAGCAGGCATGCATGGCGGCGTACCGGCCGGTAAACGTCAGTATCACGTGCTGGTCGCACTCTTCGATACTGCAAGCGGCCAACGCATCGCCAACGCACAGGTTAAGGCCAGGGTATCCGAGCTCGCTCTGTCCGGCGCCGAGAAAAATCTTGAACCCATGCACATCGCTGACTCTATCACCTACGGAAACTACTTCAGGATGCCCGGCTCCGGCATCTACCGCATTCGGGTGCAGGTGCGCCAGCCTGGCGGGCGCGACATCGAGGCCGAATTCGAGTTCCAACACGGCCGCAACTGAAGGAGAGCATGATGGAACACAACGAACATGCTGGTCACGATTCACATCCCGCCCCACGTGGATACAATTGGGTTCTCATTGCCTTTCTGGCGATTGCCGCGTTTTTCCTATTTGCCGAACACCGCGCCCACCTGCTTGGCGCACTGCCGTACCTGCTTCTGCTCGCCTGCCCGCTGATGCATCTGTTCCACCATGGGCATGGCAGTCACGGCAGTCATGGCGAACATGGCGAAAGGAGCGAAAAATGAACACCGCAGAAAACGCTTATGGTCTGTGGACACTGGTCATCATCAACTCGCTGGTGTTCATCATTATCGCTTTCAGTTTCGCCAAACCGCAAAGCAGGCGCGACTGGCGCACATTCGGCATGTACTCAGCCTTCATCGTGGCGCTGTTCACCGAAATGTATGGCTACCCGCTGACGATCTACTTCTTCTCTGGCTGGTTAACAGAGAAGTTTCCCGATGTGAATTGGCTGTCGCATGATGCCGGACATTTACTGGAGATGATATTCGGCTGGCGCGCCAATCCTCATTTCGGGCCGTTCCATATTCTTAGCATGATCTTCATCGTCGGGGGATTCTGGCTGCTGGCCTCCGCCTGGCCCGTGCTTTACCAAGCGGTGCAGCGCAACGAACTGGCAACCTCCGGGCCCTATGCGCGCATTCGCCATCCTCAATATGCGGCCTTCGTGCTGGTGATGTTCGGTTTCCTGCTGCAATGGGCGACGATCATTACGCTGCTGATGTTCCCTATTCTGGTCTGGGTTTATGTACGCCTAGCCTATGCTGAGGAGCGGGAAGCGGCAACCCGCTTTGGAGAGCAGTGGCGGGAGTACGCGGCCCGCACGCCCAGATTCGTTCCACGACGTTCAATCCTGAAAAACGGTAAAGCGAAATGACCCCGGACGGCCACAAATGCGACTGGGTGATCTGGGCGCTCCCCTTCCTCATTTCCCGGGGCGCATTGTATGCGGCCTTTCCCGAACAGCGGCGCATCATGCTGCAGAGCAGGATGCTGGGCGTTTGGGCATATTGGCCTGGAGTGTATGAGCATCTTGCATGGCATCGCAGTTCTTGAACTGCGAATTGGATTTCATACGACGAATTGTTTACTTTACAGGAGGGCATCATGAATAAAACTGTCGAAGACCCGGTTTGCCACATGTCGGTTTCCGAAACATCCTTTGCCACCGAATACGCAGGCATCCGCTACGCGTTCTGTTCGGCACAGTGCAAAGAGCGGTTTTTGGAAAATCCCCATTTGTACGTTGGTTCGCCGGGCCGCAAGGCGGCAGCTCAGCAGGGCAAACAAATCATCAAGCAACGCCGCATGGTGTTGTCGGCACCGCTGGATAACGGGCAGACGGATATAGTTAAGCGCGCGTTGCGTGAAATGATGGGAATAATCGATATCTGTATCGAAGGCAAGGCAATAGATATCCGCTACGACTTGATGCAAGTCACGGCCGGGCAGATTGCCGACAGACTAGCCTCGGTCGGGAGCAAACTTGGCAACGGCTGGATGGAAAGGCTCAAGCTGGCATTCATTAACTACCAGGAAGAATGCGAGATCGGCAACCTCGAAGTGGACAGCGGCAAGCGCTGTCACTAGTTCGCCACATCCACTGTCCTTGAAGGGTATGCATCATGAAAAGCCATTCATTAATTTCTTCTGTCTTTCCGGATTCTGTCCGCGAGACGCGCCGGGCCGCCGGTAATGCGAAGCCATACTGTGAAAGAAGTTATAGCGGCTCCGGATCGCCCCCCCTGAGTCGGCAGCATAAAAGGCGAGGAAACCACACTATAGAGATAAGGAGATAAGAAATGGCAAGCGTTCTAGTATGCGAAAAGGTAGTGGATGAACACGCAGCAGTGTGTGCTGCCGAAGGTAAGACAGTCAGTTCATGAATGTCCACGAGATGATCACCCGCCACGAATCCATCACGAGTCTGGCCCTGCCGCTCGCGGCTGTGTTCGTGGTTTCTTTGGGCTACGGGGTAGTATTGCCGGTGTTGCCGTTCATGCTGGAGCGCGCGCTCGGCGATGCGGCACGCGCAGCAATTTCCTGGCATACCGGCCTGCTGATGGGCGTGTACATGCTGGCGCTGTTTCTGTTCGCACCGTTATGGGGGCGAATCTCGGATCGCGCTGGCCGGCGCACGGTGATCCTGCTCGGACTCGCCGGTTTCAGCGCAGCGTTGTTGTGGTTCGCGGTAGCGCACGATCTGGTGTTTGTCTACGGTGCCCGTGTGCTCGCCGGTGTATTCGCGGCGGCGGTGGTTCCGGTGGTATTCGCCTGGGTGAGCGATGTAGAAACACCGCGCAAGCGTGCGCAGGCGTTCGCGTGGCTGAGTGCGGCAAGTGCACTCGGTTTCCTGTTTGGCCCGGCGTTAAGCGGCTGGCTTGCATCTGCCGAGTTCGGCGATCAGGATATCTCCACGGCGTTGCCGTTCTACGCGGCTGCACTCCTGAGTGGCGCGGTGTGGCTTGTGGCCTACCGCTTCCTCCCGGAGCGCGCATCGCGGCATACCGAAAATGAATCAGAAGCCGGGGCACCGTCCCTGATATGGCTGCTGGCATTATCGATGCTGGTGATGCTAGGGCTAGGGGGCTACGAGGTGAGCCTAGCGTTGCAAGGTCAGCAGGTGCTGAATTTGCAGCCGCGTGAGATGGGCTGGATGTTCGCCGAATGCAGCCTGGTCATGATCCTGGTGCAGGTCTTCGTGCTCGCACCGCTTCTTCAACACGTTGGCAGTTCCCTGCTGGCCCCGGCTTTTCTTGTAATGGCAATTGGTGTTGCATTATTGCCGTTTGCCACGAATTACCCTGCCATGCTCCTTGGCGTTGGATTGGTCGCGGCAGCCGCCGGTATGCTGATCCCGGCGCTCGTCTATCTGGTATCGCTGGCCGCAGGCTCCGCGCCGGGTGCTGCCATTGGCAAACAGACTGCCGCCGCGAACCTAGGCCAAGCCGTGGGGTCGGCCGCCGTCGGCTGGCTGTTCGCTGTGTCTATCGAAATGCCGTTCTGGGTGATCGCCGGTCTGCTCATGCTAGGCGCAGTTGCTGCACTCCATGTGTCGAAGTCCCTGAAACGTATTGGCATTACCGGATACGGTCTTAAATCGGAGAAGGCGGAATGAATACAGAAGTAGATATTATGGAACGGGCGAATGCGGCCTTCGCCGAAGCGCTGGCCGAAGCCCTGGATATTCGCGAGCATGAGACCGGCGACCACTCAAGGCGGGTGGCATGCCATACCCTAGTGCTGGCACGCCGTTTTACCGCAGATCCCGACAGATTGAGGCAGATTTACTGGGGGGCGTTACTACACGACGTCGGCAAGATCGGGATAGCGGATGCAATCTTGTTGAAGCAGGGTACGCTTGATGAAAACGAATGGCAGGAAATGCGAACGCATCCGGAAAAAGGATACCGCATCGTGGCGCAAATCCCGGGCATGGAAGAAGCTGCCGGAATCGTTTTAAGCCACGAAGAGCGCTACGACGGCAGTGGATATCCGCGCGCCCTCAAGGGTGAGCAGATTGCCCTGGGAGCGAGGTTGTTTGCCGTAATCGACACGCTGGACGCGATGACTTCGGATCGACCTTATCGCAAGGCATTACCGTTCGACGATGCCCGCGCAGAAATCGTCAGCATGAGCGGCGCGCAATTCGATCCCGCGGCAGTCCGAGCGTTTTTGGATGAAGAGACAACACTGCGCGAAATGGTGGCAACAAAATGCAGGCAGGCGAACGATTCCGATATTTTTGAAGGAACAAAGCACGTGATTCACTCACATGAAAGGGATAAACCATGAACGTTAACACCGACCCGGTTTGCGGCATGAAAGTGACCGATTCTGCACCGCATCGCCTGGAGCATCTGGGGCGGCACTATCGTTTTTGCTCGCAGCACTGTCTGGATAAGTTTAAGGCATCTCCGTCCAAATATATTGACGCACGCCCGGTATCGTCCCCCGACGCTGCCGGAGCGGTCTACACCTGCCCGATGCATCCCGAGGTTCGGCAAAACGCACCAGGCAATTGCCCTAAGTGCGGCATGACGCTGGAACCCGTTACGCCGACTGCCGCTCCCGCAGGCGCCACCGAATATACGTGTCCCATGCATCCCGAAGTGGTGCGCAATGCACCGGGTAGTTGCCCGATCTGCGGCATGGCTTTGGAACCACGCAATGCAGTCTCTGAAGACAATACCGAACTCAACGACATGACACGGCGCTTCAAGCTGAGCGCGGTACTGGCCTTACCGGTATTTTTCGTGGCGATGGTCTCCGATTTGGCCCCGCAACTCGTGCCGGCGTCCGTTTCGGCAAACACCTTGCAATGGTTCGAATTTGCTCTGGCGACACCGGTGGTGCTGTGGGGCGGCTGGCCAGTATTCAAGCGCGGATATGAATCGGTGGTCAACCGCAGTCTCAACATGTTCACCCTGATTGCGCTCGGCGTCGGCGTAGCATGGGGCTACAGCGTCGTTGCCATGTTGCTGCCCGGCATCTTCCCGCCAGCCATGCGCAGCATGATGGATACGGTGCCGGTGTATTTCGAGGCGGCGGCCGTGATCATGGCGCTGGTGCTGCTGGGACAGGTGATGGAATTGCGTGCGCGCAGCCAGACCAGCGCCGCGATCAAACTGCTGCTGGGGCTGGCCCCGAAGACTGCACGAATCGTTCGCGACAACGGCGACGAGGAGGACATCCCGCTGGAACAGGTGCAGCCTAGCGATGTACTGCGCGTGCGCCCCGGCGAGAAGGTGCCGGTGGACGGCGTGGTGCTGGATGGAACAAGCGCGCTGGACGAATCCATGGTCACAGGCGAATCCATCCCGGTGGAAAAAACGGCTGGCGCGCGACTGATCGGCGCCACAGTGAACGGAACGGGAAGTTTATTGATGCGCGCCGAGCGCGTCGGTGCCGACACCTTGCTCGCGCAGATCGTGCATATGGTGAGCGAGGCGCAGCGTTCACGCGCGCCGATCCAACGTCTGGCCGACGTGACGGCCGGCTATTTCGTGCCGACGGTGGTGCTGATCGCGCTCGCCACGCTGGCGGTGTGGGGGCTGTTCGGGCCGGAGCCGCGCCTGACGCATGCCGTCGTCAATGCGGTGGCGGTTCTCATCATTGCCTGCCCCTGCGCGCTGGGGCTGGCCACGCCGATGTCCATCATGGTCGGCACCGGGCGTGGCGCGACACTCGGCGTGCTGATCAAGAACGCCGAGGCGCTGGAAACCATGGAGAAGGTGAACACGCTGGTGGTGGACAAAACCGGCACATTGACCGAGGGCAAGCCGAAACTGGTGTCTATCATTCCGCTGAATGGGTTCGAGGAAGGCGTCGTGCTGTGGCTGGGTGCTAGCCTGGAACGCGCGAGCGAACACCCGCTGGCGGCGGCCATCGTCAATGGCGCGCAGGAAAGGGGCATCTTGCTCACAGCAGTGAATGAATTCCGTTCGTTCACCGGCATGGGCGTGACGGGGACGGTTGAAGGCAGCGCGGTCGCGCTGGGCAACCTTAAATTGTTCGCGGAATTGCACATTGATGCAGGCGAATTAGTCGCCCGTGCCGAGGCATTGCGCAGCGACGGCCAGACCGTGATGCTGTTGGCAATCGACGGCAAGGCCGCAGGATTAATCGGCGTGGCCGACCCGGTCAAGGAGTCTACAGCGGAAGCTATTCGCGCCCTGCATGAAGAAGGCGTGCAGGTCATCATGCTCACCGGCGATAACCGCGTCACGGCGGAAGCAGTAGCGAAAAAACTGGGCATTGACCGCATCGAGGCGGAAGTGCTGCCGGAACAGAAGGCAGACATCGTCAAGCAGCTGCAGGCCGAGGGACGCGTCGTGGCGATGGCGGGCGATGGCATCAATGATGCACCGGCTCTTGCGCAGGCACAGGTTGGCATTGCCATGGGCACTGGCACTGACGTGGCGATGGAAAGTGCTGGCATTACCCTGATTAAAGGCGATCTACGCGGCATCGTGCGCGCGCTGCGCCTCTCGCGCGCGACAATGAAGAACATCCGCCAGAACTTGTTCTTCGCTTTTATCTACAACGTACTCGGCATCCCGGTCGCGGCTGGTGTGCTGTACCCGTTCTTTGGTTTGCTGCTGTCACCCATCATCGCTGCAGCGGCTATGAGCTTCAGTTCGGTGTCGGTGATACTTAATGCACTCAGGTTGAATCGGGTGAAGATATGACCTTTGCTGAGATACGCAATGGCTGATTGCTGTAACGACAAGGCATGCGAGATAGACGCACTACATAAACATCAAAGTTCAAGATTAAAGATCGTGCTGGCTATCAATGCCGTTATGTCCGTCATCGAACTTACGGAGGGACTGATTGGACACTCCGCTTTGCTGGTGGCCGACTCGCTGGATATGCTGGGCGATTCATACTATTTGCGGCTGGTGCGTTATCGGAAAATGTATGAGGGTTTTATGTGTCAGCGTAATCCTGAGCTACAGTGGAGCACTAAGACCGCCCATCAGCTTCATGTTGACCGTCTGCTATTGGGAAGCGCGAGTGTCTCAAATGGGTAGCAAGAGACGGTCGGTCACCATCAAACGCGTAGCTTTGAACGACCGCTGTTGAGCGAGAAGCAGACTTCCCCTTAGCCTGCGCTGACAATCATTTCAGTAAACCGCCGATGTCTCTTATGGCACCGAATTACAGCCTGTCGCATCCTCAGGCAATTACTGACAAGTGACTTCATTAATCCTTGTCCGAGGAGTGAGATGGTGGGTAGAGTGGGGGGGGGGAATTTGATACTCTCGATATCATGATGGATGAAGCAGGTGAGTTAAGTTGCAAACGTCTGGCGGCGCGCGCACGAAAACTAGTGTCGTCTGTTCAGTCGTGGACTTGTAAAACCATCTGCAACTATCTGAATTTTAACGACCACAAGTGCAGTAAAATGCGCCTATTTTTAGGGCTGTCTTGAGTTTAATGTGATGAATAATAAGGAAAAAGTTGGCGTTATTTTTATCTGCATGGGCAATATCTGGCTTAGTATGAAGGGGTTGGGCCGTCTATAGGTGTGACAAGTCAAACTTTGTAATATCGTAATAAGCTCAGCCCAACGGTTAACTGTTCAGTGGCCGCTCGCTTGCCCAACCTCCTCAACGCTACGATTCTTGCCATTTTCGCAGTTCGCGGGCTCGATTTATCTGCTTCCCAACTGTAGATGGTCTGTGCGGACACTTCTGAGAAGGGAGTCGGCAGCTTCTGCGTGTTTCCGTGCACTGAAAATTGAGAGGAGCTATCGAGAAGATAAGATGGAAATGCAACTCACTGTTCTTCGATAATCAAAATTCCGTTGTCGATGGTGTTGGGATCATCCGTCCTTGGCTTGAATGCGACTACGCGCCATCCATGCTTGTAAATTTCGTCAACGCCGACAAGTTCGTTCCCAAACATACCCCAGCAAGTGAACATGCCGGCCTTGCTGCTTTCCTGCACGCAAGAGGCGCCTTTCTTGTAGTGTGAGGGCGTTGTGCTGTTGTCTGGAATGTTTCCTGCATTTGCTAGAGGCGCCAGGGCCAAGCCAAGCACCACGAACCCTGCTGTTATTTTACGAAGATAATGGCAATTCACAGAAAGTCCCCTTTCTAAGTTTGAGCGTCTTTCACAATCTCTGAATCCCGCTTCTACACAGGGCCCGGACTAGCATATCTTCTTGCGCTTTTTCCTCGGCAATCTCTTGGTAGATCTTCCTCCAGTCGTTTGGCTTGAGGTTTCTGCACCGTTCAGCGGAGCGTCGAGATGCGCGGTTTGCTGCAGGTGTGAGCCATAGCAATGACCAGGCATAGAACAGGCATGAAAGTACCAATACGGTTACTACGGGTGCCCCAGCCAGGATGAACATCACTGGAAAAAACAGTTGATATGCAATCCCTTTGGCATCCAGTCCACCTGAGAAATTGGTCATC
>VMTA01000018.1 GCA_013791855.1 Sideroxydans sp.
CAACATCCGTTCACCGCAGCAGCATGTGGGCGTGGTGCATAGTTCCAACTTGTGCACCGAGATCACCTTGAACACTTCGGCAGACGAGATCGCCGTATGTAACCTTGGTTCGGTCAACCTGACGGCGCACTTGACCGCCGATGGCCAGATCGACCACGAGAAGTTGCAGCGTACCGTGCATACCGCCATGCGCATGCTGGATAACGTGATCGACATCAACTACTACGCAGTTGCCAAGGCGCGCAATTCCAACCTGAAACACCGTCCGGTCGGTCTGGGCATCATGGGCTTTCAGGATTGCCTGCATACTCTGCGCATCCCGTATTCCTCGGAAGCAGCTGTCGAGTTCGCCGATCGTTCGATGGAAGCGGTCTGCTACTACGCCTACTGGGCTTCCACCGAACTGGCCGAAGAGCGCGGTCGTTATGCCTCATATCGCGGCAGCTTGTGGGAGCAGGGCATCCTGCCGCATGACAGTCTGGATATGTTGCGCGAAGCGCGCGGCGGTTATGTCGAGGTCGACACCTCGGTCACCATGGACTGGGATGCACTGCGTGCACGTATCCGTCAGCACGGCATGCGCAACTCGAACTGCGTGGCGATCGCGCCGACCGCGACCATCTCCAACATCATCGGCGTCTCGGCCTGTATCGAGCCCACCTACCAGAACATCTTCGTCAAATCGAACCTGTCCGGCGAGTTCACCGTCATCAATGAGCATCTGGTGACAGACCTGAAACAACTCGGCCTGTGGGACGAGGTGATGGTGGCCGATCTTAAATACTTCGACGGCAGCCTGACAAAGATCGACCGCATCCCGGCGGAACTCCGTAGCCTGTATGCGACGGCGTTCGAGGTCGAGCCGAAATGGTTGATCGAAGCGGCTTCCCGCCGCCAGAAGTGGATCGATCAGGCGCAATCGCTGAACATCTACATGTCCGGCGTATCCGGCCGCAAGCTGGATGAGACTTACAAGCTGGCCTGGGTGCGCGGTCTGAAGACCACGTATTACCTGCGCACCTTGGGAGCCACGTCTGCCGAGAAATCCACGTCGCGTGCCGGATCGCTGAATGCGGTATCGAGCGGGGGTGTGGGGGAGATGTCGGCAGCACCGGCTACAGAAGAAACGCAGTTCTGCTCGATCGACAATCCAGAGTGCGAGGCTTGCCAGTAATACTCAAATGACACGGTTCGGCAGCCTGCCGAGCCGTGGCGTATAGAAATCACCACCCGCGCCCTGCGCGGGGGGTACAAGAAGAAAAGGACTACACATGCTGAATTTCGAAGATGAAGTGATGCCAACGGCCGCGCCTGCCGCTGCACGCATGGGTGCACTGGCAGCGGGAGCCGCACCTGTTGCCGAGCATGATTACACCATCGCTTCGGTGTCGACCGGTCGCATCCGCGTGGAAGACAAGCGTTTGATCAATGGGAATGCGGACGTGAACCAGTTGGTTCCGATCAAATACAACTGGGCATGGGAAAAATACAATGCAGGTAACGCGAACCACTGGTTGCCGCAAGAGATCAACATGTCGGCCGACATCGCGTTGTGGAAGAATCCGAATGGCCTGACCGAGGACGAGCGCCGTCTCGTCATGCGCAATCTGGGCTTCTTCTCTACCGCCGACAGCCTTGCTGCGAACAACATCGTGCTGGGCACCTATCGCCATATCACCGCGCCTGAATGTCGCCAGTATCTGCTGCGTCAGGCATACGACGAGGCGATCCATACGCATGCTTACCAGTACATCGTGGAAAGTCTGGGGATGGACGAGGGCGAAGTGTTCAATATGTATCATGAGGTCAAGAGCATCCGCGACAAGGATGAGTTCTTGCTGCCCTTCATCGATACGTTGACCAATCCTGAGTTCAAGACCGGCACACCCGAGAACGACCAGAAACTGCTGGAATCTTTGATTGTCTTCGCGTGCATCATGGAGGGGCTGTTCTTCTATGTCGGCTTCGTGCAAGTGCTGGCGCTGGGGCGCCAGAACAAGATGACGGGCGCTGCGGAGCAGTTTCAGTACATCCTGCGTGACGAGTCGCTACACCTGAACTTCGGGGTGGACATGGCTAACCAGATCAAGCTGGAGAATCCGCACCTGTGGACGCCGGAATTCAAGGAGCGCCTGAAAGGGCACTTCACCAAGGCGGTGGAGCTGGAATATCGCTATGCCGAAGACACCATGCCGCGCGGCGTGCTGGGTCTCAATGCCGGTATGTTCAAGGAGTATCTGCGTTTCATCGCCAATCGCCGTTGCCAGCAGATCGGTATCGATGCGCTCTATCCGGGTGCGACCAACCCCTTCCCGTGGATGGCTGAGATGATCGATCTTAAGAAAGAGAAGAACTTCTTCGAGACGCGCGTCACTGAATATCAGACCGGCGGCGCACTCTCCTGGGATTGATTGTCTGGGCCGGTTGATGCGGTAATAATTTCGCCCCTTTCAAGGGGCGAAATTATTTATGCGCATATCACCGAGCTCGGGTTGCATGGCGTGCAAAGAAATATCAAAAAAACAACGATTGCTTATTGACATCAAACATATTTCGGATAAAGTTGCAACCGCAAGATGTAGTGAAAAAAATCCACAAAAACTACTACTTATAGTGGGCGACGGATAAAAATAAGGGGGCTTCGCTTGCGCGAACTCGAAATTAAGGCAGCAACTACATTTCCGGCATCACCTTTTGCGCTGAATGCGCAATCGAAAAACGAGATTTCTCTCGGGGGCTTTCCTCCCTCAAAATTCACAGAACATGATTTTCGGCCGGCATTGATGTCTGGTTGTGGCGCAGTGCATCCAGTTATTCGCATAGAGACGAAAACTGGGCGTGCAAAACGCGAAAACGGATCGAAGGCGCATTGATGAATCGCGCCGTAAAGGCTTTGGTATTGCTGCGAGGCAGCATGCTGGAGGAGTAGTAAGTGTTGTTCTTATTAACTTTCATATCTCAAGGAGGTTGAAATGGTAGCAGCAAAGAAAGCCAAACCAGCAGCAAAGAAGCCGGTAGCGAAGAAGGTCGTCGCCGCCAAGAAGCCCGCAGCGAAAAAAGTTGCAGCTAAGAAGCCGGTAGCGAAGAAAGCCGTCGCCGCCAAGAAGCCCGCAGCGAAAAAAGTTGCAGCTAAGAAGCCGGTAGCGAAGAAAGCCGTCGCCGCCAAAAAGCCCGCAGCGAAAAAAGTTGCAGCTAAGAAGCCGGTAGCGAAGAAAGCCGTCGCCGCCAAGAAGCCAGTTGCTAAAAAGGTTGTGGCTAAGAAGCCAGTGGTGGCAAGCAAACCGGTAGTAGCTCCAGTCGTTACAGCACCGGCACCTTCCGCGCCGCCGCCTGTACGTCCGGCTGCGACCTGGCCCTTTCCGACACCAGGTATCGGCAAGCCTAACTAAGGCTGCGGGAGGCTGTGAAAGCAGCCCCGACTCGTTGTATAGGTAGGGGCTGATTCACGTTTAATGTGCGAGCAGGTGCTTGCCGGCTAAATGCGCCCGGCGGTGGGGCTAGTCTTCGCCGATTCCGCGTGTGTGAGCTATTGCCACGCATATCAAGGCTGTCCTTTGCGTTCTGAGCCTGCGGCTCAGTGACGATATGCACGTATCATTGAGCATCGAGCAGATGCCGTTGATGTTGCTCGCATTCGCGATCGGCACAGTAATTCGACCGGACTCCTATGGAGTTCGTCTTTCTTCTTGCTACATGTGCAATCAGTCCATTTTAAGAACAGCTGCGCTTGCGAGCGGATGGCGTGAGGATTCTGCACGCGCCGACATATCCAGTGCAGCCCTGTAGAATCATGCCATGTGAGCAGCGCGTGAAGTGTGCAGGCAAGCGTTCCGGGTATGCGGCCGTATGACTGCTCGTTTGGCAACGATGACGCTCGTCATTTGAATCATTCCTTTCTGAATGCTGGTCATGGATCATATCTCTGATGTTATATAGCGCACCCATCCCCTACCTGGAAGATGCTAGCCCCTACTTCGTGGCGGTTCGGGATTGGACGTGGGCTGCATGGCTGGATAGCGGCAATATCGGACGCTTTGACATCATCGTTGCCAATCCGGTCACCACACTGGTGACGCAAGGCGAGCAAACGACCATATGCAGAACATCCGGCATGCTGGAGTCCAGTGACGACCCATTCGATTTGATTCGCGCTGAACTGGGGGCAGTGGTCGAGCTGCATCCGGATATTCCGTTTGCGGGGGGCGCTTTGGGGTATTGGAGTTACGACCTTGCCCGGAGATATCAGCGTTCACCGGAATACACGCAAGACGCAGAGCAGTTGGCTCAGATGGCGGTTGCAATCTATGACTGGGCGATACTCGTCGATCATCAGGAAAGGACGGCGCGATTGGTGTCGCGTTTGAGATATCCCCAGACCGAAGCCATGCTGGAGCAAGTGCTGCACAGAATAGGGATCGCTCAGTCTGCAGAGCAGAGATGCGCGCAATTTTCCGTGCAAGAAGCTGTTACCTCCAATATGTCGCCAGACGAATACAGGCAGGCCTATGAGAAGGTGCAAGCATATTTGCTGGAGGGAGACTGCTACCAAGTCAATCTGGCGCAGCGATTCACCGCCAAAGCATCGGGTGACGCATTCGCTGCGTACCAGGAATTGCGCAGGCTCAGTCCCGCCCCTTACTCGGCATTCATGGATTGGCCGCTCGCGCAGATACTCTGCGCGTCCCCGGAGCGTTTCCTGCAAGTCCAGCTGGGCAAGGTAGAAACAAAACCGATAAAAGGTACTCGCGCGCGGTCGCGCGACAATGAGGAAGATGAGCGCTTGGCGCATGACCTGCTGCGGAATCCCAAAGATCGCGCTGAGAACCTGATGATCGTCGACTTGCTGCGCAATGACTTGAGCAAGAGTTGCGAGGCAGGGTCGGTTCGAACGCCGAAACTGTTCGAGCTGGAAAGTTATGCAAATGTGCACCATTTGGTCAGCACCATCGAGGGCCGTCTGCAAGACGGCCGTGATGCCTTGCATGTATTGCGCAACTGTTTCCCTGGAGGTTCGATCACGGGTGCACCCAAGCAGCGTGCGATGGAGATCATCGAGCATCTGGAGCCGAATCTCAGAGGTGTCTATTGCGGCAGCATCGGCTATATAGGTTTTGACGGGCAGATGGATACCAATATCGCTATCCGGACCATGGTGTATTCGGACGGGGAGATATGCTGCTGGGCCGGAGGCGGGATCGTGGCAGACTCGCGTTGCGACGAGGAATATCAGGAGACATTTGATAAAGCCAGCGTGATGCTGGAGATCTACAAGCGTTTCTCGAGTTAGTTACAGGTTTAAGCGATGTTCTTCAGGCGGGCGATGCGCACGACTTCGGGGATCTTGCGCAGATTGCGCATGATGTTGGCCAGATGCAGACGATTGTTGACCTGCAGCGTGAAATAGGTCGCAGTATATTCACCTTCATTGCTGAAATTCACGTTTTCGATATTGGAATCCGCATCGGCGATCGCCGCAGCCACTTTTGCCAAAACGCCGCGCCGGTTGGCAACGATTAGCTTGATGCTGACATCGAAGGAGCGACTGATGTTCTTATCCCACATCACATCCAGCCATTGCTCGCTGCCGCGCCCCTTGCGCAAGGTCGGGCAGTCATGTGTGTGCACGATCAGGCCCTGGCCGCTCTTGATGATCCCGATGATAGGGTCGCCGGGGATCGGACGGCAGCACTTTGCGAATTGCACTGCCATGCCTTCCGTGCCCTGAATGGTGACCACGGCATTGCCCAAGGCATCGCTGGATATGGTGTCGCCAAGGCTGGCGAGTTGTTTGGCAACCACCATGTTGAGGCGGCGTCCGAGTCCGATGTCGGCAAAGATATCCTGCTGCGATTTGACGCCGGTATCGCGCAATAATTTTTCCCAGTGCGATTCATCCATGTCCTGCAGCTTCAAACCGAGGGCACTGAATGCTTGGGACAGCAAACGCTCTCCGAGCCGCGCGGATTCGTTCAGGTGCATGGTCTTCAGAGCGTGGCGGATCTCGCTGCGCGCTTTGCTGGTGACGACATATCCCAGCCATGCGGGATTCGGATGCGCCTGCGGTGCGGTGATGATCTCCACGCGGTCACCGTTGCGCAGCTCGGTGCGCAACGGGACCAGTTCGGAATTGACTTTGCAGGCCACGCAGCGATTGCCGATGTCAGTGTGTACGGAATACGCGAAATCGACTGTCGTCGCGCCGCGCGGCAGGGCGAAGATCTTGCCCTTGGGTGAGAACACGTAGACCTCGTCCGGAAACAGATCGATCTTGAGGTGTTCCAGGAATTCGACCGAGTCGCCACTTTGTGCCAGGCTCTCCAGCAGGCTCTGCAACCACTGGTGAGTCTTCTGCTGCAACTCATTGATCTGGGTGTCGCTGGCTTTATACAGCCAATGCGAAGCCACGCCGCTCTCCGCAAGTTTGTCCATCTCATGCGTGCGTATCTGCACTTCGATCGGTGTGCCGAATGGGCCGAACAGGGTCGTGTGCAGCGACTGGTAGCCATTGGCCTTGGGAATGGCGATGTAGTCCTTGAACTTCCCCGGGAAAGGTTTGTACAGGCTGTGCAAAACACCCAGCGCAAAGTAACAGGACGGGATGTCGTCGACCAGGATGCGGAAGCCGTAAATATCCAGGACCTGGGCGAATGCCAGCGACTTGCTTTGCATCTTCTGATAGATGCCGAACAAGTGTTTCTCGCGTCCCTTGACTTCGGCCTTGATATGGTTGGCGTCCAGGCGCTGCCCGATTGACTCGAGTATCTTGCTGACCACTTCGCGACGATTGCCGCGGGCGACCTTGAGTGCCTTGGAGAGCACGGCGTAGCGGTTGGGATGCAGATACTTGAAGCTGAGATCCTCAAGCTCCTGATAGATGGTGTTCAGTCCGAGACGGTTTGCGATGGGGGCATAGATGTCCATCGTCTCGCGCGCGATGCGCGCACTTTTGTGGGCGGAAACGGAATCAAGCGTTCGCATATTGTGCAAACGGTCGGCGAGTTTGATCAGGATCACGCGCACATCGCGCGCCATCGCCATCAGCATCTTGCGGAAGTTCTCCGCCTGGGCATCCTCCAGCGTATCGAACTTCAGTTTGTCGATCTTGCTGAGGCCTTCAACCAAACCCGCCACGGCGGGCCCGAACCGTTCCGAGACTTCCTCGACGGTGACCGAAGTGTCTTCGACGACGTCGTGCAGCAAAGCGGCATTGATGGCGTGCACGTCCAGATGCAAAGGCGTAAGGATGCGTGCTACGGCGATTGGGTGGGTGACGTAAGGTGCGCCGGACTGGCGCATCTGGCCTGCATGGGCAGCGTGGCTGAAATCCAGCGCTGACTGGATCTGTGTTACGTCTTCCGCCTTGAGATAAGCGGAGACTTCCTGCAGGAGCGCTTCAGCATCGGCTTGGGACATTTATTCGCTCCGCTGAGGTCCTGCAGGGATAAGGGATCAGGCCATGCCGCGGTTCAGGATCTCGATGCCGACCTTGCCTTCGCTGATCTCGCGCAGTGCGACGACGGTCGGCTTGTCCTTGCTGGTTTCGACCAGATGGTTGGCGCCGTTGGCCAGCTGGCGGGCGCGATAGGCGGCTGCCAGTGTCAGCTCAAAGCGGTTAGGTATATAAGCCATGCAATCTTCGACGGTGATACGTGCCATGATCAATTCTCCGGTGTCTGTAATTGGTTGATAAGTTGCTGGTGCCTGGAGATCTGTCTCGATCCGCGCAGGCGGGCGGCCAGCACGACGGATTCAAGCTCGTGCAGTGCCCTGTTCAGGTCTTCGTTGATGATAACATAATCGAATTCAGCGACATGGGCGACGTCGTCACGCACAGCCGCGAGGCGCTTGGCGATCACGCTTGGATCATCCGTGCCGCGCCCGTTCAGCCGTTGCGCCAAGGCTTCCTGCGAGGGAGGCAGGATAAAGATGGATACGCAAGCGGGGAATATCTTGCGAACCTGCGCGGCACCCTGCCAGTCGATCTCTAGCAGGATATCGCGACCTTTGGCGGTCTCTTCGGCGATCCATTTTTGGGAAGTGCCATAGAGATTCCCATAGACTTCGGCGCTCTCAAGAAACTCACCACGCTTGGCCATTTCGAGAAAAATCTCTCGACTGACGAAATGATAGTGTTTGCCGTCTATCTCGCCGTCACGTGGCGCGCGCGTCGTATAGGAAACGGACAGCCCGATCTGCGGGTCATGTTCGAGCAGGGCGTGCACCAGACTGGTTTTCCCCGCGCCTGAAGGGGCGCTGATGACGATAAGACTTCCTGGCATGCTGTTCTCCTATTCGATGTTCTGTACTTGTTCGCGCATCTGCTCGATCAATAATTTGATATCCATCGCGCAACGCGAGACTTCTGTATCCACAGATTTGGAACCTAATGTATTGGCTTCTCTGTGCAACTCCTGCATCATGAAATCCAGACGCTTGCCGACGATGCCGCCCTTGTCTATGACGCGCCGGACTTCGGCAAGGTGGGTGTGCAGGCGGGAGAGTTCTTCATCCACATCGATTTTGCTGGCATACAGAGTGATCTCTTGCCGAACACGTTCGTCGTCTTCGCTGCCCAGCGCTTCAAGCAGGCGTGCACGCAGTTTGACTTCGTAGCCGGCGATGGCAGCGGGGATGCGTGGCGCGACATCCAGCCGCAGCTTTTCTATACCTTTCACACGTTCAAGCAGGAAACTCGCGAGTTTCTCCCCCTCGCGTTGCCGGGCAGCCGCGAAATCCTGCAAAGCTTGCCGCAGCGCAGTTGCTACAGCGGCATGCAGCGACTCACTGGAAACGGAGGGGCTTTCGGTCACGCCGTTCCATTTCAGTATTTCGGAGATCGTCAATTCACCCGCTGCAGGGAGCACCTCGCGCACCTGAGCGCTCCAAGTGGAAAGTTGTTTGACGACCTCAAGATTGATTCCGCTTCCCGGCTGAACAGAGGTGCGAGAGAGGAGATTGATGCGGCATTCGACCTTGCCGCGGCTGATCTGGGCAGATATCTGCTCGCGCAACATGGGTTCGAGTGCGCGTAATTCGTCCGGCATCCGCAATTGCAGATCCAGATAGCGATGATTGACCGAGCGCAACTCAAGCGAGAGCGAGCCGACATCAAGTTCGGCGGTGGCTACGGCATAGCCGGTCATGCTGAAAATCATCAAAACTCCAAGCGGGAGGAAAAAAGACGGACTGAACCACGCGCATTATATTACGATTGCGCCCAGTCGCCGTGCACGCACATCGTTGCGGGCAGGCAAACAGCGGGAAAATGAATGAAGTTCGCTATCCACCAAGCCAACCATATCGGCGGGCGCAAATACAATCAGGATCGTGTGGGCTATGCCTATACCAATGATGCCTTGCTGCTCGTGCTGGCGGACGGGATGGGCGGGCATCTGCATGGCGAGATCGCTGCGCAGATCGCGGTCTACACCTTCATGCGCGCATTCAGCCGTTTGGAGTCGGGGCGGGTGAAAGAGCCGGAAGTGTTTTTGCGCGCGACCATGCGCGCAGGTCACGATGAGATCATCGATTATGCCCGCGAGCAGAATCTGGGCGGGAATCCCGGCACCACCTGTGTGGCGGCGCTGGTACAGGATGGCAAGGTATGGTTCGCGCATGCGGGCGACTCGCGCTTTTACCTGTTGCGCCAAGGTGCGGTGCAGAATGTCACGCACGACCACTCGGTCGTTCAGCAATGGGCGGATTGGGGCATCATCAGCCCGGAAGAGATGCGTACCCATCCCGACCGCAACAAGATAACCAATTGTCTGGGTGGGGTGGAAGATATGTTCTACGCCGAGGTCGCACCCAGCGTCGACGTGCAGGATGGTGATATGTTGTTGTTATGCAGTGACGGTTTCTGGAGTCCCCTAGAAGAGACCGAAGTGACCAAGCTGCACGCAAGCCGTTATCTGCAAACCACACTGGGCGAATTGATCGATGTAGCCATCTACCGCGAAGGCGCGCGCGCCGACAACACCACGGCCGTGGTGGCCAGACTGGGTACGGCAGAGCAGGACCATGCGACCGAATCGCCGGTGTGCGTGATACTCGAAGAAGGGGCGCCCGCATAGATCGCCGTGCGAGGCGGTATAATCCGCCTTCGATTTCTCTCACGGATTCATGCCATGCGCCCTAGCCAAAGACAGCCGGATCAACTCCGCGATATCCGCATCACCCGCCACTACACCAAACATGCCGAAGGTTCTGTGCTCATCGAGTGCGGCGATACCAAAGTCATTTGCACCGCCAGCGTGGAAGAGCGTGTACCGCCGCACAAGAAGGGCAGCGGCGAAGGCTGGGTGACGGCCGAATACGGCATGTTGCCGCGCTCGACCGGCAGTCGCATGGGGCGCGAAGCAGCCAAGGGCAAGCAATCCGGACGTACGCAAGAGATCCAGCGCCTGATCGGGCGCAGTCTGCGTGCCGTGGTCGACCTCGCCAAGCTCGGCGAACGCACCATCACGCTGGACTGCGACGTGATCCAGGCCGATGGCGGTACGCGCACCGCCAGTATCACCGGTGCCTACGTCGCTTTGCATGACGCAGTGAGCAGTTTGCAGCAGCAGGGGTTGATCAAAGAGAATCCGCTCAAGGATTCCGTCGCGGCCATCTCGGTCGGCATCTATCAAGGCATACCCGTGCTTGATCTCGATTACCCGGAAGACTCCGATTGCGACACCGATATGAACGTGGTGATGCTGGGGAGCGGCCACTTTGTAGAAGTGCAGGGTACGGCCGAGGGCCATCCTTTCTCGCGCGAGGAGATGGATACGCTGCTGGAGCTGGCCAAGCTTGGTATCGGGCAACTGGGTGAGATGCAACGCACGGCTTTGGCGCAATGAACAAGCTGGTCATCGCTTCGAACAATGCCGGCAAGTTGCGCGAATTCCAGCGCATGTTGTCGCCGCTAGGCATCGAGGTGCTGACGCAATCCCAGCTTGGCATCGCCGAGGCGGAAGAGCCGCACTGCACTTTCGTCGAGAATGCACTGGCCAAGGCGCGGCATGTCAGCCGCGCGAGCGGCTTGCCTGCGCTGGCCGACGATTCCGGCATCTGTGTGGAGGCATTGGGTGGTGCGCCCGGCGTGATATCGGCGCGTTATGCAGGCGACAACCCGAGATCCGATGCGCGCAACAATGAGAAGCTGATGCTGGATATGCAGGGTGTGACGAATCGTCGTGCCCATTATTATTGTGTGCTGGTGTTGGTGCGCTACGCCGATGACCCGCAGCCTTTGATCGCCGAGGGCGAATGGCAAGGTGAGATATTCCACGAGGAGCGCGGCGAAGGCGGCTTCGGCTACGACCCGATGTTCTGGCTGCCAGAATTCGGCAAGACCGCCGCTGAGCTCTCGCATGACGAAAAAGCAAAGGTCAGCCATCGCGCCAAGGCGCTGCAAGTGTTGATGCAGCGCTTTCCGCGCGCATGAATTCACAGACACTACAGCCATTCGGTATCAAATCGCAGCCGGTGAATTTCCGGGCGCTGCCGCCCCTCTCGCTCTACATCCATATCCCTTGGTGTGTACGCAAATGTCCTTACTGCGACTTCAACTCGCATGAGGCGTCAGGTACGATCCCGGACCGAGAGTACGTAGAAGCCTTGTTGCGTGATCTGGACTCGGCATTGCCCTTGATCTGGGGGCGCAAGGTCTACTCCATCTTCATCGGTGGTGGCACGCCCAGTTTGTTATCGGGCGATGCGCTTACGCATCTGCTGACACAGGTGCGCATGCGCTTGCCGTTGGCGCATGAGGCGGAGATCACCCTGGAGGCGAATCCGGGCACGGTCGAGGCGGACAAATTCTCGGCATTCCGCGAAGCCGGGGTGAACAGATTGTCTCTCGGCATCCAGAGTTTTAACGATAGCCATCTGCAGGCCTTGGGTCGCATCCACACAGGTGACGAAGCGAAGCGCGCGATCGATATCGCGCAGACCCACTTCGATAACATCAATCTGGACCTGATGTACGCTTTGCCCGGCCAATCGCAGGAGGAGGCATTACTGGATGTGCGATCTGCCCTGTCTTTTGCCCCGCAACATCTGTCCTGCTATCACCTGACGCTGGAACCGAACACACTTTTCGCACACAACCCACCCCAACTGCCGGACGATGATGCGAGTAGCGAGATGCAGTTGGGGATCGAAACACTATTGGCTGAGCATGGCTACCAGCACTACGAGACCTCAGCGTTCGCCAAACCTGGTAAGCACTCCCGCCACAATCTGAATTACTGGCAATTCGGCGATTACCTCGGCATCGGTGCGGGTGCGCACAGCAAGCTGAGTTTTCACGACAAGGTGATACGCCAAGCTCGGCATAAACAACCCAAGACATACATGGATGATGTGGTGCATGGAAAGCAGGTGCAGAGTGAACAGGTGCTGGGCAAGGATGACCTTGCTTTTGAATTCATGATGAATGCCTTGCGGCTGAACGGCGGATTCGAAGAGCACTTGTTTCAGGAGCGCACCAGTTTGCCCTTGCTGTTGATTCGGCATGAGCTGGGGCAGGCGGAGCAAAAAGGATTGCTGACGCGCGAGGCGAGGCGCATCGCGCCGACCGAGCTGGGGCGGCGCTTCCTGAATGATCTGCTACAGGTCTTTCTTGCGGCGGAAAACTAGATCCCAGACGCCGTGACCGAGGCGCAAGCCGCGCTGCTCGAATTTGGTGAGCGGGCGATATTCGGGGCGGGGCGCATAGTCGGCGGCGGTATTTTGCAATCGTTGCTCGGTGTTGAAGACATCGAGTATCTGCTCCGCATACTCCTGCCAATCCGTTGCCGCGTGGATATATCCGCCGGGTTTGAGTTTAAGCGCCAACTTTTCAATGAATGGTGACTGGATCAGGCGACGCTTATGGTGGCGCGCCTTATGCCAAGGGTCGGGGAAGAAGATGTGCACGCCGTCCAGCGAATTGTCGGGAATCATGTCACGCAGCACTTCGACCGCGTCGTGCTGGATGATGCGGATATTGTCTATCGATTGCGCTTCGATCAGCTTGAGCAGGTTGCCGACGCCCGGTGTGTGCACTTCCAGTGTTAGATAATCGATCTCCGGGTGGGCGGAGGCAATGGTCGCCGTGCTGTCGCCCATGCCGAAACCGATCTCGAGCACCTTCGGTGCGCTGCGTCCAAAAGCCTGATCCAGATCGAGTGGTCGTGCCACATAAGGGATGCCGTAGCGCGGCAACAGCGTATCGACCGCACGTCGCTGGGCCGTTGAAAGGTGGCCCTGCCGCAGGACGAAACTTCTGATGTGCCGCTGGCGCAGGTCTTCGGGTGCAGTCATCAGCTACGGGCCGAAGCGATGATGCCTGCGGTCGGTGAGCTGGGGCTGGCGCTATAGAGCTTTTTGGGCATGCGTCCGGCGAGATAGGCTTCGCGCCCGGCTTCCACGCCTTTCTTCATGGCCGAAGCCATCAACACGGGATCCTTGGCAGCGGCAATGGCCGTGTTCATCAGCACGCCGTCGCAGCCCAGTTCCATGGCGATGGCGGCATCGGAAGCAGTGCCCACGCCGGCATCCACAATAACCGGCACTTGCACGCGCTCCATGATCAGTTGCAGGTTCCACGGGTTCAGGATACCCATGCCAGAGCCGATCAGAGAGGCCAGCGGCATGATCGCTGCGCAGCCGATGTCTTCCAATTGCTTGGCAACGATGGGATCGTCCGAGGTGTAGACCATGACCTGGAATCCTTCGGCGACCAAAATCTTGGCTGCGGCAATGGTTTCGATCACATTGGGGTAGAGGGACTGCGGGTCACCCAGTACTTCCAGTTTGACCAGCGAATGGCCATCCAACAATTCGCGCGCCAGACGCAAAGTGCGCACCGCGTCATCGGCACTGTAGCAACCGGCCGTGTTGGGCAGGTAGGTGAATTTGGAAGGTGGCACGGCGTCGAGCAGGTTGGGCTCGTTGGCGTTCTGCCCCAGGTTGGTGCGCCTGATCGCAACCGTGACGATCTCGGCGCCACTGGCATCCAGCGCTGCACGAGTCTCGGTGAAATCCTTGTATTTGCCGGTGCCGACCAGAAGCCGGGAAGAATAGCGCTTGCCTGCAATGGTTAAAGTGTCATTCATATATATATGTTCCAGAATTGTGCTTACCCGCCGCCTACGGCAGCCACTATTTCAATCGTATCGCCATCTTCGAGTGCTTGAGAGGCGAACTGACTACGCGGGACGATCTCGCCGTTCCGTTCAAGCGCGATGCGCTTGCCGGTCAGGCCCATCTCTTCGATCAAAGCGGCGATGCTGAGGTTTGATGTTAATTGGCGAGCTGCGCCGTTGATACTGACTGTGATCACTTGATTGAATGATGCCCGTGTTAGAATCCGCGCCGCATTCTACACCATGCGGGTGTAGCTCAATGGTAGAGCAGAAGCTTCCCAAGCTTACGACGAGGGTTCGATTCCCTTCACCCGCTCCAGTCATAGTCCCCATCTCATCTTGTCGGGAACATCCGCACGACGAGCAAGGTTGCTTTTTGACTTATATCAAATCGCGCGTAGCCAAAATTCCATAGTATCCGCCCCGCTTTCGCTGCGAAGCAACCCGACGGTTTTAGTGGGGTATGCTTGGCTCGGAACCAATTTAGGCTTTACTTGTCGCGCTCGCACTGCGACAATTTGCCGCGCTGTAGGTTTGCAACAAAGTGTGCGTCCGGTACGCAGGAATATTTGGGTACTTGGCGCATTGGTATTTTTAATTTCGCTCTGGGGAGGAGACTACTGTGGAAGCTAATCAAGCGACACCAGTAAAGTACGATATGGAGGTTGTGCGTTGGTTCACCATCGCTGCCGCCATTTATGCATGTGTAGGTACGCTCATCGGTGTGTACGTCGCATCGGAGCTGGCTTGGCCGTTCCTGAACTTTGACATCGCCGAAATTACTTTCGGCCGTCTGCGTCCGCTGCATACCAACGCCGTGATCTTCGCGTTCGGTGGTTGTGCACTGATGGCGACAGGCTTCTACATCGTGCAGCGCACAGGCGCTACCAAGTTGTGGAGCAACGGACTGGCATGGGCAACTTTCATCGGTTGGAACCTGATCATCGTTTCCGCAGTGATCACGCTGCCGCTGGGCTGGACTTCCGGCAAGGAATACGCCGAGCTGGAGTGGCCGATCGATATCGCGATCGCAGTTGTCTGGCTGATGTACGGTTTCAACTACATCATGACCATCGGCATCCGCAAAACCTCGCACATCTACGTTTCTAACTGGTTCACCATGGGCATGATCGTGATGATCACGTATCTGCATGTGGTCAACAGCATGGCGATCCCTGTCAGCATGACTAACTCCTTCTCCATCTACTCTGGCGTTCAAGATGCCATGATCCAATGGTGGTGGGGTCACAATGCGGTTGGTTTCTACCTGACTGGCGGCTTCTTGGCGATCATGTACTACTTCGTTCCGAAGCAGGCTGGTCGTCCGGTGTTCTCCTATCGTCTCTCCGTGCTGCACTTCTGGGCGCTGACATTCGGCTATGTTTGGCTGGGTGCGCACCACCTGCAGTACACCGCTTTGCCTGACTGGACCGGCTCCTTGGGCGCCGCTGTCTCTCTGGCTATGATCATCCCGTCCTGGGGTGGTGCGATGAACGGCATGATGACCTTGTCCGGCGCTTGGGACCGTCTGCGTACCGACTACATCCTGCGCTTCCTGGTTGTGGCTTTGGCGTTCTACGCGATGTCCACTTTCGAAGGTCCTGTGATGTCCATCAAGACCGTTAACGCTCTGTCTCACTACACCGACTGGACTGTTGGTCACGTGCACTCCGGTGCGCTGGGCTGGATGGCGATGGTTGCCTACGGCGCGATGTACCACATGGTCAAAAAGCTGTGGGGCGTGGAGAAGATGTACTCCGAAGGCCTGGTGAACGTTCACTTCTGGCTGGCTACCATCGGTACCGTGGTCTACGTCGTGGCGATGTGGGTCTCCGGCATCATGCAGGGCCTGATGTGGCGCGACTACGATGAGTACGGCACGCTGACCTATACCTTCGTTGAATCTGTTTCCGCCATGCATCCGTACTACGCGATGCGTGCGATCGGCGGTCTGATCTTCAACATCGGTACCTGGATCGCTCTGTACAACATCGTGATGACTGTGCGCACTGCAAGTTCTGCACGCAGTGCCAGCGCTGTTCCGGCTAATGCATAAGGGGAGTGAATAATATGTCTGATCACGACAAAATCTACTCGACACAACTTCAGGACAAGACAGAGCGCAGTACGCTCCTGATGTTCGTGTTGACCGCAATCGCCGTGGCAATCGGCGGTATCGTGGAAATCGTGCCGCTGTTCTATCTGCCGAACACGGCGATGTGCCAGAACGATCCTACCTGCAACAACACGCAGCACAAGGATCTGAACGGCAACGTCATCCCGATGGACAAGATCATCTGGAATCCGGCTACTTCAGCAAGCAAGACGCTGAACGACTGGCAACCCGGTGACGGCGTTCGTCCATATAAGACGCTGGAGCTGGCAGGTCGTAACGTCTACATCCGCGAAGGCTGTTTCCTGTGTCACTCGCAGATGATCCGTCCGTTCCGCGACGAGAAAGACCGTTATGGCCACTACTCCATCGCTGAAGAGTCCATGTACGACCACACCTACCAGTGGGGTTCCAAACGTACCGGTCCTGATCTGGCCCGTTTGGCAGGCAAGTACTCTGACGAGTGGCATCGTCGCCATCTGATGTATCCGCGCGATGTGGTGCCCGAGTCCGTGATGCCTAACTACTTCTGGCTGGCTGACAAGAAGGTGGACATCGCTGAGACTGTGGAAACCATGAAGGTTCTGACCATCATGCCGTTCAACCCGGTGCCGAAGACTATCTATACCGACGAGTACATCGCCGGTGCGGCGGCCGAGCTGGAAGGCAAGACCGACTTGGACGCTCTGATCGCCTACCTGCAGAGCATGGGTAACCACGTCAAGTTCGAAGAAGGCGTGAACTACCGTGATTAAACTGTTGGAACACCTTGGTATGGATGTGCAGACCATGACGACCAATGACTGGCTGGGGGTGTTCTTTGCCCTGGTCGCCGCGATCGGCATGGTAGTGACCTACGTCATGGTGTTCCGACCGTCCAATAAGCAAAATTTCGAAGCCCAGAGCCGCATGGCTCTGGACGACGAGGACCCTATCAAATTGGGAGAAAAAAGATGAGCGACAAACACGATGCAAGCAGCGTGCCAACGACTGGGCACGTCTGGGATGACGATCTGGGTGACTATATCAATCAGCCGCCCAAGTGGTGGATGCTGGGCCTGACAGCCAGCGCGATCTGGTGTGTGGTGTACTGGCTGTATTACCCGGCATTCCCGATCTCAAACGCGGGTTACTTCACCAAGGGCCTTGGTGGCTGGACAGCGATCGGCGAGATGGAAGCTGACAAGAGCGTGGTGGACGAAGTGCGCGGCAAGTATGAAGCCAAGCTGAAGGACATGACGCCTGCTGCAATCCTGGCAGACAGCGAATTGACAGAGTACGTGACGCGTTCCGGTAAAGTGCTGTTCGGCGACAACTGTGCAGCATGCCACGGCACCAACGGTGTCGGCACACACGACAAGTTCGGCCTGTTCGCACCTGTCCTGAATGACGATGACTGGCTGTTCGGTGGCACTATCGACACTATCCATGAGACCATAGCAGGCGGTCGTCAGGGCATGATGATGGCGCACGCTGACATACTGTCCGAAGCCGAGATCGACACGCTGGCAAACGCAGTTGCAGCCGGCAAGCCGACCTCTACACCGCTGTTCGCCGAGAAAGGCTGTACTGCCTGCCACGGTGAAGACGGCAAGGGTATGCAAGCCATGGGTTCTGCCAACCTGACCGACAGCGTGTGGCGTTTCGACAGCTCCGTCGAAGGCATCAAGTACACTATCAAAAATGGTGTGAATGCCGGTACGCCAGAGACTCGAGTGGCAGTGATGCCTGCGTTCCAGGGCGGCAAGCTGTCTGATGCAGAGATCAAGAAGCTGGCTGTGTATGTTTACAAGTTCGGCGGTGGTCAAGCGCAGTAATCTTGTGAGGCCTGCATGAGGGACTTGTGCAGGTCATAACGTAAGGAGAGCAGCTATGAATCAGGATATGGTTTTTTGGGGTGTGATCATTGCACTGGTAGGTTCCATCATTGTTCCGCTATGGCTGTTCTACAAAGCCTATACCAACGCAGTCAAAGCAGCCGAAGAGAAAGAGAAAGAGAAGCGCTAACAATGGCTTCATGCAAAAAGGAGGAGAGTTCGCTCTCCTCCTTTTTCTTTGTATGAAAAATCACTGAACTGCATGGGCTAAAGCAGTAAAATCACGCGCTCACGAGACAGATGTCCCGGTTGTTGTCCGGCGACATAATGCGCATTCAGGAGGCGGTATGAATCAGGAAGTCGGCAAGAAAGAGCCTGGTGAAGTCACCACGCTGTATAACGAGTTTGAAACCTGGACAGTCAACACGGGTGGGCAAACTATCCACGCCAAGCGTATGCCAGGCTTCTTCCGCACTTTTAAGGATAGAGCGCAACTGGCATTGTGGCTGCCTTTCTTTCTGCTTCCTTACCTGCGCTGGAATGGAAAGCAAGCCATCTTGTTTGACATTGACCACAATCAGTTCCACTTCTTCAGTTTGACGGTGTTGCCGCAAGATATATGGATGCTGTCGCTGGTGCTGCTGGTGGCCGCGATGACGCTCTTCGCCGTGACTTCGGTGGCTTCGCGCGTGTGGTGCGGCTATTTCTGCTTCCAGACTGCATGGACTGACTGGTTCACTTGGCTCGAAGACAAGATAGAGGGGAATCCGACGGCCAGGCGCAAGCTTGATAGCGCGCCTTGGGGATTGGATAAGCTGCGCAAGAAAGTACTTAAACACACACTTTGGGCGTTGATTGCGCTTCTGACAGGGATAAGCTTCTCGATCTGGTTTGTGGATGCCTTCGACTATTGGAATCGGTTGATCCATTTGCAATTGCCGATGGTGGGCTGGGTTGTCCTCGTCATGTTCTTCGTTGGAACCTACATCCTGGCGGGCTTTCTGAGAGAGCAGACCTGTTTCTGGCTATGCCCATATGCACGAATCCAGGGGGTGATGACTGACAATCAGACCATATTGCCGACCTATGACTACACGCGTGGCGAGCCGCGCGGAAAGATCCGCAAGGGAGGCGAGGCAGTAGCGCCACAAGGGGACTGTATCGACTGCTTCCAGTGTGTGCAGGTCTGTCCGACCGGGGTGGATATCCGCAACGGTCAGCAATTGGGCTGTATCACCTGCGGGCTTTGCATTGATGCCTGTGATGTGGTGATGGACAAGATCAACAAGCCGCGCGGTTTGATCCGCTATGCGTCGCTGGACGAGCTCTCGGGACAGCCCGCCAAGAAGATCTATCAGCATCCGCGTACGCTGGTATATCTCAGCATCATTTTGATTGCGCTAGCCGGCATCGTATGGGGTTTGACTCATATGGGTTCAATGATGCTGAAGATCGTACACGAGCGTCAGCCGTTGTACGTGCAGATGAGCGATGGGTCCATCCAGAACAAGTTCGACTTCAAAGTGCTGAACAAAACCGACAAGGACTTCAGAGTCAAGGTCACTGCAGAGGGTGGCGTGAAAGATCAGATCATCATCGGGGCAGAACAAAGCCCGATGACACATCATGGCCGGCAAACATCCTTTACGATCTTTGTCAAAGCACCCTCCACCAACATCGTGAAAGATGTCGTGCCGATACAGTTCAGAGTCGAGAGCGTGGAAGATCCAAATGTATTTGCTGAGTACACCAGCAAATTCTACGGCCCTAACAAATAACGGAACAGACAGATGATTTCTCAAGATCACAAATCGGGGCTGCGTAACCCTTGGTTACTTGGCATGCTGGGCCTCATCGTGGTGGTGCTTGCGGTCAATGCAGCCTTTATCTGGTTCGCGACACATGACCAGTCATCGCTGATAGACCGCGAATACAAAACCAAGGACCGCAAGAGCAATACACAGTTACTCAGTGAATTGGGCAGGCAACAAGCATTGGGATGGAAGGCCACCATCAATAAGCCAAAATCCTTGATCCAGGGACAGCCTACGATGTACGAGATATCGGTGATGGACAAGGACGGCATGCCTGTAAGCGGCGAGATGGAGGTAGAGGCATATCGCGCATCGGATGCCAGCAAAGACTTCATCACCGCATTCAAAGAAGTCGCAGCAGGGAATTACCAGGGTTACGTAAGCTTTCCGTTAAAGGGCTACTGGGAGTTGCATATTCATCTCAAGCGCGGCAACGATGAGATCGCAGTAGATACAGAGCGATTCATGGTTGTAGAGGCGGCTCATTGATAGCGCTCTATCGATGAGCCACGGTAACAACGTTTCGGCAGGCTGCTTCAATTGCGGCCTGCCGATTCCGGCAGATGCCGAATTCGCGGCAGTACTCGAAGGCAAGCATAGGGATTTTTGCTGTTTTGGTTGTCAATCGGTATGCGGCGCCATCTATGAAGCAGGCTTGCAGGGCTATTATCAGCGCACGCCGGAAGGTGTTTTGCTGGCGCCGCCACCCGAGCCCCCCAAAGACATCGACATCTACGACTTCGATGAAGTCCAGCAGGAATTCACTTCTTGCTCGGGTGACGCGCGCGCCATCCACTTATTGGTTGAAGGTATCCACTGTGCGGCATGCGTATGGTTGATCGAGAGAGGCCTGAAAAAAGTGCCGGGTGTGCTCTCGGCTGAAGTCAATCTGGCAACCAAGCGCTTGCACGTGAAGTGGGATAACAGCAAGACCAAGTTATCAGACCTGATCAAAGCGCTGGTTCGTATCGGCTACTCGGCGGTGCCCTACGACCCTGAAAGCGCAGAAGGTGCCATAAAGAAAACCAACCGCGCCATGTTATTCAGGCTGTTCTTCGCCGGTTTTGCAGCAATGAACATGATGTGGATCGCCATCGCGCTCTACAGCGGTGCCAATCAGGATGAGTTCCGCGGCTTTTTCCACTGGATGGGCCTGCTATTGGCAACGCCGACGCTGTTCTATTCGGGTTATCCCTTCTTCAAAGGCGCGGCTGGCGGACTCAGGGCGGGACATCTGACCATGGATCTGCCGATCGTGCTGGGATTGTCGGTCACTTTTGCTTACTCACTCTATGTCACGTTGACCAATAATCAGCACGGCGAAGTCTACTTCGACACCGTCACGAATCTGACCTTTGTCATTTTGATTGGGCGCTACCTTGAGGGTATGTTCAGGCACCAGGCGCTGTCAGCAACCAAGCGCCTGATGGAGCTTCAACCAAGAGTGGCAATGGTGATCAAGGAAGGCGTGGAAAAGATGACACCCATCCGCGCAGTGATGCTCGGGGATCAGGTGCTGGTAAAGCCGGGCTACACCGTCCCGGTCGACGGTGTGGTAATGGAGGGCAGCAGCGCAGTGGACGAATCGATGTTGAGCGGAGAGTCGGCGCCGGTAAACAAGTGTGTGGGCGACACTGTCTCCGCAGGGACCGTCAATACATCGGGGGCCTTGCTGGTTGAAGTGCGTAGCCAGCTGCAAGACACGACGCTCTCCAAGATCATCCGCCTGGTTGAGGAGGCGCAATCTTCGAAAGCGCCTATACAGCGACTGGCCGACACGATAGTGCCCTGGTTCGTGCTGGTGACGCTGTTGTGCGCATGTGTGACTTTCTTCATCTGGAACACGCAAGACTTTGAATTGGCGCTGATGGCGGCAACATCTGTGCTTATCATCACTTGTCCGTGTGCGCTTGGCATGGCTACACCTATGTCGATTGCGGTCGCATCCGGTCTTGGGGCCAAGCATGGCATCCTGGTAAAGAACGGGCTCGTGTTGGAAACCCTCTCCAGGGTGACGCACTTTGTTTTCGACAAGACCGGGACGCTGACAGAAGGAAAGATGAGTGTGGCGCAATCCGAGATCGTGGCGGGGGTGGATGCCGGGGCGATGATAGCCAGGGCGGCGGCGGCAGAACGTTACAGCGAACATAGCACTGCGCGCGCTATCGTTAATTTTGCAGAGGATCATCAATATCCTTTCCGCGCCATCGAAGTGCATGGTTTTCACGCAACTGCCGGCCTGGGGATCGCCGCTACGGTCGGCGGACAGGAGGTCCGGCTTGGCAGCGCGGGCTGGCTGACACAGTGTGGTGTGGAGCTGGACGAGACATTGCAGTCGCAGGCGCATCGCTGGGAGTCTCAGGCGATGAGTTGTGTTTATATGGCCTGCGCCGGTCGACATGTGGCGATATTCGGACTGGCAGACCAGTTGCGCGCAGATGCACAGCTGATGGTGGATGCCTTGCGTGAGGCCGGTATAGGCATGACTTTGCTGAGCGGCGACCGTCGTCCGGTGGCAGAAGCCATCGCCAGTCAATTGGGCGGGATGGAAGTGATCGCCGAGGTGATGCCACAGGACAAGGATCGGGTCATCCAGGGACTGCAACAGCGGGGCGAGATCGTGGCGATGGTGGGAGATGGCGTCAATGACGCGCCTGCCCTGATCCGATCCAATGTGGGTATCGCGCTGGGATCGGGAACCGATGTGTCCATCGATAGTGCGGATATCGTGCTGATGCACAATGAATTAAGCAAAGTGCTGCAGGCCACTCAACTGTCGCGGCGTACCTTGCTCACAATCAAGCAGAATATCGGTCTATCATTCGTATATAACCTGATCATGGTGCCTTTGGCCATGATGGCAAAGGTCAGTCCACTAGTGGCGGCGATCACCATGCCGATCAGTTCATTGATCGTGATCGGTAATGCAGCACGTATACGCACAATGTTCAGGAAGTGAGGCAGATATGGAAGTGATCTACAGTTTGATTCCGGGCATGATGTTCTTCGGCGTCCTCTTCGTGATCGTACTGATCATAGCCGTGAAAAAAGGGCAATACGAGGATATGGAAGGGGGCGGCCAACGCATCCTGATGGATGACGACGAAGACATGATGCCGCATCCGACCAGAAAGCCGGATGCGGATGAAAAGGCTACTTAGTACTTGCTGCAGTTTGGGCTTGTAGCGGCTTCACCAGCTTGTCGAACTCCGTGGGTGAGACGTACTGCAAGATTGGCTTCTCGCCCTCGCCCATGGTGATATCCAAACCGTGTTGCGGATAGAGCCAGTGGGTGGTGCCGTGCTTCTCTTCCTTGATGACCTGTGCGGGCTCGCCGAAACGCTTGAGAAACAGCGTTTCATCGACCCTTACTCCGGGCATGTAGGTCAGGCTGCTGATGGGCGCATTGCGCAGAATGGAAATGTCATCGGGGGTAAGGGTGATCTTCTTGCCGCTACCTGTTCCTGCCATGCGCAAACCGCGCTCGTACATCACTTTCAGCTCGGCATCCGGAATGTCTGCAGTCAGCACCACGCGGGAACGCAAGCCCGCCAGATTAATCTGCTCGAAGAACAGCTCGGCGGACAATGCACCCGCCGGCGATTTGAACAGACTGGGTTCCCCCTCTTCCTTGAAACGCGTCTCCGCATCACCGAGTTTCGATTGGCCCAAGGTCAGTCCGAACACCTTTACAGCATTCGGCGCTGGATGTTCGATATGCCAAGGCAGGTCCTCTCTGTCCGGGCGATCACCCGGGATCAGGAAAGAGCCGAAAATGATAACGACGGAAAAAATTCCGACGCCCCAGTAGATCTTTTTCTCAGTTGTCATTGCGCTCTAATTTGAATTCGTTCAGGCAGTAGTGGCGGAGTTAGAAGTGACCGCCCCCTTGGGAAGCTTGCTGCTCTTGGCTTGATGCACAGCATCGTTGCCCAGCACGATCAGTATCAGCAGGGAAACCATGAAGGGGAGCAAGCCAACGCCGCCCAGCAAGGCGATTGTCGCAATCTTGGACCAGCCCATGGCGCTGGAAAGCCATAATCCGCCGGCCATCACGCAACAAGCCACGATCAACAGCCACATGAAATGCGAGTTGCGTTTGTGTGCGAGTGCCCAGTGGGCTTTGACGAATACGGTTTCATCGCTGGCAGCGATCGTGCGCGCCTTGAAGAGGATGTAGCCGGTGATCGCAAACGATGTGAAGGGCACGATCAGTACCATCAGCGGAAAGGTGCTGAACACGCCGAACGTGGATGCAAATACCAGGATATGGTTGAACACCAGATTGATCAGGAATATCTCGTGTGGCCACTTGGCACGCACGATCTCGTCGGGAGTGGCAATATATTTTTCGCTCATGGGATGCCTCTGGATTGAAGTGAAGTTGCGGGGTATCGGTCTTGGGAAGTAAATGTGGAAGCCGTCATTTGCCGACCATCGCGCGCAGCTTGGGTAAGGCCAGGATCTCTACTGCACGCGCCTTGACCTGTATCAAGCCTTCTTCCTGGAAATGGGAGAAGGCGCGGCTGACGGTCTCCAGTTTGAGGCCAAGATAGCTGCCGATCTCCAGTCGCGACATGCGCAGCCGGAGCTGGGTGGCGGACATGCCGTGTATGGCGTTGCGCTGCGACATGTTGAGCAGAAAAGCTGCCAAACGTTCTTCGGCGCGCATGGAGCCCAAGAGCAGCATGATGCCTTGGTCGCGAACGATCTCGCGGCTCATGATCTTGTAAAGATGGCGCTGCAGGCTGGGGATCTCGCGGCTCAGCTCAGCAAGCCTTGCATAGGGGAGTTCGCAAACTTCGCTGTCTTCCATGGCCAGCGCTTCGCAGGTATGGACATCGGTACTGATCGCTTCCAGACCGATGATCTCGCCGGCCATCAGGAAGCCGGTGACCTGCTCGCGTCCGTCCTCATGTAACACGCGGGTCTTGAAAGAGCCACTACGGATGGCGTGCAACGATTTGAACCGGTCTCCGGAGCGATAGAGGTAGTCGCCCGTCTCATAGCTGCGTTTCTGGTTGCTCAATTCCTCCAGACGCGCCATTTCGTCCGGCGTCAGGTCGACGGGGAGGCACAACTCGCGCAGATTGCAATTGGAGCAGGCGACCCGCAGACGTGTGATCTCGGTTTGGTTTATGTCGTTCAAAGCCACGTTCATCAAAGGGTTGATACGGGGCTATTTTGACATATATCAAGTCAAACGGGCAGCAAACTGGCATAGTTACGCCCTTGCTAGAGGAGGAGAGGATGAACGAGGCAGTAAATCAACTGGTTGTGGACTTGGAACTGATACGCAGGCTGGACAAGAACGGGCCTCGCTACACTTCATATCCCACTGCGGACCGGTTCGTCGAGGCGTTCAACGCCGAGAGTTATAGTCATTGGCTGGCAAAGCGTGAGATAGGCGGTGTAGGACGCCCGCTTTCACTTTATATCCATATCCCGTTCTGCAACACACTGTGTTTCTATTGTGCTTGCAACAAAGTCATCACGAAGGATCGCAGCAAATCAGCAGAATATGTGCGCTACCTGATCAAGGAAATGGCGATGCAGGCAGAGCTGCTGGGGCCTAGTCAGGTCGTGGAACAGCTGCATTTTGGCGGCGGTACGCCGACGTTCATGAGCGATGACGAGATCCGTGAAGTGATGGCAGCGATAGGCAAGTACTTCAAGCTGGTCGATGACGGTGAATACTCCATCGAGATCGATCCGCGCAAGGTCAGCGACGAGACCATCGCCCTGCTTGGAGCGACCGGTTTTAACCGTATCAGCATCGGCGTACAGGATTTCGATGATGATGTGCAAAAAGCGGTCAATCGTATCCAGAGCGAGGAAGAGACGCTGCGCATCATCAACGCGGCACGCGCCAACGGATTCAAATCGGTCAGCATCGATCTGATCTACGGCTTGCCGAAACAGACGCTGGAAGGTTTCGGGCGCACGCTGGATCGTGTGATCGCGGCCGATCCGGATCGACTGTCGATCTATAACTATGCGCACATGCCCACCATCTTCAAGCCGCAGCGTCGCATCCATGAAGAGGATCTGCCGGCGGCGCAGGTGAAGCTGGACATCCTGAGCATGGCGGTCAACAAGCTGACCGGTGCCGGTTACGTGTATATCGGCATGGACCATTTTGCCAAGCCTGAGGACGAGCTTGCCGTGGCACAACGCGAAGGCCGTTTGCACCGGAATTTCCAGGGGTATTCGACCCATTCCGATTGCGACCTGGTTGCCCTCGGTGTGAGTGCTATCGGCAAGATAGGCCCGACCTACAGCCAGAACTACCGGGAGTTGGAGCCCTATTACGATGCGCTGGATCGTAACGAGCTTCCCATCATGCGTGGTCTGGAATTGAACTCGGACGATCTGGTGCGGCGCGCGATCATCCAGGCGCTGATGTGCCACTTCGAGATATCCAAGGAATCGTTCAATATCTCGTATCTGATCGACTTCGATAGCTACTTTGCGGCCGAGATGAAGGAGCTGGAGGAATATGCGAGTGAAGGATTGCTCGAGTTATCCCCGCAGTGGATCACCGTCACGCCCAAGGGGCGCATGCTGATACGCAACATTTGTATGGTGTTCGACAAGTATCTGCGCACACGTCAGGAACACGCACGTTACTCTAAGGTAATATAAGTCCGGAATGCAGCCTGTGCCTCGCAATCGAGCGAGCGCGGGCAGCTCTATGGAGGAGACCCCGTAATCAGGGGAAGACATGACAATAAAAGTAGATGATTTTCGCCTGAAGCTCGGCCAGCACGAGCTGGTCCCCATCATGATCGGCGGCATGGGGGTCGATATCTCCACGGCTGACCTGGCTCTGGAAGCTGCCCGCCTGGGTGGTGTCGGCCATATCTCCGATGCGATGCTGCCGACCGTATCCGATCGCCGATACGACACCGGTTTCGTCAAAGAGAAGCTGCAGCAGTACAAGTACAACATCGAGAACTCGGACAAGACATCGGTCAAGTTCGATCTTGGGCACATCGCCGAATCGACCCGTTTGCACGTGAGCAAGACCATGGAGCGCAAGCGCGGTAGCGGCATGGTATTCATCAACATCATGGAAAAGCTGACCATGAACTCGCCCCGCGATACGTTGCGGGTGCGCTTGCATGAGGCCTTGTCCGCCGGCATCGATGGCATCACCCTGGCGGCGGGTTTGCACCTTGGCTCATTCACCCTGATGGAAGATCACCCGCGTTTCCGCGAAGCGAAGCTGGGCATCATCGTCTCGTCGGTGCGCGCGCTGCAATTGTTCCTGCGCAAGAACCTCAAGACCAAGCGTCTGCCTGATTTCGTTGTCGTTGAGGGGCCGCTGGCTGGCGGTCATCTGGGCTTCGGCATGGATTGGGCGCAATATGATCTGCGTACCATCGTCAACGAGATACATGCGTTCTTGCGAGCGGAGAGCCTTGATATCCCGGTGATCCCGGCGGGCGGCATCTTCACCGGCAGTGACGCCTCGGCTTACCTGCAGGAAGGTGCAGGCGCTGTGCAGGTGGCGACACGCTTCACTGTGGCTAAAGAATGTGGTTTGCCGCCGGATGTGCAGCAGGAATACTTCAAGGCCAGCGAAGACGATATCGAAGTGAACGGCACTTCGCCCACCGGATATCCCATGCGCATGTTGAAGAACAGCCCCTCCACCGGTTCGGGCATCCGTCCCGGATGCGAGTCATACGGCTATCTGCTGGATGCCAACGGTCGCTGCGACTACATCGACGCTTACAACCGCGAAGTCGCCGCGCATCCCGGCGAGAAGAAGATCGTGGTGTTCGACAAGACTTGTCTGTGCACCCACATGCGTAACTTCAAGTGCTGGACCTGCGGGCAGACCACCAGTCGCCTGAAAGACACCACGCACAAGCTGGCGGACGGGAGCTACCAGTTGCTGAGCGCCGAGCACGTGTTCAAGGACTACCAGTTCAGTACCGGCAATAAGATCGCCCTGCCAGAATGATCCTCAGGTAGCTCCGGAACAGACTGCACATTGCGGGTCGCGCGCCAGTTTCATGACGCGCGGCTGCATAGTCAGCGCATCCAGCGTAAGCAGTCTGCCATGCAGCGTATGTTCCATCCCCGCCAGCAACTTCAATGCTTCGGCAGCTTGCATGCTGCCCACGATGCCGACCAGCGGCGCGAACACGCCCATCACCGCGCAACGCGTCTCTTCCGCTTCGCTGTCTTCGGGATAGAGGCAGTTGTAGCAGGGGCTGTCCGGACGGCGAAAATTAAATACAGACACTTGGCCATCGAAGCGCGTGGCGGCACCTGACACCAGCGGTTTCTTGGCTGCGGCACAAGCGCGGTTCAAAGCGTAGCGCGTGGGGAAATTGTCGCTGCAATCCAGCACGATGTCCGCCTCTGCCACCAGGGCGGTCAGGCGTGCCTCGTCGGCCCGTTCTTGCACAGTTTTTATGCTTACTTCGGGATTGATTGCATTCAACGTTTGCCGGGCAGATTCGACTTTTGCTATGCCGATACTCGCGGTGCGATGTGCCAGTTGGCGTTGCAGGTTGGTGAGGTCGACCTGGTCATCGTCGCACAAGGTAAGCGTGCCGACGCCGGATGCAGCGAGGAACATGGCGGCAGGCGAACCCAGTCCACCGGCGCCGAGGATCAGTACATGGGCATCGAGGAACGACTGCTGGCCTTCTATGCCGATCTCGGGCAGCAGGATGTGGCGGCTGTAGCGCAGCAGCTGGCTATCGTCCATCCCGGCGTCACTTCGCTGCGCCGGATTCGGGCGGAATGTCTACGTGATCGCCGTGCGGATGTTGTTCGTAGGCCTTAACGAATACTTCCTGGGAATTGTTCTTGGTGCGCGGTTCCGGTGTCTTCAGGTTGTGATATTGCACGTCTTCGCAATAGTGGATGAGGGTATGCCTGATGCGATCCAGCAAACAAAAATCGAAGACGAAACCTTCCTTCAGTAGTGCCTTTTGCAGGCCTTCGAGTGAATAGTGCGCAATGCTGTAGCGTATGCGCAATGATTTGGGGGCAGGCCCGCGCTCTACTTCGAAGTTCTTCAAGCCATCCAGCAACAGATGAGCCTGCTCGACCTGGTCGGCAGGCTCATCTGAAAAAACCAGAATGCGTTCCTTGTGCAGTTCAAACGGATTCATGATCATTTCCCCCGCAGAATGCTCATCCCCTTCAATAGATTCAGTGCCTGATTCAGCTGATAGTCGTTCTTGGCGCCGAATTCTGCCACCTCTATCTTGTCGGTACTCTCGTCCTTGTTCTTGGGCGCTGCTTTGCGCGCTGGCTTGGTCACATTGCCGGGTTGCTCCAGTTGACCGTTGCTCAGGTGCTTGTCCAGATCGGCCTCGCGCAAACGCAAAGTGCTGTCGAAGGCGGCTGTCGCCGGATCTTCCACGATGATATCCGGCTCGATACCCTTGGCCTGGATGGAACGGCCGCTTGGGGTGTAATAGCGTGCGGTGGTCAGCTTGATGGCGGTGTTGTTGCCGAGCGGCAGGATGGTCTGCACCGAGCCTTTGCCGAACGATTGTGTGCCCATGATGACGGCGCGTTTATGATCCTGCAACGCACCGGCTACGATCTCCGAAGCGGAGGCAGAGCCGCCGTTCACCAGCACTACCATCGGTACATTGCCGAATTCTCCCGGCAGATCTTTCAGATAGTCCTGCTTGTTGCCGCGCAGATAATAATCGGGGCTGGCCAGCAGGCGCATGCGCGCATCGTCGGTACGTCCTTCGGTGTAGACCACCAGCGCATCCTTGGGCAGGAAGGCGGCGGAAACGCCGACTGCTGCGGTCAATAAGCCGCCCGGATCGTTGCGCAGATCCAAGACCAGGCCTTGCAAGGGGGCTTTGTTCTGCTTGCTCAGGTCAGCAAGTGCGGCAGCGAGGTTCTCGCCGGTGTGCTCCTGGAACTGTGTGATGCGCACGAATCCATAGCCTGGCTCGGGCAGCTTGTATTTCACACTTTGCACTTTGATCACTGCGCGCACGATGTCGACCTGGAAAGGCTTGGGCTCGCTCTTGCGCACCACGGTCAGGCGGATGGTGCTGCCGGGTTTGCCGCGCATACGCTTGACCGCGTCGTTCAGCGTGAGGCCTTTGACCAGCGTGTCATCCAGTTTGATGATCAGGTCGCCGCTCTGGATGCCTGCCTTGAATGCGGGGGTATCTTCTATCGGTGAAATGACCTTGACCAAGCCGTCTTCCATGCCGACCTCGATTCCGAGGCCGCCGAACTCGCCCTGCGTGCCGACTTGCAGTTCCTTGAAGCCTTCGGCATCCAGATAGGCCGAGTGCGGGTCGAGCCCCGACAGCATGCCGTTGATCGCTTCGGTGATCAGCTTCTTGTCGCTCACCGGTTCTACATAGTCGCTCTTGATGCGTCCGAACACGTCGGAGAAGGCGCGCAGTTCTTCCACGGGTAACGGCAGTGGCATCTCCTTCTCGGCCACGGCGGAGAAATGCAGGCTGACAGCGATGCCGGCCACCAAACCGATACTGATCAGACCCAGTTCCTTGAAGCGACGACTCATCTTGATTTTCCTCGTGGATGCTTGATCCATGTGTCGGGGTTGAATGGACTGCCTTTATAGCGCAGTTCAAAGTATAAACCGGAATCCGCGTTGCCGCCGCTGTTGCCCACGCTGGACACGATGTCGCCGGTCTGTATGGTGTCGCCGACCTGTTTGTACAGTGTCTCGTTGTTGCCGTACAGGCTCATGAAGCCCTGTCCGTGATCGATGATCAGCAGATTGCCGAAGCCGCGCAACCAGTCGGCATACACCACGCGACCGGCAGCGACGGCCAACACCGGTTGGCGCGCCGCCGCGCGCACGAACCATCCGGTCCATGGCAGATTGCTTTCAGTGCGACGTTCGCCGTAGCGGTTGCTTACTTTTCCGCTGACAGGCAGTGCCAGTTTGCCTTTGAGTGCTTTGAACGCGGAGCCGTCACCGGCGCTGGAGAGCTGCCCCAGTTCGCCGACCAGCTTGGTCAGGCGCGCTTCGTTGCGACGCAAACGCTCGATCTCGTGCCGCTGCTGTTTCAGTTGCTTGGCGATCTTGCCTAAAGTCTTGCGGCGCTTGTCCTGCTAGCGCTCCAGCTGGGACAACTCTTTTTTTTCCGAGTCTTGCAGCGCGACGATCTCTTGTTGCTTGTCCCGGGTTTCGCGGGTCGCTGCCTGTAGTGCGGCAAGCCCGCTACGCAACTGCTGCAAAGTATCCGCCCGTTCGCGTGCGATGTAGTCGTAATAGCGCAACTCGCGTGCAAGCTGGTTCGGTTCTTGGCTATTGAGCAGAAGTTTGAGGTAATCCTGATCGATGCCGCCGATATATTGCCGGTAGAGCAAGCGCCCCAGCAAAGATTGCTGTTTGTCGTAGTCGGCGCTCAACGCGACAGTGCGCTGCTGCAAGCGGTCGAGATCGCGGTCGGCCTGGTGGCGTTGGCGTGTCAGCTGGGACAGATTGCGATTGCTGTCACTGATCGCCCGCTCGGAATCGCGCAGGGCATCGGCGACTTCGGAGCGGGATTCGCTGGCTTGTTCGAAGTCGCGCTGGATAGCGGCCAAGCGCTGGCGCAATTTCTCCAAGTCGGACTGCTGTGATGCAAGCACGCTTGTGGGCAGCAGTAGTACTGCCAGCAAGCACGAATGCAGTCTGCGTATCACTTGAACCGGATCAGGGAGCGGCCGGTCATTTCCGGCGGTTGTGACAGGCCCATCATAGCCAGCAAGGTCGGTGCGACATCCTGCAGTGCACCCTCACCAACGGGTGCCATGTCGGCCTTGCGGCCTATGTAGAGGAAGGGCACATGGTTGAGCGTGTGGGCGGTGTGTGCCTGGTGGGTGATGCGATCTATCATCTGTTCGGCGTTGCCGTGGTCGGCGGTGATCAGCACCTCGCCGCCGCATTCCAGCATCGCATTCACCACGCGTCCTATGCATACATCCAATGCTTCCACCGCTTTGACTGCGGCTTCCATCACGCCGCTGTGGCCGACCATGTCGCCGTTGGCGTAATTGCACAGGATGGCCTGATACTGCCTGCTATGGATCGCCTCCTCCAGTTTGTCGGTCACCTCGAAGGCGCTCATCTCGGGCTGCAGATCGTAGGTGGCGACTTTGGGTGAAGGCACCAGCACGCGGTCCTCGCCGGGGTAGGGCTGTTCGCGTCCGCCGCTCATGAAGTAGGTGACGTGCGCATATTTCTCGGTTTCGGCGATACGCAGTTGTTTCAAGCCGAGATTGGACAGGTACTCACCGATACCGTTATGGATGGTGTCCGCGCTATAGGCGCTGGGCAGATGGAAATCCGCGCCGTAGCTGCTCAAGGTGGTGTAGTTGGCCAGCTTGGGGAAGCGGGTGCGCACGAAGCCGTCGAATGCCTCGTCTGTCAGTGCACGGGTGATCTCGCGGGCGCGGTCGGCACGGAAGTTCATGAACACCGCCACATCGCCGTCCTGCATCGCACAGGGCGCGCCGATCACGGTGGCCTGCACGAATTCGTCGTTCTCGCCGCGTGCGTAGGCAGCTTCCAAGCCAGCCTGCGCATCGGTGGCGCTGAACGGGGCGGTGGCGGAGGTCAGCAGGTCATAGGCGATCTGCACACGCTCCCAGCGATTGTCCCTGTCCATCGCAAAGTAGCGACCGACGATGCTGGCGATACGTCCGGCGCCGAGTTGTTTGCATTGTGCATCCAGCGCCTGCAAGGACAGGGCTGCACTGCGCGGTGGTGTGTCGCGACCGTCCAGGAAGGCGTGGACACAGATATTCTCCAGTCCGGCTTGGGCGGCCATCTTCAACATGGCATGGATGTGCGTCTCGTGGCTGTGCACGCCGCCGGGCGAAAGTAGGCCCATGATGTGGAAGGCGCTGCGATTACGCTTGGCGGCCGCTACAGCCTCCGTGAATACGGGATTGGTATAGAAACTGCCATCCTCGATGGCCAGATCCACCTTGGTCAATTCCTGATAGACCACGCGTCCGGCACCGATGTTGAGATGGCCGACCTCGGAGTTGCCCATCTGTCCGCGCGGCAGGCCGACATGCAACTCGGAAGTGTTGATCAGGGTGTGCGGGTACTCACGCCACAACCGGTCCCAGTTGGGCTTGCGGGCTTGTGCCACGGCATTGAAGTCGCTGTCTTCGCGATAGCCGAAGCCATCCAGGATGAGCAGGAGGACGGGCGTGATTGCTTGAGTAGAATGGTCGGTCATGCTGGCTTTTTTCTCACCAAAATATCAGAATATGAGCGGTTGCTAATTTACTGCGATGCGATAACATCGTTGCGAGTCGCGATTTTAGCCGATTTCGGCTGGCGAAGCCGCCAGCCATCCAAATGATGGCAGATAAATATGACGAACAAACTGATCGATAAAGACGAAGACATCCTGCAGGCATCGCTGGCGATGAAAGCCATCGCCCACCCCTTGCGTCTGAAGGTGCTGTGCGTATTGAGCGACGGCGAACTCAGTGTGCAGGAGATCGTTGACAGCGTCGGCACCTCACAGAGCAATATCTCCCAGCACCTTGCCATCCTGCGCGACAAAGGCGTGCTCGCTACACGCAAGGACGCCAATCGAGTGTTCTATCGCATCGGCGACCCGCGCACCGTCAAGCTGGTGGGTATGATGCGTGACGTGTTCTGTTCTATTTGAAACTCGCTTAACCTACTAATAAAGTAGGACTTGCCAAGCATATTAGGATTCGCTAATATGCGCACATTCTATTTTCCGAGGTGGTGACATGAAGCTTGATTCCCGTGTGTTGTTCGGTCTTTCGGCTTTGTTATTGGGTGTTTCGGTGCAGGCGGCCGAGCCGCTGGCGTTGGCACCGGTGCAGTATCGCGAGGTGGAGCAGACCTACAGCGTCGACGGCGTGGTCGAAGCGACGCGCCAGTCCACCGTGTCGGCACAGATATCCGGCCGCGTGAAAGCGATCTTCTTCGATGTGGGTGACCGCGTCAGCAAAGGGCAGATCCTGCTCAAGATCGATGAACGCGAAGCCGAGCAGGCGCTGGCGGGCAGCCGCGCGCAACTGTCGCAGGCTCAGGCCGCTTTGCAGAACGCCCGTCTGAACTACGAACGTTCGCAAGAGTTGTTCAAACAGAAATTCATCAGCCAGGCCGCCCTGGACAAGGCCAAGTCCGACTATGAGATGGCCAAGGCGCAGGCCGAAGCCAGCGCAGCCGGTGCGCAGCAATCGGCTTTGGCGCAAAGCTACACCTCCGTCATCGCTCCCTACGCGGGCGTGGTGTCGGCACGCATGGTCGAGATGGGCGAGATGGTCATGGTCGGCAAGCCGCTGATGACAGGCTTCGATCCTTCGCAGTTGCGTGTCATCGCCAACGTGTCGCAGGACCGCCTGAAAGACATCGGCACGCGCCCCGAGGTGACGGTGGAAGTGCCTGCGCTGCAACGCTGGGTCAAAGCCGCATCAGTCACCGTGCAACCTTCCGCCGACCTGCGCACGCACAGTACTCAAGTGCGCATCGACCTGCCTTCCAATCAGTCCAATCTGTATCCCGGTATGTTCGTGCGCACCCATTTCGTGGTGGGCAAGGAGAACAAACTGCTGATCCCAGCCAGTGCCGTGGTGCGCCGTAGCGAAGTGGTGGCCGTGTACGTGGTGGATGAGCAAGGTACGCCGCGCCTGCGCCAGGTGCGTCTGGGCGAAGCGAACGCGCAGAACGAGATCGAAGTGCTGGCCGGCTTGAACATCGGCGAGCGCGTGGCGCGTGATGCAATCAAGGCCGGCATGGTCGCCTCGGAGATGAAGCGATGAGCATGGGCATCTCCGGTCGTATCGCGCGCGTCTTCCTGCATTCGCAGATGACGCCGCTGCTGGCGCTGGTCGCCCTGCTGCTCGGCGTCTTTGCTGTCGCGGTCACGCCACGCGAGGAAGAGCCGCAGATCAACGTGACCATGGCCAATGTGCTGATCTCCTATCCCGGCGCTTCGGCGCAGGATGTGGCGAACACCGTGGCCACGCCGGCCGAGCAGGTACTGTCGCAGATCGCGGGCGTCGACCATGTCTATTCCGTGTCGCAGCCCGGCATGGCTGTGCTCACCGTGCAGTTCAAGGTGGGCGAGCAGCATGTGCCCTCGCTGGTGAAACTGTATGACGTTATCTGGTCGCATGCCGACTGGTTGCCTGCCACGCTGGGCGTGGCACAACCTATCATCAAAGCCAAAGGTATCGACGATGTGCCGATGCTGGCACTGACCTTGTGGCGCGATCAGGGCGCCGGCAATGCAGTCGAACTGTCGCAGGTCGCGCATGCCATCGAATCCGAACTGAAGCGCGTACCGGGTACGCGCGAGGTGAGCACGCTGGGCGCAACGCCGCGCGTGGTGCGTGTACTGCTCGATCCGGAAGCGTTGAATGCGCATCAATTATCGGTGCAGGAAGTGCGTGCCGCGTTGCAGGCATCGAATGTCTCGCACAGTGCCGGCACGCTGGTGCAGAACAATCGCGAAGTGCTGGTGCAGACCGGCACCTTCCTCAGCGATGCGGGTGAAGTGAGCCAGCTGGTGGTGGGTGTCACGGCAGGCAAGCCGGTGTTCCTGCGCGACGTGGCGGAAGTGCGCGATAGTGCCGATCAGCCCAAGAGCTATGTGTGGATGGGAACCGGCGCGGCTGCGGCCGACAAGCAGATCGCCGCACAGGGTGAATACAGCGCCGTGACATTGGCCGTCACCAAAAAGCCGGGCGAGAACGCGGTGGAAGTCGCCGACAAACTGCTGCAGCGCGTGGAGGAACTGAAGGGCAGCGTGATACCCGACGACGTGCAGGTCACCGTCACCCGCAACTATGGCGAGACGGCCAACGACAAGGCGATGAAGCTGATCCAGAAGCTGTTCTTCGCCACCTTTGCCGTGGTCGCGCTGGTGTGGTTCGCATTGGGCCGCCGCGAAGCCTTCATCGTCGGCGTGGCCGTGTTGCTGACACTGGCCGTGACGCTGTTCGCATCCTGGGCCTATGGCTTCACACTGAACCGCGTGTCGCTGTTCGCGCTGATCTTCTCCATCGGTATCCTGGTGGACGATGCCATCGTGGTGGTGGAGAACATCCACCGACGCCGCGAACTGTCGCAGCATCAGCCACTGTCGGAGATCATCCCGGAGGCGGTGGACGAGGTCGGTAGCCCGACCATTCTCGCAACCTTCACCGTGATCGCCGCCTTGTTGCCAATGGCGTTCGTCAGCGGTCTGATGGGGCCGTACATGAGCCCGATTCCGATCAACGCCAGCATGGGCATGCTGATCTCGCTGGCCGTCGCGTTCATCGTCACGCCGTGGTTGGCGCACAAATTCGCGGGGCCGCACCATGCGGTGGTCAAGAACGAAGAAGACACCGCCATCGCACGCTTCTTCCGTATGCGCCTGGGGCCGTTCCTGAACAAGGAACACGGCAAGTCCGCGCGCCGCAAACTGTGGCTGGGCATATTGGGCGGACTGCTGATCGCGGTGTCGCTGACGGTGGTGAAGCTGGTGGTGCTGAAGATGCTGCCCTTCGACAACAAATCAGAGTTCCAGGTGGTGGTGGATATGCCGTCCGGGACGGCCGTGGAGCAGACCGCCGGCGTGATGCGCGAGATCGGTGCCTATCTGGCAACCGTGCCCGAAGTGACCGATTATCAGGCCTATGCGGGCACCGCTTCGCCGATCAACTTCAACGGTCTGGTGCGCCAGTACTATTTGCGCAGCGCACCTGAGCAGGGCGACATCCAGGTCAATCTGCAGGACAAGCACCAGCGTGACCGTAGCAGCCACGAGATCGCCAGCGCAGTGCGCGTGCCGGTCGAGGAGATCGCCAAGCGCTGGAACGCCAAGGTGAAAGTGGTGGAAGTGCCGCCGGGGCCGCCGGTGATGTCGCCCATCGTGGCGGAGATCTACGGTCCGGATTATGAGGGTGCACGCCAGGTGGCGAACAAGGTGCGCGAGCAATTCGTCGCCACTGAGGACATCGTAGGCATCGACGATACGGTGAGCGAAGATGCGCCCAAGATGATCCTGCGCGTGATGCAGAGCAAGGCGGCCCTGCTCGGTGTGGCGCAAAGCGACATCGTGGATGCGGTGCAGATCGCCTTGTCCGGTCAGGATGTGACGGCGTTGCACGCGATCGATGCGAAATATGCGCCGCCGTTGCGCCTCGGCCTGGCGGCGGAGAAGCGCAGCCGTATCGATGATGTGTTGAAACTTAAAGTGCGTTCGCGTGATGGCGCATTGGTGCCGTTGTCGGAAGTGGTGCAAGTGGTGAAGACGCAGCGTGATTACCCGATCTATCACAAGGATCTGCTGCCGGTGGTGTATGTGACCGGTGACATGGCGGGCGATCTGGACAGTCCGCTGTACGGCATGTTCGATATCCACAGCAAGACCGGCGACATGGCGCTGGAGCAGGGCGGTACTTTGCAGCCCTACTTCTTCAAACAGCCGTCCGACCCGTATGCGGGTTATGCGCTGAAGTGGGACGGCGAATGGCAGGTGACCTTCGAGACCTTCCGCGACATGGGCATCGCCTATGGCGTCGGGTTGATCCTGATCTATCTGCTGGTGGTGGCGCAGTTCAAGAGCTACGTGGTGCCGCTGGTGATCATGGCACCGATCCCGCTCACCATCATCGGCGTGATGCCCGGCCATGCCCTGTTTGGCGCGCAGTTCACCGCCACTTCGATGATCGGCATGATTGCGCTGGCCGGTATCATCGTGCGCAACTCCATCCTGTTGGTGGACTTCGTCAACCTGCAACTGCGCGACGGCGTAGACCCGCAGCATGCGGTGGTCAACGCGGCGGCGGCGCGTGCCAAACCCATCATCCTGACCGGACTGGCGGCGATGCTGGGTGCGCTGTTCATTCTGGATGACCCGATCTTCAACGGTCTGGCGCTGGCCTTGATCTTTGGCATCCTGGTCTCGACGGTGCTGACCCTGATCGTGATCCCGGTGTTGTATTACGCCACTTTGTACAAGAAATTCCCGTAAACTTTAAATAGGAGCTTTAAAACATGAATGCAGAACGTATCGTCCGTATCGTCGCCGGTTTCTTTGTCATGCTGTCGTTGGCGCTGGGAGCGCAGGCGAGTCCGCTGTTCGTCAGCGAGTACTTCCTGTTGTTCACCGCCTTCGTCGGTCTGAACCTGTTCCAGAGCGGCTTCACGCAGATCTGCCCGTTGAACAACATCCTCGCCAAGTTCGGCGTCAAGGGCAGTTGCTGAACCGACTCTTAAACCTTCCAGCTAAATCCGCCCACATCAGTCTGGCCTTCGTCGGCCTGATGTGGGTTTTTCCATTTCTGTACTATCACCACGCCTACCCGCTTACCACTTTTTATCAGGAATGGTTGGCGGCACTGTTGGGCGTGTGTGCGCTGCCGTTGCTGCTGACCCGGCGCTATTGGCAGGCCCCGCAAGTCCCCGGCATCGTATTGCTGCCGATCGGTCTGATGTTGATATTGCTGCTGCAATTCATGCTTGGGATCATCATCCATTTCGACCATGTGTTGATGTTGTCGCTGTATCTGCTGTTCGCGGCATTGCTGATGATGCTGGGGCAGCATCTGCGCGAAGAGATCGGCATGCAGAGATTAGCGACGGTATTGGCAGTCTGTCTGTTGATCGGCGCTGAGTTGAACACTCTGGCGGGCGTGCTGCAGCATTATCGCTGGGATACGTTTTTGAATTCGGTGGTGACCGTCAAGACCTCCAGCGCTGTGTACGGCAACATCGCTCAGCCCAATCACTACGCCAACTACGTGGCGCTGGGTCTACTCTCGCTGGGCCTGTTGCAGCACCGCTTCGCATTGCGGATCTGGCAAACGGTGCTGCTGGCCTCTCCCATGCTGTTCGTGATGGTGCTGTCCGGGTCGCGTAGCGGATGGTTGTATCTGGTCGCCGCATTGACATTGGCATGGTGGTGGCAGCGCAAGGAGCCCGCGCTGCGTTCGCTACTTCGTTATACCGTTGCCCTGTGCATCGCGTACGCGCTGATGCATGGTCTGGTACAACTGCCATGGTTGCAAGGCAGCACGGGCGGCGTGACTGCGGCTGAGCGCTTGTTCGGCGAAGCGGGCAGCAAAAGCATCCGCCTGCATCTGTGGAAAGAGTCGCTGTTGATCTTTGCCCAGTTCCCATTGCTGGGTGCCGGCTTTGGTCAGTTCGCCTGGCAGCATCTGCAGCTGGCGTCTGAGTTGCGCAATCCGGAGATTGTCGGCTTGTACAACAACGCGCATAACATCGTCATGCAGCTGGCGGCCGAGACCGGTCTGGCTGGATTGCTGGTGCTCTTTTCCACCGCAGGCATTTGGATATGGAACTCGCTGCTGCGGCAAGCACGCTACACGCTTGAACAATGGTGGGCGGTCGCGGTATTGGCGGTGCTGGGCATCCACTCACTGCTCGAATATCCCCTTTGGTATCTGCATTTCATCGGTGTGGCGGCCATCCTGCTGGGTGCGCTCGACGCTGGTGCGCATCGTCTCGAGTTGCGCGGCGTGGGAAGATTGTCCGTAGTGGCCATCCTGTTGCTGGGGGCGCTGTCGTTGTTTCAGGGCTTACAGGCGTATCGTCATCTGGAAGCCTCGACAAATATGCGCGGGCTGGCCGCCAGAGATGCCCGCTATGCAGAACGGGCGCGGGATGAGCTGTTGGAGACTTTGAAATATCCCCTGTTCAACGGCTATGCGGAGCTGTTCATCGCGCACATGATGGCGCCGGACGAAGACCATCTGGCGGAAAAACTGGCACTGAACACGCGTGCTGTGCGCTACATCCCCACCGGTATCGTGAGCTATCACCAAGTCTACTTGCTGGCCCTGTCAGACCAGCCGCAGGCCTCTATGGATATGCTGGAGAAGACGATCTGGAACTATCCGGGCCAGTATGAAGCTGCAAGGACGGAGATGGAGGCGCTGGCCGTGCGGCATCCCGCACAGTTCCAGCCTCTGTTAGAATCCGCAGCCCGGAATTATGAGGAGTACCGTCGTGCAGCAGTTCCTGCTAGATAACCTGTTCACCCTGTCGATCACGCTGATCAGCGGCTATATGCTGTTCTGGAGCTATTTCGGCAACCGCATCCTTGGCATCAAGGAAGCAGACACCCTGCAAGCGATGAATCTGATTAACCGTAACGATGCGCTATTGGTCGATGTGCGCGAGCAAAGCGAGTTCGACAGCGGCCATATCATCAACAGTAAATTATTCCCTGCCGGCAAACTGAAAGAGCGTGTCGGTGAGCTGGAAAAGTATCGCGAGCGCCCCATCATCCTGGTGTGTCGCAGCGGCGCACGCGCAACGCCCATCGCTTCGTGGCTGGGCAAGCAGGGTTTCGCCCAGGTTTATCTGTTGTCGGGCGGTGTGCAAGCCTGGCAGAAAGCCAAGCTACCGCTGGAAAAGAAAAAATAGGAACTGCCATGGCCAAAGTCGTGATGTATTGCACCGCCGTTTGTCCGTATTGCATCAATGCAGAACGCCTGCTGAAGAATCGCGGCGTCACCGAGATCGAAAAGATCCGTATCGATCTGGATGATGAACAACGCGTCATCATGGAATCGCGCAGCAAGCGACGCACCGTGCCGCAGATTTTCATCGACGATCGGCATATCGGCGGATTCGATGACATGGCCGAACTCGATCGCGAAGGCGGCCTGCTGCCCTTGCTCAACAATTAACCAACCAAGGAAAAGAAATGACTGAAAAGACAGAATCCGCGCCTCAGAACGACGCGCCCATCTTTAACATCGAGAAACTCTATGTGAAAGACCTGTCGCTGGAGATCCCCAATGCGCCCGCGATCTTCCTGCAGCGCGAGAATCCCCAGATCGATCTGCAACTGCAAACCAAGGCTGGCCAATTGGAAGAAGGCGTGTTCGAGGTGGAAGTGACCGTTACCGTGACGGCAAAGGTGTCCGAGAAAGAGCAAGTGATGTTCCTGATCGAAGCCAAGCAGGCCGGCATCTTCCAGGTGCGCAACATGCCCGCATCCGAGATGGAAGGCATACTGGCCGTGATGTGCCCGAACATCCTCTATCCCTATCTGCGCGAAGTCGTTTCCGATGTGGCAGTGCGCGGCGGCTTCGCACCGGTGCTGCTCAATCCGATCAACTTCGAAGCGATCTACCAGCAACAAAAGCAGCAGGCGCAAGCGCAGGCTGAGGGCGCAGCGGTCAAACACTGATGGCGAGGTTGCTGGCAACGCTATGGTTGTCCGCTCTGTGCTTTATGGCACAAGCTTTGGAGTTCGTCTCGGTGGCCGAACCGGCGATCCTGTACGACGCCAATTCGCTTAAAGCCAAAAAGCTCTATGTCGCCACGCGCTTCCTGCCATTGCAACAATTGGTGGTATTGGAAGCCTGGGTCAAGGCGCGCGACTCCACCGGCAAGGTGTTCTGGATCGAGAAACGCAATCTGAGCAGCAAACGTTACGTCGTTGTCACTGCACAGACAGCCATGGTGCGAAGCAGCTGGAGCAACAGTGCGCCGGTCGCATTCATCGCGCCGCGCCAGCTGGGAATGGAATGGCAGGGAAACAGCGGTGAATGGGTCAAGGTGCGTCACCGTGACGGTTCCACCGGCTATATCAAGGCTTCGGAAGTCTGGGGTGACTAAAGCATGAATATTGCGGTATTGGGTGCCGGCGCATGGGGAACTGCGCTGGCGATCAGTCTGGCGGAGCGCCACGACGTCACGCTCTGGGCCAGAGATGCCGCACAAGTGGCGGCGATGCGCGAGACGCGGCGTAACCGCCGCTATCTGCCGGACATCGCATTACCCGACAATCTGGCGCTGGATGAAGATCTGCAAGCGGTATTGCGTGATGCGCAATTGATCGTTGTGGCAGTACCCGTGTCCGGCCTGCGTGCCACGTTACAGCAAATAGCAAAACTGCAATCGCCTGTTGGCGTGATCTGGTTGTGCAAGGGCTTCGAGACCGAGACCTCGCTGCTGCCGCATCAGATCGTCAACGAGATATTACCTGCCGCATTCCCGCGCGGTGCGCTGACCGGCCCCAGCTTCGCACAGGAAGTGGCGCGCGGCCTGCCGACTGCATTGACGCTGGCGTCGAACGACGGCGAGTTCGCGCAACGAACTGCCAAGGCCTTGCACCATTCGCGCTTGCGCATCTATTCCAGCACCGATGTAGTCGGCGTCGAGATCGGCGGGGCGATCAAGAACGTACTGGCGATCGCCGCGGGCATCTGCGATGGCATGCAGATGGGCTTGAACGCACGTGCAGCATTGCTGACTCGAGGCTTGGCCGAGATGACGCGCTTGGGTCTGCTGATGGGCGGCAAGGCGGAGACGCTGGGCGGCTTGTCCGGTGTGGGTGACCTCATCCTGACCTGTACCGGCGACCTGTCGCGCAACCGCCAGGTCGGCATGCTGTTGGCCCGTCACCAATCCCTGCCCAATATCCTCAAAGAACTCGGTCATGTGGCGGAAGGTGTGTACACCGCGCGCGAAGTGCAAACCGTTGCACGCCGATATCAGGCGGACATGCCGATCTGCCAAGCGGTGTATCGCGTGCTGTATGAGAACCTCGATGCCGATAAGGCTGTTGAGATGCTGCTGAGCCGTGAGCCTGGTGAGGAATTCTCTACCAGTGGCAAACATCCTGTATTGAACTAACTTCCCGCGAATCCGTTCTGCCGCCAGGCTTCGAACACGGTCACTGCCACCGCATTGGACAAGTTGAGGCTGCGATTGTCCGGGCGCATCGGCAGGCGCACGCGCCGCTCGGGTGGCAGGGAATCCAGAACATCCACAGGTAAACCGCGGCTCTCCGGGCCGAACAGAAAAGCGTCCCCCGCCTTGAATTCCATCTCAAAGAACGGCTGCGATCCTTTTGTCGTCAGCGCGAACAAGCGCGGATGGCCCAGTGCGCTCAAACATTGCGGCAGGCCATCGTGCACCTGCATAGCGGCATACTCGTGGTAATCCAGACCGGCGCGGCGTAACTGTTTGTCGTCCAGGTCGAAGCCGAGCGGGCGGATCAGATGCAAATGCGCACCGGTGTTGGCGCAGAGGCGGATGACGTTGCCGGTGTTGGGCGGGATCTCGGGCTGAAAAAGAATGATGTTGAACATGTGAAAAGTTGTGAAAGGTCTTGTCAGATATAGGGAAAACGGCTAACTTCCGCTCCCATCGTTGGTGCACTCGGCTACGCATCGCAGAAAACTTCAGGGGGAATTATGGCGCGTCCGGAGAAAGTTCGCCTCGGCGACTTGCTGGTACAGCAAAAACTCATCTCGCTCGACCAGTTGCAATTCGTGCTGGAACAGCAAAAACGCAGCGGCCGCAAATTGGGGCGCGTGCTGGTGGACAACGGCTTCATCAGCGAAGACCAGATCTCCGAAGCGCTGGCCAAGCAGCTCAACGTTCCTTACATCAACCTCAAGTACTACAACGCCAATCTGGAGATCGTGCGTCGCCTGCCCGAGAATCAGGCGCGCCGCTTCCGTGCTTTGGCACTGGAAGAGCGCAACGGCGCCATCCTGGTCGGCATGACCGACCCCACCGATCTGTTCGCATTCGACGAGATCGCGCGCATCCTCAAGCGTGATATCGATGTGGCGGTGGTGACGGAAGGTCAGTTGCTGGAGACCATCGACCGTGTCTACCGTCGCACCGACGAGATCAGCGGTCTGGCGAAAGAGATATCGGAAGACCTGGGCGAAGGCTACATCGACTTCGGCGCGCTGAGCGACACCGTCGGCACCGAAGAAGCCCCGGTGGTCAAATTGCTGCAGACCATGTTCGAGGATGCCTCGCAGGTCGGTGCTTCCGACGTGCACATCGAACCGCAGGAGACGCGCCTGCAGATCCGTTTCCGTATCGACGGAGCATTGCACCTGCAAACCGAGGCCGACAGCAAGATCTCCAGCGCGATCGCCTTGCGATTGAAGTTAATGTCCGGTTTGGACATCTCCGAAAAACGCCTGCCACAGGACGGCCGATTCAACGTTCGCGTGCGCGAACAGGCCATCGATGTGCGTATCTCCACCATGCCGACGCAGTACGGCGAATCGGTGGTGATGCGTCTGCTCAACCAGAGCAACAGCTTCCTCACGCTGGACAAACTGGGCATGCCGCCCGACATGCTCAAGCGTTTCCGCGAAATCATCCAGCGCAGCAACGGCATGGTGCTGGTCACCGGCCCGACTGGTTCCGGTAAAACGACCACGCTGTATGCGGGCCTGTCCGAGATCAACACCATCGACCAGAAGATCATCACCGTGGAAGACCCGGTGGAATATCGCCTGCCCGGCATCAATCAGGTGCAGGTGAACGAAAAGATCGAACTCAGTTTCTCCAAGGTGCTGCGTGCCGCTTTGCGTCAAGACCCGGACGTGATCCTGGTCGGCGAGATGCGCGATGCGGAAACGGCACAGATCGGTATGCGCGCCGCCATGACCGGTCACCTGGTGTTCTCCACGTTGCACACGCGCGACTCCGCCGGTACCTTGTTCCGTCTGGTCGACATGGGCGTGCCGAAATACATGGTGGCTTCTTCAGTGCAGTGTGTGCTGGCGCAGCGCCTGTTGCGCCGTGTCTGCGAAAGCTGCCGCGAAGCGCACGTGCCTACCCCGCAGGAAACCGAGTGGCTGCAGGTCGAGGGCGTGGAGCGCGGAGCCTGGGGTGAATTGGTGCATGGTCGTGGCTGTTCGCACTGTAACGGCACGGGCTACCACGGGCGTATGGGCGTCTACGAGATGCTGGAGATGACGCAGGATCTGGTGGACGCTGCCGCGCACGACGACAACACACACTTCATGCAGGCTGCCCGTAACTATCTGAAAGACCGCACCCTGCTGGATGCGGCATTGCGCGAGATGAAGCTGGGACATACCAGCATCGCCGAAGTGATGCGTATCAGTAATCAGGTTGAGGATTAAGCGTGCCGGTTTTCTCCTATAAGGGCAGAAGCAACCGCGGTGGGGAACTGGTGCAAGGCACACTGGAAGGCGCGGACAGCGGTGTCATCGCCGACCAGTTGCTGAACACGGGCATCACGCCGATCGAGATCAAGGTTTCCTACAATTCCCGTACCACCAAGGCGAACGAACCCTCCTTGTGGCAGCGCCTCAATCAGGAAAGATCAGTCGATCCGCTGGAATTGATGCTGTTCTCGCGCCAGATGTATACCCTGCTCAAATCCGGCGTGCCCATCATGCGCGCCCTGGCAGGCTTGCAGGAATCATCGCAGAACCCGACTTTCGCCGCCATGTTGCAGGATCTGCGCGAAAGTCTGGACAGTGGTCGTGAGCTTTCCACGGCGATGCGTCGCCATCCCAAGATATTCTCGCCTTTCTATCTCAGTATGGTGCAGGTCGGCGAGATGACCGGCATGCTGGACCAGACCTTCTTGCGTCTGTACGACCATCTGGAATTCGAAAAGGACATGCGCGAGCGCATCAAGGGTGCGGTGCGTTACCCGATGTTCGTGGTGATCGCGATGGCAATCGCCATCGTCATCGTGAATATCTTCGTCATTCCTGCGTTTGCCAAGGTTTTCGAAGGTTTCCATGCCGAGTTGCCACTGATGACCAAGATACTGATGGGTTTCTCCAACTTCATGGTGAACTACTGGCCGCTGCTGCTGGCGATGATCATCGGCGCTGTGGTGGCTTTTCGCGCGTGGATCAACACGCCGGATGGCCGCTATAAATGGGATCGCTATAAATTCAAGTTGCCGATCGCGGGCAAGATCATCCTCAAGGGGACATTGGCGCGTTTCGCGCGCAGTCTGGCGCTGTCGTTCAAGAGCGGCATCCCCATCGTGCAAGGCCTGAACACGGTGGGCATGGTGGTGGACAACGAATACATGCGCAGCAAGATCGAGCAGATGCGCGACGGTGTGGAACGCGGCGAATCCATCCTGCGTACCGCGCATGCAACGGGCGTGTTCAATCCGACCGTGATGCAGATGATCGCGGTGGGTGAAGAAACGGGTGATCTGGATGGCCTGATGTTCGAGGTCGCGGGAATGTACGAACGCGATGTGGAATACGAGGTCAAGACCCTGAGTGCACAGATCGAACCCATCATGATTGTTCTACTGGGGGGATTGGTACTGGTGCTGGCGCTCGGCATCTTCTTGCCGATGTGGGACTTGGGCAAGGCGGCGTTGGGCAAATGATGAATAGCTCTCTGCGGCGTTCGCATGGCTTCACGCTGATCGAATTCATCGTCGTCATCATCATCATCGTGGTGCTGGCTGGCTTGTTTCTGGTGCGCATCCCACTCTATCAGGAGCGCGCGGAGAAGGCTGCCATGCAACAGGTGGAAGGCGCGCTGCAAAGTGCGTTGGTGATGCGCTTCGGCGCGTTGCAGACTCGCGGCGTAGCCAGCGAGAAGGAGTTGAGCATCCTTGCCACCGATAATCCCGTCACCTGGCTGCAGAAACTGCCGCCTAACTACAGGGGCGAATATTACGACCCCACACCGCGCAGCGTCGCGCCCGGCAACTGGATGTTTGATCTCAAGTCGCGCGAACTGATCTACGTGCTCAACCAGTCGGACAACTTCACGCCGGGGCCGGACGGTAACAAGTGGATACGCTTCCGTGTGAGGCTGGGATACGAGCCCAAGCTGGGGCAGCCCGAGTCCGGCAAAGAGTTGGCTTCCACCCTGTTCGAACCGACCCACCCCTATCGCTGGCTGGACTGAAAACCATGAATCCACTTATCCAATCCTGGCTGGTGCAATCGGCCGTCATCTTTCTCATCCTCGGCAGTGTCGCCGGCATGGTGATCGGTGCATTGTTACTGTTCGGGCGCGACCGTTTGCAAAACATCAGCACCCTGCTGGATCGCTGGATATCCACGCGCCGCTTTGATCGCGCGCTCGAGCGCCGCATCACGCTCGACCCGTGGTTCTATCGCCACCGTCAGGCGACCGGCACGCTGATTCTGGCCGGTGCGCTGTACATCCTGTATTTCTTTGGCGTGCAACTGGATCGTGCAGAGACCGTGGCCGGTTTGGCCAGACGTTTTGCCTATCCGCAGGCGCTGGCGGAAGCCCTGCTCGATGCCATGGTGCTCAGCGCCTTGCTGGGCGCGCTCGGTGCCATTGTGGCGGCACTGTTCATTCTGTTCCGTCCCAGCATGATGCGCGGCTTCGAGGAAGGCGCGAACCAATGGCTCTCTCTGCGCAAGTCATTGAAAACGCTGGAGGTCCCGCGCGACGGACTGGAAGTGTATGTCGAACGGCATGCACGCCAGGTCGGCATCTTCCTGATGTTGGGCGGGCTTTACACGCTGGTGCTGCTGCTGGCATGGCTGGGAAGATAAGCCGCCTTGCTCTGCACCAAGCCGCTTGCCGCTCGTCGACAGCTGCCTGCCGTTCGTAGAATCAGCTTAATTTTTGCTTGATAAGTCCGTGTTTTATCAAGTATAGTTCTCAGAACTTGTGGAGGGATGGGTTGCGACCTTTTGCGAAGCAAGTGATTCGGTATAAAAACGGGGCTGCGGCCCCATCAATCTCTAGGAGAGACATTATGAAGAAACAACAAGGTTTTACACTGATCGAACTGATCGTGGTGATTGTGATTCTGGGTATTTTGGCTGCGACTGCATTGCCTCGTTTTGTTGATTTGGCGGCAGATGCAAGAACGGCAGCTCTGAATGGTGTGGTGGGTGCAATCAATTCTGCAAACTCCATGAATACGGCTGCTTCAAATCTGGCAGGCAGGGGAGTTACTACAACTGGTTTGACATGTACTACCGGGATTGCTGCGATTATGGACGGCGGGGCTATGCCGAATGGTTATACATCTACAGCAGTTGCCCTGGCTGCAGGAGCTAATACATGTGTTGTTACGCAGACAGATGGCGGCGCAACTGCAAACGTTGTTGTGAATGGTGTGACAGCCCTGTAATTTTCGGAAATTAAAGGGGTCGGGTTCGATATATGTCTGACTGACTCCAAGCCCTCAACTCACCGAGGGTGAAAACAGTACAAGTAATAAAACAAAGGAGGCCGTGGCCTCCTTTGTTTTATGAGCGTATTCAACTCGTACGACTGTACGACATGGTTTATCAAACAATCGCGGTATGCAACTGGCATCCTGCACACGGATCGCAATTTTGGTCGAAATGAAGTTACAAACAAACCAGTACGGTTTCACACTGACAGAATTGATCACTGTCATCGTGATCGTTGGCATCATTTCCGTTGCTGCCTTGCCGCGCTTCTTTGATCAGAGTGGTTTTGAAAGCCGCGGTTTCCGCGATCAGGTGGTAGCAACGTTGCGGCATGCTCAGAAAGTGGCAATTGCCCAACACCGCTTCGTATGTGTCGCATTCACGGCTAATACAATCACGCTGACCTATGATCCTGTCCCGCCCAGTGCGGCCCATGCGACTGCGACTTGTCCGGGCAATGCGCTCACCAGCCCGACAGGGGCTACGCCATATACCGTTACTGCGCCGGGAGGCGTGGCGCTGAGCGGCTTTGCAAGTCCAATGAACTTCAATGCTTTGGGCAGGCCGAACGCAGCGCAATCCATCACAGTGAGTGGGAGTGCGGTGGCGATTATCATCGAGGCGGAGACGGGTTATGTACATTGATCTTGCACGCTTAAAGCAGGCCGGCATCAGCTTGATCGAGCTGATCATCTTCATCGTCATCATCAGTGTGGCGCTCACTGGCATCCTGTTGGTGATGAACCAGGTCACGGCGCACAGTGCCGACCCGCTGGTGCACAAGCAAGCCATTGCGGCAGGGGAGTCGCTGCTGGAAGAGGTGGCGCTGCAGGATTTCATCGACAGGAACGATGGCGTGACCACGGTTTGTCCGCCGGCCAGCGCGGTCACGGCAGCGAACCGGGCAACGGACTATCACATCGTGGATTGCTATAACGGCTTTGCCATGACCGGCATCACCGACCTGAACGGAGCCGCGACGGGTTTGGCCGCCTATAACGCCAGCGTGGCGATCACTGCCGAAGCTTTGGGTGGGATTGCGGCCGGTAGTGCGGTGCGCATCGCGGTCACGGTGACCGATCCGCAGGGCAATGACATCGTGATTGACGGTTACAGGACGAAATACTGATGCGCAAGTCCATCCAACAGGGGTTCACCCTGATCGAGATGATCGTGGTGATCGTCATCACCGGCATCATCGCCGGCATCGTGGCTATTTTCATCCAAGCGCCGGTGCAGGGCTATGTGGATAGCGCGCGGCGGGCCGACTTGACCGATATCGCCGACACGGCCGTGCGCCGCGTGGCGCGCGATGTGCGCATGGCGGTGCCGAACAGTGTGCGCCTGTCGGGTGCATGCCCGGCATGTGCGATCGAATACATACCGACCAAGGATGGCGGACGATATCGAGCTGTTCTTGATAATCTGGGTGCAGGGGATGTGCTGGTTTTTGGCGCGGCAGACAGTAGTTTCGACATCGTCGGTGGGGGGATTGATTTTGCGGCGGGCGACTTTATCGTCGTGGGTAGTCGGGAATCGACCGCGACCTGGCCATATGACCAGACTGCGACGGGTGTGCTGCGTGCCTATAACGGGGGGGCAGGCGTTCAGACCAATGTAGCCATCACCAATGCGGTGGGACTGCGCGTCGAGGCCGAGCTGGATTCGCAACGTTTTGATGTGGTGAACGGTGCAGAGCAGGCGGTGACTTATGCCTGTGAAGGTGTAGGTACCGATGCGGCCGGCAATGGGACGGGCAGGCTGGTGCGTTACTGGGGCTACGGTTTTGACCATGCATACACCGTTGCCGACCCGAATGCCGATTTGGCCGACCGTGTCAGTGCATGCACCATGACTTATGACATCGCCAACCAGCGCTTCGGGCTGGTGACGATCAGCCTGACGCTCACCCGCGAGAACGAGAGCGTGAGCCTGTACAACGAGATCCATGTGAATAACGCGCCATGAGAATCATGCAAAAGGGATTCAGCATCGTCACCGCCATCTTCCTGCTGGTGGTGTTGTCTTTCCTGGGCGTGGCGATGGTCACGTTCTCCACCACCCAGCATCAGAGTTCCGCCATGGATGTGATGGGTTCACGCGCATATCAGGCTGCGCGCGCCGGCATCGAATGGGCGGCCTATAACGTTTCGGTCACTGGTGCTGGAGTGCAGTGGGCGGGTTGTGTCGCCAACACCGGGCCGGGCGCGTTGGGCGGCACGCTGGCGCCGTTCGCTGTGGACGTGGATTGCACAGCCACGGCGTTCAGCGAAGGTACCGCCACGATTTGGGTATACGACGTCACCGCGACAGCCACGACCGGTGGGGCGCCGGGTGATGCGGGGTATATTGAGCGCGTCATCAGCGTCAAACTGGGCGGTTCGCCCGGTTGAGCGACGAGGCTTCGTCGCCTGTTGGCGATGCGCCGTCATTATCCCCTCGGCGCATTCGTATCGTAGCGGGTATCGCTAGCGATCACGGTGCGGGTTGGGGATGGCCCGTTTTTTGCAATCGGCATTGGGATAGAGCTATGTATGGTGCGGCGCTGGGTACTCTGAGGGGAGTCGGTGCTGTACAATCGCGCGCGTTTTGCGCTTAGAGGGCGCGCAGGTATCAACGAATAAGAAAAACTTGGAGAAAGAGTGATGGCTGGATCGAGGAAGTTGCGCAATTTGTGGTGGGTATTGCCGGTATTGTCGATGTTCACAGGAGAGGCTGTGGCGGCGGTTTGCACCAGTGTCAGTACAGGGCGCTGGGATCAGGCGGCCCGCTGGGATTGCGGTCGAGTGCCGTTGAGTACGGATACGGTAGTCATCGCGCATAACAATGTGCAGATGCGCGGCAACGAAACCGTTGCTGGGCTGACCATCAATGCCGGCGCTGTGTTGGACGATGCTGGCAATCGACTCTCCTCAACTGGTGATGTGGTCATCAACGGCACCTTTGGGGTCAATGGCGGTGGCGGCGATCTGAGGATGGCAACCAGCGGTACGACGATCTCGGGTAACGGGAATATCGATGATGCACGCTTGCAGATCGACGGCAATATCACGCTCTCGGCTGGCTCTGTGCTGAACTTCATGAATGGCGCCGATATCCGCGTCGGAAGCAACGCAGTCTCCACTTTCACTATCGACGGCGCGATCACTGCCGTAGGCATTCAAGCCGGTAGTCGCCTATTGCGTGTTGATAATAACAACGCCTCCACGGTCGTGATCAATGGCAGCATCGATGCGCCGACCGCAAACATCGAGATCCAGCGGAACGGCACCATCCAGAATAACGGCAGCGTCACCATTGCATTTCTGGACGGGAATGGCGATACGAATGTGACCTGGACACAGGGTGCCAATTCCACTTTGACGCTCAGTCAGCCTGCCCAAGGTTGGAACAATGGCACTTTTACAGCAAATGCTGTCGGCAATACGGTGATCTTCAACGGTACGGCGACCCCGTTCGACCCGGCCACTTATTACAATGTTGGCGGAACAAATTTCACCTGCCCTCACTCTGCAACGATCACTGTGGCAGGCTCGACACCCTGCGGCCCGGGCGCACCTACAGTGACGACTGCAACCGCTACAGCGATGACCACGGTGGATGCGACGCTCAACGGTACGGTCAGTAGCAATCAGGCGGTCACGACCGTGAACTTCCAGTATGGCCTGACAGGTGCTTACGGCATGACGGTGGCAGCTGCACAGAGTCCGCTCGCGGCCAATGCCGTTGGCACACCCGTGTCTGCTGCGATCACCGGCCTCACCTGCGGCACGCTCTACCATTTCCGTGCGGTCGGCACCAACACCTACGGCACCACCAATGGTGCCGATCTGACGTTCACAACATCGGCTTGTCCGCCGGCGCCGGGCGTGGTGTCGATCAATACCGCCAGCACCAATCCGACTGCTGCGAATACGGTGGTGACTTGGGCTGTAACTTTTAATACGTCGGTCACGGGCGTGGATCTGGGTGATTTCACACTGACTTCGACAGGCGGTGTTGTTGGCGCTACGCTGACCTCCATATCTGGCACTGGTGCAAACTACACCGTGACGGCGAACACCGGCACCGGCACGGTAGGTACATTGACACTGAGAGTGGTCGACAACGACTCCATCATCGACGGCACAACTATGCCGCTGGGCGGTGTCGGAGCAGGCAATGGCAATTTCACAGGGCAGGCCTATACGCTGGTGTTGCCGACATGTACGCCGGGTTTGCTGTTCTGCGACGACTTCGAGCGGACCGTAGTGGTCGGTGGGGCCAATGCCGCCACTTCGGTCGGCACTGCTCCCGGCTACGGGGCATGGACTGTGTCTGGTTTGAATGGGGGGGCTTTAGGCACTATTTGCAATGGCATAGTAGGGAATCAAGGTTGTGCGGGCATTGATTCCGATATCCCGCCTTTTAATGTGGTAACCAACCCGCGTGCCAATGCAACAAAATCCTTGTATACGCGTTGGTCTGCAGTGACCGTGACCAGCCCGGTCATCAATCTGGCGGGCAAGGGGGGGGCACGTCTGAGTTTCTGGCTGCGTCGCGGTTCCGACTGCTTCAGCGAATGGCCGAGTAACAATACTTGGCATACCTTTGCACGTTGCGGCCAAGTCATCCCGAACTTCACGCCCACCGCGGGGGAAGAGTTCCAGGTGCAATACCTGAACAACGTCGGTGCTTGGGTGGTGATCGCGCAATATCCGATGGACGATGCGCCCGGCCAGATCTTCGTTCCGGTGATCGGTCTGCCGGAGGATGCCCTGCATGCGAATTTCCAGTTCCGCTTCGCGCAACCGGGCGGTAGCGGCAGCAATGCCACGACTGGCGGCGCACCGGGCGTGCGCGGTTACGATTACTGGCATGTGGACAATGTGGTGCTGGAAGAAGTGCCTAGCGTCTCGTTCTCCGGCCCGTTCTGTGACACCTTCGAAGGCGACCTGTCGCGTTGGGATATGGCCGGCACGGGCAACGTGCGCATCGGCTCGACCTGGTTCCAGAACGGCATCCACGGTATGGATCTGCGCTGGAACACGGTCAGTGCGACCACGCGCGCGACCGACCTGTCGGTGGATTCGGGTAACAATCTGATCACGTTCTGGGTCAAGCGCGGTACCGGGGTGATGACGCAAGTGCCGAATGGAACTGGCAGCGAATATCCAGACACGGTGGCGAAAGGGTTGAAGGTCGAATACCTGAACAATCTCGGCGCATGGGTGCAGCTCGGCACGACCTTCCCCGGCGCCGGTACGCAAGGACAAGTGTTCGACCCGGTCGGCACTCCGGCGACGAATAGCTTCGCTATCCCAGCGAATGCAAAGCATGCCAACTTCAGGTTGCGCATCAGTATGCTCGCAGGTTCCGGCCTGTTCGACCAGGACTACTGGCATGTGGATGACGTGTGTGTCGGCTCCAGCGTGGGGGCGACCGACCTGTCCATGACCATGAGCAGTGCGGGTGTCTTCTCGCCGGGACAGTATGTGACCTACACCATGACGGTGACCAACAACGGACCGAACAGCGATCCAGGCCCGATCACCATCACTGATACCTTGCCGGTCGGATTGACCTTCGTCGGCGGCAGCGCGGGCTGGGCATGCAGTGCGGCCGGTCAGGATGTAACCTGCACCCAGACAGGTGCGCTGGCCAACCTAGCATCGACGACGTTGACCATCACTGCCACGGTCGATGCCGGGGCTTCGGGCTCTATCACCAACACGGCAACCGTGGGCGGGCAGACCAATGACATCAGTCAGGCGAACAACACAGCGACCAAGACCGATACATTGTTCGTGCCGGGCTATGTCTTCACCGACAAGGCCTGTGCGATGGACGGCACTGCGGTCGGCGTCGGGGCGCAATGCAGCGAGATCGCTTGGAACCCGCAGACTGCGGGGACTCCGCAGACCAATGTCTACATCACTGCCGTGAACGCGGCTATGGTGCCGACACAGTTGCACGGCACCAATCCCACCACGGTGAGTATGCAGTTCGGCTTGTCGTGCCACGACCCCGTCGCGAATGCGGGTGTGCAAGCCACGTTCTATGACGGGGCTACTACCAAGGTGTTGCCGCTGTGTACGTCCAACGGTGCAGTACCGGCATCATGGTCTACTGCCTGGGCGATGAGTTTCCCTGCCGCGACGGCCAGCGTGGGCCCGTTCAACTTCAACTACAACGATGTAGGCGCGGTAGAGCTATTCGTACGAAACAACGCGGTGACAACCCAGGTCGGCAGCAGCGGCAAGTTCGTCGTGAAGCCGGCGGGATTCAGTTTTGTGTTTGAGAATGCTGCCGGTACGCTTACGAATCCGTCTGCTGCGGATGCCACCGGGGCAGCGTTCGTCAAGGCGGGTGAGGCATTCAAGGCGACAATCTCGGCTGTCACGGCAGGCGGAGCGGTCACGCCCAACTTCGGCAATGAAGTGACGCGCGAGCTCATCGGGTTGTCGCATGCCCTGGCGCCGGGATTGGGGCTGGTCAATGCAGGCACCCTGACCGGTACGTTGGGCGCACCGGTGAACGGGGTGGCGACAGCAGATGGGGTTTCGCTGCTGGCCGACGGCGTCACAACCAGCGCCATGCTGGCATGGAGCGAGGTTGGCATACTGCAGTTCACGGCGAGCTTCGCGGACGGCAACTACAATCCGGGCGGATTCGTTGGGCCGTATCCGGTGAGCGCGGTCAGTGGCAATGTAGGCCGTTTCTATCCGGATCATTTTGATACAGTGGTCACAGCGCCGATGGACTGCACCGGCCTGACGCTGGTCTGCCCTGATAACGGGCTGGTGTATTCCGGTCAGGCGTTGCCGGTGAGCGTGGAGGCCAGGAACGCAAACGATCAGGTCACGCAGAACTATCGCTACTCGGCGACTGCATCTCAGAATTTCGCACGAGCAGCAGTGTTGTCTGCGGTCGATGCGGTTAATAGCGGTACCGCAGTAGCCGGAGGCAACCTGAGCGTGACGGCTGTCGCAGCCTCGGCCTTCAGCAACGGCACAGCGAATGCGGTTCCGGTATTCACTTTCGCAGCGGTACCGAGCGCACCAACGGATGCCTACATCAGTGCGATCGAGTCGGGCGGCGATGGCGTCACGTCTACCGCCCATGAGCAAGGAACCAAGGTGGTGAGCGGCCGCATCAAGGTCGGCAATGCCTACGGCTCCGAGAAGCTGCCTCTCACGGTACCGGTGACCATCCAGTACTGGGATGGCGCAAGGTGGGTGTTGAGCTCGACAGATGGTGTAACACAGGTCAACACAAATCTGAGCACGGCTGGCGGCAATCTGGTGGCGGGCATCGTCAGCGGTCTGGGTAGCGGAGTGAGTGTATCCGGTGCCGGCTTGAAGACAGTGGCGAACGGGCAGTTGCAGAATTTCACTCTGAATCGCCCCAATGTTTCGGGTGTGGTGGATCTGAGCTTCAATGCACCGATCTGGCTGTCACTTCAGGCAGGGCAAGTGACGTTCGGCATCTACAAGGGCGGCAAGGAGTTCATCTATCTGCGCGAAGCGTATTGATGGAAGTCGGTAATTCGTCAAACGGCCATGCTATGGGTGTGGCCGTTTGTTTATTGAGCGTCGAAAAAGCGACAAAATCGACAGAGAAATGCCGGAAGTTGGACGTGTTGAATTGAAATTTATCCTTGACGGCAATGGGTTAGTGGATTAAGTTCGCCTAAATTATGGAATTCACCCGATTATTCTCGATGTTTCAGCGCAGTAGCCGCGAGGCTGGCTGGACTGCTGTGACCCTTGGCAGCAGGGGTATCTATGTCGCACAAGCCAAATATGTCGGTCCACGTCCGCAGATCACGCGCTGTGCATTCCTGCCGTTCAGCGAAGTGAACTCCGCTGCGCTGGAGAAGATGCGCAGGGAGATGCAACTCGAAAATGTGCGCTTCACCACGCTGCTGTCTGCCAATGAATATCAGATGATGATGGTCGAGGCACCGAATGTGCCGGTGGATGAATTGAAGACGGCCATCCGCTGGAAGATCAAGGATTCGCTTAATTACCATGTGGACGACGCAACCATCGATGTGTTGCAGATCCCCATCGGCAAATATGGCAGCGAACGCCCGCAATCACTGTATGCCGTGGCCGCCTCGAACGATACGATACGCAAACGTATCAATCTGTTCGACAAGGCGAAGATAGACCTTTCGGTGATTGATATCCCCGAGACGGCGCAGCGCAACATCGCTGCGCTCTACGAGACCGAAGGTAGAGGATTGGCACTGCTTTCGTTCGATGATGAGGGCGGTATGCTCACGATCACCAGCGATGGTGAGTTGTTCCTGGCGCGCCGTATAGAGATATCTGTCGGACAACTGTCGGATGCGGACGAGACCTTGCGCCAGCAATATCAGGATCGTGTCGAGCTGGAAGTGCAGCGTTCGCTCGATTACTTCGACCGGCAGTTCCATCACCTGTCGATCAACCGCATGCTGGTATCGGCCCCGGAGGAATTGGGCTTGGTCGCGCTGCTTGGCGGTACGCTGGGTATGCCGGTCGAGGCGCTCGATCTGGCACAGGGGATGGATATCGTTGGGGTGCCAGAGTTGGCCGATAGCGAGTTCGCCAGTTACGCCTTGCATGCGTTGGGCGCGGCACTGCGTCTGGAGAAGAAGGCGCTATGAGCCAGCAGATCAACCTGTTCAACCCGGTCTTCCTCAAGCAGAAGAAACATTTCTCTGCAGTGACCATGCTGCAGGCATTGCTGCTCATCGTGCTGGGATCGATGCTGTTTTACGGCTATGCGATGTATCAGGTGAAGATGCTGGCAAAACAGACGGCCGAGATGAACGTACGCTACGAGGCGGAGCAAAAGCGCCTGCTCAATTACATCAACGAGTTCTCGCCGCAGCGCGCCCAGAAATTGCTGAGTGATGAATTGCAGATGGTGGAAGCGCAGGCTAGCATGCAGGAGGCACTGCTTACGACACTGAAGAGCGGCGCATTCGGCAATACGCAAGGCTATTCGGAATACCTGCGTGCATTCGCGCGCCAGACGGTCAAGGGCCTGTGGCTGACGGGTTTCAACATCAATGGCGACGGCGCGCAGATGAGTTTGCATGGCGCTGTGGTCAACCCTAGACAGCTACCCGAGTATATTCAGCGCTTGAACCGCGAACCGGTGATGCGAGGCAAGTCTTTTGCGGCATTACAAATGAAACTGCCAGCAGCGGTTAAAGATCAGCCGGTAGCGGGATATGTAGAGTTCAGCCTGAGATCTGTTGCAGCCGAGGAGGTTGGGAAATAATGAAGGAGCGCTGGGACCAACTCGTTGCAAAAATTGACGCGATGTCATTGCGCGAACGCGCTTTGATCTTTGCGGCAGTCGCGTTCGCGCTGGTGGCCATGATCGACTCATTTTTCCTCAATCCGCTGCTGCAGCAGCAAAAGCGGCTTTCGTCGCAAGTCGTGCAGCAGCAGGAAAAGATGAAAGAGATTCAGGGGCAGTTGGCGGCCTTGCTGCAGGCCAAGCAAGCCGACAAGGATGCGCCGCAGCGCGAGCGTATCCGCCAGTTGCGCGAGCAGATCGCCCAAGGCGATTCGTTCCTGAAGGAGACCCAGGACAAGTTGGTGGCGCCCGAGCGCATGGCACATCTGCTAGAGCAGGTGTTGGCAAAGAACAGCCGTCTGCAATTGGTTTCCCTGGATACGTTGCAGGTGTCGAATTTCATTGAGCAGGATGCCAAGGATCCTCAGCCCGAAACTGCTGCAGGCAAGCAGATATACAAACACGGCGTCAAGATCACGGTGCGCGGCAGTTATGCCGACCTGACACAATATCTGCAGATGCTGGAAAAGTTGCCCACCCAGATGTTCTGGGGAATGGCCAACCTGAACGTGGTGAAATATCCTCAGGCGGAATTGACTCTGACGCTGTATACACTGAGTTTGGACAAGACATGGCTACAGGTATGAAGCGACTCGCGATGACTTTGCTGTTCTGCATGCTGCCGGCCATGAGCGTATGGGCGGCTACCGGTCTGGATGATCCGACACGTCCGGCATTCGATATGGTGCCGGGCCTTGATGGACAGGCTGTGGATACCAACGCTACAACGACAGCACCGAGCGGGTTGCAATCCGTGATCCTTTCCGGGACGCGCGAGTCGGCCATCATCAACGGCGTGGAAGTGGAAGTCGGCAAGAAGTATGGCAACGCGACGCTTACAGTTGTGAACGAGACATGCGTGGTACTGATGGGGCCGGAAGGGCGCCAGGTGATGCACATGTATCCGACGGTGAATCTGTCCAAGACCGAGATGGCCTGTGTCGGCCGCAGCGGTCTCCAGACGATCCGCAAGGTGGAGCGCAAACCACCCGCAAAAAAGAAGCCCATTAAGAAAACTGCCCAGGCGAAGAAGAAGCCAGTGACCTGCGCGGATGACGACACCAAGGATGGGAGTGGAAAATGAGGCAATTATTAATCGTGCTGAGTCTGTTAGCGTTCGCCGGTTGCGCGACGAATGGCGCCAGCCAGAACGTCAAGAATCAGATAGACACTGAACTCGATGCGGCAGTCAAAGCCAGCACTCAGACAGAAGTCTATGACGCGCTGTTGCCACCCATGCCTGCCCCGACTGCGCCTGTCGATTCCGCCGCATCGGAAGCCAAGTTCGACCTGGCCGTGAATAACACGCCTGCGCAGCAGGTGTTCATGGCAATCGTATCCGGCACGCGCTATAGCATGCTGCTGCATCCCGATATCGAAGGCAATATCTCGCTCAACCTGAAAGATGTGACCGTATTCGATGCACTGGAATCCATCCGCGAGATGTACGGCTACGAATACAAGATAGACGGCACGCGCATCTACATCCAGCCACTGGGCCTGCAGACACGCATCTTCCACGTGAACTACCTGACCGGACAGCGCGAAGGTAAATCGAGCCTGCGCGTGAGCTCCGGTTCCGTATCGGATACCCCCACTTCCTCTACCGGTGCGACGGGTGTGGCGACAAATTCGACTAGCAGGGCAGCGGCACTGGACAGCAGCAAGGTGAGCATGACAAGCAGCGCAGATTTCTGGGACGAATTGAGCAAGTCGCTGGCAGCCATCGTCGGTAACGAAAAAGGTCGTAGCGTGGTGATCAGTCCTATGTCCGGTGTGATCGTGGTGCGCGCGATGGCCGAAGAGATGAAGAATGTGTCCGCCTACCTCAAGGCTTCGCAGATATCCATCGAGCGCCAAGTGATCCTGGAAGCGAAGATCGTGGAGGTGCAGTTGAATGAATCGTTCCAGTCCGGCGTCAACTGGGGGGCGATCAAGAACACAGCCAACAGCGGACTCAGTGTCGGGCAGCTTTCAAATGGCACGAGCTTGGGCGTGCGAACCAGTTCCATCACCAACGGCATCGTGACTTCAACACCCGGTACGGATCTCGCACTGGCCGCCGCCGGATCGCTACCGGCGGGAGCTATCGCGGGCAGCATGTTCGGTTTGGCCTTTCAAACCAGCAACTTCGCCGCTTTGCTGAACTTCCTCGAGTCGCAGGGTGATGTGCATGTGCTGTCCAGCCCACGCATCGCTACGCTGAACAACCAGAAGGCAGTGCTTAAAGTGGGCACGGACGAGTTCTTTGTGACCAACGTGACCAACACCACGACCACCGGCACGGCCACCACCAGCACGCCTAGCGTGACCCTGCAGCCTTTCTTCTCCGGTATTGCACTGGATGTGACGCCGCGTATAGACGAGAACGACGAGATCATTCTGCATGTGCATCCGTCTGTCAGCTTGGTCACAACCGTCAACAAGTCCATCAATGTGGGCGGTGTGGGCGGCACACTCAATCTTCCGTTGGCTTCCAGCTCGGTATCCGAGACAGACAGCATCGTGCGTGCAAAGGACGGGCAGATCGTGGCCATCGGCGGCTTGATGCGTCAGGCGACCTATGAAGATCAATCAGGCCTTCCTGGGTTGCCCAAATCGATATTCGGCCAGACCAGCCAAGTGTCGCAGAAGCGCGAGTTGGTGATCCTGATCAAGCCGACGGTCGTGAACAGTGAAAAAGACTGGTCAGACGACATCACGCGCAGTCGTGACCGCATCAAGAGCATGACCCGCTAAGCGATGTATCTGCAGCATTTCGGACTGCGCGAACCGCCCTTTTCGCTGACACCGGATACCAGCTTCTTTTTTGCCTGCACGAACTATCAGGAGGGGCTGAATACCCTGTTGGTCGCGGCCCGCAACGGCGAAGGATTCATCAAGATCACCGGTGAGGTGGGCAACGGCAAGACCCTGCTGTGCCGCAAGTTCCTTTCCTCGCTGAGCCAGGGCAGACAAGCCACTACACTGATCGGCACGCAGGATGCCGGCAGCCAATCTGCCGGCACACACTTCGTCACCGCTTATCTGCCCAATCCCTATCTGGAGCCGCGCAGCTTGTTGCTGGCGTTGGCGGACGAATTCCGTATCGAACTGGCGCCCGATGTCGATCAGCACATGCTGCTGAAAGAACTGACGCGTGCCTTGCTCAACTTCGCGCGCGAAGGCAAGCGTGTGCTGGTCTGTCTGGATGAGGCGCAGGCGATGCCGCTGGAAAGTCTGGAAGTGCTGCGTCTGCTGACCAACCTTGAGACCGAGAAGCGCAAGTTGCTGCAGGTGGTGTTGTTCGGGCAGCCGGAGTTGAATGAACGTCTGCGCCACCATTCCATCCGCCAGTTGCGGCAACGCATCAGTTTCCAGTACGAACTGAAAGGCCTGCGCCGTGACGAGTTGGAACGCTATCTGCGTCATCGTGTCGCCGTGGCGGGATATGCGGGCGAGACGCTGTTTGCCGGTAGTGCGGTGGGCAAGATGCATCGTGTGACCGGCGGCACGCCACGGCTGGTGAACATCCTTGCACACAAGGCCTTGATGCTGGCGTTCGCAGAAGGACGGCAACAGGTCGGCAGCAAACATGTCGCCAGTGCGGCAGCCGACACGCCCGAAGTGAAGCGGGACTGGCTGCCTTGGGCGTTGTCAGGCTTGGTGATTGCAGTGGCTCTGAGCGTCATCGCGCTGGTGCTCTGGTCATGAGTCTGATCAATCAGGTTCTGAACCAGCTGGAGCAGCGCGGCGCACACACCGCACCTGAACAGACGCAGATCCGCGCCGTCCCTGCATTGCCGGAGCGGGACTGGATCAAGCCTCTCGCGCTAGGCGCGGGTTTACTGATACTGGCGAGTGTGGGCGGTTGGCTGTGGATGCATAAATCAGAAAGTCTGGAGCCGGAAGCGCATGGCAACATCGTCCCAGCACTCCCGGTGGTAGTGATCGAACCGGGTGTGGAGGTTCAACCTGCCCCGGCTACGCGACTCAGCTATGAACTCAGTGTGTTGCCGCTGCCTGAATCGTTGCGTGAACGCGAACCTCAATCCGACGCAGGAGGGTTATCGAGCCGTCCCTTGGTGGCTGACATAGCAGCCGAGCCGGAGCCGATGCGCAAGCAGGAAGTGATCAACAGTCCGCCTGTCATCACACGCAGGGAGGCACCGCTTCCAATCAAACAAGTCAGCCCGATGCAACGTGCCGATGCGGACTATCGCAAAGGCGTGCAAGCGCAGCAGCAGGGCAAGGTGCCGGAGGCGATGGCCGCTTATGAAGCTGCGCTGAAGGCGAATGATCAGCATGAGGCGGCCAGGCTCGCGATGGCTGCCTTGTTGCAGGAGAACGGTCAGCAAGCCGCTGCCGAGCGGATCCTGCAAGCGGGCCTGCGCCTGAAGCCCGTGCATTTGCCCTATGCGATGGCGCTGGCGAGGATGCAGCTCGGACGCGATCAACTGGATCTGGCAGTTGATACGCTGCAAACCCATCTGACCGCGGCGGATAACAATGCCGACTATCAGTCTTTCTATGCCGCACTGCTGCAAAGACAAGACAGGCACAAAGAGGCCGTGAACCACTATCAGATCGCCCTGCAGATCGCACCCCGCAACGGTGTGTGGCGTGTGGGTTACGCGATCTCGCTACAGGCACTGGGGCGTCTGGAAGATGCCAAGCTGGCCTATAAACAGGCATTATCGACACGCACGCTCTCTCCTGAACTGACTGCATTTGTGCAGCAGAAACTCTCGGGTCTCTAGGTTTTCCCCCGATGCGGAACGGTGCGCGCCACCACCCAGGCGCTGACCTGTCTTGCGCCTGCATCCAGCAGCAGTTGCGCCAGGGCATCGATCGAAGCGCCGCTGGTCATCACGTCATCCACGATAGCGATATGTTTGTCTCGTACGTCGAGGCCTGGCGATAAGGCGAAGGCCTTGCGCATGTTGCTGCTCCGCGAACGCCAGGGCAAAGTGGATTGCGGAGGCGTGTCGCGCACGCGGGATGCCGCAGCGGTGAGCGAAGGCAACTGCAACACGGCGGCGATGCGCGACGCGAGGAGCTGCGACTGATTGAAGCCGCGCTCGCGCAAACGCGCCGGATGCAGCGGCAAGGCGAGCAGGCAGTCGGGGCGCGAACTGATGCGTGCAGCCAGTGTGTCGGCGAGGAAGTTGGCAAGGATCAATTGCTCGTCGAACTTGAGCGCCTTGATCAGACCGTCTAGGGGGAACTCGTAGCGGAAGGCTGCTATGGTCCGCGTATAGGCGGGCGGATGCTGCAGGCAGCGTCCGCAGACCCCGCCCGAGGGGAGTGGCGCAGCGCACACGCTGCAACTTGGTCCCGCATGATGAGGCAGGTCGCCGACGCAAGCGGCGCAGCACAATCCGTCGTGACTTGAGGCGCCGCACAGAAAACAGGGCTGTGCGGGCAGCTGGCGAGCAATATATGGGCGGATGTTCAGCAATTTAGCAGTCAAAATTGACAACACGACCTCCATCAACGAACATGCGTGCCGCAATTTAGCGCCGAATTCCCTGAAAGCAAACATCAAAATGCAAAGCCAGCCCATCACGCTCGTTCGTTCCGCCAAAGCTAATACGCCGACCACGCCGCAACGCTGGAGCGTTGAAGCTATCGAAAAGTTGTTCAAGCTGCCGTTCTCGGACTTGCTGTTCCAGTCGCAGCAGGTGCACCGCGAGCATTTCGATCCTAATGCGGTGCAGCTTTCCACCCTGCTCTCGATCAAGACCGGAGGCTGTTCCGAGGACTGCGGCTACTGTCCGCAATCCGCCTTCCACGATGCGGGTGTAGAGAACCGCAAGATGCTGGAAGTGCAGGAAGTGATCAAGGCAGCCAAGGCCGCACAGGACGCCGGTGCCGACCGCTTCTGTATGGGCGCGGCCTGGCGCGAGCCGAGCAAGGAAGATATGGCAGCCGTGGTGGAGATGGTGAAAGAGGTCAAGGCGCTGGGCATGGAGACTTGCGCCACGCTGGGCATGCTCAATGACGAGCAGACCGAGCAGCTGCGCCAGGCCGGACTCGACTACTACAACCACAATCTGGACACCGCGCCTGAGTTCTACGGCGACATCATCAGCACGCGCGATTATCAGGATCGCATCGATACGCTGGAACGCGTCCGCAATGCCGGCATGCATGTGTGCAGCGGCGGTATCGTGGGTATGGGTGAGAGCCTGACGCAGCGCGCCGGACTGATCGCGCAACTGGCCAACATGGAGCCCTATCCCGAGAGCGTGCCGATCAACAACCTAGTAAAGGTGGAAGGCACGCCGCTGGCGCAGCAGGAAGATATCGACCCGCTGGACTTCGTGCGCACCATCGCCGTCGCGCGCATCACCATGCCCACAGCGCGCGTGCGCTTGTCCGCCGGCCGTCAGCAGATGAGCGATGCCGTGCAGGCCCTGTGTTTCCTCGCGGGTGCGAACTCCATCTTCTACGGCGAACAGTTGCTGACCACCGGCAATCCGGACGTCGAGCGCGACCGTGCGCTGATGGACAAGCTGGGCATGTACCCCTTCGCCGAGAAACACTGATGATCTTTGCGGCGCTGCAACGTGATCTAGACGAGCGCGCCGCACAGGGCCTGCTGCGCCAGCGCCGCACGCTGCAGTCGCCGCAGTCGCCGCACATCATCGTCGACGGGAAATCCTATCTCGCGTTCAGCAGCAACGACTACCTCGGCCTCGCCAACCATCCGCAACTGATAGCCGCCTTTCAGCAGGGCGCGGCAGCGTGGGGCGTGGGGGCAGGGGCGGCCCATCTGGTGAACGGACATTTCACGCCGCACCATCAGCTCGAACAAGAACTGGCTGCCTTTGTCAGTAAGCCTGCAGCATTGTTGTTCTCGACAGGCTACATGGCCAATCTGGGTGCGGTGCAGGCGCTGGTCGGCAAAGACGACACGGTGTATGCCGACAAGTTGAATCACGCGTCACTCAACGATGCGATGTTGTTGTCGCGCGCGAACGTGCAGCGCTACCGCCATGGCGATATGGCGCAACTGGATGGCCTGCTGGCGAAGAAAGAAAGCGGCAGGAAGCTGGTGATCACCGATGCCGTGTTCAGCATGGACGGCGATATCGCGCAGTTGCCCGAACTGCTGGCACTGTGCGAGAAATACGATGCCTGGCTGCTGGTGGATGATGCGCATGGCTTCGGTGTGCTGGGTGAACAGGGGCGCGGGTCGCTCTCGCATTTCGGACTGGATTCGCCGCGCATCATCCTGATGGGCACGCTGGGCAAAGCGGCCGGTGTGTCCGGTGCCTTCGTCGCCGCCGAGCAGGTGGTGATCGATACGCTGGTGAATCAGGCGCGCAGTTATGTATACACCACGGCCACACCGCCAGCCTTGTCCGTGGCGCTGCTGGAAAGTCTGCAACTGATCGAGCAGGGCGATGCCTTGCGCGCGCACTTACAGCGATTGGTGGCGCTGTTGCGCAAAGGTTTGGGCGATCTGTCCTGGCAACTGATGCCATCCGATACCGCCATCCAGCCTTTGCTGATCGGCGACAACAAGCAGGCGTTGGCATTAAGTGAAGGGCTGCGTGACCGCGGCATCTGGGTTGCGGCGATCCGCCCGCCCACCGTGCCGCAGGGCACGGCGCGTTTGCGTATCACCTTGTCGGCCGCGCATACGGAAGCGGATGTGCAACGATTGATAGAGGCATTGCATGCGCTTGCATGTTGAAGTGACCGGGCAGGGCAAGCCGCTGGTCATGCTGCATGGCTGGGGCATGCACGGCGGCATCTGGGGCGATGTGGTCACTCACCTTGCGACGGGTTTCGAAGTACATAACGTCGATCTGCCGGGTCATGGCGCAAGCGAGGCGCAAGGCGATTTCACGCTGGATAGCATCATCGAGGCACTTGATGCCCAGTTTGGCGAGCCTGTCGCAGTCCTTGGCTGGTCGCTCGGCGGCATTATCGCGCAGTACTGGGCGGCGCGTTCGCCGCAGAAGATCGAGCGCCTGATCCTGATGGCGAGCACCCCCTGTTTCACTGAACGCGAGGACTGGTTGTTCGGGATGGCGAGCGAGATCCTGAAACAATTCTCCACCGAACTGGAAAAGAATCATGCCGCCACGCTGCGCCGCTTCCTCGCCTTGCAGGTGCGCGGCAGCGAGCACGAGCGCGAATTGCTGGCGGCGTTGCGCGAGCAACTGTTCAGTCGCGGCGAGCCGGCCCTGCCAGCGCTGCGCGGCGGTCTGGAGATATTGCGCGATGCCGATCTGCGCGAGCGTCTGCCCGGCATCAAGCAACCGACCCTAGCCATCGCCGGTCAACGCGACAAACTGACGCCGCCGGAAGCATCGTATTATCTGGCGCAAGTGATGCCGAACGCTCGGGTTGTCGAGATTGAAGGTGCGGCCCACGCGCCTTTCCTTTCGCACCCCGATATATGTGTTGCAGAAGTAATCAAATTCTTGAAAAACACAGCCATAGAGAACACAGAGATCACAGAGAAATGCAAAACAGAGTTGCGACCTTCTCTGTGATCTCTGTGATCTCTGTGTACTCTGTGGCAAAAGGTTATATAGATGAATGAATTCGAGATAGACAAGAAGCAAGTGCGGCAGGCGTTCAGCCGTGCCGCGTCGGACTACGATGCGGCGGCGGTGATGCAACGCGAAGTATGCATCCGCATGCTGGAAAAACTGGATTACATCAAGCTGCAACCGGCACGCCTGCTGGATGTGGGCAGCGGCACCGGCTGGGGCACGCGCCAACTGGGCGAGCGCTATCCCAAGGCGGACATCACCGCGCTCGATATTGCGCTCGGCATGCTGCAGCATGCGCGCGGCACATCGGGCTGGTGGAGGAAGTTGTTTCAGGGGCGTCGCGAGCGCTTCCTGTGTGCCGATGTCGAGGCACTGCCAATCGCGTCGGGCAGCGTCGATATGGTGTGGTCCAACCTCGCGCTGCAATGGTGCAACGATCTGCCTGCCACCTTTGTCGAACTGAACCGGATCCTGAGTACCGATGGCCTGCTGATGTTCTCCTGCTTCGGCGTGGATACGCTCAAGGAATTGCGCATCGCGTTTCGCGACGTGGACGGCTACAATCACCTTAACCGCTTCGTGGATATGCACGATGTCGGCGACATGCTGGTAGCGGCCGGTTTCGCCGATCCGGTGATGGAGATGGAGACGCTCACTTTGACCTATGAGGATGCACGCGCGGTGATGCAAGATTTGAAGAGTATCGGTGCACACAATGCGACGGCCGGTCGTGCACCGGGCATGATGGGCAAGGCGGCTTGGCAGCGCGTGCTGGCCAACTACGAGACGCTGCGCCGCAACGGCAAATTGCCGGCCACTTTCGAGATCGTCTACGGCCATGCTTGGAAGCCCGCGCCCAAGGCTGCGCCGGATGGTCGGGCGATCATCAAGACTGATTTCAAGCTATGAGTTATTTCATCACCGGCACGGATACCGGCGTCGGCAAGACGCTGGTCAGTTGCGCGTTGTTGCGCGGCTTTGCCGCGCAGGGCAAGTTGGTGAGCGGCTTCAAGCCGGTCGCGGCGGGATGTGACGAGGATGAGCACAACGAAGATGCACTCGCGTTGCGCGCGGCCAGCACGTTGCAGCTCGGTTACGGGCAGGTGAATCCCTATTGTTTCCCGCGCGCCATCGCGCCGCATCTTGCCGCCAGGCATGTCGGCGTGCGTATCGAGATGCGCCGCATACTGACATCGTATGATGAGCTGGCAGGACAGGCGGATGAGGTCATCGTGGAAGGTGCGGGCGGATTCCTGGTGCCGCTGAACGAAGACCTCACTTTCGCCGATCTGGCACGCGAGCTGGATATCCCGGTGATCCTGGTGGTGGGCATGCGCTTGGGTTGCATCAATCATGCATTGCTGACCATGGCGGCGATCGAGGAACGGCAACTGGAATGTGCAGGCTGGGTGGCCAACGTGCTGGACGACACGATGCCAGCTCTGCAAGAGAACATCGAAACGCTGCGCGCACGTATCGCCGCGCCTTTGCTCGGTATCGTACCGCGTATGGACGTTGCGGATGCGAACCTTGCGGTACAGCATCTGGATATGAGTCTATTGGAGCGCGGGCAGAGCAATGAGTGAGTTCAGTATCTTCGCAGTGTTCATGGTCGGGCTGCTCGGTGGCGTGCATTGTCTGGGCATGTGCGGCAGCATCGTCGGCGTCTTCACTTCGCAGGTGCCGCAACAGCGCGCGCGCTGGCCGTTCCATCTGGCCTACAGCAGCGGTCGCATCCTTAGCTATGCCGCTGCCGGTGCGCTGGTCGGTGCGGTGGGGCAGGCCGGCCTGCTGATGCGCGATGCTGTGCCGGTGCAGCATCTGTTGTTCGCGCTGTCCAGTCTGATGCTGGTGCTGCTCGGGTTGTATCTGGCCGGTGTGTGGGGCGCGGTACGATATCTTGAGCAACTGGGTGGCGGTTTGTGGAAGCGCTTGCAGCCTTACACCACCAGACTGTTGCCGGTGAATACCGCGCCGCGGGCGCTGGGGCTGGGCATGCTGTGGGGCTGGTTGCCGTGCGGACTGGTATACAGTGTGCTCCTTACCGCACTGGCCAGCGGCGATGCGATGCAGGGCGGGCTGACCATGCTGGCCTTCGGTCTGGGCACCTTGCCCAATCTGCTAGCCATCGGTATGTTCTGGGAAAGTGTGCGCGGCTGGGTACAATCGCCACGCGTGCGATTGGTGGCCGGGATGCTGGTGGCGGGGTTCGGGGTGTACGGTTTGATCAAGGTCTCGTACACATTCTATGTGCATGGTTGGACTGGAGCGTGTCATGTTGCTGCGTAACATCTTGTTGCTGTCATCACTGCTTATGCTCGCCGCGTGCGGCGAACCCAAACTGCCTTCACCGTTCAAGGCGAACGAAGTCACCGGCAAATATGCGCAGGCCGATTTCCGATTGCACGACCCGTCCGGCAAGATCGTGACACTGGCCGATTTTCGCGGCAAGGCGGTCGCGCTGTTCTTCGGTTACATCCATTGTCCCGATGTATGTCCCACCACCCTGGCCGACATGGCGCAGGTGATGCGCATGCTGGGCAAGGACTCGGAAAAGGTGCAGGTGCTGTTCGTGACGCTCGACCCCGAGCGCGACAAACCCGAATTGCTGGCGCAATACGCGCCCGCCTTCTACCCATCCTTCCTCGGTCTGTACGGTGATGCGCAGGAAACCGCCCAAGCGGCCAAGGCCTTCGACATCGTCTACCAGAAGCAGGCCACCAAGAGCGGTAGCTATACGCTTGACCACTCAGCCGGCACTTACCTCATCTCACCCTCCGGCAAACCGGTGTTGCTGTCGCCCTTCGCGCAGCGGCCGGAATTTCTGGCACAGGACATCCGTTTGTTGCTGGCGATGAAATGAGCGTGCTGACGGATCTCCTGAAGTTCGATATCAACGAAGAGAGTCTGCCGGTACGGCGCGAGCAGGTGCGCGCGCGCATCGCCAGCTATCCGACCATGGTCGTGCCGGCCATGTTCATCGTGCCGCTGCTGATGTGGGTGATGTGGGACGTGGTATCCCATCAGGTGCTGCTGTGGTGGATGGTGCTGGCCTTTTCGGCGCAACTGTTCGAACTGTGGCAGTGGTGGCGTTACCGCGCGGCGGCCAATGATATCCACCAATGCCGCCGCTGGGACCGGCGTTTTCGTTTCAACACTTCGCTCGGCGCTTCCGTCTGGGGGCTGGCCTGGCTGTTGATGTACGTGCCGGGTGACCTGGCCTACCAGATCCTGATCATCTGCGTGGCAATGGGCTTCGCATCGGGCGGTGTGACCATCAACCCGGTACATCGTCCCTCCCTGTTCCTGTATCTGATCTTTCTGCTGGTTCCGCTCATCGTCCGTCTGGCGCTGGATAACGACAAGCAGCACTGGTTCCTGGCACTGATGCTCGTGGTGTTCATCGTTTTCATGCTGAATGCGGCGATGCGCTTGATGTTCACCTTCGAGCTTTCGTTGCGGCAGCGTTTCGAAAAAGAAGTGCTGTTGCGCGAGCTGCGCCAGCGCGAGGAGGACATCGCCGAAGCACTGGAGCGGGCGGAGTCGGCCAGCCGGGCGAAATCGAAGTTCCTCGCCACGGCCAGCCACGATCTGCGCCAACCATTGCAAGCTTTGCGATTGTTCACCGAGGCCTTGCAGGAAACCGCGAAGGACAAGGAATCGCTGAAGTTGTCAGGGCAGATCGGGAAGTCGGTCGATGCGCTGGTGGATATGTTCGACGACCTGCTGGATGTGTCGAGACTTGATGCGGGCATCGTCGAGCCGCGCTGGCAACATTTCAGCCTGGGCCCGCTACTGGACAGACTCTATGGCGATTTCGCGCCCATCGCCCAAGCCAAAGGGCTGAGCTACGACATGCCCAACATCGGCGAGCATTGCTCGCCGCAGCAATGCTCATCCGTGGTCTACAGCGACCCCTTCCTGCTGGAACGCATGCTGCGCAACCTGATCACCAACGCCATTCGTTATACGGACAGTGGCGGCGTGGTGGTGTGCTGTATCTGTACGGATGGCAAGGTGGAGATCGAGGTGGCGGATACCGGCATAGGCATCAAACCGGAATCTCTGCCGCATATCTTCGAAGAATATTACCAAGTGGGCAATCCGCATCGCGACCGCCGCAAAGGCCTGGGCCTTGGGCTCACCATCGTGCGCCGCATCGATCAGTTGCTGGGTTGTGAACTCGAAGTCAGTTCGGAATCGGGTATCGGTTCGACCTTCTCTTTCACCATCCCCAAGGGTGATGCCGCGCAACTGGCGCAACCTTTTATCGCCTCGCATTCCGAATATGACCTGAATGGCAGGGTGGTCGCCCTGGTCGAAGATGATCCGGATATCCGAGAGTCGACGGTCGAATTGATGCAGCAGTGGGGTTGCAAGGTGTTCACCTCGGAATCGGCGGAAGAAGTGATACGCGCACTGGATGTGGCCGAACAACGACCGGACGTGCTGGTATGTGATTACCGCCTGCCACAGGGCATGACGGCCATCCACGTCATCCAGCGCATGCGCGAGTTGTGGGGTGCCGATCTGCCGGCCGTGGTGCTGACCGGCGATACCGCCAGCGAGACGCTGCACGAGATACATGGCAGCGGCGCCATGCTGTTGCATAAACCCATCGCACCGATCCGCTTGCGCGCGATGGTGTATTTCGTATTGACCGGCAAGCATTAGCGGCTGAATGGCCGTGGCTTGGGTGATATGATTGCGGCCGAGAATTGAAGACCGCCTTTCACGATTGTTCTTTCTCCCGCTTGCGGGAGAGAGTTAGAGAGAGGGGGCTGCAAAAGGGGACATGAGAATGAAGATCAAGGTACTGCTGGTGGATGATCACGCGCTGTTCCGTGACGGCATGCGCTATGTGTTACAGCAACTGGCCGACGAAGTAGAGATACTTGATACCGGTAATTTCACCGAGGCCCTGCAACTGGTCATGGCCCACCCCGATCTCGATCTGGCGTTGCTGGATCTGCACATGCCGGACAGCAACGGCGTCTCTTCGCTGCAACTTTTCCATCAGCGCTTCCCCGCAGTGCCCTTGGTCGTGGTGTCCGGCTCCGATCAGCGCGACGATATCGAAAGCGTGATGAATCTGGGCGCGATGGGTTTCATCTCCAAGATGTCGCCCAGCAAATCCATGCTGTCCGCCTTGCGTATGGTGCTGGATGGCGGTGTGTACGTTCCGCCGCAATTGTTGCAACAAGCCGTATCCAAACTGGAGCCGGGGATGGCGCTCAGTGACAAGCGCAGCCAGCGCGCCAGTAAATACGGCCTCACCCCGCGCCAGTTGCAGGTGTTGCAACTGATCGGTGCCGGCAAGAGCAACAAGGACATCTCACGCGAGCTCGATCTGGCCGAAGGCACGGTCAAGATCCATGTCGCAGCCATCTACCAGACCCTGCACGTCAACTCCCGTGTCGAAGCGGTGGAAACGGCCCGCCGTTTCGGTTTCATCTCCGAAAATGGTGAATCTGAAGTCGAAGATTCCAAATCTGCCGGAGCCGTCTGATGGCCGTGGCAGATAACGCACGAGCGCCGCTACCCGAGCGGATGCTGCATCTGTTGCGTGAATCGCGCTGGCTGTTGCTGGTGGCATTGGCCGCCTACCTGATCCTGATTCTCGCCGGTTACGACCACAACGACACCGCCTGGTCGCACGAGGCGACCCATGCCGTCACGCAGAATCCGGGCGGTGCGTTCGGGGCGTGGCTGTCCGACGTGCTGCTCTATGTGTTCGGCTTCTCTGCCTGGTGGCTGGTCACACTCATGCTGCAACGCGTCTGGGCGAGCTATCGCCGCATGCGCGCCGACAGTCTGTTCGACGTGCGCACCCTGTGGCTGTCTTTGACCGGCTTTTTCATCCTGCTACTGTCCAGCAGCGCGCTCGAGGCCTTGCGTCTCTACACCTGGCAGGTCGAATTGCCGCAGGCACCGGGCGGCATGCTGGGCGCTGCACTGGGTGGCTGGTTGGCACAAGTGTTGGGCTACGTCGGCGCGACCCTTTTCCTGCTCACGATGATGGCGGTCAGCTTCAGTCTTTACACCGGCCTCTCCTGGCTGCGTTTCATCGACCGCCTCGGCGAATGGATAGAAGACGGCTACCTGTGGGCGCGCAACGCGTGGCAGACCTGGCAGGACAAACGCATCGGCGCACAGGCTACTCAACACCGTGAAGTGAAGGTGGAAGAAGAGAAGAAGCGCGTCGAAGACCATCAGCCCATCCACATCGAGATGCAGGTGGTCGAGGTGCCGAAGTCGCAGCGCGTGGAGAAAGAGAAACAGGTCTCCCTGTTCGCCGACATGTCCGACTCGCCGCTGCCGCCGCTGCACATCCTCGATCAGGCGACCAAGCAGGTGGAAGTGGTCTCCGCCGAGACGCTGGAATTCACCTCGCGTCTGATCGAACGCAAGCTCAACGACTTCGGTGTCACCGTGAAGGTGGTCGGCGCCTATCCCGGTCCGGTCATCACGCGCTACGAGATCGAGCCCGACGTGGGTGTGAAGGGCAGCCAGATCGTCAATCTGGTGCGCGACCTGGCGCGTGCGCTGTCGGTGGTCAGCATCCGTGTGGTGGAGACCATCCCCGGCAAGGCATACATGGCGCTGGAACTGCCCAATCCGAAACGGCAGATGGTGCACCTGTCTGAGATCCTCGGCTCACAGGTGTATGCCGACATGCATTCGCCGCTCACCATGGCGATGGGCAAGGACATCTCCGGCAAACCCGTGGTCGCCGATCTGGGCAAGATGCCGCACGTTCTGGTGGCGGGTACCACCGGCTCCGGCAAGTCGGTGGCGATCAACGCCATGATCCTGTCGCTGTTGTACAAGTCCACGCCGCAGGAAGTGCGCCTCATTCTGATCGATCCCAAGATGCTGGAACTGTCGGTGTACGAAGGCATCCCGCATTTGCTGGCACCGGTGGTCACCGACATGCGCCAGGCCGCTTCCGCGCTCAACTGGGGCGTGCAGGAGATGGACAAGCGCTACAAGCTGATGTCCGCGCTTGGTGTGCGCAACATCGCCGGTTACAACCAGAAAGTGCGCGACGCGATCAAGGAAGGTAAACCGCTGAGCAACCCGTTCAGCATCACGCCCGAGTCGCCGGAGCCGCTGGAAGAGTTGCCCTACATCGTCATCTTCATCGACGAGTTGGCCGACCTGATGATGGTGGTCGGCAAGAAGGTGGAAGAACTCATCGCACGACTGGCGCAGAAGGCGCGCGCCGCCGGCATCCATCTGGTGCTGGCCACGCAGCGCCCGTCGGTGGACGTCATCACCGGCTTGATCAAAGCCAACGTGCCCACGCGCGTGGCGTTCCAGGTATCGAGCAAGATCGATTCGCGCACCATCCTCGACCAGCAAGGCGCGGAAGCGCTGCTGGGGCAGGGTGACATGCTCTACCTGCCGCCGGGCAGTGGTTATCCGCAGCGCGTACACGGTGCCTTCGTGTCCGATCAGGAAGTGCACCGCGTCACCGAGCATCTGAAGGCGCAGGGCGAACCGAACTATATCGAAGGCATCCTCACCTCGATGGACGAACCGGCCGAGGGCGAATACGACGGCGGGGGCGGCAACGCCGAAGCCGACGCGCTGTATGACCAGGCGGTGGAGATCGTGCTCAAGACGCGCCGCCCCTCCATCTCGCTGGTGCAACGTCATCTGCGCATCGGCTACAACCGCGCCGCGCGCCTGATCGAGGCGATGGAACAGGCCGGGCTGGTGTCGCCGATGCAGAGCAACGGCAACCGCGAAGTGCTGGCACCCGCACGACAGGAATGAGCATGTTGAAAAGAGTGAGCCTTCTGCTGCTGTGCCTGACAGCGTTCGAAGCGCATGCCGGTGCCGTCGACCAGCTCAAGGCATTCATCTCCGGCACGCGTTCCGCGCAGGCCGAATTCACCCAGACCGTGCTCGACAGCAAAGGCCACAAGATGCAAACCGCATCCGGCACCATGCAGTTCGTGCGTCCCGGCAAGTTTCGCTGGGAGTATCGCAAACCCTACCAGCAACTCATCGTCGGCGATGGCGCGAAGTTCTGGTTGTACGACGCCGATCTGGAACAAGTAACCGTTCGGAAACTGGATGCCGCGCTGGGCAGCAGCCCGGCGGCATTGCTGTCCGGCAACAACGAGATCGAGCGCGACTTTCTGCTGGAAGAAGCGGGCGAACAGTATGGTTTGACCTGGCTGACCGCCAAGCCGCGCAATCAGGAATCCACCTTCTCCGCCATCCGCATGGGCTTCAATGTGCGCTCCGAACTGGCCGCGATGGAACTGAACGACGCCTTCGGCAACACCACCATCTTGCGTTTCGCGCATCTGCAACGCAATCCGCAGCTGGCACCGTCGCTGTTCCGTTTCGTGCCGCCCCAAGGCGCTGACGTTCTGGGCGAATAATGTCTGACCTGTTCGCGCCCAACGCTCCGGCCGCGCCGCTCGCCGAGCGCCTGCGCCCCAAGCACATCGCCGAAGTCATCGGCCAGTCGCATCTGCTGGGCGAGGGCAAGCCGCTGCGCCTCGCCTTCCAGTCCGGCAAGCTGCATTCCATGATCCTGTGGGGCCCGCCGGGGGTGGGCAAGACCACGCTGGCGCGGCTGATGGCCTCGGCATTCGATGCCGAGTTCGTGCCGCTGTCGGCGGTGCTGTCCGGCGTGAAGGACATCCGCGATGCCATCGCGCAGGCCGAGCAGACCCTGCAGCGCAACGGCCGCCACACCATCCTGTTCGTGGACGAGGTGCACCGTTTCAACAAATCACAGCAGGATGCCTTCCTGCCCTTCGTCGAGCAGGGGCTAGTCACCTTCATCGGCGCGACTACTGAGAACCCATCATTCGAATTGAACAATGCGCTGCTTTCGCGCGCGCAGGTGTATGTGCTGCAATCGTTGTCAGAAGCCGAGATGGGGGAGTTGTTCGAACGCGCACAGCACACGGCATTGCAAGGCATCACCTTCGATGCGGCTGCACGCGAACGCATCGTCGGTTACGCCGACGGCGATGCGCGCCGCCTGCTCAACGTGCTCGAACAGTTGCAGACCGCTGCCGAAGCAGCCGGCTTGCACAACATCGATGTCACGTTCCTCGATGCCACGCTGGCGCAGAAGATGCGCCGTTTCGACAAGGGCGGCGAAGCCTTCTACGACCAGATCTCCGCGCTGCACAAATCGGTGCGCGGTTCCAATCCCGATGCCGCGCTGTACTGGCTGGTGCGCATGCTGGATGGCGGCGCCGACCCGCGCTATCTCGCGCGGCGCATCGTGCGCATGGCCTGGGAAGACATCGGCCTCGCCGATCCGCGCGCCATCCAGTTGTGCAACGATGCCGCCACCACCTACGAACGCCTCGGCTCGCCGGAAGGCGAACTGGCGCTGGCGCAGGCCGTGCTGTATCTGGCCGTCGCCGCCAAATCGAACGCGGGATACGTCGCGTATAATGCCGCCCGCGCTTTCGTCAAACAGGACAGTTCGCGCGAAGTGCCGCTGCACCTGCGCAACGCGCCGACCAAACTGATGAAGCAGCTCGACTACGGCAAGGACTACCGCTACGCGCACGACGAGGCGGGCGGCTATGCGGCGGGTGAGGATTACTTCCCGGATGGCATGCCGCAAGTGAGTTTCTACGAACCGGTGGACCGCGGGCTGGAAGCAAAGATATCGGAAAAGCTGGCGCATCTGCGAGAGTTGGATGCCAAAGCGAAAAGCAAGAATTAGCCACAGAGAACACAGAGGGCACAGAGATAGTCGTGGCAGATCAACTGACAGAGAAGATAATTGCAGCGGCTATTGAGGTTCACAAAACTCTGGGTTCCGGGCTGCTGGAGTCTATCTACGAAGAGGCGCTGTGTATCGAGCTAGGGCTGAGAGAGCTGCCTTTTCAACGGCAATTGGCAGTCGATGTGATGTACAAAGGCCAGGCAATTCAAGGACAGCGTCTTGATCTGCTGGTTGCAAATGAAGTTGTTGTGGAAATTAAATCCCTGCGAACGCTGCCGGAAGTGGCAACAGCCCAAGTGCTCTCATATCTTAAAGCGACAGGTTTGAAGCGAGGGTTGTTACTGAATTTTGGAGAAAAGCAGTTGGTCAGTGGGGTAAAGCGAATTTCACTTTGAAAAGTGAAGTTAAAGAAAAACAAAATTAGCCACAGAGAACACAGAGGTCACAGAGAAAGACAAATTCAGAGCGGCGGTGCTCTCTGTGTTCTCTGTGTTCTCTGTGGCTAAATTGATTTTGAATTTGAGGTTCTCATGTTAGACATACAAACATTACGTAACGACCTGGCCGGTGTGGCAGCGCGATTGAAGTCACGCGGTTTCGAACTGGACACCGCCAAGTTCGAGCAACTGGAAGCCGAGCGCAAGACCATCCAGACGCGCACGCAAGAGTTGCAGGCCAAACGCAATGCATCCTCCAAGCTAATTGGCCAGGCCAAAGCCAAGGGCGAAGACACGACAGCTATCATGGCCGAGGTGGGCGCGCTGGGCGATGAGCTGAAGCAACTGGAAGTCAAGCTGCCGCAAGTGCTGGCGGACATGGATGCCTTCCTCGCTGTCATCCCCAACGTGCCGCACGCCAGCGTGCCTGTCGGCAAGACCGAAGCGGACAACGTCGAGATGCACAAGTTCGGCGAGCCGAAGAGATTCGACTTCGAAGTGCAGGATCATGTCAGCATCGGCGAAGGCTTGGGCGGGCTGGATTTCGAGACCGCCACCAAGATCGCCGGTGCGCGTTTTTCCTTGCTGAAAGGACCGCTGGCGCGCATGCATCGCGCGTTGGCGCAGTTCATGCTGGATACGCATACCGACAAGCACGGCTACACCGAGACCTATGTGCCGTATCTGGTGAACGCCGAATCGATGCGCGGTACCGGGCAGTTGCCGCAGTTCGAGGAAGACTTATTCCGTGTACCGCGCGTGGTGGGCGATGACGGGATTGAAAAGAATTTCTACCTGATCCCCACCGCCGAAGTTCCCGTCACAAACATGGTGCGCGACGAGATCGTGCCGATGGAAAAACTGCCGATGAAATTCGTAGCGCACACGCCGTGCTTCCGTTCCGAGGCCGGTTCCTACGGGCGCGACACGCGCGGCATGATCCGCCAGCATCAGTTCGAGAAAGTGGAACTGGTGCAGATGGTGCATCCGGAACAATCCTATGCCGCGCTGGAAGCGCTGCTCGGCCATGCCGAGATCATTCTGCAGAAGCTCGGACTGCCGTATCGCGTGGTCAGGCTTTGCACCGGCGACATGGGTTTCTCCGCCGCCACCACTTACGACATCGAAGTGTGGCTACCCGCGCAGAACACCTATCGCGAGATCTCGTCCTGCTCCAACTTCGAAGCTTTCCAGGCGCGCCGCATGCAGGCACGCTTCCGCAACGCGGCCGGCAAACCGGAGTTGCTGCACACGTTGAACGGCTCCGGTCTGGCGGTCGGCCGTACGCTGGTCGCGGTGCTGGAGAACTACCAGAATGCCGACGGTAGTGTGACCATCCCCGACGTGCTGCGCCCCTACATGGGCGGCATGGAGAAACTTTCCAAATAGGGCGCGCGCATGAGCGTCGTCCATCTGCTGGGGATCGCCGGTGTCGAAGAGCACGAGACTGCGGTCGCGCGGCACTGGGCGCGCCGGCTGGAATGGCCGATGGTCGGCGTGGCACTGTGGATCGTGCTGCAGTGGTATCTGGAAGAGACCGGCACGCTTTCCCATGCCGTGGCCCGCGTCGCCGACTGGCTGGTTTGGCTGGCCTTCTTGCTGGAGACTGTGGTCCTCACCGCGCAAGTGCGCGACAAGCGCCGCTACCTGTTCGGTAACTGGCTGAACCTGCTCATCATCACCGCCGGCTTCCCTTATTTCTGGCAGTTCGCCCCGTTGATTGGTCTGCTGCGTAGCGTGCGACTGCTGCTGGTGGTGGCGTTGCTGCTGCGCATGTCCCGCTCGGCGCGCAAACTGCTGTCGCAGCACAAGCTGGGCACCACCCTCATTGTCGCTTTCGCCGCCATGGTGCTGTCCGGCATCATCATGTCGCGCGTCGATCCCTCCATCGGCGACGTGTGGGACGGCATGTGGTGGGCCTGGGTCACCATGGCCACCGTCGGCTACGGCGATGTGGTGCCGCACACCGGCGCGGGCCGTTTGTTCGCCTCGCTGGTGGTGCTGTTCGGCGTGGTGCTCATCTCCCTGCTCACCGCCAATCTGGCCGCTTTCTTCATCGGCAGCGACGTGGAGAAGATCGAAACTGAAGAAAAAGAATCCGAACGTTTGCTGAAAGATATCGCGGCCCGCCTCGCGCGCGTCGAGAAGATGCTGGAAGATAGTCAGAACAAGCGCGACTAGAACGCTTTGCTATTTTGAGCCAAATCCGAAGGGGAAATGCGAAGTCTTCGGCAGCTTCCCTTCCGCATCCAGTCGCTTCAGCATGTCGTGGTACAGCCGCACCGTCTCGACATGCACCACCGCTTCGCCGCCGCGTGCCTGCCCGTATTTGGTGTTCTCGTAGAACTCGGGCCGCGACAACAGGGGCATCACGCGTTTCACGTCGGCCCATACGTCGGGGCTGAGTCCGCGCTGCCCTGTCAGGATGCGCGCGTCCTCCAGATGTCCCATGCCCTGGTTATAGGCGGCCAGCGCCATCCACAGGCGGTTCTGCTCGGTGATGCGTAGCGGTAATTGCTCCTTCAGCATTTGCAGGTAGCGGGCGCCAGCCAAGATGCTCTCGCGTGGATCCAGGCGGTTCTTCAGTCCCATGCGGTCGGCGGTCACCTCGGTGATCATCATGAAACCGCGCACGTTGGTGTACGAGGTGGCGTTCGGATCCCAGCGCGATTCGCGATAGCCGAGTGCGGCGATCAGGCGCCAGTCGATGCCGGTCAGGTCGGCGGCATCCTGAAACCATTGACGGTAATGCGGCAGCACACTGCGCGTGTCCTCGATGAATGCGGCGACATCGATGCTCCCCAGTCTGTCGTTGTGTCCATAGTGGCGATCGATGGCATGGTGTAGCGCGCGGTTCTTGCGGCTCTCGGCGAGGAAGAGGTTGATCTCTTCCAGCAGTGCCTCGTCGCCTTCTGCGCTGATGGCCCAGCTCATGTCCGAGTCCAGATTCAGGCTCAGGCCGCTGCCGATCTCGGGATGGTAGTTGCGCATGGTGGTGATCTGTTCTTCATTGGCCACCGTGCAGTCGATCTGCTCCTCCGCCAATTCCTTCAGCAATGCGACGGGAGAACTTCTTTTGCGCGATTCCCATTCCAGCTCCTCCAGCTCCTCGCGAACCTTGCGCAAGGCGGCTTCCTGCGCCGACTCGCGTGCGACCACGATCTCGCGCAAAGTGAGTTCTTCCAGTTTGCGCGGAGACTTGCCATTGCAGACTACGCGCTCGTCCAGCTTATGGTATCCGTCGCTGAAGCGCAGGGAAGGGTTGGAGTGCGAGCGAAAACCGGCGGCAAGATGGGCTTCGCCCGCCAGCAAAGTGGCGACAGCTTGGTCGGATGTCTGTTTGACCAGCCTCACGCGCACGTTGAGATGCTTGGCGAACAGGGTGACCAGATCGGATTCGAACGCTGAATCGGTGACCATGGAGGAGTCGGGCACCACTGCGACCAGCTCTCCAGACCGCCAATCAGGCAGCGGCGGCGTTTCGGTCGCCTTGATCACCAGCCATGCGAACAGGCCGACCAGAACGACCACCCGCATTGGATAGAGGCTGCGCATTATTGATCGTGATGCGATTCAGGATGGAGTGAGCAACATTCTGCCCGAAAAAGGAGGTTGCTGGTAAAATGCGCGCCCTTCGGACCGCAGAAGACTTTTTGATGCGCGTTCGAACAGAGTCTCGGAGAGGTGGCAGAGTGGTCGAATGTACCTGACTCGAAATCAGGCATACCGCAAGGTATCGAGGGTTCGAATCCCTCCCTCTCCGCCAAATACAAATCGCCCCGTGTGGGCGATTTTTATTTGGAGCAGTGCGAAGTGTGGACGAGACCTCCCGGGTTCGACAAGCGAGCACTGCTCGCACAGGACGCCTTCAGGCGGTCCCGAACGTAGTGAGGGATGAGGGTTTCGCGGAGGCAACGCGAAAGCCGAACAATCCCTTCCTCTCCGCCAAATGCAAAACCGCCCCTAGAGGGCGGTTTTTGTTGCAGTCGCATGAATTCATTATTTCTATTGACCATGTTCGGGCTTGCCGTTACGGTGACCACACAACTTGGAACAAAAAAAGTGTTATCGGAGGAAGCATGAGTGTCCAGTCAGGCAACGGCGGTGTCGAGCGCCGCAAATACCCGCACATCCGCGACATATTCGACGATGCCTATCGCATCGCATCCCCGTTGCTGGCTACACATGGTGAAGGGGGCGGCACACCCTCGCGCAGCATGCTGCACCAGACCCTGCATAACGCCTTTCCCGATCTGCACAAACAGGACCTTCCTATCCTTATCGCATCCCTGACTCGGGTGTTTCGCGAGCAGGACAAGTCTTCTCGCCAATAACAACGGGCTGTCAACGGCGACAGGATTTCTTACCGGGGCGGGGCGGGGGCGGTGTTAAAATCCGTGCCTGAATTGACTGTCGCCGATCATGCCTCAACCCGCTTTCGTCCATCTTCGTCTCCATAGCGAATATTCCATCGCTGACGGCATCGTGCGCATCGACGAAGCGGTGGCGGCGGCGCAGGCGGATGCACAAGCCGCGCTGGCGCTGACCGACCTTTCCAACGTGTTCGGGCTGGTGAAGTTCTACAAGAAGACACGCGGGGCTGGTATCAAGCCCGTGGCCGGTTGCGATGTGTTCGTCACCAATGATGCCGCGCGCGACCAGCCGCACCGCCTGCTGTTGCTGTGCCAATCCAATGCCGGTTATCTGCGTCTGTGCGACCTGCTGACCCGTGCCTATCTGGGCAACCAGTACCGGGGGCGTCCGGAGATCCGCCGTGAGTGGCTGAGCGAAGGCACTGAGGGTTTGATCGCGCTGTCCGGCTTCCACATGGGTGAGGTGGGGCTGGCGATGCAGAACGGCAACCCGAACGCCGCCAAACAGGCGGCACGCGACTATGCCGGTCTGTTCCCTGACCGTTTCTATCTGGAAGTGCAGCGCTGCGGATTCCCGCGCGAGGAAGAATTCATCCGCGACACGGTGAAGCTGGCGAACGCGCTGGACTTGCCGGTGGTGGCCACGCATCCGGTGCAGTTCCTTGCCATCGACGATTACAAGGCGCACGAGGCGCGCGTGTGCATCGCCGAAGGCTATGTGCTGAACGACAAACGCCGTGTGAAGCAATTCACTGCGCAGCAGCATTTCAAGACACAGGCCGAGATGGCCGAACTGTTCGCCGATCTGCCGCAGGCTTTGCAGAACAGCGTGGAGATCGCCAAGCGCTGCAACCTCACGCTCAAACTCGGCACCAACTACCTGCCCGACTTCCCCACGCCCAACGGCGAATCGCTGGACCAGTTCCTGCGCGACGAATCCCTGCGCGGCCTACAGCAGCGCATGCTGCATCTGTATCCGGACGAGACGTTGCGCGCCGAGAAGATGCCGGAATATCTTGCACGTCTGGAATTCGAGACCGAGACCATCATCAAGATGGGTTTCCCCGGTTACTTCCTGATCGTGTCGGACTTCATACGCTGGGCAAAATCCTATCGTCACGAGCGCTTCCCCAACGGCGTACCGGTGGGGCCGGGCCGCGGTTCTGGTGCCGGTTCGCTGGTGGCATATTCATTGGGCATCACCGATCTTGACCCGTTGCGTTACGACTTGCTGTTCGAGCGCTTCCTGAATCCCGAGCGCGTGTCCATGCCCGACTTTGACGTGGACTTCTGCCAGGACGGGCGCGAACTGGTGATCCAGTACGTGCGCCATCACTATGGCGAGGCCTGCGTGTCGCAGATCGCCACCTTCGGCACCATGGCCTCCAAGGGTGTGATCCGCGACGTCGGCCGCGTGCTCGATTTCCCCTACATGCTATGTGACCGTCTGTCCAAGCTGGTGCCGCTGGACGGCGTGAAGCCTGTCTCGTTGTCCAAAGCGCGCGAGATGGAGCCGGAGTTCAACGCCATCATCGACAGTGAAGAAGGCGTGGACGAACTGATGGAGTTGGGCGAGCGACTGGAAGACTTGACGCGTAACGTCGGCATGCACGCCGGTGGTGTGTTGATCGCGCCGGGCAAGCTCACCGATTTCTGTCCGCTGTATTGCGCCGAAGGCAGCGAGAGCACGGTCAGCCAGTTCGACAAGGACGACGTGGAAGCCGTCGGCTTGGTGAAGTTCGACTTCTTGGGTCTGCGCACGCTGACCATCATCGATTGGGCGGTACGCTACATCAAGGCATCGGGCATCGAAGGGACGCAAGACTTCAATATCGACAGCATCCCGCTCGACGACAAGCCCACCTACGACAACATCTTCCGCAATGCCAACACCACGGCCGTGTTCCAGTTCGAATCGCGCGGCATGAAAGACACGCTGGTCAAGGCGAGGCCGGACTGCATCGACGATCTGATCGCGCTGAACGCCTTGTATCGCCCCGGCCCGATGGACTTCATCCCGGACTACATCAACCGCAAGCACGGGCGCGAAAAAGTCATCATCCCGCACCCCTTGCTGGACAAGGTGGTACGCAGTACCTACGGCATCATGGTGTATCAGGAGCAGGTGATGCAGGCCGCGCAGGCGGTGGCCGGTTACACGCTGGGCGGCGCCGACATGCTGCGCCGCGCGATGGGAAAGAAGAAGGCCGAGGAGATGGCCGAGCAGCGCGCCATCTTTGTGGCGGGCGCAGAAAAGAACAACATCGACGAGAAGAAGGCGAACGAGATCTTCGACACCATGGAGAAGTTCGCGGGCTACGGCTTCAACAAGTCGCACGCCGCCGCCTACTCCGTGGTCGCTTACCAGACCGCTTACCTGAAGTGCCACTATCCGGCCGCGTTCATGGCGGCCACACTGTCCTCGGAAATGGACAACACCGACAAGGTGAGCTTCTTCTATCAGGACACCGCGCTGCAAGGCGTGCAGATCCTGCCGCCGGACATCAACAGTTCGCTGTACCGCTTCACGCCCACCGACGAGAAAACCATGGCCTACGGTCTGGGGGCGGTGAAGGGCACCGGCGAGGCGGCGGTGGAGAACATCGTGGCGGCGCGCAAGGAAGGCGGGCCGTTCACCGACCTGTTCGATTTCTGCCGCCGCGTGGACAAACGCGTGGTCAACCGCCGCGCCATCGAGGCGCTGATCCGCGCCGGTGCGTTCGACAGCATCAATGACCATCGCTACCAGTTGCTGGCCTCGCTCGATTCGGCGCTGGGCAGCGCCGAGCAGCATGCGCGTGCAGCTAATCAGGTCAGCCTGTTCGGTGACGATCCGGCGGAAGACATGACATTGCCGCTGGCGGATGTGGCGCGCTGGAAACTGCGCGAGCAATTGCAGCAGGAGAAGACCGCGCTCGGCTTCTATCTGTCGGGCCATCCGTATCAGGAGTACGAGCGGGAGCTGTCCAACTTCGTCAGCATGCGGCTGGACAAGGTCACGCCGGAGATATTGCCACCGACCAACGGAAAATCGCGCCGGCAAGAGAAGGAGTTGGTGCTGTCCGGCATCGTCAGTGGCATCCGCATCCTGCAAACGCGGCGCGGCCGCATGGCGGTGCTGACACTGGATGACGGCAGCGCGCAGATCGAGATGACGGTGTTCAACGACCTGTTCGAGCCCAACCGCAACTGGTTGCGCGACGACCAGCTGGTGGTGGCGCGCGGTCGCGCCAGCATGGACGACTATTCCGGCGGCATGCGTATCAGCGCCGATGCGCTGTTCGATTTCGCTTCGGCACGCGCGGTGTTCGCCAAGCGGCTGGATATCGATTGCAGCATGGACGATAAGGTGTGCACCAAGCGTCTAGCCGAGATGCTCAAGCCCTATTGCGGGGGCGAATGCACCGTGCAGATCAACTACCGCAACCTGATCGGTGCGGCACCGCTGCGTCTGGGCGAGGAGTGGAAGGTCACCCTGCCCGAGGAATTGCTGGCCACGCTGTCCGAGGAGATCGGACACGACAAGGTGCGCGTGGTCTATGCCTAGTCCGGAGATGGCACGGCTATAGCATTGATCGCAGTATGGTATTTTGAGGGTCGGGGGGCCGCAAATACGTGTAAAGGCTGGTAATGCGAGGAGAGAATCAAAACAATCTGCGGTTGATCGATATCGCCACGCGCGATGTCACGACCTGTCTTGCGCGATCAAGTCTGGCCGAAGCCGCCGGACTGATGGCGCAACGGCGCTATTCGTCCATCGTCGTCACCGACGACACCCGGCATCCGGTTGGCATCATCACTGAGCGCAATATCCTGCGCGCCATGCATGAAGGTGTCGCGGCAGCATCCCCGTTGCAAAACGTCATGTCGGCACCGGTCGTGGTCATGCCCGGCGATACCCGCGTGCTGGAGGGATACCATACCTGCCAGCGCGAAGGCATACGCCATCTGGTGCTGGTCGACGAGGCTGGGGTGGTCTGCGGCGTGGTCAGCGAGACCGATTTCCGTATGCATCTCGATCTCACGGTATTGGCCGGCCGCCGCCGCGTAGCCTCCATCGCACAACGCACCGGCATCTCCATGCCGCCCGAGACGCCGCTCAAACATGCGCTCGACCTGATGCATGCACAACACAAGACCTGCATCGTCGTGGTCACGGCGGACAAGCCGCTCGGCATCGTGACAGAGCGCGATGTGGTGCGACTCTTTTCATCGCGAACGGACTGGATGGATGCCACGTTGGGCGATGTGATGATCTCGCCGGTGTTGAGCGTGCCGCTCAGCGCCACCACCAGTGAAGCGGCCGAACAGATGCTGCTGCACAAGGTACGCCATCTGGTGGTGGTCGATGCCGACGGCAACATGACCGGGCTGGTGAGCGAACACGACCTGACGCAACTGATGGCGACCGGTTTGCACGAACAGCGCGCCGGCATCGAAGAGTCCTTCCTGCACGCCTTGCTCGACAACATTCCCGATCTGATCTGGCTGAAGGATGTCGAGGGGCATTATCTGGCCTGCAACCATCGTTTCGAGCGTTTCTTCGGCGCGCGGGAGCGCGACATCGTCGGCAAGACCGACCATGACTTCGTGGACAAAGCACTGGCGGACTTTTTCCGCGAACACGACCTGATGGCGATGGCGGCGGATAAGCCCACGGTCAACGAGGAGTGGATCACCTTTGCCGATGACGGTCACCGGGAGCTGGTGGAGACCATCAAGACACCTATGCACGACAGAGCTGGCAAGCTGATCGGCGTGCTGGGTGTCGGGCGCGACATCACCGAGCGCGAGCGTATCAAACACATACTGGCCGAGAGCGAACGCGAGTTCCGCTCGCTGGCGGAGAACCTGCCGGACAACATCATCCGTTACGACCGCGATTGTCGGGTGACTTACATGAACCCGGCGATGGCACGCACCATTGCCCCGCAGTTGTTGCCGGTGGTGGGCAAGATACCTGTCGAGGCGGCGCCCGATTCACGCGAGACGCGCGAACTGCAAAGCCTGGTCGAGCAGGTCATGGACAAGGGCGAGCGGGTGGAGGTCGAGTACCCGATCGAACATCCGGACGGCGGCTTGCACTGGCACCATGTCATCTTCGTTCCCGAATGGGACAAGCAGGGCAAGGTCATCGGTGCGATGGGCATAGGCCGCGACATCAATGAGCGCAAACAGGTGGAGCAAGCGCTCAAGGACAGCATCGAGAAATACAGCGACCTTGTCCAGAAGATCCCCGTCGGCGTGTACAAATACCGCATGCTCGCGCAGGGCGGCGGGGTGTTCGATTACGTCAGCCAGCGCTGGTGCGAACTGCTGGATGTGGAAGAGGCTGATGTGAAACGCGAACCGCAGATCGCTTTCTCGCGCATCCTGCCGGACGAGCTGGAGGAATTCGTCTGGCTGCGCAATGCGGCCCGCGAACAGATGCATCCGCTAGAATGGGAGGGACGCATCAAATGCCGCGACGGCGAGATACGCTGGTTGCACATCGCGTCGCAGCCGACCCGGATGGAGAACGGCGACATCCTGTGGGACGGCATCCAGTACGACATCACCGACCGCCGCCGCGCTGACGAATCGCTGCGCATCAACGCCAGTGTGTTCGACAACAGCCAGGAAGCCATCGTCGTCACCGATGCGAACAACCTCATCATCGACGTCAACATGGCGTTCACCACCATCACCGGCTACACGCGTGCCGAGGTGCTGGGCAAGAATCCGAACACGATGAGTTCCGGCCGGCAGGACAAGGCGTTCTACCAAGCCATGTGGCAGTCATTGCAAGAGAAGGGTGCCTGGCGCGGCGAGATATGGAACCGGCGCAAGAGCGGCGAGGTATTTGCCGAGATGCTTTCCATATCGGTCATCGCCGACCATCTCGGCCAGGTGCAGCGTTATGTCGGCATCTTCTCCGACATCACCTATTTCAAGGACCACGAAGCCGAACTCAGTCATGTCGCCAACTACGACGCGCTGACCGGCGTGCCCAATCGCCGCCTGCTGGCGGATCGTCTGCGTCAGGCGATCGCTGTCACGCAGCGCAGCGACACTTTGCTGGCAGTCTGTTACATCGACCTGGACGGTTTCAAGGACGTGAACGATCGCTATGGTCACGAGATGGGCGACAAGTTGCTGATCGACATCACGCGCCGCCTGCAGGATGTCTTGCGAGCGGGTGATACCTTGTCGCGTCTGGGCGGCGACGAGTTCGTGATGCTGTTCAACGAGATGCGCGACGAAAGCGAAAGCTATCTGGTGCTGGAACGTGTGCTGAACGTCATCTCACAGCCGGTCGTGCTCAAGGGTGCCCAGGTCGTGGTATCGGCCAGCATCGGCGTGACCCTCTATCCCGAGGACGATGCTGACAGCGACACCTTGCTGCGGCACGCTGATCAGGCCATGTACATCGCCAAACAGAGCGGGAAGAACCGCTTCCATCTGTACGACGCCATGCACGACAAGCGCGTGCGTTCGCTGCACGAGGGGCGCCGTCGTATCTCGCAAGGCCTGGAAGACGGCGAGTTCGAGTTGTATTACCAGCCCAAGCAGGAACTGGCGAGCGGAGAGATCTTCGGCGTCGAAGCGCTGATCCGCTGGAACCATCCGCAACGCGGCCTGCTCTCCCCCGCCGAGTTCCTACCCATCATCGAGAACTCGGAACAGGATGTGCAGCTGGGCGTATGGGTGATCAAGAACGCTTTGGCGCAACTGTTCGCCTGGGAGCGCGCGGGGTTGCCACTGCAAGTGAGCATCAACATCTCCGCGCAACATCTGCAGGTCGCAGACTTCGTCGCCAATCTGCAAGGCGAGCTGGCGCAGTATCCGCAGCTGCGCGACGGCGCACTGCAGATCGAAGTGCTGGAGACCGCCGCGCTGGAAGACATCGCCCAATCGTCCGAGGTCATCGAGGCCTGCCGCAAGATGGGCGTCACCTTCGCGCTGGACGATTTCGGCACCGGCTATTCATCCCTCGTCTACCTGAGCCGACTCTCTGCGGACACGCTGAAGATCGATCAATCATTCGTGCAGGGCATGAGCATCAACAAAGGCGACCATGCCATCGTGCAGGGCGTCATCGCACTGGCGAACACCTTCGGTCGGCATACCGTGGCGGAAGGCGTGGAAGACGGCGCGCTGAAGGAGGAGCTGCAAGCGATGGGCTGCAGCTCCGTGCAGGGCTACAGCATCGCTCAGCCCATGCCGGCTGGAGAGGTCGCTGGGTGGATAAATCAGTTCGGGAATTCAGTCAAACCGCAGCGCTATCAGTAGCTGACAAAGCGCCATACCCCTCAAGGGGGATGTGCCGCTTTCGGATTGACAATAAACTCCCCGAAGCGCAGTGTTGCGCCTGCATAGGCTAGGCGGTTATAGCCATGTATTGCAGTTAAATAATCTTAGAAAAGGGGCATGAAATGAAAAAGAGTATGGCGGCGGTGGCAATGTTGTCGATGTTCGTGGCCGGTTCTGCAATGGCTGAAGAGTCGATGTTCGCAAGCCTCCTTAAAGGAGGTAAATCGGCAGGAGGCTACGCGGGTGAGCGTACGCTGATGGGTGTGATCGACATCGGGGATACGACCACAACAGGTACGGTATTTTTGAGCGAAGGCCGTTATATCGATGCCAAGACCGTTATTTCGTTCGTTCTGATGGATACACTCTCGGTCACTGACAGTGGTGGCCGGAACGAAGTTGTAAGCAACTTCATGACCATAGGTGTGGGCGCCAAATACTATCTGGGTGAGCCGGCGAAGTCGGCTACCGTGCCGTTCGTGCTGGGTAACGCCGGTATTCTGTTCATGTCCTCATCGATTACAAGACCAGATCCGTTTACCAATATTCCTGTCACTACCGATAGTTCCAACACGGGATTCTCCATACAGGGTGGTGGCGGTTTTGCACACTTCGTCACTGAAGAAGTATCGCTGGACGGAACAGCGCAGGTCTATTCGTACAGCATCTCCGGTGCTAGCACGTCCGGTGTACGCCTGAATGTGGGCCTCACTGCTCGTTTCTGATCTTGCAATGTCTGAACAGGCCGCGTCAGCGGCCTGTTTTTTCTGCGATCCAATAAAAGTGCAGATCATCTGATGAAGAAGATCCTTCTTGGCATCATCCTGTCCATGGCTTTGGTGCTGTCCGATGCGGGAGCCAGAGAAGATCAGGTCGCGGTCGTCGTGTACGGCCAGAATGCTGCCGGCAAACAATACCTGCGCGTGGCGCAGACACGTTTTGAACAACTGCTCGCCGATAACGGCGTAGTGGTGCTAGACCAGAAGAAGGCTGAGCAACTTAAAAGATCCTGGGCGCGGCTGGGCGATCCCGGCGCGTTGATCACGGCAGAGGACTTTGTCGAGAACGCAGGCAAATACGACATCGCGGGCATCTACCGCGTCTATCTGGGTGTGGGCAAGACCACGGGATTGGCTTCAACTTTCACCGCGACCGCTGTCGCAGACATTCGCTTCATCGGCGAGGACGCAACGATCAAATCATTCGCCTCCGCACCGATGGGCACAAAGGGTATGCCACCTTCGGACGGGCTGACGGAGTCCGCTGCGGTGAACAATGCCATCCAGCGCGCCATCGACCAGACAGCCGAGAAGTTCGGCATCCAGGTGATGGATATCACCAATCCCAGGCTGGTCAAGTTCTCGCTCAAGCCGGTAGCGATGTTGCCGGACGGGACAGAGTTGCTTGCAGCTCCCCCGCTGCTGGCAAAAGACAGCGAAATGGTCGCCTATGCAAAATTGCAATCGGACGATTGGACCTTTGAAGAGCCGACCTGTGTCAGGGCATCCCCCGATGGCCGCATGGCCGCAGTCGGCACCTATCTGATGCGCACGGCATTCAATTTCGGGCGGCCGACCCGTTCCTATGCGTCCTACCTGCATGTGGTCGACGGCGATGCAAAGCGCGAAGTCGAGCGATTCGAAGTCTCCAACAAGGATCCCCGCTATCAGCGCGGCGGTTCGAAGATCACCGATTGCATGTTCATGCAGACCTGGCGCTATGTGGCGGCCGTATCGCAGAGTCATCTGGTGTTTGCGGACACGGAACGCGGCGTCGAATTGGCGCGGATATTGTTCGACGAACCGTTCGACGCGCCCGTGCTGAATCATCTGCATACCAAAGCAGCGGACTATCTCGCAGTGAGCGAGGGTGAGCGCAGACTGTTCTATCAGGTGGTGAGAGAGTGAAGACTGCACGCGCTGCTGGAGCGAATGGATCGCTGATGAAGTTCGGCGCAGTGTTATGGATCGCTGCGGCGGCCTTTTCTTTTTCCGCGTCCGCATTCGCGGGTGCATGCACGGGCGGCGGCCCGCGACCCGCATGGATCGACAGCCCCGAGACGGTGACCGACCAGCATTTCTTCGCCGCCGGGGTGTCGGATAGCGCGCGCGTCCCATTGTCGGAACGTATCGCCACCGCCAAGCAGAACGCCTTGAAGAGTCTGTCCGAGATGATCCAGGTCTCGGTCAAGAACGCGTTCGTTCTTGAACAGACGAGCCGCAAGAGCTGGGGCAGTGAATTCACCGACTCCAATCTGAGTTCGGTGACGCAGACATCCACCGAGGCATCGTTGCGCAATGTCGAGATCATAGACACCTGGGAAGATCCGAAATCCTGCGATATGTGGTTGCGCGCGCGTGTTTCCAAAGCCGATGTGGAGAAGGGCAAACAGGAAGGGCTGTCGAAGATGCTGTTCGCCGCGATGAAAGCGAATGCCGAAACAGCGCAGAACGATACGCTATCGCTTGATAGACGGTTGGCCGCCACCGAGGCCGCGCAGGATGCCTTGTCGCGTATCGCTTTCGAGTTCGTCAAGGATCCCGGTTCGGCGGATTACTACCAGAAATTGCTGGGCGGATTGAAAGCATCGTTGCAGCGCGACAAGGACAAGTTGCAGCAGGTGCAGTCCGATCTGCGCGAGGCTGACCTGTTGGTCGCGGAGGCCGGCATGCAGACCAGCGAGAACGAGCGGGCGAAGCGACTGACCAAGGCGACCATTCTGTACAAGACGCTGCTGGCCAACCACAACGCCGGTATCCCTGATATGTTCGGTCCCGGCGATCTGTTGTTCAAGCTGGGTGAAGTGGAGCTGCAAAGACGCAGTCCGTGCGGCGCCAGGAACTACTTTCAGCAGGCGCAGGATTCCGAGCAGTTGATCGATCGCCGTGAGATCGCGCGCAAGAAGGCCGAGACACTCGCCTGCTCGGCGGATGATATGGAAAAGACGTTGTGGCGGCAGTATTTCGAAGGACGCCCGGTGACGCTGTTGTGCTATTTCAAAGCGGGCAAGCAAGCGGGAAACTGGCTCAAGGCATGCGATGGGCTCAACAATGTGATCCGCCCATTGGGTGCGGAAGTCGAAGTCAGGAGCAAGCCACTGACGGCGGCTCAATTGAATGCGATGACACAAGGCGAAGTGCCGGATATGCTGCGACAGGACGGACTGCTGCTGGCAGTGGTCGCTTCAGGCCAGATGGCCTCGCGCATCGATCGCGACCCACAAAGTCGCGGTCGCGATTATCAATTCGATGGTGCCATGGCCAGTTTGCTGGTGGAGAATGGCGAGGTCGTGTTCTCGGACCGCTTCAAAGGGACGACAGGCTGGAATCCCATCTCCTCCGATATGGTGATGGATGTACTCGGTATCAATGTGGTCAAACGCTGGCAGAACAAGTTCTCGAAGTTCCTGAATCAGGATATGAAGCAATGATGCCTGTCGTGGCCGGATCGATCCGATACCGGGGCGGGGCCGAAGGAGTGTGATGATGGGTGTTCGAACGATCATGAGCATGGCTTTGCTTTACGGCCTGCTTGGACTGACGGCGGCGGATGTCTGTCTGGCCGATGAAACGATCGAAGTGGTCAGGTCGGAAGGGGTGCTTCAGGTCGGCGAGCCGGACAAGCAGGCGACGGATGCCAAGGTCAAACGATTGACCGGCAACCGCTATGTGTTCAGCACGGGTGCCAACGGTAGGGCGGTGGTCAGAGTCGGCAACGCCGGATTCGTGGTCGTCGAACGCAACAGCTCGCTGGAGGTGGATCGCTCCAGCGGTGCGGTGAACCTCTTCAGGCAGGTCAGCGGTATGATCTATTACGCGATGAACAAGGTGCAGCGATCCACGCACAAGGTCAAGATCAAGACGACGACCGCCGTGATCGGCGTGCGCGGTACGCGCTTTGTGGTGGTCGATGAGGCGGCGCGCAAGGAGATCGGTATGCGCAAGGGCGAGATCAGCGTGACCAGCCCTAACGATGAGTACGAGATCCACCGACGGCAAGTGGACGACGAATTCGACGCATACAAGAAAGAGGCGCGCGATGCGATCGCGCGCGAGAAGAAGGCGTATGAAGACTATCGTGCGGAAACGGCCCGGGAGTTCATCGAGTACAAGCGCGAATTCACTTTGGCTGCCGACAGGATGGTGTCTTTCGATGGGAACAAAGTCACGGAAGGTGCGCTGAACGAAAAGACCAAGCAGGATATGGAAAGCCTCGAATCTTTCGGGGCGGAATGGATAGGGACAGTGCACGACTGAGTCGGGTCGCGTGCTGAAGTTCAATGGGGTGTTCGGGTATATCAATCAGAGGAGGGTGCATCATGCGTAATCGTATCGTTGGTTCGTTAGTGGTTCTGGGGATGTTGGCAGTCAGTGGTTGCGGCAGCGCGCCGGTAAAGGAAGAGAAGGTCGCGGCGGCACCAGAGTGCGTGTTCCCGAACTCCCAGCAAGCTGCACCGGACTGGGTGTGCGACATGCCGGTTGAAGGCGTGACGGTTTCTGCGGTAGGCGTGGCTGGGAAGTCCGCAGCCGGCGTGGGCTTCATGAAGCAGATGGCGATTGCCGATGCGCGCGTGCAACTGGCGCAGATGGTGCGTATCCGCGTGACCAATATGATCAAGCAGTATGCGGAGACGACCGGCGCAGCCAATCAGCAGACCGTGGACCAAGTGAATACATCGGTCACCAAACAGATCACGGAAGAGACACTGGTCGGCACGCGTTTGTATCGCACCATCACCGGGCCGGACGGTTCCATGTATGCACTGGTCGGACTGGATGAGGTCAGCGCTCAGAAGATCACCGAGACCGCGCTCAAGACCAGCATGAACAACGATCGCGCAGCCTGGCAGCAGTTCCGTGCCCAAAAGGGACAGGACGAGTTGGCGGCAGACATCGCCCAACAAAAGCCGGCCCAGTAACGGCGAAAGCGCAGCGATTGCGCGAGACCACGGTCGGCCTGTCGCGGATCGCGACAGGCCGACTCCAGTGAGCGGTTAGATAAATTAGGGAGGCAATATGCGTAGATTCATCGCTTTGATGCTGTCGGTCGGTTTCCTGTGTGTAACGACCGGTTGTGCCACGAAGAAAGATCAGGACGATTGGGAGCAATACCGTGCCAAGAAGGCACAGGATGAACTCTCGACCGAGACGCAGAAGAGCGCGCCCTGATTCCGGCCGGATGTAACGTAGCTTCGGATCGTCTTGCATGACATCTGGTGATCGATGCACGCCGTTACTGTTGTGCGGGATGCTCATCGTGCCGCAATGTGTGGCGGCGTCTGACGATTTCGAAAGCTACCGCCGGCAGCAACAGCAGGGCATACACAAGCAGCAGGCTGAGTTCCAGTCCTACCGCGAGCAGCAGGATGCCGACTTCGCCGATTTTCTCAAGATGCGGTGGCGCGAGTTCGACAGCTTTCAGGGCAAAGTGCGCATCAAAGAGCCCAAGCCCGCGCATATCCCCGTTGCGCCGGGAGTAACGCCACCCAGACAAATCATCGCACCGAAGCCGGTCGCGCCCGTGCGCCCCGCTCCGCCCGTGCCGTCCAAGCCCTTGCCGGTGTCGCCGGACAGCTTGCGCGTCGATTTCTACGGCAATCCGCTCGACTTCAGCTTCGATCCGGCATGGCAGCGTTACCGTTCTGTCGAGCAAGCATCATCACAAGCGATGAGCGCCTTCTGGACGATGATGAGCGGTAGCCGCTATGCGCAGACGCTGCAGGCTATCGACAAGGCCAGCCAACGACTCAAACTGGACGATTGGGGCAGGGTCTCACTCTGGCGCGCGGTGGCACAGTCCCTGCAGCCCGGTCGCAAGACTGAACAAAGACTCCTGCTCTGGTACTTCCTGATCAAATCCGGCTATGACGTGCGTCTGGGCTATGCGGGCAACGATGTCTATCTGTTCGTGGCGGTGCGGCAACCGGTGTATGCGACCAAGTTCACTCGCGTCGGCGAGCAGACCTACTACGCCGTACTGGCGGACGATCGCGGCGACAGCATCGGTCGTTTCTATACCTATGAGGCCAACTACCCGGTCAAGTTGAAAGCACTGGATATCAGTTCTGCTGCGATCGGTTTCACGCGCGAAGTGCGTGCAGAGCGCAGCTTGTCTTTCGACTACAAAGGACAGGCGGTGAAGTTGAGCGTGCCGTATGACCGCAGCCTGGTCGAATATCTGGAAGGTTTTCCGCAGTCGGAGTTCGCGCTTTATTTCGATACCGATGGCAGCTCGTTGTTGCGCCGCAGTGTGTTGGCCGAGTTGCGCACATACACGGCAAAGATGAAAGAACAGGAGGCGGTCAACTTCCTGCTGGCCTTCGTGCAGCGCGCTTTTGCCTACAAGACGGATAACGATCAGTTCGGACGCGAGAAATATTTTTTCATCGAGGAGTCATTGTATTTCCCCTACAACGACTGCGAGGACCGCTCGGTGCTGTTCGCCTGGCTGGTGCGCGAACTGACGGGCCTGAAAGTGATCGGCTTGCTATACCCGGGTCATATGACGACGGCTGTCGCCCTCACGCAGCCGGGAAACGGTATGGCGAGCGTCGAACATCACGGGCAGCGATTCGTCATCGCCGACCCTACCTATATCGGTGCGACGGTCGGCATGGCGATGCCGGCATATGCCGCGACCAAACCCAGCCAGATCGTAGCCATCAGGAACGGAAGCTAAGCGCCGTTCGGTTTCGGCAGCAGTTCGCGCGCGCGCCGCAGCGCCTCTTCCACGCTACCCACCACGTTCTCCCGGCCCACCTGGTCGAAGAATCCGGACTGATGCATCAGGAAATAGGGCTGGGTATGCGGGCCGCACAGGATGAGGTGCTTGCCGCGTTTGCGCAGTTTGTTGTGCAGGTGTTCCAGCTTGTGCAGCGCGCTCGAATCCATGCTGATCACTTCGTGCATCTTGAGGATCAGCACCTCGGGTTCGTTGTGCAACTCGATGAGGATGTTCTCCAGCTTGTCCGCCGCGCCGAAGAACAGCGCGCCGAACACACGGTAGATCACCACGCCCTTGGGCACCGCCTTGCGCATGACGGTGGCCTCGCCGTCGTCGGGCTGCGGCGACTCGTCCGCCACACTGACATGGGTGAGGTCGGTGATGCGGTGCATGAAAGAGAACACCGCGATGAACAGGCCGATCTCCACCGCCACCGTCAGGCCGAACATCACCGTCAGCACGAAGGTGACAACCAGCACGGCACTGTCGCTCAGCGGATATTTGCGCAGCGTGCGGAAGCCTTCCCATTCGCCCATGTTGATTGCCACCACCAGCAGGATGGCCGATAGCGACGCGAGCGGGATGTATTGCGCCAGCGGCGCTGCGACCAGCACGATCACCAGCAGCGTCAGCGCGTGCACGATGCCGGACACCGGGCTGGTCGCGCCGCTGCGCACATTGGTCGCGGTGCGCGCGATGGCACCGGTGGCGGGCAGGCCGCCGAAGAACGGCGTGACGATGTTGGCGATGCCCTGCGCGATCAGCTCCTGATTCGAGTCATGCTTGTCGTCGATCATGCCGTCCGCCACCGCCGCCGACAGCAGCGACTCGATGGCGCCCAGCAGCGCGATGGTCATCGCCGGTGCGAACAGGTGGCGCAGGGTGGCGAAGGTGAGCTCCGGGAATTCGAAGTTGGGCAGGCCCTGCGGGATGCCGCCGAAGCGGCTGCCGATGGTCTCGGTGGGCAGATTGAACAGGCCGACCAGCAGCGTGCCGATGATGAGAGCCACGATGGGTGACGGCAGCTTCTGTGCCCAGCGCTTGGGATAGAACCAGATCAGCAAGGCCGAGGCGATGGCCAGCGTGACGGTGAGCGGGTCTATGCTGCCGATGGCCGCATAGATGGCGCGCAACTTGCCGAGGAAGTCGGCCGGCATCACTTCGATCTGCAGGCCGAAGAACTCCTTCACCTGACTCAGGATGATCAACACGGCGATGCCGTTGGTGAAACCGATGATGAGCGGGCGCGGGAAATATTTGATCAGGTTGCCCAGCTTGAACAGCCCCATCGCCATCAGCATCACGCCGGCCATCATGGTGCAGATCAGCAGGTTGGCATAACCGTACTGCAGGATGATGTTGTACACGATGACGATGAACGCGCCGGTCGGCCCGCCGATCTGCACGCGTGAGCCGCCGAGGGCGGAGATGATGAAACCGGCGATGATGGCGGTGAAGATGCCCGCTTCGGGCTTCGCACCGGAAGCGATGGCAAAGGCGATGGCCAGCGGCAGGGCGACGATGCCGACGGTGATGCCGGCGGAGATATCTGTTCTGAAGCGCGCTTGATTGTAGTCGCGCAGTGAATCGATCAGACGGGGACGAAAGTAAGACGAGATCGTGGCAAGTATTGCGTGTTTCATGATGGCTGTTTCAGCACCTCCTGTTGGGTGGCGATCCTACGCCTGTCGTTGTGCGGCGAAAAGGGCCGGACCGTATAAAGCAGCGCGGTCGTTGAGGATGACGCGCACAGGTATCGCTTCGAGTAGCGGGCGCATGCGGCCCTTGTCGAAGAAGGCGTTGAGGAACACGCCACTTTCCAGCAGCGGCATGATCTTGGGTGCGATGCCGCCGCCGATATAAAGTCCGCCGCTGCACATCGTCTTCAGCGCCAGATTCCCCGCCTCCGCGCCGTACAGGCTGACGAAGCGGTGCATGGTCTCGGTACACAAGGCATCGCGTTCCGACAACGCAGCATTGGAGATGGCCGCCGCCTTGCCCTGCGTCCGCATCGCATCCGCCAGCCATTCCGGCGTGTGTGCGCTGTTGCGCGTCAGCAGAAAATCATAAAGATCGGGGATGCCCATGCCGGACACCACGCGCTCCCAGCTCACGTGGCCGAAGCGCTGGCGCAAGGTCTGCGCAAAGTCGAACTCCAGCGCATCACGCGGCGCGAAACTGGCGTGGCCGCCTTCGGTGGCATAGGGTCTATGGGTATGGCCGTCCCAGAACAGTCCGGCCTCGCCCAGTCCGGTACCGGCGGCGGCGATGGCGCGGTTGCCGTGTGCATCGGGCTTGCCCGCATGCAGGGTGAATACATCGTCCGCCTGTAACGCGGGCAGGCCGTAAGCGGTCGCTTCCAGATCGTTCAGCAGATGGCAGTTGGCGAATCCGAAACGCTTGCGCAAGGCATCGGCTTCGATGCGCCATGGCAGGTTGGTGGTTTGTACCGTGTCGTGGTGTACCGGCCCTGCCACGCCGAAAGCGGCGGACTGTATCGCACCGGCAGTGGCCATGAAGTCGGCCAGCAGATCATCGAAGCTGGCGTAGTCGGCGCTGACGAATTCGCGTTCGCTGGTGATCGTCGCTTGCGTGCCGCTGACTTCGACCAGTGCCAGTCGTGTCTTCGTGCCGCCGATATCACCTGCCAATACGCCTGCCATGTAAGCCTCTAGCCCGAAAGGAAATGTAGGCGCGGATGATACGCCCAGTCTTCATCAAAATCTCACGCACTTGTCATCTGCGCTTCATACGGGCTGCACATACTGCGCGCCATGAAGATCGTGATGGGACATTGGCGCTGGTGGATCCCGCTGCTGTTATGGAGCGCGGATGCCAATGCATGGGGGCTGAACACCCACGTCTATTTCGCCCAGCTGCTGCTGTGGGCCGTGCCGCTCACCGACGCGCGCTTCCGCAAGGCCGTGCTCGCCTATCCCCGCTTGGTGCTGGCTGGCGCCTGTCTGCCCGACCTCGCGCTATGGAGCGACCGCAGCTGGGGCGAACCGTTCACCACCACCCACCAGTGGCAACGCGCCCGCAAGCTGCTGGACGATGCGCAGAGCGACGAGGAATGCGCGCTGTCACTGGGTTTCGTCAGCCACCTGCTGGTGGACGTGATCGCGCATAACCACTTCGTGCCCGCTCACGAGAAACTGTGGGGCAATGTGCCGGTGCTCACCCATGCCGCCTGCGAATGGGCGATGGACATGCATATCCGCGCGCAACTGTTCGCCGCACCGGGCGAGTTGATGGACGCGCACCGCAGCGAGCTGGCCGAATACGTCGCGCAACATTTCGCCTGCCCGCAGCCCATCGCCAAACGCGGTATCGCCATGCTGTCGGGTGCCGAGCAGTTGCTGCGCGTCAGCCATCTGTCGCAACTCTGCCATCGTGGCGGCAAATTCTTCGACGGCGGCATGTCGCGCCGCTTCGATTACTACCTGAACGAGACCGGTGCACGCCTCATCCATATCGACCGCATCTTGACTGGCGAAGAACCGGTATGGGACGCCAACCCGCACGCCGACGACCCCGCCATCCGCCAGCGCATCGAACTGCTGCGCCCGCGTGAACTGCGCCACCGTATGCCTTTGCCGCAGGACGTGTTCAGCTCCCAGCTCTGACGCGGCGGTTTGTTACGGAACTGCAACACACAATTCACCGGCACGAAATATTCGCCCGGCAAGATGGCTGCATCACTTATCTAGACATCTACTGCCATGAGTCTGTATGCCATCGAACGCGACACCGGTATCGCCCTGTATGCACAGATCGCCGAAGTGCTGGAGCGCGAATACGTGCGTCACGGTTCGCCCGGCGACAGGCTGCCTGCGGAGGGTGAGCTGGCTGCGCGCTTCGGCGTGAACCGTCACACCCTGCGCCGGGCGGTGGATGAACTGATCATCGAAGGCCTGCTGGAGCGTCAACACGGAGTGGGCATCTTCATCACCGACCGCCTGCTTGACTACCGCGTCGGCAGCGGCACACGCTTCACCCAGACACTGGCCGAGATCGGTATCGCCACCGATACCAAGGTGATCCGCAAGATGGTGGCACCTGCCTCGTCGGGTGTGGCCAAGCATCTGGCCATCGGGGAAGACGAAGACGTGCTGTGGATAGAGACGCTGCGCATCGCCGATGGCATGCCCTTCTGCGTGATCTCGCACTTCCTGCCGCTGACGCCCTATCGCGAACTGCTGGAGGACTATCAGAGCGGTTCGCTACATGCCGTGCTGAACCAACACTGCGGTGCGCTGCGCCGCACCGAAAGCCTGGTCACCGCCGTGTTGCCGCAGGGCGACGACGCGAAACTGCTGGGCATCACCCAGCACCGGCCCGTATTGCGGGTCAAGAGTTTGAACGTGCTCGAAAGCGATGCAACACCGGTCGAGTACGCCATCACACGGTTCCGGGCCGACCGGATCCAACTTTGCATCACCCCGACCCAGTAACACCTTTTTATCTTTCCCGACAGGAGCCTCACAAATGAAACTCAAGCAAATCCTATTCTCGGCATTGGTCTGCACCGCGATGGTCGCCCCCCAGAGCATGGCAGCCGCCATGCAGGACGGCAGCAAGGCACACCCCTTGCGCGTCATGTTGATCCCCGCCGACGGCGGCACCGAAGACGGCACCAAAGCGGACTTCGTGCCGATCTTCAATGCGGTGACCAAGACCACCGGCCTGCATTTCGACATCCGCGTGGGCCAGAGCTACAGCGCAGTGATGGAAGCCATGTGCCTGAAGCAGACCGAGATCGCCTTCTTCGGTGCAGCCAGCTACATCCCGGTACGCGACAAAGGTTGCGCCAAACTGCTAGCCGTCGCAGTGCACAAAGGTGCTTCCGTGTACCACTCCGGCATCTTCGCGAGTACCGATTCTTCCTACAAAAGCCTGAAGGATACGAAAGGTGCGCGTCTGGCACTGGGCGATGTGAATTCGACATCGAGCTTCGTCTATCCGGTGGCTATGCTGATGGATGCGGGTGTCGATCCGGCACGCGACATGGGGCAGGTGGTGATCACCGGCAGCCATGCCAACTCGCTCAAAGCGGTAGCCGAAGGCAAGGCAGACCTGAGCGGCGCATCGTTCGATTCCTTCGAGAAAGCCGTGAAGCAGGGCGCGATCGATCCGACCAAGGTGCGTGTGCTGGCCAAGAGCGAGCCTATCCCACAGCCGCCGCTGGCGATGTCGACAGCACTGCCAAAAAAGATCCAGATGAAGTTGAAGGATGCTTTCAACAACGTGCATAAGGCAGAGGGTGTCACGCCCGACATGATCCGCGGCTACGGTGGTTCGAAAGTGGATCGCTACGACGCCGACTTCCCGGAATCCGGCATGGATGCCCCAGGCAAAAAGCTGGCGCTGGTGGATGACCAGGTGAAAGCCGAACTACTCAAGAAAGCGGCCCAACGCTAAGCAGATGCGCCCGCCGGTGTATGCCGGCGGGCGCATTTGCTTGGTCCTTGCAAAGGAAAAGACCATGTTGAGATTCGATAGTGTCTACAAGCGTTTTCCGGATGGCACGGAAGCGATACGCAATATCTCATTGCACGTACCCAAAGGCCAGTTCTGTGTCGTACTCGGCCCATCGGGTGCCGGCAAATCGACCTTGCTGCGCATGCTCAACGGATTGTCACAGCCGACGGAAGGCAGTGTCCATCTGGCAGGCGAGCAGATCACCGAGCGATCGGTACAGCGGCTGCGCAAACGTGTCGCAACGGTGCACCAGCAATTCAATCTGACGCCGCGCATGTCGGTGGCGCTCAACGTACTGTCCGGCGCATTGCCGCAGGTCGCCCATTGGCGTGCAGCGATAGGTCTGTTCCCGCCAGAGTTACGTCAGAAAGCCTGTCGCCTGCTGGATGAGGTGGGACTGACTCCCGAACATGTGAACCGCCGCGTCTCCGAACTGTCGGGCGGACAACAGCAGCGCGTCGGCATCGCGCGCGCCTTCATGATGGATCCGGCGGTATTGCTGGCCGACGAACCGGTCGCCAGCCTTGATCCGCGTATCAGTCGTGGCATCCTGGAATTGCTGCATCGACAATCGCGCAACCACGACACCACCGTGCTGTGCAGCCTGCACCAGCCCGAGCTGGCTCGCGAGTTCGGCGACCGCATCATCGCGGTCAATCAGGGACGTCTGGTGTTCGACGGCACGCCGGAGCAACTCACGGACCAAGTCTGTGAAGACCTGTATCACGGAGCACTGGCTCACAAACACGACGTGCCGGAGGTGGATGAAGCCGAGTGCGAACCCGAACTGGAATTGGCTGCGGCCTGAGAAGAACATGATGAAAAACCTGTCAGTCAATCGCGATGCCAAATGGCATCTGAACCAGCCATATAACGCGCGACATCTGATGTTCGCCATCGTCGCCCTGTTGATACTCGCAGTCACCGGGAGTCGCATGGAAGTGCCGCGCATGGTGCAGGAAACCGCGCAGGGTGTCGGCTATGTCGTTGGTCTGAACGAAGAGTCTTCCGTGGCTACCGGCGTGATGCGCATCGCCGAATCGATATGGCCGTTGCGCATCTCCGAAGAGATCGAGGTCTCGCGCATCGAGAACTTCGACCGCAACGATCTGCCCTGGCTGTCGCATGTGGAAGTCATCGAGTCGCGCACGCCGCACCTGAATACCGAGACACTACAACTGGAAGAGACCGTCGAGAGCAAGGAAGTGCTGGTCAAGCCGATCGGCTATCTGAGCCATGTGTTGCTCAAGATGCTGGAGACGCTGGAGATGGCACTGTGGGGGACGATATTGGCGGTCGCCCTGTCGATCCCGCTGGCATGTTTCGCCGCGGCCAACTATGCGCCCAACCGCTTCATCTACAACCTGGCGCGTTCCACCATCAGCCTGTTCCGCGCCATCCCGGAGCTGGTCAGTGCATTGTTCCTGGTGCTGGCCTTCGGCTTCGGTCCTATCGCCGGTTTCCTGGCGCTGGGCATCCATAGTGCGGGCTTTCTCGGCAAGTTCTATGCGGAAGACATAGAGAACGCCGACCGCGGCCCGCAGGAAGCGCTGCAATCCATCGGTGCTGGGCAGATCAAGACACTCTGGTACGGCGTGTTACCGCAAGTCTTGCCGCAGTACATCGCCTACACGCTGTACATCCTCGATCGCAACATCCGCATGGCCACGGTGATCGGCATCGTCGGTGCGGGCGGCATCGGCCTTGAGCTGAAAGGGCGCTTCGACATGTTCAACTTCGACCACGTCGGCACCATTCTGGTGATCATCTTCCTGACCGTGATCATCCTCGACCAGTTCTCCGCGAGATTGCGAAGCCGGTTGATGTAGTGGTTCCTGCCTGTTTTTACAGGCAGGGAAAAGCGAACTTGTATAGACATCTAACGACATGGCAGCACAAGGAAGACTGGATATGAATGTAGCAAGAAAAGAATGGCCCGCCGCGTTGTGCGCACTGCCCGCCACCGAAGTGAAGCATCTGGCGAACGTATTGTCGGGCGAACTGGAAGTGCGCGATGTCGCATTGCCGCATGCCGGACTGGGTTTGCTCAACCTGCGCGACGGTGCGTTCGAAGAATCGTATTTCATCGGTGAGATACCGGTGGCGCGTGCCGAAGTGATCGTGCGCACGGCGGGCGGACTCGAAGAGCGCGGCGGTGCGTTGATCGTGGACGACCGCGCACAGTTCGCTCGTTCCATCGCCATCCTCGATGCGGTGATGGCCGGCAAGTTGCCGGGGAGCGTACCGGCGATGGCATTGGTACAGCGCGGCATGGAAGTGCGCCAGCAAAAACAAATCGAACGCAAAAAACTACTGACCGCGACCCGAGTGGATTTCTCGCTACTGGGACAAGAGGACGACGAAGATGAAGAATGAAATGACCATGGTCGAAGTCGACATCTGGCATCCGGCACAACAACAGCAAATGTTCCGCAGTCTGCTGGACGCGTTCAGTTATCCCGGTCGCATCCAGACCTGCTCGCAACAGGCAGAGCCAAGCTTGGCATTGCTGGCTGCACTGCTGGACGGCCAGACCACTTTGTCTGACCCGCAAGATATGTTGGAAGAATCCATCTGGCCGAAACTGGAAGCGCAGCGCGTGCCATCCGAACTGGCCGCCTTCGTCTTGCTGGACGGCAGCCACGCACCTGAGTTTGTGCCCAGCCTCGGCACATTGGAAGAACCGGAAGGCGGTGCGACCCTGTTGTTGCGCGTCGCGTCGCTGCATGACGACGACTCCGCTGTACTACGCATGCGACTGAGTGGTCCCGGTATCCGTGAAGCGGTCAGCATCAGCGTGGACGGATTGCATCAAGACTGGATAGACGCACGCAATGACTGGGTGAGCAGCTTCCCGCTCGGCGTGGAGCTGGTGCTGTGCGATGCAAAAAATTTCGTCGCGCTGCCGCGCACTACCCGCATTGAGATCGGAGGTGCAGCATGAGTTACGTTGCGATCAAGGGCGGAAAAGCTGCCATCGACGGTGCCGCCGCCGCCACCGACTACCTGCGTTGCAAAGGCTCACTGGACGAACCGCTGACACTGGCGATGATCGAGGAGCAGTTGCGTTTGCTCACTTCGCGCGTGGTGTCCGAAGGCGGTCTGTACCACCCGCGTCTGGCCGCACTCGCACTCAAACAATTCCAGGGCGACACGCTGGAAGCGGCATTCGCATTGCGCGCTTACCGTTCCACCAAACCGCGTCTGCTCGAGACGCCGGTGCAGGACACCGCGAACATGCGCTGCATCCGCCGCATCTCTTCCGCGTTCAAAGAAGTACCGGGTGGCCAGTATCTGGGCGCGACGTATGACTACGCATTGCGTCTGCTGCAACTCGATCTTGCCAACGAAGACCCGGCGGCGTTCAAAGCCGTGGCGCAAAGTTTCCTGCAAGACACGCCGGATAGCGAAGTGCCAGACAACTTCCCCAAGGTGATCGACGCACTGCGCGCCGAAGGTCTGCTGCCACCGGTCACACCGAGTCGTGCTGCTGCCTTCGATATCACGCGCGATCCGCTGGTTTTTCCGGTGCCGCGTTCCGCCGCACTGGCAACGATGGCGCGCTCCGAGACAGGCGGCCTGCTGGCGATGGCGTATTCCAACATGCGCGGTTACGGCGACGTACACCCAACGGTGGCGGAGCTGCGCGTCGGTTATCTACCGGTGATGTTGCCGCACCCGGTGACGGGCGAATTGATGGAAGCGGGCGAAGTGCTGGTCACCGAATGTGAAGTGGTGGCGATGTACGAAGGCACGAATGGCGACGAGCTGCCCACCTTCACGCTCGGCTACGGCGCGTGCTTCGGTCACAACGAAGTGAAGGCGATCAGCATGGCGATCCTCGACCGTGCTCTGCAAAAAGGCATGCAGGACGGCCCCACCAATCCTTCGGAAGACCCCGAGTTCGTGTTGCTGCATGTGGATGGTGTGGATTCGATGGGCTTCGCCTCGCACTATAAGATGCCGCACTACGTGACCTTCCAGTCGGATATGGACCGTCTGCGCACCACGCAACAGAAGATGCAGCAGCAGGACACGGAGGCCACGGCATGAACGCACATTACGAATTGCCGCTGGAAGACGCGGGCTATTCCTTCGGCTTCCTCGACGAGTACGCCAAGAAGGAAGTGCGCCGCTGCATCCTGAAAGCGATCGCCATCCCCGGTTACCAGACGCCTTACGCATCGCGCGAGATGCCGATGGGGCGCGGCTTCGGCACCGGCGGTCTGCAACTCACCCTGTCGCTGATCGGCGCGGATGACACTTTGAAAGTGATCGACCAGGGTTCCGACGATTCCGTGAACGCGGTGAACCTGCGCCAGTTTGTGCAGCTCACCTGTCCCGGTGTGGCAGTCACCGAGAAGACGCAGGAAGCCACACTGATCCAGTCGCGTCACCGCATCCCCGAGAAGATGCTCACCGAGCAACAGATACTGGTGCTGCAAGTGCCGTATCCCGATGCGCTGGTGGTGGTCGAGCCTTCCGAAGCACGACGCAAAGTCATGCACGGCGAAGCGGACTACTCGCGATTGCTGGTGAAGTTGTACGAGGACGTGGTGCGCTTCGACGAGATCACCATCTCGCACCGTTACCCCACACGCCTCAACGGCCATTATGTGATCGACCCTTCACCCATCCCGCGCTGGGACGTGCCGCGTCTGCATCAGTCGCCCGCGCTGGTGCTGCTCGGTGCAGGTCGCGAGAAGAAAATCTATGCCGTGCCGCCGTACACCGTGGCCGAGCCGCTGGTGTTCGACGACATCGCCTTCCGCGTGGAAGATTTCCGCGACGCGAACGGCCAGCGCATCGCCTGCCGTTGCTGCGGTTCGACCGTGAGCTTCCTCGACGAACTCATCGACGATGCAGGCAACGTCACCCATCAATGCTCCGACTCGTCTTATTGCGAGGAAGAGCAGGAAACCATCAGCGCGAGGAAGCAAGCATGAGCAACAAGATATTGTCCGTGCGCGGCCTGTCGCGCATCCACGGCGAGCAGTGCCCGCTGTGCATCAGCAGCACCGGGCCGGAACACGACACCAACATCTGCCCGCACTGCGGCAGCGTGGTTGCCGCGCACGATGTGAACTTCGATCTGTATCGCGGCGAGATACTGGGCATCATCGGCGAGTCCGGCAGCGGCAAGTCGAGCACGGTGAAGATGCTGTATTTCGACGAGGAACCGACTGCTGGCAGTGCGACGTTCTATGACGGCGGCGTGCAGCACGACATGTTCGCGCTCAACGCCGCGCAACAACGCAGCATGCGCAACAAGCGTTTCGGCATGGTGTATCAGAACCCGCATCTGGGTCTGAACTTCCAGATATCGGCGGGCGGCAACATCGCCGAGCGTCTGTTGATGAGCGACCTGCGCCACTACGAAGAGATACGCACCCGTGCCGGTGACCTGCTGGCGCGCACCGAAGTGTCGCGCGCACGCATGGACAAGAATCCCAAGACCTTCTCCGGCGGTATGCAGCAACGCGTGCAGATCGCCAAGGCGCTGGCTACGCAACCACCGCTGTTGTTCCTGGACGAAGTCACCACCGGACTCGACCTGTCGGTGCAAGCCGCCATCCTCGATCTGATCCTGGAGATACAACACGAACTCGGCACCGCGATGATCGTGGTCACCCACGACTTGGGCGTGATCCGCTTATTGGCCGGTCGCACGCTGGTGATGAAACACGGCCGCGTCATCGGGTCCGGCCTCACCGATCAAATCCTGGAAGACCCGCAGCACGCCTATACCCAGCGGCTGGTGGCATCCGCATTGTGAGATGAATATGAATACAGCCCTCCTCGATATCCAGAACTACGGCAAGACCTTCCGTCTGCACGAGCGCGACATATCCATCCCGTCCGCTTCGCATGTGAACCTGAGCGTGTATCCCGGCAAGCTCACCGCGCTGATCGGCCCGACCGGCGCGGGCAAATCCTCGGTGCTCAAAGGTGTGTACCGCACCTACCTGCCCAGCGCCGGAAGCATCCTTTTTCGCACCGCCGCAGGCGAGATCGTCGATCTGGCACAGGCCGACGAACATCGCATACTGGAACTGCGCAAGACCGAGATCGGTTTCGTCACCCAGTTCCTGCACTGCCTGCCGCGCAAGTCTGCGCTGGATGTGGTGGCCGAGCCGCTGTTCGCGCGCGGCGTACCTGCCGAAGAGGCGCGCGGACACGCCGCAGATCTGCTGGCGCAACTTGCCGTGCCCGCTCATCTGTGGAACGTGCCGCCCGCCACCTTCTCCGGCGGCGAGAAACAGCGCGTGAATCTGGCGCGCGGCCTGATCGCGCAACCGCGCCTACTGTTGCTGGATGAACCCACTGCCAGTCTCGACCCTGCCACCACCGAGCGCGTGGTCGCGCACATCGAGACATTGAAAGACACCGGCATCGCCATGCTGGCCATCTTCCACCACCCTGATCTGGTGAAGCGGCTGGCAGATGATGTCATCGAACTGTCACCCCCTGTCGCTATCGTGGAACCCGAAGAGGAAATCGCATGAACAAGCATTTTTACCTTACCGGCGCGCAAGTCGTGCTGGAGAACGAGACACTACAAGACGCCGCAGTCCTCATCGCGGACGGCAACATTGTCGCTATTAATCCTGCCAGCAGCGAAGGCGCACAAGAGATCGATCTGCGCGGACAGACATTGATGCCGGGCATGATCGACCTGCACTGCGACGCGTTGGAAAAAGAAGCTGAGCCGCGTCCCGGTGTGCACTTCCCCTTCGACTTTGCCTGCGCGCAAGCCGACAAGCGCAACGCCGCGGCCGGCATCACCACCATCTATCACGCGCTGTCCTTCGCCAATGCCGAACTGGGCGTGCGCAACAACGCCACCGCCGCCGAGCTGGCGCGTGCGGTGCATGCCTGGCAGCAACATGCATTGGTGGATAACCGCGTGCATGCCCGCTACGAGATCACCGACCCGACCGCACCGGAAGTGTTGAATGAATTGCTGGGCAATGACGAGATCCACCTGATGTCGTTCATGGATCACACGCCGGGGCAGGGACAGTTCAAGAGTATCGATGCCTACCGCAGTTTCCAGGCGCGCACCTACAAGAAGGACGAAGCCGAGTTCGAAGCGCTGCTCGCCGACAAGCTGGCACAGGGCGCGGGCGCCGAGGGCCGCATGCAACAACTGGCGCAGTACGCACGCGAACTCGGCATCCCGCTCGCCAGTCACGACGACGACCGCCCCGAGAAAGTTGACGTGGTGAAGGGACTGGGTGTGACCGTGTCCGAATTCCCCATCAATATCGAGACTGCCATCGCCGCACGCGCCGCCGGTCTGTCCACCCTGTTCGGCGCACCGAACGTGGTGCGCGGCAAATCGCAATCCGGTTCCATGCGCGCGCTGGATGCGGTACGCGATGGCGTTGCCGATTGTCTGTGCGGCGATTATTCACCTGCCGCGCTGCTGCCCGCCGTGTTGCAACTGCCTGAACTGGCTGGCATCAAACTGCATCATGCCGTGGCACTGGTCACCTGCAACCCGGCGCGCGCCGTTAGCTTGAACGACCGGGGTTCCATCGCAGTCGGCAAGCGTGCCGACCTGTTGGCCGTGCGCTATCTCGGCGGTCTGCCGCAAGTGTCGCGCGTGTGGTCGGCAGGACTGCCGGTGATGACGCTCGCTTTCGATCACGGTGTCTGAGATGAGCGGCGTCCTGCTCTATGTCATAGGCGCATCCGGTTCTGGCAAGGACAGCCTGATGCAACACGCACGCTTCAAACTGGCGCAGGATGCCAACGTGGTGTTCGCCCACCGCTATATCACCCGTCCGGCGGATGCCGGCGGCGAGAACCATGTGGCGCTGAGCGAGGACGAATTTGAATCGCGTGTGGCGCAGAAACTGTTTCCGCTGCACTGGCACAGTCACGGTCTGCGCTACGGCATCGGCTGTGAACTGAATCACTGGCTGGCGAAGGGGCTGACCGTGATCCTTAACGGTTCGCGTGCCTATCTGCACGAAGCCTCGCGCCGCTACCCGGAACTGGTGCCGGTGCTGATCGAGGTGTCGCCCGCGGTGCTGCGCGAACGACTGCAGGGACGCGGACGCGAGAGCGTGGAAGACATCGAATCAAGGTTGCGCCGAGCAGGCGAGTTCGACACCCTGCAACACGGCAGACTGGTGCGTTTTCGCAACGATGACGCGCTGGAGAGGACAGGCACCGAGTTCGTCGAACTCATCCGCAGTCACGAGAAGGTGGCGCTGTGAGGCTCACCTTTCTCGGCACCGGTGCCGCCGGTGGTGTGCCACTGTGGGGTTGCGATTGCGCGGTGTGCGCGCGGGCGCGGGTCGACCTCAGCGCGCGCCGCCAGCCGAACTGCGCGCTGCTGGAAGCGGGCGGCACGCGCTTGCTGATCGATGCGGGCGTGATGGATGTGGCCGAGCGGTTTCCGCCGGGCGCACTGGACGCGGTGCTGGTCACGCATTTCCATGCCGACCATGTGCAGGGCTTGTTCCATCTGCGCTGGGGCAAGGGTGAACTGCAGGTGTATTCGCCGCACGACAGTGAAGGCTGCGCCGATCTGTACAAATATCCCGGGCCCTTGCAGTTCACGCAACTCTCCAAGTTCGAGCAGATCGCGCTGGGCGATGTACGCATCACGGCGGTGCCGCTGGTGCATTCCAAGCCCACGCTGGGATATTGCATCGAGCATGACGGCGCACGACTGGCCTATCTTTCCGATTGCCGCGAACTGCCGCCCGCAACGCTGGAGTTCCTGCAACGCTGGCAGCCGCACACCCTCTGTCTGGATTGCACCTTCCCGCCCGGCGCGCCGGAACCGCGCAACCATTTCGATCTGCTGGAAGCCATCGCTATTGCGCAGAATCTTCCGAACTGCGAGACGGTGCTGATGCACATCGGCCACAAGCTGGATGCCTGGTTGCTGGATAGACCCGATGCGTTGCCGGACGGTATGACGCTGGCGCGCGACGGCGAGACAGTGGTCTGCATTCCCACTTCATGACGCCGCTGCTGGCTGTCGGCCTGTCGGTGCTGTTGCATGTGTCGTGGAACCTGTTGACCCGGCGCACGCACAGCGATGCCAATTTCCTGTGGTGGATCGTCGGTCTGCATGTGCTGACCTTCGCGCCGCTCGCCCTGCCGGGCTTCCTGCATGCTGCGCAGGAAGCGCCGGTGCTGTATCTGTGCGCCGCGATCAGCGGTGTCGCCAACGGTCTCTATTTTCTCGGCCTGCGTGCCGCTTATCACGTCGCACCCGCCAGTGCGGTCTATCCCATGGTGCGCAGTTCGCCGCTGCTGATCGCGGTGGTCGAAACCTTGTTCTTCGCGCGTGAATTCCCCCTCGCGTCCTGGCTCGCCATTCTCGTCGCGGCTGCTGGCCTGTGGCTGATCGCCACCAGTTCACACGATGGCGTGCGACGCTTGAGCCGGGCTTGGCCGTACGCACTGTTCGCCGCAGCGATGACTGTGATCTACAGCCTCAGCGACAAGGTGGCCGCCGCACATCTGGATGGCTTGGACGTCGCGCTCGGTTACGTGTGCGTGAACTACGCCATCGGCTGGCTGTTCCTGTGCGCTGAACAGAAGCGCCGCACAAAGCGTTGGGTCCCGGCGATCACGCCGTCGAAACGCGCGTTGTTGATCGGTACGCTGGGCGTGGGTACGGCTTACGCGCTGGTGATCTATGCCATGCGCTGGTTGCCCGCCGCCTACGCGGTGACGCTCACCAACGCGGGCATCGTGCTCACCGTGTTGCTGGGCATCGTGTGGCTGAAGGAACACGAAGGCTGGCGCCAGCGTGCGGTCGGTGCAGGGTTGGTGGTGATGGGTCTGGTCGGGGTAGGCGTGTTGTCCGCCTGATCAGGCAGCCTTTGCCAGCTTGAACTGTCCGACGGTATCGAACAGCACCTTGGAGCTGTTCGCCAGCGTCAGCATCTCGTTGCGAGCCTGCTCGAAGCTGACGGCGGTGTCGGCGCTGATGGTGGCGACGGAATCGATGTTGCGCCAGATGTGTTCGCCGACTGCGGATTGGTCTTCGGTGGCGCTGGCGATCTGGCGCATCATCTCGGCCACGACGTGCACGGAATTCTCGATCTCCAGCAACACCTGACCCATGCCTTCGCCGTGCAGCACGCCCTGCGCCACTTCCTGTTTGGCCAGTGCCATCGCCTTGCTGGCGCCGTCAGTCTCGTTTTCGATCAGTTGCACGATCTTGTTGATGTCGGTGGTGGCATTGGCGGTGCGTTCGGCCAGCTTGCGCACCTCGTCGGCGACTACCGCGAAGCCGCGTCCCTGCTCACCGGCGCGCGCCGCTTCGATGGCCGCGTTCAGCGCCAGCAGGTTGGTCTGGTCGGCGATGTCCTTGATGAGCGTGCTGACCGAGCCGATCTGCTTGATCGACTGATGCAGCGCTTGCATGGTCTGCACCGAGGAGGCCACGGTCTGGTCGATCTGGTTCAGCGCGACGATGGTGGCACGGCCGGTGTCGCTGCCGGCGCGCACCAGGTCCAGCGTCTTGCTGGATGCGGCGGCAGCATTGCCCGCGTTGCTGGCGATGGTCTTGATGGTGTTGCCCATGCCTTCGATGGCATCGCTCACCTGCGAAGCCTTGGCGGATTGTTCCTTGGCGTTGGCCGTGACCGAGTGCGCCATCTGGCTCACGCCGTGCGCGGTGCGCTGCGTCTGGTCAGCCGAGGTGTGCACCTCGTGCAGGATGTCCTGGAAGCGCGCGATGAAGTTGTTGATGGTGGTGGCGAGATGGCTGATCTCGTCGTTGTTGTACACCGGCAGGCGGCGGCTCAGGTCGCCGTGATGCAGATGGGTGATCTCGCTGATGAAGGCGTCCAGTCGTTTGCGCAGGTGCTGGCCGAACAACGTCTGCGACACCAGTGTCAGCAGCCCCAGCAACAGCATCGGCGCCAGCACGATCCACAGCAGGTCGTTCATGCCGCTGCGGATGCTCAGGGCCGACGCTGCTTCAAGTTCCTTGTTGGCCAGCACCATCCCGTCCAGACTTTGCACGACAGGCTCCAGATACATGCCGTAGATCGCATCCGGGATCACCAGCGCATCTTCCGGACTGGTCGCCGCGATCTTGATCGCGCTGCGGAAGCCCTTGGTATAGGCCGCCCAATTTTCGGATATCTCCTGCAACTGTTTCTGCATGTCCGCATCGGCCGTCGCTTCTGTGATGCGCTGCAGCGATGCGGCGATGTCGGCATCGGACTGTTTCAACTGCGCCTCGCTCTCGACCATCACCGGATCGGCACGGCTCACCGCCAGCGCGGTCGCCTTGATCTCGATCAGGCTCTTGGATGTGGTCTGCAGCGACTGATAACCGCGGAACTCCTGACGCAACTGGTTCAGGTTCAGCATCACGAACACGATCACCGCCAGCATGCCCAGCAGCGACAGGCCGGTCATCAAACGCAACTGGTGTTGCAGCGAGAGTTTCTTGAGCGGTGAGAACAGGGTCATGGTCGTGTACTCCAAAGGATAAATATAAGAAGAATCTTATAGAGCGTTTGTTACAGTCCCGTGAAACGTTGCAGTCGCTAGATGACCTGAAGAGGCAACAGCTGATCGGCGCACCCAGTGCCGTTCATCGCGTGGCGAGCCGGGTCGCTTGCGGGCATTTGCCGGATAGTTTGGTGTTTTGTTCTTCGGCCAAACGGGCGATGTCGCCGAAGCGTTTCTCCAGGTCGTGCTTGGCGAAGTGGTCGATGATGAACAGCGGCAGCATGGTGTCCGGCTCCCATCTGCCTTCGAATCGCAGTGTGCTGCCGGATGGGTTCGGTTCGATCAGCCAATGTCCGCTGAAAGATTTTGAATCGCCGGATAGCTGGGTGAAGGTCAGTTTGCTGTTGGGGTATTCGGTGAATTCCATCACCGAGTGCAGGTGGATGTGCATGAACAGCACGCGCTCTTCCGCGGTGCGCTCAACTTTCACTGTGTTGTCAGATTCGCGGTAGGCCTTGGAATCCAGGATGCCGGGCAGCTTGGTGGCGGATTCGTAATCGGTGAGATAAAGGTATGCCGCACATTGCGAAAGCGAAGTGTCGAAACGGGCATTGAGCAGATAGGTGCCGCCGTTCCTTTGCACTTCGACCTGGAGTGCGTTATCTCCGGGGATGGGTGTGGCGTTGGCCGCAAGTGTCAGGAATAGTGCGACGAGCGGTATCGATGTGCGCTTCATGTCGCATGTTTATAGACCCGCCGCATGAAAAGTATGTGAAGGATGCAATACAGTTTGATGATGCCATCCCCTCGATTGAGGGGATGATCCTGCAGCCGTAAAATCTTCCAGATTTTCTGCGGCATTAATATATTGTTAACGGGAATCATCCAGAATATGGCGCTCTGGAATGATCCCATGCCACATGGACGGCGGAAGGTCGCCCGATTGATCCCCTTGCAATCCGCTATTGCCGCACTACAAATATGCCCAAGACGATTCCGATCCAACCCGAGAGCAAATGCTCCAGCTGCAAGACCTCAAGTTGCTGCACCTACATCACGCAACCGATCAAGAAGCCCCGCGATCAAAGCGATTACAAGAATCTGCTCTGGCAGGTCTCGCATGAGAACGTCTCGGTGTTCAAGGACGGAGACGGCTGGTATCTGATGATCGATGGAAGGTGCGAGCACCTTCAACCCGACGGGCGTTGCGGGATCTATGAGAGCCGCCCCGATGCGTGCCGGGATCATAGCGACGAGTCATGCGAATTCGACAGGGTGCTGTCGGCTGATTTCAAGCTGTTCTTCCCGACCTACGAATCCCTGCTGGCGCATTGCAGGAAGAAATTCAAGGATTGGGGAAATGAGAGCGTCAAACCTGAGAAGAAATCAAAGAGAAAATCCTGATGCGATCTTGAGACCGCTGTCGCGGCTAGATGAACAGGAACGACCCCCAGGCGATCAACGCACCCAGCGCCGCACCCGCCAGCACATCGCTGGGATAGTGCAAGCCAAGGATGGGACGGGACAGGGCGACCATTGCGGAGAACGGCACCAGCAGCCAGAACAGGCCGGGGTAGTAAGACAGCGCCACGATGCAGAACACGGTGGCGTGCAGGGTGTGGCCGGAAGGGAAACTGAACTGGTCCAGCGTCTTGCCCACGCATGTGATCGCGGGGTAGACGTTGAAGGGGCGCGGGCGCAAGGTCTTGCCCTTGATGAGTTTGTACAGCAGCGTGCCGGTGCCGCCCGCGATCAGCATGTGCAACACTGCGGGTACAGCATCGTAACCATCTTGCAGCAGGAAAGAGATCATCAGCACATACCAGAACACGCCGTCGCCCAAACGGCTGGCGAGGCGGAACAGGTTGCGCAGGGTGAAACTGCGGCTCAGCCGGTTGCACGAAACGCACAACGCGACATCGAACTGCTTAATCTGTTGCAGCGGAGAGCTGAGGTTGGCCATGTTTCACTCCCTGTGAACGAACGGTGTCCAGCAGTACAGCTTCCATCTGACCCATGATGTGTTCCCAGGTCAGCGATTCAACAGTGTCGCGTGCAGTCAGGCCCAGACGGCGCACGCGCGGCAGATCGTTCGCCAGCGTGCGCGCCTCGGCGATGAATGCATCGCTGTCGGCATAGCTCGCCAGCAGACCGTTCACATCGTGTTTGATGTGCTGCTGCGCGGCGGCGTAGTCGTAGGCGAGTGTCGCCAGTCCGCTGGCCATCGCCTCGACGGTCACGTTGCCGTAGGTCTCGGTCAGGCTGGGGTAAAGGAAGATATCGCCGGAAGCGTAGTGACGTGCCAGCGCCTCGCCGGTCTGCATGCCCGCGAAGATCACATGCGGATGTTGCTTTTGCAGTTCGGCGCGCGCCGGGCCATCGCCCACCATCACCAGACGCAGCATCGGGTTCAGTCTGCGCATCTGCTCGAACGCCTGGATCACCACCTGCAGGTTCTTTTCCGGCGCAATGCGGCTCACCAGCATCACCACCAGTGTGTCATCCCCCGCGTTCCATGAGGCGCGCAATTCCGCATCGCGCTTGGCCGGATGGAACAACTCCGTATCCACCCCGCGCGACACCACCAGTACGTTCTGATATCCCTCGTGCTCCAGTTGCTGTTGCAGCGAAGCGGTGGGCACCAGCGTGCAGGCCGACTTGTTGTGGAAGTGGCGCAGGTAAGCGGCGATGGGCTTCTTCAACAGGCCGATGCCGTAGTGCTGCGTGTAATTGTGGAAATTGGTGTGGAAGTCCGTGCTCACCGGGATCGCCAGCTTGCGCGCCGCCGACAACGCCGACCAGCCCAGTGGCCCCTCGGTCGCGATGTGCACCACGTCCGGCCGCTGCGCGCGCCACAACTTCAGCAACAGGTTCTTCGCAGGCAAGCCGGATTTCAGCTCCGGGTAACCGGGGATCGGCATGCCCGACACCAGCGTCTCCGCATAGCTGGCCTCGGCAGCCGGTGCATCCTGCTTGCCCTGCCGCGGGCGGATCATATGGATGCGATGCCCGCGCTTGAGCAGCCCGTGCACCATGCGACCGATGGTGATGGCCACGCCGTTCACTTCCGGCACGTAGGTTTCGGTAACCAGCGCGATACTCAGCGCTGGCGCGACATGAAGAGTTTCGTTCGGTGTAGTCATGGCGCGCATCGTGGCGCGCGCGTGTGAATATTTGATTACGGTGGGTTGAAGAGTTTGTGACGGGGGAGGGGGCTTGAAAATATATAGGCCAAATTTCTGCTTGGAGCGAGGAGGGGGGTCGGGCTAGGATGCGTTACAGAGCAATATGTTGAGAAATTACATTGACAGCCATACGCAATAATTTAGGCAGCCCAATTCAAACTGTAATTATCCAAAGCGTTGATATATTTAACCTTGGTGTGAATTTGAGAGGAATTAGGCGGCATTTTGCTTTGACGGCTGCGCCGTCTAAATCACGTTGGGCAACTAAGGAGTAATCCCGTGCGAGACCAAGACCTTCGTTATGAACTGTTAAAGGAAATCTACGACCAGCGCGCAGAAGATCATGTGCAGATTGGCCTTGGCGCTATGCAGAGCCCTGAGCAAAGCGAGCGCATACGTATTGCCCGGCAGCTAGCTGAGCACGGCCTAATTAAATTCCAAATGCTTAATCTCCATCTCGGCGGGCTGGCTTCTATCACGGCTGAAGGCGTTGATGTCATGGAAGGCGCTGTGAAACCACCAATCGCTATGAATATCGATCAACGTCAGACCATCAATATCAATGGTTCTTCCAACTTCCAGGTGGGGCACGGTAATACTCAGGAAATCCAAGCCGGTGTATCCATACTTCTCAACGCAATCGAGAAGTCCGATGCTTCGCCTCAGCAGAAAGAAGAAGCAAAGACATTGCTCCGAAAATTTCTGGAGCACCCATTGGTTTCGGCTGTTGCTGGGGGTGCCATTGGTCTCCTCGGCTAAGTTGCCCAACACTACGGTCAAGGCCGCTCCCTCCGGTCGCTGGACGCTGCGCGATAAAGCTCCGCGCAGCGCCCCTTACCTATAACGTTAGCTATCGGTAGCCAGCCATGCCCAGCCTTCGAAAGAAATATGGAATCGTGATCCTTATGGACGCGCTCGGTGCGCGGCAATACTCCGAGGACAAGATAAAGAGATTCCTTCAAGCGCGTTCGAGACTGAACTCGATGCTTGCTCATCAGGCCAGTTCATTAAAGAGTGCTAACCGAGCCATACCACCACCGAAGCCCGTAACTTTTACATTCGGTGACACTCTTGTTGTCGTATGTGAACTTAGGGTGACGAAGTATCGTGCCGCCCAAATATACGCAATGCTGATGCTCATGCAGAACTACCTCTTCCATTCGATGGAGGAAGGTATAGTGTTTCGTGGCGCATTTAGCATTGGTACCTATATTGATGATGCTGCCTCCAATACCGTTATGGGGGAAGCGCTTATCGATGCAGCTTCGTGGTATGAAAAATCCGATTGGTTTGGACTGGCATCGACCCCACGAACAAACAGTGTGCTTGAGTTACTCTTTTACGAGGCTAAGTCTTTTCTAGTAGACCCAATGTTTGTCATCCAGTATCCAGTTCCAATGAAGGATGGACGGGCCATCGACCTCTACACAGTCTCTTGGGCCGGGCGTTTCTTTCATAACAAAACAAAACACCCTGAAAAGACATTTATAGATGCCATACAAAAGCTTCCAGTGCCACTTGGGACGGAATCGAAGCATATCAATTCAAAAAAGTACTTCTATGAAGTTGCGCACTTGCTGGAGGCCAAGAAAAGTGATGCTTCGAAGTAACAGCAATTGCTTCGCAGGGATGGATAACCACTCATTCCACCGGACCTGCGCAAAAAAACGAGAGGTCTCGGGGGTAGGTCTTGCATTGACGCATGCAAAAAGTGAATGTTGTATTGCAAGACCTGACCCCAGTGTGTTGCGTTAGATTATTGGAGGTAATTTTGGAACTCGCACTCATCGCACTAATGATCATCGTGGTCTTTAAGACGGCCATCATCAGTTCCATAAACGAACATCTTTCGTCTATATCCAGCAACGCAGAGCCGCTGATCAAATACTTAGGGGCATCAGCAATTCTGGCCGCGACGGTCGCAGCGTTGCCATCGCTGTTTATGATCATCTACATGAGAACTGAGGGATTTTTTGCATACGAGCTCTTCACCCGCGACTCACATGCATTTGGTGTATTGGCGGGAAATATTTTCGTAAATTTCTTGGTGTTGTCTTTTGGCTTTTTTGGTGCCGCAGTATTGTTTGCAGCCAAGGCCGACAAATTGATGCTTGGTATTATTGCATTGTTAAATGGCCTATTTGTTACCTACTTTCTTCTCCTCGCGTACGTCACATCCCGATGGTTACTCGTTGGCGGTATGCTCGCCATAACGCTTGCCATCGCAGGCTATCTGTATTTTTGGCTTTCAAGTGGCGTTTCTGGCAAGGCACGATTCTGGTATGCACCGCTAGTCATTGCCGCTCTGCTGGTCTTTTTTCCAATATTGGCTCCTGGCCCGACCACCGAATTAACTGCCAGCGCCCTTGCACAAATGAAAGTGGGGGGAATGATGGTTGAGATAAATGAACCAGTACAAATTTTCGCGCCGAAAGATGGCCATAAAGCGGTTAGGCAGTGGCTGGTCTTGCGAACACCGGACGCTCTGTATCTCAAGCCTGATCGTGAAAGTACGAGCGTTACAGTGTTAAAAGCGGAAGGCTTCACCGTGTCGCCATCAAAATGACCAAATCTAACATGGCGCTCAACCTCGCTCCCTTTGGTCGCTGGACGCTGCGCGATAAAGCCGCGTAGCGCCGTTAGCTCTACGTTAGGTCCCTAAAAGAGAAAATGCCATGAGTATAGAGTTAATAGGATCTTTAGCCGCAGCTGTTGCAACGCTTGCCTCTGCTGCAATGTCTGCGCATCTTGGCAGGATGAATACACCGAAAAGCGCATCACACAATGGCGATCAGCTTCAACTGCGCATTCAGGAGATAAAAGAAACGATCATTGTGGAAAGAAAGCGATCTAATGCACATCGCTATGCAGGAGCACTGCTAACCTTCACCCAATTCATTATTGGCGGACTGCTAGCCTCATCTTTCCTTAGGGAATCCCTCACTCAGGATATTGTTGGAGCTCTTGGTCTTTTGGTTCTATTTTCTTCACTAGTGCGCCAGCACTATAAGCCTGAGATTCAGCACTTAGCAGCACAGCGGAGAGCAATTCAATTACAAGCTCTAATCAGATACGCTGAAGATGTAATCTATGAAAAGCAAGAAACTGGATCTGACTCCGTACTTACAAAATATGAGCTATTGAAATATTTAACCTCTAGGCTAGACGCAATTGAGGCATCGAAAATTGAAGAAAAAACAGCTGAAATTGGTGAGCCTAAAGGCAAGGCCTAACAAGGCGTTCAACGCGGACAGTTTGCAGCGTGGCATTTTTCTAAACCGGGCTCAACTAAACGGATCAGCACCGAATTAACTTCCCGCCCTGCAAAGTGGCAGGAGCCAAACCCATCGCTTCGACTTTTTTAGGCATACCATGTTCGGCATCCGATCTGCATTGTTATTGGCCATGCTGACCTTCTGGCCTGCTGTTAGCCACGCTGCCCCATGCAAACCACAATTCGAAGGCGCCTTCTGGGCGGAGAAGGATCTACGGATCGTGGGGCTGGATGCGGTTTACAGTGCTTGTCCGAGCTGGTTCAGCGGGGTGCGCGTGGGCGCTTCGTATTTCGCGGATGAGCGGTTCGAATACAAGGGCGTGACCAGCTCGGCGCGCTTGCAGGTCGGGGAACATATTTCGCCGTTCGTGGGGCTTGGGGTGCTGGTCGGCATGGCCAGCCATGAGGTGGATGCCTCGACAGACAAGCTAGACAACGACCGCAACGGGCAGATAGACGAGCCGGGCGAGATGTATATGAAGCATGAGTTCAGTGCCGTGCTGTATCCGGAGATCGGAATCGCCTGGTACACACGGGTGATCGGCATCACGCTTTCCGCGCGGCGTTATTACAGCTCCACCTTCTCCGGCAACATCATCTACAGCCTCGGCTTCAGTTATCCGCTCGAATGAGTCGCTGCAGACTTGATCTGCTGACTCAACTGCCTTGGCTGCGCACGACCCCTTCCTATCCCTTACTTGCTAGCGATGCCGGAATGCCTGCGTGATCTCTCGTATAGCAGGGTGCCGATGCCGACGCCCACGCACAACAGCCCGAAAGCGCCCAGCGCAAGACTGCCCAGCCACAGCTCGATGAATACATTGACCCGCGCATTGGCCGGGTCGCTGTCGTAGTAAAGCACCTGCACCGATTCCCCCTTAGCGAAGTCGCCGGCGCCGGATGTGGTGAAGCGGTGGATCTCACCCGAGGCGGTGACGAATTCGATCACGGGATAGTCTGTGCTGCCGCCCTTCGACGAACGTCGCTCGAAATCCACCACGGTGCCGGGAACCTTCACTGCGCTGGAGATCAACTCGCGCGTGTCCACATACATGTATGCAGCCCCGGCGAGCAATGCGGCCCCAACGGTCAGCGACAGGGTCGCAGTGGTCTTGTGGCTACTCATGGTTGACTCCGTGATTGCAGTTCGCAAATACAAACGGCTGTTGCGCTGAAGGTGTGTCCAAAGATACGCGGCGCAACAGTACACATAGGTCAGGCCTCGTTCTTACCCGCCCCGCAACACTTCTTGAATTTCCTGCCGCTGCCACAGGGGCAGGGTGCATTGCGGCTGATGTTCTTGGGCATGTCTTCAGCATCGCCATTGGCGTTATCCGCTGCGCGACGTTGCGGTGCCCAGTACTTGTAGATCGCGGCGACGCTGGCGGGGATGGTCTTCGATAGCGCTTCGCGTTGGGCGGGCGTTTCTATCAGTGCTTCTTCTTCCTCGGTGATGTCCGGCGAGCCGAGCAGGTAGAGGGGGCGCAATACTTCGGCGGCGTGTCGGGCTTCGAGCAACTTCTTCCAGTTGTTGCGCTGCAGGGCGATGCCGGTCATGTAGCCGTGTGCCCAGTTCTCGCCGTCCATGTATTCGTGCTCGTCGCCTTCGTAGACGTTCAGGTCGAAGATGGGCTCGAAGCTTTCCAGTTCCTGATTCATGCTCCACACGGTGGCGTTCAGGTGGCGCGTCAGCAGGTCGGTGATCGTTTCTTGCTGCGCGTCGTTGGAGAACTTGGGTGCGTCGCTTGCGCTGGGTCCCCACACGCGCGGCATCCATGCGTCCTGCTCAGGCAGTGATGGGCCGGAAGCGAGGGCGGTGAAGAAGCCGTCCAGTTGGTCGAGCATCATCACTTCGCTGCTGGTGGCGTCGGACATCAGGAAGTTGTCGAGCGCTTCCATCTCCTGCTCGGAGAGTGCGGGTTGGGCGGGGGTGGGTTCCTGTGCGGACATGAGGGCGCTTGCTTCCATTAGGTGTGTTGTGCGAGTTGAACAGCGGCGCGCCGTGTCAGGCGTAGTCGATGTCCTGCTCGCTGCCGATGTATTGGTCTTGCAGGGTGGTGAGCAGGGTCTTGGCCTTGGTCTTGCCGTACAGTTTCTTGACGATGGTGTCGCGCAGTTGCTCCATGCGCTCGCGCAGCAGGGGCTGGAATTCGGGCGGGATCTTTTTCAGGAAGGTGTTCCAGCTGGCATCGACATCGGGCTTGGTGTCGCGGATGTGGGCGATGAGGTTCTCAAGTGGCCGTTGTGCGGTGCGCGCGACGATGCGTCCATCGCCGTACAGTGCGAACAGTACGGCCACGGTCATCGCGGCACTGGCATCCATCTCGGAGTCGCGCACCACGCCGCCGGCGTTGTGCTTGCGCAGCCATTTGCCGCAGTCGATGTATTGCTGGTTGCGTTTCCGGTCCGCCAGCTCGTTCTGAAAGACGGCATCGCCCGACCAGCTCGATGCCGGATCGGCGCTGCATATCTCCATGAAGATCGCTTTCAGGTTGCGTTGCTGCACGAAGGGATCGTTGTCGAAATCGGAGACGTAGGCGGTGTAGGGCAGGGCGGACAGTTCCTTCATGTGGCGGAAGCCCATCTGGAACACGTATTCAGCGCCGTGTTGCAGCAGGAAGGAGAGTTTGGCCTCGCCGGTGTCGGCGATGTCCGCCTGACTGATCGCCAGCGAGATGCAACCCACCGTGAGATGGAACGCTTCGTGGATGCCTTCCGCGGTGCGGTCGTTGGTGAACTTCTTCGCGACCAGCACGTTGATACCGCACAGTTCGTCGAACAGGATGCTGGCTGCTTGCTGATTGTCCGCGCGCTGGCCGAGCGCTTCCAGTGCTTGCACAAGCTGGGGCGTGCGGGCGGTGTAGCTGGTGATGTTCATCAGGAGAAGATGTCCTCGCCCAGACTCGGACGTGCGCCCGGTTTAGCTGGCGTGGTGGCTTTGCTCGGCACTTGTTTGCGCAGGCGCAGCAACAGTTCCTTGGTGCTGCGGCCCATGGCGAACTGGCTTTCGCGCGACTCTTCGTCTTCTTCTGGATCTTCGTCGCTCTCTTCGTCCGGGCTGGGGTGCAATTCGTTCTCGCCGGGGCGCCAGTCGGGGAAGATCTCGAACAGGATGTTGTCCCACGCTTCCTGGTCGTTGCGGATGATCTCCAACGCCAGCGGGATCACATCATGGTCGGAGGTGGTGCTGCCACTGCGCGGGGCACCGAGATTCTGGATGTCGTTGGCGATCTCGATGATCTCGTCGATGGCGGTGGAGAACATCACGGCAAAGGCGGTCGTTCCCCAGTCGGTGGCGAGTGCCGCGTTGAGCAGCTCGGCACGACGGTCTTCGTCTTCGGTGGCGTACAGCATGCCGTGGATGTGCGCGAACAGCGATTCGGTGAGCACTTCCGGTTCGTCTTCGATCCAGTCTTCATCCCAGGTGGCGGCGAAGTAGGCGAGACTCTCGGCCCAGGCTTTGGGCGAGATGAGCATGGTCGCCAGCGATAGCTTGCCGCCGTCGAAGGACGACAGGTGCAGCGAGGCGACATGCGCTTCCAGCGCGTTGAGCACTTCGACCACGGCGAGGTCGCCGAACTTCTCGGCGGTTTCGTTGATGGCTTCTTCTGCATGCTCGGGCGAGCCGGCCAGCACCAGTTCGGTGACTTGCAGGCTGATCGCTGGAAGCTGGGATCTGTCAGTCATTACCGTCTCCGCGTGTGTCGAACAGGTGTTCGATGTTCTCGCCGTGCGTGCCCTGCTCGTCGTCATCTTCCATGTCGTTCTCTTTGTCTTCCTCTTCCTGCAGGGCGTCGAGCGAATGATCTTCGTCCTTCCAGCCTTTCGGATGCTTGAACAGGTAGGCGGTGATGATCGCCTTGCGCGCCAGTTCCGGATCGGCTGCGAACACGGCGGCCAGCGCATCGCTCGATGAGGAATTGGCGCAAGACACCATCTGCATCACCTTGGCGGCATCGCCTTCTTCATAGTTTTTCGCTTCGGCTAGCAGCCCCGCTGTGTTGCCGAACACCAGATGGTCGACCAGCGCGAAGCTCAACATGTTCACATCGTCGATCACCGTGCCATTGGCGTACTCGCCGATCAGGGAGGCGATGACACGCTCGTAGCGCTTGCGGTCGGGCGGCTCGCCCAGTGTGTCGCTGATCTGGTAGCCGAGTTCGCGGGTCTGGTAGTGGAATTCTGGATGGATACTTTTCATGGTGGTCTTCTTAAGATGTTTAACGGTCGCTGCGCGGCTGTTCGATGCCGCAACGGGTGAATAGGGCGCCCCACAGGTTCTGTGCTTCCTGCGCGGGGTCGATGACGATGCGATTGTTCTGGCTGTAGTTGTACTCCGCGCGCTTCTGCGGGTCGGACAGCAGCTCGTACGCCTTCTTGATCGCGTCGAATCTGCGTTCAGCGCTGGCGTCTGGGTTGCGGTCCGGGTGATGGCGCATGGCAAGTGCGCGGTATGCCTTCTTGATGTCTTCTGTCGAAGCGGTCGGCGAGACGCCAAGAATGTTGTATGGATTTTCCAATGAAGCCTCCTGCAAGGCGCGCGATTTTACCAAGTTCCTTCAAGGACTGTTGAGGTTCCACTCGATGCGGCAGGAACGGGCTTTGAGCAGGAATCCGGCACCCAAAGTGAACAGCGGCCGCTGCTCGCGCAACGACCGCTGTGCTTTTGCGGGGAAATGTACTTACTTTTTGGACTTCTTGTCTGCCATGGCCTTGAACTTGCCCGTTTCCTCGATATGGGTGTTCAGGGCTTTCATGTTCTTGCGCCATTCCTGCAGTTGTTCGTCTTCCACTTCAAGCTGGATGGCGAGCGCTTCTTCGCGGGTGAGTTTTTCCTTGTGCAGGCGTTTGGGTAATTTGCCGCTCATGCGTGAGAGCAGGCGTTCGGCTTCTTCTTCGCTGAGTGCGCGTGCTTTAGCTTCGTATTCCGGGCTGCTGATCTTTGCCATTTGAGATTTCCTCCTGAGGGTTCTTTTTTATTTTGTCAGCAACACCAGACCCCACACCACGCAGACATTGAGCAGGCTCACCAGCACGGCAGAGCTGCCGATGTCTTTTGCGCGTTTGGCGAGGTCGTGGTTCTCCAGCGATATGCGATCCACGGTGGCTTCGATGGCGGAGTTGATGAGTTCGACGATGATGACCAGCAGCACGCTGCCTATCATCAGTGCCTTGGCGATCATCGTCACCGGCAGCCAAAGCGCGAGCGGGACGAGCACGATGGCTAGCCACACTTCCTGGCGGAAGGCGTCTTCATGTTTGTAGGCGGCGCGGAAACCTGCGATGGAGTAGCCGAAGGCGTTCCACAGGCGTACGAGACCGGTCTTTCCTTTGTGGGGACTTTGCAAAGTTTGCTCCTGAAGCGTTGTCATATTGGGCCCGATTGGGTTCGAAACTATACACAAAAAAGAACGCGCACCAGACAGCGTGCGCGCAAGGGAGGAGAGAACATGCAGCGTGCTTATGCCGCCTTTCTGAGGAAGTGCTTGGCATAGCGCGCGTTCATGCGCGACACCGGCATCAGGATCAACAGGTCGGCACAGTTGAAGTCGGGGTCCCATGCCGGTTCGCCGGCGATGTAGGCACCGAGGCGCAGATAACCTTTGATCAGCGGCGGGATGGTGACTTCCAGATCCTGTTGCAGCGATTCCAGCGGCAGGCGGCAGTGCGGGAACACGGTGTATTCGGACGGTGCGGCGTGCAGCTTGTGCACCTTGTTGTACACGCTGGCGGCGTAGTGGCCGCCGTCGGCCATGCTGATGCTGGCGCAGCCGATCAGGTATTCGTGGTTGTGTTTGCCGATGTAGTCGGCCAGGCCGCTCCACAGCTGGGTGATGGTGGCGCCGTCGCGATAGTCGGGGTGCACGCAGGAGCGGCCCACTTCCACCATGCGGTCGCGCAGGTTCTGCAGACGCGACAGGTCGAACTCGGTCTCGGAGTAATAACCGCCGGCATTGACGGCCTGCTCGGGCGGCAGGATGCGGTAGGTGCCGACGACTTTGTCGTTGCCGTGGTCGCGCACCAGCAGGTGGTCGCAATATTCGTCGAATCGGTCGATGTCCAGACCGAGTTCGGCGCTGGGCAGGTTGGCGCCCATCTCTTCGCCGAATACCTTGAAGCGGATGCGCTGTGCTTCGGCGATCTCGGCCACCGAGCGTGCCATGTTGAAAGTGAGGCGGCGCGTAGTTTCCTGTTTCTGCTGCTGACGGATCAGATCCAACATCGTCTTGCTCCTAAGTTGTCGATGGGAGCAGATTAGTGTCTGAATGTTGCGTGTCGGTTAACGCAATATGAAGCTTGTGTGACTCGGCTTGTTGCAGCGCGGCACTGATCGATTCATGCGCACGCCGGGCCAGTTCGCGGCGCTCGAAATCGGCAGCGTGCAGCGTGGGAGTGGGTATCAAGCGCACATGCAGCCTGGGTGTGTTGAGCAGCGTCCACATCGAAGCGCCGAAGGAGATGTTGTCGAAGTAGGCGGCGGCGGTGCTGCGTGCACCGCTTTCGTCCTGATAGCGGATGGCGATGGGATGCAGCGCTACGCTTGCGTCGATGGCCGGTTGCAATAGAAAGGCGTGGAAGTGCGCGACCTGTGCCCCGTCGGTGCTGGTGCCTTCCGGGAAGACGGCGAGGCATTCGCCTTGCTGCATCAAGTCGCCCAGTTGTTTATTGATACGGGCAGCGGCGCGTGCGTTGCCGCGCTCGATGAACAGCGTGTTGGCGCGCGCGCACAGCCAGCCGATGGCCGGCCAGCGCCGCACTTCGGATTTGGCGACGAAGCGCATCGGTACCACACTGTTCAATACGAACACGTCCAGCCAGGAGATGTGGTTGCTGACGATGAGGCCGTTGCGCAATGCGCCCAGATCTACGGCTTGCAGCTTGACGTTGAAGATGTTGAGCAGATCGGCAGACCAGTTCTGCAGGATGGTGCGGCGCATGCCTGCAGGAAGTCGTGGATAGATCAAGGCCATGAGCAGGCCGTAGGCTATGTGCAACGCGAGGCGGAGCGCCCGGAACAGGGCGATGGATCTTTGCAGCATGCGTGCTCAGTCCAGCGAGAAGATGCACAGGGTGCAGAAGAAGGTGAGCGTGGCGTTGAAGCCTTTGGACATCAGCAGGCCGGGGATGCTGATGCGGCCATCTGCATGGTGGATGGATGCCTGGCGAGTGCTTCGCTTCATATCGTTTCCTTTGCGTAGGATGGATCGTAGTCGCGCTGTTCTACAAAGAGGCTGTTGCCCGGAATCTTCTTCGCCATCTTCTTGGCATCGGTCATGGCGGCGGAGACTTCGTGGTGTGACGAGAATTGGCCGGCCTCTATCCTGATCGCGCCGATGGACAGGCTGCTGAGGGGGTGGAACTTCACCGTGCCGTCGCGCCCTTCGCTGGTGTAACCGCCGGCGGCGATATGTTCTTCGCGGAACATCAGCGAGGCGGCCTGCTCGAACGAGCGCAACGCTTGTTCGCAGCGTGATTGCCAGTCGCGGCTTTGCATCAGCAGGATGAAATCGTCTCCGCCGATGTGGCCGAGGAAGTCGAGCTTGGGGTCGCATGTCCAGCTCAGCACGCGGCCGGTGAGCTGGATCATCTCGTCGCCCTTGCGGTAGCCGTAGGTGTCGTTGAATGGTTTGAAGTGATCAAGGTCGCAATAGCAGGCGACGAACGGGGTGTTCGCCTGCAGCAGGCGGCCGATGTGTTCGTTTATCGGCACGTTGCCGGGCAGCAGGGTGAGCGGGTTGGCATAGCGAGCGGCTTCCAACTGCATCTGCGTGAGCTCGCGCAACAGCGCCTGGCCCGAGGCGACGCCGATGTAGCGGCCGCGCTCGGTGATGATGAAGCCCTCGGCGAAATGGCGGTCTTCCGATTCGGCCAGGAAGTGGCTGAGCTCCTGCACCGGCATGTTCTTCTCCACCAGCAGCGGCGGATTCTGGATCAGTTCCATGCAAGATTTGCGACCGTGCAATTCGCGCTGGTAGGGTTTGGCGAAACGGTCGATGAAGCTGTAGCGGCTGATGAGCCCGACCGGCGTGCCGTTGTTGACCACCGGGATGGCGCGCAGCGCAGGATCGGCGTTGAAGCGGTCGAATATGTTTTCGATCAGCGTGTTCGGGTGCACCGGCTCGATGTAGGTCAGCAGCTTTTGAGCCGTGGTCTGCGCGTTGGGCGGGCAGGCTGGGCACGAGGCATCCGGGAAGATGGAGATGCTCGAAGCGTTGAGGATGCGGCCGGTCTCGGTGGAGGCGAACAGCGGCGGCGTGGGGCTGGGGCGGGCGATGAAGTATCCCTGGCCGAGCGCGATGCCGAGTTCCTTCACCACTTTCAATTCGGCCTCGGTCTCCACACCTTCGGCGATTACGTGTGTACCGCAGCTCTCGGCGATGCTCTGGATGGATTTGAGGAACTGCAATTTGATCGGGTCGCGGTCCACGCCCTGCACGAAATGCATGTCGATCTTGATGTATTCGGGGCGCAGTTCGGACCACAGGCGCAGGCTGGAGAACCCTTCGCCCAGATCGTCGATGGCGATCTTGAAGCCCATACCCCGGTAATGCAGCAGCGCGCTGCGCATGGCTTCGAAGTCGAAGGTGGGCTGGTTCTCGGTGATCTCGATCACCACGCGCGACGGGTCGATATCCAGTTGCTCCAGAAAGGCCAGCGTCTGGCCGTTGCGGAAGCTGGGCTGGGTCAGCGTCTGCGGACTGACGTTGAGGAACAACTGGCCGGGCAGGTCTAGTCGGGCGAAAGCTTCGAGTACGGTGTGACGCGCGAGCATCTCGACTTCCAGCGCCAGGCCTTCGCGTTCGGCGGTCGCGAACAGATTGACCGGCGAGTGTAATGGGCTGTTGGCGGGACCGCGGATCAAGCCTTCATAGCCGAGGAATTCGCCGCGCTTGAGGTCGATGATGGGCTGGAACAATGCGCTCAGGCTGCGTTCGGCAAGTATCTCTTCCAGCGGTGTCATGACTTGTTCCTTGTGTTCTTCGGCCTGCAGCAGGTTGGCCATGAATTGCGCGCGCGGCGCGCGCGCATAAGCGTGTTGCTGGGCAGGCGGCAGGACGGTGAACATGGCGCACCTCTAATCTCTGGTTTCGGGCGCGCAGGTTAGCGCCGCAGTGTTACGGGCAGATGACGGCTTTCCCATCTGCGCAAGGCGGTTACAATGAGCCCCGTTTCGTCGTCGCCTACATTCCAGAGGGTTCGCGCATGATCGTTCCGCAGTTGCTGCAAGACCTGTCCAAGCGTTTGAACAGCCGCGGTTTTTCCGTGCTGCTGTCGGCGCTATCCGTGTTGTTCGTGCTGACCCTGTATTACTCGCAGAACCCCTTTCTGGAGGCGTTCGAGGCACGCACCTACGATCTGCGCTTCCGTGAGATGCGCGGTGCCATCCCGCTGGAACCTTCCATCGCCATCATCGCCATCGATGACAAGAGCATCGCCGAACTAGGACGCTACCCCTGGACGCGCAGCCAGTACGCGCGTTTGCTGGAGCGGCTGAAAGCGGCGCAGGCGAAGGCGGTGATGTTCGATGCCTTCTTCCCCGAGCGCGAGGATATGGTGAACGACCAGGCGTTCTCGGCGGCGATGCAGAAGTCGGGCAACGTCACACTGGCGCAACTGTTCGAGTACGGCCCGGACGGGCAGGTGAAAGGTGTCACGCGCTCGCTGCCGGAGTTCGAGCGGGCGGCGGTCTCATCAGGCCAGATCAATCTGTTCCCGGACGAGGACGGCGTGAACCGGCGCGTGCCGCTGTTGATCGAGGCGGACGGTAAATTGCATCCTTCGCTGGGCATGACGGCGGCGATGATCGCGCTGGGGGAAAAGGAATATTCGGCCGAAGCTTTCGATGTGGTGGTGGGCGAGCGCCATATCCCGGTAGACGAACAATATGCGATGTGGATCAACTACACCGGCCCGCCGGGCGGTTATCCGCGCTACTCCTTCACCGACGTGGTGCACGGGCGGGTGCCGGCCGAGGCGCTGAAGGGCAAGGTGCTGTTCATCGGTGCCACTGCGCTGGGGGTGTATGACATGCGCGTCACGCCTTTCCACGGCAATACGCCGGGGGTGGAGATCCACGCCACCGTGGCCGACAACATCATCAGCGACCGCTTCATCCGCCAGGGCGGGCTGGAGGCGCTGATGGACATGATGTTCATCGTGCTGCTGGGCACGCTGGCCTATTTCCTCACCACACGCCTGCGCCTGTACGGTGCTATCCCGGCCACGGTGCTGATGCTGTCCGCCTATATCTGGTTCGCCTATGACATGTTCGCGGCCGGGCACTGGATCAATATCATCTATCCGACCTTGTCGGCGATCCTGGCGCTGCTGACGGGCGGCAGCTTCCGCTATCTGGTGCTGGAGCGCAGTGCGCGCGAGATGCGTTCCATGTTCTCCAGCTATCTGTCACCCAAGCTGGTGGCGCGACTGGAGAAGGACCCCGACGCAGCCAAGATCGGCGGCGACACCAAGGATGTGACGGTGCTGTTCACCGACATCAAAGGCTTCACCTCCTTCAGCGAATCGCATCCGCCGCAAGTGGTGGTGGCGCGACTGAACGAATATCTGGGGGAGATGGTGAAGATCATCGAGCGGCACGATGGCACCATAGACAAGTTCATCGGCGATGCGGTGATGGCTTACTGGGGTGCGCCGCTGGCGCAGCCCGACCATGCGCGGCTGGCGGTGGAATGTGTGGCGGCCATGGCGACGCGCATGGGGCAGTTGCGCAGCAAATGGGAGGCGGAAGGTGTGGTGCCGTTCTCGATACGCGGCGGCTTGCATTCCGGCGAGGTGGTGGCCGGCAATGTCGGTTTTGCGGGCAAGAAGATGGAGTACACCGTGATCGGTGATACGGTGAATCTGGCCTCGCGTCTGGAAGGCACTGCGAAATACTACGGCATCACCTATCTGGTGGGCGAACAGACCCGTCAGCTGGCGCCGGATGTCTGTCCGTATCGGGAAATGGACAAGATTCGGGTGGTCGGCAAGCAATTACCCGTTACAATTTATGAGCCTCAGGTCGGCCCGGATGCTTTGAGCAGCGGCCAAATGGCACGCTTCCATGCGGGGCTGGCGCACTACAGGCAGCGTGATTGGGCTGCGGCGCAGTCCGAATTCGCGGCCGTACTGGAAGAAAGACCGGAAGACAGGCCAAGCCAGTTATACGTCGAACGTTGCACCTACTTTGCAGCCAATCCCCCGGCAGAAGACTGGGACGGCGTTTTCAACCGGGCAGAAAAATAACGCGACCGTCAGTGTCGCGGATCACATCAACAGAATTTGGATAGGTGGATACATGCGTAACTTGCTGATTGCATCCCTGATAGGACTCATTTCCCTTAGCGCCCATGCGGGGCTGAACGGCAACGGACTTGCCAACGGCTTCATCAAGGCCGATTTCAAGCGCGAGATCGCTGCTGACAAGCTGGAAAAGTTGCTGGCAACCGGCGGCGGCCTGCTGTTCGTTGCGCGTAAAGGCGGTGAGGTCGTGGCGATGGATGCGGGCGGGAAAGTCGCCTTTACGCTAGCGGCCAAGTCCGGCGAAGTGGAGCTGCTGAAGCGCCCGGAAGGTGCCGCAGTCACCAAGGACACCTTGTATGTGGTGGATAGCGATACCGACCAGGTAGTGATGTATACCTTGCCCGGCGGCAAGTACAAGGGGCGTTTTGGCGCTAAGGCGGGCGGCTTCTTCGGCGGTGACGATCAGGCGCTGGACGGCCCACGTGGTATCGCGGTGCACGAAGGCGTGGTCTATGTGGCGGACACCGGCAATAAACGCATCCAGATGTTCGGTGTGAACGGCGTGTTCATCCATACGCTGGACCTGCATGCGAAGGGTAAAGACGAGAGCGGCAGGGAATTGCCGTGGCCGTTGAAGAAGGCCGCGGATATCGCGCTGGATGAGGTTGGCCGCATCTATGTGATGGATAGCGATGAGAGTCAGATCAAGGTCTACGACCCCAGCGGTCTGTATCTGAGCTCTTTCCAGGATGTCGGTTCGCCGGTCGCGCTGGCAGTGGCTGAAGACGGTGTCTACGTCGCGGATGGAAGTAAACAGGTGGTGTCCAAGTTCGACTTCGACGGCAAGCCGGCTTTTTCGTTCGGCTCCAAGGGCGAGGGGAAATCCCAGACCAAGCAACTCTCCGGCCTTGCGGTAGAAAAAGGTCAGCAGGTCTACATCGGCGATGCCGGCAAATCGTTGCTCAATCATTTCCAGACCATCGCGGGTACGCGCATGGAGCCGGTGCCTAAGGCGGCCGGACGTTCTTCCGTCAAATGGCAGGGCAGCATCCCGGTCGAAGCGGTGCAGTTGGCCGGTGACGGCAAGGGGACGGTGTATGCCATCACCAAGCCGGGCAAGGATGGCAGTGCATTGCTCAAGCTCAAGGACGGCAAAGTGGCGGCTGAGATCAGGCCCGCCGATATGGAGTTGACCGCGGTCACTGTGGATGCGAGCGGCGGTCTCTGGGTGCTGGATAAAAAGAAGAAGCGCTGTGTGAAACTGGATGAGGCGGGCAAGGAACTGGCGACTTTCGGTAGCGGCGGCAGCGGCGCAGGACAGTTCAGCAATCCTGCTTCCGTGGCGGTCGCCAGCAGCGGTCTGGTGTTTGTGGCGGATCGCGGCCATCGCTCGGTGCAGGTGTTCCGCGGCGACGGCGTGTATGTGGACAAGCTGGGCGGCAATATCAGCAATCCGTTGGCGATCGGTATAGACCCGCAGGACCGCTTGTTCGTGCTGGACGGCAGTCGCAGCAGCGTGCTGGTGTTCAAGCCCAGCGGCGAGTTGTCGCATGAATTCGCCAGACCCAAGGAAGGCAGTCTGTTCGCCAAGCCGCTGGATATGGCGGTCACCGCCGACGAAGTGCTGGTGCTGGACGGCAATCAGGTAAAGGCGTTCGATCACCAAGGCAAACTGTTGCGGGTGTTCGGTACCAAAGCGACCGGTACGGCCAATCTGGGCGATCCGGTGGCGCTGGCCAGCAGCGGCGGTAGCACGCTGTTCGTGGCGGATGGCGAAGGCAAGCGTGTCGAATCCCTGTCGGTGATGTACAAACCGCAGCAACCGGCCAATTTCACCGCACACGGACATGTGCATGCGGTGGACCTGAGCTGGGACAAGCCGGCGGCGTTCTACGTCAAGGCCTTCCACATCTATCGCTCCAAGAGCGAGAACGCCGGCTATGTGCAAGTCGGCACCAGCGAGACAAATGCCTATACCGATGCAGGGCTGGATGCGGATGTGCGCTACTTCTATCGCGTGGTGGCGGTCTCCGATTTCGGTTATGAGGGAGCGAGCAGCTCCGCTGCGAGCGCAACGACAGAGAAATTCACACCACCCGCTTTGAGCGCGGTCACGGCCGAGATGACACCCTGGCAGGCGAACCTGAAATGGGAAGCTGTCGATCCGCAATACTTCGCGGCCTACCGCATCTATCAGCAGGAAGGCGATGCCATGCTGCAGGTGGGCGAGGTCACCATGCCGGAGTTCACCAAGGACGCCCTGCAGCCGGAAACCAAATACACCTTCTATGTCAGCGTGCTGAGCACCGACCAGACCGAATCGGAAAAGCTGCCGGTGGAAGCGACGACGCTGGTGTTCAGCCGTCCGCCGCTGGATATCGAAGTGGTCAAGCTGGAGAACGTGTTCTCGAACTCCTACAAGCTGTACGAGCGTGACGGTATCGGCACCATCCGCCTGACCAACAACACGGACAAGAAGATGGAGAAGATCCGGGTCAGCTTCCTGTTGAAGAACTTCATGGATTTCTCGACCGAGAACAAGATCCTCAAGTTGATGCCGGGATCGAGCGAGGAATTGCCGCTGAAGGCGGTGTTCAACAACAGCATCCTCACCATGACCGAAGACAGCTCGGTGCAGGCACTGATCGAGGCCAGCTACTTCGATAACGGCAAGAAGGTGACTTACAGCCATAACGCCACGGTCAACGTGTACGACAAACACCGCCTGACCTGGGACGAGCGCGGGCGCTTCGCCGCCTTCGTCACGCCGAAAGACCCGCCGGTGCTGAATCTGGCGCGCGGTATCGTGGGCGAGTACCGCGAGACCAAGGATGAGGCGCAACTGGCGGCGGCACTGTTCGACGCGCTGGGTCTGTTCGGTCTGACCTATATCCAGGATCCGAGTAATCCCTATCAGCTCACCTCGGGCAAGGAGCATACCGTCGACTACATCCAGTTCCCGCGCGAGACGCTGGAGCGCAAATCGGGCGATTGCGACGACCTGGTAGCGGTCTACAGCGCCGGGTTGGAGAGCATGGGCATCAATACGCGCGTGCTGGAAGTGCCGGGGCACATGCTGATGATGTTCGATACACGCATCCCGGCCGAAGGCGATGGCTATACGATGAACAATCTGTATGTGATCCACGAGGGCACGCTGTGGGTGCCTGTGGAGACCACGCTGGTCGGTAATTCCTTCATCAGGGCCTGGGAGAAGGGCAGCGAGACCTACTACAAATACAAGGATGACGGCTTGACGGTGCTGGATGTGCATGCGTCATGGGACACCTTCAAGCCGGCCAGTCTGCCGGATTCGGACTGGAAGGCGAGTGGTTTGAATCGCGCCGCCATCGAGAAGAAGTTCCCGGGCGACATACTGTCGGTGTTGAAGATCAGCTCGCAGACCAAGACACGGCGTTATCTGGACATCATCAAGGACAAGCCGGGCGATGTGGATGCGCACTTGCAGGTCGGCATCATCCTGGCCAAGATCGGTGATCGCAAGGAGGCGATGAAGTACTTTGAAAAGGTGCTGAGTCTGGATGCGAAGAACGCCTCCGCGCACAACAACCTCGGCAATCTTTACATGATCGACGACAAGTATCAGGATGCGGTCAAAGCTTATGCCGCGGCTGCCAAGCTGAGCCCCAATGATGCGCATATCTTGGTCAATCTTGCCCGCGCCTATAAGCGGTTGGGCAACACCAAGAGTGCCAAGGCCACCTTCATCAAGGCCAAGAAGCTGGATAAGAACGTGCAGGTACAATACCGTGCGCTGGCGCTGGAACTATTGAACGCATTGTGAGTCCGATGCCCGCAAGCATAATCAAGGAGATATGGCCATGAAGAGATTGATTTCGTTGTTCGTGTTGCTGGGTATCGTATTGGCAACGCCGATACAAGTGTCTGCCGCAGATCAGGAACTGTCACTGTGGGAGCGCCTGCGCAAGAAGATCGAGTTGCTGACGCCGAAGAAGAAATTGACCACCACGACGGCTGCCGGTGGTGTGCGCGGCTCGCTGGCGGACGCGGATGACGTCTACTGGAAGGGCGAGGCTGAGCAGGCGGCCATCGATGAAGAAGAGCTGACCGCATTCACCAAGGCTGTCGAGCTGGTCGATACCGGCAAGACGGATGATGCGAAGGCTGCGTTCGCCGGTTTCGTCAAACAATATCCGGATAGTTCATTGCGCCCCGACGCGGAAGCGGCACTGGCGCAGTTGACGCCGGCCCAGTAAGTCCACAAAAGGTAGGGGCGGCTGGCAGAAAGCCGCTCCAACCACTATAATTCCGCCCCCGAACCTCCGGACAGCGGACATCCATGCAGTTATTCAGCTTCGGCCTTAATCACCAGACCGCCCCGCTAGACGTGCGCGAGCAACTCTCGTTCAACGTCGAGACGATGGAGGACGCTTTGCGCGATCTGGTTGGCAACGGCGCTGCCAAGGAAGCCACCATCCTGTCCACCTGTAACCGTACCGAGATCTATTGCAGCACCAGTTCGCCTGCGCAAACGGTCAACTGGCTGGCGGACTATCACAAGCTGCCGGCCAACGATGTCGAACCCTACATCTATCGTCTTCCGCAGGAGCAGGCGGTGAAGCACGCTTTCCGTGTCGCCAGCGGTCTGGACTCCATGGTTTTGGGCGAGCCGCAGATCCTCGGTCAGATGAAGCAGGCGGTGCGTCAGGCCGAGCAGGCGGGCACGATGGGTTTCCTGCTGCACAAGTTATTTCAGCGCACCTTCTCGGTCGCCAAGGATGTACGCACCCAGACCGAGATCGGCGCCAATCTGGTGTCGATGGCCGCTGCCGCGGTCAAACTGGCGGAGCGTATCTATCCCAGCATCTCGGAACAGAGTGTGCTGTTCATCGGCGCGGGCGAGATGATCGAGCTGAACGCCGTGCACTTTGCCGCGCGCAAGCCCAAGAAGATAACGGTCGCCAACCGCACGCTGGATCGCGCCCAGACGCTGGCCCGCCGGATAGACGGCCATGCCGTTACCCTGAACGAATTGTCCGAACAACTGGCGCACCACGACATCATCGTCACCTGTACCGCCAGCCAGTTGCCAATCCTGGGCAAGGGGCTGGTCGAGCGCGCACTCAAACAGCGCAAGCACCGCCCTTTGTTCATCGTCGATCTGGCCGTGCCGCGCGATGTGGAGCCGGAAGTGGCCGAACTGGACGATGTGTTCCTGTACACCGTGGACGACTTGGCTGAAGTGGTGCGCGACGGGCAGGATGCGCGTCAGGGTGCGGTGAAAGAGGCCGAAGTCATCATCGATTCCGGCGTCAACGAATTCATCCACTGGATGGAATCGCGCGAAGTCGTGCCCACCATCCGCGCCTTGCGCGACCATACCGAACGCCAGCGCCGTCACGAGATGGACAAGGCGCTGAAGCAACTGGCCAAGGGCGATGCACCCGAGAAGGTGCTGGAAGCCCTGAGTGCTTCGCTCACCAATAAATTCCTGCACGCCCCGACCCAGAGCCTGAATCAGGCACAGGATAGCGAGCGACAGACACTGCTCGACGCCGTCCACCGCATCTACCACCTGCACACCCCGGAATGAAACCCAGTATCGCGGACAAACTCGCGCGTCTCGCCGAGCGTTTGGATGAGGTCACGCGCCTGCTAAGCAGCGAAGAAGCCACGCGTGATATGGACGCTTTCCGCAAACTCAATCGCGAGCGCGTGGAGATCGAACCGGTGGTCGAGCTGTTTCAGGCATACCAGTCGGCCCAAGCCGACATCGCTGCAGCGCAGGAGATGGCCGACGATCCGGCTATGCGCGAATTCGCCGATGAAGAGATCAAGGCCGGACAAGAGAAGCTGGCGCAGCTCGAGATCGAATTGCAGAAACAGTTGCTGCCGAAAGATCCAAACGACGAGCGCAACGTGTTCCTCGAAGTGCGTGCCGGTACCGGCGGCGATGAGGCGGCGCTGTTCGCGGGCGATCTGTTCCGCATGTATCTGCGTTTTGCAGAGCGCCGCCGCTGGCAGGTGGAGGTCATCTCGGAAAGTCCGGGCGAGGTCGGCGGCTACAAGGAAGTCATCGCGCGCATCATCGGCCAGGGCGCGTATTCCGTTCTGAAATTCGAATCGGGTGCTCATCGTGTGCAGCGTGTGCCTGCCACCGAGACTCAGGGTCGCATCCACACTTCCGCCTGCACGGTCGCCATCCTGCCGGAGGCGGACGAGGTGGGCGAAGTGGCACTGAATCCCGCCGATCTGCGCATCGATACCTTCCGCGCCTCGGGCGCGGGCGGCCAGCACATCAACAAGACCGATTCCGCTGTGCGCATCACCCACCTGCCGACCGGCACCGTGGTCGAATGCCAGGACGGGCGCTCGCAACACCAGAACAAGGCACAGGCCATGCGCGTGCTGGCCGCGCGCATCAAGGACAAGGAAGAGCAGGCGGCGCACAGCAAGATCGCCGCCGAACGCAAATCGCTGGTGGGCAGCGGTGACCGTTCCGAGCGCATCCGCACCTACAACTTCCCGCAGGGGCGCGTCACCGACCATCGCATCAACCTCACCTTGTACAAGATGGACCAGATCATGGACGGCGATATCACCGAACTCACCGATGCGCTGATGGCCGAGCATCAGGCCGAGCAGCTGGCCGCGCTGGGACAGGAAGGCTGATCGGCATGCCTGGCATCCGCGAGCGGTTGGCGCAGGATGTCGCTGCGATACGCCAGACATTGGGGCTGGAGCAGGATGAGGCACGCAGCGAGGTGCAAGTTTTGCTGCAGACCGCGCTGGGTGTGAATCGCGCCTACCTGCTGGCGCATCCCGAGCGAGTGCTCACCGAGCAAGAACTTTCCCGCTACCAAGCATCGTTGCAGCGCCGTTTGCAGGGCGAGCCGCTGGCATACATCCTGGGCGAGCGGGAGTTCTTCGGTCTGAATTTCAAGGTCACACCCGCCACCTTGATCCCTCGACCCGATACCGAACTGCTGGTGGAATTGGCATTGGCGCGGATCTCGTCTGCGGGCTGCCGTGTGCTCGATCTGGGCACGGGCAGCGGAGCCATCGCGCTGGCTATCGCGCACGCTCGTCCCGATGCCGAGGTGATGGCGGTGGATGCTTCAGAACCGGCGTTGTCGGTGGCGCTGGAGAACGCCAGACGTTTGCAGATTCGCAATACCAGCTTCGTTTCCAGTGATTGGTTCTCCGCACTGGCGGGGCAGCGTTTTGACCTCATTGTCTCCAATCCACCCTATATCGCCGAAAACGACCGGCATCTGGCGCAGGGTGATCTGCGTTTCGAGCCGGCCACTGCTTTGGCGTCCGGTTCGGATGGTCTGCATGACATCCGTCGCATCATCAGCGAAGCAGGTGCTCACCTTGCGGCAGGCGGCTGGCTGATGTTGGAGCACGGTTATGACCAGGCCGAGCAGGTGCGCGCACTGCTGCTAAAGGCTGGTTTCAAAAATGTCCGGTCAGACAAGGACTTGGCAGGGATAGAGCGCGTCAGCGGCGGGCAGTACGCCGGGGGTATATAGCTCTTTTGGGGTGGTATATAGGCCGATATATAGGCCAAACGGCATATAGGCAAGGCGGCAGTGGCTACCTACAATCCGCCCCGAGTTGTGAGCTTTGAGTTGTTATCAACTCGATCTTTCATACTCTCCTCCTATTCTGGGCCATCGCAAGGTGGCCCGTTTTTTTTTGCCCGCGATACGCGCGGGCAAAATCAGGAGAGCAGTTTGCGCGCGCGCGCGATGGCGGCTTCGACTTGCTGCGGGGCCGTGCCGCCGGTGTGATTGCGTGCGGCGAGTGAGCCTTCCAGTGTCAGCACGGCATAGATGTCGTCGCCTATCAGAGTCGAGAACTGCAGCAGTTCATCCAGCTTGAGGTCGGCCAGATCGCAGCCCTTGCGCTCGGCATAACGCACCGCCAGCGCGACGGCCTCGTGCGCATCGCGGAAGGGCAAGCCCTTCTTCACCAGATAATCCGCCAGATCGGTGGCTGTGGCATAGCCTTGCAAGGCTGCGGCGCGCATCGCTTCAGGTTTGACGGTTATGCCGGCGATCATGTCGGCGTAGATGCGCAGTGTCTGGGTGAGCGTGTCCACTGTGTCGAACAGCGGCTCTTTGTCTTCCTGATTGTCCTTGTTGTAAGCCAGTGGCTGGCCTTTCATCAAAGTCAGCAGGGCGACCAGATGGCCGTTCACGCGTCCGGTCTTGCCGCGCACCAGTTCCGGCACGTCGGGGTTCTTCTTCTGCGGCATGATGGACGAGCCGGTGCAGAAACGGTCGGCGATGTCGATGAAGCCGAAACGCGGGCTCATCCACAGGATCAGCTCTTCCGACAAACGCGACAGATGGGTCATCACCAGCGCGGCGGCGGCGGTGAATTCGATGGCGAAGTCGCGGTCGGATACGGCGTCCAAAGAGTTCTGGCAAACGGCTTCGAAGCCCAGCAATTCAGCCACGCGCTCGCGCTTGATCGGATAGCTGGTGCCGGCCAGCGCGGCCGCGCCCAAGGGCAGGCGGTTCACGCGACGACGCGCATCGATGAAACGTTCCGTATCGCGCTGGCACATCTCGAAATAGGCCAGCAGGTGATGAGCGAAGCTGACCGGCTGCGCGACTTGCAGATGCGTGAAGCCGGGCATCACGGTATGCGTGTGGTGTTGCGCCAAATCGAGCAGCGCAGATTGCAGATTCTTCAGCAAACCGACGATGGTGTCGATCTCGCTGCGCAGATAGAGACGGATGTCGGTGGCGACCTGGTCGTTGCGTGAGCGGCCTGTGTGCAGGCGCTTGCCGGCGTCGCCGACCAAGGTGGTGAGGCGCTTTTCAATGTTGAGGTGCACATCTTCCAGATCGAGAGACCACAGGAAGTCACCGGCGACGACCTCGTTCTCGATCTGCGCCAGACCGCGGCGAATGTCCTGCAGGTCCTGCTCGCTGATGATCTTGTTCTCGGCCAGCATCTGCGCATGGGCGAGAGAGCCCTGTATATCGACCAGCGCCAGACGCTGATCGAAATCCACGGAGGCGGTATAGCGCTTCACCAGTTCTGCTACCGGTTCGTTGAAGCGTCCTGACCAGGTCTGATTGTCTTGCATCGTTGCCATGTCTTGTCCAGAATGAGCGGCACTCACGGGGGATCCATGCCGAGGACGCGCAGTATAAATCAAAACATTCCACACCGACTGTTACCGGACTTCCGCAATCTGGGCACGGTGCTGCGCATCGTGCTGCTGGCGAACGCATTCGCGCTGGTCTGCGCAGTCGCCCAAGTCTCTACAGTCGGCGAACTGTGGCAACGCATGCTGCTGGACTCGGCGTTGTTGCAGCCGGTGTTGCTGAGTGTGATGCTGGCCTTGTATGCGCTGAATGACGTGTTGCCGCGCTACACATACTGGCGGTCTGTGGCCGGCATTCTGGTGTTGGCGGCATGCATCACACTGTTCTTCTCGCAGCTCGGCGGTGAATTGTTCGCCGAGGCCAACGAGTCTGCGGTCTTCCTCGATCTTCGGCGCATGTTGCTGGCTGCACTGCTCACATTCGTGTTGCTGACCTATTTCCGCTGGCGCGCCATGGCGATGTCGCCGGCATTGCAGGAGGCCCGTTTGCAGGCGCTGCAGGCGCGCATCCGTCCCCATTTTCTGTTCAATAGCATCAATGCGGTGTTGGCCATCGTGCGTGCGGAACCCAAGCGCGCAGAAGCCGCGTTGGAGGACATGGCCGATCTGTTCCGCATGGCGATGAGCGATGCGCACGATCTGGTCGCATTGAAGGATGAGGTGGCACTGGCGCAGCGTTATCTGGCGCTGGAACAACTGCGCATGGGCGAGCGCTTACAGGTGCGCTGGCAGACCGAGCACATGCCGCAGCAGGCATTGATACCGCCGCTGGTGCTGCAGCCGCTGCTGGAGAATGCGGTGTATCACGGTATAGAACCTCTGGCCGCAGGCGGCATCATCAATATCGATATCCACGAAAAGAACGGCCAGTTGCATCTGTCGGTGAACAATCCACTGCCGGGCAGGACGGTGCAGTCCGATGGCAATCGGTTGGCACTGTCGAACATCCGCGAGCGGCTGTCGCTGCTTTTCGATGTGGAAGCCGAGTACCGTGTGGAACGCAACGATGACAGTTATCATGTGCACATCGTGATCCCGCTGCGCGAACTGCCATGAACGATACCGTGATCCTGCCGCTGACCGTATTCATCGTGGACGATGAGCCGCTAGCACGCAGCCGTCTGAAAGACCTGCTGCTCGATTGCGGTGCGCAGATCGAGTTGCAGTTGGTGGGCGAGGCGGGCAACGGGCAGGAGGCGCTGGACAAGCTCAATGAGACCCCTGCCGAAGTGGTGTTGATGGACATCCGCATGCCGCAGATGGACGGGCTGGAGCTGGCGCTGCACCTGAACAAGCTGGAGCACCCGCCTGTCATCATCTTCACCACGGCCTATGATGCCTATGCCATCCAGGCATTCGAGCTGCGCGCCATCGACTATCTGCTCAAACCTATCCGCCTCGGTCGCCTGTTCGAGGCGATATCGCGTGCGCGCGATGCAGTGCCCCTGCGTACCGAAGTGTTGCGCGAGCTGATCCCGGAAGCGCGTACCCATCTGTCGGCGCACGAGCGCGGCAGGGTCATCCTCATCCCGATCGAGGACGTGATCTACCTGCGAGCCGAGATGAAATATGTCACGGTGCGCACCGCGACGCATGAATACCTGATCGAAGAATCGCTTACCGCTTTGGAAAAGGAATATGCTGCGCGCTTCGTGCGTATACACCGCAGCTGTCTGGTGGCGAAGTCCGCCATCGCCGGTTTCGAGAAAGGCGGCGAAGAGGGTGAGAGCGGCTGGCAGGTGAAGCTGCATGGATTGGATGAGCGGCTGCCGATCAGCCGCCGCCAATGGAGCAGCGTCAAGTCGCTGGGCGACGCGCAGGATCAGGGAGAGTAAGTTGCTGACCATATTGGTGATCAATTCAAAGGGCGGCTCGGGCAAGACCACACTGACGACCAATCTGGCCGCTTATTACGCCAGCAGGAACTTTCGCACTGCCATCATCGATTACGATCCGCAGAGTTCCAGTCTGCATTGGCTGCAGGCCCGTCCGGCGACGCTGCCTGCCATCCATGCGGCCAACGGTGCGCCTGCCAAAGGCAATGCGCACCTGTCCAGTCGTCAGGGCTGGGTGCCGCTGGATACCGAAGTGCTGATCGTCGATGCGCCGGCAGGCGCCAGTGGCCTGCTGCTCAAAGATCTGGTGCGCAAGGCCAACTTCATTGTGATCCCGGTCGCGCCATCCCCCATCGACATCCGTGCCACGGCCGACTTCATCAAGGACCTTTTTCTGGTGGGCGGCGCGCGTACCAGCAATGCGCGCATGGCAGTCGTCGCCAACCGTGTGCGCAATCGCGGCAGTTCGATCTATGCTGCCCTCGAGCGTTTCCTTGCCTCACTGAAGATGCCCTTCCTCACCTCGTTGTCGGATAGCGAGGTGTATCTGCAATCGGCCGGGGAGGGGGTGGGTATCTTTGAACTGGACGAGCTGGTGAGCGGGCGGGAGCGGCAGGAGTTCATGCCCATCGTGCGTTGGCTGGACGGGCATTTCCCCAACCGCTTCGGGGTTCGCTCAGAAGACAAGCAAGCCATCCTGGAAGGTTCGCGCAAATGGGCAGCGTTCCGTTCTGGGAGTGCCACGGGTCGATTTCCCGCATTCCAGCCATCCGTTGGCAAATGATGCGCGGGCTGGCGAAGTTCTTCATCCTGGCAGTGGGCCTGGCGGTGCTGGGTGGTTATCAATTGTCGCAGCTGTTCCTTGAGGTCGATGTCTCTTCCGCCAAGCGCAGCGTGCAACTGCTTGAGATCGAAGAATATCTGGACGATGCCGCCATTGGTCTGGGGCGACAGGTGCAGGAATGGAAAGACATGCTGCTGCGCATGCACAACAGTGTGCAGCATGCGCAGCATCAGCAGGGATTCAAGGAAGCCAGCATCGCGGTGCAGCATGCTCTGCTGGAAGCCAGGACCAACATGCTGGATATCGGCATGGATACGACGGATATCGATGGGCTGATCGCGGAACACAAATCCCTGTTGAGCGAATATCTGCAAGCCTATTCCGGGTTGAGATCGTCTGAGGCCGGTAGCGGCTCCAGAGTCGACAAGCGGGTGCTGGGCGTGGATCGCAACCTGCAAACACGCATCGTTCAGGTCAAATCGGCGATCTCGGAATATGCCAAGCTGCAACTGGCACGCGCGCCGCAGACACAGGGCAGCCGCAATCTCATGGTCGGGCTGCTCGGAACGGTCTCCCTGTTAATGATGGCAGTGTTGGGTTTCGTGTACGCCCGGCGTATGCGTGCTGGCTGAGCGGACAGATTGCCGGAGCAATATCGCGATATCTCCCATGGAACTTTTATGGGTTTGCGGGCTCAATCCGCGCGGTGAAGACGTATGTGCCGAAAACTAACAAAAGGGATTTGAAATGGTATCTACAGAGTTCGAGGCACGCCGACGTTCGATATTCTCATGGGGGGCGCTGGCCAAGCTGGGCCTGACGGCAGCATTCTTCTTGTGGTTCTACTTGATATGGACCAGTACCGATGAATTGGATAAACGTTTGAATGCCGCCGAGGATCCGTTCGCAGTGGCACACGCTTTGCAGGCGGAATACAAGATGGAAGTGCAGGAATGGAAGAACCTGTTGTTGCGCAGCGCGGACCGTCCCAGTCTGGACAAGAACTGGCGCGCCTATGAGCAACAGTATCGCAAGGTCGCCGAGGCGGCAGAAGCGGGTCTGAAGCAGAGCGATGTCCGGGCGGTCAATGTGAAGCTGCAGTCTTTCATCGATGCGCATCAGGAGAACTATCTGCAGTACAAGAAGGAAAAGGAATCGTATGCACAGTCCGGTTACGATCCGCGCAAGGCCGATTCGGAAGTGCGTGGGATAGACCGTCCGCTCATGGAGGTGCTCGAAGCCGCCGATGAGGAGATGCAGCATGAGAAAAAACTCATCAACGGGCGCATGATCGCGCAGGCGCGCAACCAGATCGAACAGAGTCTGATGGCTTTGATCTTGATGGTATTGGTTGTGGTCTGGCGAGCGAAGTTCTAGCGCGTTTGCCCAGCAGTAAAAACAAAGCCCGCGATCCGCGGGCTTTGTTGTTTTAACCGCTGTTGCGCAGTCCGGCGGCGATGCCGTTGATGGTGAGGTGGATGGCGCGCTTCACCTTCTCGTCGTCGTCGCCGTTGCGGTGGCGATGCAGCAGTGATACCTGCAGGTGATTGAGCGGATCGATGTAGGGCGTGCGCGTGGTCAGGCTGCGCGCGAAGGTCGGGTTGTCTTCCAGCAAGTGCGTGGCACCGGTGATCTTGAACAGCATGTCCACCGTGTCTCGCCATTCCTGCTCGATCATGCCGAAAATCTTTTCGCGCAGTGCTTCATCCGGCACCAGTTCCGCATAACGCGAGGCGATACCCATGTCGGTCTTGGAAAGTACCATGTCCATGTTGGACAGCAGGCCGCTGAAGAACGCCCAATCCTTGTGCATCGCGCGCAGCTGATTCAAGCCGTCTTGGCCTTCACGTTCGACGAACTTCTTGACCGCGCTGCCGAAACCGAACCAGCCCGGCAATAGCATGCGTGTGAGACCCCAGCTGAACACCCATGGGATGGCGCGCAGGTCTTCGATGCGGGCCATCGCCTTGCGTGAAGACGGGCGGCTGCCGATGTTGAGTTCGGCGATCTCGCGGATAGGCGTTGCGGCGAAGAAGAACTCGGTGAAACCCGGTGTCTCGTATACCAGCTTGCGATAGGCAGCGATGGCATCCAGGCTCATGGCTTCCATGATGCGCATGAACTCGGGATTGCCGTCCGCATTGTGCGGATAGTCCATCAGTGTGGCTTCCATGGTCGCCGCCACCAGGATCTCCAGATTGCGACGGCCGATCTCCGGGTCGGAGTATTTGCTGGAGATGACTTCGCCCTGTTCGGTGATGCGGATCTGCGCGTTCACACTGCCCGGCGGTTGCGCCAGGATGGCTTGGTAGCTGGGGCCGCCGCCGCGTCCGACGGTGCCGCCGCGTCCGTGGAACAGGCGCAGCTCGACATCGTGTTTGTTGAACACCTCGACCAGATCCAACTCTGCCTTGTACAACTCCCAGTTAGCGGTCAGATAGCCGCCGTCCTTGTTGCTGTCGGAGTAACCGAGCATGACTTCCTGGGTGTTGTTGCGGCTGTTCTTGAGCAGTTCGCGATACCAGGGCAGTGAGAACAGCGCATCCATGATGGCGCCGCCGCCGCGCAGGTCGTCAATGGTCTCGAACAGCGGGATGATGTTGATTTGCAGCTCGCCGTCTTTCAGCAGGCCGCTCTGCTGCAGCATCAGCGCGACCTCAAGTACGTCGCTCACCGCATCCGCTTTGGAGATGATGTAGTTGGGCAGTGCATTGCAGCCGAAGCGGTTGTGGATGTCGGCGGCGGCTTGCATCAGTTGCAGTTCGCCGCGTACCGTGGGCGAGAACCCATCCAGTTCGGCGGAAAGTTGCTTGCCTGCCTGCAGGGCCGCAAGCAGGCTGGCGCGACGGGCTGCTTCGTCCTGTTGGGCGTAATCGGTGATGCCGGCCTTGGCCAGTAACTCGCTCACGACTTGCTCATGTACGGCGCTGTGCTGGCGCATGTCCAGCGGCGCCAGATGGAAGCCGAACACTTCTGCGGCCCGGCGCAGTTCGCCCATGCGGCCGCGCGACAGGTAGAACGCGCCATGCCGCTCCAGCGACTGGATGACGATGTCGAGTTCGGCGATGAATTCTTCCGCCTTGGCGTACGGCTGCACCGTCTTGGCGACAGGATGCAGGTGGTGCACACGATGTCCGAGGTGTTCGGTGGTGGCGACCAGACGTGCATAGATGGCGAGCAGGGCGCGACGATAGGGCTCATCCTCGCGGCTCTCCGCCTGGTCAGGCGAGCGTTCGGCAAAGGCGGCCAGTTCCGGGCTGATGTCGACCAAGCGATCGGAAAGACTCAGGCGTGCGCTGAGCAGATTGGTTTCGGACAGATAGTATTCGAGCGCGGTGGCGGAATGGCGCTGTGCCGCATCCAGCATCACTTCGTGCGTGACGAAGGGATTGCCGTCGCGGTCGCCGCCGATCCAGCTACCCACGCGCAGGAAAGGCGGCAGATCGAAGCGCTGACCGAAGCTTTTCTCCAGCTGCTTCTCCATGTTGCCGTACAGTTTTGGGATCTCGCGCAGGAAGGTGTAGTCGTAGAACGACAGGCCGTTGTTGACTTCGTCCTCGACCTTCAGCTTGGTGGTGCGCAGCATGCGCGTGCTCCACAGGATGAGCACGAAACGATGCAGGGTCTCTTCGTTCTCGTCGAGCTCTTCCGGTGTCATGTCCAGGCGGTCACGTTCAGCCAGCAATTTGGAGATGACGAGTTGGCAATTCAGGATGCTCTTGCGCTGCACCTCGGTGGGGTGGGCGGTCAACACCGGCGAGATCACTGCTTTGTCGAAGAAAGCGCGTACAGCATCCGCATCCAGCTTCTTCTCGTGGGCGTGATTCAGCACCAGCTGCATGCTGCCTTCCTGCGGACGCGAGCCGGCTTTCTGGTGGGCGCGGCGGCGGCGGTTGTGGTGCAGGTCTTCGGCGATGTTGGAAAGCTGCGAGAAATAACTGAAGGCGCGTACCACCAGCAGTGTATCTACCGGGGAAAGCTCATCCAGCATCTGCTCCAGTTTCTCGCCGTCGCGCTCATCCTGCGTCTTGCGGAAGGTCACGGCGGCGCGGCGTATGCTTTCAATAAGCTCGTACGTCTTGTCGCCTTCCTGTTCGCGCAAAGTGTCGCCGAGCACGCGCCCGAGTAAGCGGATATCTTCGCGCAAAGGTGCGTCTTTGCTGGAGATGCTGGTGGATGCTGCGATCAGATTTGTCTTCATCTTTTAATGTCGTCGGCGCAAAAGCGCGGCGCTCCTGATAGAATGCGCCGCGCTCATGAACTAAATAAATGCAAGGAAAACCAATGATTCAGGCTACGTTCACTCCTCCATCCCGTCTGGTGATCGCCTCGCGCGAAAGCGCGCTGGCCATGTGGCAGGCTGAACATATACGGGACAGACTGCGCGCATTATACCCGCAAACCACTGTCGAGATTCTCGGCATGACCACGCAGGGCGACCAGATCCTGGACGTCACCTTGTCAAAGATCGGCGGCAAGGGCTTGTTTGTGAAGGAATTAGAGACGGCGCTTGAGAACGGCAGCGCCGACATCGCGGTGCATTCGCTGAAGGATGTGCCGATGAACCTGCCGCAAGGCTTTGCGCTGGCCTGCATCGGCGAGCGTGAAGATCCGCGCGACGCATTCGTTTCCAACGATTTCGACAGCCTGCAATCCCTGCCGCCCGGCAGCGTGGTCGGTACCTCCAGCCTGCGCCGCGAAAGCCAGTTGCGCGCGCGCTTTCCGCACCTGAAGATCGAGCCGCTACGCGGCAACGTGCAGACCCGCTTGCGCAAGCTGGACGAGGGCCAATATGCCGCCATCATCCTGGCCGCCGCCGGTCTCAAGCGTCTGGGCCTGGGCGCGCGTATCCGCAACGAGATATCCAGCGAAGACAGTCTGCCCGCTGTGGGGCAGGGAGCTCTCGGCATCGAGACCCGCGCCGACCGCGCCGACCTGAAAGCAGTCCTCGCTCCGCTGCATCATGCCGACACCGCCGCCTGCGTGTTTGCCGAACGCGCCATGAGTCGCGCCCTGGCAGGCAGCTGCTCCGTGCCACTGGGCGGCTTTGCCGAAGTACGGGACGGCAAGCTGCGCATGCGCGGCTTCGTCGCCACACCGGATGGTTCGCGACTGCTGCGTGCCGAACACATCGGTGACATCGCCCAACCCGAAGCGCTGGGTGATCTCGTGGCGCAAGACCTGCTCAAGCAGGGTGCGGGCGAGATCCTTGCCGCCCTGAATGGCTGACAGGCCTCTCGCCGGATTGACCATCGTCGTCACGCGCCCGCGTGATCAGGCGCACGGATTGGCGGCAAGTCTTCAGGCGCTCGGCGCCGATCCGCTCATGCTGCCCCTGCTGGAGATCGCACCGGCACCAGACCTGGCAGCGCTGCAGGCTTTCGTGCAACGCGCTGCCGGCTATCAACTACTCATCTTCATCAGCCCGAACGCTGTTAGTTATGGCATGGCTGCGCTGCATTGCATCCCGGCGGGGGTGCGTGTCGCCGCCGTAGGCCAGGGAACAGCCAAGGCTTTGCGCAAACAGCAAGTCGAACAAGTGATCGTGCCGGGCGAGCGTTTTGATAGTGAAGGCTTGCTGGCCTTGCCCGAATTGCAACAGGTGAAAGGCTGGCGTATCGCCATCATGCGTGGCGACGGCGGACGCGAACTGCTGGGCGAGACGCTTGCATCGCGCGGCGCACAGGTCGAGTATGTGACCTGCTATCAGCGCCGCAAGGCCGAGCTGGATGCTGAAGTCTGGCTGGCCGCACAGCCCGATGTCATCACCGTGACCAGCAGTGAAGCACTGGCGCACCTGTGGCAGGGGCTGGGCGAGACTGCATCCACGCTGGCGCGGACTGCGACCTTGTTCGTGGCGCACCCGCGTATCGCCGAGATCGCACAATCGCAAGGCTGGCGGCAAGTGGTCACAGCGGCAGCCGGAGATGACGGGATGTGCGCGGGTTTGGTAGCATGGGCCGCACAGCACAGAAAGTGAGTCGAGCATGAGCGAAGAGACAGCATCCAATACGACCCCCACCCCGCAAGATAAAGGGATAGAGCCTCCTCGCGCCGCGCATGAGAGTCGTGTGACTTCGGTGGTGTCGCGCATGTCGCTCACCCAGCTCACGCTGGTGGCGCTGGCGGCGATCTTTATCTGGCAATGGCTGGATGCGCATAACCGCATCAATCAGCTGCAGGAGGTGGTCGCGCAGCGCTTGACTGAAGTGTCGGGCAGCAATCAGGCGAACCAGACCCTGCTGGCGCAAAGTCAGGAACAGGTGCGCGACCTCGGCGGCAAACTGAGTCTGCTGGAGAATCGCTTTGCCGAGACACAGGCACAGCGTGCGGTGCTCGATGCGCTCTATCAGGACCTCTCCAGCAATCGCGATGTCGGCGTGCTGGCGGATGTCGAACAGGCGCTGCTGGTGGCGGACCAGCAGTTGCAGCTATCCACCAATGTTAAAGCGGCATTGATCGCCATGCAGAATGCGGAAAGCCGTTTGCAGCGTCTGGACAGGCCGGGTCTGTCCGAGCTGCGCAAGCGTATCTTGCGCGACGTCGAACAGCTGCGCGCGCTGCCGGAGGTCGACCTGCCGGAATTGAACAAGCAACTGGAAGGCATCATCATCGCGGTGGACAAATTGCCGCTGGCGCAGGATGTGCGCCCGCCTGCCAAGGCGAAAGCGGTCGCGGCTGAGCCGGTGGAGGGGAATATGTGGCAACGTTTCTGGCATGAGTTGTGGCAGGAGTTGCGCCAGCTCATACGCATCGAAGATACCCGCCAGCAGGAATTGCCGCTGCTGTCACCCGAGCAGTCCTTCTTCATGCGCGAGAACGTGAAGCTGCGTTTGCTGACGGCCAAACTGGCCATGATGACGCACGATCAGAACGGCTTCCGTCGCGAGCTGAAGACCGTGCAAGTGTGGGTGAACCGCTATTGCGATAACACGGCGCGCAGCACGCAACAGGTGCTGGAAGGTGTGCAGAAACTGTCTGCCGCTACTATCGCCGTCGACGTGCCGGATATCAGCCCCACGCTGGATGCCGTGCGCAACTATCGCGCCGCACAGGAGCGGAGCGCGAAATGAGATTCCTCTTCTGGTTGCTGGCATTGTTTGCGGTGGCGGCCGGATTCGCTGTGTTCGCCCGCAATCCCGGCTATGTGTTGCTGGTCTACGCCCCCTGGCGCATAGAGCTTTCGCTCACCATGTTCATACTGGCGCAACTGCTATTACTGGTGGGCGCATATATGTCATTGCGCCTGCTGCTCGGTGCACTGACCTTGCCGGACTTTGTGCGCCGCTTCCGTGCCGAACGCGCGCAGAAGAATGGGCGTGAAGCCATGCTGGCAGCATTGACCGCCTATTTCGAGGGACGTTTCGCCGTGGCGGAAAAAGAAGCGGAGCGCGCGATAGCACTCGGCGAGAGTACCTCGCTCAACGCCATCCTGGCGGCGCGTGCCGCGAACGAATTACGCCAGTTCGACAAACGGGATGCGCACTTGCGTTCGGCCCAGGGCAAGTCGCCCGGCGACGATACGCTGCGGCTGATGGCGCAGGCGCAGTTCGATCTGGAGCAGCGCCAGCCGCAAAAAGCGCTCGGCGCCCTGAAGGCTTTGCCGGGCAACGCACAACGCAAACATGTCGGTGCGCTGACACTGGAACTGAAAGCGCAACAACAGGCGCGCAACTGGGATGCGGTGCTGGAAGTCGCCAACCAACTTGAGAAACGCAACGACTCGCATCGCCCTATGGCCGAGCAGATGCGGCAGCAGGCCTGGCTGGAGAAGCTGCGCGCCTGTGCGGAAGACGGCAAATCGCTGCGCGCGGTGTGGAAGAGTATGCCGGGCGAATACAAGCATCTACCGCGCATCGCTGCCGAAGCGGCACGTACCTTCATGCGTCTGGGTGAATGCGCGATGTCGCGCAAATTACTGGCCGAGACACTGAACGCGGAATGGGATAGCGGGCTGGTCGCGCTATACGGGGATTGCCGCGAAGGCAGTGTGGTCGCGCAGATTGAGCAGGCCGAGGAATGGTTGAAAGAACACCACGACGATGCAGGTCTGATGCTGACACTGGGCAAGCTGTGCCTGCATCAGGAGCTATGGGGCAAGGCGCAAAGCTATCTGGATGCCAGCATCAGTCTGCAACCCAGCCGCGATGCCTACACGGCTCTGGCGCATCTGGCGGAAAAACAGAAAAAGCCGGATGACGCCTTCAAGTACTACCAGCTGGCTACGCAGCTGGCGGAGCCGGGCTCTTCGGCGCGAAAGTGAACGCGTCGGAATAGAAGGCACTGTTCGGCAGACCGCGCTGCGCAGTGAAATCGCGGTGGGCCGCTTCCACCACCACCGGCGCACCGCAGGCATACACATCGTAGCCGGACAGATCGGCGAAATCCTCCAGTACCGCCTGATGCACGAAGCCGCCACGTCCTTCCCAGGCTTCATCGGAAACCACCGCCGTGAACTTGATGCCATGCGCTTCCCATGCACGGATCTTGTCCAGCATGTACAGGTCGGCGGCTTTGCGCACGCCCCAGTACAGATGCATCTCGCGCTTGAAGCCGATCTTGATCGCATGTTCGACGATGGCTTTCACCGGCGCGAAACCCGTGCCGCTGGCCACGAACAGAATCGGTTTCTCTGAATCCTCGCGCAGGAAGAAGGTGCCGAGCGGGCCCTTGATGCGCAGGATGTCGCGCTCCTTCATGGTTTTGAACACATGCTCGGTGAATGTGCCGCCGGGAATGTAGCGCACGTGCAGTTCCAGCAGGCCGTCGTCATGCGGCGCATTGGCCAGCGAGAAGCTGCGCGGCTTGTCGTCTTTCTGCAGGATGTCGATGTATTGGCCGGCGAGGAACTGCAAGCGCTCATTGGCAGGCAGCTTGAGGAAGATCGCCATCACATCGTCGGCCAGTTTCTCCATCTTCTCCACGCGGCACGGCAGCATCTTCACCGGGATGTCCTGCGCGCGCGTCACCTCGTGACTTTCTATCACCACGTCGGACAAAGGTTTGGCGCAGCAGAACAGCGCCATGCCCTCGGCCTTCTCTTCATCGGTAAGTGCGTAAGACTGATGGTCACCGAAATCGACTTTTCCTTCCAAAACCTTGCCTTTGCAAACGCCGCATGCACCGTTGCGACAGCTATACGGCAGCACCAAGCCATGCTCCAGTGCAGCCTCCAGGATGGTCTCGCCTTCCGCAACGGGAAAGGTGTGCTGGCTGGGTTGTATCGTGGTCTTGAAGCTCATGGGGCGCATTCCGGTTTGAATAAAGGGCGCGATTTTAACGCATAATCACCCAATGACTAATCTGCTCCTTGTTGGAAGCGGGGATATCGCGCGGCGTCTGTTGCCTTTGCTGCGCGGCCACTACCGCCTCTACGCGCTTTTTCGTGACCCAAAGAAAATCGCCGACTGGCGGTCGGCTGGTGTGACACCACTGCTTGCCGATCTCGACGATAGGCCAAGTCTGGCGCGTATCGGCGGTTTGGCGGATATCGTGATCCATCTTGCCCCGCCGCTGCCGGGCGGCAGTCGCGACACGCGCACCACGCATTTGCTGGCAGCCTTGTCGCAAGGAAGATCGCCGCAGCGCTTCATCTATATCAGCACCAGCGGCGTGTATGGCGATTGCGGTGGGGGGGCAGTAGACGAGACGCGCCGCCTTGCGCCACAGAGTGCGCGGGCAGCTTTGCGTGTGAACGCCGAGCAGCAAGTGCGCAACTGGGCACGCCGCAACGGCGTGCGCGCCAGCATCCTGCGTGTGCCCGGCATCTATGCAAGTGAACGCCTGCCGCTAGAAAGATTGCGCTCGGGGGCGCCCTCGATCATTGCCGCAGAAGACAGCTACTCCAACCACATCCACGCCGACGATCTGGCGCGCATCATCGCCGCCGCATTGCGCTACGGCAAAAGCAATCGCGTGTATCACGCGGTGGATGACGACGAGATGAAGATGGGGGATTATTTTGACCGGGTGGCAGATGCTTACGGTCTGCCGCGGCCGCCACGGATGGCACGAGACGAAGTGCAGCGAATGGTGTCGCCGGGGATGTGGTCGTTCATGGCGGAGTCCAGGCGGCTGAGCAACGACAGGTTGAAGCGGGAGTTGAAGGTGAAGTTGTTGTATCCGACGGTTGGGGATGCGCTGGAAAAATAATTTAAGCACAAGGAGTGCTTACTCGCCCCACTTCTCCATCAAAGTCTGTTCCACCCCCAGATGATCCAGTATCCGCGCCACCACGAAATCGACCATCGCCTGCACGTTCTGCGGATGATGATAGAAACCGGGATTGGGCGGCATGATCACCGCACCGGCATGCGCCAGTTTGAGCATGTTCTCCAGATGGATGACGGAGAAGGGCATCTCTCTGGGAGCGAGGATGAGGGTGCGTTTTTCTTTGAGCATCACATCGGCCGCGCGGCAGATGAGGTCGTCGCTGATGCCGCTGGCGATCTTGCCCAGCGTACCCATGGTGCAGGGACAGACCACCATGCCGTCGCCGGGGTTGGAACCGGAAGCCATGGGGGCGTACCAGTCCTGGATACCGAATACTTTTAGCTCGCCGCTGAATGTGCCCAAGCGTTCCTTGAGCATCTGCTCGGCATCCTGCGGACGGCTGGGCAGGGTGAAGTCCAGTTCCTGTTTGGCGACGATCTGTGCGGCTTGTGAGTAAACGAGGTGCACGCGCTGTCCACCTTGCAGCAGGCATTCGAGCAGACGCATGCCATAGGGCAGGCCGGAGGCGCCGGTAAAGGCGAGGGTGATGGTCTTCATGACTGGCTTCCTGATACTTGTTTGCCATCATTATCCATGAATCGCGCCGCGACCAATCCGTTCACAGTACCGAACACCAGTGCCGCGGTGGCGAAGATGGGGATGAGGTAGGCGATGCCGCTGTGTGGGATGAGCCACAGGTAGACCACCGTCATCTGTCCGATGATGTGTGCGAAGGAGGCGAGCACACTATGGGTGACGGGGCCGAACAAGCGTTGCGGCAGGTGCATGGCGAGGGCGAGTACGGTCAGGCTGCACAGTGCGCCGCTCAAACTCAGAAAGAATCCGGGCGCAAGGAAGTTGCCGAACAGCAGGCTGCCGGCGACTACGCGCAGCAACGATACCCAGACCGCCGCACGCCAGCCGAATCGGGCCAGCACGATGAGGGTGATAATGTTGGCCAGCCCCGGTTTGACGCCGGGCAAGGGCGAGGGGATGGCGTTCTCCAGCACGGTGAGTCCGAGCGCGACCGCAGCCATCTTGGCGAGGTGGTGGTCATCGACGGTGGTGTTCAGCAGGATTCTGGAATTCCGCTGCTCCCCTGAATCCTGCTTGTCAGTAGTTGAGGCTGTCATATTTCTTCTGCCCGCCCGTCAGTTCCACGCTGACCTCGTTCGGCAGGCATATCGCTATCTCTCCAGATCGCTCCAGCCAACCCTGACGCACGCAATACTGTCTTGGGCTGGGGTCGCTGCTGATGCGCGCTTTGCCTTTTTCGATGGTGATGATGCTGGTGCCGAGCGGGCCGGGCACTCCGATATGCTGGTCGCGCGAGAGCGGGACTGCGCTGAATATCTTGCCGCCGCTACGGATGACGGCGGTGTCGGCGAGGCCGCCGTTCCAGACTTGGTTGCTGAGCAGGATGATGCAGAGTCCGCCAGCCAGCAGGGTGAGCCAGTCGCCCGGTCTCAGATCACGCAGGAAGGCGGCGGGCGGCTCATGAGAGTTCACGGTGGCGCACCAACACCTGCTGCTGTGAGTGGAAGTGGCGGGCAAGGCGCTCGGACAGATAAACCGAGCGGTGTTGTCCGCCGGTGCAGCCGATGGCGACGGTCAGATAACTGCGGTTGTCGGCGATGTAGTTGGGCAACCAGTCCTCTACGAAGTGGCGGATGTCGTCATACATCTTGTCGACCATAGCCGTGTTCTGCAGGAACTCGATCACCGGCGCATCGCGTCCGGTCAACGGGCGCAGCACGGGGTCGTAGTGCGGGTTGGGCAAGCAACGTACGTCGAACACCAGGTCGGCATCCAGCGGGATACCGTGCTTGAAGCCGAACGACTGGAACAGCAAAGTGAGGCGCGCGCGGTCGAGCCGGATGAATTGCTTGACCCAGGCGCGCAGGGCATTGGCCCCCAGTTCGCTGGTGTCGATGCGATGGCCTATGCTGGCGATGCGGGTCAACAGTTCGCGTTCGTAGGCTACACATTCCGGCAGCGTGCGCACACCATCATTTAGCGGGTGCAGGCGACGTGTTTCGGAGAATCGTTTTACAAGTGTGTCGGTCTGCGCATCGAGGAACAGCAGGTGCACATCCAGCCCTTGCGATTTGAGCGAATCGATGTGTTGCGGCAACGACTGCACGCTGCCGCCGCTGCGCACGTCAACGCTGACGCCGACGCGGGTGTTGCCGCTGTCGCGCAGATTCAGTATCAGGGCTGGCAGCAATTCGGCGGGCAGGTTGTCCACGCAATAGAAGCCGGCATCTTCGAGGGTCTTGAGTGCGACGCTCTTGCCCGAGCCGGACAGGCCGCTGATCAGAATAAGCTGCATGGCTCAGTCTCCGGAGAGTTGCTGTTCCTGTCGCGAGATGAATTCCTGCATGGTGTCGATACCGCGCTGTTGCAACACGAAGTTGCGCGCGGCGGCTTCGACCAGTACGGCGAGGTTGCGTCCGGCCAGCACCGGGATCTCCACCTTGCTGATGGTGACGCCGAGTATGTCTTCCTGGCCGGACTGGGGGAGTCGATCAAGTTTTGACAGGTCGTCATGGGGCGGGCGATACAGATGCACGATGAGTTTGAGGCTCTTTTTGCGGCGCACGGCCGTCTCGCCGAACATGGTGCGGATATTCAGTATGCCCAGCCCGCGCACTTCAAGCAGGTCGCGCAGCAGGTCGGGGCAGCGGCCTTCCAGTGCCTCGGGTGAGATGCGGAACAGGTCGACGATGTCATCGGCGACCAGACCGTTGCCACGGGTGATCAGTTCCAGTGCCAGTTCGCTCTTGCCCACACCGCTGTCGCCCGTGATCATCACGCCGACGCCAAGAACGTCCAGGAACACGCCGTGGCGCGAAGCGGAATCGGCCAGAGCCTTGACCATGTAGTGGCGCACCATCCACATCAGATGCACGCTGCCCAGTGGTGAATGGAACAGTGGTGTCTCGGTACGGTTGGCGAACTCGATCAGACCTTTGGGGATCTCGGTCTCGCCGGCGACGATCAGGCACGAAGGTTTCTGCCGGTCCAGTGCGGCGAGCGAGGTTGCCAGATCGGCAGGGGAGAGGTCATGCAGGTAATCCAGTTCGGTGTTGCTCAACACCTGTATCCAGTTCGGATGGACCAGGTTCAGGTGGCCGATCAGCCCCCAGTTGGAGGCGCTGACGGCTTCACTCTCGAGTGTGCGTTCAGAGCCGTCACCGGCGACCCAGGTGAGCCCGAGGCGTTCCTGTTTGTCGCGGAACAGCTGACGGATATTGACCTGGGCCACGGCGGATCAGGCGTTCCAGTCGTTGAACAACTGATGCATCTCGGTCGGGTCGTCGGTCGCTTCCAGACGATCACGGAACGATTGTTCGCTGAACATCTGGGCCAATTCGCCCAGTATCTGCAGGTGCAGGTCAGTGGCGCGCTCGGGCACCAGCAACACGAAGATGAATTTAACCGGTAGACCATCCGGTGCATCGAACGGGATGGGGGTTTGCATCTTGACGAAGGCGGCTGCCGCGTCGCGTAGGCCCTTGACGCGACCATGCGGGATCGCCACGCCTTGCCCCAGTCCGGTGGAGCCCAGTTTCTCGCGGGCGAACAGGCTGTCGAACACCTGACTGCGCGCGATGCCCAGCGTATTCTCGAACAGGATGCCCACGTGTTCGAAGACGCGTTTCTTGCTGGCGGACTCGCTGTCCAGCATCACGCAGTCGGGGGCCAAAATCTTGCTGATTAGACTCATGCTGATTCACCAAATTAAAACGAGGCAGCGTTTGTCGCTGCCCCGTTCGGTTTACTCTGCTGCTTGATGTTTGCCCGAATCGTCATGGCGACGTGCTTCGAACTTCTCCTTGTGCTTCAGTACCTGACGATCCAGTGAATCGATCAGGGCGTCGATAGCGACGTACAGGTTGCCGTCTTCGGACTCTGCAAATAGCGTCTTGCCGCTGATGTTGAGCGTGGCTTCGGCTTTCTGCTGCAGTTTTTCGACGGAGAGGATGACGTTCACGTCGATCACATTGTCGAAATGGCGTTTGACCTTGTCCAGTTTGCCGATCACATGTTCGCGGATCGCAGGAGTGATCTCCATGTGGCGTCCTGTGAGATTGAGGTTCATAGCCTGCTCCTTTATGGTTAGAGTGATTTACGAAGGTTGACCGGGAGTATGTTCATGGATTCCCGGTATTTTGCCACGGTACGGCGGGCGACGATAATGCCCTGCTGTGCCAGGATTTCTGACATGCGGCTATCAGACAGCGGCTGGCGAGTATCTTCTTCGCTCACCATCTGTTTGATAAGTGCCCGGATGGCGGTGGAGGAACAAGCCCCCCCCGCATCGGTAGCCAGGCCGCTGCCAAAGAAATACTTGAATTCGTAGATGCCGCGCGGTGTGAGCATGAACTTCTGCGTGGTCACGCGCGAGATGGTGGATTCGTGCAGTTCCAGCTGTTCGGCGATCTCACGCAGCACCAGCGGCCGCATGGCGATGTCGCCGTGTTCGAAGAACTGGCGCTGACGCTGCGCGATGGCCTGCGCTACGCGCAGGATGGTCTCGAAACGCTGCTGCAGGTTCTTGATGAACCAGCGCGCTTCCTGCAATTGGGTCGCCATGCCCTGCGCGCTGGCATCGCCGCGCTGCTGCAGGATGTTGGCATAGACCTGATTGATGCGCAGGCGCGGCATAGCTTCCGGATTCAATCGGGCTTTCCAGATACCGCCGACCTTTTCCACCAGCACATCGGGCACCACATAGTCGGCCGCGCGATGCTCGAACGCCATACCGGGCTTCGGTTGCAGATGCACGATCAGATCCTGTGCGGTGCGCAAGGCATCGTCATCGCAGCGCAACAGGCGTTTCAGCTTGGCAAAGTCGCGTGCGGCCAGCAAGTCCAGATGCTCGCCGACGATGCGCAACGCCATATCCCGTCCCGGAACATCCTCCGGGATGGCTTGCAGCTGCAGCGTCAGGCATTCGCGCAGATCGCGTGCCCCGATGCCGGGGGCGTCCAGATGTTGCAACTGCACCAGCGCGGTCTCCAGATCGTCCAGCGTGATATCCAGCTCGGCGGGGAAGATCTCGACGATCTCTTCCAGCGGCTGGGACAGATAAGCGTTCTCATCCAAAGCGTCGATGAGAAGACCGATGATCTTCTTGTCACGCGCGTCAAGCAGGCACATGTTCAATTGCCACAGCAGATGCTCGCGCAAGTTGGGGCGTTCGGAAGCGACTTCCTGATAGCCGTCGTCCTCATCATCCGGACTGGCACTACTGGCGTGACTGAAGTTGGCTTCGCCCCATTCGGGCGGGCTGTCTTGGGTGGTGTTTTCGGATGTGGCGGACTCAGGACTCTCCTGTGCAGGTGCCTGGGCATCGCTGCTGCCGCTATAGGTCTGGTTGGCGTTATCGTCTATCCGTTCCAGCAACGGGTTCTCGTCCAGCAAACGCGCAGCTTCTTGATTGATCTCCAACGTCGAAAGCTGCAGCAGCTTGATGGCTTGCTGCAACTGCGGCGTGAGCAGGAGCTGTTGGGATTGGCGGAGTTGGAGAGCGGGTTTCATCTTGGGTGTTTGGTGTCGGACGGCGCTTCTTATAGCTTGAAGTTCTCGCCCAGATACACCTTCCTCACGCCTTCATTATAGATGATTTCCTCGGGTGTGCCTTCAGCCATCACCGATCCGGCATTGATGATGTAGGCGCGGTCGCAGATGCCCAGTGTCTCGCGCACGTTGTGGTCGGTGATCAGCACGCCGATGTTGCGTTCCTTGAGGAAGCGGACGATCTTCTGTATGTCCAGCACGGCGATGGGGTCTACGCCGGCAAAAGGCTCGTCCAGCAGGATGAAGCGCGGGTCGGTGGCCAGCGCGCGCGCGATCTCGACGCGACGACGTTCGCCGCCGGACAGGCTGATCGCCGGATTGTTGCGGATGTGGGTGATGTGCAGATCGTTCAGCAGGGCTTCAAGACGCTGCGCTTGATCTTCCGGCGAATAATCATGCAACTCGAGTACGGCCTCGATGTTCTGGCTGACCGTCATGCGGCGGAAGATGGAGGCTTCCTGCGGCAGATAGGCCAGCCCCAGTCGTGCGCGTCGATGGATGGGCAGATGGGTGACCTTTTCGCCGTCTATGGTGATCTCTCCGCCGTCGGCAGCGACCAGGCCGACGATCATGTAGAAGGTGGTGGTCTTGCCCGCGCCGTTCGGCCCCAGCAGGCCGACCACTTCGCCACTGCTCACATGCAGCGATGCATCCTGCACCACAGTACGGGAACGGTAGGTCTTTTTCAGGGATTCGGTACGGAGTTCGCTCATATCATTGTCTTTGCGTGGCTGGAGGCGACAAGGTCTCGCTGGGCTGTATGGTCAGCGTGCTTGTCGGCTTGGGTGTTTCCGTGGGCTTGTCGCGCTTGGGTTGCAATACGGCCCGTACCCGGTCGTTGCCGGTCTTTTGCGAAGCATCATCCCCGCGCGCTCTGAACACTTCCGTCTTGGTGCTGTAGGTGATGTGCGCGCCCTGGACTTCGTCCTGCCCGCGCTTGACGCGGGCCCGGTCGTAAAAGTCCACTGTTTCAGCGCGTGTGTCGTATTCGATCCGTTCGCCATAGCCTTCAGCATACTCTTCGCTACCTTCATAGCGCTGGCGGAATTTGGCCGGATGCCCGGTGGCGGTGAGATGCTGATAGCCATCCTTGTCCTCGCGGACTTCGATGCGATCGGCGTGGATGTTCAAAGTGCCCTGGATCAAATGCACGCGGCCCTCAAAGCTTTTGAATTGGCGCGCGTCGTCTATCAGCACTTGGTTGGCTTCCAGATGTACCGGTTTGTCACGGTCTGCCTGTTCCGCCAGCGCGTTGTGGGCGCAGAGCAATAGCGGTATGAGCAGTAGCAGGGGCTTAGTCTGATTTTTCATGGACTGCTCTCACTTGTTGCAGGAATTTCACGGTGCGTGCTTCGTTATTCAGCTCCATGCCGACGGCATTGATGTTGTTATACCGGTCGAACATCAATACCGGAAAATCCGTCTCTGCCCAGCCATCGTCCGGCAGCACGCGCAGATAGTCGGTATTGAAGTGTTGATCCTGCGTCGGCAATTTCCCCGGCCGAAATATGCGGACATCATCGTGCAGATGGATCTCTTCGCCCTTGCTGCTGAGCATGCCGCTTTGCGCATCGATCCTGGTGGGGGGCTGATCCTTAAAGAAGCTGGTCAGGGTCGGGTTTTGCAGGTGTGTGGTGTCATCGTCCGGGTAGTGCCACATCTTCTCGGTGATCAGCGTGAAGCGAGCCTGCCCTTCCGTATTCAAGGCGGTCGAGCGCAAGCCATACACCACGAAATCGACATCGTGCCGCTGGGCGCCGGTGGAGGGTTCTATGGGTTTGACTTGCAGGTTCAGCCAGTAACTGCCGAACAGCAGGCCCAGAACGGGCAGTAATGGCAGCCAGGCCCGCAAGCGATTGACGAAGGAGAGGCGACTCATCGCTTCAGATAAGGGGCGAGTTGCGCCTCAAGCGAACCCTGTGCCGACATGATCAACTCGCAAACCTCACGCACGGCACCGTTACCACCGGCACGCTGGCTTACATAATCGGCACGATCGCGCACGCATTGCGGCGCATCGGGGACGCTGAACGAGACGCCGACACGGAGCATCACCGGCAGGTCGATCACGTCGTCTCCCATGAAAGCGGTGGATTCGGGTGGGAGATTCAGGTCGGACAGCAGTGATTGCATCGCCGCATATTTGTTTTCCACACCCTGATAGAGCCGCGTGATGCCCAGGTTCTTGGCGCGCAGTTCGACACAGCGCGAGGTCCGGCCGGTGATGATCGCGAGTTCCACGCCGCTTGCCTTGAGCATCTTCAGGCCGTGCCCGTCCAAGGAGTTGAAGCGTTTGAACTCTTCGCCGGAATCGGAAAGGTACAGCCCACCGTCGGTCAGCACCCCGTCCACATCGAAGGCGATCAGGCGCAGCGGTTTGATTCTCTCTGTCAGCGACATCAGATGACTTTCGCTTTCAGCAAGTCATGCATATTCAGCGCGCCGAGCACCTTCTTGTTCGCATCGACCACCAGCAACTGGGTGATGTTGTACTGCTCCATCATCTGCACGGCTTCGACCGCAAGCGCATCGGGGCTCACCGTGCGCGGTGTTTTCGACATGACCGTGCTGACCGGTGTGGTGTTGAAGTCCAGCTTCTTCTCCAGTGTGCGGCGCAGGTCGCCGTCGGTGTAGATGCCCAGCAGTTTATGGTGCTCGTCCACGATGCCGGTCATGCCCAAGCCCTTACGTGAGATCTCCAGCACGGCCTGGGCCAGAGTCGCGTCTTCGCGCACCATGGGGATGCTGGCATGGCTATGCATGATGTCGCGCACATGGGTGAGCAGGCGTCGTCCGAGACTGCCGCCCGGATGCGAACGGGCGAAATCCGCTTCGCCGAAACCTTTGGCATCCAGCAAGGCGACGGCGAGCGCATCGCCCAAGGCCAAGGCGGCTGTGGTGCTGGCTGTTGGCGCCAGGCCCATAGGGCAGGCTTCTTGCGCGACTGCGCCATTCAGATGCACATCCGCTTCGAGTGCAAGGCTGGAGCGGGGATTGCCGGTCAGGCTGATGAGTTTTGCGCCTTGGCGCTTCAATACCGGCACGATGGTCAGCAACTCTTCGCTTTCGCCCGAGTAGGAGATGCCGATGAACACGTCATCCTGCGTCACCATGCCGAGATCGCCGTGGCTGGCCTCGCCCGGATGGACGAAATAGGCCGGTGTGCCGGTGCTGGAGAAGGTGGCCGCGATCTTGCGTGCGATATGCCCGGACTTGCCCATGCCGCTCACGATCACCCTGCCCTTGCAGGCGAGGATCAGGTTAATGGCGTTGAGAAAGTTCGAGTCGATACGATCGACCAGCGCTCTGACGGCGTCGGCTTCTATGGTCAGGACGCGGCGCGCAAGTTCGAGCGCGTGCGGGGCGGCGGGAGCGGGTTTGTTCATGGCGTGAATTATAGGTGAACAACCCAGTCGTGTCTTTGCCGCATCCATGCTGCGAACGATTTTGAAACTTGCAAGAGTTAGGGCATCATCAGACGCATGAACGATTCGTTACAACTCCTGCTCATTTTGCTCGCCGTTGCCGTGCTGGTGGTGGTGCTGTTCCGTTCGCTGCATCTGCCCGCCATGCTGGGCTATCTCATCGTCGGCGTGCTGATCGGCCCGCATGCGTTGGGCTGGATACCCGATGCACCCGAGACCAGGCATCTGGCCGAGTTCGGCGTGGTGTTCCTGATGTTCAGTATCGGTCTCGAATTCAGTCTGGCCCGCTTGCGGTCGATGCAGCGTCTGGTGTTCGGCTTGGGCACGGCGCAAGTGGTCGCCACCATGTTGCTGGTCATGCTGACTTCCACCTTCTTCGATCTTGGCTGGGCGGCCGGGCTGGCGCTGGGCGGCATCATGGCCATGTCCTCGACGGCTATCGTCAGCAAGATGCTGGTTGAGCGCGCCGAACTCAACACGCCGCACGGCCAGAAGATCATGGGCGTGCTGCTGTTCCAGGATCTGGCCGTGGTGCCGCTCATCATCCTGATCCCGGCCTTGGCGTCGCAGGACGGCAATCTCTCTTCCACACTGGCCTATGCGGCATTGAAGGCGATCCTGGTGCTGACCGTGCTGCTCACCTTTGGGCAGCGCTTGCTGCGACCATGGTTCCATCTGGTCGCGCGCCAGAAATCCTCCGAACTGTTCATGCTGAACGTGTTGCTGTTCACGCTCGGCTTGGCCTGGATCACCGAGTTGAGTGGTCTGTCCATGGCGCTGGGCGCCTTCGTGGCGGGCATGCTGATATCCGAGACCGAATACCGTTATCAGGTGGAAGAAGACATCAAACCGTTCAGAGATGTGTTGCTCGGTCTGTTCTTCGTCACCATCGGCATGATGCTGGATATGCAAGCGCTGATAGAAGGTTGGGGTTGGATATTGCTGTTGCTGCTCATTCTGGTGCCGTTCAAGGCGCTGGTGGTTGCGCTGCTGGTGCGTTCGTTCTCGGGGGATTGGGGGCCGGCGTTGCGCACCGGTCTCGGCTTGGCGCAAGCGGGCGAATTCGGCTTCGTGTTGCTGACGCTCACCGGCGGGGCCAATCTTCTGCCGCATGACGTGATGCAGAACGTGTTGGCCGCCATGCTGGTCTCCATGATGATCGCCCCCTTCCTGATCCAGCATGCCGAAGCCATCGTGCGCCGCATCTCGCCGGAAGAATGGATGAACAGCGCCATGCAGATGCATCAGATCGCTGTCCAGAGCATGAGCACCAACCAGCATGTCATTATTTGCGGGTACGGACGCAGCGGGCAGGCGTTGGCGGCGTTCCTGAAGAACGAAAAGGTGAGCTTCATCGCGCTCGACCTGGATTCGCGCCGTGTGCACGAGGCCAGTTCATCGGGAGAACGCGTCGTGTACGGTGACGCCGCCAAGCATGAAGTGTTGCAGGCGGCGGGGCTGATGCGTGCCAAGGCTTTGGTCATCACTTACGACGACAAACATTCTGCGCTGAGGATATTGCGCCATATCCAGCAAGGCCGTCCTGATCTGCCGGTCATCGTGCGCACGTCCGATGACAGTAATGTCGAGATCCTCAAGAAGGCCGGTGCCACGGAAGTGGTGGCGGAGGTGCTGGAAGGCAGCGTCATGCTCGCCTCGCAGGCGTTGTTGATGGCCGGTATCCCGCTCAGTCGCGTAGTGCGACGTGTACAAGAGGCGCGTGCCAAGCGCTACAGTATGTTCAGCGGTTATCTGCGCGGCAATCGCGATGAGATCGGTGAAGAAACAGACAGCATCCAGCCGCGCTTCCAGAGTGTCATGCTGCACGAGCAAGACAAGGCGGTCGGCATGCGCTTGGGCGACCTGAAGCTTTCTGAATTCAACATCGAAGTCAACGGCGTGCGCCGTCACAACCTGCTGGGCGGTGAGCCTTCAGATGATATGTTGCTGCGGGCGGGTGATGTGTTGATGCTGCTGGGGCAGCCGATGATGCTGGAGGCTGCGGAGAAAAGATTGCGGCAGGGGTGATGCGTGCAAGGTTTTCTGAGCCGAGCCTTCAGACGCTCAGGCAAGCCAGATAGAAATCGCGTTCGATGATGTTGCCTGACGCGATCGGCTCGCCACCGCTGTTCGCATGAGAGACCAACATCGAACCTTTGGCTGTATAGCCATCGTCCAGCATCATGTCCAATTGCTTCACCAGGCGTCCCGAGATGTTGTCGGAGCAGATGATGTATCCGCCGCCCATGCCGCTGATGGGCGCGTTGCTGATGTCGGTGACGCCCAGACTTCCTCCCGACGTGTTGAGCGGCACATAGCCGCTCGCCTCGGCGTTCGCCACCCCCTGCAAAAATCCCGCCAAGCGAACATGTTGCCAGAGGAAGAACGATTCGCTCAGATAGGTATTCAGATCGCCCTCGATACGCAGATTGCCGTTGCCGTTCTGTATGGATATAGAGGTCGGCGACAGGTTCGCGGATGCTGCGGAGTCATCACCCGGCAAAGCGCGGAAGCGATCCTGATAGCCAAACAGTGCCACTTGAATGTCGCGGAAGTCGTTGGCGAGGCTCTTTGCGCGTGAGTTATCCACCAGCTCCCTGCCTTTGATCGTCAATGTGATGAGCAGTCCGATGATTGCCATGACGATGGCGATCTCTATCAAAGTGAAGCCGGATTGTTTGTGTCGCATGAATCGAATAGCCTGAGTGGTTAACGGTACGGTAGTTATTAGCAGTAACCATGCCAGTCAGATGGTCATATACAGCTGCGCTGAACTATCGAATCAGCTGGTGTCCTGGGATTTTGGCGACGGAGTGTCGACAAGTGGTGACGAGAAACGGGCAGATGGAATTGGTTATTAATTACCACAAAATAAAACGCCCCAACACAGTTGGGGCGTTTTATCGACTAGCGTTGACTAGATAAAGCTCAACAGAGACCGCAAATATTCGTTAGGAATATTAGATTCCCATACAGACTGTATAGGTGTCTGCATCGCCCAGCGAGGCTACTGCAGTCATTGCCGTACCGGTGGCAGTGGCTACGCCCGCCATCATGGAGCCGCTTGCTGTATTGCCATCGTCCATTTGCGTGTCGAGCTGCTTGGCAAACTTGCCTAAGATTCCCGCTGAGCAGATGACATAAGAACCTCTAATCGCAACACCACCACCCGTAATTGGCGTGTTGGTTGTGTTGCTAGTGCCGCCTTGAATGCCGATTTCTCCACCAACGGCATTTACGGGCATGTAACCTTCAACTCCGGGAGTCGTTGCTCCTGGAGCCAAGCCTGCCAAACGTACATGCTGCCAAAACAAAACAGACTCATCGGTCACGGTAGTAGAGTTCCAGAAGCCGTCTAGAACTCCATTGGCGACGCAGCCTGCGTTCCCGGCGCCCGGGACGCAGGCGGTGCCATTGAGTCCGGTAGTAGGGGTGCTAGCTTCGGTTGCGCCAGTCACATGGCTAGCTGCCAGACCGTCATCGCCCGGGATGGAGCGAAATTTATCCTGATAGCCATAGATAAAGACGGGGATATTCTTGAAGTCCGTCGCCAGATTCTTAACCTTGGCACTATTGATCAGCTCCTGACCCTTCAGCACGCCGCCGAGCAGCAGGCCGATAATCACCAGAACGATGGCGATTTCAATTAGAGTAAAGCCGGATTGTTTTTGCTTCATTGTGTTTCCTCCAGTGGGTGATAGTTGGGTTCACGTTGCGCTAGACTGCGCGTATTCGAAACCCTGATAGCAATAGCTATCGCCTGCATAACTGATACAGCAAATAGCATGCCATCGTTCCGGCGTATGCGATTTAGTGTGCTTTATATATAAAAAACAATTCAGTGGCAAATATATTTCATCAATTAGGTGAGCGATGAAGCAAGTTCCGAAGATCGGCCGTCGAGGAATCGACGCAATGGTGACGAGATGACGACATTCAGCCCTGCGCACTGGGCGCGTTCAAGCCGCTGGCTATCGCTGCTTATGCTGGTGATGTTGCATGCGGCCTTGTGGTTAGGTATCGACAACATCTGGGCGCGCCCGCTATTGCTGGCCCATCTGGGCGTGTTTCTCGTTTGGCAGCCGTTGTGGCGCAGCGAAACGCGCTTGAGTTGGGGGAATTCGCTGTTCATCCTCGGGGTGAGCTTGGCCGCGCTCACATGGTTGAATTGGTGGATATTGGCATTTTGGGTCGGCGGGCTGTTCGCTTTGGTGGGTGCGCGGGCTTTCTCTTTCTATGCGCGCTGGCAGCGCATCTATCATCTGTTGGTCATGGCGTATCTGCTGGCGGTGCTGCTTCTGTATATCACGCCGCATCTGTTCGATCTTCCTGCCTTCGATGAGGTGACGCGTAATCTGATGACTGTCGCGCTGCCCTTGATGTTGGCTGTGATGGCGCTCATTCCAGTCGAGCGCGAAAAGCCGAATGCGGTGCAGGCTATCGACTTCTTCTACGTGCTGCTGCTGTTCACCTTGCTTACGGTGCTGGTGCTGGGCACGCTGGCTTTCATGACGCTGAACCAGGTCGGATATCTGGATGCGTTGTTGCGAACTTTGTTTGTGATTGCGGTCGCGTTATTCGTTCTGGGCGCTCTTTGGCATATGGACTTTGGACCATTCGGATTGCAGAGCAGCTTTTCCCGATACGTGCTTTCCATCGGCACACCGTTGGAAGTGTGGCTTAAACAATTGGCGGCGGATGCGCAGCGGGATAGCGGTCCGCGCGAGTTCCTTGAAAGTGCAACCGAACATATGATCGAGATGCCCTGGATGCTCGGGATGGCATGGGTATCGGCAGAAGGACATGGCACTTTGGGCAATGCCAGTCCGCACCGGGTCGAGCTGGCTGATGAAGATTTGAACATCACCCTGTTCACCAGGCAGGCTGTCGCGCCGACCGTGTTGCTGCATATGCGGCTGCTGGTACAAGTGCTGGGCTATTTCTATCAGGCCAAGCGGCGCGAACAGCGTCTACGCGAAATGACCCGGCAACAGGCTATCTACGAAACGGGTGCGCGCCTGACGCATGATCTAAAGAATATGCTGCAATCGCTGTTCGCCCTTGCATCCATTGCGCAAAGCGAACCGGCAAGGGCGCAGCCCATCTTGCAGCAGCAGTTGCCAGTGCTGTCGCAGCGCATCGAGGCATTGCTGGGAAAACTCAAAGCTCCAACGCCGGAGTCCGAATCCCGAGAGATCGAGTTGATGACATGGTGGGAAGAGTTGTGTCAGCGCTATGCGCATCGCGATATCGAGTGGAAGCTCGAGCATGAGGGCGAACGACCTGCCTTAAGGATACCTGCGGAGATGTTCGACTGCGTGGCGGACAACCTGATCGAAAATACGCTGAACAAACGTTTGCGTGAGCCTGCGCTGCATGTCCGGGTCAGTCTGGATGTCAGATCGCCGTCGTTGCGTGTGAGCGATGACGGCAGTGCGATACCTTCAGGATATGCACAAAAGTTGTTGCGAACGGTGGTGCCATCAGAGGATGGCTTGGGGGTGGGCTTATATCAAGCATCAAGATGGGCGCGGCAGAACCATTACAAAATGCAGCTGAAGGAAAATGAACCGGGCAAAGTGACCTTCGAGCTATCGCCCGATGCTTAAGGGGTTGGTAAAGGATTGTTGCAATATTGCAACACATGCCAACAAAGCTTTGACACCGTCTTCACGTTTTCTTTATTGTGCGTCCCCATGGTTGCGAGGGTATGAAACCTTCCGGCCATCTAAAGGGTAATTTCCAAATCAACGAGGAGAAACATCAATGAAGAAAATCGCTCTCTCTCTGGCAAGCGTTCTGGCTGCTACAGCCTTCGCACCAGAAGCATCCGCCATCCCCGCGTTCGCGCGTCAAACTGGTATGGCTTGCTCCGCTTGCCACGCACAACACTTCCCCGTTCTGAACGGTTTCGGTCGTGCATTCAAGTCCGCTGGCTTCACCATGATGGGTTCGCAAGAGAAAATTGAAGGCGATCACCTGTCTCTGCCGGCCACTCTGAACTTCGGCCAGTTGCTGAAGGTGCGTTACCAGAAGACTTCCGGCCCAGCCGGCACGCCTTCCGGTGTTGATACAAACGGCGGTCAGTGGCAGTTCCCTGACGAATACGCCCTATTCGTTGGTGGCCGTCTGTTTGACAACGGCACAGTGAAAGGTGGCGTGATGGCTGAGAACGCACTGGGCGGTACTAATGTTGGCATCGTCGCCGGTCTGCGCGTACCTGTGGTTGTGGAACTCGACGCAGCCAAGCTGTCTGTGATTCCATTCACCACCGACTCTCTGGGGCCTTTCTACGGCTATACAGAGTCCAGTCAAGGCATCAACCGTGCAATCCGTTGGGCTGAGCACCGCATGGAGACAAGTTCATTCCAGTACGTCACAAACACCAAGGTTACTCAAAGTGGTGGCGAAGCAACGGGCTTGGCTATGCTAGTGCATACCGACATGGGTTACATCAACGTGACTCGTTTTGCTCCGACATTTGCTGAAGCGGTTCAAATGTCTTCCACTGCAGTTGAAATCGCAGCGACACCGACGATTGCAGATATGGCGACAATCTTCAGTGTGAACATTCTGTCTGGCGATAGCTACCTGACTGGTGGTGCAACCAAGATTTCGACCAAAGCAACAGCATTCAGTGCTCAAGCACATGGTGAATTGGCTGGTATGGAAGCTGGTCTGTATGCACAGTATGCTAAGGGTGACTCTGCAGCAGCTAGCGACTTTGGTGACCGCAAGTCTGTAACGGTTGGTGCTGACTTCACAGTGATTCCGCACACTTTGTCCGTTGGTGCAGCTGTTCGTAGTGCGACAAATTCTGTGAATGAAAAGGATAATGCTACTACTTTCACAGCAGTGTATGACTTGGCCCAAAACGTGGCTCTGGTGGGCAACTACACCAAGTACGGCAAAGTTCAGTACAAGAACGAAGACCCAACTAACCTGAATCTGGGCGACTCGCTGGTTACCTTCATGCTGGAAGCAGCTTGGTAAGTTTGAGCTGACGTAAGGATTCCGGTTCGCCGGGATCCAAACCAAGCACAAGCACCAATGAAACAGGGGAGACTTCGGTCTCCCTTGTTTTTTGCCTGTCATTCACGCAAAGCGAGTATCCAGTTATACTGGCCTCACAATAATTTCAAGGAGCGATTGATGAAATCTCTGTTTGTTCGTGCTGAATGGGACGATGAAGCAAAAGTATGGGTTGCTACTAGCGACGATGTGCCGGGATTGGTTGCGGAAGCGGATACAGAAGAGGCATTGCTTGCCAAACTTCACGTGTTGATTCCTGAACTGCTTGATGCGAACGGCTACCCTGATGGGGGGGAGGTTCCTTTCGAGCTATTTTCCAGACGTTTCGACGTGGCTCATCGGAAAGTGGCCTGATGGTCGCGAGTTTCACGGCGCAGTTGAAGGAAATTCTCAGCAAGGCGGGATGCCGATTCGAGAGGCAGGGGAAGGGTGATCATGAGATATGGTTCAGCCCCATTACTGAAATCAGATTTCCCGTGGACAGTAAAATCAAATCTCGTCATACCGCAAATGCGGTTCTAAAGCAGGCTGGGTTGCCGAAGAAGTTCTAGAAATCTGTGCAGTTTTATTGTGGGCTGTACCAGCTGATTCCTTCGCGGTCGGCGCGCAACGCGTTAGTCCGTGTATCCCAGTCACCCAGCACCCAGCGTTCGCAGGTGTGGCCATCCACATGATGCAGATGTTTCGCTGGTCGGTGGGTGTGGCCGTGGATGAGGCGCGGATAGTCGTGGTGGCGTAACAATGTATGCACGGCTTCGTTGCTCACGTCCATGATCTCCATGGCTTTCTCGCGTTTGGAGTGTTCGCTCTGCGTACGCAGTTGTTCGATCTGTGCCTTGCGCTGACTCAAGGATTGTGCGAGGAATTGAGATTTCCAATCTGATGCGCGTACCGTGGTTCGGAATTGTTGGTAAGCACTATCTCCTGTGCAAAGGATGTCGCCGTGGGTTAGCAGAGTGGATTGGCCGTAAAGGTCGATGGATGTCGGATCGTTCAGTAGTTGTGCATTGCAGGCGGCGGCGAGCGCCTCATCCATGAGGAAGTCACGGTTGCCATGCATGATGAATATGCGTGTGCCGCCAATGGCGAGTTCGGAGAGCGCGCCGCATATCTGGCGATGGAATGGGGTGTCCAGGTCGTCGTCGCCTGCCCAGTATTCGAACAGGTCGCCCAGTATGTAGAGTGCTTCGGCCTTGGGCGCGACTTCATGCGCGAACCGCAGGAACTGCGCTGCCGTGTGCGGATGGGATTCGCTGAGGTGCAGGTCGGAAATGAAAAGGGTATGGGGCATATCTAATTAACCGTCACACCGGCGGAGGCCGGTGTCCAGTGAAAATAATGATGCAGTGCAACGCACTGACATAACGGCATTATTAAATTGAAGCACTGGATTCCGGCCTTCGCCGGAATGACGGAATCTAGATTTATAGAGGTGCCAATAACTTGAGATTCCATAATGCTTGAATCTCGGTTTTCCAACGTTTACTGAACCACTTCAGCCTTGATGATGACGACGTCTTCTTTCGGCACGTCCTGGTGGAAGCCGCTGCTGCCGGTCTTGACCTTGGCGATTGCATCGATCACGTCCATGCCTTCGACTACTTTACCGAACACGCAATAGCCCCAGCCGTCTTGCCCGGGATAGTCGAGGAAGCTGTTGTTCTTGGTGTTGATGAAGAACTGGGAGCTGGCGGAGTGCGGGTCGCCGGTGCGTGCCATGGCGATGGTGTACTTGTCGTTCTTCAGGCCGTTGGCGGCTTCGTTTTTGATCGGATCGTTGGTCTTCTTCTGCTTCATGCCGGGTTCAAAGCCGCCGCCCTGGATCATGAAGTTTGGGATGACACGGTGGAACACGACGTTGCTGTAGAAGCCGCTGTTCACATAGTCGAGGAAGTTCTGGGTGGTGATCGGCGCTTTTTCAGCGTCCAGTTGCAGGGTGAAGGTGCCGTGGTTGGTTTCGAATTTGACCATTTTCAATTTTCCTTTGGTTAGAGATGCGGCTTGCGCGGGCAGGATGCAGAGTCCTACCAGCAGTGAGGCGAGGATGATGCGTACGAATTTCATTATCAGGCGGCTCCTTCATAGACGATCTGCCAACGGCCATCGCGCTTTTGCCAATACTGGCGCTTGTGCATGCGATTGCTCAGGTTGTTGCTGTCGTATTGCTGCTCGAAATCCACCACGACCAGATCCTGCTGGGTCGGGTACGGGAACAGACTGAGGTTCTCGATCTTCACCTTGATCCAGGACTTTCCGCTATTGACCAGACGCTTGTGCGCGGCAAAGTCAGAGAGCGTGGTGATGCCGGCATTGAAATCATCCGCATAGTGGGAAAGATAACGGTCGGTGTCGCGGCTCTCCCAGTCGTTGCGCCATTGTTCGATGGATTTCATCAAGGCAGCGCGCTCCTGATCGTCCGACTCGCCCAGCCAGTCGATGCCATTGGTGATGATGACCGGCGTGGTGCCGACCTGGATGTCGCGTCCCAGCCGACTCAGGTCGGCATTCGACAGCACGACACAGCCGTTGCTGGCGCGCGGCGGGCGGCTATAGGTGTCGGACGGTGTGCCATGCAGCCAGATGCCGTGACCTTTGCGCCCTTGGCGTTGATCCCATTCGTTCGGGTAGCTGATCGGGAATGCGCCTGAGCCATACAAGTCGGCCAGCTTGTGGCGGGGGATATAGCTGTCCACGAAGTAGACGCCGAGCGGGGTCTTTTGGTCTCCCTCGACGACTTTGTCCGGCCCCTTTTTCCCCATGCTGATGTAGAAATCGGCGACGTAGCGTGGCTCGCCATCTACGTTCTCGTAAAGATAGAGTGTGGATTTGCTGGTATCCACCACCACCGCGTGCTGTTGCTTGGGGTTGAGGCGCCATAGATAACGCGGCACGGCGACGGGCTGCTGTTGCTGCGCGCGCTGCAAACGCACTTGTGCCTCTTCCCGCAGGTCTTGCACAAGGTCACGCGGGGCGTTCGGGGCATCACCGAATTCGCTGATGGAACGCGAGCGGGCCAGCAAGAGATCGCCCTTTACCAGTTGTGCGAGTTTGAAGTTCGGATTGAGTCTGAGCAGGGAATCGACTTCATTTAGCGCGACATCGAGCCGATTATCACTGACTGCCTGCAAGCTTCTGGCCAGCTGCTGTTCCATGTCGCGCGAATCCGGCTCCGCATGGGCGCTGAGCCCGAAGCAGGACAAGAGCAACAGAAGGGGATTGAGCCGTGTCTTCATCTATTAGTTGTCGCTGCGCTCATCCGCGATCTGCCAGCCGGCGGCCGTTTTGACCCAGTGCAGCGTCTTGTTGTTGATGCTCTTGAAGTGGCTGGCGTTGTAGGTCTGGCGGAAGCTGATGCGCGCATGGCTGTCGTCGATGACCTCGACTTTGGCATTGTCGATGCCGACCTTGATGGACTTGGGCTTGCTAACGCGATCATTGCGCATCTGTTCCCAAGCTTTGCGTGCTTCACCATTGGGCGTCTTGAATTCGGCCGCATAGAAGCCCAGATAGCGCTTCACATTCTTGGCAGCCCAGGCGGCGGCCCAATCGCGCGTCGCTTGCATGACCTCCGCGCTTGCATCGGTTGCTGCTGCAACCGGCTTAGCCGCAGGGATTGCCTTGGCAGGTGGTGCGACTGCCACGACAGGTGCTGTGGCCACGACTGGCGGTGCAGCAACGGCTGTTGCGGCTGGTTCTGTCTTGGCTGGCGTCGGTGCTGCCACGATCGGCTGAGCAGGTGCGGGCTTCGCGGCCACAACGGGCTTCGCCGGTGCGGCAGGTTGGGCCGCGGCCGCGACTGCCAGAGCGGGTGTCGTTGGTGTCGCGTTCTGAGTACCCTTGCCGAACAGATCGCGGATCAGGGCGAGCTTGGTCTTGGTGCCGGTGTTGTTCTTGTCCAGTTGCAGCGCGCGGTCGTAGGCCTGGCTGGCCATCTTGGCGTAGATGTCGCCAAGGTTCTCGTGCGCGGTGGCATAGCTCGGGTGGGTGCGGATCGCCATCTCCAGTGCGACTTTGGCTTTTTCGTATTGCCCTTGTCCGGCATACAGCACGGCGAGGTTGTTATAGGGCTCCGGCAATTCTGGATAGTCGTTGGTCAATTCGGTGAAGATGGCGATGGCCCCCACTGCGTCACCCTGCTCATTGACGATGAGGCCTTTGAGGAAGCGCGCCTGTGCGTCCTTGGGCTTGTTCGCCAGATAGCTGTTCACCTTGTCCAGTGCCTGCGTCAGCTGCCCCTGTTTGAAGAGCTTGTTGGCGTCCTGGATCTCGTCGGCATGGCTGCCGAGGCTGAATGTCAGTAGCGCGCATAGTGCGACACCAGTTGCGAATCTTTTCAATGTATCCATTTTGGTCTTTTTCTTGATAGGGTTATGTTGCCGGCCGAGTGCGCCAAACGCACGCGATTCTACCAAAGAAGCGACTCTCATACACTGATTGCCTGCGCGAGGAAGTGTGGGGCGGCCATCTGCCGGTTTCGGGTAGAATCACGCATCTTCATAGCAACGCATCATTGGCATAGACATGAGCAGCAACACACCCGCCCCGACCCCTGTTTCGAACTTCATCCGCACGATCATCGATGCCGACCTGGCAAGCGGCAAACACACGAGCATCGTCACGCGCTTCCCGCCCGAGCCGAACGGCTATCTGCATGTCGGGCATGCCAAGTCGATCTGTCTCAACTTCGGTCTTGCCAAGGATTACAACGGCCTGTGCAACCTGCGTTTCGACGACACCAATCCGGAGAAAGAGAGCGAGGAATATGCACTGTCCATTCAGGATGACGTGCGCTGGCTCGGTTTTGAATGGAACGGAGAGGTGCGCTGGGCGTCGGATTACTTCGATGCGCTGCACGACTTCGCCGTCGAGCTGATCAATAAAGGCTTGGCGTATGTGGACGATCTGACGCCGGAGCAGATGCGCGAATATCGCGGCACGCTGACCCAGCCGGGCAAGAACAGCCCCAACCGCGATCGCAGTGTGGCAGAGAACCTCGACCTGTTCGCGCGCATGAAGGCCGGTGAGTTCGCCGATGGCGCCATGGTGCTGCGCGCCAAGATCGACATGGCTTCGCCCAACATGAATATGCGCGATCCGGCGATCTACCGCATCCGCCGTGCGCACCATATCCGTACCGGCGACAAGTGGTGCATCTACCCGATGTACGACTATACCCACTGCATCTCCGACGCACTGGAAGGCATCACCCATTCTATCTGTACGTTGGAGTTCGAGGATCATCGCCCGCTGTACGACTGGGTGCTGGACAACATCACCATCCCTTGCCATCCGCGCCAGTACGAGTTCTCGCGCCTGGAACTGCACTACACCATCACCAGCAAGCGCAAGCTGCTGCAACTGGTGAACGAGAAAAAAGTCAGCGGTTGGGACGACCCGCGCATGCCCACCATCAGCGGTATGCGCCGTCGCGGTTACACGCCGGAAGGCATCCGCGAGTTCGCCAAGCGCATCGGCGTCTCCAAAAGTGAGAACAGCGTCGACATGGCAATCATGGAAGGCGCGATCCGCGAAGATCTGGAGTTGCGCGTGCCGCGCGTGATGGCCATCATCAATCCGTTGAAAGTGACCATAACCAATGCCGAGGGCGCACTGACACGCGAAGCGGATTTCCATCCCAACGTGCCGGAACTGGGCAAGCGTGAAGTGCCGTTCGGTAAAGATTTGCTGATCGAAGCAGACGACTTCGCCGAAGTGCCGCCACCCGGCTGGAAGCGCCTCACCTTGGGCGGCGAGATCCGCCTGCGCCACAGCTACGTGATGCGTTGCGACGAGGCGGTTAAGGATGCATCCGGCAAGGTGATCGAACTCAAGTGCAGCATCGACCACGACACGCTGGGCAAGAATCCCGAAGGCCGTAAGGTCAAGGGCGTGATCCACTTCCTGTCGCGCGAACATGCGCTGCCAGCCGAGATCCGCCTGTACGACCGTCTGTTCAACGTGCCGGAACCGGATGGCGACCGCGAGGTGGAATTCCTGTCGCATCTCAACCCGCATTCGCTGGAAGTGGTGCAAGGCTGGGTGGAAGCCTGCGCAAAGGATGCTGTGCCGGAAACGCGCTACCAGTTCGAGCGCCTTGGCTATTTTGTGACCGACCGCCGCGACCATCAGCCGGGTGGCAAGCTGGTATTCAACCGCACCGTGACGCTGAAGGACTCTTGGGTAAAAGAGCAGAAATAACATGCTGAAGATCCACAACACCCTCGCCCGTGATAAGCAGGAATTCAAGTCAATTGAAGCGAACAAAGTGCGCATGTACGTGTGCGGCATGACCGTATACGACTACTGCCACTTGGGGCATGCGCGCGTGATGGTTGTGTTCGATATGGTCTACCGCTGGCTCAAGGCATCCGGTTACGACGTGACCTACGTGCGCAACATCACCGACATCGACGACAAGATCATCAAGCGCGCGTCAGAGAACAAAGAATCCATCCATACCCTGACACAGCGCTTCATCGACGCGATGCACGAAGACGCCGATGCATTGGGCGTGCAACGTCCAGATCACGAGCCGCGCGCGACGCAGTACATCCCGCAGATGTTGCAGATGGTCGAGCAGCTGGAACAGAACGGTCTCGCTTACAAAGCGGCGGACGGCGATGTGAATTACGCCGTGCGCAAGTTCGACGGTTACGGAAAGCTGTCCGGCAAGTCGCTGGAAGACCTGCGCGCCGGTGAGCGTGTGGAAGTGGCTTCAGACAAGAACGATCCGCTCGACTTCGTGCTGTGGAAGCATGCCAAAGCAGGCGAGGCGGAAGAGGTGCAGTGGGAGTCCAAGTGGGGCAAGGGCCGGCCCGGGTGGCATTTGGAATGTTCCGCAATGGGTTCCGAATTGCTCGGCAATCACTTCGACATCCACGGCGGCGGTGCCGACCTGCAGTTCCCGCACCACGAGAACGAGATCGCGCAGAGCGAAGGTGCGCATGGCTGCCAGTATGTGAACTACTGGATGCACAACGGCTTCGTGCGCGTGGACAACGAGAAGATGTCCAAGAGTTTGGGCAACTTCTTCACCATTCGTGAAGTGCTGAAGAAATACGACGCCGAAGTGGTGCGCTTCTTCATCCTGCGTGCGCACTACCGTAGCCCGCTGAATTACTCAGATCATCATCTGGACGATGCCAAGGGCGCGCTGACAAGGCTTTATACGGCATTGAAATCAGTGCCGGCGGAAGTGAGTGAATTAGACTGGAACGAACCTCACTCCCAGCGCTTCAAGGCCGCCATGGACGACGACTTCAACACCCCGGAAGCCGTCGCCGTGTTGTTCGACCTCGCCAACGAGGCGAACCGGAGCCGATCCGCAGAAGCGGTAGCACAACTCAAGGCGCTGGCTGGCGTACTCGGCCTGCTACAAAGAGATGCGCAAGAATTCCTGCAAGGCAGCACGACGACTGGTGGATTGGACGATGCCGCGATCAATGCGCAGATCGAAGCCCGCATCGCCGCCAAGAAAGCCAAGGACTTCGCCGAGGCGGACCGTATCCGGAAAGCGTTGCTGGAGGCTGGTGTTGTGCTGGAAGATACCGCGCAGGGGACGAGCTGGCGCAGGGCTTAAGGAAGTTTTCCCGCATTCACCATGCGGCTGATCAGTACTTGATTCGATATCCAGATCACCATGTCGTCGAATTCCCCATTCGCCGAGGAACTGGCAGTTGGCGTGTGAGATACGAAGGTTCGATTGTTGTTGGCGTTCGTGCCATCCAGATTCGCGGCCTCATCAATGCCGAGTCCGCCTTGAGCGCCGTTTTTGCCTGTGGAGAACAACACCACAGGCACTCCAGGTAGCGCCGTCAATCTACTGGCATTGTCTACGCAGTCGGTTGTCGTGATGCTGGTGGCTGTCGTGCAAACCACAAGATTCGGATCAAGGTTCTCCAATCCTGTGCTGGCCATACCATTTGCGGTGGTGTAGGCGTTGCTGTCGGATGATGTGACCGCGTATCTGATCGGGTTGTCCCAAGCATCCAGTACTTCACCGTTCTCGTTCAGCGAATTGAGTCCCAGAGTGACGCCGGGTACAACGCCGTTATAAGAATTGTTGCAAGCCCCACCTGTTGGGCTTTCCGTGCCACTGCCTTGCGGGGCAGGGCAGGGCAACCTCCCATTGATGATGGCAAAGCCGATCAAGGCTTGCTGAATCTCGTTCAGCTGTCTTTTCGTTTCCGTCATGCGCTGTTGCTCGATCTGGCCGGAAATGGTGGGGACCAAGCCGGTCAGCAGTAAAGCGACGATGGCGAGCACCATGGCCATTTCGACCAGCGTGAAGCCTTTCTCATATGCGGAGTTTTCTGCAAAAGTCGTCATTCGAATCATGGGCAATTGTTCTTTCCATCAATACACAAAACCGTATCGTTGACGGCGTTGTAGCTTGCATCAGAAATACGATAGGTTTCATAGCTGGTTGTGGTGGGGATAGCGGCTTTCCCGGTTGCGTTAGCACCTTCCAGAAAATCCGAAACGCTGTCGATTGTGCTACGGTTCTGCCCGGACATTAACTTGGCGGCGACCCCCACCACTGCATGGTAACTGCCGGAGCCACCGTTGGTGTGCCCCGAACCCGTGACAGTCAAACAGGTTGAGCCCGTCGTGCAGCTGCCTGCGCCGCCTGGCTGGTACCCATCCGCAATCTGTATAAATACCCAGTCCCGCCATGCTGACCATGATGGCGAACTGATGAATTGGCAGGAAGGAATGCTGCTCCAGCTAGCGGACATGGTGCTGTCGGTGCTGCCGCCGCTACCTGTGCAGTCGGTGATCTCGGTAAAGGCTGCGTTCAGATAGGTTTGAATTGTCGAGGTGTTGCATGCATCGCCGCTATCGCAATTGTTATCCACGTACCAGCCTGCATAACGAATCGAATCACCAATGATTAGGCTGTAAGGAGGGTCTTTTGCAAGATCCCACAGATTGTCTCCCTTATTTTCTAAGTTGCTTTTATTAGTGGGAGTGGGATCGCTTACGTATGTATCCAGTGCATCCTGCACCTGTTGGATGTAGTCATTGAGTGTGGATATCTGCGCAGCTGTCAGGTGGCTAAGCGGACTGGACGTGCTCGAACAGGCACCACTACCACCTGCTGTGCTGATGTTCGGGACGTCAGGGAATCTTCCAAACCTGACATTCTGCGTGCCTGTTCTGGTCGGTGAGGCTGTTGCGTCACTGAGTTGTACGGCCCATGGGTATTTGTGATCGGTATTCTGAACGAGAACGCCGGCCGCATAATCGTCCAGACATTTTTTCGCCTGACGCGCGATGCGTTTCTGTACACCGTTCCAGATGTCCTGACGCGTGATGAAGACAATCTGGTCGTTGGTGGAGACTGTGCTGGAATCTTCATGCGGTAGGATGAATTTCCCCTGCAAAATATTCGAGTTGTTAATGCCATGGACTGTATCGTTGTCCAGATAGGCGGCGGCAGTGTAGTTGCCGCCACAGGTTGGCGCAGAACTGCCGGCGCGGTCAGAATTGCTGCTGAGCGGGGCGCCAGGGGCAATTACGGCCGCTACGATCTCGTCGGAGCTGCTGATCGGATTGCCATTGCTGTCGTAATCCTGCAAATGTCCCAGAGTGTCCCAGTTGATCGTGGAAGAAGATTGCGTGTTCTTGTATTTTCCCGAGACTGCATACCACAGGCACTCTCCGGCTCCATCAAACAAAGGCGGGAGATCAAGCGTGCGCCATGGCAATCTGCCTAGTACATCAACATCCGTAGAGCCGCAGCTCTCGGATGAACCTTCTGTATTTGCGCCCGCTGAACCATCGCTGTCCGGGCAAGGCAGGAAACCATGTGATTTTGCTGGGTTGGTGTCACCATAAGTGACTGCATATCCCACCAGAGCTTCTTTTGCCCTTGCCAAGGCTTCTGCGCTGGAGTGGTTGCGTCGGTTCTGAAGGGCGGTGCCGCTCAGTGAGGTGACGAACACGGTCGTGATGCCCATCACCAGAATAACCAGCATGACCAGCAGAGCGCCGCCATGTTGATTGTTGCCGACAGGGATCGGTGGACGAAAGGATGCCATATTGCGCACCTTCACTCTTTGGGTGCGGCCTCGGGTGAGTCCAGCATCAGCCGCTGTCCGACCTTTACCTTCACCGATTCGGTCTTGCCCGGAAGGATCACCGGTACGCTGGCTGGCGTGCGGGCATCGGCAGGGCTGGCAGGTTGCTGTTCGCCGTTGATCCATATGATGCGCTTCCCGCCGTCGCGTTGGATCACGCCGTTGACGATGAGAGAGTGGCTGTCGTTGCCGGGTTCGTCGGCACTGAGCACATGCTGTCGTTCCAGTTGCGCACGTTCATTCTGGGTAAAGAACAAACGACCCAACTCGGCCGCTTGCGCGGTCGTGGTGAGCGTTATCAGAGCGATGGCTAACTGGATTCTCATGGCGCGTTCCGGTTCTTCATGGTGAACCAGCCTCCTGTGCATGCTGCTTTCAGCATCACGCCCGCGGTTTGTGTGCTGTCGACACGGGAGAGGGCGCACTTGTCGAGCAGGAACCAACCGGGCATCTGGCGACTCAGCGCTTCAAAGAAGCTCAGGAGCTGGCCTTCATGCAGCAGGTCAAGTTCCATGGACATGGGGCTGATGCTGAGCGCGAAGTTGCCTGCGTTCAGCGGTGGGTTGGGGGTGTACGCACTTTGCGGGGCGATCGAATATTTGAAGTCGGGCGTCAGGTTCTGTCGGCGCAACTTTTCCAGGCCTTCGATCCAGTCCAGACGCTGTTCGCTGCCTATGACTTTTTGCGTGACCAATGCGTCATATTCCATCTGGTATGAGGCCATGTTCTCCTGATCGCTCTGTGCGGTGAGGAGTTGGTCGCGCGCTGTGTTGAGTTGGCGCTGCGCCTGCTGAAGATCTTTAAGGGATCGCTGCTGGATGGTGGCGCTGTAATTGATCAGTCCCACTGCAATGCCGGCACTGAGCAGGCACGTCAGCAAACTCCATTTGATCTCGCCGAGGTCGTCTGTCGAGAAGCTCATGACGGTGCCCTCCATATGATCTTGAGTGTGAACTGCCCTTGCGATGCTTCTGCGCTTTGACCGCTGATGCTGCCTTTCGAGGTGATGTCCAGCGGTAGTGCGGTGGCGCTGACGGCATAGCCGCGCTGGATCAGGGCTTGTTCAAACTGTTCGAGATAAGCCAGCGCGCCACGGTGGTCTCTGCCGAATCCGCTCAGGGTGCCGTCGAAGGTGATGACTTGGGCGGGGTATGGCGAAGGGGCCGCATCTTCCGGGCTGGCTTTCCATGAGAGCTCGTTCAGGGTAACGCGCGGGAAGGATTCGAGCACTGCGCTCAGCTCATAGATGATCTCTTGAGGCGGGTGCGAATACTGGTTCAGGCTGCGTGCCAACAGCACCGCTGTCTTCATGTCGGCAGCTGGCACGGAGGTGTTGGCGAAGTTGTGTTGAATACCTTGCGCCTGCGTTTGCAGGCGTGCTGTTTGCTGCTTCAGCGGGGCCGTCTCCGAGGAGAACTGCTCGCTTTGCCAGAAGGCCATGCCGCTCCACAGCAGGCCAAGCAGCAGGATGACGATAGCCAATCCGAACAGGACGAAACGCAATTGCCACAACATGAAGAAGTGGGTGTGCTGCGAACCGGCGTAGTGTGCGCGGGGCGGTTTGGTGGCGAGCAGGTTGAGGAACAGCGGCGTGCTGTCCGAATCTTCAAGTGCCTGTTTGCACTTGTGGTGGCGTGCGAATTCGGTGATGTCCAGATAGTTATAATGCAGGTCGCCATTGCTGGAGAGCTGGGTGCTCAGCTGCGCGATCTCGTTCGCGTGGCACAGGATATAGACTTCCAGCACTTCTCCGGGCGGTGGCAGTGAAAGGCTCTTCAGATATTGCTGCGTGCGCGGTGTCTCGGAGATGGCCGCATCTATCAGCGTACCGCTCTCGTTGATCGGGATCAGGCGGGAGAAATGCAGCCGCTTGTTGTGGAAATAGGTCTGGCGCAAGCCGGCGTTGCGCTCCCAAGTCAACAGCAGGATGTGCTCGGATTGGATGTCTTTGAGCAGCGGTGCGCTGATGTTGGGGATGGAGTAGATGCCCGCCAGCGGCACATGGTTCTCCAGCAATGCATCCAGCCAGGGCGTGATGCGCTGCGGATTGGTCAGGGCCGAGAACAGATACTCGTCATCGCGCCGACCTTCCTCCTGCCGCTTGAGCAGGGTCGCCTGACGGAAAGGGGTGCTGCGGTAGTACTGCTCGAACTTGCGGCCGATGAGCGCTTTGCGGTTGGGGCCGATCAGATGCGGGATGGTCTCTAGGTGAAAGTCTTCCTCGATGATGTCGACCAGCAGATAGGTCGGGTTGCGATGCTGTTCGACGAAGGCGGAGAACTGTTCGCGACCGTCCGCATCATTGCTGAACTCATGCGCGAAGCTCAGGCCGTTGCCGTTCCAGAGGTAGGCTTGGAAGTTTTCTGCGCTAAGGAATAACAGGGTGCGTGCCATAGTCAGAGCTGTACTTTGCCGATGAGGTCGTAGATGGGCGAGAGGACGGATAGCATCACCCAGCCGAGTAGTGCGCCAAGGATCAGTGTCATGGCTGGTTCGATCATGACCTGCACCTTTTTGATCGCATCCTTCACGTCGCGATCATAAAAATAACTGACGTTGAGCAGTGCCTGGTCGAGCTGGCCGGTAGCCTCGCCGACCTTCAGCATGCGCACGACCAGAGGCGGGAAGATGCCCGTCTTCTGGAAGCTCTGTGTCAGATTCTTGCCGGCTTCGATCTCGCTCATGACATTCTGCAGGCTCTGCGCGATGACCTGATTGTCCACCAGATCGCGCGAATTGGCGATGCAGTCCAGGATGGTGATGCCGGAACTGTACATCATGGCGAAGGTGTTGGCGAAGCGGGCCAGAATGATCTTGCGCAGGATAGGGCCGGTGGGCCATATGTTCAGCTTGAGGTTGTCCACGTGGTATTGCAGCTTGGGATTGACCATCAGTGCCAGTTTGAAGCTGCCGAACAAGACGAACGGGGTGAGCAGGATCACATACCAATAGTTCACGAAGATATCGGATGTGGCCAGCAGGATGCGCGTCTGGATGGGGATCTCCTGCCCCATGCCCTTGATGAATCCCACCAGTTGCGGCACCAGATAGATCATCAGGAAAAAGGTGATGGCCAGCACGATGGTGCCGACGAAGGCCGGGTAGATCATCATGGTCTTGGTCTGCGAAGCCATCTCGTCCTGCCACTTCAGCGATTCCATGAGGTGCTTGAACACATCCACCAGTCTGCCGCTGTCCTCGCCGGCCTTGGTCAGGTTGGAGGTGATCTTGTCGAACGCATTGGGATGCTCTGCCATCGCCTGCGATAACTTCTTTCCGCTCTCGATGGATTCCACCATGCTGGCGATGATCTCGCGGAAGGAAGGTTCTTCCATGGTGTCGCGCAGATCGGCCAGACATTCCAGCAGTGGTACGCCGGCGCGCGAAAGTTGCTCAAGATTGAAAAAGAATGTGATGAGGTCGACGCGTTTGACTCTGGTTGAGCCGAAGGAGGCGGCATGGTCTTCTTCTTTTGCGCTGATCAGATCCAGACCACCGCGCTTGAGGCGCATCTCAAGGTCGATCAGATTGGCGGCGTCCTGCAGTCCTTTGGCGCTCTTGCCGTCGCTGTCGATCGCCTTGTAGAGATAGAGGGCCATGTGATGCTAGCGCCGATCCGTGAGGTCGACCACGCGTGAGACTTCAGACACTGAAGTGACGCCTTGCAGGATACGTCTTATGCCATCTTGTGCGAGCGGACGGAAACCGGCGTCCAACGCGGCATGCTTGATGTCACGGATGCTGGCACGCCGCGCGACCAGATCGTCCATCTCGGAGTCCATCTTGAGTATCTCCATGATGGCCTGTCGTCCGCTGTAGCCTTGGTGGCGGCAGATATCGCAACCGGCCGCGCGGTAGAGCGTGACTTCCTCGTTGTGGTGCAGGCCGAGCAGTTTGCGTTCAGCCAAGTCAGGCTGATACGGATATTTGCAATGGCGGCACAGGATACGGATCAGTCGCTGTGCCACGATACCGATGATGTTGCCGGCCAGGATGTCGGGCAGGATGCCGATGTCCAGCAAGCGCGGTATCGCACCCACGGCGGAGTTGGTGTGCAGGGTCGAATACACCTGGTGGCCGGTCATCGCGGCGCGGAACGCCATCTCGGCGGTCGGATGGTCACGCACCTCACCGACCAGGATGATGTCCGGGTCCTGGCGCATCAGGGAGCGGATGCCGCTTACGAAATCGAGTTTGGCTGCTTCGTTCACCGAGCTTTGGCGGATCAGCGGGATCGGATATTCCACCGGATCTTCCAAAGTCATGATGTTCACCGATTCGGTGTTCACATGATTGAGGATGGAATAGAGCGTGGTGGTTTTGCCGGAGCCGGTCGGGCCGGTGACCAGCACGATGCCTTCCGGTTTGGAGATGATGGAAAGCAGTGTAGAAAGCGCGGTGTCGTCCAGCCCGAGCTGGTTGATCGGCACGATGCCTTTCTGGCGGTCCAGAATGCGCAGCACCAGATTCTCGCCATACTGGGTGGGGTGCGAAGCGACACGGAAATCAATGGGGCGGCCGGACAGTCGCAGCGAGATGCGTCCGTCCTGCGGCGCGCGTGTCTCGGCGATATTCATGCCGCTCATCACCTTCAGGCGCACCACCATGGCCGGCCAGAAGCTCTTGTGCAGACTGCGTACCTGACGCAGCACGCCATCCACGCGATAGCGGATGCGCAGGAAGCTGTTCTCGGGCTCGAAGTGGATGTCGGAAGCATTCTGTTGCACGGCTTCGGTTAGCAGCGCGTCGATCAGACGCACCACCGGCTGGCTGAATTCGTTGACACCTTGCTGCAGGCCCTGGTGTTCCAGTTCGCCCGGTTCGATCTCGTGCAGGATGCCGTCGATGGAAAGCTCGAAGCCGTAATACTGGTCGATCGCGCGCAGGATGTCGGATTCGCTGGCCAGCAGTGTGATCAGCCGGTACTCGTCTTTCAGTAGCGCGCGTACCTGATCCAGCGCGATGATGTTGTCCGGATCGGCGATGGCGAGTGTCAGGTTCTTCTGTCCCGCATCGACCGAGATCGGCACCAACTGATAGCGCCGCGCGACTTCCTTGGGGATCATCGTTACGGCAGCCGAATCGACCACCACGTTGGCAAGATCGACGCTCTCCTGTCCCAGATTCTCGGACAGCACATCGCGGATGGTGGCTTCAGACAGGAAGCCGAGACGCACCAGCAAGCGTCCCAGCGGCTGGGGTGATTTGCTCTGCTCCTGGGTGGCGATGCGCAACTGGTCTTCGCTGATGACGCCCTTGGCGATTAGCAATTGTCCGATCGGCTGCTGGAACTGTTGTTGCGGTGCGGCCATCGTCTGTCCTAGCGGGGAGAGGTCAGTTCATTCAGACGACGCTGTGCCTGTATGTGATCGAAGCCGGCGCTATTGCTGCTGTCCAAGTCCAGTGCCTGGCGGTAATGGTCGGCAGCCAGCTTGCTTTGACCAAGATGATCCAGACTGACAGCCAGGTTGAACGTGAACAATGCATTGCCCGGTTCCAGCGCGCGCGCGCTGAAATAGGACTGCTGTGCCTCTGCCCAGCGTGACTGATCAGCATAGGTGTTCCCCAGCGCGTAATGCAGGGCTGCGGCTTGCGGCTGTACGGATAGCATCTGTTTCAGGTGCACCTCGGTGTCTGCGCCGTCCGTGCTGTAGGAAGACATCGCGCCTAAAGCGACCGGGTCGCGCGGGTCAAGCAGCAGCACCTGACGATAATAGTGCTGCGCAGTTTGATCCTGCCCCTGTTGCTGCGCGACAGCGCCCAGACCGAGCAAGGCATCGCGGTTGCGGGCATCCTGCGCGAGCACCGTGTGGTAACCCTGTGCGGCGGCCAGATATTCACCGCGTTGATACGACTGCCAGGCATCCTGCAATGCAGGCGTAATGGTATCCACCTTGGGCTGGCGTTGGATGGTCAGTCGGCGCGGCGTGCGTTCGGTGGCGCGCCGGGTGACGGGCTTGGCAGGAGCCGCTTTGATACTCTCGGTCACCGGCGGGGCAACGCTCGGGGCGGGTGCCGCGGGTTGAGCGGGTGTCGGCTCCGGTGCGATGGCCGCGACCAGGCGCTGTGGGGCGGGCGGCGGGGTGATCGGTGCGGCCGCGACAGGTACTGGGCGCGGCACAGGGCGTCTGACGGGCGGGTTGATCTCAGTCCAGACGTAGTAGCCATAACCCGCACCTATCGTGCTGCAGATCAGCAGTGTGGTTGGAACCAAGCCCAGCTTCCAGCGGCGGCGAGGCGGCGCTTTTTTCTTCTTGGCGGCGAACAGTGTTTGTCCTGCGGCGCGCGAGGCTTCAACCGGCGTACTTTCGGGGGCCGCATTCGCTGTCGACTGATGAGGATGGTCCTCCAGCGTCAGGCCGGTGCTCTTGCCTTGCTCTCCAGACTTCTTCATCGCGTCAAGTAGCAGGCTCATCGCGTTTCCTTTTCGCTCTCGGGCTTGAGGAAGTCGCCATTTGGCAGGGCGTCGCGGAAGGCAGAGAAGTCGCCGTCGAGGCTTGCATCCTTGATCACCACCGGGCGCAGGAAGATCACCAACTCAGTCTTGGTCTTGGTGTCGTTGCGGTTGCGGAATGCGTTACCCGCTAACGGAATGTCATCGAGCAAGGGGATGCCATCAGTCAGGTTGTTGATTTCATCCTGCATCAGTCCGCCGAGGATGGCGATTTGATTGTTCTCTATCTTCAGCATCGATTCCATCTCGCGTGACTGTAGTTGCGGGATACGGCTGGTGACGCCTGCAGCGGCCAATGCCGGGTTGGGGTCGTTGACATAGCCAAGCAGGCGCGTGATTGACGGGCGCAGATTGAGCAGAACGGTATCGCTGTCATTGATCTGCGGCGTCACGCTCATGGTGAAGCCGGTGGGTACGGTGATCGGAGTGGTGGTGTAGGTTGTGGTTGTGGTGGTCTGGTTGGTTGTGGTGTCGGCTTTGATGGTGAAATACACCAGATTGTCGACCACGCGCAACATCGCAGTCTGGTTGTTCATCACGCTCAACTTTGGGCTGGACAAGACTTTGACATCGCCGAAGGTATCAAGCAGTGAAACCGATGCGCTGAGATTGCCCAACTTGGAAGTGGGGTTGAGGTAGTCGAGCACCATCATGCTGCCAGTGTTGGTCGATCCCAATCCCGGGCTGCCGACCTGCTTTAATCCGAAACCTTTCGCACCCAGACGCAGGCGTTGCCAGTCTATGCCTTGCTGGTAGTTGCTACTCAGACGCACTTCGGCGATGGTCGCCTCGATTAGCACTTGTCGGCGAGCATTGCGCATCACGTGTGTGATGAACTCCTGGATCTTCTCATGCTGTTTTCCGGTGGCACGCACAGTGATGATGCCAGCCTCGGGATTGGGAATCACCGAAGCTGCCTCACGGAAGGTGCTGCGTCGCGTCACAGTGGAGCCTTCACCTTCTATAATCGCCGCATTGTCTTGATCTGCAGTCGCAGCGTCGCCTTTCTTGCTTTCAGTCTTTTGCTGTTGCACGACCACTTCGCTGGAACCTTGCGGCAGGACCTTGTCTGTCTCGCGCAGGATGTCGGTGATATTTTTTACCAAGGTATCCCAGAAGTGATTCTTGGAAGAATTCTTGATCGAGAGTTGTGAATTGTTTGCGCCGCCCCCACCGCCGGTACCGCCGGACGAGCCACCTACTTGGGTCGTATTCGAGATGCCACCTTCGGCATCGCGGGCCATGTTCACATAGTCGATCTTGTAGCTTTTCAGGAATGGCGAGTCGGGCATTACGACTAGCAGGTCACCCTTCAGTTCATAGCGCATCTCAACTTGTTTGGAGATACGGTCTAGGATTTGCGGCAAGGTCTGGTTGATGGCGTTGAGGGTAACGACACCGTCTATCCCGCCATGGATGTCGATGTTAATCTTTGCATCGCGCGCCAATGCGAACAGTATCTCGCGGGCTGGAAGATTGGTGACGACGACGCTGTAGGTCTCTACCTTTGCAGCAGTTTTTGGGGGCGGTAGTACGACTGCTTGTTTGCTGGGTTGGGGGATGGTGCCGCTGCTGCGGGCGACGGTGTCCGGCGTCTGCTGGATGTGCATGTCGGACTGCTTGATCGGCTTTGTGCCGCAGGCGGCTAGCAATACACCGGTAGCGCAAAGTAATGCGTGACTGGACCTCATTCCCTTTTCCCCCTTACGTTTAGGCGCAAGGTAACCTAAAACACTGGGTCTCGCAACAGCCCTGATGGCCTATATATTTTTTTGTTTCATCAGCTTAAGGCGTGTTCTGATAGCTTTCCAGTAAGTGCAGGGTCGGTGCGAAAGCTTCCAGGTAGCGTGCGGGGAGTTCTGGAATGGCGGCGCGAGCCTTGCTACTGCTGGGGAAACTGCCATATAGCACGCGGAAAGCATCCTGACCCTGCAGCTCGATAGGAATGATGAATATCTCTTCCAGCTTGCCCAATTTACGGGCTCTGCGCAGGAATCCTTCCATGCGCCCCGGCTGCACATTCTCGGTATAGAACAGTTGGATGCTGGTGCTGCCCTGTGGCGCGGCATTCAGCATGGCTTCGGTGGCATCCAGCCTTTGCTGCAGCAGGCTGTTGGCGGGAATGCCGGGCAGTTGTTTGAGCTTGAGGGCAGGGCGTGCTTCTACAATGCTGGTTGGCGTGGCTATCGGCGCGACGCTGCTGGCGGCGACAACCGGCTTATCGCCAAGTGGCGTTGCATCAGCTGTTGCTGACGCTGCTTGTGCGACGGTTGCGGCAGTTGCCGTGCTAACCATAGGCGCCAATTCTGCTGGTTGGGCTGGCTTGGGCGCTTCGGAAGCACGTTCCTGATTCAGGAACCAGACGAATCCTGCAAGCGTGGCGCTGAACAACAGTAGCCCGCCCAGTACGGCGGCATAGCGGCGGCCGTTCCAATTGCGCATCGGGGTCATCTCGCTGTCGCGCAAGGCCGCTTGCACGTGACGCTCTTCGATCTTGTGCGTGTTTTCCACAAAAGCTGCCAGCAGTGCTTTGTCGGCCAGGATGTTGACTCTGCGCATCAGGCCTTGCGAGGCTTTGCCGATCTGTTTTTCCGCATTGGCGGAAAAGATATCCGGTCCCTTGTAACCGGCTGCCCGCATGCGGAACATCAGATAGGCATGCACGATCTTGGGGGACAGCGGCAGGATGGTGAAGTGGTGGACGATGCGATCTTTCAGCTGGCGCATATTGGTCTGCGCCAGTTTTTCGTCCAGTTCGGGCTGGCCGAACAATACGATCTGCAGCAATTTGTGTTTGCCGACCTGCAGGTTGTAGAGCAATCGCAACTCTTCCAGTGTCTCCAGCGGCATGGCGTGGGCTTCGTCTACCAGTACCACGACGCGTTCGCCGCGCTCGTACATCGCTTCCAGATGGTTTTGCAGCGTCTGCAGTATGACGTTGACGCGCTTGCCTTCCAGGTCGAGTTGCAGGCGGTCGGCGATGGCGTACAGCAGTTCGTCGCGCGACATGCTTGGGTTGGCGAGATAGATCGCCTTGATGTTGGTGGGCAGTTTGTCCAGCAGCATGCGGCACAGCATGGTTTTGCCGCTGCCGACCTCACCGCTGATCTTGATGATGCCTTCGCCGTCGGTGATGGCGTAGACCAGTGCGTCGAGGATCTCGCCGCGGTTGGCACCCGAGAAGAAGAAATCTGTGACCGGTGTGATCTTGAACGGAGGCTCATTGAGGCCGAAGTGCTCCAGATACATCTTTTCCCCTTATTGATTGCGTTGCTGCGATCTGTGTTTTTGCAATGCTTCCATGCGACTGTACAGTGTGGTGCGCGCGATGCCGAGCAGTTTGGCCGCTTCGCTCACATTGCCGTGCGCCAGTTCCATGGCGGCATCGATATACGTTTGAGTATAGCCCATCAGCAGATCATCCAGATTGAAGTCGCCTTGTTGCAGGCGCGCATGCACGCCGGCTTCAGGTAAGGCGGTCAGTCCGTCGGACAATTCAGGGTGCAGGTCGAACTCGCTCTCAAGCTGCCTGGCAGTGAGTCGTGCACCGGGGTGTTTGGTGACTAGGCGGATCACGATGTTGCGCAGTTCGCGGGTGTTGCCGGGAAAGCTATAGCTCTTCCAGCTTGCTTCCGCGGATTCATCCAGCGTGAACGGGGTACTTTGCATCTGCTGGGCATAGATGCGCCGGAAATGATCGAGCAGCAACACCTTGTCTTCGCCCAGCGTGCGCAATGAAGGGACGTTGATGGTGAATACGCTGAGACGATGGAACAGGTCGCTGCGGAAGTCGTTGCTGCGTACCGCTTGGGCCAGGATCAGGTTGGTCGCTGCGACGATGCGCGCATTGCTTTTGCGGGTGGCGGTCTCTCCCACGCGCTGGTATTCGCCGTTCTCCAGCACGCGCAACAGTTTGGCTTGCAACTCCTGGGGCAACTCGCCGATCTCGTCGAGGAACAGGGTGCCGTCGGCTGCCTTTTCAAAGAACCCCACTTGGGCGGTGGTCGCGCCTGTGAATGCGCCCTTGGCATGGCCGAACAAGGTGGATTCAAGCAGATTGGGGGCGATCGCGGCGCAGTTGATGGCGATGAAGGGGGCATTGGGATCGCGGCTCAGCTTTTGCAGAGCGGCTGCCACCAATTCTTTTCCGCTGCCGGATTCGCCTTGTATCAGTACCGGGTAGGGCGTGTTCGCGTAGAGCCTGATCTGGTCTCGCATCGTGCGGATAGGCAGGCTGTCGCCGATGATGCCAAGTTGCTGTTCGTTATAGGCGGCGCTCCTGCGTTCGCTGTGTTGGGCGATGAGGGCGGCACGCAATTCGGCGCGCAAGGCCTCCGGTCTGCTGGGTTTGGCCACGAATTCGAAGGCGCCCAATGCGCGCGCATGCCGGGCATTGCCTTCGTCGCTCTGTCCGGAGAGGGTGATGATCTTGATGTCGGGAGCGTGGGCCAGCAGCTCTGCGATCAGGCGGAAGCCTTCCTGTGGGCGGTGCGGGGTGGGCGGCAGCCCGAGGTCGACCAGCGCTAGCTGCGGCGGCTCGGCCAGTTCGCGTACCAGTCGCACTGCTTGGGGTCTGTCCTCGGCAAGCAAGATGTCGAATTCGTCCGAGAGCGCCAGATGCAGCGAATCACGTATGAGTGGATCGTCATCGACGATGAGCAGGCTGGGGCGGACGTCAGTAGTCAATGTATTGGTATGCGGTGGTTGGGCAACGCGCGCAGGATAGCCAGTAATCGGGCTGAGCTCAAGCCGACGCTACGGGAGGAATGCCGGACGGTCGAGCATGGCGAATCTGAACAGGCGAGGTGATAGAATGCGCGCCTGATTATCAGTCGAGGTGTATTTGTGTCCGAACAAGCATTAGTTGAAATACGGGATGTGAACTTCTCGTACGATCAGCGGCCCGTGCTGAACGGAATCAACATGTCCTTTGGTAAGGGCAAGGTGATCGCCGTGATGGGCGGCAGCGGTTGCGGCAAGACCACGCTGTTCAGGCTGATCGGTGGCGCGTTGCGCCCGACCCGCGGCGAGGTGCGTATCGACGGCAAGGTCATCCACGATCTGGACGATAAGGGGCTGTATGAGATGCGCCGCAAGATGGGCGTGCTGTTCCAGTTCGGCGCTTTGTTCACCGATATGTCGGTGTTCGACAATGTCGCTTTCCAGATGCGTGAACACACCGATCTGCCGGAAGAGATCATCCATGATCTGGTGATGATGAAGTTGCACGCGGTCGGCTTGCGCGGTACCCATCAGTTGATGCCGGCGGAACTTTCCGGCGGCATGGCGCGGCGGGTCGCACTGGCGCGCACGATCGCGCTGGACCCGATGTTGATCCTGTATGACGAGCCGTTCGCCGGACTCGATCCCATCTCGCTCTCGGTGGTGGGGCAATTGATCCGCAAGCTGAACGACGCGTTGGGCACGACTTCGGTGGTGGTGACACATGATGTGCAGGAATCGCTGAAGATCGTGGATTACGTTTATTTTATTTCGGATGGTGTGATCCGTGCGGAAGGGACGCCGGACGAGATTCGTGCATCGAGCGATCCGTTCGTGCACCAGTTCGTGCACGGCGAGATGGATGGGCCGCTGCCTTTCCACTATCCGGCCGCAGCCACGTATGCGCAAGACATGGGAGTGACTGACTGATGCCGTTGATCAAGAGTGTGCGGGGAGTGGGGCATCGTGTCGTGGATTCGGTGTGGCGACTCGGCGTCGCGTCGCGCTTTCTGGCGTTGACACTGATGCAGTCCGGCATGAGTTTCCGCCGCTTCCAGCTTATCGTGAAAGAGATGTTCTCCAGCGGCGTGATGTCGCTCATCATCATCGGCGTGGCAGGCTTGTTCGTCGGCATGGTGCTCGGTTTGCAAGGGTACGAGACGCTGAAACGCTACGGTTCAGAATCCGCGCTGGGTTCGCTGGTCGCGTTGTCGCTGGTGCGTGAACTGGGGCCTGTGCTGGCGGCGCTGCTGTTCGCCAGCCGCGCCGGTTCGGCGATGACAGCCGAGATCGGTCTGATGAAGGCGACCGAGCAGGTCGCCGCGATGGAGATGATGGCGGTCAGTCCGATCGCACGGGTGGTGGCGCCGCGCTTCTGGGCGGGCGTCATCTCCATGCCTTTGCTGGCCGCAATATTTTCGGCGATGGGCGTGTTCGGCGGTTATGTGGTCGGTGTGGTGATGATCGGGGTGGACGAAGGCTCGTTCTGGTCGCAGATGCAGGCATCGGTGGATTTTCGCGAGGACATCATCAACGGTGTGATCAAGAGTTTTGTGTTCGGCGTGGCGGTCACTGTGATCGCCCTGTTCGAAGGTTTCGATGCGCCGCCGACTGCGGAAGGCGTATCGGGCGCGACCACGCGCACGGTGGTGGAATCATCTTTGGCGATCTTGATGCTTGATTTCATCTTGACCGCATTCATGTTCAGGGGAGTTTGACGATGCAACGTACGACATTGGATCTGTGGGTGGGGGCTTTCGTGGTGGCGGGTATCGCCGCTTTGGTGGTGTTGGCACTGAAGGTCGGAAACTTGAGCACCTATAACGTGTCGGAGACCTACCAGTTGTCGGCGTACTTCACCAATGTGGGGGGCTTGAAGCCGACTGCTTCGGTGCGCAGTGCTGGCGTGCTGGTGGGGCGGGTGAGCAGCATCACGCTGGATACCGACCGTTACGAAGCCAAGGTGACGATCAGCGTAGACAAGCGCTACGAGTTCCCCAAGGACACATTCGCCAACATCCTGACCTCGGGTCTGCTGGGCGAGCAATACATCGGGCTGATCCCCGGCGGCGATGAAGAGGTGTTGCAGGATGGCGGCGTGTTCAGGAAGACGCAGTCGGCCATGGTGCTGGAAGATCTGATCGGGAAGTTCCTGTTCAGTGAGGCGGGCGATAAGTGATCGTCCGGGCGTAAAGGAAAAGTCATGAAAAAACTGTTGATGATGTTGCTGGCGGCAACTTTAAGCTGGTCTGCTTTCGCGCAGGATGTGGCTACGCCCGATGGCTTGATCATCGCTACCGTGCGCGAGGTGCTGGCGATCGTGAAGCAGGACAAGGCGATCGTGTCGGATCAGGCGCGTTTGCTGGCGTTGGTGGATGCCAAGATCTTGCCGCATTTCGATTTCAAGCGCATGACGCAACTGGCCGTTGGTCGCCCGTGGCGGACCGCGACGCCCGAACAAAAAGAAGCGCTGGTAAAAGAATTCCGCACCATGCTGGTACGTACATACACAAAAGTGTTCAGCACTTACGTCGAGCCCGTGGTCGAGGTCAAATCGGCCAGGATGCTGGGTGAGGATGAGTCGACCGTGCGTTCGGTGATACGCGTGCCGGACGGGCGTGTGGTGACGGTGGATTACGAAATGAAGAAGAATGACGGCAAATGGCAAGCCTTCGATGTGACGGTGGAAGGGATCAGTCTGGTGACCAGCTATCGCGGATCGTTTGCCGATGAGATCAAGCAAGTGGGTATAGACGGATTGATCAAGACGCTGTCTGAGAAGAATCGCGATGTCAGCGATGTTGCAGCAGCAGGAAGCAAAGGATAGGAATTGATACAGTTCGAAGGTGATCGCATGTTGGTGTCTGGGCCGCTTACGCTGGAAACGGCGAGAGCCGCCTCGCTCACTGAAGTCTCGGCCGGGCGCAATGTCTCGGTCATCGATCTGGCCGGGGTGACCGCCGTCGACTCGGCCGCGCTGGGGGTGCTCATGCATTGGTCGCGCCAGCATGGGGGCAAACTTGAGTTCATCAACATTCCGGAGAACCTGCGCAGTCTCGCCGATCTCTACGACGTGGCCACCATGCTTTCCATCGCGACTCCAGACAACTCCACTCATTGAACTGATATGCAAAAACTAGCCATCCAGGGCGGCGCGACACTGCGCGGCGAAGTCCGTATCTCCGGCGCCAAGAACGCCGCTTTGCCCATCATGTGCGCCAGCTTGCTGACCGCCGACACTTTGCATCTGACCAACCTGCCCGATCTGCACGACGTCGGCACCATGCGCAAACTGCTGCTGCAGATGGGTGTCACTGCGGAAGTGGCGCCGAATGAGATCACTTTCAACGGCGGCAAGATCGACAATTGGGAAGCTCCCTATGACATGGTGAAGACCATGCGCGCAGCCATTCTGGTGCTGGGGCCGCTGGTGGCGCGCTTCGGTGATGCCAAGGTCTCTCTGCCGGGAGGTTGCGCCATCGGCTCCCGTCCGGTCGATCTGCATATCAAAGGCTTGCAGGCGATGGGCGCGGAGATCGCCATCGAGCACGGTTACATCCACGCCAAGGCCAAGCGACTGAAAGGTGCGCGCATCTTCTTTGATATCGTCAGCGTGACGGGCACCGAGAACCTGATGATGGCGGCGGCGCTGGCCGACGGCGTGACCGTGCTGGAGAACGCGGCGCGCGAACCGGAGGTGGTCGATCTGGCTGACTGTCTGCGCGCGATGGGGGCAAGGATCAGCGGCGACGGCACCGACACGGTCACCATCACCGGCGTAGAGTCGTTGCATGGTGCGACGCATCGCATCATGCCCGATCGTATCGAGAGCGGCACCTTTCTGGTGGCTGCGGCAGCGACCGGCGGCAGCATCACGCTGCGCGAGACGCGCGCGGACATCCTCGAAACTTTGCTGGAAAAACTCAGCGAGGCGGGCGCCAAGATCAAAGTCGATGGTGACAGCATCCATCTCGAAATGAGCGGTCGTCCCAAGGCGGTCAATGTGCGTACCGCCCCGCACCCGGCATTCCCGACCGACATGCAGGCGCAGTTCATGGCGCTCAACTGTATCGCTGAAGGCAGTGCGATGGTGGTGGAGACCATTTTCGAGAACCGCTTCATGCATGTGCAGGAACTGCGCCGTCTGGGCGCGCATATCGATGTGGAAGGCAACACCTCGGTGGTCAAGGGCGTGGCGCATCTGGAAGGCGCGACCGTGATGGCCACCGACCTGCGCGCATCGGCCTGTCTGGTCATCGCCGGACTGGTGGCGCAGGGCGAGACCGTCATCGACCGTATCTACCATCTGGATCGCGGTTACGAGCACATCGAAAGCAAGCTCTCGCAGCTCGGTGCTAACATCCGTCGTATAAAATAATCTCCTGAATGCGGGCGCTTGCGCCGTTTGCAACGATAGAAAGTAGAAAATGATCACCATCGCCCTGTCCAAAGGACGCATCTTCGAAGAGACACTGCCGCTGCTGGAAGCGGCCGGCATCAAGCCGCTGGAAGACCCGGAGTCTTCGCGCAAGCTCATCCTGCCGACCAACCGTGATGATGTGCGACTCATCATCGTGCGCGCTTCCGACGTGCCGACCTATGTGCAATACGGCGCGGCCGATCTGGGCGTGGCGGGCAAGGATGTGCTCAACGAACACGGCGGCGAGGGCTTGTACCAGCCGCTCGATCTGAACATCGCCAAGTGCCGCATGATGGTCGCCGTGCAGAATGGCTTCGACTACGAGTCCGCCGTGAAGCAGGGTGCGCGTCTGCGCGTGGCGACCAAGTATGTGAAGACGGCACGCGAGCATTTCGCGTCCAAGGGTGTGCATGTCGATCTCATAAAACTGTACGGTTCCATGGAACTGGCGCCGCTGGTCGGGCTGTCCGACGCCATCGTCGATCTGGTCAGTAGCGGCGCAACACTGAAAGCCAACAACCTCGTGGCGGTAGAGGAGATCGTGCATATCTCTTCGCGTCTGGTGGTGAATCAGGCTTCGCTGAAACTCAAGCGCGCGACCATCCAGCCCATGCTGGACGCCTTTGCCGGAGCGATCAAATGAACATCACACGACTCTCTACACAGCAAGCCGATTTCGATGCGCGCCTGAGTGCGCTGCTCGCTTTCGAAGAAACTGCCGACGAGAAGCTGGAAGCGACTGTCGCTGCCATCCTCGCCGATGTGAAGAAGCGCGGCGACGAAGCCGTGCTGGAATACACGCGCAAGTTCGACCGACTGCCTCTCGTCGATGCGGCCGCGATGGAGTTGTCGAAATCCGAACTGAAGACGGCATTCGATGGTTTGCCCGCCGAGCAGAGAACGGCACTGGAGCAGGCTGCGCAGCGCGTCACCTCCTATCACCAGAAACAGGTGCAGGCTTCCTGGAGCTACGAAGACGAAGATGGCACGCTGCTCGGGCAGCAAGTCACACCGCTGGATCGTGTCGGTCTTTATGTGCCGGGCGGCAAGGCGGCCTACCCGTCATCCGTATTGATGAATGCCTTGCCCGCCAAGGTGGCCGGTGTGTCCGAACTCATCATGGTGGTACCCACGCCGGACGGCACCAAGAATCAGTTGGTGCTGGCTGCTGCGCATCTGTGTGGTGTAGATCGCGTGTTCACCATCGGTGGTGCCCAAGCCGTGGGGGCGCTGGCTTACGGCACGGCCAGCATCCCCAAGGTGGACAAGATCGTCGGCCCGGGCAATGCCTATGTCGCTGCAGCCAAGCGTCGCGTGTTCGGCACTTGCGGCATCGACATGATCGCGGGACCTTCAGAGATCCTGGTGATCTGTGACGGTCAGACCGATCCGGACTGGGTGGCGATGGATCTGTTCTCGCAAGCCGAGCACGATGAACTGGCGCAAGCCATCCTGTTGTCGCCGGACGCGGCCTTCATCGAAGCGGTGGCCGCCAGTGCCGACAGGTTGCTGGCGCAGATGCCGCGCAAGGACATCATCAAGACCGCGCTGGAGAATCGCGGCGCATTGATCCATGTCGCGGATATGGACGAAGCCTGCGTGATCTCCAATCGCATCGCGCCTGAACATCTGGAGTTGTCGGTGGCCGAGCCGCAAGCCTGGCTGCCCAAACTCAGGCACGCCGGTGCCATCTTCATGGGGCGCTATACCTCGGAGTCGCTGGGCGACTACTGCGCCGGGCCGAACCACGTGTTGCCGACTTCCGGTACGGCGCGTTTTTCCTCGCCGCTGGGGGTTTATGACTTCCAGAAACGCAGCAGCCTGATCCAGGTTTCGGCGGCCGGTGCGCAAAAATTGGGCGCTATCGCCGCTACCCTTGCATTTGGCGAGGGTTTGCAGGCTCACGCCCAGTCCGCGCTATATAGAAAAAACAGCTAGAAACTTTCGGTTGTGTGTTCTGTCCGGTTTGGGTAGAATCCGCGCCTCATTTTTGCAATTGGTCTGGAGTCAGTCATGGCACGCGTATGTCAAGTAACGGGAAAAGCCCCAATGTCGGGCAACAATGTTTCCCACGCCAACAACAAAACAAAGCGTCGTTTCTTGCCGAATCTGCAACGCCGTCGTTTGTGGGTTGAATCAGAAAACCGTTGGGTGTCTTTGCGCCTGACTAATGCCGCACTGCGCACGATCGACAAGAACGGCATCGAAGCCGTCCTGTTCGAGATGCGCGCCCGCGGCGAGAAGGTATAAAGGAGACGCACCATGGCATCTAAAGGCGGACGCGAGAAGATCAAGCTGGAATCCTCTGCTGGTACAGGGCATTTCTACACAACCAACAAGAACAAGCGTACTACTCCACAGAAGCTCGAATTCATGAAGTTCGATCCGGTGGCACGTAAGCATGTTGCATACAAGGAAACCAAGCTGAAGTGATTCGGCTCTGGCCCAACAAAAAAGCCCGCATCGCTGCGGGCTTTTTTGTTTGTGCCGCCGCAATCAGGCGGAGGCCCAGCTTTCTGCTGCGCTGTAGTCGCCGAAGGCGCGGATGTCTGCATCCACGAACAGGCGGGACAACCAGGCTTGCCAGGTCAGCCACTGGTCGTCGGTGACGACCGCGATCCTGTTGAAATCATGATTGTGTTCACGGCTGAAGAACTTGACCTCTTCCCATGCCACATCCGGGGTGTAAGACAGCATGCCGCGCAGATCGAAGATCAGGTTGAGACCGCTGCCGCTTTTCAATTTGTAAAGTGCGTGTTGCTCGAACTGTTTGAAGTCGGCCAGTGTGAATTCGCCCATGACGGCGATGTTGACCAGATTGTTGTTGTCGGCGATGGTGATCATGTTTTTTCCTGGATCTTGGGGGATAGTTTCAAGCTTAACACACCGCTGGCGATGATGAGACCCATGCCTAGCCATGCTTCGATACTCAGATGCTCGTGCCAGAAAAGCAGGCCGAGCAGCGCGGAAAATACGATGGTGGTGTAGGCCAAGCTACCCACCACCAACGTCTGGCCGGTGCGGTAAGCACGTGTCATGAACAGCTGTGCGAAGGTGGCGGAAGCGCCGATGGCGATCAGCAGCGGCAGGTCGGATAACGAGACGGCATGCAGCGTGTCGCCGAGTATCCACATCGCGCTGGCGAGTGTGGCGATCAGGTTGAAATAGAACACGACGCGCATCCCGGGTTCGCCCAGCATGCCAAGGTGACGCACATTCATCAGCGCAATGCCCGCGAGCAAACCCGAGGCGACACCCAGCAAGCCATCCGCAAATTGTTCTTGTTCCAGTGTGGGTTGCAGCAGCAACACCACACCGGCGAACCCTGTCGCCAGCGCTGTGCTCATCGGCAGATGGAACTTCTCCTTCAATACCAGCACGGTTAGCAGTGATAGGAACAGCGAAGAGGTGTAGTTCAGCGTGATGGCTGTGGCCAGAGGCAGGACGGTGATGCAGTGGAAGAACAGCAGCATGGCAACCGTGCCGGACAGACCGCGCCACAGATGCGTGCGCCAATGGAAGGTGGAGAGTCTTATGCGTGAGCGGTGCAGCAGTGCGTACACCACGAGCAAGCCGAAGAAGGAGCGGTAGAACACCAATTCACCACTGGAGAAGTGGGGCGCCCCCAGTTTGACGAGTGCGCCCATGCAGGCGAAGAGTGATGCTGCGGCCAGCATCCATAGCGAGCCCACTTTGCTATTTCAAATGCGGCTCGAGATGGCGACGCAGGAACTCGTGGTAGTGCAGCATGCCGTCCTCGGTCGGTGACTGATAGGGGCCTTGCTCCTCGACGCCCTGCTTGTACAGGGCGCGGCGGCCCTGATGCATGCGCAGGCAGATGAAGTCGTCTTCGACTGCTGTCTCGCGATAGGCCTGCTTCTCCGCTTCGATGTAGTCGCGCTCGAACAGAACGATATCTTCGGGATAATAGAACTCGACGATGTTGGTGCAGGCGTCCGTGCCGCGCGGTACGACCGTGCTGACCACCAGCGTGTTCGGATACCACTCGACGGTGATGTTGGGGTAGTAGGTCAGCCAGATCGCGCCGTACTTGGGCAATTCGCCGTTGTTATAGCGCAGCACCTGCTGCGCCCATTTGGCATAGGTCGGGCTGCCGGACTTTTTCAGCGCATGGTTGATGCCGACGGTCTGCACGCTGAAGTGCTCGCCGAAGGTCCATTGCAGATCGTCGCAGTCCACGAACTGGCCGAGACCGGGATGGAACGGCACAACGTGGTAATCCTCCTGATAGACCTCGATGAAAGTCTTCCAGTTGAAGTTGTATTCGTCGATCTCGACGCGGTCCAGCATGTAGCCGGAGAAATCGATCTCCTTGAAGGCGGGCATGTTGGCCAGATCTTTCGCGACATCGCGCTTGCCGGCGAACAGCAGGCCGTTCCAGTTCTGCAGCGGCGTCTTGTTTAGATGCAGGCAGGGATTGTTGGGGAAATGCGGTGCGCCGATCAGCTCGCCGTCGGTCTTGTATGTCCAGCGATGCAGCGGGCATACGATGTTCTTCGCAGTGCCGCGCCCTTCCAGCATGGTAGCCTGACGATGGCGGCAGATATTGGAAAGCAGCTCCACGCCACTTTCGTTGCGCACCAGCATCTTGGCTTTGTCCATCCACTCGATCACATGGTAGTCGCCAAGGTTCGGCACCATCAATTCGTGGCCGACATACTGCGGGCCGGCGTCGAGCAGCACACGTTGCTCGATCTCCAAGACCTTGGGGTCGAAATACCAGCTCAACGGGGGTTGCGCGGAGACGGGATTGAATTGCTGCAGCTTTGCTATTTCGGACATACCCACATTCCTCTGTGAATACGGGGAATCAGACAATGCCCACAAAGCATGTGCTATAGATTCCCGGATGTTTACGGGGTCGGGGATTGTCCTTTAAAAGTCAGGACCGGGCAACAAAAATTGGCCGCACTGTATAGGCTTGGGTAAAATGCCGCCCC
>VMTA01000040.1 GCA_013791855.1 Sideroxydans sp.
CGGCACACCGTACACCATCCTGCATGAGGGCAAGCCGTTCATCGAATTTTGCCTGACACACGGTATTCGCGAGACGGAACGGCATTTTGAGGCCTTGTGTGAAGATATGCGCAAGGTGTTCGGACGGGTGGGGCCTTCCTACGCATTCAATCCCTTCCCGGTGATCTGGAACCGCAAGGTGTGGCAGGACTTGCAGGTTCGGCTGGAAGAAGAGGGCAGCGACATAATGCGGGCCATCATCGCCCACCCCTACGAGTCTTCCTGGTATGGCGAGGCGCTGCTGAAGTATCGTTCCATACCCTTGTTGCCAAGGGAGCCGATCTTCAAGGCTTACCTGTATTTTGAAGAGTATGAGCGCGACAAGCGCGATGGCATGACGGAGGAGATGCTCGCCCGCTTCTATCTGGGCGTGGTCTACCAGTCCAACTGGTATCCTCATCGTTTGAAGTTTCTGAAACGTTTCGCTTACAAGCTGAAACGACGTATGCAACGCTATCGCAACTGACAATATCCAGAGGTATCAAATGAAGGCAGTCATTCTTGCAGGCGGTCTCGGTACGCGCATCAGCGAAGAGACCTCGTTGCGTCCCAAGCCCATGGTGGAGATCGGCGGCAAGCCTGTGCTGTGGCATATCATGAAGATGTATTCGGCCCATGGCATCAATGAGTTCGTCGTCTGCTGCGGCTACAAGGGTTATCTGATCAAGGAGTATTTCGCCAACTACTTCCTGCATACATCCGATGTCACCTTCGATATGCAGAACAACAAGATGGAAGTGCACCAGCGCTTTGCCGAGCCGTGGAAAGTGACGTTGGTCGATACCGGCGAGAACACCATGACCGGCGGCCGGTTGAAGCGGGTACGTGACCACCTTGGCGACGATGATTTCTGTTTTACCTACGGTGATGGCGTGAGCGACGTGGATATCACGGAAACACTCTCATTCCACCGCCGCCATGGCCGGCTGGCGACGCTGACGGGTGTGCAGCCGCCGGGACGCTTTGGCGTGCTCAATATCAAGGGCGATCATGTGACGAGCTTCGAGGAGAAGCCGCACGGGGATGGTGGCTGGGTGAATGGCGGATTCTTTGTGTTATCCCCGAAGGTGATCGACCTGATCGAGAACGATACGACCGTCTGGGAGCGCGGGCCGATGGAACGACTGGCACGGGAAAATCAACTCTCGGCCTATCTGCACCATGGATTCTGGCAGCCCATGGATACGCTGCGCGACAAGAACCATCTGGAAGAGCTGTGGCAGTCCGGCAATGCGCCGTGGAAAGTATGGTAAGTGCTGATGATAGTTGATCGACTATTGTTGATGGTTGAATGCTGATAGTGGAGAAGTCATGAGCTCAACTATAAACAATCAACCATCATCTGCTTTACCCCACGAAAAGCTGGAAACCTGGCAGCTTGCGAAAGTATTGGCAAAGCAGGTGTATATGACGACTTCCACATTCCCGAAGGAAGAACGATTTGGGCTGGTGGACCAGATGCGCCGGGCGGCCGTATCGGTCATGTCGAATTTGGCGGAAGGGTGTGGGCGGACAGGCGCTCGGGATCAGGCGCATTTTTCACAATTGGCTTTTGGCTCTCTGCTGGAGCTCGATGCGCAATATCAGCTTTCGTTGGACCTTGGGTTTCTGGGCAAGGATGAATATCAGGCTATCCGCGGTGCCATCATGGACCTGGTGAAGAAAATTTCCGCATTAAGAGCATCACAATTGAAACGAGTTCCCACATGACATCAACCATCAACCGTCAACCATCAACGAATACTTTCTTCCACGGGAAGAAAGTATTCCTGACCGGCCACACCGGCTTCAAGGGCAGTTGGCTGAGCCTGTGGTTGCAGAAGCTAGGCGCTGAGGTGACAGGTTATGCCTTGCAGCCGCCAACGGATCCAAGTTTGTTCACGGTCGCGAATGTCGCGCAGGGCATGACGTCCATCATCGGCGACATCCGCGATGCGGAAGCGCTGAGCAAAGCCATGCGCGATGCCGCTCCGGACATCGTCATCCACATGGCGGCGCAGCCGCTGGTGCGTTATTCCTATGTGAACCCGGTCGAGACCTATTCCACCAACGTGATGGGTACGGTGCATCTGCTGGAAGCGGTGCGCCAGACGCCCTCGGTGCGTGCCGTGGTGAATGTCACCAGCGACAAATGCTATGACAACAAGGAATGGGTGTGGGGCTATCGAGAGAACGAAGCCATGGGCGGTTTCGACCCCTACAGCAACAGTAAGGGCTGCGCCGAACTGGTCACGTCGGCTTACCGCAATTCTTACTTCACCCCTTCGGCCATCAACCACCAGCCATCAACCGCCCTGGCAAGCGCCAGGGCCGGTAACGTCATCGGCGGCGGCGACTGGGCAGACGACCGCTTGATCCCGGATATCCTGCGCGCCATCGGCGATAACAAGCCGGTGGTGATCCGCAGTCCGCATGCGATCCGTCCCTGGCAGCATGTGTTAGAGCCGCTGTCCGGCTACCTGCTGTTGGCGGAAAAACTGTATACGCAAGGCGTCGCCTATGCCGAAGGCTGGAACTTCGGCCCTCGCGACGAAGATGCCAAGCCGGTACAGTGGATCGTCGAGCAACTCACGCAACAGTGGGGTGAGGGCGCGAGTTGGCAATTGGACGGCGGCGAGCATCCTCACGAAGCGCATTACCTCAAGCTGGATTGCTCCAAAGCCAAGATGCGCCTCGATTGGCAACCGCGCTGGCACCTAGGCCATACGTTGGAGATGATCGTGTCTTGGCAGCAGGCCTGGCTGACAAAGCAGGATATGCGCAGCTTCACCCTGAAACAGATCGAACAATACGTACAGTGAGAGAAACACCATGAGCACCAAAGAACAACTCCGCACCCAGATCTCCGAGCTCGTCAAACAATATGCCGACCTCGCCTATGCGCCCAGCTCATTCGAAGCAGGCAAGAGCGTGGTGCCGCCTTCGGGCAAGGTGATCGGCGCGACCGAACTGCAGAACATGGTGGAAGCTTCGCTCGACGGCTGGCTTACCACCGGCCGTTTTAACGACGCCTTCGAGAAACGCCTTACCGAATTCCTTGGGGTGAAGCATGCGCTCACCACCAACTCCGGTTCTTCCGCCAACCTGTTGGCATTCACCGCACTCACCTCGCACAAGCTGGGCGAACGCGCCATCCAGCCGGGCGATGAAGTCATCTCGGTGGCGGCGGGCTTCCCCACCACGGTGAACCCCATCCTGCAATTCGGTGCTGTGCCGGTATTTGTCGATGTGCAACTCGGCACCTACAACATCGACCCGGCCAAGATCGAAGCGGCGATCACGCCTAAGACCAAAGCCATCATGCTGGCCCACACTTTGGGAAATCCCTACGATCTGGACACCATCACCGCGCTGGCGAAGAAGCACAAGCTCTGGCTGATCGAAGACTGCTGCGATGCGCTTGGCTCCACTTACACCTCAAGCAGTCAACCATCAGCCATCAACCGCCTTGTCGGCACCTTCGGCGACATCGGCACGCTGAGTTTCTACCCCGCGCACCACATCACCATGGGCGAAGGTGGAGCGGTGTTCACCAACAACGACCAGTTGCGACAGATCGTCGAATCGATCCGCGACTGGGGGCGTGATTGCTACTGCCAGCCGGGCAAGGACAATACCTGCGGCAAGCGTTTCTGCCAGAAGCTGGGCGACTTGCCCTACGGCTACGACCACAAGTACACCTATTCGCATCTGGGCTACAACCTGAAGATCTCCGACATGCAGGCGGCCTGCGCGCTGGCGCAGATGGACCGCGTGGAAGAATTCATCGCCGCACGCAAGGCGAACTTCACCTACCTGAAGAACGGCCTGAAGAACTGCGAAGAATTCCTGCTGCTGCCGGAAGCTACACCCAATAGCGACCCGTCCTGGTTCGGTTTTCCCATCACCATTAAGGCGAGCGCAGGCATCAACCGCGTCGACCTGTTGCAATACCTCGACCAGCACAAGATCGGCACGCGTCTGCTGTTCGCCGGCAACTTGACGCGCCAGCCTTACATGAAGGGCCGTAACTTCCGTATCTCGGGTGAACTGACCAACACCGACATCGTGATGAACGACACTTTCTGGATCGGCGTGTATCCGGGCTTGAGTCGCGAGATGCTGGACTTTGTTATCTCCAGGCTGGAAGCGTTCTTTGGCGTCAATTTCTGATGCTTATGCAGCGTACGTCCATCGTCGAGGAAGATGTTCGCCGCGTGCTGGAGGAGTGTCGCGGAACCTTGCAAAAGTTGTCCGGAAAGACGCTGCTACTCACGGGGGGCAGCGGTTTTGTCGGCAGCTATCTGGTTGAGAGCATCATCGCCTTCAATCGGAAGAACGAGGATGAACCTTGTCGATTGTTGTTGCCGACACGCTCTGTGGCGCAGGCACAAAAAAAATGGCCGCAACTATGGGGGATTCCGCATATCGAGTGGTTCGAATGGGATGGCAGCGTGCTAAGCCATCCATGTGACCATTGCGATTATGTCATCCACGCGGCCTCCCCGGCAGATCCGGCGAGCTATCTGCATGACCCGATGCAGACAATGGAGGATATTGCGAACGGTACCCGCGCCGTACTGCATTTTGCGCGCAGATCCGGTGTGCGCACTTTGCTCTATTTAAGTAGCGGGGCTGCCTATGGTCGGCAGGGAGAGGCGTGTGAGGCGCTGGATGAAACCGCAACCGGCGCGCCGGACCTGAGTGACCCGGTATCCTGCTATGGGGAGGCCAAGCGGTATTCAGAGTTACTTTGCCGGACATCCGGTGTTCCGACTATCGTGGCCCGCTTGTTCGCTTTTATGGGCCCCTATCAGGATCTGAGCGGCAGTTTTGCGGTTCCTGATTTTATCCGTCAGGCGCTTTACGAAAAACGAATCCGAATCCAAAGTGATGGCTCATCCTTGCGTACCTATTGTTACGCTTCCGACCTCACCATAGGTCTATGGGAGCTATTGATGAACGGAAGCCCGGGAGACTTGTATAACGTGGGTGCAGATGCGCCTCAGGTATCCATCCGTGAGTTGGCTGAGCAGATCGCCGAGTTGGTCGGTTCGGTCGATGTCGAGGTCGAGGGGGTAAGCAGTGGCAGCAGCCGTTCGCGTTATATTCCGAACACTGATAAATTCAAGAACCTCTATACGCCTCTGATCGGATTGCAGGAGGGCCTGCGACGGATGATCGATTCATTCCGACAGACCGGCTACCAAGAATAATGAAAGCTTCAGACGCAGTCGCCAGATTCCTGGCTACACATAACGTCCATCACTGTTTCGAGTTGGTGGGCGGCATGATCACCCATCTGCTGGACAGTCTGGCTCAGGATGGGCGCTTCAATATCATCTCCATGCATCATGAGCAGGCTGCCGCGTTTGCAGCGGAAGGTATCGCGCGCAAGACTATGGGCCGGCAGATCGCAGTGGCGATGGGTACCAGTGGTCCGGGTGCAACCAATCTGATCACGGGGATAGGTGACTGCTGGCTGGATTCCGTTCCCTGCCTGTTCATCACCGGTCAGGTGAATTCCTATGAGCTAAAAGGGAACAGAGCCATTCGTCAACAAGGCTTCCAGGAACTGGACATCGTTCCGATGGTGGCGAGCATCACCAAGTACGCTGTGCAGGTGACCGATCCTGACAAGTTGCTGCCTGAACTCCATCAAGCTTTATCAATCGCGCGCGACGGGAGGCAGGGGCCGGTTTTGATCGATATCCCCAACGATGTGCAGCGCATGGATATCCCGGACGCCAAGGTCGAGGAATGGCTGGCCACACCATTGTGGGCAAGCGATCCATCGACTCCATCTGAAGCAGATATCAACCTGTTGAGAGCGCTTTGCGCAGTGGCGGAGCGTCCACTGGTATGCATCGGTGGTGGTGCGCGGTGGGCACAAGCTCTGGTCGACTGGCTGGGCTCGCTGGAAGCGAACGGTATCCCCTACGTCACAACCTTGATGGGACATGAGCGGGTGACGGCCGGCCCATGCTATTTCAATTTGATCGGCAGCTATGGCAACCGGGAGGCGAACTGGGCCGTGCAGAATTGCGATCTCTTGATCGTGATCGGCGCGAGGCTGGATGTGCGCCAGACGGGGGCTGATACGAATGACTTTGCGCGGCATGCCAGAGTGGTGCAGGTCGACATCGACCCTGCGCAGTTGAGTAATCGGGTGCAGGCTGAGCTGCCGATCTGTTGTGATGCCGATGCCTTCTTCAGAGGTTTCGCGGTTGAGCCGGACACCTTCCCGGAGCAGAAGAACGACTGGCTGAAACGGTTGACCACACTGCGGACGAGTTTCGACAGGGATGAATATGCAGATTGGGCTATCAGCCCGGGCGTGCTGTTCAAGCGATTCAATCTCGTGATGTCAGGCAAGGCAGTGGACTATGTGTGTGACGTAGGCAATCATCAGATGTGGGCTGCACAGAACCTGCGCCTGCAAAGCGGACAGGCGGCACACTATAGCGGTGGCATGGGAACAATGGGCTTTGCACTGCCTACGGCCCTCGGGATCGCGCTTTGCTCGGGGCATAAAGCGATAGTCGTAACGGGAGACGGCAGTTTGCAGATCAATATCCAGGAACTGGATACATTGAAACGGATGCAGTTGGATGTCACGGTCGTCGTACTCAACAATCACTCGCTCGGAATGGTGAAGAATTTCCAGGACATGTATTTCGACGGCCGTAACCAGTCCACGAAGACCGGCTACAGCGCGCCTTCATTCGTGGCTTTGGCCAAGGCATACGAAATAGAGCATGCCTATGTGGAGAATCGCGAGGATATGGAAGACGCTTTGCAAAAGATCGCAGAGACGAACCGGCCTTTCTTACTGGAAGTCGGCATGCCTTACGCGTCGGAGTGCAGACCGAGGCTGGCATTCGGTAAGAAATTGGATGAGCAATTCCCGTATATTGAAATGGATGAGTCGGAGAAGAACAGATGAATGCACAACACGAGCGCTGGCTGATCCTTTCCCACTGCTTCAACATGGATGGCCGTGCAGCCAGCCAGACCATTACCGACAAGCTGCCGCATCTGATGGCGCGTGGTATCGATCCCATCGTTTTGAGCGGAGTTTCCGGTAGTCATGACGACCGATTCATGCATCTGCAGCTGATGCCTTGGGGGCCGGCCGGGTTGCGTTTCGATATGCGCCATGTGGTGGCGATGCGTTTTGGGCGCGGCGTCGTTTACCGCATCCTGACACTGATCATCAGCCTGCTTCTTGCGCCATTCATCGTGCTGGAACGCCTGATGTTCGGCTTGCAGAACCATGCGTCCTGGGTGTTCCCGGCAACGGTCCGCTCGTTACTGCTGATACGGAAATACAAACCGACCGTCATCTATTCCACCGGCGGGGCATACTCGGCACACTTGGCCGGATACTGGCTGAAGAAGCTGACCGGGTTGCCATGGATCGCCGAGATACACGACCCCATGGTGATCGAGGGGCAGACCAAGAGCCGCAATGCCCGCTTCATGGCGAAGCTGGAAGGTATCATCTGCAAACATGCCGATCTGGTTTGGTGGTTCACCGACGGGGCGCTGGAGAGGGCGCGTCGTCGGCATCCGGAATTGGGAGAGCGCGGCATCGTTGTGCTGCCGGGAGCGGAGCCGCCTCGATCCGTTGCTACATATAAACGAGGAGAGCAAATGGCGATCTGCCATTTTGGCTCGTTAGCGACTACGCGCTCGTTATTGCCTGTTGTGCAGGCTTTGGATGCCATATTGGGGAAAGAGCCAGAGTTGCGCCCGTTAGTGCGAGTGCATGTGTATGGCGGGAAGATCGACGCGGCAGCCATGCGCTCCATCGAGCAGAAGAATTTGCAGGATGTGTTCATTTCCCATGGTCGCCTGGAATTTTCGCCGGAGACAGGCCGGACCGGACGCGAGCGGGTGGTGGATCTCATGTATCAGGCCGATTGCCTGTTATTGGTGCATGGAAGTATTGATGATTGCCGGGAATACATACCTTCCAAACTTTACGAATATTTTTGGGCGCGGCGACCGGTCATTGCATTGACCCATGAGAATCCTCAACTGGACAAGATGGTCGGAGAACGGGGGGGGTATGTTGCGCCCTATATCGATGCCTCCGCAGCAGAAGCTGCCATCAGGCAGGCCATACTGGATTGGCAGGCTGACAGATTGACAGTGACTTCGTTGCCCCCCTTGAACACCAAACAGGCTGTCGAGGATATCCTGGGATCATTCGCACGTCTGCGCGATGGCGGGTATCGATGAGGTTGGGCATATTCAGTGGTGAGGCCTATCTTGCGGCGCCGCTGTGGCTGAGGTTATGCGCGTTACTTTCGCTGTTGTCTACTGCTGCCCTGTATATATCGCTACCCGTTCCGCATTCAATGGCACTGCGGAATATCCTGATATTGCTGTCTTTCCTTAGCGGCATCCTGCTCATTATCAAGTCCGGGTTGGTGTGTGAGATCCTTTGCGCTCGCACGATCGGCATTCTGCTGCTATTGCTGGGATGGGTCACGTTTCATGCCACCTTCTTATCTGCAAATGGCGGGGAGGCGTGGGAAGAATTATGGGGTCAATGGTACAAGCCCTATCTGGCGATGGTGGGTGGGATAGGATGCGCGTTGAGTGCCGGCTATGTGCAAAGAAGAGTATGGGGCAGCATTTTGGTCGGTGCGCTGATGATACTGCCGCTCTGGTTTGTAGTTCATAGTGCCGTTGTGTGGATAAGGAAGGGCGAGCTGGTCAATCAATATATCGGGCTGTTCGTTCACAAGCTGGGCTTTGTACCCTTTGTTGAGATTATGGCTGCCTTTGCACTCGCCCGCCTGTCAGCGCATGTTAAGACGGGGATGAAGACAAAGATCGTGATTTGGCTGATACCCATAGTGGCCAGCTACTACATAGCCTTGATCACTGACACCAAGAACACTTTGCTAATGCTGACGCTGATGAGCGGAGTATTTATTGCCGTGGAGCTCTACAGAAGGCCGCAGTCAGCAAATTCTCGGCTTCATATGGCTTTGGTGGTCATCATGGCCGCCGTTGCAGTTGCGGGCATATACGGTTCCCTGAAGAAAAGTTCACAATGGGCTTCGTTCACCAATGATGCAAAAGTGGCCATCGATATCGATGGAACACGAAACTGGGAGAATCGCAGCAAATACGGACTCCCAAAGAATGCTCGCAATGAGGAAGTGTCGGAGAGCACCTATTTGCGTGTGGCTTACGCGGTTGCAGGAGTGCGAGAGCTAGCCGAGCATCCATTGGGCTACGGCGTGACACGCCATGCTTTTGAACGTTTGGTACAGCTAAGGAACCCCGAAGCGAGTATCGCCAATAGTCACAGCGGGTATATAGACCTTGTTGCCTCGGTAGGGATCCCCGCGCTGATCCTGCTGCTGGCTGCGGAGATCGCATTGATCAAACAAGCATGCAGAAATATCGCGGAGCACAACCACATGATATGGATCTTGAGTCTGATCATGCTTCATTGGGCAATCGATCCGCTTTCCAGAGATCAGCATGTCTACGCACTATTTTTGTTGATGGGCTATTTTTCAATCGCTGTCAGCCAGAAAAAAGGAAAAGACGCCATTGGCAACCTACGCGCTGGGTGATATCCAGGGTTGTTACAACGAGCTCCAGCGGCTGCTGGAGCAGATCGCCTTCGACCCGGCACAGGACCGGCTCTGGTTCGTAGGAGATCTGGTCAATCGCGGTCCCGGCTCGCTGGAGGTGCTGCGTCTGGTGAAGTCGCTGGGCGATAGTGCGATCACGGTGCTAGGCAATCATGATCTGCATCTGCTGGCCGTTGCCGAAGGCATAGGCAAGCTGCATAGCAGCGATACGCTGGACGGCATCCTGAATGCGCCGGATCGCGAGGAGCTATTGCATTGGCTGCGCCATCAGCGCCTGATGCATGTGGCCGGCGAGCATGTGCTGGTGCATGCGGGCTTGTTGCCGCAATGGTCGGTGAAGCAGGCGCTGGCATTGGCGCATGAAGTTGAAAGTGCGTTGCGCAGCGACGATTTCGCGGTGTTCCTGGAGAAGATGTACGGCAACAATCCGCTCGGATGGGAAGACGATCTGCAGGGCTACAAGCGCTTGCGCGTCATTGTAAATGCGTTCACGCGGCTACGCATCTGCACCCCGCAGGGCGAGATGGATTTCAAATTCAAGGGCGAGGTGGAGAATATCCCCGAGGGCTATCTGCCGTGGTTCGAGGTGAAGGGACGTCGCAGCGCCGATGCCACGGTCATCTTCGGTCACTGGTCCGCGTTGGGATTGAAAGTCGAGCCCAACATCATCGCGCTGGATACCGGCTGTCTGTGGGGCGGGCCGATGACGGCTATCCGGCTGGAAGATCGTCGTCTGTACCAAGTGGGCTGCAACGAGCCGGTGGCCAAACACTGGTGAAAAAAAAGCCGGTGGTGCGCTAGGCACCACCGGCATTCTCAGCAAATATACTGATCAGTATCTGCGCTTAGGCGGCACGAAAGCACTGCGTCCTTCGATATGGCGGAACGTGATGCGTCCCTTGCTCAGATCGTAGGGCGACATTTCCAGCGACACCTTGTCACCGGCGATGATTCGGATGTGATTCTTCTTCATCTTGCCGGCGCTGTAAGCGATGAGCTGGTGACCGTTCTCCAGTGTGACGCGATAGCGAGAGTCCGGAAGGACCTCGTCCACCACACCATTCATTTCGAGCAGTTCTTCCTTTGCCATAAATTAAGCAGCGCGGATGTTGGACGCCTGCTGACCTTTGGGGCCGGCGACGATGTCGAATTCAACGGTCTGACCTTCGGTCAGAGTCTTGAAACCCGAGCTTTGAATTGCGGAAAAGTGTGCGAACAGATCATCGCCGCCGTTAGAAGGCGTGATGAAGCCGAAGCCTTTGGAATCGTTGAACCACTTAACTGTACCTGTTGCCATGATGAATCTCCTGATAAATTTAGGGCATACGCCCTGTTGGGAGCGAACTTCAAGACGGCACACAGATGAAGGAGAAATACCGCAGGAAAGCGGGTACAGAACCAAACAACAACGACAGACTTGAATCGCGGGGCGCACTATGCACGGTATTGTTGTTATTGGCAATAAGAATATGCAATGGCTAACGCTCAGGGTGCCAATAACGCGGAGATCATGTTTCCCGCCTGTCCGGCGTAGCCGCCGCCGAACAGGTTGGCGTGGTTGAGGATGTGATACAAGTTGTATAGTTCGCGCCGCCTTGCATAGCCGGCATCCAGCGGGTATTCAGCCTGATAGGCTGCATAGAAATCCGCCGGATAACCACCGAACAGTTCAGTCATCGCAAGGTCGCATTCGCGGTCGCCGTAATAACATGCCGGATCGAACACCGTCGGCGTGCCGTCCGCAAGGAAACCGTGATTGCCGCCCCACAGGTCGCCGTGCAGCAGGGAAGGTTGCGGTGAATAGCCGGCAATGAGCTCAGGCAGCGCGTCCATCAACTTCTCTCCCAGCTTATGCAGCTCGCCGCCATAGCCGTTCTGCGCGGCAAGACGCAACTGGTGCCCGAGGCGTTGTTCGCGCCAGAAGTCCAGCCAGTCAACCGCCCAGTCATTGGGCTGCGGCGTAGTACCGATGAAATTGTCCTGCGGGAAGCCGAATCGATCTGCGCGATGGCGATGCAGCGCTGCCAGTTGCTCGCCCAGTCGCCGCGCATTGCCCTTGCCGCCAAGTTGCAGGTGCTCCATCACCAGAAAGCTCATCCCCTCTGACGCGCCATGCGCAATGACTTGCGGCACGCGTAGTGTTTGCGTCGCGGCGATGGTTTGCAGTCCCGCAGCTTCAGAGATGAACGTCGCATGCTGCCGCGCTTCATTGAGTTTGAGGAAATAGCGGGAACCGTCAGTGCCTTCCAGTCGGAAAGCTTGATTGATGTCGCCACCGCCGACCGGTGTGGCGCGCTGCAAAAGAAACGGGCGCTGAGTGGCTTGCACAATGGAAGATGAGGCAGCGCTCGTAAGTTTCATGCCATACCAAAATTGTGAGAGAAGCTCCGCCCTTTAGGTTGGAGATGGGTAGCGCGGATGCAGGAGGGATTCGTTTTTGATTTTTTGAAATTTACACAGAACGAACGTTCTGTTACGATTGGTGTCATGTCAATCTGCACCAAAACACTTCGGGTCCGCATCAAGGACAAGCACGCAAAGGTGCTTGCCAGAATGGCATTCGAGGTCAATCAGGTCTGGAACGCGACAAATGAACTCACAGCAGAATACGCTTGGGTGCCCATCCCGGAAGTCGGCTACGTCTCACTCCAAACGTCCGAATACGACCTACAGAAAGAGCTGCGACCGATCCGTGAAGAACGAAAACTCTCCATTGGTGCTGCAACGGTTCAATCCGTCATTGCGCAGCATGCAAAATCTCGTCGCCAGTTCAAGCGTAGCAAGCTGCGGTGGCGCTGCTCCGGCGGTTCAAGGCGCGCACTGGGCTGGGTTCCGTTCAAGACGGCCGGCGTAAAACTGGTCAAGGGGCAGATTCGATTCTGCGGGGAATTCTTTTGCGTCTGGGATAGCTACGGGCTGTCTCAATACGAACTCGGCACCGGTTCCTTCTCCGAAGACGCTCGGGGTCGCTGGTATTTCAATACGACGGTCAAAGTCGAAGCAAAGCCCGGTGCCGGCATCAAGTCGGTCGGCATCGATCTCGGATTGAAGACTGTTGTAACTGGTTCGGACGGCATCAAGCTGGATCGCCGTTACATCACTGATGAGTTCGCGCAGCAGCTGGGTATAGCTCAGCGTGCGAACAAGTCGAAGCGGGTGAAGGCTATCCACGCCAAGATCAAGAACAGCCGCCGGGATGCCTTACATAAGTTTACAACGATGTTAACTCAAGACTACGGTGCAATCTTTGTCGGAGATGTGAGTAGCAAGAAGTTGGTGAAGACTAGCATGGCCAAGTCGGTATTGGATACTGGATGGGGCATGCTCAAAGAACAGCTGAGATACAAAGCGATGGCGCAATCTGTGTTCTTTGATGAAGTGAAGGAAAGAAACACCACCCAGACCTGTTCGAGCTGCAGGATCATTCCCGGCAGCAGTCCGAAAGGTAGAGCCGGTCTGCGAATAAGAGAATGGACTTGTTGTGCGTGCGGTGTGACGCATGACCGCGATATCAACGCGGCAAAGAATATTCTCGCGCTCGGACTTGAGCGTCTCGTGGGAGGAACCCCCTGCCTCTAGGCAGGGGGGGATGTCAAAGCTTGATGGTGAAGCCGAAGCTCTTCTCGAACATCTCCATGATCTCGGCGCGAGAATGCTTGTGGTTCTGACCGCCACGGCTGGCGATCTTGAGCGAACCCATCAGCGAGGCCAGACGACCGGTGGTCTCCCAGTCCCAGCCGGACTGGATGCCGTACATCAAGCCGGCGCGATAGGCATCGCCGCAACCGGTCGGATCGACGATGGCTTTCGGCTTCGGTGTGGGGATGGCGATCTGCTTGCCGTCGGCATAGATCAGCGAACCGTCGCCACCCAGCGTGACGATGAGGGCGGAGACACGCAGCGCGATGTCGGCCAGCGATTTGCCGGTCTTGTCCTGCAGCATCTTGGCTTCGTAATCGTTGAGTGTGACGTAGTTGGCAAGCTCGACCATCTCCAGCAGTTCTTCGCCTGAGAACATCGGCATGCCCTGACCGGGATCGAACAGGAAGGGGATGCCCGCCTCGTTCAGTTCGCGCGAATGCTGGAGCATGCCGTCGCGGCCGTCCGGCGACACGATGGCCAGCGTGACTTCCTTGGCTTCCTTCACATGGTTCAGGTGCGACATGCTCATCGCGCCGGGGTGGAAGGCGGTGATCTGGTTGTCGTCGAGGTCGGTGGTGATGAATGCCTGGCCGGTGAAGTTGCCCGGCACGTGCTTGATATGTGTCTGCGGCAAGCCCAGATTCGTCAGGCGGGTCGCATAGGGGCCGAAGTCATCACCCACGGTCGCCATGATCAGCGGATCGCCGCCCAGCATCTGCATGTTGTAGGCGATGTTGCCGGCACAGCCGCCGTATTCGCGGCGCATCTCGGGCACCAGGAAAGCGACGTTCAGGATATGGATCTGCTCGGGCAGGATGTGTTTCTTGAAGTGGTCCTTGAACACCATGATGGTGTCAAAAGCCATGGAACCGCAAATCAGAGTCTTCATGTTTTTCCGCAAAGTGTGATTGAAAAGTGCGCGGATTATAACAGTGCCAAGCGGTACGCCCGCAGCAGCACTGGCTCCGGGAAGCTGTTTTCTAGTTGACCTGACGCCGTTGGTGCCGCTGCCGCCATGCCAACAATATCTTCAGACGCCACAGTCCCATGATCAGCAGGTAAGCCAGTATGCCTGCCGAACAAGCCACGATCAGCAACCCCAGCAGCAGGGGCTTGCCCAGCGCCGTGATGCGCGCGAGCCAGCTTCCGGCTTCATCGCCATGCATCTCCCGCGTTTTAACGGCCTCGAAATCGGGTGTCTGCGAACCATTGCCAATCAATGCCGTACCGATGCGGTAAGCGCCGTAATAGATCGGGGCGAAGGTGACGGGATTGGTAATCAGCGTGCTGGCGATCGCAGTGGGGATATTGGCGCGCAGGGCCACCGCCGCTGCAGCGGACAACGGGATCTGTGCGATCGGCACCAGCAGGCCGAAGAAGATACCGAGCGCCACGCCGAGTGCGACACCGCGCCGCGTGATGTGCCACAGTTGCGGACGAAATAGCGCCGGGCCCAGCCAACGCAACCAGCGGTTCTCGCGCACACGGTCGGGATGCGGCAGCATGCGCTTTAAACGCTGTTTCATGCGGGGGTACTTTCAGTTTCAGGCGCTGCGGCCGTCTTTCCAACATTGAGCATGACCGCCGCTTTCACCGCCTGTTCGATCGCGCGCCGCATCATGCTGGCCGCGCGCAGTCTGGATTCCATCTCCATCACCGGCAGTTCGCCGCGCGCGCCGGCTTCGAGCAGGTGCGACTTCAGGGACTGATAGTGGTCTTCCAGTGTGACGAGGGCGGCCTCGACGGTTGCCCGGTCACGCACGCCGGTCGCCGGGTCGACCTCTTCCAGCATCGCTTCCGCCTGCGCGGCGAATTTGCCTGCTTCGACCGGGATGGGGGTGGTGTTCTCACGCATCGTGGCAGCCAGCTCCACAGCCAGTTCGGATAGGGTCTCGTAATAGCGCGCGATGCGCAGGATGGCCGGCAGGCGCTGCGCGCTTTCGGCCGACATCTCGGTGCGGCTCAGTCGCATGACGAAATCCGCGATGGCATGGTTCAACGCGACGATGGCGCGCTGCGCGCGTGCCAGTTTGTCCTGCGTCTCGCCGCCTGCAGCGTCACGTAGCAAGCGTATCGACTGTACGCCCATGCGCCGTACTTCCTGGTGCAGTGCATCCAGCGCCAGCGTGGGTA
>VMTA01000009.1 GCA_013791855.1 Sideroxydans sp.
AACCTCCGCACCTAGTCCTTGCAGCAGATTGATAAGGCCTGTTGCCACCAGTGTGTCGTCCTCAACCACAACCAGACGTTTGCCCTGGATCAGTCGTTCATGGGCAATGTCATCCTGCAGGACTACGGGGGCGAGATGTTCGATCTCGTGCGCTTCGCCGTTGAGCTGGAGTTGGAATGCGAACACCGAGCCGGATCCGGGGCGCGAACGGCAAGTCACTTTGCCGTCCAGCAGAGCCATGGCGCGCTGACAGATGGAGAGGCCCAGTCCCAGCCCCGCGTTCCGGTTGCGTTGCGGGTTGGATGCTTGAAAGAACTCTTCAAAGATGTGTGAGGCATCCGCCTCGCCGATCCCGATGCCGGTATCCCATACCTGGATCAAGATGTGGCTGCCGCGCTGGCGGGCGCTGACCAGAATGCCGCCACGCGGTGTGAATTTGATGGCGTTGGTGACCAGATTCATCAAGACGGATTGCAGCAGGCCGATGTCTGTGCGCACGACCAGTGAACGTCGTGTCGGGAACCGCAGGCGGAAGTCCAACCGCTTGTCTTGTGCGCTCTGGGTGAAGTTTTGTGCGAGCCAGTTGAATAGTTCGGACAGATCGACAGAGGAGAGTTGGGGTTTGATCAGTCCCGCATCGAATTTGGAGATGTCCAGCAGGCGTTCGAGCAGGCCGGAGAAGACCTTCATGGATTGGTCCAGGCGCTCGATGATCTCGCTCTGGCGCGGGGTGGGGGAAGTGAGTTTGAGGGTGTCGACAAACAGGTTGGCGGCTGCGACAGGTTGCCTCAGGTCATGGCCTGCCGCAGCAAGGAACCGGGTCTTGGAAAGTTCTTTTTCTTCCAGCATGCGGAATGAATCGAGCGATTTCTCTTCCGCCCTGACGCGCGCAGTGATGTCTTGCACGGCACCTGTGCCAGTGTGCGGCGCACCGCTGGCGTCAAAGAGTATGTGTGCGCGTTCTTCCACCCAGCGGGTCTCGCCGTTGACGAGGACGCGGTGCTGGGTGAGATAGCTGCCGTCCTGCAGCGCTTTGCGCCATGTGGCGTCGACCCTTGTCCGATCATCCGGGTGTACATGATCGAGGAAGTGCTTGTAGGTGAGAGGTGTGCCGGGTGGCATGCCGAAGATGCGGTAGGTCTCTTCGGACCAGACCAGTTCATCCCGCCGCAGGTCGAGTCGCCAGCTGCCGACATGGGCCACGGCCTGTGTTTGCTGTAGTAAGGCTTCGTTGAAAAGGATGCGCTCTTCTGCCAGCTTGTGCTCGGTGATGTCGACGCACAAGCCGGTCATCCGTTCCGCTCCGCTGTCGGGGGCGCGGCGGGTGCTGCCGATGGCGACGATCCATTTGGTTTCACCGTCAGGCAGGATCACCCGGTATTCGTTATAGAGCGGTGTCCTGTCGCGCAGGGACGCGGCGACCCGGTCTTGGGCGGCTTTGCGATCTTCAGGATGTAGCAGGCTCTGCCAGATTTCAAAAGTCCCTTCGGATGTCCTTGGTTCGAGGCCGAACAGCATGAACAGTTCATCGGACCAGATGAGCTTGCCGGTTTTCAGGTCCCAGTCCCATACGCCGGCCTTTGAGGTGCGCTGCGCCAGCGACAACATTTCGTTCGCACGCTGCAGCGATGCGAGCAAGTTCTTTCGTTCGCCCAGCATGGTCGTAACCATGAGGCCGATCAGGGAAGCGGTGAACATATACAGCCAGGCTAGATACATGCCTTCGACATCCGGCAATTCGCCGAAGATGCCTTTTCCCAAAGCGGTGCCTATCACTGTGATCAGTGCCAGCACCAGTACGGAGATCGAGGCACCGGTCACGCCCAGCCTGAGTGCGGCCCATAGCACCAGAGGCATGGGCAGGAAGGCCAGTGGCAGATTGTGTCCCTCGAATGTATAGATGAAGGCTGCCCAGCCAGAGAGTGCGAGCAGTAAGGTACAGAGCAACAGTTGCAAAGGGTGCTGCAGTAGTTCTGCGATGCTCGATCTATTGAGACTCAGTAACAGCGGACTGACCAGCATGATGCTGATGAGGTCACCCAGCCACCAGTTGAACTAGGCAAGAGGTATGCCGGACGGTTGCAGTAGCCCCCCCATCCACAGCGTACCGGTGCCTATGATCGCGGGTAGCACGGGACTGATCGCCGAAGTGACGATCAGTGCCAGCAGATCCCGCTGGCGGGTGAATGATGGGTCGAACCCCCAGCGTTTCAGCAGCCACACAGCAGTGACCGGTGTCAGCGTGTTACCCGCTGCACTCAGTAGTGATAGCGGAATGGAGGTGTCGAGCGAAAGATCGAATATGAGCGCGCCGAGAAAGATGCCGGCAATGTTGTGGGGCGAGCTCCAGCGCAACAGGATGGCTGCGGCCATGCCGGTCGGGAGCCAGAACAGAGTGATGTGGTCGTCATGTGTCGGGAAATACAGCCCGAGCCTTGCGCCAGCGAAGTATGCGGCAGCCAGCAGCAGGAGGTTCCTGTACTGTTTCCATGCGTGCGGATGATCTGCTGGCTTGCCCATCATAGGTTATGAGGGAAAGTGTGAGGGGGCGGTCGCGACGTCTTGGGCTGTGTATGACATAACTTACATGCGCTCAAGCGTACCCCCCCATTAGGCGAACGGCTCTGGCCGTTTCGAAAGTATTTGTCGTTGGCCTCTCACCGTGCATGCGGAGCGATGTGCCTTGAACGAACTGCAAGTCGTGCGTGAATGTATGGGGAAGTCGAATCGCTGTCAATCTGGCTCGCCGATTCAAGTTCCGTCCTGAGCGGGGGTATAAATGGCTACCCGGTTCCGTCCCGCCTCTTTTGCGCTGTACATGGCGCTATCGCCATGACTCAGGATGTCGTACTGATTGTCATTCTTGCCATCGAACAATGTGATGCCGATGCTGCTGGTGCATTCATGCGTGATGGGGATCATTTCGTGGCCCCTGGGCTGGGTCAGATGATAAGGGGTCGCCAACGCGGTGATGATCTTTTCGGCGACGATGAAAGCCTGCTTTTGCATCTCCTCGCGGCTGCTGGACAAGTCGCCGAGCACGATCACGAATTCATCGCCGCCGAAGCGCGCGACCGTGTCGATCTCGCGTACCGAGCCGGTGAGACGTCGCGCGACTTCGATCAGCAGTTGGTCGCCGACTTCATGGCCGCATTTGTCGTTGATGGGTTTGAAGTTGTCCAGATCGAGGAACAATAGCGCGCCATAGGCATCGTTGCGTTTGCTGGTGGCGAGCGACTTCGAGAGCCTGTCGCTCAGCATGCGCCGGTTGGGAAGGCGGGTGAGCGGATCGAAGAATGCGAGGGAATAGATCTCGTGTTCGATCTCCTTGCGCTTGCTGATGTCGCGGCAGAAGGCGATGTTGTATTCAAGTTCACCCAATTGGACGTGATTGGCCGAAACCTCCACCGGAATGATGCTGCCGTCCTTGCGCCGGTGACGGGTCTCGAACAACTGGGACTTGTTTTTTTTGAGCGCTTCCCAGTGCGCCTTCCATTGAGCCACAGGAAAATCGGGGTCCAGATCCGGAACGGAGAGTCTTAACAACTCTTCCTTGCTGTATCCCAATGTCTCGCAACTCTGCTTGTTGACGTAGCGGATGCGGCCGTCTTTATCCAGCCAGTAGATGGCATCGAATGCCTTGTCCATGGCGAACATGGAGAGCACTAGCTGCGCTTCGGATTCCTTCTTGTCGTTGATGTCCACGCCGCTGCCGATAAAGCCGAGGAACTCGCCTTTGCTATCGTAGCGCGGCACGCCATGGTCGACGATCCAACGGTATTCGCCGGAGTGATGCCGCAAGCGATATTCCAGGGTGAATTCCCGGCGCGCGTCGAAGGCCATGATGAAGGCGTGCACACAGTCTTCTCGGTCTTCGGGGTGGACGCCTTCCGCCCAGCCTTCTCCCAGCTCCTGCGCCTTAGTGCGGCCGGTGAAATCCAGCCAGACTTGGTTGAAGTATGTGCATTGTTTGTCCGGGCCGGCGAGCCAGATCAGCACGGATTCGTTCTTGGCCAGCACGCGCAGGTTCTCTTCGCTCCTGCGTAACTCGGAGACGGCGATCTTGGCCTTGTTCAGTGCCGCGCGCGACTGGGTGAGCGCGGTGATCAGGAAGTAAAGCAGGATGCTGGTCAGCGTGCCGCTGAAGAAGATCGTCTTGGCTTGGCTGTAGTCTAGGCCGGCCCCATTCAGGGCATAGTGCTCGCTTAGCAACGTCCATTCATTACCGCCGAATTCGAGTTTCTGCCGGATGGTGACGGGCTGTGCCGCGTGGTCTTTCATGACGCGGTTGGTGTAGAGCAGGGCGGTGTCGCTGACTTCGCTTCCATCATAGATGCTGAGTTGAAGTGGCATGGCGCTCTCCTCGGGCTTTGCTGCACCGAGGGCATTCTCGACCATGTCCTTCATGCGGAAGGGGCTGTATATCCAGCCATACAATGCAGCACGACGTTGGGCTTCGGTTTCGTGCGGCATCCCTTGCCGGTATAGCGGGAGGTACATGAGTGTGCCCGCCTGGACATCCTCCGAGGTCTCTTGTACGAGCTTTACCTTGCCGGAAAGGGCTGCTGCATCCGTGTCGCGCGCGCGGTCCATCGCGGCACGGCGGGTGGGCTCGGAATACATGTTGTAGCCGAAGGCGCGCAAGTTGCGGCCGGTGAACGGCTCCAGATAGACGATGGCGGTGTAGTTCTCATGATCCTGCTTGGGCCACACTTCGTAATCCGGAAATCCTTCGCGGCGTACCGATGCGATGTGCGAAGCAAGTTGCTTGCGGGGTATCCATTGGGCATAACCTATGCCCTGCACACTCTTGAAGTGATGGTTCAACTGTATGCGATGGGTATAGCGCTTCCATTCATCGCGCGTCACGCTGGCGGAGGAGTCGAAAAAGGCGGCAGCGCCCAGCAATACCTGTTCGTGCGAGGCTAGCGTAGCCAATAGATGCATGCGCACCTCTTCGGCATCCGAGGCATAGCGTTCAAGCGCGATCTCATCGGCGTCGACTTTTGCATCGAGGCTGAAATACAGGGTGATAGCCATGCCCGCAAGCATCACCGTAAAGGCGTACTTGCAGAATTGCTTCACGTCAGCCATGAGGTGCATGGCGGATATTTCGATCTGCTTTACAGACACTGGATTCCCCTTGATGCGGACAACGACTGGCTTCATCCCTCTGCGGGGATACTTTCTTGCGCCAGCCTCCTGTCCGGGGATCTCGTTGACCTTCCTCCAGCGTGCATGCGGTGGAGTGTGAGTTCAGCGAATCTGCAAGTCGGTCGAAACTCTATGGGCACAATACCTGTGTGTCAATGACCCTTTTGAGGGAGTGGGGCGATGTATTGCCATGAAACAGACCACTCGCCGCCGGTATAATGCGGGCGCAATTTCCCGGTTCAATTCGATTTTGGAGTCATCGTGTTCAAGCTTATCGGTATCGCAGTCGGTTATTTCCTGTTTGGTTGGGTGGGCGCTTTCCTCGGTCTGGTTCTGGGGGCGGTCATCGACCGTATCCGCGCTTTCGGCCAGGGCGCGCTCAATCCCTTGCATGCCGCGTTGCGGCAGACGGTGTTCCTGGAGACAGTGTTCATCGCCATGGGCAAGCTGGCCAAGGCAGACGGGCGCGTGTCGGAGGTGGAGATCGCGCATGCCGAGGTGTTGATGCAGAAGCTGGGCATGACGGCGGAACACCGCCAGCAGGCCATCGCGCTGTTCAAGCAGGGCGCGTCGGGCGACGGCGATATGTATGAGACTTGCCGGAAGTTCATGTCGGTATGCGGCCATACCCATCATCTGAAAGAGATGCTGCTGGTCTATCTGATCGTGATGGCGATGGCGGACGGTGAATACCATCCTGAAGAAGAGAAACTATTGACCGAGATCGCCGGGCATCTGGGCTACGGGCCGGAAGCGTTCAAACGTTTGCTGGATATGGTGGTGAACCAGACGCACTTTGCGGGCGGTCAGACGAACAGCGAGACCGCGCTGGAAGATGCCTACAAGGCGCTGGGCGTGAGCAAGGAAAACAGCGATGCGGAAGTGAAACGCGCATACCGCAAGCTGATGAGCAAATACCACCCCGACAAGCTGATGGGGCAGGGTTTGCCGGAAGACATGATCAAGGTGGCGACCGAGCAGGCCAAGGATATCCAGTTGGCCTACGATCTGGTGAGCAAACAGCGCGGGATGTAATTAAGAGGCAAGACAAAACGCCGCACAGCGCATGAAGCGTTGTGCGGCGTTTTCGTTTTCAGGCGGTCGTGTCGACGACGGTGCCGATGCTGGCGGTGGAGACACTGCTCGTCGCGTTCGGTGCGGAATAGGTGTCGGCCTTGGCTGTGGCGATCTGATCCGGTAGCCGATCATAAGAGGTCTGCAGATTCGTCTGTGCAGTCTCGATGTTCGAGGCAGCCCTGACGTTGACATTGATGCGGTTGGCTTCCGACTGCGCCTGTCCGGCCTTTATTTCCAGCTCGCGGGCATTCTGTTGCGCACGTGCGGCATCGAACCGAGCCGAGCGTGCCTGACTCTGAAGCGATTGGGCATTTTGAGCTGCCTGGTCTGCTGTACGTTGCGCTTGCTGTTGCCGGAACTGCTGTACGTAGCCGCCAGTGCTCAGGGATAGAGAAGATGCGGTAGGCATGGCATTACTCCCTGCGTGAATCTATGCCGGAAAGCATACGCCTCGTGCGGGTGATGTACAAGTGTTTGATCCTGAAGGTGGATCGCATCCTTGGTTCAGTATCCGAATAACGGCTCTTTGGCTTCCTTGGCGCGATACATCTCTTTCAGGCGAGCCTTGGCGCCTTCATGGCCTTGTTCTGCCGCCTTGCGGTACCACTCGACTGCCTGTTTGGGACTTTTCTCCACGCCCATGCCTTTGCGGTACAGGCCGCCCAACTGGAATTGTGCTTCGGCATCGTTCAATTCAGCCGACTTGGAGAACCATGTGTAGGCGATACGGTAGTCCGGGGCGAAAGCCATGCCGTCGCTGTACATCATGCCTAGCGCCATATAGGCCTCCGGATAATCGCGGTTGGCCGCTTGCTGCAGCCAGTTCAGCGCCTCGGTATCGTTCTGTCTCACGCCGATCCCTTTGGCATAACTGGTGCCCAGACGGAACATCGCCCATGCATCACCTTTACCCGACAGGTGCCGGTAGAGATCGAGTTTCTGCGGACATACGGTCTTCTCGAAGCGGGCGAGGCGATCGGCGAACACTTCATCGACGCGCTTGGCGATACGGGAATAATTGTCGCGCCAATCTCCGCGACGATATCTGTCGAGTTGCATCAAGGCGGTGTTGAAGTTGCTGCACATGCGCGACATCTCGCCGCGTTGTTCCAGCTTGATCCCTTCCTCGAACTTTTCATCAGCCTGATCCATCACCTTGTTGGCGCACTTGGACTCGCGGTAATGCATGATGCTGGTGTCCGCGACATCCGTTTCGCTCGGGTCGCATGACGATGCGATGGCTACGCCGCTACAAAGCGTCAATGCTGCAGCAAGGGTTAGTGTGGATAGGCTTCGTGACATGTGGGCATTCCTTGCATTAAGTGACTATGGCCGAACTTTAGGGCGAGTGCGCCGAGGCTGTCAACGTGGAATCCAGTGTTGTCCACTGCCGGACCACTCCGAAAATAAAAAGGACATCGCGAGGATGTCCTTTTTATCAACGTATCAGAGACCTTATTCGATACGCGCTTTGCTGCGCAGATCGGCGATGGCTTTTTGCACCGCTTCCTGTTTGCGACGCTGCTCCAGACGCGGCTTCATCTCTTCAAAGGTCGGCACCTTCAGTTCGCGGGTGTCTTCCAGCTTGATGATGTGCCAACCGTACTGGGTCTGTACCGGGTCGCTGATCTGACCTTTCTTCAGCATGAGGATGGCTTCGCCGAATGGCTGCACGAAATTGCTCGGTACGGTGAAGCCCAGATCGCCGCCCTTGTCCTTGGAGCCCGGATCGTTCGACTTCTGCTTGGCGACCTTGGCGAAGGATTCCTTCTTCACGCGCTTGGCGATGGCTTTGGCTTCGTCTTCGGTTGCAACGAGGATGTGGGACACCTTGTATTCCTTGTCGCCCACGCGCGATTTCATGGTTTCGTAATCCTGCTTCAGCACGGCTTCATCGACTGGATTGTTCTTTACGAAATCCTGTACGAAGGCGCTCGCAAGCACGGATTGGCGGGCCAGCTCCAGTTGCTGCTTGGTGTCGTCCTGCTTATCCAGCCCCTGTTTGTCGGCAGCCTGAGACAGCACTTCCAGATTGATCAGGTCCTCGCGGATGGCTTTGCGCAATTCTTCAGAATCGGTTTGACCGCCCTGGGCTGCTGCGACGTTGACGCGCAGGTCGACGCGGGACTGCGGGATCGCCACGCCATTCACCAGCGCGGCAGGTTTGCCGGCATCAGCGGCTTGCGCACCCGTGGCGAGCAGCAGAGCCGAGAGCAGGGCGAATCGGGAGAAATTCAGCATGTTTCTTTCCTTTGAGCGTTAGTTGACAGGTTGGGCTTGATTGTCCGGCGCGAAATATAGCACAGGGCGGCCGGCGTGTTCAGCGGGGGAAGACCTGCTTGAAAGGGCGCACTTCGACTTGCGCATAGACCCCCGCGGCCACATAGGGGTCGGCGGCCGCCCAAGACTTTGCGGCTTGCAGGGTCTCGAATTCGGCAACGATCAAACTGCCTGTGAAACCGGCCGCGCCCGGATCGTTCGCATCCACGGATGGGAAAGGTCCGGCCAGCAGCAGGCGACCTTCGGTTTGCAGTTTTTCCAGACGCTCAAGATGGGCCGGGCGTGCGCTTTGGCGCAGCGGCAGACTGTTCTCGACGTCTTGACCAAAGATGGCATACAGCATGTCAGGACTCCTTGTGATCTTCTTCCACGTGTTTGGCCAGCATCGCCGCCTGCACGAGGATGAACACCAGCATGATGCCGGTGGCACCGAACAGCTTGAAGTTCACCCAGACATCGGTGCTGAAATTGAAAGCGACGTACAGGTTGAGGATACCCAGCAGGGCGAAGAAACCGCTCCAGGCCAGATTGAGACGATGCCAGATGGGATCGGGCAGCGTCATCTTCTCGTGCAGCAGCGCACGCATCAGGTTCTTCTTCAGCACGAAGGCAGAGAACAGTAAGGTCGCGGTGAAGAACCAGTACAGGATGGTCGGCTTCCACTTGATGAAGGTCTCGTCGTGCAGCAATAGCGTCGCACCGCCGAACACGGTGATGATGCCGAGGCTGACCCACAGCATGGTGTCGACCTTGCCGTGATGGTATTTCACCCAGGCGACCTGCACGAAGGTGGCGGCGATGGCAGCCGCCGTGGCGGCGAAAACGCCGGCCACTTTGAACACGATGAAAAACAGGATGACCGGGAAAAGGTCGAACAGGATCTTCATGAGCGATCCAATGCTAAAGAGACGGAATTGAGGCAGTAACGCAAGCCTGTCGGTTCGGGGCCGTCTTCGAACACATGGCCGAGATGCGAGCCGCAGTTCGTGCAGACGACTTCGATACGGCCCATGCCGAGCGGGTCCTCGTCGCTGTATTCGACGGCCTCTTCCCGCACGGGTTGCCAGAAGCTGGGCCAGCCGGTGCCGGATTCGTACTTGGTCTCGGCATCGAACAGCGGGGCACCACAGCATATGCAGCGGTAGACGCCGGGGTCGTGGCAATCCCAGTATTCGCCGGTGAAGGCGACTTCGGTGCCGCCTTTGCGGCAGATCTCGTATTGCTCGGGCGTGAGTTCTTCACGCCATTCTTCTTCTGTCTTGTCGATGTCGCTCATTTATTGTCTGCCAGTGAAAGTTTTGCGCTTGGTCGTGCGCTCATGCGCTGGAACCATGCGGCAAGGTTGGGATGTGCGCCGCGCCAGTCGCGTTCCGGTTGGCGCAGGTCGAGATAGGCCAATGCGCTGACCAATGCCAAGTCCCCCAGCGACAGGGTATCGCCTTCGCACCAGTCGCGCGCGCCGAGTTGCGCGGCGATGTGCTGCAAGGTGTGGGTGATGGCGTTGTTATGCAGCGTGATTGTGGCAGCGAGTTGATTCGCTTGCGGACGCAGCACTTCGTTGCGCACCACCACGGCGGAATCCATGATGCCGTCCGCCAATGTCTCCCAGCGCCGCACCCGCATGCGTGCCAGGGCATCGTTGCGCGGGATGAGGATGGGCGTGTCGTTCAGCGTGTCGGCATATTCCGCGATCACCACGGAATCGAAGATGCATTCGCCGTCGTCGAGGATGAGTGCCGGGATGCGTCCCAGGGGATTGACGCGGTATACCTCGCTGTTCGGGTCGCTGGGCGGATCGACCACATAGTCATGCGGCAGCTTCTTCTCCAGCAGCACCAGACGTGCTTTGCGCACGTAGGGGCTGGTGTTGGAGCCGATCAGTTTCAAAGGACTTCACCCGCATGGTCGGCCAGACGTGAACGCTCGCCGCGCTGCAGCGTAACGTGACCGCTGTGCGCCCAGCCCTTGAAACGGTCCACCACATAGGTGAGGCCGGAACTGCCTTCGGTCAGGTAGGGCGTGTCGATCTGCGCGATGTTGCCCATGCACACCACCTTGGTGCCGGGACCGGCACGCGTGATCAGCGTCTTCATCTGCTTGGGCGTTAGGTTCTGCGCTTCGTCGATGATGAGGAACTTGTTGAGGAAGGTGCGGCCGCGCATGAAGTTGAGCGACTTGATTTTGATGCGCGAGCGGATCAGGTCGCGTGTCGCGGCACGGCCCCATTCGCCGCCTTCTTCGCTGGACTGGTTTAGTACGTCCAGGTTGTCATCCAACGCGCCCATCCACGGCGACATCTTCTCTTCCTCGGTGCCCGGCAGGAAGCCGATGTCCTCGCCCACCGAGACGGTGACGCGGGTCATGATGATCTCTGAATAGATCTTCTGTTCCAGCACCTGCATCAGTCCCGCCGCCAGGGTGAGCAGCGTCTTGCCGGTACCGGCCTGGCCGAGCAGCGTGACGAAGTCGATCTCGGGGTTCATCAGCAGATTCAGCACGAAGTTCTGTTCGCGGTTGCGCGCGGTGATGCCCCAGATGGCGTTCTTGCTATGCGTGTAGTCGGTCAGCGTGAGCAGGGTGGCGGTATCGTCCTGCTGCGCGGCGACCACGGCGTAGAACGGCTTCTCGGCATTGTCCTGATAGACGAACTCGTTCACCAGCATGTCGCGGCACAGCGGTCCCTTGATGGTGTAGAAAGTCTGGGTGGCCTGCGTGCCGGACTTCATGTCCTTGCCGTGCGTCTCCCAGAAATCGGCAGGCAGTTCGCGCGTGCCGGCGTACAACAGGTCGGTGTCTTCCAGTACCTTGTCGTTGAAGTAATCCTGCGCCGACAGACCCAATGCACGCGCTTTGATGCGCATGTTGATGTCTTTGGAGACCAGTGTGACCTGACGTTGCGCCTGATGCTTGTGCATGTGGGCGACCACCGCCAGGATGGCGTTGTCTGCTTTGCCGTTGGCGAGGTTCTCAGGTAATTCGTGCGTGATGAACTCGGTCTGCAGATAGAGGCGACCGGTGGCGTTCTTGTTGCCCAGCGCATCCAGCGGAACACCCTTGTCGATATCGTCTTCGGATTCGCTGACCAGATTGTCCAGGAAGCGGCTGGCCTGACGCGCGTTGCGCGCCACTTCGGTCATGCCCTTCTTGTTGTTGTCCAACTCTTCCAGCACGAACATCGGCAGGTAGACATCGTGTTCCTCGAAACGGAATAGGCTGGTGGGGTCGTGCATCAGCACGTTGGTGTCCAGCACGAACAGCTTGGTGGTCTTGTCCGACGAGGTTTTACGGGCGTTCATGTTTTTCCTTATAGAGATTGAACGAATTCGAGGACTTCCTGTGCGTGGCCGTCGGCTTTCAGGCCGCGCCATTCCTTGCGGATCACGCCCTTGGCATCGAGCACGAAAGTGCTGCGTTCGATGCCGCGTACGTCTTTGCCATACATTTTCTTTTGCTTGATCACGCCGAAGATGTTGCAAGCGACCTCTTCGGTGTCAGATAACAACTCGAACGGCAGTGTGAACTTGGCCTTGAAGTTCTCGTGCGACTTTATGCTGTCACGCGAGACACCGACGATCTCGCAACCCGCCTGTTGATATGCGGCATACAGGTCGCGGAACTGCTGCGCTTCGGTGGTGCATCCCGGCGTGTTGTCCTTGGGATAGAAATAGATGACCAGAGACTTGCTGCGGATGGGATACAGGTTGAAATCGGCGCCGCCGGTGGCGGGCAGGGTGAAATCGGTGACTGGCTGGTTTGGCATTCAATACTCCGTGAGATGGCCTGCATTGTTGTCAAAACGGCGGCATATGGCAAGCACACACAAGCAACTTTATCTGTGCTACGTTGCTGCCCCGTACAAAACGCACAGACACAGGATGCAGGACGAAGATTACATGCGCGAGGCATTGCTTCTGGCCGCACAGGCTGCAGAAGCAGGCGAGGTGCCGGTGGGCGCGGTGGTGGTGAAGGACGGCCAGATCGTCGGGCGCGGTTTCAATTCCCCCATCTCGCGCCACGACCCGACCGCGCATGCCGAGATCGCGGCGATGCGCGATGCGGCGCGACATTTGGGTAATTACCGGCTGGTCGGCTGCGAATTGTTCGTCACCCTCGAACCATGCCTGATGTGCGTCGGCGCGATGTTCCATGCCCGCATCGCGCGCGTGGTGTACGGCGCGATGGAACCCAAGACCGGCGCGGCGGGCAGCGTGTTCAACCTGTTCACCGAGCCGCGCCTGAACCATCATGCGCGCATCGAAGGCGGCGTGCTGGCGGAGGAATGCGGCAAGATACTCAGCGATTTCTTCGCCATGCGTCGCGCGCAGCAAAAGTCCCAATGAAGATAACCATCCACATCCCCAGTCAGACACTGCGGCTGTTCGACGACAAAGGTTTACTGCTGCGCAGCTACGGTGTTTCTACCGGCGCAAAGGGAGTGGGAGAGGAAAGTGGCAGTTACTGCACGCCGCGCGGCAAGCATGTCATCCGCGCCAAGATCGGCGCAGGTCAGGCTGTCGATACCGTGTTCGTGCGACGCCGTCCGACTGGCGAGATCTACACGCCGGAACTCGGCGCAACGCATCCCGATCGTGACTGGATACTGACAAGGATATTGTGGTTATCCGGTTTGGAACGCGGTTACAACCGTGGCGGGAGTTGCGATACCATGCGGCGCTACATTTACATCCACGGTACGCCGGACGGGGTAGGGATGGGCAAGCCGGGTTCGCATGGCTGCATCCGTATGCGCAATGCCGACCTGCTGGAATTGTTCGAACGGGTCGATGCCGGTACACAAGTGGACATCGTTGCATAACGATTCGGGAGGTGAGGATGAGCAATCCTTTTACAGTGAGTCTGGTGTGCTGGCATGACGGAGAACCACTGCTGCGGGCGATCCGCGAAGCGGTGTTCATCCGTGAGCAGGGTGTGCCGGAAGAACTGGAGTGGGATGAGTTCGACGAGACTTGCCGCCATGCCCTGGCGCTGAGTCTGTCCGGTGAAGCGATCGGTTGCGGACGCATCCTGCCGACCGGTCATATCGGCCGTATCGCGGTGATGCAGCCGTGGCGCAAGCAGAAGGTTGGCACTGCCATCATGGAAGCCCTGCTGGACGAAGCGCGATCACGCAAATACCAGTTCGTGGATGTAGATGCGCAGGTGCACGCCGTGCCGTTCTATCAGGGTTTCGGTTTTACTCCGCAAGGGAAAGAGTTTCTGGATGCGGGCTTGCCGCATATCAAGATGACCCTCGAACTCAAGCCACGCTGATCCCTTCACTTTCCGTCCAGATACTCCGCATCACTGAAGTTCATCACCGCCTCCGGCTGGAACACCGTGAACGCCGTGATCAGCATGCCGGTCATGAAAGCCTCGGTCAGCATGATGATGGGGGCGGCGATCAGATAGTGGCGTTGTACCTCGGCCCATGAGTAGTGGCTGAGCAGCAGCAACAGCAAGGTCGTCGCCGCCACGTTCAGCACGATAGCCAGTCCCGCGCAGATGAAACCGTTCCACAACACATAGAAGAACAGGTTCTTCGGCAGGTTCTTCCGGCTGAAGCGCAGCAGCCATTCTGTGAACAGCACCGGGATGGCGATCATCAGCAGGCCGTTGATGCCGAGCGCGATCCAGTCCGCATCGGCTCTGAAGAATGAGGCCAGCATGACCAGCGTGAGCGTGGCGCTGGCGATCTGCCAGCCGAACATCAGCACGAACAGCGTGGCACCGAGGATGTGGAAATTGAAACCGGGACGGATGCCCGCGTTGAACTGCCAGAACACGAACGCACCTATGACCAGACCGACCAGTGCATTGGTCATGGTCTGGTTGTCCAGCAATCTGCGCCAGTCAGTCTTGCGCAGCGAGGGGTAGAGGAAGGCTGCGAACAGCAGATCGAACAGCCACAACCACTCGCGCGCGAACAGTGTGGCCGGTAGGTTCATGGCAATGCGTAGGGTAGCGTTTCGAATTCCAGGCGCGGCCCGGTCAATGCACCAAGATGCACCGGGAACGCATCCGCAGTTTCAGTCTGCACCACTACCAGCATCTCGTAGCCGCCATGCGCCGCCTGGGCAGCGTTCACCACCTCGCCGCAGGGCTGCGCGGGATCTGCGGCGCTGAACACCTTGTCGCCGGGCAGTGGCGCGGCATCGGTCATCACGCGTGCCAGATACATGCGGCGCTTCGCCTTGCCGAGATAATGCATGCGCGCCACGACTTCCTGTCCCGGATAGCAGCCTTTCTTGAAATTGATGCCGCCGATCAGTTCGAAATTCACCATCTGCGCGACGAATGCTTCCTGCGTCTGTGGCAGGATGAAAGGCACACCGGCGCGGATGTCCAGCCAGTCCCAGCAGGGAGAGCCGGCGGGCGCAGCGGTTGCACTCAAGGCTTGCCATATCTCCGTCGCGCGTGCGACATCAGCGACGATCTGCACGCGGCGTGCATCACGGCGGATCAGCGTGGCATCGGCAACTTGAGCGACGCTCATGCCGTCGGCCGGCAAGTCGGCGTACAGTCCCTGCACTGCGGCCAGCGCCTTGTCTCCGCTCAATCCGATGCACACCCGCTCGTCACTGATGTCGGCGATCTTCACCTTGGAGCGCAACACATACATGGTCAGCTTCTTGCGCATCACCTCGCACAGTCCGCGCGGCATCTGCAGCAGGTAGTCGTCGCCCTGTTTCCATATCAGCATGCTGGCCAGCATGCGGCCCTTGGCGTTGTTGAAACTGGAGAGTTGCGCGCGTCCGCTGTCGGTATCGCGGATGTCGTTGGAGAGCAGGTTCTGCAGGAAGCCCTGCGCGTCTTCGCCGCTCACTTGCAGCAAGCCGAACTGCGACAGGTCGCACAGGATGTCGCCGGTCTCGGCGGCGGCACGCTCTGCCGCGGCATCGCCGAAATCGTGCACCACACCTGCGCTGAGATTCGCGTTTTTGCTTGCCAGGAAACTTTGCCAGTCAGTGTTCATCATCGTCTACCGTGTAATTTGTTGCGTTATGTTACCGTGAACATGAGCCTTTCGGCTAAACTCTCGCGCCATGAAATCCTTGTGGCTAGCCCTGTCTTTGTTGTTGCTCACCGCCTGCGACGGTGCGTTGTGGAACTCTCCTTACGCAACGGACGATGAAGGTGCATCCACCCTCTACACCGCCTTTACCGAGCGTCCCAAGCATCTCGATCCCGCGCAGGCCTACAGCGAGAACGAGTATGAGTTCCTCGCGCAGATATATGCCCCGCCCCTGCAATATCACTACCTGAAGCGTCCCTACCAACTGGTGCCGCTGGCCGCGCGCGACATGCCGCGCGTGAGTTATTTCGACGCGCATCACAAGCAATTGCCGCTGACTGCGCCGGATAAGCGCATCGCCTACAGCGTGTACGAGATCCGCATCAAACCCTATATGCGCTACCAGCCGCACCCCGCGCTGGTGCCGGCCAATCTGTACCTCAAGGAGAACGACCTGGCCGACGTGCACAGCCTGACCGACATTCCGGCGGTCGGCACGCGCACCGTCGCCGCCGCCGACTACGCCTATCAGATCAAGCGCCTCGTCCATCCGCAACTGCACACACCCATCGCCGGGGTGATGATGGAATACATAGTCGGCCTGAAGGAATACGCGGCCGCCTTGCAGGCCGCCCACAAGGCACAGCCGGATGCCTTCCTCGACTTGAATGCCTACCCGCTACCCGGTGTCGAAGTGGTGAACAGCACCACCTATCGCATCACCGTAAAAGGCAAATATCCGCAGTTCGCCTACTGGCTGGCGATGCCGTTCTTCTCTCCCATGCCGCAGGAAGCCGAACGTTTCTATGCCCAGCCCGGCATGAAGGAACGCAACCTCACGCTGGACTGGTGGCCCATAGGTAGCGGGCCGTACTACCTGTCCGAGAACGATCCCAACCGGCGCATGGTGCTGACCAGGAACCCATATTACGACAGCGAACGTTATCCGGGCGAAGGCGAGGCGGGCGATGCAGCGGCGGGATTGCTGAAGGATGCGGGCAAGCCATTGCCGCTGATCGAGCAGATCGTGTTCTCGCTGGAGAAAGAGACCATCCCCTACTGGAACAAATTCCTGCAAGGCTATTACGACGCCTCCGGCATCAGCTCCGACAGTTTCGACCAAGCGGTGCAGGTCAGCGTAGGCGGCGAGGCGAACGTCAGCGATGCGATGCAGGCGCAGGGCATCGCGCTCAACACCGCAGTCTCTACCTCCACCATGTACACCGGCTTCAACTGGTTGGACCCCGTGGTGGGTGGCGATAGCGAACGTGCCACCAAACTGCGCCGCGCCATCGCCATCGCGATAGACTTCGAAGAGTTTATCTCCATCTTCGCCAACGGCCGCGGCATCGCCGCACAGTCGCCGTTGCCGCCCGGTATCTTCGGATATCGCGCTGGTTGCGAGGGAATCAACCGCTACATATACGAATGTGTGAACGGCGAAGCGAAGCGCAAGCCGGTCGCCGAGGCGCAACGCCTGCTGGCCGAGGCGGGCTATCCCAACGGCGTGGACGCACAGACGAAACAGCCGCTGGTCATCCATCTCGACACTACCGCCACCGGCGTTGGCAACAAATCGCGCCTGGACTGGCTGCGCAAACAGTTCGACAAGATCGGCGTGCAGCTCGACGTGCGCAGCACCGACTACAACCGCTTCCAGGACAAGATACGACGCGGCGACACGCAGATGTTCTATTACGGCTGGAATGCCGACTACCCCGATCCCGAGAACTTCTTCTTCCTGCTGCATGGCCCGCAAGGCAAGGTGAAGTACAGCGGTGAGAACGCCAGCAACTACGACAGTCCGGAATACGACCGCCTGTTCGAGCGCATGAAGAACATGGATAACGGCCCCGAACGCCAGGCCATCATCGACCGCATGCTGCAGATTCTGCGCCGCGACTCACCCTGGCTGTGGGGTTTTCATCCCAAGAGCTACGTGCTGCAACACGGCTGGCTGCACAACATCAAACCCAACATCATGGCCAACAACCGCCTCAAATACTGGCGCGTGGACCCTGTGCAGCGCGAGCAGATGCGCCGTGAATGGAACCGCCCGGCCTATTGGCCGTTGGTGATCGGCATGATCTTGTTGCTGGCCTTCGGGTGGTGGGTGTGGCGGGTGTTGCAGAAGCGGGAACAGGCGAGCTGATCGACTTGCAGCATCGTTTCACCACTTCAGTAATCGCGCTCCCAACGTCCATCCAACCAGTCCCATGCCCACCATCGGCAGGTAATGCCACTGCACAACGTGCAGGATCGAGTCGTTCACTTCGTACAATCTCAACCAGATCGCGCCGACGCTGAACGCGGCCAGCAGGGCGAAGCTGCCCGCCCAACGCGGATAGGTGCTGGCGTAACCGCGAAGGACGAAGAACGCCAGAGCAGCGGGGATCAGCGAGATGAAGGTGATGTCCAGCGTGCATTCGAAGCTGTGCACGGGGAAGGGGGCGGGTGGGGTGTCGGCGTGCCAGGCGAAGAACAGCAGCAGGATGAACGCGCCGAACAATGCGGCCGGGGTGTAGGCCAGCGTGCGCTTCTGGTGCAGGTCGGGGAAGGCGAGCAGGGCAGCGCTCAACAGCGTGCCGAGCAGGATCAGCAGCAACAGCAGCAACTCGGCGGCGAACCAGGGGTTTTGCAGTGCATGGGCCAGATCGGAACGCAGGCCGGAGGCGGCCAGCGCGAGCAGCAGGTAGATGAATGCGGCACCGGCCCATCTCAGGCTCAGTTGCAGCGGTGCGGGCGCGGGGCGGATCGGCGATGCCTCGCTGCTCAGTTGCGCTACCAGTTGTTCGATGTCTTTCATTTCTGTTCCAGTCTTTGTCTCAATACCTTGTAGGCGCGGTGGGCGGCGACCTTCACCGCCGATTCGTTCATGCCCATCTGCTGCGCCGTCTCTTTCGCGGTGTAGCCCTGCTGGTGCATCAGGCGCAGGATGGTGGCCTGCTTCTCCGGGAGTCTTTCGATCTCCCCGCTGATGGATTCGTAGCTGATGGCGGTTTCGGTTACATCGTCGTGCAGGATATTTTCCAGATCGGCGATATCTTCGGCATGGCGCAGATGGTCGGCGTAGTGCATACGCAGGTGGTCCTGTAGCCTGAAACGGGCGATGGCATATAACCAGGGCTTGAAGGGGCGCTGGCCGTCGTAGGTGTGGCGCGCCTTGTGCACAGAGATGAGGATCTCTTGCAGCACGTCGTCCACCTCGTGTTCGAAGCGCAGTCGTTTCGACAGGAACGGACGCAACAGTCGCGCGGTCTCGCGCAGCAAGTCTGCATAGGCCTGCTTGTCGCCTTGCAGCGCCATGCGCATCAGGTGTTCGAGATCGGTGTGCTGTTCCGTCATGTAACTTTTTTTTCGTCGGGTCCGAATCTATGGGTGCACGGAGCGGAATGGCCATTCCGTGCCTGGGATACCACCGGCATCGGCCAGCATGATGCCATCATACGAAAAAGGAGATTCAAATGAACGCACTTCACACAACATTGCTCGCACTCTGTCTGGCCGCCGGCAGCACCGCCGCCATGGCCAAGGACGAGATGGGGCATGGTGCCATGGAGATGAAGAAATCGGACATGTCGATGGAACAGGGCACCATGCGCATGGAGCGCTCGGATGACAAGATGATGAAGCAGGACAAGATGGAAACGAAGAAAAAGCTGACTGAAAAAGAAAAGAAGGCGATGAAGAAGGCGCAGGAAAAGAAGATGAAGCAGGAATCCATGATGAAAGAAGAGAAGATGGAGCACGGCTCGATGCAGCCCATGAAGTGAACGTGAGTGCCGGTCGTGGCGGACGCCGCGACCGGATGGATGCAATGATCGATCGGTAGAGGTGTAATCATGGACAGACGCAGATTCATATCACTGGCGGTCGGCGGCGCGGGCCTGCTGCTGTTGCCGGGCTTGGGGCGCAATGCACTCGCGGCGGAGCGCGGCGACAAACTGTTGTTGAGCGATGCGGAGTGGAAGCGGCGGCTGACGTCGCAGCAGTATCACATCCTGCGCGAGGAAGGCACCGAGCGCGCGTTCACCAGCCCGCTCGACAAGGAGAAACGCAGAGGTACGTATCACTGCATCGGCTGCGACCAGCCGCTGTTCCCGTCGCGTTTCAAGTTCGACAGCGGCACCGGCTGGCCCAGTTTCTACGACGTGCTGCCGGGCGCGGTCGAGACCACTACGGACTACAAACTGATCTATCCGCGCACCGAATATCACTGTTCTCGCTGCGGCGGCCATCACGGCCACGTGTTCGAGGACGGACCAAAGCCGACCGGCTTGCGCTATTGCAACAACGGCGCGGTGTTGAAGTTCGTGCCGGATAAGGGTTGATCATGGACATGCTCGACATCGGCCTCGCATTTCTGGAAGGGCTGGCGCTCATCATATCGCCCTGCATATTGCCGGTGCTGCCGCTGGTGTTGGCCGCATCGGTGGACGGCGGCAAGCGCCGGCCGTACGGCATCATCATCGGCTTCGTGCTCGCGTTCAGTCTGTTCGCTGTCGCGGCGCGCGAGTTGGTGGCGCTGCTGGGTATCGATCTCGACGTGGTGCGCGACGTGTCACTGGTGCTGCTGGCGCTGTTCGGCCTGGTGCTGTTATCGGAGAAGCTGTCCGACCGTTTCAGCAAGCTGACGCAGGGCGCGGCAAATCTCGGCAACAGCCTGGCCGCGACACGCGGCGACGGCCTGCTCAGCGGCATCGGTATCGGCGCGCTGATCGGGCTGGTGTGGACGCCGTGCGCCGGGCCTATTCTGGCGGCGGTGCTGGTGCAGGTGATCCGCCAGCAGAGCGACCTCGCCGGCAATCTGGTGATCCTGTCGTTCGGTATCGGCGCCGGTATCCCGATGCTCGTCATCGCGCTGACCGGGCGCAGGCTGATGAGCAAGCTGGGTTTCCTCACCCGTCATGCGCAAGCGGTGCGACGAGGTTTCGGTGTGCTGATCCTGGCATCAGTGGCTTACATCGCTTCCGGCGCTAACATCGAGACGCTGTTCATGTCGTCCGAACGTACTGACATTGCACAGGGCGAATCGAAGTTGGAGCATGGTCTGGAAGAACCTTACGCCGCGCCCGAATTCGCCGGTATCGACAATTGGCTCAATTCTGAATCGCTGACCATGGCCGGCCTGAAAGGCAAGGTGGTACTGGTCGATTTCTGGACCTACTCCTGTATCAACTGCGTGCGCACGCTGCCTTACCTCACCCGTTGGGATCGCAAGTATCGCGATCAGGGGCTGGTCATCGTCGGCGTGCATTCGCCCGAGTTCGAGTTCGAGAAGAAGGCCGCCAATGTGCAGGCCGCTATCGCGGAACATGGCATCGGCTATCCCGTGGCGCAGGACAACAAGCTCGACACCTGGAGCAATTTCGACAACCGTTACTGGCCTGCGCATTACCTGATCGACCGCGAGGGCAGGGTGGTCTACACCCATTTCGGCGAAGGGCAGTATGGGGTGACGGAGAACAACATCCGCCACCTGCTGGGGCTGGGCGAGAAGGCTGCGCAGACTTCAGAAGAAGCGCCGGCATTCTCTGCGATGCAGACACCGGAGACTTATCTGGGCTATGCGCGGGGGCGTAACTTCGAGAGCCCGGAGAGCGTGGCATCGGATACGACGAAACATTACAGCTTCCCTGCGAAGTTGCGGGATGACCATTGGGCGCTGGGAGGCGATTGGCGTATCGGGTCGGACCGCAGTGTATCCATTGCGGCGGGCGCGAAGCTGCGGCTGGACTTCAATGCGCGCAAGGTGTTCCTGGTGCTGGGCACGGCCAGCGGCAAGCCGATCGACATCATTGTCAGTTTGAACGGGAAGGCGGTGGGCGCGGCGGCAGGCAAGGATGCGGCCACAGGGAAGTTGAGCGTGCGCCGCAATACCTTGTACGAGCTGATCGATCAGGGGCGTATCGGGCGCGGCGTGCTGGAAGTCGAAGCGAAGCAGCCGGGGCTGGAGATCTACGCCTTCACCTTCGGTTCATGAGGCAACGAAAGCAAGGAGGTCATCATGCGTTACTTTTCCATTCTCATCCTGTCCATGCTGATGAATGCTGCGGCATGGGCCGAAGGTCAGCTCACCGCATTGCCGGCCCCGCTCGTCAATGCATCGCTCGCGGTAAAGTCGGCGCAGCAGACGGCGGTGTTCGCGGGCGGATGTTTCTGGGGCGTGGAGCTGGTGTTCCAGCATGTTAAAGGTGTGGTCTCCGCCACTTCAGGATACGCGGGCGGCACGGCGGACTCGGCGCGATACGATGCGGTGAGTCGCGGCAGCACCGGCCATGCCGAATCGGTACAGGTGGTCTACGATCCTTCCCAGGTCAGCTACGGCCAGTTGCTGAAGATATTCTTCTCAGTCGCGCACGACCCGACCCAGCTCGACCGGCAGGGGCCAGATACCGGTCCGCAGTACCGCTCCGCGATCTTCACGACGGATGCCGGTCAACAGCGCATCGCACAGTCATACATCCGCCAACTGGAGGCGGCACGCGTTTACCCGCAAAGGATCGTGACACGGCTCGAAGCACTGCCCGCGTTCTATCCGGCCGAGGACTATCATCAGGATTTCGCCACGCGGCATCCGCTCCATCCCTACATTTACTACCACGACCGCCCGAAGCTGGAACGCCTGAAGCAGCAGTTCCCGGAATGGTACGAGTGACTGTTATCGCGAGACGGCGCTGATCGGCTTCTGCGGAGGAAGCGATCAGGTCGATGACTCTTGCCAGGCCTGACGCAGGGTGTCGGCAAACACCTCGACCGGTTGTGCACCCGCGATCACGATGCGCTCGTCGATGACGAAGCAGGGCACGCCGGTGATGCCGAAGTCGGCGGCGCGCGCCTGGTCGGCGCGCACTGCTTCCGCATAGGCATCGCTCTCCAGTATCGCGCGTGCTTCCTGTTCCGTGATGCCGAACTCCGGGGCGAGCTTGGCCAGTGCATTGATATCGCCGACCGGCAGCGACTCCGAGAAGTAGCCGCGCATCAGGCGTTCAGAAGCGACATCGTCCAGCTGGCGCGAGGCGGCGTAATGCAGCAGGCGGTGGGCATCGAAGGTGTTGCCGGGGCGGGCGCTTTCCAAGTGGTACTCAAGGCCGACTTCTTTGGCGGCTTCGGTCACCCGCGCGTTCATGGCTTCTGCTTCCTGCAGGGTGACGCTGTACTTTGCTGCCAGCATCTCGTTCAGCGTGCCGCTCGGGTTGCGTGGTGCAGTGGGGTCCAGTTCGAAACTGCGCCAGACCACCTGCACGCTCTCCCAGTGCGGGAATTGCGAGAGGGCGATCTCCAGCTTGCGTTTTCCGACGTAACACCAAGGACAGATCACATCCGACCAGACTTCGATTTGCATGACCTTCTCCAGAATGATGTGTTGGGTTGGCTTCATTTTCTGCCCACTCCGCTGGTTTGGCAATCGGCTGTTCCCGTACAATAGCAGCCACTCATGATCGCTTATCTCATCCGCCGCATCCTCTACGCCATTCCCATCCTGATCGGGGTGAACCTGCTCACATTCGCGCTGTTCTTCGTTGTCAACACGCCGGACGATATGGCGCGCATGCAGCTCGGTATCAAACGCGTGACGCCGGAGGCCATCGACAGATGGAAACAGCAGCGCGGCTATGACAAGCCGCTGTTCGTCAATACTGCTGCAGACAGCGCGGGTACTTTCACCGACACCATCTTCTGGCAGAAGTCGGCCAGCATGTTCGTGTTCGACTTCGGTTACTCCGACGACGGACGCAACATCAGTCGCGAGATCGCCACGCGCATGGGGCCCAGTCTGGCCATCGCGCTGCCGACCTTTCTCATCGGGCTGGTGGTGTATGTCAGCTTCGCGTTGCTGATGACGCTGTTTCGCGCCACCGCGCTGGACATGGCGGGCGTGGCGCTGTGCGTATTGCTGATGTCCATCTCTGGACTGTTCTACATCATCGGCGGACAGTTCGTGGTGAGCAAGCTGTGGCATCTGGTGCCGATCTCCGGTTACGCGGGCGGGGCGGACAGTTTCAAGTTCGTGGTGCTACCCATCATCATCGGCGTGGTCGGCGGCGTCGGTTCGAGTAGCCGCTGGTATCGCACCATCTTCCTTGAAGAGATCGGCAAGGACTACGTTCGTACCGCGCGCGCCAAAGGCTTGTCCGAGTTGCGCGTGCTGTTCACGCATGTACTGAAGAACGCCATGATCCCGATATTGACCGGTGTGGTGGTGGTCATCCCGCTGCTGTTCATGGGCAGTTTGCTCACTGAATCGTTCTTTGGCATCCCCGGTCTGGGCAGTTACACCATAGACGCCATCAACGCGCAGGACTTTTCCGTGGTGCGCGCCATGGTGTTCCTCGGTTCGGTGCTTTATATCGCGGGGCTGATATTGACCGACATCTCCTACACGGTGGTCGATCCGAGGGTGCGCTTGCAATGACATTCATCCCCGTCATCCTGTGGAGCGATGCGCTGGTGTTCCTGCTGATAAGCGCGATCATCGCCGCGACCGTCTATGTGCGCAAACGTCCGCATCTGCGCTTGCCGTGGCAACGGGTGGCGCGCAGCAGTGTGGCGATGGTGTCGATGCTGGTGCTGTCGTGTTTCCTGGTCATCGGTCTGCTGGATACCTTGCACTACCGCGTTGCCTTGCCGCAGGCCGGCAGCGGCGAGAAGGTGTACTCGCCCGAGGTTCTGAGCGTGTTCGATCATCTGGTCGGCCCTTTGCGTACGCATACCGAGAAGACCTATTCCGCACCGTTCGCCCTGCATCTGTATGCCAAGGAGAGCATGAACGATGCACAAGGCAATGTGGTGCGCGACTATCCGAGGCTGCAATACGGCGGCGCGCATCTGGATGATGTGTCGCAGCGTGCTGCGGATGTGGCGCAGCGGACGGTCGGGGGGATGCTGGCCGGAGCGCTGGTCGGGCTGCTGTTGGCCTGGTCGTTACGGCGCCATCTGAAACAACGCGCCGTGCAGCTGACGTTGGTCGCGCTGACCGCGTTCATCGGCGCGCTGGTGAGCCTTGCCGCTGTCTACCATGTGCTGGGTACTGACAAGGTGGGGCAGGATGTGCTGTATCTGTCGCTGAAGAGCATACGCACCGGCCTCATCATCGGCACGCTGACCACACTGGTGACGCTGCCGCTGGCCTTGTTCCTCGGCGTCGCGGCGGGCTATTTCAGGGGCTGGGTGGACGATGTCATCCAGTATGTCTACACCGTGCTCAGCTCCATCCCCAGCGTACTGCTGATCGCGGCGGCGGTGCTGATCATGCAAGTGACCATCGACACGCATCCGGAATGGTTCGAGACATCGGCCGCGCGCGCCGACCTGCGGCTGGTCGCGCTGTGCCTGATCCTCGGTCTGACGAGTTGGACCGGTCTGTGCCGCTTGCTGCGCGGCGAGACGCTGAAACTGCGCGAGATGGAATACATCCAGGCGGCGCAGGCGTTCGGTGTGTCATCCATGCGTATCCTGTCGCGCCACATCATGCCCAACGTGATGCACATCATCCTCATTGCGCTGGTGATGGATTTCTCCGCGCTGGTGTTGGCCGAAGCGGTGCTGTCCTATGTCGGTGTTGGTGTCGATCCCTCCATGATCTCGTTCGGCACCATGATCAATGGCGCACGTTTGGAGATGGGGCGCGAACCCGTGGTGTGGTGGGCGCTGGCGTCCGCCTTCGTGTTCATGCTGGTGCTGGTGCTGGCGGCCAATCTGCTCGCCGATGCGGTGCGCGATGCTTTCGATCCGCGCCTGAATCGGACGGAGGGCGGAGCATGAGCAAGCTGCTCAAAGTCGATGGATTGTTAACGAGGCTGCATGACGGCACAGCCATCGTGGATGGTGTCTCGTTCGACATCGCGGCAGGGGAGACCTACGCGCTGCTGGGGGAATCGGGTTGCGGCAAGTCCATGACGGCGCTGTCGCTGCTGCGGTTGTTGCCGGATGGTGTGGAGAATAGCAGTGGCACGATGGTGTTGGGCGATACGGCGCTGCATGCGTTGACCGAACGCGAGATGCGCGATGTGCGTGGCGGGCGCATGGCGATGATCTTCCAGGAGCCGGGCTTGAGCCTGAACCCGGTGATGACGGTGGGTGAGCAGATCGCCGAAGTATTGGCACTGCACAAAGATATGTCGGGTGAAGCCGCCAAAGTCCGCAGTATCGAATTGCTGACACAAGTCGGCATCCCCGATGCCGCCCGCCGCGTTTATGAATATCCGTTCCAGATGTCGGGTGGCATGAAGCAGCGTGTGATGATCGCGATGGCGCTGGCCGGCGCGCCCGAGCTGCTGGTCGCCGATGAGCCGACCACCGCGCTGGATGTGACGATACAGGCGCAGGTGCTGCAGTTGCTGCGCGAGACGCAGCAGCAGAGCGGCATGGCGATGCTGCTCATCACCCATGACCTGGGCGTGGTGGCGGAGAACGCCCATCGCGTCGGCGTGATGTATGCGGGACAGATCGTGGAGCAGGCTACGCGCGAGCGATTGTTTGCCGAACCCTTGCATCCTTACACGCAGAGATTGTTTGCCGCGCTGCCGGATGCGCGACGCAGCGGCCAGCCATTGAGTGCCATCCCCGGCAATGTGCCGCCGCTGGGCAGCATCATACAGGGGTGCCGTTTCGCGCCGCGCTGCGACCGGGCGTGGGAACTGTGCCGTGAACAGACGCCGGAACTGCTTGCAGTTGAAGGCGGGCGCGAGGTGAGATGTCATCTATACCGAAATGCAGAGGGACGAGTGCAGGCTGCTGAGACGCCCCCCCTCCCGCTTGCGGAAGAGAGGAACTCAGCACTCAATACTCAGCACTCATTACTTCTGGAGGTCGAAGACCTGAAAGTCCATTTCCCTATCCGCAAGGGCATCCTGCAACGCACGGTAGGACAGGTGAAGGCGGTGGATGGTGTGTCGCTTGCCATTCCGCAGGGCCGCACGCTGGCGCTGGTGGGTGAATCCGGCTGCGGCAAGACCACATTGGGCAAGGCCTTGCTGAGATTGAATCCTCCCACGGCAGGAAGCGTGCGTTTCGAAGGCGAGTTGCTCGAAGGCGAGGCACACCGCAACAGGATGCAGATGGTGTTCCAGGATCCTTATGCATCGCTCAATCCGAAGATGCGCGTGGCGGAGATACTGGAAGAGGGCATGGCGGCGCTGCATATCGGCAACGACGGCGACGCGCGACAGGCGCATATCGATGTGCTGCTGGACAAGGTCGGGCTGGCGCGCGACAGCAAGTGGCGTTATCCGCACGAGTTCTCCGGCGGGCAGCGTCAGCGGATCGCGATCGCACGCGCGCTGGCGGTATCGCCCAAGCTGCTGATCTGCGACGAGCCGACCTCCGCGCTGGATGTGTCGGTGCAGGCGCAGATATTGAATCTGCTGAAGTCTTTGCAGGATGAGATGGGGTTGAGCTATCTGTTCATCACGCACAATCTGGCGGTGGTGGAATATCTCGCGCACGAGGTATGCGTGATGTATCTGGGACGCATCGTCGAGCGCGGCACGACGGCGGAGGTGATGCGTGCGCCCAAGCATCCTTACACGCAGGCCTTGCTCTCCGCCGTGCCGCGCATCGACGGGGCGGGGAAGGAATATGTAAGGCTGGAAGGCGAATTGCCATCCCCAGCCAATCCTCCCGTGGGATGCCATTTTGCACCGCGCTGCCCGCAGGCCATGCCTGTGTGCGCGAGAACGTTTCCGGATATGACACATGCAGGGGCGTCTACCCATGATGTGTGCTGCCATCTGTATCCTTTAGTGCCAAATTGAATTGACAATCGCGTGATGCGGGCTTAAAAAGAAGCTGTGATGTCGGAGTGATAAAGCAGTGTCTGACATCGAGTGTTGTTCCCTTTCAATCAATCTTGAGGAGCGAATCATGAGCACGAAAGCGGTGAATTCAAGCTACGACGTCAGCAAAGACAAACTGGCAAATGACATGCGTGCAGTGGTGGCCGATGCCGAGGAATTGCTGAGAGCGACAGCCGACCAGGCCGGTGAGAAAGCGGCATCCCTGCGCGAAAGAGCGAAAGCGAATCTGGCTGTGGCCAAGGCCCGTTTGGAAGAGGCCGAGCATGCGATGGTGGAACGCACCAAAGTCGCGGCGAAAGCGACAGATGAATACGTGCACCACAATCCATGGCAGGCAGTCGGCGTGGCTGCGGGTGTCGGTTTGCTGCTTGGCATGCTGATCGGTCGTAGCCGCTGATCCATGTCGGAAACGGGCGGATTGTATGCCTCGTTGAAACGCCTGCTGAGCACGTCGCTCGGTATCGTTTCAACCAGGCTGGAGTTGCTGGCGAACGAGTGGGAAGAGGAGCGCATGCGCTTGGTGCGCGTGTTGATGCTGGCCTTGCTTGCCGTGTTCTTCGTTTGCATGGCGGTGGTGTTGTTCGCCATCTTCATCGTTGCCGCGTTCTGGCACGATCATCCCTTGCTGGCGATCTCCATACTTTCGCTATCGTTCTTCGTGATGTCGGGTCTTTGTGCATACGCGCTGCGTCGTCTGTTGCGTCAACCTCCGGTGTTGTTCTCGGCCAGTCTTGCCGAACTGCGCAGAGATCGGCTTGAACTGGAGCCGCATGATGAATAAGCGTCTGCTGGAGATACGTTTGCGTCGCGCTGAATTGCGGAGTCTGATCGCCGATCAGCGTGGACAACTCGCGGCGTTCGGCGAACGCTGGCAGGGTGTTTTCCATCTGGCGGACATGGGGATCTCGGTGTTCCGATTCTTTCGTCACCAAACATTGATATCCGGTGTATTGACCGCAGCGCTCGTCAGACGTCGCCGCGAGTTATGGCGTATGGCGCGTACTTCCTTCGGACTATGGAAGGGACTGGGTGTATTCCGTAGTTTGGCAAACAGATGGTTGCCGGCAGGTGAGGCGAATCAGCGCCGATAGCTGATCACTTTTTGTTTCGAATTTCCGAGCTTTACCGCTTTTCTCACCTTGCCAGCCTTGCGCATTGAGGCTCTGCGAGAACTGCCGGGCAGAATGGTGAACTTCTGACCGACACGCAGGAAGCTGCGGCCGTTGTTCATGGCGATCAGGCTGCGCTGACTGATCCCGAACTTGCGTGCGATGCCTGAGATGGTATCGCCTCTGCGCACCACATATTTGAATCCGGACATCTCCTGCACCGCCGTGGCGTGCATATTGAACGGCGTGAACTCGCTCTCCGATTCTTCTTTGGCGGGGACCAGCAGGGTCTGCCCATTGCTCAATCGTGCATGGCGTGACAGTCCGTTCGCCTGGCGCAGTTGGTCCAGCGTCATTTCGAACTGCGCTGCGATATCTTCGAACGCCTCGCCCTTGTCGGATTCATAAGCGCGCCATGAGACCAGTCGCTGGTCGTTGTTCTTCAGATTGGTGCGGAATACCGTGACTTTGTCCACTGGCAGCAGTATTACTTCTGCTTGGTCGTGCAGGATCACCGGGCGGTTATGGCCGGGGTTGAGTGCGAGGAACTCGTCGAGCGGCACTTCTGCCAGTTCTGCAGCGACCTTCACATCCATCGGTTTGGAGGGTGTCACGGCTTCGAAATAGGGACGGTTCGGGATCGCCTGCAGGGTCAATTTGTATCGTGCCGGGTCACTGACGATGTTCTTGATGGCGAGCAGTTTGGGTACGTAGTTCTGTGTCTCGCGCGGCATCCTCAAGTGCGAATAGCCGGTGGGCTTGCCGCGACGGCGGTTGGTTGCCTGTGCACGGGCAACCGCGCCTTCCCCCCAGTTGTAGGCGGCCAGCGCCAGTTCCCAGTCGCCGAACTGCTTGTGCAGCTTCTCCAGATAATCGAGGGCACCGTTGGTCGCGCCGATGATGTCGCGGCGACCGTCGTACCACCAGTTCTGTTCCATGCCGAAATGCTTGCCGGTGGAGGGAATGAACTGCCAGATACCGGAAGCGCTGGCGACAGAATTTGCGCCGGGATTGAAGGCGCTTTCGATTATCGGCAGCAGTGCGATCTCGGACGGCATGCCGCGGCGCTCGACCTCTTCCACGATGTAGAACAGATAGCGATTCGCTCGCTCGCTCATGCGCTGTACATACTCAGGGTGGCTGGCATACCACTGCTCGTGTCGCTTGATGAGACGGCTGTTCAAGGGCTTCATGGCAAAACCGCTGCGGATACGCTGCCAGACATCTTCATCGGGCAGGGCTGAGAGCGCCGGATAGGTTGCTTCAAATGTTGCTGCTGTCGCCTGATCGAGATCCTCGAGGATGTATTCCGGCGCGACAATGAGCGCTTCGCGTATCGGCGCCGGTGGCTGGGTCAAGTCTGTAGCCGTTGCAGGCAATGCGAGATCGGTTTCGGCAGCAAGAGCCAGTTGGACAGCGGGATTTGTAGCGGGATCTGTGACTTCCGCTGCTTGAGCGTAGGAGAGGGGAGCCAGCAGTAAAAATAAGAACAGCTTGCTAAGTTGCACGCGCGGCTTTCTTTGAATTTCGAGGTGAGTCGATGGTAGCGGAGGGCATAGGGTGCGTCAATCAGGAATCGGGCAACGATACGACATTTGCGGGCTGGCCCCGCTTGCTTCAACTGGCGAAAAAAGATGGCCGGTTGTGTACCGGCCATCTTTCCATGAGAGCTTTCGCCGACAACTCGCCGAAAAGGCATGTTGCGGTGGAGACTAACCTTCAGGTTATGTCGTAACCAAACCCCGCCATGATTACTTAATCACTTCCTTCAATTGTTCCAGAATGGCAGGATTTTCTAACGTCGAGACATCCTGGGTGATCTCTTCGCCTTTGGCGATGGCACGCAGCAGGCGACGCATGATCTTGCCGGAGCGGGTCTTGGGCAGGTTCTCGCCGAAACGGATCTCGTCCGGCTTGGCGATCGGACCGATCTCCTTGCCGACCCAGTTGCGCAGATCGTCCACCAGTTTCTTGGCGGTGGCGGCATCAGCCGGACGCGAGCCCTTGAGCACCACGAAAGCGACCACGGATTCGCCCTTCACTTCGTGCGGCTTGCCGACCACGGCAGCTTCCGCCACCAGCGGATTGGAGACCAGCGCGGATTCGATCTCCATGGTGCCGAGGCGGTGGCCCGATACGTTCAGCACATCGTCGATACGACCCATGATCCAGAAATAGCCGTCACCATCGCGGTGGGCGGAGTCGCCCGCCAGATAGGCGCCCTTCATCTCTTCAGGGAAGTAGCTCTTGGTATAACGATCCGGATCGCCCCAGATGGTGCGGATCTGAGACGGGAACGGTTTCTTGATGACGAGGAAACCTCCGTGTTCGTCATGTACTTCGTCGCCGGCTTCATTGACGATGGTGGCCATGATGCCGGGCAGCGGCAGGGTGCAGGTACCTGGCTTGATCGGCATCGCGCCGGGTAGCGGGGCGATCATGTGGCAGCCGGTCTCGGTCTGCCACCAGGTGTCCACGATGGGGCAACGGCTCTGGCCTACGGTCTCGTAGTACCACATCCAGGCTTCGGGATTGATCGGCTCGCCCACGGTGCCGAGCAGGCGCAGGCTGGACAGGTCGTATTTTTTCGGCAGGTCGCCGCCCAGCTTGATGAGCGAACGGATGGCGGTCGGTGCGGTGTAGAAGGTGGTGACCTTGTGGTCCTGGATCATCTTCCAGAAGCGGCCGGCGTCCGGATAGGTCGGTACGCCTTCGAAGATGACCTGGGTCGCGCCCATGGCCAACGGTCCGTAGGCGACATAGCTGTGGCCGGTGATCCAGCCCACGTCGGCCGTGCACCAGAAGATGTCGGATTCTTTATAGTCGAACACCCATTTCAGCGAAACCATCGTGCCCAGCAGGTAACCGCCGGTGGAGTGCTGCACGCCCTTGGGCTTGCCGGTGGAGCCGGAGGTGTAGAGCAGGAACAGCGGATGCTCTGCACCCACCCATTCCGGTTCGCATACGGAGGACTGGCTGTTGAACAGGTCGTGCCACCAGACTTCGCGATCCTCGTCGAGTTCGATGTCGGCGCCGGTGCGGCGATAGACGATGACGGTGTGTACCGCTTCGCAACCGCCCAGCGTGAGTGCCTCGTCCACGGCCGGTTTCAGTGGCATGGCTTTGCCGCCACGGTACTGGCCGTCGGCGGTGATCACCGCGACAGCCTGTGCATCGGTGATGCGCTCGTGCAGGCTCTTGGAAGAGAAGCCGCCGAACACCACGGAGTGGATGGCACCGATACGCGCGCAGGCTTGCATGGCGACCACGGCTTCCACGCTCATCGGCATGTAGATGATCACGCGGTCGCCCTTCTTGATGCCGCGCGACTTCAGGCCGTTGGCGAACTGGCAGACGCGGCCATGCAACTCTTTGTAGCTGACGTTGGTGACCTTGCCGTCATCGGCTTCGAAGATGATCGCGGTCTTGTTGGCGTTGGTCGCCAGATTGCGATCCAGGCAGTTGTAGGAGACGTTCAGTTCGCCGTCTTCGAACCATTTGTAGAACGGCGCTTTGCTTTCATCCAGCGTCTTGGTGAACGGCTTGTGCCATTCGATGGTGTCGCGCGCCAGCTTGGCCCAAAAACCCGCGTAGTCCTTCTCGGCCTCGGCGCACATCGCCTTGTAAGCTTCCATGCCTGAAACGTTCGCCTGTTTGACGAAAGCGTCGGATGGATTGAATACACGGTTCTCATGCAACACGGACTGGATGTTGGACATTTGTTTCTCCCTTGATGTTGATTGCTATATGCCGGTGATCTGCTTCAGGTCAAAGCCCCACTTTGCCGGGTCTTCTGCGTTGACGATGCTTTCCTGCGAACGTCCCAAGTCTAACATTTCAGGCATGATCGGTTCGTTGGACTTGGTCGAAAAGAAGACCTTGACGATGGGTGTGAGCAGGCTTTTCTCTGTCTGTTCCATGACTATAGCCAGTCTTCCTGACTTGAGCCTTACTAGCGTGCCGGAGGGGTAGATGCCGATGGTCTTGACGAAGGCCTGGAACACGCGCTCGTCGAAATGTCCATTGCGCCATTCCGCCATCTTGCGGATGGTCTCGGCCGGCTCCCAGCCATTCTTGTAACAGCGGTTGGAGGTGAGGGCGTCGTATACGTCACAGACAGCGCCCATCTTCGCGAACAGGGAGATCTGCTCGCCGGCCAATTTGTCCGGATAACCTTTGCCGTCCATGCGTTCATGGTGGTGCAGGCATACGTCCAGCGCGGTCGCTGTGATGTCGCTGGAACCTTGCAGGAGCTCCCATCCTTTGCGAGGGTGATCCTTGACGATGTTGAACTCTTCGTCGGTGAGCTTACCCGGCTTGTTCAATACAGCCTCGTCTATCATCATCTTGCCGACATCGTGCAGCAGCCCGGCCAGTCCGGCCTCTTTCAGGTCGTTGCCTTCCAGTCCCAACTGTTTGCCCAATGCAATCATCAGCGCGCAGACCGCCACCGAATGCATATAGGTGTAATCGTCTTTGGTCTTGAGCCGCGCAAGATTGAGGAAGGCTTCCGGATTGCGCGTGATGGATTTGCTGATCTCGTCCACCAGCGGCGCAGCCTCGCCGACCTTGATGGCGTTGCCCATGCGGGCTTCGAGGAACATCGAGGTGACAGCAGCTTTGCTCTTGGCTTGCAGTTGGCGCGCGCGTATCAGTTCGTCATGCAGGGAGACGCGGGCTTCGGTCTGGGGTTTTACCTTGGTGATGCGATCCAGTTCGGCCGCGATCTCGCGCTCGGCTTCTTCATCCGATACGGCCACGACGTCGCCTTCGACATCCAGACCGCGTGCCGGATCGATCCATACTTCCTGGATGCCGCAGGTGCGCAGTGTGTGCAGATCCGCATCGGTATCGAGCAGGAACGACTTGCGCCAGAACGGGTGTTCCATCCAGCTGCCGCACAGCTCGTGGATGAACATGCCGATCTTGACGTTTTGTACTGGGATTCTCTTGCGCATAGCTGAATCAAATGGACCGGCGGAATTGTTCTACGGACGATTCTACCTTACCCACCCCACCTTTCAGCAATCTGACGAGCGATGTCAGGTCAGCAGCGCCTCAATGCGGGCTGTGCTCGTCGTTATCACTGGTCCATAAGCCATGGGCATCCAGCAGCAAGCGATAACGCGATTCATTGGCATCCAGCCGGGCCAGTGTCTCGGCCAGCGTCGCTTCCAGCGCCTGACGTCGGGAGATCAGTGTCGCATCCAGGCTGCTTTCACCCAGGCTGTAGGCACGGGCGACCAGATCGGCGTTGTGGCGCAAGGCATTGGCGGCAGTTGCTGCTTGCTGCCAGATCTCGTAGCTGCTCACCGCATGGGTGTAGGCGTGGTAGATGTCTCCTTCCACTTTGCGCTGCAGCGCCATTGCCTGGTCGGCGGCGATGCGTGCCTGCGCTTGGGCACTGTCGGCATTCGCCGAGCGGGCGCTATAGCCCAGCGGGATCGAGACATACACACCGGCGACGCGTTGCTTGCGGTCGAGCAGCGAGGTGTATTTCAGGCCGACCGTCGGGTCTGGTAAACGGTCGGCGCTGGCGCGTTCGGCAAGTCCGCGCTGGAAGTCGGCTTCTGCAAGGGCTAGACCGATCTCGTGATTGTGGTCCAGCATGATGTCGTGCCAGTAAGGCAGGGGCTGGGTTATGGCTTGTGGTTCCACCAGAGCCGGAGTCTCAGGCAAGGGCAGGGCGGGGAACTGACGTTTCAATTCGTCGGCAGCCAGCGCCGCACGCAGCTTGGCCTGTCGCAGGGAAACTTCGGACATCGCGGCGGCAGCGTTGACCTGGTTCAACTCCATGCGCGGCGCATCGCCCGCCTTGATGCGCTTTTCCGTGATCACTGCCTGCTGATGCAGGATGTCCAGTTGCGCTTGCCACTGCATGAGCTGCGCCTGTTCACGCTGCCACGCGAACCACAAACGAAGCAGCTGACGCGATGCTTCATGGCGCGCATCTCCCAGAGCATGCTGCCCGCGCGCAAGGGCGGCCGCGCCGATATCGCTGTCTATCCACACCTTGTTGGGCAGGCGCAGTGGGCGCTCGATGGCGATCTCCCAGTCGCGGTAGTCATTCTGGACGTTGCCTTCCAGCAGGCGGTCGCGGTACGTTGCACCGTGCAGGGTGAATTCATATTCGCCCGTGTCGCGCTTGCGCTGCTCGCTCTGTTCGATCTGCATGCCGGCTTGGGCATTGAGTACGAGGATGTGTTCGTCCAGTGCGCGGTCCACTTGGGCATGCGGAGGCAGATCGGCTTCTGCATGGCTGAGCGATGCGAACAAGCAGAGGCACGAAGCGGCCAGGGCATATCTCGGGAACTTCATGCCAGCCTCCCGAAATCCAGCACCGGCACCAGCCAATAAGCGATCTCGTTATTGGGCTCGGCTTGTTTCAGATGGGCGATCAATGATCTTGCATCCTCAAGATTCATCACCGAATCGAATTGCACGCGCTGGGAACGGCCGCGCACCTGTTCCAGCATGCTGGGCAGTTTTTCCTTCTGGCTGCCGCCTTCGATGTGCTTGATGGAGAAGCCGCGCACCCAGTCCGGATGGGAGAGCAACTGATCGACCAAACGCTCTTCCTGCGATTTGTGGCAGACCAGTGTCAGACAACAATTCATTTCTTTCATGCTTGCACCTTGGGTTTTTCCAGACCGAATCGGCGATACAGGATGGGTAGCATGATCAGCGTCAACAAGGTCGAGCTGATCAAACCGCCGGTGACCACGATGGCCAAGGGTTTTTGGATCTCGGAACCGGGGCCGGTGGCGAACAGTACCGGCAGCAGGCCGAAGGCCGTGATGCTGGCCGTCATCAGCACCGGACGCAGACGACGTTTGGCCCCTTCGAACACCACATCGGCCAGCGAGAGTCCTTCATCATGCAGCTGGTTGAAATAGGACACCATCACCACACCGTTCAGCACCGCGATACCCAGCAGCGCGATGAATCCCACCGAGGCGGGGACGGACAGATATTCGCCGCTGATCCACAGCGCGAACACGCCGCCGATCAATGCGAACGGGATGTTGGTCAACACCAGCGCAGCCTGACGCACCGAGCCGAAGGTGGCGAACAGCAGCATGAAGATCATGCCCAGTGCGACCGGGATGACCACGGCGAGTCGTGCCGCCGCGCGCTGCTGGTTCTCGAACTGCCCGCCCCAGGTCAGGCGATAGCCGGAGGGCAGATTCACTTGTGTGGCCACCGCCGCTTTTGCTTCTTCCACGAAGCCGACCAGATCGCGCCCGCGTACATTGCTCTGGATCACCACCATGCGCTGACCGTCCTGACGATCCACTTTGACTGGACCGTCTGCTCGTTCCAGTTTGGCCACGACGGAAAGCGGTACGGCTTGTCCGTTGGGTAAAGGTAGCTTGATGGCAGCAAGCAAAGCGGGGGATTGGCGGATCTCGGCCATGCCGCGCATGATCAGCGGCGTGCGGCGACCGTCTTCGATGACTGTGCCCAGTTGCTGGCCTTCTATCTGGCTGCGCAAGGCCGTGCCTATATCGTCGACGTTCAGCCCCATGCGTCCCGCTGCCAAGCGGTCGATGATGACGCGGTAATACTGCACACCGCTGTTCTGCACGGTGTAAACATCCTCGCTGCCGCGGATGCCTTCCAGCACCTTGACGATCTGCTCCGCGCGGTCGTTCAAGGTGGCAAGGTCGGTGCCGAACAGTTTGATGGCGACGTCGCCGCGTGCGCCGGTCAGCATCTCCGATACGCGCATGGCGATGGGTTGCGTGAAGCCGTATTCGATGCCCGGGAAGTCCTCCATCACTTTGCGGATGTCGTCGATGATCGCGTTCTTGTCGCTGTTGCGCCATTCCTTCTGCGGTTTGAGCACGAGGAAATTGTCGGTCTCGTTCAGCCCCATGGGATCCAGCCCCAGCTCGTCAGCACCGGCGCGCGATACGATGCCTTGCACTTCCGGCACCTGTTGCAGGATGGCAGCCTGGATGCGTTTGTCCAGTTCGGCCGTCTGCTCGATATTGATGGATGGCAGCTTGGAGGTCTGCATGATGATGTCGCCTTCATCCATCTCCGGCATGAAGGTCTTGCCCAGTAACATATATATGCCTGCGGTCACCAGCAGCAGGCTGATCGCGCTGATGATGACGATGCGTTCCTTGTCCAACGCGCGCCGCAGCAGCGGCACATAGATAGCCATCGCCTTGCGCACCAGCCAGGGTTCTTCATGGCCGGCAGTCTTGAGCAGGAATGAAGCCAGCATGGGCACGAAGGTCAGTGACAGCAGCAGCGAGCCGAACAGCGCGAACACGATGGTGACCGCGACCGGGATGAACAGTTTTCCTTCCAGGCCCTGCAGCGTCATCAGCGGCAGGAACACGATGATGATGATGGCGACGCCGGCCGCGACCGGGGTGATGACTTCCTTCACGGCGCGGTAGATGACATGCAGGTGCGGGATGTGCGCCCGGCGGTGCGCGAGGTGATTGATGATGTTCTCCACTACCACAACCGCCGCGTCGACCAGCATACCGATCGCGATGGCGAGTCCGCCCAGTGACATCAGGTTGGCCGACAGACCGAACTCCCCCATCAGGATGAAGGTGAACAATACCGACAGCGGCAAGGTGAGCGCGACAACCAGTGCGGCGCGCAGGTTGCCCAGGAACAATACCAGCAGGATGACGACCAGGATGATGGCTTCTCCCAAAGCCTTGGAGACGGTGCCGACTGCACGCTCTACCAGGCTGCCACGGTCATAGAACACCTTGGTCGTCACGCCTGCGGGCAGGGTGGGGGCGATCTCGGCCAGCTTGGCGCGCACGCCGTTCACCACCTTTTGCGCATTCGCACCGCGCAAGCCAAGCACCAGTCCCTGGACGGCTTCACCTTTGCCATCCTTGGTGACTACGCCATAGCGGGTCAGGCTGCCGATACGGACTTGCGCGACATCGCTGACGCGGACCAGATTGCCATGGTTGCCGACGATGACGATGTCGCGCACATCCTGCAGGCTGCGGATGCTGCCCTCGGCGCGTACCAGCAGAGATTCGTCGCCGTCGTTGATGCGACCGGCGCCGTCGTTGCGGTTGTTGGCTTGGATCGCTGCTTGCAGTTCGGCAAAGGAGATGCCGCGGGCCGAGAGCGCGTTATGGTCGGGCACGACCTCGAAACTGCGCGCCAGCCCGCCCAGCGAATTGACATCGGCGACGCCGGGCAGGGTGCGGAGAGCGGGGCGTATGGTCCAGTCCAGCAGGGTGCGGCGCTCTTCAAGCGAGACGCCTTCTCCTTCCACGGTGAACATGAACATCTCGCCCAGCGGGGTAGTGATAGGAGCCAGTCCGCCCGATACATCTGCGGGCAGGTCACGCATCGCGTTGTTCAATCGCTCGGCAACTTGCTGGCGCGCCCAATAGATGTCGGTACCGTCATCGAAGTCGACTGTGATGTCGGCGATGGCGTATTTGGAGATGGAACGCAGCACGCGCTGGTCGGGGATGCCGAGCATCTCCAGTTCGATCGGGGCGACGATACGCGCCTCGACTTCTTCCGGCGTCATGCCGGGTGCCTTCATGATGATCTTGACCTGTGTGGTCGATACATCCGGGAAGGCGTCAATGGGCAGGTCGCGGAAAGCGGACACACCGGCACCGACCAACAGCAGCGTCAAGGCAGCCGCCAGCATGCGCTGGGTCAGCGCGAATTCAACCAGTTTGGACAGCATCATTCGGCTCCGCTGTTGTTCAGTGCACCGGATTTCAGCGTCGAGACGCCCTGTACGGCGATCAGTTCATTGCCCTTGAAGTCGCCGTCGATCAGGCTGCGTTGCGCCCCTTCCAGCTTCACCGAGACCTTTTCGGCACGGAATCCTGTGGGTGTCCTGACGAATACGACAGCCTGCTCGCCCAATCTCGCCAATGCGCTGTTCGGGACGTTCCATTGCTTCATATTGTTGCCTACGGTGGTGATGCTCGCTTCTACATACTGTCCGGGGCGGAGTCCTTCGGTTCCTTTGTTGATGAGTGCACGAACCAGGATGGTCTGGCTGCCACCACTCAGGCTGCGACCGATAGCGGCCACTTTGCCGCTTGCCGAATAAGCGGGGATATCGATGGACGCACCGACTTTGATGTTGCCCGAACTGGACAAGGGCACCTGTATCTCTAGCCCGAGCGGACTCAGTCTGGCCACCTTGAACAATGGCGTCGAAGCATCAAGACGCTGGCCCGAGCTGGCCGACTTTTCCAGGATGACGCCGTCGATTGGCGAGGTGATAGCAAGCTGGCTGCTCAACTCGTTGCCGGACAGGAGTTGCTCGATCGCTTTGGAGGACATTCCGAACAGCTTCAATGCCTGGCGGCGCTCGGTCAGGATGGCGCGTGCCTCGTTACGCTGGCTGCGTGTCGCACGCAGACGACTTTCCGCGATGATGCCGTCCTTCCAGAGTTCCTGATCGCGCTTGAAGTTTTCAGTGGTGAGTTGGTCTTGCATGTGTGCCTGCAGCAGGCTGCGCTGGGCTTCAATGAAGGCAGGGCTTTGCAGTCTCGCCAATACCTGTCCTTTCTTTACCGCATCACCCACGCCTGCCAGCGTTTGTTCGACCATCGCCGACAATGGCGTGCTGATGGTGTAGAGCTGGTCTCCCGGAATGACCACCAGTGCAGGCAGGCCTGAGATGTCGCCGTTTGCTTGCGCCGGCAATGGCGCAGTCACGATGCCCAGCTTGTCGATCTGTTCTGCAGACAATGCGACGTCTTGTGCATGCACGCCGGTGATGAATTGAGACAGGAACAGGATGGCGATGGATAGCTTCTTCATTGTTTCGACTTCTCCGGTGTGGCACGGCGGTTGTTGATTCTATTGCAAAGGGGGATGGATGTTGTCTGAAGACCATACTCGATCCACTGACTTTACATACATAAAGGGCGTGCTATAGGTTGCCATCCGGAGAATTAGTTCCATTGTTACGAAGATTTTATCCGGCATGATCGCTACGCAAAGAGACGCTTCGCATTCAGGAAAAAATCTTGACAAATCCGGGGGCGTCCCTAAAATGCGCGGCTCTTCCGGGTCGTTAGCTCAGCTGGTAGAGCAGCGGACTCTTAATCCGTTTGTCGCAGGTTCGATCCCCGCACGACCCACCAGAATTATGAAGGCCTGCAGAAATGCAGGCCTTTTGTATTTCTGTGCAGCAATGTTGCGCTATGAAAAAACCCACCGGGCAAAGGCGGGTTTTTAAGTCAGGCTAAGGAGCGGTTCATGCACTCACCGCACGCATCCTGTCTATTTTCTCGATAACAGCCTGATAGAGATCATGGTCTGAATCGGGGTTATTGCGGTCCGGATGATGGGCACTACGGATTTTTCTTAGTTGAGTCATATCGTCTGGCAGGTCATGTACCTTGGTCACCCGGTCACCGTTTTTTTCCATCACGCGCTGAAGCTCAGCCTCTGCGCCTTCGCGTGTGTCATATAACTTCTTGCTGCCAAGACGCCAGCCGTCTTGGGTTTTGCGTGGGGATAGCTTTTCCTTACCATCAAACCAGATCCATTTACCGGTGTCGGGATCCTGTTCAAAGTTAATGGAGGTGATGGCATAGGTGTAAACGGGCGGCTCGATATTTTTGGCGAATAGTTTGATGATCCTTGCGACAGTCACCACCGTCGCAACGTAATACGCGCCTGCCTCATGCGGGCAGAACGCGCTGCTGAGCGTTGGCTCAGGTTTGCTGTCGTTGTTTGATGAATTCATTTCAGCCATGCGGCTGAGTGCTTTGCGTTGTGCGTTGGTCACTGGTAGTGCTCCATTTGTATCTTTTCGCGACTGGGCAGCTTGTGTCGCGAGTTGCGGACTTTTTGGATTTCGACCCAAAAACGAAAAGGCCACCCCGAAAGATGGCCTTCAATATTCTGGCTCCCCGACCTGGACTCGAACCAGGGACCTGCGGATTAACAGTCCGTCGCTCTACCGACTGAGCTATCAGGGATTTGATGCGGGCGCTATACTAGCGGCAGAAGGGCATTCGGTCAACATCGATGCGGAAATATTTATGTATTATCGATGCTTGACGAGGCTGTGTGCATCTAATCCAATCCAACTACAATGGGCGACATGGATAAGAAAACAATATTAATAAAAACCAGCAAAGGTGAAAGCGAAGTCTCCGGCATGTCTGGAGATATGAAGCGTGTGCTACTGCTGATAGACGGTGATTCTACCTACGCTGAAATCGTCAAGCATGCCCCGCCGAGTCTGCGTGGAGACCTGCCCGATATCATTCAGAGTCTGATCGACTCCGAGTTGATTCGCGACAAATCCAAAGTGCAGGCCGGTCCCAAGATAGTCGCCCCCAAAGTCGTTGCGCCAAAATTCGTCACTCCCAAAGCCGATCAGGGTGGAGAGGAGTTGGACTTCACCAGCATGTTCGTTGCACCTGATGCTGCGGCTTTGGCTGCCGAAGCTACAAATGCCAAAGCAGCGCAGGAAGCGGAAAAACTGAAAGCAAGCCAGGAAGCGGCAAAACAAAAAGCCGAAGCGGAGGCAAGAGCCAGAGCGGAAGCAGAAGTGCGTGCACGTGCCGAGCAGGAGGCTGCCCGTGTCAAAGCAGAGTTGGAAGCGGCAGCCAAGGCCAAGGCCGAAGCAGAAGCTGCAAAGTTGAAAGCTGAGCAAGAGGCGGCACGCATCAAGGCTGAATTGGAAGCAGCCAAAGCGAAAGCAGAAGCGGAAGCCAAGGCGCTGGCTGAAGAGCGCGCCAGACATGAGGCCGAGGCTGCACGCATCAAGGCGGAAGCCGAAGCAGCGAGAGTGAGGGCCGAGCAAGAGGCGGCCCGGATCAAAGCCGAGCAAGAAGCTGCCCGCATCAAGGCTGAGCAAGAAGCAGAGCGGGTCAGGGCAGAGCAGGAAGCCGCACGTATCAAAGCCGAGCAAGAGGCGGCGGCAAGGGCAAAAGCCGAAGCTGAGGCGCGAGCGAGAGAAGAAGCAGAAGCCGCACGGTTGAAGGCGGAATTGGAAGCGGCCAAGGCAAAAGCGGAAGCGGAAGCCAAGGCGCTTGCAGAGGAACGTGCACGTCAGGAAGCCGAAGCTGCGCGTTTGAAAGCTGAACAAGAAGCTGCCCGCCTCAAAGCAGAACAGGAAGCTGCCGAGCGAGCCAAAGCCGAAGCGGCGGAAGCCGCGCGACTGCAAGCAGAAGCTGAGGCCGCTCGTATCAAGCAAGAACAAGAGGCGGCTGAGAGAGCCAAGGCGGAAGCAGAGGCGCGCATCAAGGCTGAGCAGGAAGCGGCGCGGATCAAGGCCGAGCAGGAAGCAGCGGCGCGAGTGAAGGCTGAGGCGGAAGCTGTCCGTATCAAAGCCGAACAAGAGGCCGCGCGCATAGCAGCAGAGCGTGAAGCTGCGGACCGTGCGAAAGCCGAGGCAGCTGCCGCACGCAAAAAATCCGAAGTTGAAGCTGCACAGTCGGCGCAAGTCGAAACGAAAAAAGAGGTTGAATCAACCGGATTCCAGATCGATCTGGCTGCTTTGAGTGCTATGGACTCCAGTACGGATGCTGATGAACTGGCACGACCAACATCGTCAGCGCCTGAAAAGGAAGCGCCTGCGCCTGAAAAGACAGTCAAACAGAAGGAGCCGGAGGCGAAGCAGGATATCGCTGCAGAGATGGTGCGATTGAAGGCCGAGCAGGAAGCGGAAAGATTGCGAGCCGAACAGGAAGCGCGCGCCTTGGAAGAGGAACAGGCGCTGGCCGCCGAGCAGGAAAGTGCCTGGGCCGAAGCAGAGCAACGCGCCGAGCAACAGAGCAAGCTGGATGCGGCGCAGGCTGCCAAGGAAGCAGCGTTGGCGCAAGCCAAGTCCAAGCAGAAGTCGACGACGATCCGTCGTCGCAATCCTCTGCCGCTGGGCAAGATCGCGGCTGGGCTCATGGTGTTGGGGGGCATCGCGATATTCGTGCTGCCCATGTTCTGGCCTATGCAGGAATATATCGGGCCACTGGAGCTGCGACTGACTGAACGTTTCAAGCAGCCGGTGAAGGTCGGCGGTATGAGCGCTTCCTTGTTGCCGATGCCCAAGATCGAACTGGTCGATGTGAAGGTCGGTGCGGCGGGTGAATTCACTGCTGCTGCTGCGACGCTGAACTTCGATTTGCTCTCGCTGCTGTCTGACAGCAAGACGATCAATGATGTCGCATTGCAGGGGGCGACCTTGAGCGGGAAGGATCTGGACAAGGTCGCCGGATGGCTCAAAGGCATGGGGAGCGATACCCAATTCCCGCTGCAGCATGTGACGCTGCATAACTTGAAGATCGTCTCCGACGAGATATCCGTACCTCCGCTTCAGGGGGGGGCTGATTTCGATCAGGGCGAGTTCTCCCGTTTGGTGCTGCATAGCGACGATGAGAAGTTCAACGTGGAGCTAAAGGCCGTGGCGAACCGTACCCAGCTGACCTTCGGTATTCGTGAGGGGGCACTGCCACTGCTGCCTTCCGCGATGTTCAGTTCGTTCAATGCGCGCGGCGAGATCAATGCGGGCGAGATCAATATCTCCGATCTGGATGCGCATGCCTATGGCGGTATCTGGTCCGGCAACGGAAAATTGAACTGGAGCAAAGGCTGGAAATTCGACGCGAATATCAAGGCCAATACGATGGAGTTGGCCGAGTTGTTCCCAAAGTACGGTTTGTCGGGTGAAGTCTTCATCGATGGTGAAGTGTCGGCCAGCGCAGCTACGCTCTCGAATCTGGCGAAAACATTGCGGGTCGATGCTTCGTTCGAGGCCAAACGCGGCGTCATCAGCGGTATCGATATGGTGGAGACCGCGCGTTTGGCGAGCCGCGAGCATCTGGTCGGCGGCCGCACACACTTTGACGAACTGAATGGCTCCTTTGTGGCAGAGAATGGACACGTTCGCTTCCGCAGCGTGCGCACCACTTCGGGCATGTTGAAAGCCTCGGGCACTTTGGATGCCGCAGTGGATGGTCAACTTTCGGGGGCGTTCAACTCTGAGATCAAGGTGCGTTCAGGCAACAATCCACTGTCGTTGTCAGGTACGTTGTCCGAACCCAAGCTGAAGGCCCGCTAAAGCAGCCTATTTGAAGAGCCTGCTCAAGATGCCCATGATTCCGGGCGTTTCGGTTGCAACTGGCTTTATCGGTGCAGCGTTGGTTGGTGCTGATTTCGGGGCGGGCGCTTGTGTGACCGCCCTGGTTGGCAGACCCAGCATCTCGAACGCGATATTCAGTTGTTCTGCGTGATCCTCATTGAAGCTGAAGCAGCTTTCGGGCGCGCACCCCAATCTTCCTGCCGCCGACACGTTCTGCCAAGCCACGAATTTGGAAGAGCCCGCAGATTGCAAGTTGGCAACAGTCACTACATCCGTGTAATCGGCCAAACCACTCTCGTTCTGACGCTGCAGGTTATCGTAACCGGCGACCACTTCCACCATCTCCTGCGGGAAATGCCAGTTATCCAGTAGCTTGATCCCTACTCGCGTGCTGAAGCGACGCAACAACGCTTCCAATGCATCCGCTTCAAGGCGCGGATGATGGCGGTCTGCATAAATGCACAGGGGCAGTGCGCCAAGGTTGTGGATCATGCCGGCCAGCATGGCTTGTTCCGGCTTCAAATGACGTTGATGCAAGGCGATGACAAAGCTGCTGGCGGCCACGATGCGGCTGCGTTCCCACAGCTGTTTCAATTTACGGTCAATGATCGGACTGCCAGCCTTGAACAACTTGCTCACCGTCACTGTGATCACCAGATTGCGCAGCATGCGGTAGCCAAGACGCGAGATCGCTGCACGAACTGTCTCAACGCGCGCACCGCCGCCGGAAGAAGCGGCGCTGTTGGCGGCTTTGATGATGTGGGCAGCGATGACAGGATCGGCAGTCAACAGATTGACCAGTTGGTCTGCTGATACGTTCGGGTCATCGATCAGGTCGCGTATCTTGACGGCGATGTCTGGGAACGTCGGCAGATCGAACTGGCCGGAGTTGAGTGCTTCATCGACCTCTGCGGCGATAGCTTCCAGTTGCTCGGTCACCATGTTCAAGCCAGTGCCTTCGCCATGCGCTCCAGTGCTTTTTGCAGGTTCTCCATCGAAGTCGCGAATGAGAGACGCACGTATCCTTCGCTACCGAAGGCCGAACCCGGCACGACGGCGACACCGGCTTCCGCCAGCAGGTATTCTGAAAAAGCGATGTCCGTCGCTTCTTTGATGGTGCCTTTACTGTGCAGTGTCGCGATGGCAGCGCGCGCATCGGGGAAGGCATAGAAAGCGCCACCGGCCTTGATGCAGCTCAGTCCCGGGATCTTGTTCAGTTCGCTCACCACGAATTCATGCCGCTCGCGGAATGCCTTGAGCATGGGGGTGATACAACCCTGATCACCGTTCAACGCCGCTTCCGCTGCGACCTGGGAGATCGAGGTCGGGTTGGAGGTACTCTGCGACTGCACGTTCTCCATCGCGGTGATGATGTTCTCCGGGCCGGCCGCATAGCCGATGCGCCAGCCGGTCATCGCGTAGGCCTTGGACACGCCGTTGAGCACCATGGTGCGCGGATACAGATCGGGACAGGCATTGAGGATGTTGCAGAATTTCTCGTCCGTCAGCGCAACGTGTTCATACATGTCATCGGTGGCGATGAGGATGTTCGGATGTTTGCGTAGCACCGCGCCCAACGCCTTCAGGTCTTCCAGCGTGTACACCGCGCCGGAAGGGTTGCTCGGACTGTTGATGACGACCATCTTGGTCTTGCTGGTGATGGCAGCTTCCAGTTGTGCGGGGGTCATCTTGAAACCCTGCGCGATGTCGGCCTGCACGATCACCGGCTTTCCCTCGGCAATCAGTACGATGTCTGGATAGGAAACCCAGTATGGCGCGGGGATGATGACTTCGTCGCCGGGATCGATGGTTGCCAGCGCGAGGTTGAAGAAACTTTGCTTGCCGCCGCAGGAGACCAGTATCTGTTTTGCGGTGTAGTCCAGATCGTTGTCGCGCTTGAACTTGACGATCACCGCCTGCTTCAATGATGCAGTGCCGCCGACCGCAGTGTATTTGGTGAAGCCCTTGTTGATCGCCGCGATGGCGGCGTCCTTGATGTGCTGCGGCGTGTCGAAATCAGGCTCGCCGGTACCCAGTCCGATGATGTCTTTTCCTTCTGCTTTCAGTTTTGCTGCACGGGCGGTTACTGCAAGGGTGGGGGAGGGCTTGATAGCTTGAACGCGCGTTGAGAGAGGCACGATGTTTCCTTGGGGGTTGGTCAATGGCGAGAATTATACGCGCGCCGATTCGGGCGGTGTATGACTTGGGGACTTAATTTTCAGGGACTGGCGACCAGTAACGACGGTGGCTATGGCGATAGGCATCCAGCTTGATTCCGGACGTATCCAGATCGATGGTGATCGCGCCATCGCGGTCTGAACGCAGGATATGACTGCCTTGTTCCATGTAGCGGCGGATGACCTCTGGGTGCGGATGGTGGAAACGATTGCGGTAGCCAGCGGTGAAGATAACGTGCTGAGGGTCTACGGCTGCCACGAAGGCCGGGCTGGATGAGCTTCTGCTGCCATGATGCGGGGCGACCAGCAGGTCGGCTGGCAGCTTGTCCGGGTGTAGTTGTAACAATCTCGCCTCGGATGCCGTCTCGATATCTGCGGTGAGCAGGATATGACGTTCGCCCACGCTGATGCGCAACACGCAGCTTTGCTCGTTATCGTGTCGTTTGGCGGTAGCCGTTGCGGGCGGGTGCAGCACCTCGAAATTCACACCGTCCCAATCCCACTGCATGCCGTCCCGACAAGAACGGGTATTTGGCTTGCCTGCCAGCCGACTGTCATCCGCATCCATTGAAGTCAATATGAGGTCGGTCGGTATGGCTTGCAACAACGAGTCCGTGCCGCCGATATGGTCGATATCGCCATGGCTCAATATCAGGGTATCCAGACTATCCACACCCGATCCTCGCAGGGCGGGCACCAGAATGCGGTTGCCGCTGTCCGCATCGCCCGCATAGTCGGGGCCGGTGTCGAACAACAGGGCATGATGCTGCGTCTGCACGGCGACAGCCAATCCTTGTCCGACATCGAATACCCGGATGCGTGCCGAATCGTGGGCGGGTGTCGCCGGCCGGATGAGGAACATGGGCAACAACAGGATGACGCCGAATGCGCGTAGCGGGAATCCGCGCGGCGCCAGTATCCAGAGTGCACCCAATGCCCCCGATGCGATCGACCATGCCGGAGGCGCATGTTGTACCCATACGCTCACGGGCAGATCATCCAGCAGGCGTAACAAGGTCATGCAGAACGCGAGCACATGGTGGGCAATATGAAGTGTCCATGAAAAACCCGGCAGGGCGCCGAGCAGGGTGAGCGGTACCACCAGCAGACTGACCAGCGGGATGGCGAAGGCGTTCGCCAGCGGCGAGACCAGCGAGAGTTGCTGGAACAGGGCGAGCAATGGCGGGATCAGACCGATGCTCATCGCCCATTGCACCTTGCCATATTCCACCAGCCAATGCGGCCTGCCGAGCCGGTTGGCGGAGACGTAGAAGATCAGCGCGACCGCGCCGAACGAAAGCCAGAAACCGGGTGCCAATACTGCCCAAGGGTCGAGTGACAGCACGACCAGCAACGCGGCAGCCAGCATCTGGCTGGGCGCGACATTGCGTGACATAAGCAGCATGCCGGCAAACGTGGACAACATATAGAAGGTGCGTTGGGCGGGGATCTCGAAGCCGGAGATCAGACTGTATGCCAGCGCTACCGTGACACCGGCCAGTGCTGCCGCCTTGCGCGCGGGCAGCCGCAACGTCAACCGAGTGTTGCGACGCCATAACCAGTAGGTCAGTCCGAAGAACATGCCGGCCAGCATGGTGATGTGCAGACCGGAGATGGACATCAGATGATTGACGCCGGTGCGCGTGAACAAGCGCCACTCGTCCTGCGAGATGCTGGCTTGGTCGCCGATGGCGAGCGCCACCAGTATCCCGGCATACGGTGCATCCGGCAAAGTCTCGTGGAAGCGTTCGCGCAACGTTTCGCGAAACTTTTCTATAAGGTAAGCCGGTCTGAAGACGGTGGCATCCAGTCTCTGCGGCGCAATTTTGTTATAGACATAGCCGGTGGCGCGGATGTTGCGTTCCAGTGCCCAGGCTTCGAAATCAGAGGTGTGGGGATTGCGTGTCGAATGGGGACGCTTCAAGCGCACGGTGAAACGCCAGCGTTCCCCGGCGTGGATATCAATGGCAGGCTGGTCAGCGGTGCGGTAGGTCGATAGCAGGATACGGTGCGGGACTGTGGCGCCATCGGTCTCTGTGGTTTCCACGTCGAATGCGAAACGCAGGCCGCGCTCATGCACGCGCGGCATCTCGGCCACCACACCGGTCAGCGAGATATTGCGTCCCTGCCACTCGTCCGGCAGGCTGTCGGCAAGATGGGTTTGTGCGATGAATGCGGCATGGCAGAAGCCGAGCAGGGCGGCGCAACACAGCAACAGTGCATGTCGCAACAGAGGCGGCAGCGTGCGCGGCAACAGCAGGCACAGCAGTGCCAGTGGCCAGTAGAACGGCAGCGTCGGCAGCGCCTCCATCTGTTGCAGGAACCAGACACCGAACGCGAAGCTGAGTGCAAAGGAAACCATACAGCTAGCCTAACCGAGCATTAGAATCCCGTCATGCGCAAATTCTTTCGAGACAGACTGCCGGGGCGTGACGGGGTGTTGCAGAACCGCTGGCTGAAGCCGGTCCGGCACTGGCTGCATCACCCGAACCTCTGGCATTTGAATCGCCATTCGGTGGCGGGTGGCGTGGCGCTCGGCCTGTTCTGCGGCCTGATCCCCGGACCGTTCCAGATGCCGACCGCAGCGTTGCTGGCGATGTGGTTGCGCGTCAATCTGCCGGTGGCGCTGGCAGCGACCCTGTACACCAACCCCTTCACCATCGTTCCGCTCTATCTGTTGGCTCACCGTATCGGCTTGCTGGTTTCGGGCGCTTCGGCACAGGGACCGGCCGCAGACTTTCCGGAACTGAGCTGGCAAGACGGATTCGAGCTGATGTGGCAGTGGCTGCTGACCTTGGGCGAGCCATTGCTGATTGGCTTGCCTATCCTCGCAACAGTTCTGGCGGTCAGCGGGTATTTTGTCGTGCGTTTTGCCTGGCGGCTGGCCGTGCAATTGAAATGGCGGCAGCGTGCAAAACGCCGCGCTGCGGGGCATTGAGACTCGATCAGGTTCGGTGTTCCTGCGGGCATCCCTAAAACCCACCGTGGCGTATGGAATAGGTGCCGTCTCTATATATATAGGCCTTTTGGCATATTGTGGTCATCTGTCTCGGGTGTTATACCTCGTGCCATCTGAATCGGGGCGGGACAGTGATGACAGCAACGTGGCAAGGCTTGGATGGCGGTACTTCGGAAGCATTGTTCCGAACGATGATGCATGCCGCCCCGCTGCCGATGTTCGTCATATCGGAAGGGCGCTGCGTCTACGGCAATGAAAGGTTCACCAAGATGCGCGGTTGCGCGGAAGGTGTATGCGCCTTGTGCGGACTGGGAAAGTTGCTGGATGAAGCCAATAGCCAATTGCTTTCCCAAGCGATAGCGAATCTGAAAAATGGCGAGGCGGCGCGCGTGCCGCTGCATCTGCGTCGCGAGGATGGACAATTCACCGCGATCGACCTGTCCATGAGCGGGATGGAGATGGACGGCAAGATGTTCGTGCTGGCCATCGTCAACGAAAAGACCGAGAAGGAGCGGCTGCGACGCCTGCTGGATCGGCTGGCCTTCCATGATTCGCTGACCGAACTCCCCAATCGCGTCCTGCTGTTCGATCGCATCAATCAATCACTGTCCCGCTCCATGCGGGAGCATGAGGATTTTGCGGTAGGGGTATTGGACCTTGATGGATTCAAACCGATCAACGACACGCTGGGGCATGCCGCAGGTGATCTCCTGCTGAAGGAAATATCGCGGCGTCTGCGCCATAGTGTGCGCAACGTGGATACCGTCGCACGCCTTGGCGGTGACGAGTTCGCCCTGATCCTGCAAGGTGTCAGTTCTGTCGAAGAAGCGGATTTCGTACTGAACAAGATCATTCTGGAAGTGGCGCGTCCTTACCATCTGGATGGGACCAAGATGGCTGTGACCGCCAGTATCGGCATCGCTTTCAGTCCCCGGGATGGTGCCTCCATCCATGAGTTGCTGGGTCGTGCCGATTACGCTATGTATCTGGCCAAGAATGCGGGCGGAGCCTGTTATCGCATCAGCAATGGCGAGATTGCGCCGATCTCATCGCGCCATCAACTTGAGCCGCTGATCGATGTCGTCAAGCTGGGCTTTGAGATCATCGACGAGCAGCACGAGGAGATCGCGGCCAGTATTCGCGCGATATTGCAGGGGATTTCCGGGAACGAGTCGAAAGACGAGATAAAACATCGGGCCAAACATCTGCAACTGCTCACGCAGACGCACTTTACTACCGAGGAAGACTACATGCTGCGCTATGCGCCGGACGGACAGGAGATGCACCGTTCCGAACATGCCGACTTGCTGCACAGCCTGCAAGGCTTGCAGGAGAATCATGACCAGCACGGTTTCACCGTATTGGCACATTCATTCAAAGAGTGGCTATTGCCGCACATCGAAACCCAAGATGCCGGGCTGGTCGAACAGCTCAGGGCTGCCGGGATCACCGCCTAGGTATTTCATTCGGACGTCAATACGCCGTCCACCAGCCGCAAGTTCCGCTGCATCCTGCCGGCCAGTTCCAGATCGTGGGTCACGATGATGAAACTGGTCTGCAATTGCGCATTCAGTTCCTGCATCAGTTTGAACAAGGCGTATGCGCTGCTGCGATCCAGATTTCCGGTGGGCTCGTCGGCCAGCACGCAGGCAGGGCGGGTGACCAGTGCACGGGCCACGGCGACGCGCTGACGTTCGCCGCCGGAAAGTTCGGTGGGCAGATGGCGCAGACGGTGTGCCAGTCCCACTTGCTCCAGCATGGCTATCGCCTGCGGATGTGCTTCTGCGGGTTTCATGCCGCGTATCAGCAGCGGCATGGCGACATTCTCCACGGCCGTGAACTCCGGCAGCAGATGGTGGAACTGGTAGATGAAACCCAGCGAATGGTTGCGCAGTTCACCGCGCTGGCTCTCGTTCATCTTCGCGACATCCTGCCCCAGGATGCTGACACTGCCGCCACTGATGCTGTCCAGCCCGCCCAACAGGTGCAGCAATGTACTCTTGCCGGAACCCGAAGCGCCGACGATGGCGAGGCTCTCGCCGCGTGCCAGATCGAGGTTCACACCGTTCAGCACGCTGACGCTGAGGTCGCCTTGCGCGTAGATCTTTTGCAGATCACGGCAGGTGATGACCATTTCCGAATCCTGTTTACTCATAGCGCAATGCCTCCGCCGGTTGCACCTTGGAAGCGCGCCAGCTTGGATACAGTGTGGCGAGCACGCTGATCAGGAACGACATGCCGGCGACGATCAGCACATCGGCCTGGCGCAGATCGGAAGGCAGCTCGCTGATGTAATAGAACTCCTTGGCCAGGAACTGCACGCCGAACAGGTTCTCGATGAAAGGTACGAGGGTGCTGATGTTGAGCGCCAGCACTACGCCGCCGATCACGCCTATGGTCAGGCCGATGAGTCCGATCAGCACGCCCTGTACCATGAAGATCAGCATGATGCTGCGGGGCGAGGCACCCAGTGTGCGCAGGATGGCGATGTCGGCCTGCTTGTCGGTGACGGCCATCACCAGCGTGGAGACGATGTTGAAAGCGGCGACCAGCACGATCAGCGACAGGATGATGAACATCATCTTCTTCTCCATCGCCACCACGGCGAAATAGCTGGCGTTCTGTCGTGTCCAGTCGGTGGTCCACAGGTCGACCGGAATCTTTGCTTCCAGCGTACGGGCGATCTGCGGGGCCTGGTCGAGGTCGTCGACGCTGCCGCTGATGCCGCTCACTGATTCCCCCATGCGGTACAGCTTCTGCGCGTCGTGCAGATGAACCAGAGCCAGCGCATTGTCGTAAGGTGACATGCCGATCTCGAAGATACCGCTCACTTTGAATTGCTTCAGTCGTGGCAGCATGCCGGCCGGCGTGAACTGACCTTGCGGCGTGATCAACAGCAGCGGGTCGCCGACGCTTGCGCCCAGGGATCTTGCCAGATCGACGCCGAGTACGATGTTGTATTCGCCCGGCTGCAGGCTATCCAGCGTGCCGTGCTTCATTTTGTCGCCGAGCGCGATCAGCGCCTGTTCGGCGGCGGGCAGGATGCCGCGCACCATCACGCCCTGCACGCGCTCCCCCTGCGACAGCATGCCCTGACCGGTGGCATAGGGTGCGGCGGCGCGCACGCCGGGATGTGTAGTGACGGTATCCAGCGTGCGCTGCCAATCCGCTATGCCTTCACTGCCGATCACTTGCAGGTGAGGGGTGATGCCGAGGATGCGCGCGCGTATCTCTTTCTGGAAGCCGTTCATCACCGACAGCACCACGATCAGGGCCATCACGCCCAAGCCGATGCCCAGCATGGAGATCAGCGAGATGAAAGAGATGAAGTGGTTGCGGCGCTTGGCGCGTGTGTAGCGCAGACCGACGAAAAGTTCAAAGGGTTGCAAGGCGATTCCCGTGTTTTTTACGGGCGTTAGTGTGCCACAAGGCGCAAGCTGGCGAGTGCTAAACTCGCGGCCATGGAACATCTTCATCTCATCATCCCCGACCTCATCCTGGCGCGCGAGATCGCGCCCGCTACGCAAGCAGAACTCGCCTTGCTCGAGAAGATGCTGGCGCGTGCCGTGCATGCAAAGCTGCCGGCAAGCGCGACCGAAGCACGCTTGTGCGAGCTGTTCGGTGTTGCCAGTGCCGCGCCTTTGCGTGCTGCGGGAGACGGTCTGGAAGTGGCTGGTTTCGAGTGGATGTGTGCCGATCCGGTCGAACTGCAACGGCAGCCTGCACAAGTGATGGTGCGGCCGGATGTGGTCTGCACGGCCGAAGAGGCGTTCGCATTTTGCGAACTATTGAATGCGCATTTTGCATCGGACGGCATCAGTTTCCACGCGCCGCACCCGCAGCGCTGGTATCTGCGGGTGGCCGAAGTCGGTGACGTGACGATGCCCTCTCTGGGCAGTGCCGCCTGGGGAGACGCGCGCGAGATGATGCCGCAGGGCAGGGATGCCGTGCGCTGGCGCGCGTTGGGCAATGAGATACAGATGCTGTTGCACGGACACGCCCTGAACCAGAAACGTTTGGCAGCGGGGCTGCCGCCGGTCAGCAGCCTGTGGCTATGGGGAGGCGGTCGCCCCGCCAAGATAGGCACGACCTTAGACGCGGCAGGCGGTGACGAGCCCTTGGCGATTTTTGCGCGCGCCGCCGGGATACGCCGCTTCGAAAGTTTGCCAGCCATGCTGGCAAGCGATGCAAAACTGGGTGCCTGGCTGGCGACCGCTCTGCAGGCACCTTTGCGGCAACATGACCTTTACCGTTGGCGCGAGGAACTGATCGTGATGCAGCGCGATCTGTTGCAAGTCGTCTGGCAGGCATTGCTTGACGGGAAGTTGCGTTCGCTTACACTGGAAGTGCCCGCTGCAGGGGCTGTGCATCGTTTCGAGATGAAGGCCATCGATCGCTGGAAAGTGTGGCGTCGCCGCCAGCCACTGGTGACCTATTCTGTGTAGAATCCTCGCAAAACCACAAAGGGTGCAAGCATGAGTTTCTGGCGAGATGTGACGGCTGTCTTCTGGGGGGCGGAATCTTTTCCACTGCTGGTGATGGTGATCGGGCTGTTCTTCCTGTTGCATTATTTCCTGCGCGAAGAACGCCCCAGTATCTTCAATACCGTCATCTTCTATTTCGTCTGCGTGTTTGGCTTGTTCATCGCGGGTGTTCTGCATGCGCTCGGAATCGCGCGCGGGGCAGACATCCTGCACGAGGTTTCGGTGATCGGTGCCGGTGTGGCGGTGATCCGCTTGTGGGGGTTGGTGGTGTTCCGACTGATCCTCCCGGGTATCAAGCTCAATCCGCCGCGTATCACGGAAGATATCTTCGTCATCATCGCCTATGTCGCGTGGTTCATGGTGCGGTTGCGTTATGCCGGGCTGGATCTGGGCAGCATCGTCGCGACGTCTGCGGTGATCACGGCGGTGATCGCGTTCGCGATGCAGGACACCTTGGGCAACATCCTCGGCGGTCTTGCCCTGCAGCTCGACAATTCCATCGAGGTGGGCGACTGGATCAAGGTGGACGATCTCGCCGGTAGAGTGGTGGACATCCGCTGGCGCTCCACGCTGGTAGAGACGCGCAACTGGGAAACGGTGGTGTTCCCCAATTCACAGTTGATGAAGAACAAGTTCATGGTGCTGGGCCGCCGTACCGACCAGCCGGTGCAATGGCGGCGCTGGGTGTGGTTCAACGTGTCGCTGGAAGCACCCGCCCCCCGGGTGATACGTGTGGTGGAAGATGCTATCCGGCAGACCAGTATTCCGAATGTGGCTACCGATCCGGCTCCCAACTGTGTGTTGATGGATATGGACGATAAAGGCTATGCGCGTTATGCCATGCGTTACTGGTTGACCGACCTGATGCCGGACGATCCGACCGACGCCCTGATCCGTTGGCACATCATGACCTCTTTGCAGCGCGCCGGTCTGAAGCTGGCAGTGGACGAGCGCCACATCCACCTGACCAAGGAGAACGATAAATACGAGGATGCACAGCATCAGCATGAGGTGACGCTACGCCTGAAGACCTTGCACCGTATCGACCTGTTCTCCTCCATGACCGAGGAGGAGTTGAAGTGGCTGGCCGAGCAGTTGCGTTTTGCACCTTTCGCAAGAGGGAATCTGATCACACGGCAAGGAGATCAGCAGTCGCACGGCCTCTACATCCTCATTCGCGGTGAGGCTGAGGTGTACCTCGAAGCGGAGAACGGCGAACGCCGCACGCTCAACATCCTGCACAAAGGCGACTTCTTCGGCGAGATGGCTTTGCTGACCGGCGCGCCGCGCCGTGCGTCGGTGATGGCACTGAGCGATGTCGAATGTTACCGGCTGGACAAGGAGGCGTTCGAGGAGATATTGCGTGCACGCCCCACCATCGCGGAGGAGGTGTCGCACATGCTGGCCGTACGCACGGCGGAACTCAATAGCGCCAAGCAGGATATCGATGCGGTTGCCAGCCACCCGAGCATCACGCAAAGCAGCAGCGAGATACTGGCCACGATCCGGCGCTTCTTCTCGCTCGGAAAGTAAGGTATTGATAAAAAAGATTTCCCGTGTTGAGGCGAGCAAACCCGTTCGGTTTGCCGCACTGCTTGTTGTATCATGCCGCCCGTGAATGAACCCTTGAGATAGCTACCATGAAACTGACCTTCCTGGATTTCGAACAACCGGTCTCCGATCTGGAGAACAAGATCGAACAACTGCGCTACGTGCAGGACGATTCCGCGCTGGATATCTCCGACGAGATCAGCCGCCTGCAAAAGAAGAGCCAGAGCCTGACCAAGGATATCTACGCCAAGCTCACCCCCTGGCAGATCTCGCAGGTCTCGCGCCATCCGCAGCGCCCTTATACGCTGGATTACGTAGAGCATCTGTTCACCGATTTCGAAGAACTGCACGGCGACCGTGTGTACGCTGACGATGCTGCCATCGTCGGCGGTCTGGCGCGTTTCAACGGCCAGAGTGTGATGGTCATCGGCCATCAAAAGGGCCGCGACACCAAGGAACGCCAGTACCGCAATTTCGGCATGCCGCGTCCCGAGGGCTATCGCAAAGCGATGCGCCTGATGCGTCTGGCCGAGAAGTTCGGCATCCCCATCATGACTTTCATCGACACACCGGGCGCTTATCCCGGCGTCGGCGCGGAAGAGCGCGGCCAGTCCGAAGCCATCGGTCGCAACCTGTATGTGATGGCCGAACTGCGTGTGCCCATCATCTGCACCATCATCGGCGAAGGTGGTTCCGGTGGCGCGCTGGCAGTGGCAGTCGGTGATGCCTTGCTGATGCTGCAATATGCGACCTATTCCGTGATCTCTCCGGAAGGCTGCGCCTCCATCCTGTGGAAGAGCGCGAGCAAAGCGGAGGAAGCCGCCGAGACATTGGCGATCACAGCCACCCGTTTGAAGACGCTCGGTCTGGTCGACAAGATCGTGAGCGAGCCTTTGGGCGGTGCGCACCGCGATTACGAAGCGACCATGGCCAGCGTGAAAAAAGCCTTGGCCGATGCGCTCAAGCAGGCCCAGAGCAAATCCACCAACGATCTGTTGCAGACGCGCTTTACGCGTTTGATGGGCTACGGCAAGTTCAAGGAGATCGAGCTCCAGTAGTCACGGAGGCTCATCTGCTCTGACGCGACGTTCGTCGATGTCGCACAAATCTCCCCACTCGAATCAATTAGATGACCGGATCGCGGCGCAGCTGGCGCCGCTGCTGCCTGCGGGCAGCAAGCTGCTGCTCGGCTTGAGCGGCGGTATGGATTCGGTCGTGCTGCTGCACGCTCTCCATCGTCTCGCCCCAAAACTGGGCTACACGCTTTCCGCCATGCATGTCCATCACGGCATCAGCCCCAATGCAGATGCCTGGGCAAGGTTTTGCACTGAACTGTGCGAGCGCTATGCCATTCAGCTTGAGATCAAACATGTCGACATCGCGCCGCTGAAAGATGCCCACGGCATCGAGGCATCGGCGCGCAAACTGCGCCATGCCGCGTTCGCCGAAAGCGTTTGCCGCTACGTCGCGCTGGCCCACCATGCGGACGATCAGGCGGAGACGCTGATGCTGCAGTTGTTGCGCGGGGCCGGTCTGCGCGGCGTCTCCGCCATGCCGTTGGTGCGCGAGCAGGGCAGCCAGCTATTGCTGCGCCCCTTGTTGGCATGCGGACGGACAACATTGCTCGCCTATGCGCAACAGCATGCCCTGCAATGGATAGAGGATGAGAGCAACGCGGACGAACTTTATCCGCGCAACTTCCTGCGTCATCGCCTGTTCCCTGTGCTGGAGGAACGCTTCCCGGCATGGCGCGATACGCTGGGGCGCAGCGCGCAACATTTCGCAGAGGCCGCCGGGATGCTGGAGGAGGTCGCGCTGGCGGACGGGGCGGGTGAACCGTTGCTGGCGGTGGCGAAACTGGATGCCTTGTCTCCCGCGCGCGGCAGGAACCTGCTGCGCCATTTTCTGCACTTGCAGGGCGCCCCGATGCCGCAGGAAGCGCAGCTGGATGACATGCTGCGCCAACTGCGCAGCGCACGCGACAATGCGGATATCTGTGTGAATTTCGGAGAGTGGCAGGTACGCAGATATCGCGGGCATATCCATGTGATGCGCGCGTTGACGGCATTCGACCCGGCGTTGCGTGTGGACTGGCAGGGGGAGGCGGCGCTGTACTGGCCGCCATTGCAGCGTGAAGTGCACTTCACTGCGGCGGTCGGATCGGGCGTCAGTCGGGACAGATTGTCACAAGGGCAGGTGAGTCTGAGATTGCGCAATGGCGGTGAGACATTGCGCCCGCAGCCGCTCGCGGCACGGCGCAGCATGAAGAACCTGCTGCAGGAACATGGTGTGCCGCCTTGGCAGCGCGAACGTCTGCCCTTGTTGTATTGCGGCGATGAGCTGGCGTGTGTGGTCGGTGTGGCGGTGGCAGCGGAGTTCCGTGCGGCGGAGGGGGAGCAATCTGTAATGGTGGCGTAAGCATGATTGGCATATGATGCGGTTGCAGATGCAAGCCGTCACCGTTCCAGTCAACTCTTCAGGGAGAAGAATATGAAAATATTGAGCGTGTTGTGCAGTGCCTTGTTGTTCAGTCTGTCCCTCTCCGCGCAAGCGGCCCCCATCGTAATCAAATACAGTCATGTGGTCGCCGATACCACCCCCAAGGGGCAGGCCGCGCTGAAGTTCAAGGAAGTTGCCGAGCGGCTGTTGCCGGGCAAGGTCGAAGTTCAGGTATTCCCCAACAGTCAATTGTTCGGCGACGGCAAGGAGATGGAAGCGCTGTTGCTGGGCGATGTGCAGATTCTCGCACCTTCGCTGGCCAAGTTCGGCAAGTACACCAAGAAGGTCCAGATATTCGACCTGCCGTTCCTGTTCGATGACATTGACGCCGTGGGCCGTTTCCAGAACAGCGCCAAGGGACGCGAGTTGCTGACCTCCATGTCCGGCAAGGGTATCGTCGGCTTCGGCTACATCCATAACGGCATGAAGCATCTTTCCGCCAACAAACCCCTGCGTACGCCGGAGGATGCCAAGGGGCTGAAGTTCCGCATCCAGCCGTCCGAGGTGCTGGAGGCGCAGTTCCAGGCGGTCGGGGCCAATCCGCAGAAGATCGCTTTCGCCGAGGTGTACCAAGCGCTGCAATCCGGCGTGGTGGATGGTGCAGAGAATCCATGGGCCAACATCTACACCAAGAAATTCCACGAGGTGCAAAAGTACATCACCGAGAGCGGCCACGGCGTGCTCGATTACATGGTGATCGCCAACGATGAATGGTGGAGCGGCCTGCCCGAGGATGTGAAGAATGGATTGAGTGTTGCCATGGCTGAATCTATCGCCTACGGCAACAAGGTCGCGCTGGATGAGGATGCCAATTTCCGCCAGAAAGTCATCGACGACAAAAAGGCCAAACTGGTCAAGCTGACCAAGAAGCAGCGCCAACAGTGGCGCGAGGCGATGAAGCCGGTGTGGGCGAAGTTCGAGGGTGATATCGGCAAGGATCTGATCGATGCCGCTGTAGCTGCCAACAAGAAGTGATGTTGCTGGGTTGAGCACGACCCCCGCCATGCACGGGGGGCGCCACAGGGAGGCCGCATGAAGTTATTGAAACGACTGGACGAATGGTTGATCGCCATTCTGCTGGCGGCGATGACGCTGCTCACCTTTGCGCAGGTGGTCATGCGTTATGTGTTCAACTCCGGCTTCACCTGGGCGCAGGAGCTCACCACTATCCTGTTCGCTTTCATGATCTTCATCGGCATCTCCTATGGTGTGCGCGTCGGTGCACATATTGGCGTGGATGCATTGATCAAGATATTCACGCCGCGAGTGCGCCGCGTCGTATCCACCATCGCCGTGCTGCTCTGCCTGTTGTACGCAGGCATGGTGATCTACGGTTCGTTCCAGTATGTGATGAAGATGAAAAAGGTCGGCATCGAGCTGGAAGACCTGCCGGTGCAGATGTGGCTGGTGCGCGCCATTCTGCCCATCGGCTTCACCCTGTTGGCTTTGCGTTTCCTGCCCGTGCTGTATAACCTGATCAGCGGCAAGTCCGACCACCTGCGACTTGCCAACGAAGTGGCGCAAGCCCTTAAATTGAAACAGGAGGAGAAACAATGAACACCTTGTTCCTGTTCTCCTGTCTGTTCTTCTTCATGGCCATCGGCATGCCGGTCGCCATCTGTCTGGGCCTTTCCAGCCTGCTCACCATCGCTTTCTTCGCCAACGACTCGCTGGCCTCGCTTTCAATCAAGCTGTACGAGACCAGCGAGCATTACACCCTGCTGGCCATTCCGTTCTTCATCCTCGCCGGGTCACTGATGTCCACCGGCGGCGTGGCACGGCGCATGGTGGATTTCGCCATCGCGGCAGTGGGCCATCTGCGCGGCGGTCTGGCCATCGCTTCCATCCTCGCCTGCATGCTGTTCGCCGCCGTGTCCGGTTCCAGCCCGGCCACCGTGGTCGCGGTGGGCTCCATCGTCATCGCCGGCATGGTGCGCAGCGGTTACCCGCAGCCGTTCGCGGCGGGGGTGATCTGCAACTCCGGCACGCTCGGCATCCTCATCCCGCCTTCCATCGTGATGGTGGTATATGCCGCCGTGACCGAAGTCTCGGTCGGGCGCATGTTCATGGCAGGTGTGATCCCCGGATTGTTGCTGGGGTTGATGCTGGCGATGGCAGTGCATTGGCGTGTGCGCAAGCTGAACATCGCGCCCACGCCGCGTGCGCCGCTGCGCGAAGTGCTGGGCAAGTTCCGCGATTCCATGTGGGGCTTGGCGTTGCTGGTCATCATCATGGGCGGCATCTACGGCGGCGTGTTCACGCCCACCGAAGCGGCGGCGGTGTCGGCCGTGTATGCCTTGATCGTGGCGGTGTTCATCTACAAGGACCTCAAGTTCAAAGACCTGCCCGAGGTGTTCGTCGACGCCAGCAGAACCACCGTGATGCTGATGTTCATCGTCGCCAACGCCATGCTGTTCGCGCACGTGCTCACCACCGAGCGCATCCCGCAGACCATCGCCGAGCACATCGTGGCTTACGGCATGACACCGTGGATGTTCCTGTTGGTGGTCAACATCATTCTGCTAATAGCTGGCAACTTCATGGAACCGACCGGGATCATCCTGATCCTCGCGCCCATCTTCTTTCCCATCGCCACCCAACTCGGCATCGACCCCATCCATCTGGGTATCATCATGGTGGTCAACATGGAGATCGGCATGGTCACGCCGCCGGTGGGGTTGAACCTGTTCGTCACCAGTGGCATCACCGGCATGAGCATCATGGAAGTCACCCATGCCGCCTTGCCTTGGCTGCTGGTATTGCTGGCCTTCCTCGGGCTGGTCACCTACATCCCCGAGATCAGCCTGTTCCTGCCGGATCTGCTGTTTAATTAATCAGTTGGTAAGTCTGCAACCTGCCTGCCCGGCGGTCTGTCGGCAGGCCGGTTGGGGCTATTCTCCCCTGTCCGCGCTGCGACATTGCAGGTAAACCCTGCTAGAATCGCGCCCTCAGAATTTTCTGATTCACAATAATCATTTGGAGAGAAGCATGGCTGTTGAACGTACCCTTTCTATCATCAAACCCGATGCAGTCGCCAAGAACGTCATCGGTCAGATCTATTCCCGTTTTGAAGGTGCCGGCCTGAAGGTCATCGCTGCGCGCATGGTGCAACTGTCCCGTGCCGAAGCGGAAGGTTTTTATGCCGTGCACGCTGCACGTCCATTCTTCAACGATCTGGTGACCTTCATGATCTCCGGCCCGGTGATGATCCAGGTTCTGGAAGGCGAGGGCGCGATCCTCAAGAACCGTGACCTGATGGGCGCAACCGATCCGAAGAAGGCAGACAAAGGCACCATCCGTGCCGACTTCGCCGACAGCATCGACGCGAATGCGGTGCACGGTTCCGACGCAGCTGAAACAGCTGCCGTCGAGATCGCTTACTTCTTCCCGGCACTGAACGTCTACTCTCGCTAAGCGATAGCTGATGAAGCAAAACCTCCTCGATCTTGAACCGGCTGCGATGACCGCTTGGTTCGCGGAACACGGCGAAAAGCCGTTCCGCGCCAAGCAGGTGCTGCGCTGGATATACAAGAACGGGGAGTCCGATTTCGACGCGATGAGCGATCTGGCGATCTCTCTTCGCGACAAACTGAAGCAACTCGCCTGTATCCAGACGCCTAGGGTGATGCGCGAAGAGACCGCCTCCGACGGTACGCGCAAATGGCTGCTGGATGTGGGCACCGGCAACGCGGTGGAGACCGTGTTCATCCCGGAAGAGGGCAGGGGCACGCTGTGCGTTTCGACGCAGGCGGGCTGCGCACTGGATTGTGCGTTCTGTTCCACCGGCAAGCAGGGCTTCAACCGCAACCTGTCCACCGCCGAGATCATCGGCCAGGTGTGGTGGGCCAACCACGAGTTGGGCAAGAACGAAGAAGGCAACTGGCCGGTCACCAACGTGGTGATGATGGGCATGGGCGAACCGTTGCTGAACTTCGACAGTACCGTGAGCGCCTTGCGCCTGATGCTGGACGATCATTGCTATGGCCTGTCGCGCCGCCGCGTGACGGTGTCCACCTCCGGCGTGGTGCCGTCCATGGATCGTTTGCGTGACGAATGTCCGGTGGCGCTGGCGATCTCGCTGCATGCGCCGAACGATGAATTGCGCAACGTGCTGGTGCCGATCAACCAGAAATATCCTTTGCAGGAATTGATGGCGGCTTGTCTGCGCTATCTGGAAAAGGCACCGCGTGATTTCGTTACCTTTGAATATGTGATGCTGGCGGGCGTGAACGACCGTCCGCAGGATGCGCGCGAGCTGATCGAACTGGTGCGTGATGTGCCGTGCAAGTTCAACCTGATCCCGTTCAATCCTTTCCCGCAAGCGCCTTACCGCCGTTCCGATATGGAGACGGTGAAGCATTTTCGCGACATCCTGATGCAGGCGAACATCGTCACCACCATCCGCAAGGTGCGCGGCGACGACATCGCGGCCGCCTGCGGACAACTGGCGGGACAAGTGCAGGACAAGTCGAAACGAACCCTACGAATCATGGAGGCAAGTCGATGAAACAGTGGATGGTCTATCTCATGGCATTTTTGCTGGCCGGCTGCGCCAGCAATGGTGTGTCCGATGAGCGCGCACGCAACAGCGCCAAGATCCATACCGAACTGGCTGCCTCTTATTTTGAGCGTGGGCAGTATTCCATCGCCTTGCAGGAATTGGGTGCGGCCATGCAGGCCGATGATTCCTATGCGCCTGCCTACAATGTGCGCGGCCTGGTGCGCATGAGGCTGCGCGAGGATGCGCTGGCGGACAAGGATTTTCGCCGTGCTTTGCAACTCGATCCTCGCAGCGCATCCGCGCTGAACAACTATGGCTGGTTCCTGTGCCAGCGCGGCAAGCCCAAGGAGTCCATCGCCAAGTTTCTGGATGCTTTGAAAGACCCCCTCTATAACACCCCGGATATGGCGTATGCCAATGCGGGGGTGTGCGCCATCAAAGCCGGCGACCTTGTCGCGGCGGAAAGCTATCTTGAGCGCGCGTTGATCCTGCATGCGGGTATGCCAGAAGCGCAGATCGGGCTGGCGGAATTGAACTACATCAGGGGCGACTATTCGATGGCCAAAGTCCATCTGATGCGTTTCATGCAAGTGTATGAGGCGTTGACGCCGGAGCACCTGTGGCTGGCGGTGCGCGTAGAGCGCAAGGCGGGGGACCGAAATGCGGCGGCGAGTTACGCGCTGCAATTGCGCAAGCGTTTCCCGGATTCGCGTGAAGCGCAACTTCTGCAGGCGGGCGAGTGATGACAGAGATTCAGAACGAGACGGTCGGGCATGAAGCGCAACAACCTGCATTGAAGGTCGGCGCGATCCTGCGTGCCGAGCGTGAAGCACGCGGCTTGTCGGTGGAAGAGATCGCGGAGCGCGTCAAGTACAGTGTGCGCCAAGTCGAAGCGCTGGAGCATGATGATGCCGAGCATCTGCCGCAAGGCACTTTCCTGCGCGGTTTCGTGCGCAGCTATGCGCGTGTGCTGGGCATGGATGAGGCCAAGTTGCTGGCAGCGACCCACACGCAGACCGAACATCATTTCGATGTGACGGACGTTCAGGCAGGGGGGGCGCCCTTGCCGATCACAGGAGACGCGAGCCGGCGCAGTCGTTATCTGCTGCTGGGGGCGTTGGCAGTCGCGATCCTGCTGGCCGGTTTCATCCTGATGCAACCAGTAAACATCTCGCTGCCGGTCCCGGTCAAAGTGAGCGAAGAGGCCGCAGTGGAGCCGGCTTCTGCTGTGAGTGCCGCAGCGCTAGTCGAGGCGGAGCCTGAGCAGCCAGTTGTAGAACAAGCGGCCGAGCCAACGAAAGTCGTGGAAGTGCATAAGCCGGAACCGGTTGCAAAGGAACCCGAAGCAGTCAAGCCTTTGCCGGTCGCGAAGCCGGTGCCTGTCGTAAAGCCGGTTGAGCCGGTCAAGGTGGTGGAAGCGCCAAAACCGGTGGTAGCACCAAAACCGGTAGAAACGGCGAAGCCGGTGGTAGCGCCAAAACCGGTCGTCGCCAGCCCGCCGCAGCAAGTGAGCAAGCCGGAACCCGTTGCGGCGGCAGTGACAGAATCGGTGATGCCAGATGCGCCACCCAAGCCTGAAGTGCCGCTGGCGCTGTTGATGAAGCGCCCGATCCATATCGTGTTCCTCGAAGAAGCATGGATGGAGATCATCGATGTGAACGGTGAGATATTGTTGTCGCGGGTGACCAAGGCTGGTGAGGAAAAATGGATAGGCGGCGGTCATCGTGCGCCGTACAACGTCACCATCGCCAGACCGGGTGCGATCCGCATGTATTACCACGGCAAGCAAGTCGATCTGTCGAAATTCAACCCGGCGAACGTCGCCAAGCTGGTTCTGGAGTAGAACGCATGATGCATCCTTCCAATCTGCGTCACGCGACGCAGGCGGTGCGCGTTGATGACATCGTCATCGGTGGTGGCGCTCCCATCGTGGTGCAGTCGATGACCAATACCGATACCGCTGACATCACCGGCACTACCAAGCAGGTGCACGAACTGGCGATCGCCGGCTCGGAACTGGTGCGTATTACGGTCAACACTTCCGAAGCGGCCGAAGCGGTGCCGCACATCCGTCGTCGTCTGGACGCGCTGGGCTGCAATGTGCCGTTGATCGGCGACTTCCATTACAACGGCCATCGTCTGCTCACCGAATATCCGGAATGCGCCAAGGCGCTGGCAAAGTACCGCATCAATCCCGGCAACGTCGGCAAGAACCGCAAGGGTGAGGACCAGTTCGCGATGATGATCGCGGTGGCGAAGCAGTACGACAAGCCGGTGCGCATCGGTGTCAACTGGGGCAGTCTGGATCAGGATCTGGTGGTGCGCATGATGGACGAGAACGCCAAGCTGCCCGAGCCCAAGGACGTGCGCGTGGTGACGCGCGAGGCGTTGATCGTCTCTGCACTGCAAAGTGCGCAACGCGCCGAGGAACTGGGCTTGTCGCGCGACCGCATCGTGCTGTCGTGCAAGGTGAGCGAGGTGCAGGATCTGATCGCCGTGTATCAGGAGTTGGCGCAGCGCTGTGACTACGCGCTGCATCTGGGTTTGACCGAGGCAGGCATGGGTTCCAAGGGTATCGTGGCATCCACCGCCGCGCTGTCTGTACTGCTGCAGCAAGGTATAGGCGACACCATCCGTGTGTCGTTGACCCCGCCACCGGGCGGCGCGCGCACCGAAGAAGTGGTGGTGGCGCAGGAGATCCTGCAGACCATGGGCCTGCGTTCGTTCACGCCTATGGTCACGGCTTGCCCCGGCTGCGGCCGCACCACCAGCACGGTGTTCCAGGAACTGGCACAGCACATCCAGAACTATCTGCGCGCGCAGATGCCGGTGTGGCGCGAGCAATACAGTGGCACGGAAGAAATGACGGTGGCGGTGATGGGCTGCATCGTGAACGGTCCGGGCGAGAGCAAGATGGCCAACATCGGCATCAGCCTGCCGGGCACTGGCGAAACCCCCTCGGCACCGGTCTATGTGGACGGCGAGAAGACGGTGACCCTGCGCGGCGACAACATCGCCGAAGAGTTCACCCGGATCGTCAATGAATATGTGGCAAGAAAGTACCAGAAGAAATGAGTGATGCATTGCAAGCCGTCAAAGGCATGAACGACATCCTGCCGGACGAGGCGGGGCTGTGGCTGTGGTTCGAGGACACCGTGCGCGAGTGGCTGGAAGCCTATGGCTATCGCAACATCCGCATGCCGCTGGTGGAGCCGACCGCGTTGTTCAAGCGCGCCATCGGCGAAGTCACCGACATCGTCGAAAAGGAGATGTACAGCTTCGAGGACAGCCTGAACGGCGACCATCTGACCTTGCGCCCGGAAGGGACCGCTTCCTGCGTACGTGCCGTGCTGCAGCACAATTTGCTGTATAACGCGCCGCAGCGTCTGTGGTATTCGGGCCAGATGTTCCGCCACGAGCGTCCGCAAAAGGGTCGTTACCGCCAGTTCCACCAGATCGGGGTGGAGGCGATGGGGTTCGGCGGGCCGGACATCGATGCCGAGCAGATCATCATGTGCGCACGCCTGTGGAAGAAGTTGGGCATCCGCGATGTGACACTGCAATTGAATACGCTGGGTGACAGCGCATCCCGTCAGCGTCATCGCGACAAGCTGATCGCCTATTTCGAGGGGCATAAGGATGTGCTGGATGCCGATGCACAGCGTCGTCTGTACAGCAATCCGCTGCGTATCCTCGACACCAAGAATCCGGCCATGCAGGAGCTGGTAGGCAATGCGCCCAAGTTGATGGATGAGTTGGAAGATGAGGCGATCCAGCATTTCGAGGCGGTGCAGGCGATCCTGAAGCGACACGATGTCGCGTTCGAGATCAATCCGCGTCTGGTGCGCGGTTTGGACTATTACAACCGTACGGTGTTCGAGTGGGTCACCACACGTCTGGGCGCGCAGGGCACCATCTGCGCGGGCGGCCGTTTCGACGGATTGATCGAGCAGATCGGCGGTAAACCGGCACCGGCCATGGGTTTCGCGATGGGCGTGGAGCGTCTGCTGGCGTTGTTGCAGGAAGACGGCATGACACCGCCTGCCGCACCATTGGATGTGTATGTGGTGCATCAGGGCGAGCAGGCGCAGGTGGTCGCATGGCAAGCTGCCGAACAGTTGCGGGACAGCGGCGTGCGAGTGCTGCTGCATTGCGGCGGCGGAAGTTTCAAATCGCAGATGAAGAAAGCGGACGGTAGCGGCGCAGTATGTGCGGTGATCGTCGGCGACGACGAGGCTGCCGCGAATGCGGTCACCGTCAAGCCGCTACGCGGTGGCGAGCAGCAGCGTGTCGCGATGACGGAATTGCAAAGCAAGATTAAAGAATTGATCAAGTGAGGGAATGAAAATGTCAGAGTTGGATCTACACGAACAGGAACAGGTCGACGCGCTCAAGTCTTGGTGGAAGGAGAACAGCAGCTGGGTGTATGGACTCGTCACGGTCTCCCTGCTGGCTTTCGCCGGCAGCCAGTTCTGGAAGCAGCATCAGGCCAGCCAGTCGACCGGTGCCGCCAGTCTGTATGCCGAGGTGATGAAGCAGACCGCGAGCGGCGATGACAAGCTTATCGGTGATGCAGCTGATGCACTGGCCGAGCGCTTCGCGGACAGCCCTTATGCGACACGTGCGCAACTGCTGGCTGCGCAGATCAGCCAGCAGGCCGGCGATGCGACACGCGCCAAGGCCAGATTGTGGTGGGTGATCGAGCATGCGGATGAAGATGGCCTGCAACATGTGGCCCGTCTCAAGCTGGCAGCCATGCTGCTGGACGAGAAACAATATGAGGATGCGCTCAAGCATCTGGGCACAGAACATCCGGCTGCCTTCGATAGTGTTTATGCCGATCTGAAGGGGGACGTGCTGAGCGCGATGGGCAAGACCGACGATGCGCGCATCGCTTACAAGCAAGCCTTGGAAAAAGCCGATGAGCAGGCTGTTCAACGCAATCTGATCCAGTTGAAGCTGGATGGACTGGGTAACGCAAAATGATGTTGCGTCACTTCAGTCTGCTGGCTTGCGCGCTGTTGCTGGCTGCATGCAGCAGTGACAAGGCGAGCATCGAGCCGGCCAAATTGATCGACTTCAAGCCGGCAGCGAAGATACAGGTACGCTGGCAGCAGTCGCTGGGCGACAGCGGTATCAACGTGCTGACACCGGGTGTCACGCGCGTGGCGGTGTTCGGAGCGAGCGAAAAGTATCTGTATCGCTTCGACCGCGACAGCGGCAAGCAGATGTGGCGTATCGAACCTGGCTTCACGGTCTCCGGCGGTGTGGGAGCGGGCGGAGGGCTGGTACTGGTCGGCGGCGATCAGGGCGAACTGGCCGCATACGATGAGACAGACGGCAAGTTGCGCTGGCAAGTGCAGGTGTCCAGTGAAGTGTTGAGCGCGCCGCAGATCGCCAGCGGCATCGTGGTGGTGCGCACCGGCAACGGCCGCATCGCGGGTCTGAATGCGGAAGATGGCAAGCGCTTGTGGTTGTATGAGCGCGTCACACCCGCCCTGAGTGTGCGCAGCAACGCCGGCGTGGTCATCCGCAACGGCATGGTCTACGCGGGATTCGCGGCGGGCCGACTGGCGGCGATCGGACTGAGCAAAGGGATCGTGATCTGGGAAGCGGCCGTATCACAACCGCGCGGCAACACGGAGTTGGAGCGCATCAGCGACATCACCAGTCTGCCTGCCGCTGATGACAGGCAAGTGTGTGCCATCGCCTTTCAGGGCAGGTTGGCATGTTTCGATGCGATCCAGGGCAACACCATGTGGTCGCGCGAGATGTCCAGCGACAAGGGTTTGGCCCTGTTCGGCGGCTATCTATATGTGACCGATGCAGATGGCAGCGTGTTCGCGCTGGACAGAAGTACTGGTGCCACCTTGTGGAAGAACGACCAGCATGCCTATCGTCAAATGACAGCACCTTATCCCGTCGAAGATCATTTGCTGATCGGTGACTTCGAAGGTTATGTACATTTGCTCGACACCCGCGATGGCAACCTGCTGGCACGTCGCAAGACGGATGGCAGCGCAATTATTGCCGCCCCCGTTCTGATGGGTGACGGCGCAATGGTTCAAACCAGTGACGGTGAGTTGCTGGCGATCTCGGTACAAAAGTAATGCTACCCACACTGGTTCTGGTTGGACGCCCCAACGTCGGCAAATCAACACTATTCAACCGCCTCACGCGCAGCCGTGATGCGCTGGTTGCCGACAAACCCGGCCTGACGCGTGATCGTCATTACGGTCGCGGGCGGGTCGGGGAGCGGCCATTCCTGGTGGTCGATACCGGCGGCCTTGAACCGGTGGCCAAGGAAGGCATCTTGTATGAGATGGCCAAGCAGACGCGTCAGGCAGTGGACGAGGCCGATCTGGTGCTGTTTCTGGTGGATGGCCGCGATGGATTGACGCCGCAGGACAGGATCATCGCCACCCAGTTGCGCAAGACCGGACGACCGCTGATGCTGCTGGTGAACAAGGCCGAAGGTATGCAACGCGCCCGTGTCACGGCCGACTTCCACGAACTCGGGCTGGGCGAACCTATCCCCATCTCGTCAGCGCATGGCGAGAACGTGGCGGAGATGATCGAGATCGCGCTGGACGAGTTGCCTGCAGCCGAACCGGAAACGGAAGAGAAGTCACATCATCCGAAGCTTGCCATCGTCGGCAGACCCAACGTCGGCAAATCCACGCTGGTCAACGCCATCCTCGGCGAAGAACGCGTCATCGCCTTCGACCAGCCGGGCACCACGCGCGACTCCATCTATATTGATTTCGAGCGCGGCGGCAAGCAGTACACCATCATCGACACCGCCGGTGTGCGCCGTCGCGGCAAGATCGACGAGGCCATCGAGAAGTTCTCGGTGGTGAAGACCCTGCAGGCCATCGAGGATGCCAATGTGGTGGTGCTGGTGGTGGACGCCAGCGACCAGATCACCGAACAGGATGCGCACCTTGCGGACTTCGTGCTGCAGGCCGGACGCGCGCTGGTGCTGGCAGTGAACAAGTGGGACGGACTGGATGAATACGCACGCGACAGTGCCAAGCGCGACATCGACCGCAAGCTGCACTTTCTGGATTTCGCCAAGCAGCACTTCATCTCCGCGCTGAAGGGCACTGGCGTGGATAATCTGCTGAAGTCGGTCAACCAGGCCTATACCGCCGCGATGACCAAGATGCCAACGCCGCAACTCACGCGCGTGCTGGAAGCGGCTGTGGAAAAACAGGCCCCGCCGCGCAACGGGCCGTTCCGTCCCAAGATGCGTTACGCGCACCAGGGCGGCAGCAACCCGCCGTTGATCGTCGTGCACGGCAGTGCACTGGAGAAAGTGCCGGCCAGTTACATACGCTATCTGGAGCGGGTGTTCTGCGATGCGTTCAAGCTGCAGGGCACGCCATTACGCATCGAATTCAAATCCGGCAAGAATCCGTTTGCCGACAAGGCACCGCGTCCATTGACAGAGAGCGAAGAACGCGCCGCCCATCGAGCACGTATCCGGGGGCGCAAGAAGTACGGTTAAAGAGGTTATAACTTGACGTTAAGCCCTGTCAGCAACACGGTATCGCTGTGTTTGACACCCGTGCCGATATCGCTGTTGTATTTGTTCTGCAGGCTGATAGACAGGCCCATCGTGCTGTTCAGATTGATCACCAGGCTGCTATCGAACACGGTGCGAAACTCCCCGCCAGTTTGCGTGCTTGGGTAGTAGCTCAGCTTCTGCTTGAAGCGGGTGTTCGGCGTCAATGTGTGCGTGGATTCTTCCGCCATGATCACCTCGACGATGCTGACCGTGTTGCCGGTCATCATGTCCGATCGGTTGCGGGACAGACCGCCGAACACATCGAATGTGACGCTGTCTTTTTTCAGTAAGTGATAACCGAAACCGGCACCCAAGCCGCTACGCAGCTCCAGGTTCGCCATCCTGTCTTGTTCGAACTCCAGTTGTCCGAAACCGAATAGCAGCGGACTCAGGTTGTGGTCATATCTGCTGCCAAGGCGCGTCTTGTCGGCACTGACTACCCCCTGACTTTTGCCATATAGCGCCGAGGCATAGGCGGATAGCTTGTTGGCGTCAGTCGTCCGCGCCTCATCGATCGAGATCGAGTACGTTGTGCCACTGGTATTGCCGGCAGAGCGGGAGAAGGACAGGGCGGCGTTGCCTTGCCATGAAGCATCGCTGTTTTGGGCGTAGGCTGGGGTAAAAAGGCTGGCATAAAGGAAAAAAGCGATGGCGAGGCGTGGCATGTCGGTTCCTGTGGGTGGTTAGCAAGATGTGGAGCTATGCATTTTAACAATCCGGGGATCCATCACGTAAGGGGGAATGCGGGCAGGAGCGCTGCATTTTCCTTTCGCAAGCCGCCGTTTTCCAGTACAGTGGCGGCGTTTAAACCACACTACGAGCCGACTATCATGAGTACTAAAGGGCAACAATTACAAGACCCGTTCCTGAACGCATTGCGCAAGGAACATGTGCAGGTCGCGATCTATCTGGTCAACGGGATCAAGCTGCAAGGCCAGATCGATTCGTTCGATCAATATGTGGTGCTGTTGAAGAACACCGTCACCCAGATGGTCTACAAGCACGCCATCTCTACCATCGTCCCGGCCCGCGCCATCTCCATCCCTTACGACGAGCAGTGATGTCCGAATCAACGACTGCCCCCAATACGGCGGTATTGGTCAGTCTTGATTTTGGCGCGCCGGACTACGCCGAGAGTCTGGAAGAGCTCCGTTTGCTCGCGGAAAGTGCCGGGGTGGAAGTCCTCGCGCTGATCGAGGGCAAGCGGCAGCGTCCCGATCCCGCCACCTTTGCCGGCAGCGGCAAGGTGGATGAGATCGCCGCCCGGGTCGAGGAACTGGAAGCCCCGCTGGTCATCTTCAATCATGACTTGTCTCCCGCGCAGATGCGCAACCTGTCTGCCAAGCTGCAGGCGCGGGTGATCGACCGCACCATGCTGATCCTGGACATCTTCGCCCTGCGTGCACAGAGCCATGAGGGCAAGGTGCAGGTGGAACTGGCGCAGCTCAAATACCTGTCCACCCGTTTGGCCGGTATGAACACGGACATGGGGCAGCAGAAGTTCGCCGTCGGCGCGCGCGGACCCGGCGAGACGCAACTTGAGTTGGATCGGCGCAAGCTGGACAAGCGCGTGTATCTGCTCAACGATCGCCTGAAGAAACTCAAGCGCCAACGTGAATTGCAGCGTCGTGCGCGCAATCGCTCGGACGTGCTGTCAGTGTCCATCGTGGGCTATACCAATGCCGGTAAATCCACGCTGTTCAACCGCTTGACCAACGCCGGTACATACGTCGCGAACCAGTTGTTCGCGACGCTGGATACCACGGCGCGCAAGCTTTACCTGCCCGGTGATAGCCCTTGCCAGGTGGTGTTGTCTGACACGGTGGGTTTCATCCGGCATCTGCCGCACGGGCTGGTGGCGGCCTTCCGCAGTACGCTGGAAGAGACGGCCCAAGCCGATCTGCTGCTGCATGTGGTCGATGTGAACAGCCCCGAGCGCAACGATCAGGTGGCCGAAGTGAACAAGGTATTGAAGGAAGTCGGGGCACAGGATATTCCCCAGATCGTGATCTATAACAAGATCGATCTGCAGGGCTTGGCGCCGGACGTCAAGCGCGACGAGTATGGTAATATCGTCGCCATTCATTTGAGTGCAAAATCCGGTGCCGGCGTAGAGGCTTTGCGCGATGCACTGACAGCAGTACGGGATACACCGATTCAGCAAAAACAGGCCGAAGAATGGCATCCGTTGAACAATCATTGATCGGAAAGTGTGAGGAATCATGGGATTGAATGACCCGCAGTGGGGCAAGAACAATAGTGGCGGTCCGCCCGACCTGGAAGAGGTCGTGCGCAACCTGAATCGCAAGATCGAATCCATCTTCGGTGGTCGCGGTGGCTCAACACCCAAATCGGGCGGCAGCGGCGGCGTCGGTGGCGGTATGAGCATCGGTTTGATCGTGCTGATCGTGGCATTGATCTGGCTCGCCAGCGGTTTCTACATCGTCGACGAAGGTCAGCGCGGCGTGGTGCTGCGTTTCGGTAAGCAGGTCGAGACGACCGAGGCCGGTCCGCGCTGGCATCTGCCGTATCCGGTCGAGACTGTCGAGATCGTCAATCTGAGCCAGGTGCGTACCATCGAAGTGGGCTATCGCGACAACGTCAAGAACAAAGTGCTGCGCGAGTCACTGATGCTGACTGACGATGAGAACATCATCGACATCCAGTTCGCGGTGCAATACTTTCTGAAGGATCCCGGCGCCTATCTGTTCAACAACCGCAATCCGGATGAGAACGTGCGCCAATCGGCGGAAACGGCGATCCGCGAAGTGGTCGGTCGCAGCAAGATGGACTTCGTGCTGTACGAAGGGCGTGAAGAAGTAGCGGGTGAGACCACGCGCCTGATGCAGGACATCCTGGATCGCTACAATTCCGGCATCGTCATCAGCAAGCTGACGATGCAGAACGCGCAGCCGCCAGAGCAGGTGCAGGCCGCGTTCGACGATGCAGTGAAGGCCGGTCAGGACAGAGAGCGCCAGAAGAACGAAGGTCAGGCTTATGCTAACGACGTGGTGCCCAAGGCCAAGGGTGCGGCGGCGCGACTGATGGAAGAGGCGTCCGGTTACAAACAGAGTGTGATCGCCAATGCAGAAGGTGATGCCAGCCGCTTCAAGCAGATCCTGGCTGAATACGAGAAGGCACCCAAGGTCACGCGCGAGCGTATGTACATCGACATGATGCAGCAGATCATGACCAGCAGCAGCAAGGTGATGATCGACCAGAAGAACGGCAATGGCAGTCTGTTATATCTGCCGCTGGACAAATTGATGCAGCAAACAGGCGCGATAGCGGCTCCACAAGCCGCATCCAAATCTGCTGAGCAGGCGCCTGACTCGGAGTACATGCCGCAACGCGCGCGTGAACTGCTGATTGGCCGCGAACGGGAGGCACGCTAAATGAGTATGAAGATCAGAAATCTGTTGGTGGGGACGATCATTGCCCTGATCCTGCTGAGTATGAGCACCTTCGTGGTGGATCAGCGTCAGGCTGCTATCGTGTTCCAGTTGGGTGAAGTGATGCGTCTGGAGACGACACCCGGACTCAAATTCAAGGTGCCGCTGCTGCAGAATGTGCGCTTCTTCGATTCGCGCATCCTGACGCTGGATTCGGCGGAGCCGGAGCGTTTCATCACGGCCGAGAAGAAGAACGTGCTGGTCGATTCCTACGTCAAATGGCGCATCTTCGACGTCAAGCAGTATTACATCAGCGTGGGCGGCGACGAGGCGCGTGCGCAGACCCGCTTGATGCAGACGGTCAATTCCGCCCTGCGCGAAGAGTTCGGCAAACTGACCATCCATGACGTGGTGTCAGGCAAGCGCGACGCACTGATGCGTGTGGTGCAGGAGAAGACCGACGGAGACGCGCGCAAGATCGGCGTGGAAGTGCTGGATGTGCGCCTGAAACGCGTCGATTTCCCGGTTGAGATCAGCGGTTCCGTCTATAGCCGCATGGAAGCGGAACGCAAACGCGTCGCCAACGAATTGCGCGCGACCGGTAACGCCGAGAGCGAAAAGATCCGTGCCGATGCCGACAAGCAGCGTCAGGTGTTGCTGGCCAATGCTTATCGTGACGCACAGAAGATCAAGGGTGAGGGCGATGCGAAAGCGACCGCCTTGTATGCCGCCGCCTTTGGCCGCAATACGGAATTCTTTTCCTTCTATCGCAGCCTGGAAGCCTACAAGCAGACTTTCAGGGACAAGAACGATGTGATGGTGATCGATCCGAGTTCCGCTTTCTTCAAATATCTGAAGAATTCCGGCAAAAGTACACAGTAGTAGGCGATGCTTGATTTTTGGCTGGCGGCGCTGGGCCTGATGTTGGTGCTGGAAGGCTTGATGCCTTTCATGTTCCCCAAGCCCTGGCGCCAGACGCTGCGCAACCTGTCGCAGTTGCATGATGGACAGGTGAGGTTCCTCGGTTTGACGCTCATGTTGAGCGGTTTACTGCTGATTTACTGGATAAACTGAAAATGAAATGGTTGTTGCCTGAATTCATCCAGGACATGTTGCCTGAAGAAGCATGGCGCATCGAAGTCATGCGCCGTGAAGTACTTGAGCTGATGCGCCGTTCCGGCTATCAGCTGGTTGCTCCGCCTCTGATCGAATACTCTGATTCCCTGTTGATCAATGACAGCGCGGATATGGATCTGCGCACCTTCAAGCTGGTCGACCAGTTAAGCGGCCGCACGTTGGCGCTGCGTGCCGATATTACTCCCCAGGTTGCCCGTATCGATGCCCATTTGCTCAACCGGCAGGGTGTCGCGCGTCTGTGCTATGCAGGTAATGTGGTGCATACCCAGCCTTCCGGTCTGATGCGCACGCGCGAGCCTTTGCAGGTTGGTGCGGAGCTCTACGGACATGGCGGTATCGAAAGCGATCTGGAGATCCAGGCACTGATGTTGAATAGTCTGGCCTTGCTCGGCATCAAACAGGTGCACCTCGATCTGGGGCATGTGGGCGTGTTCCATGCCCTGCTCGATGGCGCTGACATCAGTGACGAACTGGAGCAGGCGTTGTTCGTCGCATTGCAGCAAAAGGATGTGCCTACCTTGACCACTCAGGTGCAGTCCTTGCCGGCGGAGACTCAAGCAGCCTTGCTGGCGCTGCCGCATCTGTACGGCAGTATCGATGTGATCGCGCGTGCCCGCAGCCAGCTTCCCAAGTTGCCGGCAGTGGTTGCAGCGCTGGATGATCTGCAGCGCGCGGCAAGCGGCCTGAACGGTAAAGTGGACAGCATCGGTGTCGATCTGGCCGAGTTGCGCGGCTACCACTATCACAGCGGGATGGTGTTTGCGGCCTACCATGCAGGTAGCCATGACGCCATCGCAGTCGGCGGTCGTTATGACGATCTGGGTAAAGTATTTGGTCGTGCACGGCCAGCCACCGGCTTCAGCATGGACCTGCGTCAATTGCACGGTTTGCTGCCACTGCAGGCGTTGTCCAAAACCATCCACGCCCCGTACCGTGAGGACGCGACTCTGGATGCGGCGATCGCAGCACTGCGCGGGCAAGGGGAGATCGTTGTGGTCGACCTGCTCGGAGATGCCGCCTTGCATACTGAATTGAATTGCGACCGTGAATTGATCCAGCGTGATGGACAATGGGTCGTTGTCGAGATGAAAAACTGAAATCCGGAACAGGAATAGATATGTCTAAGAACGTAGTAGTGATCGGTACCCAATGGGGCGATGAAGGCAAGGGCAAGGTGGTCGACTGGCTAACCGACCATGCTCAGGGCGTGGTGCGTTTCCAGGGTGGCCACAATGCCGGCCATACGCTGGTCATCGGCAAAGAGAAGACTGTGCTGCACCTGATCCCGTCCGGTATCTTGCGCGACAACGTCATGTGCTACATCGGCAACGGTGTGGTGGTGTCTCCGGCTGCTTTGCTCAAGGAAATGGACATGCTGGCGTCTGCTGGCGTACAGGTCTATGAACGTCTGCGCATCTCTGAGGCTTGTCCGCTGATCCTGCCGTATCACGAGGCATTGGACAAGGCGCGCGAGATCGCCAAGGGCGCGGGCAAGATCGGCACGACGGGTCGCGGCATCGGCCCCGCATATGAAGACAAAGTCGCGCGTCGCGCAATTCGTCTGCAGGACCTGTTCCACCGCAAGCGCTTTGCTGCCAAACTGGGCGAAGTGCTCGACTATCACAACTTCGTCCTGAAGAACTACTTCAAGGTGGAGACGGTCGACTTCAACAAGACCATGGACGAGGCATTGGCGCTGGCGGAACGCATCAAGCCGCTGGTGCTGGATGTGCCGCGCGCGCTCTACGAAGCGAACAAGGCCGGCCAGAACCTGCTGTTCGAAGGTGCGCAGGGCGCCTTGCTGGATATCGACCACGGTACTTATCCGTTCGTCACTTCGAGCAACTGTATCGCAGGCGCTGCATGTGCCGGCAGCGGTGTCGGCCCGCAGAGCCTGAACTATGTGCTGGGCATCACCAAGGCCTATACCACGCGTGTCGGTTCCGGCCCGTTCCCGACCGAGTTGTACGATGCCGAGTTGAAGCAAGACCCGATCGGTAAGATGCTGGCCGAGAAGGGCCACGAGTTCGGCTCCACTACCGGTCGCGCGCGTCGTTGCGGTTGGTTCGATGCGGCCGCGCTCAAGCGTGCCATCCAGATCAACGGCGTTTCCGGTCTGTGTGTGACCAAGCTGGATGTGATGGACGGTATGGAGAAAGTGCGCATCGGCGTGGGCTACAAGATCGACGGGCAGTTCAGCGACATCCTGCCGGTCGGTTCCGAATCTCTGGACGGCTGCGAGGCCGTTTACGAAGACATGCCGGGCTGGAGTGACAGCACGGTAGGGGTGAAGCGTTACGAGGATCTGCCGGTGGAAGCGCGCAACTATCTGCAACGCATCGCCGAGATCTGTGAAGTGCCGGTCGATATGGTTTCCACCGGTCCGGATCGTGATGAAACCATCGTGCTGCGTCATCCGTTTGAGGTCTGAGCGGGTGCAGGCTATGGAAAGAATGGACACGCATCGCGGGAGCGGTGCGTGTTTTTGTTTGAATAGTGTTCCGCAAAAAGAAAATGGCCCGCAAAAGCGAGCCATTTATGATTGGTGCCCAGAAGAGGACTCGAACCTCCACACCTTGCGGCACACGGACCTGAACCGTGCGCGTCTACCAATTCCGCCATCTGGGCAATGCAACAACGGCGCGCACTTTAATTGCTATAGGACTATCTGTCAATGACGAAAAAGAAAAAAAGCATCCGCGAACTCGACCCCTTCCTGGAGCGCGAACGCGAACAATACGAACATCCGCTGCCTAGCCGCGAATACATCCTGCAGATTCTGGCCGAGAAGGGCGTGCCGCTGGAACAGGACGACCTGATCGCGCTGCTGCAGATCGAGCACGACGAAGAAGAGCTGTTCATCCGCCGTTTGCGCGCTATGGAGCGCGACGGACAGACCATGCGCAACCGCAAGCGCGCCATCTGCGTGATGGACAAGCTGGACTTGATCAAGGGCAAGGTACAGGGCCATCCGGACGGATTCGGCTTTCTGGTCCCCGAAGACGGCAGTGCCGATCTGGTGCTGAGCGCCAAAGAGATGCACAACGCTTTGCACGGCGACACCGTGATGGCGCGTGTCGCGGGCGAAGACCGCCGTGGTCGACGCGAAGCCAAGATTGTCGAAGTGCTGGAACATGCCAACACGCGTGTCGTCGGCCGACTGTATGAAGAGCACGGCATCCAGTTCGTGGTTGCCGAGAACCGCCGTATCAGCCAGGACTTTCTGGTGGCAGCAGGCAGCGTGGGCGGGGCCAAGGCCGGCCAGGTGGTCATTCTGGAGATACTGCAACAGCCTTCCAAGCATGCGCAGCCTATCGGCCGCATCGTCGAAGTGCTGGGTAACTATGCAGACCCCGGTATGGAGATCGAGATCGCGCTGCGCAAGCACGATCTGCCCAACGAGTTCCCGCACGATGCCAAACATCAGGCTGAGCGATTCGCACCCGTGGTGCAACCGTCCGACTATGCCGGCCGTGAAAGTGTGAAGCATCTGCCGCTGGTCACCATCGACGGTGAGACGGCGCGTGACTTCGACGATGCGGTGTATTGCGAGCCGAGCGGAAGCGGGTACCGGCTGGTTGTGGCCATCGCCGACGTAAGCTCATATGTGCAATCGGGCGACGCGCTGGATATGGAGGCGATCAATCGCGGCAATTCCGTGTATTTCCCGCGCCGCGTGATCCCCATGTTGCCGGAGGAATTGTCCAATGGTCTGTGTTCGCTGAACCCGAACGTGGACCGTCTGTGCATGGTGTGCGATATGCAGATCAGCGCAGAGGGCGAGATCGGTAAATATCGCTTCTATCCTTCGGTGATGTTCTCGCACGCCCGCCTGACCTATACCCAGGTGGCCGACATGCTGGCCAACCCGAAAGGTGAGGACGCGCAGAAGTACGCGGAAGTCTTGCCGCACATCAACAATCTGTACAAACTCTTCCAGACTTTGCTGCAGGCACGCGCGAAACGCGGCGCTATCGATTTCGAGACGGTCGAGACGCAGATGATCTTCAACGAGCAGGGCAAGATCGAAAAGATCGTGCCGGTGATCCGAAACGATGCACACAAACTGATCGAAGAATGCATGCTGGCGGCCAACGTGTGCGCGGCAGACTTTTTGACGGAACATAAACATCCGGTGTTGTACCGCGTGCACGAAGGCCCGACGCCTGAGAAGCTGGAAACGGTGCGCGAGTTCTTCAAGGAATTCGGTCTGCAACTGGGCGGCGGCGACGATCCGCAGGCGTCCGACTATTCGGCCTTGCTGAAGCAGATCAAGGGCCGTCCGGATGCCGGTTTGCTGCAGACCGTGATGCTGCGATCGCTGCGCCAAGCCGTGTACGCACCGGATAACAACGGTCACTTCGGTTTGGGTTATGAGGCCTACGCGCATTTCACCTCACCCATCCGTCGCTATCCGGACTTGCTGGTACACCGTGCCATCAAAGCCGTGCTGGAAAACAAGCAGTACAAACCCAAACTTAAGTGGGCTGAGCTGGGCGTGCATTGTTCGATGACCGAGCGCCGCGCCGACGACGCGACACGCGATGTCGAAGCCTGGCTCAAGTGTTTCTATATGCGCGACCATCTGGGCAGCGTATTCGCCGGAACCATCTCTTCGGTCACCGGCTTCGGCCTGTTCGTGTCGCTGGACGATCTGTATGTCGAAGGTCTGGTGCACGTGTCCGAACTCGGTGCGGACTATTACCATTTCGATGCGACCAAACACCAGATGTTGGGCGAACGCACGGGTAAGCGATACCGCTTGGGTGATCGCGTGCATGTGAAGGTAGTGCGCGTGGATATGGAAAGCACCAAGATCGACTTCGTGCTGGAAGGTGAACCGCAATCAAGCGGTTCCAGCGAGTCCGGTGTTGATGTGGGCGCTTGGAGCGGTGCCAAGAAGAAGACAGTGAAGGCCGCCCCGTCCGAAAAGCATGCAAAGCCTGCAGGCAAGAGCGGCAAAGGAGCGAAGCGCCATGGCTGAGTCACGCATCATCCACGGCTTCCATGCCGTCACGGCACGCATACGCCAGAACGCCGACAGCGTGCTGGAAGTCTTTGTCGATCCGCAGCGCAAGGATCCGCGCGCGCGCGATCTGCTCAAGCTTGCGGAGAGCAACGGTGTACGAGTGATCCAGGCGGATTCCAAGCGTCTGGATGGCATGGCGGGCAATGCGCGTCATCAAGGCGTCGCCGCCCGCGTCGATGCGGCGCTGAAGGTGCAACATCTGGACGATGTGCTGGAAACACTGACCGAGCCGGCGCTGCTGCTGGTGCTGGACGGCGTGCAGGATCCGCACAATCTGGGCGCATGCTTGCGCAGTGCCGATGCCTTTGGCGTGCATGCAGTGATCGCGCCAAAAGATCGCGCCGTGGGTATCAATGCCACGGTGGAGAAGGTCGCCTGTGGTGCAGCGCATACCGTGCCCTTTATCACGGTCACCAATCTGGCACGTACCCTGCGCGAATTGCAGGAGCGCGATATCTGGGTGGTCGGCATGGACGGAGAAGCCGAAACCACACTGGGCGAAGTCAAGCACAAGGGCGGCATCGCACTGGTACTCGGAGCAGAAGGCGAAGGCATGCGACGCCTGACGCGCGAAACCTGTGACCAACTGGCCCGCATTCCGATGATGGGCAGTGTGGAGAGCCTGAACGTGTCGGTCAGCACAGGCATCTGCCTGTATGAAGCCAGAGCGATGAGGGCAGCAGGGGAATAATCACCATGAACGACGCCATGCAGAAATTCGATTTCTCGATACGCACCCGCGATGGGCAGCATATCGTCAGCGTGGTGATCTCAGGTCGTGATCAACAGGATGCCGAGCGCAAGTTGAACCAGATGTATCGCTATTGCGAAGTGCTGACTTGCGAGATCCGCAAACAAGATGACCACCGGCCACAGCAGGCGATCTCGGTGGAAGATATCATCACGCTGATATCTAAATAAGTCGCTTATTCGATGAAGCCGTCTGCAAGCAACTCGTCAAGCAGGGCATCGTAATCCTGCGCGCCGCGGCTGGTCGGGGCGTGTTCGAAGATGGTTTTGTTCAGGGCAGGGCTCTCGGCCAGGCTCACATTCTCTGCGATATAGGTCTTGCATACGTCTGTGCCGAACAGCGCTTGTGCCTGTTCCAGCACGTCCCATGCCATGCGACGTCTGCGGTCGAAACGTGTAAGCAGGTAGCGGCGGGCGACACGCCTTTTCAGAACAGGCTCGAGCGCATTGAGCGTCTTCTCGATCTGTTTGGCACCCTGCAGTGAAAGATGGTCGGCCGAGATGGGCACGACCAGTCCACTGCTGGCGAAGATGGCATTCAGCGACATGACACCGATCAGGGGACTGCAATCCATGATCAGGGGGTTCTCGGCCGAGCCGAACCGTTCTGCTTTGATCGCCGCATTCAGCCTGTTCACCACGTTGAAACCCTTGCCATAGAGGACGTCCACTTTGGCCAGTTCGTTGTGGGAAGGGATCAGAGTGATGCCGCTGTCCGAGGTGCGCAGCAAATCACGCAACGGACGGTTGAGCTGGAACAAGGACAGCAGCGTCTCGTGGCCGTTGCGTGCGGTAGTTCCGGTGATGGAACTGAATTGGGCTTGCGGGTCGAGATCGAAAGCGTGCGGTTGGCGACCGCGCTTGTGCAGTGCGGCGGCAAGGTTCAGTGCAGTGGTGGTTTTACCGACGCCGCCCTTCTGGTTGAATACGGCAATGATGCTCATGGATGATTAGCGCAGCAGCTCCTCGATCTTGCGGTTGGCCTGCTGCAGCTTGCGGAACAGTGCATTGAGCAATGCCTTGTCCATATAAGTGCGGCTCTCGCCCAGCAGTTTTCCGATATCGGCTTTCTTGATCTCGGCGGCGATCACTTCGCCTTGAGCGATCACAGTGGCCGAACGCGATGCGGCCTCGCCGGCAAAGAAAGTGCTTTCGCCTATACATTCGCCGCTATGGATGACGGCTACCTCGTTGTCGCGCACATGCACACTGGCACTTCCAAACAGAATGACGAAGAACGAGCTGATCTCTTCGCCTTCCGAAGTCAGCTTGTCGCCTTCGACGAAAGTATGGATGGTCGCCAGTTCGGCGATGGGGCGCAGTTGTTCGCTGGGTATAGGGTCGAAGAAAGAGCACTTGCGGATCTCATTGAAACTATCCGAAGCGACATCGTCGAGACGTTGTGTGAAGCTGGCTAGGCTGGCCTGTATCGCATCAATTTCATCCATTGGAACCTCCGCTGCTATTTACGTTTGCGCGCAACTTATCACATGACGCCCGCCCTGTCTTGAGTCCTGTGCTTGCGTTAGACTTCACACCATGAAAATCGACCATCCATGGCAACGGAAAAGTTTGCTGGCATCGTTCCCATTCCTTCCCTTGCATGAGTATCTGGCAAGGTTGCCTGCTGAAAACTTTCCCACGCTGGCGGACTACAACGCCCTGCTGCCGGGCGGAGAGGATGCGATATGCGTGAGGAATGGGAAGCCACTGCGTTTCGTAGCGCAGGACTACGGCAAATTGGCATTCGAAGCCAGGTACGAACCCCGTTGCTATCTGCAGGGGGAGGTACAGACCCGCGATGGAAATTGGCACGATCTGTTCAATGCGCTGGTCTGGTTCGCCTTCCCGGCAGCCAAGCGTGCCATCAATGCCCGCCATTATGCGGCGCTGACCTCTGGGGCAGATACGGAAGGTCGCAGCGAACGCGGTGCGGTACGCGACATGAACACCCTGTTCGATGAATCGGGCGTGGTCGTGCCCTATGCGGATGACAGCATGGCCGATCTGTTGCTCAATTTTTACTGGAAACAACTGTTCTGGCAGAGAAGGTCCGAGATAGGCCGCAGCATGGATTTCTATCTGTTCGGTCACGGCCTGTATGAAAAGGTGCTCAACCCCTACATCGGCCTGACCGGACAAGGATTGTTGCTGAAAGTAGAGCGCGACTTCTTCGATCTGCCGCTGCCGCAGCGCCTGCAAAGGCTAGATGAATCCATAGCGAGATATCTGGACGATCCGGCGCATTGCCTGACGACGCAAGAGCTGACGCCAGTGCCGCTGCTCGGCATACCGGGTTGGACGGCAGAGAATACGCAGGAAACTTACTACGACAACACGGATTATTTCCGCCCCGGCAGGCAGCGACGCGCGCAATGCACGCCGCTCAATACCGCACCTTCGAGTGTCGCCGGATAGTCTCCCGCCGTATAGTCTCCTGCCAGCAACAGGCGGGGCAGGGTGGTCTGTTGAGCAGGGCGTTTCAGGTTTGGCGCACAGCAGAAGGTGGCGCGTTTTTCGGCGATGACCTTGCGCCACAGCGGCGCTGTGGTGATGCCGAACTCCTCGCGTAACTCAACGACCACTTTCTCCGCCAGTGCTTCCTGATCCAGTTGCTGATGGATACCTTCCGCGCTGATCACGGCTGCGAGCAAGCCGTGCTGTCCCGCGATACTTCCCTTGTCGAACAACCACTGGCTGAAACGTTGGTGCAGGCCGATCATGGGGTGCGGCAGCCGCACTTGCGCGGGATATTGCAGATACACGGTATAGATAGGCTGTTGTTCCAGCGCGGCGATCTGTCGCACCGTTTCCGCCAGTTCTGGCAGGTGGCGCAAAAGTCTTTCGGCCGCAGCAGGAGACGCTGCGCAGATCACATGACTGAAACGTTGTGTACCTTGCGCGGTCTGCAGTGCGATACCGTCGCTGTCCGGAATGATCGTATCCACCCCGCAGGAAAGTTGCACCCGGCCGCCATGCCGCTCGATGAAGGCTGCAGCACGCTGCGGAAACAGCGCGGTGAAGTCGAGGCGGGGCAGCAGCATGTCGCTGTCGGCGCGCTTGCGGTTCAGCGCATCGCGCAACACGTTGAGCAGCACCTGTGCTGAAGCCTTGCTGATCGGGGTGTTCAAAGCGGCGATGGTCAGCGGCTCCCAGAACTTCAGGGTCAGACCGGCATCTTGGCCGTGCTGCTTGAGCAATTCGGCAACTGTCATGTCCTGCGGCAAGCAGAAGTCCATGGCGCGTAAGGCGAGCATGAAGTGTGCAGCCTTGATCCTTTCGCGCCAGCTCAGACCTTTTGCATTGAGCAACGCGAACAACAGATGCAGCGGGGCGGGCAGACGGGGGGCGCGCAATTCAAGATGCTGATGCAGGTCCAGCTGCAAAGGCAGGCGCAGGAAATCGCGTTCGATATCGCCGCCGACCAGCTCGATCAGGCGCAGGGTCTCGCGGTAACAACCGAGTAGAAGATGCTGGCCGTTGTCGAGTTGCGTGTCGTGGTAAGCGACACCCCGCGCCCGCCCGCCCAGTTGTTTGGCGCTCTCGAACACGGTAACAGGAATACCGGCGGCAGCGAGTTCGGCTGCAGCAGCCATTCCGGCATAGCCACCGCCGATGATGCCGACCTTCAATTCTGCAGCCATGCCTTGATGGCGAGCCTCAGCTTGTAGGCGGGCCCCAGCGAGACGCGTTCTTTCAATACGTGGCAACCGCTACGCTCGACTTCATCCAGCACTGCGCGGTAGATGGCGGCCATGATCAGTCCGGCACGCTGGGCTTTGCGATCGGCGGCAGGCAGGTGGTCGAACGCCTGCTGATAGTAACGTCGGGCACGTTCGATCTGGAACGCCATCAGCTTCTGGAAGTTTTCCGACTCGCGCGCATTGAGGATGTCGGCGGCGGTCACACCGAACTGTTGCATCTCGTCCATCGGCAGATAGATGCGGTTGCGGCGGGCGTCTTCACCCACGTCGCGGATGATGTTGGTGAGCTGGAAGGCGATGCCGAGGTCGTGCGCATATTTCAGTGTCTCGCGGTCCGTGTAACCGAAGATCTCGGCCGACAGCAGGCCGACCACCGAGGCGACACGGTAGCAATACAACTGCAGAGACTTGAAATCGGCGTAGCGCGGCTGGTCGAGATCCATCTCCATGCCGTCGATGATCTCCAGCAGGTGTTCCTGTGGCAACTGGTAGCGCGTGACGACCGGCACCAGCGCCTGACAGACCGGGTGGGTAGGTTTGCCGCCATAGATCGCCGCCACCTCGTTGCGCCACCAGTTGAGCGTGGTGCGCGCGACATTGGCATCCGAACATTCATCCACCACGTCGTCCACCTCGCGGCAATAGGCGTACAGCACCGTCATGGCCTCGCGCCGCTCCTTGCTCAGGATGCGGAAGCTGCTGGTGAAGCTGGAGCCGCTCTGCTTGACCTTGTCCAGGCAGTATTCGTATGGATTCATTGCGCTTCAGAAGGGGGCTGATTTGGCCAGCATGATAACCCAGTCATGCGGCTTCAAAACCGGGCGACGGTTGAACATGTCGTAGTCTGCGGACTCAAGCTTGTCGAGGATACGCAGTCCGCCCTGGATGATCATGCGCATCTCCAGCCCGATGCGTCCGCTGAGGATGCTGCCCAGCGGTTTGCCAGACAGCATCAATGCGCGTGCGCGATCAACTTCGAACTTCATCAGGGCACGCCAATTGTCGTCGCTGCGGCCTGCGGCGATCTGCGCCTCAGTCACCCCGAAGCGGGTGAGGTCATCCTGCGGCAGATAGACGCGGCCTATTGCCCAGTCCTTGGCGACGTCCTGCCAGAAATTGATCAGTTGCAGCGCGGTGCAGATGGCATCGGAATACGCGATGTTCACCGGCGTTGCTTCTTCGTACAGATGCAACAGCAGATTGCCTACTGGGTTGGCCGAGCGGCGGCAGTAGTCCAGCAGTTCGTCGTAGTTCGCATAACGTTTCTTGACCACATCCTGCGAGAAGGCGTCGAGCAGATCATGCAAGGGTTGCATGGGCAGGGCGTGTGCCTGTATCTCGCCGGCGAGATGCTGGAACAACGGCAGGAACGGTGTCTCGCCGTTGGCGATATGCGTCAGCTCATCACGGAATTCGTCCAGCTGTCGCAGGCGCTCATCATTATTCAGCTCACCTTCGTCGGCGATGTCGTCTGCCGCGCGGGCGAAGTGATAGATCGCCGCCACCGGCTTGCGCAAGCGGCGGGGCATGAGAATCGAAGCGACGGGAAAATTCTCGTAGTGATCTACAGACATCAAGGAAGATCGTTCTTGTGCAACAGGAATACGAATTCACCGCCTGCCGTGACATCCAGCCAGGTGAATGGGATATTCGGATAAGCAGCTTCCAGCACATCTCGATTGTGTCCGATCTCGACCACCAGTATGCCGTTCTCGGTCAAGTGCTCGCCAGCCTGCTGGAGGATGATGCGTGTGGCATCCAGTCCGTCCGTGCCGCTACCGAGCGCCAGTTCCGGCTCGTGCTTGTATTCCTGCGGCAGTGCGGCGACGGATGGCGCGTCGACATAGGGCGGGTTGCTGATGATGAGGTCGTATTTGCGACCGTCCAGTTTGGCGAACAGGTCGGACTCGATTAGTTCGATGCGCTCGTCCAGGCCGTAGTCGGTCACGTTGTACTGGGCAACATCCAATGCGTCTGCGGACAGATCGACAGCGTCGATGATGGCATGCGGAAAGGTTTCGGCAGCAAGGATGGCCAGGCAGCCGCTACCTGTGCACAGGTCCAGCACACTGTTCACTTGCTCGGCATCCTCGATCCAGGGGAACAGACCTTCCCGCAGGAGTTCTGCGATGAATGAACGCGGCACGATGACGCGCTCATCGACATAGAACGAGTGATCACCCAGCCAGGCTTGCTGGGTCAGATATGCAGCCGGGAGACGCTGGTCGACGCGCTTCTCGATGATATTGAGCACCTCATAGATCTCGGATTGCGTCAGTCGCGCATCCATGTAGGGTTCCAGTTCTTCTAGCGGCAGGTGCAGCGTGTGCAGGATGAGGTAGGCGGCTTCGTCCACTGCGTTTTCGCTGCCGTGTCCGAAGAACAGCTTGGCTTCATTGAAACGGCTGATGGCGAAACGGAAGCAGTCGCGCACCGTCCGGAGCGAGGTGCTTGCCTCGGAGAAATGATTGATGTCCATTGCGCAGGTTCCTTATTTAGCCAGCAGTTTGCACAGCGTCAGATAGTAGATCTCGGATAGCGCATCGAGGTCGGCGACCGCCACGCATTCGTTGACCTTGTGGATGGTGGCGTTGAGCGGGCCGAGTTCGATCACCTGCGGGCAGATGTCGGCGATGAAGCGGCCGTCCGAAGTGCCGCCGCTGGTGGAGAGTTCGGTATCCAGTCCGGTGACCTGCTTGATGGCGGCAGCCACGGCATCGACCAGGTCGCCATGCGGCGTGAGGTAAGGTTTGCCGGAAGAGTTCTCCCACTCCAGGTCATATTCCAGCTTGTGCTTGTCGAGGATGGCGATGAAGCGCGATTTGAGGCTATCCACCGTACTGGCGGTGGAATGGCGGAAGTTGAATACTATCTCTACCGTGCCGGGTACCACGTTGGTGGCGCCGGTGCCGCCCTTGATATTCGATACCTGGAACGATGTGGGCGGGAAATATTCGTTGCCTTCGTCCCACACGGTCGCGGCCAGTTCGGCGATGGCCGGTGCCGCCATATGGATGGGGTTCTTCACCAGATGCGGGTAGGCGATATGGCCTTGCACGCCTTTGACGGTCAAGGTGCCGGACAGCGAACCACGACGGCCGTTCTTGATGGTGTCGCCGGTCTTGCTGACCGAGGTCGGCTCGCCAACGATGCAGTAGTCGATGCCTTGCTTGCGTGCCTTTAACGCTTCCACCACACGTACCGTGCCGTCGACCGCGATGCCTTCCTCGTCGGAGGTGAGCAGCAGGGCGATGCTGCCCTTGTGCTGCGGATGCTCGGCGACGAAGCGCTCGGTGGCGGTGATGAAAGCGGCAATGGAACCTTTCATGTCGGAGGTGCCGCGACCGTACAAGATGCCATCGCGTACGGTCGGTGTGAACGGGTCGCTGTCCCAGCGTTCTACCGGGCCGGTCGGCACCACATCGGTATGGCCGGCGAAACAGACAAGCGGAGAGGAATTGCCACGCCGCGCCCACAGATTGTCCACTTCGCTGTGGCGCATTTTCTCCAGATCGAAGCCCAGCGGCGCAAGACGTGCACCGATGATGTCCAGGCAGCCTTCGTCATTGGGGGTCAGGGATCTGCGGGAGATGAGTTGTTTGGTCAGTTCCAGTGTGCTGCTCATAATCTCAATTCTTTATATTCGGTTTCGTTGAATCCGGTTGCCAGCACCTTGCCGTTCGATTCCAGTACCGGGCGTTTGATGATGTTCGGGTGTTGCAACAGCAGAGCGCGGGCGGAAGCATCGTCCTTGATGCTGTCCTTCACTTCCTGCGGCAGTTTCCCCCAAGTGGGGCCGGTCTTTTTCAGCAATCTCTGCCAGCCTACTTGCTTCAGCCAGCCGGATAACATTGCCTCGGTCACGCCGTGTTTCTTGAAGTCGTGGAACTCGTAAGTGACGCCACGCGCCGCCAGTGCGGCACGCGCTTTCTTCACCGTGTCACAGTTCGGGATGCCGTACAGTTTCATCAGGAATCGGAGCCGGGCATTTCGATGTTCAACTTGATACTGTCGAAGCTCGCGGCGGCCGAGCTTGGTGCCGGTGATTGTGATGGCTCTGCCGCAGGGTCGAATGCTTTCATCTTGCTGGTCACGGAATAGTCGATCAGCGAAGACAGGTTGCTGGCCGAGTCGGCGTTCTTCAATGCCTCTTCCTTGGTGATCTGTCCCGATTTGAACAGCTTGTACAAGGCCTGCTCGAAGGTCTGCGAGCCGTGCGATACGCTCTGTTCGATAGCCTCGCGGATCTTTTCGATCTGGTCGTTCTTGATCAGGTCGGCGATCAGCGCGGAGTTGAGCAACACCTCCACGGCGGGGACCTGTTTGCCCTGTGCGTTGCGCACCAGACGTTGCGAGATCACCGCGCGCATACACATCGCGAGGTCGGACAGGATGCTCTGGCGCGCGTCGTACGGGAAGAAGTTCACGATGCGGTTGAGTGCGTGATAGCTGTTGTTGGCGTGCAGGGTGGACAGGCACAGGTGGCCGGTCTGGGCGAAGATCAGCGCGTGTTTCAAAGTGTCGCGGTCGCGGATCTCGCCGATCATCAGCACGTCCGGCGCTTCGCGCATGGCGGAGATCAGTGCGTTACCGTAGTCCTCGGTGTCTGTGCCGATCTCGCGCTGGTTCACGATGGACTTGCCGTGATGGAACATGTATTCCAGCGGGTCCTCGATGGTCAGGATATGGCCGCTCTGGGTGCGGTTGCGATGTTCCAGCATGGCGGCCAGCGTGGTGGACTTGCCGGAACCGGTTGCGCCGACCATCAGCACCAGACCGCGCTTCTCCATGATGAGCTCTTTGAGCACCAGTGGCAGGTGCAGATCCTCGATGTTGAGGATGTTGTTGCGCACATAACGGATGACGATGGCGATGCTGCCGCGCTGGCGGAACACGTTGACGCGGAAGTTTCCGATATCGGGCACGCGGAAGGAGAAGTTCATCTCCATATGCAGCTCGAAATCCGAGATCTGCTCCGGTGTCATCATCTCGTAGGCGATCTGTTTGACCTGCTCGTCGGTCAGCTTCTGCTGATTGACCGGCATCAGGACGCCGTTGATCTTGATGTTGATCGGCGCACCGACGGAGAAGAACAAGTCGGATGCCAGTTTGTCTGCAGCCAGTTGCAACAGCGGTGTGACGATCATTGTTCTTCTCCCGGGTGGAGTGGGTTTAGATGCCGCGCAGCAGTTCGTTGATGCCGGTCTTGCCCAGCGTCTTGGCATCGACCTTCTTTACGATCACTGCGCAGTAAAGGCTGTGCGAGCCGTCTTTGGAAGGCATGCTGCCGCTGACCACCACGGAACCCGCGGGTACGCGACCATAGATGATCTCGCCGGTCTCGCGGTCGAGAATTTTGGTGCTCTGGCCGATGAACACGCCCATGGAGATGACCGAGCCTTCTTCCACGATCACGCCCTCGACCACTTCCGAGCGCGCGCCGATGAAGCAGTTGTCTTCGATGATGGTGGGGTTGGCCTGCACCGGTTCCAGCACGCCGCCGATGCCGACGCCGCCGGACAGGTGCACGTTCTTGCCGATCTGCGCGCAGGAACCGACGGTGGCCCAGGTGTCGACCATGGTGCCCTCATCGACGTATGCGCCGATGTTGCAGTAGGAAGGCATCAACACCACGTTCTTGGCGATATACACACCGCGACGCGCGGCAGCCGGCGGCACCACGCGGAAGCCGCCTTCGCGGAATTCCTTGGAGTTGTAGTCGGCGAACTTGGAAGGCACTTTGTCGAAATAGTTGGTGAAGCCACCTTTGATGAAGGCGTTGTCCTCGATACGGAATGACAACAGCACCGCCTTCTTTAGCCACTGATGGGTGACCCACTGGCCGTTGATCTTCTCGGCCACGCGCAGCTTGCCCTGATCCAGATATTCGATGACGGTGTTGATCGCCTCCTTGAGTTGGGCGTCGACATTGCGCGGGGTGATCTCGGCGCGGCGTTCAAAGGCTTCTTCGATGATGGCTTGCAATTGAGGCATGGTTTTTCCTAGTTAAGTTTATTGGTGAATTCGGCGATGCGGCGTACGGCTTCCTGTGTCTCTTCCAGCCCGGCGACCAGCGCCAGACGGATGAAATTCGCGCCGGGATTGATGCCGTGCGCTTCGCGTGCCAGGAAGCTGCCGGGCAACACGGACACATTATAGTCGCGGTAGAGCTGTTGCGCGTAGGCAGTGTCTGCGATGGGCGTCTGTACCCAGAGGTAGAAACCCGCATCCGGTTTGCGCACCGGCAATATCGTGCTGAGTTCCCGGATAGCCAGTTCAAACTTGGCGGCATACAGCCGACGGTTCTCGACCACATGTGCTTCATCGTTCCACGCGGCGATGGTGGCGGCCTGCACAGCGGGATTCATCGCGCAGCCGTGATAGGTGCGATACAGCGCGAATTTCTCCAGCACGGCGGCATCGCCTGCGACGAAGCCGGAACGCAGTCCAGGCACGTTGGAACGTTTGGACAGGCTGGAGAACACCACCAGATTCTTGTAGTCGCCGCGTCCCAGTTGTCGGGCCGCCTGCAGCGCGCCGAGCGGCTTGTCCTCGCCGAAGTAGATCTCTGAATAGCATTCGTCGGCGGCGATCACGAAGCCGTAGCGGTCGCTCATCTCGAACAGGGTCTGCCATTCGGCCAACGGCATCACGCGTCCGTTCGGGTTGCCCGGCGAGCAGACGTAGATCAATTGCGTGCGCTGCCAGACAGCTTCGCTCAACTGGGCGAAGTTCAGCGCGTAGTTATCTTCAGACAGCGTATTGAGGAAGTGGGGTGTGGCACCACCCAGAAGGGCGGCACCTTCGTAGATCTGGTAGAAAGGGTTGGGGCAGACCACCACCGGATCGGGCTTGCTGCAGTCGATCACGGCCTGTGCGAAAGCGAACAAGGCTTCGCGGCTACCGTTTACCGGCAAGACTTGTGTCTTGGCATCGGGAGCCGGAATGTCATAGCGTTGCTGCAGCCAGTGCGCGATGGTGTTTCGCAACGCTTCACTTCCCACTGTTGTGGGATAATTTGCCAGACCGTCCAAGCCGTCGATCAGCGCGTCCTTGATGAACTGCGGCGTGGCATGCTTGGGTTCGCCGATATGCAGACTGATGGGTTTGAGCGCTGCATTGGCAGTGACTTCACCGAACAGTTTGGCGAGTTTCTGGAACGGGTAGGGATGGAGTTTCTGCAGGTCGGGATTCATCTTCAAATTCGATGCTCGAAAGAGCGCGCATTATAAAGGTCGGGCGAGTGCCAACAAAAAGAAATGTCGTGCCGGTCGCAGGCTTGTTGAGCGGTGCGCTGGTGTGGGGATTGATCTGGTATCCCTACCGGGTGTTGCAGGACGCGGGGATATCCGGTGCGCTGGCGACGGCGCTGACCTACGGTTTTGCCATGCTATGCGGTGTCTTCATCCTGCCGCGACTCTGGCGGGAACGACACACGCTGGGAGGCTGGGCCTTGCTGCTGGTGTTCAGCGCCGGATGGGCGAATCTGGGTTACGTGCTGGGCATGCTGCATGGCGAGGTGATGCGCGTGCTGTTGCTGTTCTACCTCGCGCCGGTGTGGACCATCCTGTTCTCCTACTGGTTGCTGGGTGAACGACTGGATCGCTATGGCTACGCCATCGTGTTGCTGTCGCTGGGGGGCGCATTGGTCATGCTGTGGAAACCGGAGGTCGGGCTGCCGTTCCCGCAGAACGTCTCGGAATGGCTGGGTCTGACGGCCGGCATGGGGTTCGCGCTCTCCAATGTCGTCTCGCGCCGTTCTTCCCACCTGTCGGTGGAGGTCAAGTCATTCAGCCTCTGGTTGGGTACATTGGTGTTGACCCTGCCTTTCCTGTGGTGGCAGGGGGGCATGTCTCAGCAACTGACGACTGTCTCGGCCGGTTTCTGGGGTTTGTTGCTGTTGATGGGACTGGTACTGTGCGCGACCAGCTTCGCCGTGCAATATGGCGTCACACATATCCCCGCCAATCGTGCTGTGGTGCTGTTCCTGTTCGAACTGGTGGTGGCGGCCTTGGCATCCTGGGTGCTGGCGGAAGAGACGATGACAATGCGTGAATGGATAGGCGCGGCACTCATCGTGTCGGCCACGCTGCTGTCAGGCAGGGTGTACACAGAAAAACCTGCCGGGGACTAAGCGTTCTTGCGCAGGAAGCTTTCGAACTGTGCGGCTGGCAGCGGCTTGCTGTAGTAGTAGCCCTGCACCTCGTTGCACCCCTGTGAACGCAGATATTCCAGCTGGCTGGCTGTTTCCACACCTTCCGCGATGGTCTGCATGCCCAGGCTGCTGGCCATGTTGATGATGGCGGTGACGATAGCTTTGTCATCCGGGTCGGTGGTGATGTCGCGCACGAAGGACTGGTCGATCTTGAGTTTGTAGACTTTGAAGCGCTTCAGATAGCTCAACGAGGAATATCCGGTGCCGAAATCGTCGATGGACATGCGGATGCCACATTCGTGCAATTTGTCCATCATCATGATCGCCGCCTGCGGGTCGTCCATGGTGACTGCCTCCGTCAGCTCCAGTTCCAGATGTTGGGGCGGCAGGCCGACTTCGGCTAGGATGCCGCTGACCAGTTCCGGCAGGTTGGGATGGCGGAATTGCGTGGCGGACAGGTTGACCGCCATCACTATCGGAGGCAGGCCCAGATCCAACCAATCTTTCTGCTGCCTGACCGCAGTACGCAACACCCATTCTCCGATCTGCACGATCTGCCCGCTTTCTTCCGCGATGGGGATGAACTCGGCAGGCGAGATCGTGCCCAGTTCCGGATGCATCCAGCGCAGCAGGGCTTCGGCGCCGACGACCTTGCCGTCCTTCAGGCTGACCTGCGGCTGGTAGTGCAGCTGCAACTGGTTGCGCGACAGCGCATGGCGCATGGCGTTGCTCAACAGCAGGGTGCGGGCGGAATGGGCCTGCATCTCCATCGCGAAGAAACGGAAATCGTTGTGACTGTCCTGTTTGACGCGGTACATGGCGGTATCGGCGTTCTTCAGCAGCACTTCGAAGTCTTCTCCGTCGTTCGGATAGATGGCGATACCGATCGACGGGGTGATGATGATCTCCTGACCTTCGATCTCGAATGGCAGGGCGATGTTCTCGATCAGCGCGCTCGCCATGCGCGCGGCACCATCCTCGTTCATATCCGGAAACACCAGGATGAACTCGTCGCCACCCTGACGCGATACAGTGTCCTCCTCGTGGATGAAGGCGCGTACGCGTTTGGCGACCTCCAGCAGCAACTGGTCGCCAAAGGTATGTCCCAGCGTGTCGTTGATGTTCTTGAAATGGTCGAGGTCAAGATACATCAGTGCCAGATGCTTGCTATTGCGCCGGGATTGTTCCAGCGCGTGCAGAAAGTGTTCCTGCAGCTCGGCGCGGTTGGGCAGGCCGGTGAGGTGGTCGAAGTTCGCCAGGAAGCGGATGCGTTCTTCGGCCTTTTTTCGTTCGTTGATGTTACGGGTGACGCCGAGGATCTCCACGCGGCCGTTCTGTGCATTCGAATAGAAGTTGGTAACGATCTCGGTCCACACCTTGCTGCCGTCCTTGCAGGACAGCTCGATCTCTTCGGTGCGGAAATGGCCGGGATCCTTGCTGCCGTCTTTGAAAGCGGCCAGATGCCGGGAGATGTTCGCCTTGATCCGCTCAGCCTTGTCAGGGTGCAACAGCGTCTCGAACGGGCCGGCCATGATCTCGTCCGGCGTATAGCCGCTCAAGGTGGTGATGGACGGGCTGACATAGAGAAAACGCAGGGTCTCCGCATCCACCGCCCAGATCACGTCGTTGATACTCTCGGTCAGCACGCGGTATTTTTCGCGGCTCTCGCGCAGTTCGATGTTGGCATCGCGCAGGGAGGTGGTGCGCTGTTCGACCTGTTGCTCGAAATATCGGTGCAACAGACTCAACTCCAGATGGGTGTGCACGCGTGCGCGCACCTCGTCGATGTCGAACGGCTTGGTGATGTAATCCGCCGCGCCGATGGAGAAGGCCTTGACCTTGTCCATGGTGCTGTCGACCACGCTGACGAAGATGATGGGGATGCGGTTGCCCTCGGCGGTGGCCTTGATGCGGCGGCAGACCTCGTAGCCGTCCATCTCCGGCATCATGATGTCGAGCAGGATCAGGTCGGGCGGTGTGTTGCCCAGCACCTGCTCGATCGCCTTGGGGCCGTTGTTGGCGACGACGATGCGATATTCGTCGGTCAGCACACTGATTAATTCATGGATGTTCTCCGGCACATCATCCACCACCAGGATGCAGGGCGAGACGCTGGTTACGCCGCCTGTCCGGGTGTCGGTCAGCTTCGGTTTCCTGCGGTAGCGGTGCAGTTCCAGTTGCGTCAGCACGCGCAGTTTGAGCAGGTCGGGATTGACGGGTTTGGTGATGTAATCCGCCGCGCCCATCTTCAGACCCTTGGCCTCGTCGGTCGATTCGGACAGGGCGGTAACGAAGATGACCGGGATGTCGGCGGTTGCGGGTGTGGACTTCAGTCTATGCAGGACCTCGTAGCCGTCCATTTCCGGCATCTTGATGTCGAGCAGGATCAGGTCGGGAGGCGGGCTGCGTTCGGCCAGTTCAAGCGCTTTGCTACCGCTGGTGGCGGCGACGATGGCATAGCTGTCGCGCAGGATGTTCATCATCACGTGAAGGTTCTCGTTCACGTCGTCGACGATGAGGATCTTGGGTCTGTCGTTCTCTGTCATGTTCGTTTCCATATCAAGCTGTCCTGCTCAGGTGTTCGCGCAGACTCTGGATGCGGGTCTGCGCTTCGTCGATGGCGAACACGTCGATACTGGCCGCGATCTGCCTGATAAACGCCGCCGCGTCGGCTTCGACGATACCGGCGCGCAATTCGGTCAGCAGTGCATCAGCCACCCCCAGATCGTTCTCCAGCAACATGGCCAGCGCGGCCAGCTTGGCCAGCGTCTCGTCGCGCGACAACTGTCTTGTCGCCGTGATCGTCGCGGGCGGGGTTGCCTTGAGGCTGTCGATCTCGAGCGTGAGCTGCCGCAAAGCCTCGCGCATCTGCTCGAACAGGGCGGCTTCGGGAGGGCGGTCCTGTTTGAGCAGGCCGTCGATCGCGGTTGTCAGTGCGAACAATTCGTCCGCCCCCAGATTGCCACAGACTCCCTTGAGCGCGTGACAATATTCCTCTGCAGCCTTGCTGCCGTTTTCCGTGGCCAGTCTTTGCAGTTCGTCTGCAGCGTTCGCGTAGTGCTCGCGGAAACGCAACAGTTGCTTGCGATAGGCCTCGGCCTTGCCGCCGATGCGGCGTATGCCCTGCGCGGCATCGACACTCTTCAGCGCGAGCAAGTCGGCGGGATAGCCCGGTGTGGCCGGGGTGCGTACAGCCGTCGCGGCAGCGCTGCCTTCACCGTGCCGCTTCGGCAGCCATTTCCGCAATGTCTCCATCAGCCGGTCTGGCGCAACCGGCTTGGTGATGTGGTCGTTCATGCCGGCCTGCTGGCTGCGCTCTGCGTCCTGCGCCATTGCCAGTGCGGTCATTGCGATGATGGGGAGGTCGGCAAATCTTTGGCCTTCCGCCCGATTAGCCAGAGCGCGGATGCGGCGCGCCGCTTCGAGTCCGTCCAGCACCGGCATCTGGATGTCCATCAGCACGGCATCGTAGTCCCGCTGCTGGACCATCTTCACCGCTTCTTCGCCGTTCACAGCCTCGTCCACGCTGACGTTCATGCTGCGCAGCAGTTCGGTGGCGAATTCGCGGTTAATCTCGTTGTCTTCCACCAGTAGCAGATGGGCACCGCCGAAATCCGCGGCGATATCGGTATGCCTGTCCGCCTGCTCCCTTCTTTCCGCACTCAATATCCTGCCTCGTCCCAGCACCGACAGGATGGTGTCGAGCAGGGTGGAGGGCGAGACCGGCTTGACTAGGAAGCCGTCCACCCCGGCATGGTCGGCCAGCCGGATCACGTCCTCGCGGCCATAGGCGGTGACCATCACGATCTTGGGCTGATGCGGGATGGCGATGTCGGCATGGATACGGCGCGCGACCTCGTCACCGTTCATGCCGGGCATGCGCCAATCCATCAGCACCAGATCGAAGGGCTTGTCGGTCGCGGTCTCCAGCAGGTCGATGGCCTGCATGCCGGCGGCGGCGACCTTCACATCGAGACGGAAGTAACGCAGCATCTCGGCGAGGATCTCGCGCGAGACCTCGTTGTCGTCGACGACCAGCACGCGGATACCTTCCAGCAACGGACCGGCCTGTTCCACCAGTTCGAGGCGGTGCGCCTGCGCCTGTTGCGCAACCTGCAGCTTGATCGTGCAACACATGGTGGTGCCTTTGCCCGGCTGTGAATCCTCGATCCAGATGCGACCACCCATCAGCTCGACCAAGTATTTGCAGATCGCCAAGCCAAGACCGGTGCCACCGAAGCGGCGCGTGGTGGACTGGTCGGCCTGGGTGAACTTGTTGAACAGCAGCGACTGCACCTCTTTCGCCATGCCGATGCCGGTGTCGCGCACCGAGATCTGCAGGGTCAGCTCCTTGCTGTCGGCGTTCAGGCTCTGGAAGGCAAGCTCGACTTCGCCCTCGTCGGTGAACTTCACCGCGTTGCTGCACAGATTGAGCAGCACCTGGCCGAGGCGCAGCGGATCGCCGATCAGGCGGTAGGGGATGTTCACGTCATAGCGGATGAGGAACTCGATGCCTTTCTGTTCGGCCTGCATGCCGATGGTGTCCTTGAGCTGTTCCAGCACAGTATCGAGTCCGAACTCGGTCTGCTCGATGTCCAGCTTGCCCGCCTCGACTTTGGAGAAGTCGAGGATGTCGTTGATGATGCCGAGCAGGGCACTGGCGGCGTTCTGCGCCTTGCTCAGGTAGTTGCGCTGGTTGGGAGCGAGCTCGGTCTTCAGTGCGAGGTAGAGCATGCCGAGGATGGCGTTCATCGGGGTGCGGATCTCGTGGCTCATGTTGGCGAGGAATTCGGCTTTGGCTGCGGTTGCCGCTTCCGCGGTGGCGCGCGCCTGTTGCGCCTCGCGCTCGGCTGATTTGAGCGGGGTGATGTCCACGATCAGGCCGACCAGCCCGCCCGGTGTGCCGTCGTGGTTGGCGAAGCCGGTCACTGAATACAGCGTGTCGTGCGTCTTGCCGTCGGCGAAGGTCATGGGCAATTCGCGCGAGCGGCTACCGGCACTCGCGATCACTTCCTCGTCCTCGGCCTGGTAGGCGAGGCGGTCCTGCTCCGGCAGATAATCGAGATCGAGCACGCGCTTGCCGACGAACTGCTCGCGGAGGGTGCCGAACACTTGCTCGTAGGCCTTGTTGCAACCGAAGAAGCGGGTGTCGGCATTCTTGTAGAAGATGGGGTTGGGGATGGTATCGATCAGCGCCTGCATCAGCGTGACCTGACGTTGGATCTCCTGTTGCATCTGGCGGGTTTCGGTGATGTCCTGCATCACGCTGACCACCCCCCTGTCCAGATCGGCCGGGTCGATGGCATGCACCGCCATGCGCAGCCAGAAGCGGCTGACGTCCTTGAGAACAATCTGCTGTTAGCAGGCGTAGGTCTCGCCGCGCGCTATCTGTGCATACATCGCCTCGCCGGAGGCCAGATAGGCTTCCTCGTCGATGTACCAGATGCGCGCCGACTGGCCGACCTGTTCGCCGGTGGCATAACCGAACAACTGGTCCATACGCCGGTTGCAACTGCTGATGATGCTGTTCTTCGCCAGTACGATACCGACGCTGGCAGAGTCGAACAGCGCCTGCATCTCCGCCGTCCGGTCTCTGACACGCTGTTCCAGATCGTCGTTGACTGTCCGCAGTTCTCCTTCGCTGTCTGCCAACCGCTGGTTGGCGAGCAGCAGTTCCCGGTTGCGGCTTTCGATGGTCTCCAGCATGCCGTTGAAGGCTGTGACCAGTGCGCCGACCTCGTCGCGCCCCTCCTGTGTGGCGCGCAGGCTGTAGTCCTTGTGTTCGCCGATCTGCAATGCTGTTCCGGTCAGCTGTTCCAGCGGGCCGGAGACCAGTCGCTGCAGACGGCTGGCCAGGAACAGGGTGATGAATACGGTGAACAGTGCGATCAATGCCGTGATGACGAGGAAGTTCTGCCACATCTGGTCCAGCTCGCGCAGGCTGGCACGGATGAATACGTTCCCAAGCGGTATGCCGTCCATGAGGATGGGTTCGACCATATGCACATATTGCCCTTCCTCGCGGATGCTGCCGGCCAGACTGCTTTCGTCTGGGAAGGGGTAGGGCTGGTCTTCGCCGCTGTCATAACGCGCGAACACCTTGCCTGACTCGTCGTAGATCGCAGCGGCGGTGATGTTGCGCTTGGCCTTGAGTGCGGCGAGCGTCTCCAGTGCGACCTTGTTGTCGTTGAAAGCGAGCGCGGCGGTGCTGCGGTCGGCGACGATACGCGCGACCGAAGTCAGGTCGCGCAGCATGTCTTCCCTGACGCGCTTCCTTTCATAGACGATGTAGCCCAAGGCTTCCAGCATCAGTGCAATGGCACTGCAGATCAGGATGATCACGATCAGCTTGTTCTTGATCGGCAGGTTCTTCAGCCAGCTGCGCATGTTCGTCACTCCTTCGCCGCCGGAACGGTACGAGCCAGTTCCAGCAGTTTTGAACTGAGCCTGAGGTTCGCTTTGTGTGTCACGCCCGGATTGATCTCAAGTCTGATCTTCCCGCCATCAGCATAGAATCCGACCATGCCGCCCCGACGGGCGAAACCGTCGTGGTCGCTGACTGTGAGGATAGGCAATCCTGCGGTCTTCTCCAGAAGGCTGTGCCACCTTTTTTCCGTGCGGCCGATGAACACCACCTGACAGCGCGACGGGTCTGACGGGTCGTTCGCATCGATCTTGAGCGTTCGCTCCTTGACCTTGCGATTCGAGAGTTCCCCCATCAAGTCGGCCATGGATTTGCTGCCATATACGCAGATGCGCAGCTCGTCCGGCGGCAGGCCGGGCCAGTCGACGAATTTCACCAGATGGAACAGGTAGGCGGCCTTCACCTTGTCTTCCAGTTCCTCGTCGGCATGAACCGTCGGTATGAGACAGATGCCGAGGCTCAGCAGTAAAACGGCCAGAAATCCATGTGTCAGCGGTTTGTGCATGCAGGACAAAGGCATCGTTCAGAACGTCACATCCAGTCCAGCGAAGGCATTGAAGCCCGGGTCGCGGAACCCCCAGGGCATGTCAAAGCGACGGTCGACCAGGTTGTTCAGGTCGACGAATACGCCGATGTCCTGCCGTATCGCTTTCTGGATACGCATATTGAGCACCCCGTAACCGCCATAGGGCAGACGGCTGCTGCGTGATGTGCTGTCCCAGTAGTTGCCGACCCAGTGATAGAAGGCTGCGACCCTGACCTCACCGGCGAACTCGCTATGCACGCCAAGATTGGCGACCCGGTCCGGTGCGAAGGGGATCTCCGTGCCGTCCTGGTTGACGATGGCAGGATTGTCGACGCGGGTACGGGAGAAGGTCATGTTGGCGAACCAGCGGGTGGTGTCGGAGACATGGTGGTCGAGATCGAACTCTACCCCTCTCGCGCTGGCGCTACCGGTGTTCATGGCGCGGGTCTGTGATGGGGCGGTGCTGACCACCTCATCCACGATGGCGTTGGAGACTTTGTTGAAAAAGACGCGCATCCCCAGTTTGGTTGGCGCTGCGATTTGCCAGTCGATACCGAGGTCCTCGCCGATGCCGTTCTCCGGACTCAGCGCCGGATTGGCCAGTTGTCCTGCGCCGCTGACGGTGGTGCCGCCGATCTGCTTGGCTGCCGGGGGCATGAAGCTGCTACCGGCATTGGTATAGATCGAGAGGGAGGGCGAGGTGTTGTAACGCGCGCCGAGGCTCCACAGCTTCTTGCTCCATGAGGCGCTGGCCGTGGCGGGAACGGCACCGCCGAGCAGCGCATAACGATGGTCTATGGTGTTGTGGCGCAGGCCGCCGCGCAACACCCAGTCGCCCAGTTGCAGTTTCTCCTGCACATAGAGTCCCTGTGAGGTCGCCGTGACGTCGTTCTGCGGTGTGACGATTCCGGCAGGGCTGATGCTTTCGGTGGTGTAGTCCACAGCCTGCCTGTCGCTGCCGATGGTCATCAGTGCTTGCTCGGCGTGCTGAAAATTCAGCGTCAAATCGAGCGGCTTGATGCGTTGCCGGGTCACGCCGTGTCCGGTCAGGGCCAGCGAGGTCGGGTAGTTGTCTTCGCCGAAGCGGCGCTCATAGTCGCGATCCCCGGCCTTGAACTGCAGATGCAGGG
>VMTA01000045.1 GCA_013791855.1 Sideroxydans sp.
CGGCACCGAGATGGTGATGCCTGGTGACAACGTATCGATCACAGTGAACCTGATCAACCCGATCGCGATGGAAGAAGGTCTGCGCTTCGCGATCCGCGAAGGCGGTCGTACCGTCGGCGCCGGTGTGGTTGCCAAGGTTCTTGAGTAATAGGCTAAGAAACAAGAACAATGGAACGTGCGTGACCGCACGTTCCATTGTTCTGTTGCAAAGAGTATCGAGTAAGCATACAATGCGCGCCCTCGCGTGGTAGGTCCACGCGAATTTCGTTCTTTAAACCAGCGGCTATGCCGCATAGATGCAAGAGAAGATTATGCAAAGTCAAAAAATTCGCATTCGCCTGAAGGCGTTCGACTATCGTCTGATCGACCAATCTGCCCTGCAGATCGTGGACACGGCCAAGCGCACAGGCGCTGTGGTAAAAGGCCCGGTTCCGTTGCCGACCAAGATCGAGCGCTTCGACGTGCTGCGTTCCCCGCACGTGAATAAGACTTCGCGCGATCAATTCGAGATTCGTACCCATCTGCGCCTGATGGACATCATCGACCCTACAGACAAGACTGTGGATGCGCTGATGAAGCTGGATCTGCCGGCTGGCGTGGATGTTGAGATCAAGTTGCAGTAATCGCAGTATTTGCAGTAGCAGTATTGGTAGTTGAATCGGCTGACCAATTGAAGTCAGCCCCTTAATAAAAGGAAATAAAATGAGCTTAGGACTTGTCGGTCGCAAGATTGGCATGACCCGCATTTTCACCGACGATGGTTCATCGTTGCCGGTGACTGTGCTGGACGTGTCCAATAATCGTGTCACCCAGATCAAAACCGCTCCCACTGATGGTTACAGTGCTGTGCAGGTCGCGTTCGGTACGCGCCGCGCCAGCCGCGTGACCAAGGCGGCTGCCGGGCATTTCGCCAAGGCGGGCGTTGAGGCGGGTAGCATCCTTAAAGAATTCACAGCATCGCCCGAGCAACTTGCCAGCCTGACGGTCGGCGGTAGCGTGGGTATCGATCTGTTCCAGGTCGGCCAGAAGGTTGATGTGACGGGCGTGACTATCGGTAAAGGTTATGCCGGTACCATCAAGCGCCATCACTTCAAGTCCGGTCGCGCAACGCACGGTAACTCCAAGTCGCACAACGTACCGGGTTCTATCGGTATGGCGCAGGATCCCGGTCGCGTGTTCCCTGGTAAGCGCATGACCGGTCACCTCGGTGACGTGCAGCGCACTGTTCAAAATCTCCAGATCGTTCGTATCGATGCCGAGCGCCAGTTGTTGCTGGTGCGCGGTGCCGTTCCGGGCGCGCCAGGCGGCGATGTGATCGTACGCCCGGCAGTGAAGGCGGGGGCATAATGGAACTCAAGGTTATCAACGAAAACGGCAAGGCCGGCAAGAGCATGAATGCTTCTGACGACCTGTTCGGTCGCGAGTACAACGAAGCGCTAGTTCACCAGTTGGTGGTTGCATATCAGGCGAACGCCCGCTCTGCAAACAGCAAGCAAAAGGGTCGTAGCGAGATCGCAAAGTCTACGCACAAGCCATTCGCGCAAAAAGGTACGGGTCGTGCCCGTGCCGGTCGTGCCTCCAGCCCGTTGTGGCGCGGTGGTGGTAAGATTTTCCCGAATCAGCCCGATCAGAACTATTCGCACAAGATCAACCGCAAGATGTATCGCGCCGGTTTGGCGTCGATCTTCTCGAAGTTGGTCAGCGAAGGCCGTCTGAGCGTGTTGGATGCACTGTCCGTCGACGCACCCAAGACCAAGCTGCTGGCAGCGAAGATCAATGACATGGGGCTGAAAGATGCTCGCGTCATGATCATCACTGACAACATCGACGAAAATATGTATCTGGCTTCGCGCAACCTGCCTAACGTGCTGGTGGTTGAAGTGCATCAGGCCGACCCAGTCAGTCTGGTTCGTTTCCCGAACGTGCTGGTTACGCGCAGTGCGATCGCCAAAATTGAGGAGATGCTGGCATGACGACCAAGAACATCGAAGAGCGTCTGTTGCACATTCTGCTGGCGCCGCAGATCTCTGAAAAGGCCACGTTCGTTGCAGAGAAGAACGAGCAGGTCATTTTCCGTGTGGCTTCCGACGCCACCAAGCCTGAAGTCAAGGCGGCAGTCGAGAAGTTGTTCAATGTGACCGTTGATAGCGTGCAGATCAGCAATGTGAAGGGCAAGCAAAAGCGCTTTGGCCGATTCATGGGCAGCCGCAAAGACTGGAAGAAAGCCTATGTTTGTCTGGCTGCCGGTCAGGAGATCAACTTTGCCGCAAGTGAGCAGGGGTAAAACATGGCACTGATTAAACTCAAACCTACATCGCCTGGTACACGTTCGGTAGTGCGTGTGGTCAACAAGGAATTGCACAAGGGTAAGCCTGTTGCAGCCTTGCTGGAAAAGAAGACGCGTACCGCAGGTCGTAACAACAATGGTCATATCACTACCCGTCACATGGGTGGTGGACACAAGAAGCATTATCGTTTGGTTGACTTCAAGCGTAACAAGGATGGCATTCCGGCCAAAGTTGAACGTCTGGAATACGATCCGAACCGCACTGCGCATTTGGCGCTGTTGCTGTACGCGGATGGCGAGCGTCGTTACATCATCGCTCCCAAGGGTATCTCTGCTGGTGCCGAACTGATCAGCGGATCTGAAGCCCCGATCAAAGCGGGTAATGCGCTGCCGTTGCGCAATATCCCGGTGGGCTCGACCATACACGCGATCGAGATGCTGCCGGGCAAGGGTGCGCAATTGGCGCGCTCCGCCGGCGCGGCAGTGCAACTGCTGGCCCGTGAAGGTAGCTATGCGCAGTTGCGCCTGCGCTCCGGTGAGATCCGCAAGGTCCACATCGACTGCAAAGCGACATTGGGCGAAGTGGGCAACTCCGAGCATAGCCTGCGTTCCATCGGCAAGGCCGGTGCAAATCGCTGGCGCGGTATTCGTCCGACGGTTCGCGGCGTGGTGATGAACCCGGTCGACCACCCGCACGGTGGTGGTGAAGGCAAGACTGCTGCGGGTCGTCATCCGGTCAGCCCATGGGGCACGCCGGCCAAGGGCTACCGTACACGTAGCAACAAGCGCACTACGAATATGATCGTGCGTCGTCGCTTCAAGGCTTAAGGGGTAAATCAGAATGGCACGTTCAATTAAAAAAGGTCCTTTCGTCGATCTGCACCTGATTAAGAAGGTCGAGACGGTCCGCGCAACCAATGACAAGCGCCCGGTCAAGACCTGGTCCCGCCGCTCGACGGTGTTGCCCGAGTTCGTCGGTCTCACGATCGCCGTTCACAACGGCAAGGCGCATGTTCCGGTATATATCTCCGAGAACATGGTTGGTCACAAGCTGGGCGAATTTTCGCTGACGCGTACCTTCAAGGGCCACGTCGCTGACAAAAAAGCGAAGAAATAAGGAGAGATGATGAGTACAACAGCAGTCATCCGGGGTGTACGTTTGTCGGCGCAGAAGGCGCGTCTGGTCGCTGACCAGATTCGTGGTCTGCCTGTCGCGCAAGCCTTGAACATTTTGACTTTCAGCCCAAAAAAGGGCGGCGCCATCATCAAGAAGGCGCTGGATTCAGCGATCGCCAATGCCGAGCATAACGACGGCGCGGACATCGATGAATTGAAGGTTTCTACCATCTACGTGGACAAAGGTGCTTCCCTCAAGCGCATGATTCCCCGCGCCAAAGGCCGTGGAACAAGCATCGAGAAGCAGACTTGCCACATTACGATCACCGTCGGGAGCTAAGCATGGGTCAGAAAATTCATCCGATTGGTTTCCGCTTGAGTGTCACTAAGAACTGGTCGTCCAAGTGGTATTCCAACAGCAAGAACTTCGCTGATCTGCTGCATAAAGACATCGAAGTGCGTGATTATCTGAAGAAGAAGCTGGCTGGTGCCGGCGTCTCCAGAATCATCATCGAGCGTCCTGCCAAGAACGCCAAGATCACTATCTACACGGCTCGTCCTGGTGTGGTGATCGGCAAGAAGGGCGAAGACATCGAAAAATTGCGCGTCGAATTGCGCAAGCGCATGGGTCTGCCTGATGTTGGTTTGAATATCGAGGAAGTTCGCAAGCCGGAAGTGGACGCGCAGTTGATCGCCGAGTCCATCACTCAGCAGCTCGAGAAACGCATCATGTTCCGTCGCGCCATGAAGCGTGCCATGCAAAACGCTATGCGTCTGGGTGCTCAGGGCATCAAGATCATGAGTGCAGGCCGTCTGAATGGTATCGAGATCGCGCGTACCGAGTGGTATCGCGAAGGCCGTGTGCCATTGCACACACTGCGTGCCGATATCGACTACGGCTTTGCCGAAGCGAAGACAACCTACGGCATCATCGGCGTCAAGGTGTGGGTATACAAGGGTGACCAGACTGGTCAGCAGGAAGTCGCTGCTCCCGCTGTTGCCGAGCCAGAAAAGAAAGTAAGAAAGTCGGGAGCAAAACATGCTACAGCCAGCTAGAAGAAAGTACCGCAAGGAGCAGAAAGGCCGTAACACCGGCATCGCAACGCGCGGCAACAAGGTGAGTTTCGGCGAGTTCGGTCTTAAGGCCGTGGGCCGCGGCCGTCTGACTGCTCGTCAGATCGAAGCAGCCCGTCGTGCCATGACGCGTCACATCAAGCGTGGTGGTCGTATCTGGATCCGCGTATTCCCGGACAAGCCGATCTCCAAGAAGCCTGCAGAAGTGCGTATGGGTAACGGTAAAGGAAATCCGGAGTACTACGTAGCCGAGATCCAGCCGGGCAAGATGCTGTACGAGATGGACGGTGTGGCAGAAACATTGGCGCGTGAAGCGTTCAAGCTGGCATCAGCAAAGCTGCCGCTTGAGACGACTTTCGTTGTCAGACAGGTAGGAGCGTGATCATGAATGCTAGTGAACTGAAGAGCAAATCCGTTGCCGAGTTGCATGAAGAGCTGATGTCTTTGAGCAAGGCGCAGTTCGGCCTGCGCATGCAACTTGCAACACAGCAACTGAGCAATACCAGCCAGTTGAAAAAGGTGCGCCGTGACATCGCGCGTGTGAAAACCGTATTGACAGAAAAAGGTGTGCAGCAATGAGTGCAGCTAATCTGAAACGCGCCCTGACCGGCACAGTCGTCAGCAACAAAATGGACAAGACCGTCACGGTCCTGGTTGAGCGCAAGGTGAAGCACCCTGTGCTGGGCAAGGTCGTTCGCGTCTCCAAGAAATACCACGCTCATGACGAGAACAATGCTTGCAATGAGGGCGATATGGTGACTATCGAGGAGATGCGCCCTATGTCCAAGACCAAGACATGGCGTGTTGCCAAGGCTGATTGATGAGTCCGCGGTTGCGTAATTGAAAATTATGCTTGCGCAAAGGCGCAAGTCTGACTAGAATGCGCGGCTTCGTTTCACCGTCGCTTGCGGCGGCCTAACCCGAACGGGTTCCAAAACTAGCCGCCGCAGGCGGAATAAGTTGGAGATTAAAAAATGATACAAATGCAGTCTGTTTTGAATGTGGCTGACAACACTGGCGCACGCTCGGTTATGTGCATCAAGGTGTTGGGTGGTTCCAAGCGTCGTTATGCCGGCGTGGGCGATGTGATCAAGGTCAGCATCAAGGATGCTGCGCCGCGTTCGCGCGTCAAAAAAGGCGAAGTCTACAGTGCAGTGGTCGTTCGCACAGCCAAGGGTGTTCGTCGCACTGACGGCTCTCTGATCAAGTTCGATGGCAACGCTGCAGTTCTGCTGAACAACAAGCTGGAGCCGATCGGCACACGCATCTTCGGGCCGGTTACGCGTGAATTGCGTAACGAGAAGTTCATGAAGATCGTTTCCCTGGCGCCTGAAGTGCTGTAAGGGAAGGATAAGGAAAAATCATGCGCAAGATTAAAAAAGATGATGATGTGATCGTGATCGCCGGCAAGGATAAGGGCAATCGCGGTAGCGTTATGAAGGTGGCTGATGACTACGTGGTGGTGTCGGGCATCAACAAGGTCAAGAAGCACCAGAAGCCGAATCCCATGAAAGGGACCTCGGGCGGTATCGTCGAGATCGAGAAGCCGATGCACATCTCCAATGTGGCCATCTTTAATGCGGCTACCAAAAAGGCGGATCGTGTTGGTATCAAGCAGCTGGAAGACGGGCGCAAAGTGCGCATCTTCAAGTCCAGCGGCGAAGTGATTGCATAAGGGGTATGAGCATGGCTCGTTTTAATCAGTTCTATAAAGAGACCGTGGCGCCGCAGCTGATGAAGCAGTTCGGCTACAAGTCTGTCATGGAAGTGCCGCGCATCGAGAAGATCACCCTGAATATGGGTGTGGGCGAAGCGGTTGCCGACAAGAAGGTGATGGATCACGCGGTTAGCGACATGACCAAGATTGCAGGCCAGAAGCCTGTCGTGACCAAGTCCAAGAAATCCATCGCCGGTTTCAAGATCCGCGAGAACTATCCGGTCGGCTGCAAAGTAACGCTGCGCCGCGAACGCATGTTCGAATTCATGGATCGCCTGGTTACAGTTGCGATTCCTCGTATTCGCGACTTCCGTGGTATTTCGGGCAAGTCTTTTGATGGCCGTGGCAATTACAACATGGGTATCAAAGAGCAGATCATCTTCCCGGAGATCGAGTACGACAAGATCGACGCTCTGCGTGGCATGAACATCACGATCACAACGACTGCGAAGACCGACGAAGAAGCGCGTGCGCTTCTGATGGCTTTCAAATTCCCATTGAAGAACTGAGGGTGATATGGCTAAAACAGCTTTGATTAACCGCGAACAGAAACGCCGCGACGCAGTGAAGAAATTCGCTGGGAAGCGTGCCGAGCTGTTGGCAATCGCGACAAATATGTCGCTGAGCGATGAAGAGCGTTTTGCTGCTCGTCAAAAACTGCAGGCGCTGCCTCGTGATTCCAGCCCGGTGCGTTTGCGTAATCGTTGCGCGCTGACTGGTCGCCCACGTGGCACCTTCAGCAAGTTCGGTCTGGGCCGCATCAAATTGCGTGAATACGCAATGCGCGGCGAGATCCCTGGTGTAGTCAAGGCAAGCTGGTAAGGGTGAATTTATGAGCATGAGTGATCCTATCGCCGATATGTTGACGCGTATTCGTAACGCGCAAATGGCGGAAAAAACAATCGTGGCAATGCCATCATCCAAGATCAAGGCTGCAATCGCCAAGGTTCTGCAGGATGAAGGCTATGTCGATGGCTTCAAAGTCATGGAAAACGACGGCAAGCCGATGCTGGAAATCGGTTTGAAGTATTACGCTGATCGTCCTGTGATCGAAAAGATCCAGCGCGTGAGCCGTCCCGGCCTGCGTGTGTACAAGGGCAGCGAAGATATCCCTCACGTGATGAACGGTATGGGTATCGCGATCGTGTCCACGTCCAAGGGCTTGATGACAGACCACAAAGCACGTGCCAACGGTATCGGCGGCGAAGTGCTGTGCATCGTGGCGTAAGGGGGGGATATGTCTAGAGTTGGTAAGAATCCAGTTGTGGTGCCGGCCGGTGTGGAAGTCACCCTGGCTGCAGACAAGATCTCCGTAAAGGGCCCGTTGGGTTCACTTACGCAAGTTCTTAAGGGCGAAGTTACCGTGGTGCGCGAAGGCGATCAGTTGCTTTGCAAGGCTGTCGGTGAATCTGCCCAGGCCAATGCGATGTCCGGCACGATACGCGCCCTGTTGGCAAACATGATGAATGGTGTGAGCAAGGGTTTCGAGCGCAAGCTGACCCTGGTGGGCGTCGGTTATCGTGCACAAGCTGCTGGCGATACGCTGAATCTGTCACTTGGATTCTCTCATCCTGTCGCGCACAAGATGCCGCAAGGTGTGAAGGTCGTGACACCCAGTCAGACCGAGATCGTGCTGACCGGAGCAGACAAGCAGCAAGTTGGTCAGGTTGCCGCCGAGATCCGCGCTTATCGTGAACCTGAGCCTTACAAGGGCAAGGGCGTGCGTTACGCAGACGAAGTGGTGCTCCTCAAAGAAACCAAGAAGAAATAATCGAGGTTGATATGTTGAATAAGAATGAATCGCGTCAACGCAGGTCACGTAAAACCCGCGCAAGAATCGCTGAACAGAAGGCTGTGCGTCTGGCAGTCCATCGCACCAATCTGCACATCTATGCGCAAGTGATCTCGGCTGATGGTGGCCAGATTCTGGCTAGTGCTTCCACGCTGGAAGCAGAAGTGCGCAAGAGCGTGGGTAACGGCGGCAATGCAGCTGCGGCGGCGGTAGTCGGCAAGCGTATCGCTGAAAAAGCCAAGAGCGCAGGCGTTACTGCTGTTGCGTTTGACCGTTCCGGCAACAAGTACCATGGTCGCATCAAAGCGCTGGCAGAAGCGGCGCGCGAAAATGGCTTGCAGTTCTAAGATCGAGGTGAATCATGGCTAAAGCACAAGGTAAGAATCAGCAGCCCGAAGACAAAGGTGACGGCCTCATCGAAAAGATGATCCATGTGAACCGCGTCACCAAGGTGGTGAAGGGTGGTCGTATCATGGGTTTCGCGGCGCTCACAGTAGTGGGTGACGGCGATGGTCGCGTCGGCATGGGTAAGGGCAAATCCAAGGAAGTGCCGGTGGCTGTGCAGAAGGCGATGGAAGAATGTCGTCGCAAGCTGGTCAAGGTCAATCTGAAGGATGGCACGTTGCATCACGCAGTGATCGGTCGTCATGGCGCCGCCAAGGTCGTTATGCTTCCTGCTTCCGAAGGTACCGGAATTATTGCCGGTGGCGCGATGCGCGCTGTGTTCGAGGCGGTCGGTGTTCGCAACGTTCTGGCCAAGTGTCTTGGCTCCAACAATCCGTACAACGTCGTTCGTGCAACATTGAATGGTCTGCAGGCGCTGAATTCTCCGGCCGAGATTGCGGCCAAGCGTGGTAAGAGCGTCGAAGAGATCGCGGGGTAATCATGGCTAAAGAAAAAACATTGAAGGTTACGCAGGTCAAAGGCCTGATCGGAACTAAGCAGTCGCATCGCGACACCATTCGCGGTCTGGGTCTGCGCCGAATCAACCACACGGTTGTTCTGGAAGACACCCCGGCAGTACGCGGCATGATTAACAAGGTGTTCTACCTGGTCAAGTGCGAGGCATAAATGGAACTCAATCAAATTAAACCTGCCGATGGCGCCAAGCATTACAAGCGTCGTGTTGGTCGTGGTATCGGCTCCGGCCTGGGTAAGACTGCTGGTCGTGGCCACAAGGGTCAAAAGTCACGTGCTGGCGGTTTCCACAAAGTGGGCTTTGAAGGCGGTCAGATGCCTTTGCAGCGTCGTCTGCCCAAGCGCGGCTTCGTTTCCCTGACTCGCAATGACACAGCGCAAGTTCGCTTGTCCGATCTGGAAAAAATGCCCGTCGATACCATCGACCTGTTGGCTTTGAAGCAGGCTGGTGTGGTTGCGGCGACAGCTCTGGGTGCCAAGGTTATTCTGGCTGGTGAGCTCACTCGTGCGGTCAAGCTGCAGGGTTTGCTGTTGACCAAGGGCGCTCGCGCCGCTGTAGAAGCTGCCGGTGGCAGCATCGCAGAATAAGGATAGTCTGTGAGCGCTGTAGCCAAGAGTAAATACGGTGATTTGAGCAAGCGCCTCTGGTTCTTGCTTGGGGCGCTGGTGGTGTACCGCATCGGTGCGCACATCCCGGTGCCGGGTATCGACCCGAACGTTCTGGCCGATCTGTTCAAGCAGCAGCAAGGCGGTATCCTTGGCATGTTCAACATGTTCTCGGGTGGTGCGCTCGAACGGTTCACTATTCTGGCGCTGGGCATCATGCCGTACATCTCTGCATCGATCATCATGCAGTTGGCGTCGATCGCAGTGCCGCACTTGGAGCAGTTGAAGAAGGAAGGCGAAGCCGGACGCCGCAAGATCACCCAGTACACACGTTACGGTACGCTGGTGTTGGCTTTGTTCCAGTCATTCGGTATCGCGGTGATGTTGCAGTCGCAGAAGGATCTGGTGCTCGAGCCGGGCATGATGTTCCAGATGACGACGGTGGTGACCCTGGTTACCGGCACGATGTTCCTGATGTGGCTGGGTGAGCAGATCACCGAGCGCGGGTTGGGTAACGGTATCTCGCTGATCATCTTCGCGGGTATTGCGGCAGGTCTGCCTAGTGCGATCGGCAACACTCTGGAAATGGCACGCACCGGAGCGTTCTCCGTGCCGCTGGTCTTGGCTCTGTTCTTTGGTGCCATCGCCGTCACGGCACTGGTGGTGTTCGTGGAGCGCGGTCAGCGCAAGGTGTTGGTGAATTATGCCAAACGTCAGGTGGGTAACAAGATCATGGGTGGCCAGAGCTCGCATCTGCCGCTGAAGCTGAATATGGCCGGTGTGATCCCGCCGATCTTCGCTTCCAGCATCATCCTGTTCCCGGCGACTTTGGCGGGCTGGTTCGGCAGTGGTAGCAGCATGACCTGGTTGAAGGATGTGAGCGACAAGCTGGCTCCCGGACAGCCGATCTATGTGATGTTTTATGCAGCTGCGATCATCTTCTTTTGCTTCTTTTACACCGCGCTGGTGTTCAGTCCAAAAGAGACCGCGGACAATTTGAAGAAAAGCGGTGCGTTCCTTCCGGGGATACGTCCGGGTGACCAGACTGCGCGCTATATCGAGAAGATCATGCTGCGTCTGACCATGGTGGGTGCGGTGTACATCACGCTGGTTTGTCTGTTGCCCGAGTTTTTGGTGGTCAAGTGGAATGTGCCGTTCTATTTCGGTGGTACGTCGCTCTTGATCCTGGTTGTGGTGACTATGGATTTCATGGCGCAAGTGCAGTCTTACTTGATGACCCACCAATATGAAAGCCTGTTGAAGAAGGCTAATTTTAAAGCCGGTTAAACGGTAGAAGCATCGCTGGATACTTTAGCTATATGCCAAGTACATGGCTTTGAATTGAAGAAGCAAGGAGAAACAAATGAAAGTCCAAGCATCCGTAAAGAAAATGTGCCGCAATTGCAAGATCGTGCGTCGCAACCGTGTGGTCCGTGTGATCTGCAGCAGCGATCCTCGCCACAAACAGCGCCAGGGTTGATTGAGTACAATCGCCGCTGGATGTTAGAATTCGCAACTTTTGAACGATAGGGTAGCTGCATGGCTCGTATTGCCGGTGTAAACATTCCAAACCATCAACACGCAGTGATTGCGTTGACAGCCATTTATGGCATCGGACGCACACGTGCGCAGCAGATCTGTGCTGCAGCAGGCGTGTTGACTTCTTCCAAGATGAAAGACATCAGCGATTCCGAAATGGAAAAGCTGCGCGATGAAGTCGCCAAGTTCACCGTTGAGGGTGACCTGCGTCGTGAAGTCACCATGAATATCAAGCGCCTGATGGATATGGGCTGCTACCGTGGTTTGCGTCATCGTCGCGGCTTGCCGAGCCGTGGTCAGCGTACCCGCACCAATGCACGCACCCGTAAAGGTCCGCGTAAATCCATCGCTGGCGCGAAAAAGTAATTAAGTAGAGGACAGCAGACATGGCTAAGACCAGCACGAAAGTGCGTAAAAAAGTAAAGAAGAACGTAGCTGAAGGCATCGCGCACGTTCACGCTTCCTTCAACAACACCATCGTGACCATCACGGACCGCCAGGGCAACACACTGGCATGGTCTACAAGTGGCGCGCAGGGCTTCAAGGGTTCTCGCAAGAGCACCCCATTCGCTGCACAGATCGCTGCCGAAGTCGTTGGCAAGTCTGCAGTCGAGTGTGGTGTGAAGAATCTGGAAGTGCGCATCAAGGGTCCAGGCCCGGGTCGCGAATCCGCTGTGCGCGCGTTGAACGCCGCCGGTTTCAAAATCACCAGCATTTCGGATATCACGCCGGTACCGCACAACGGTTGCCGTCCTCCGAAGAAGCGTCGTATTTAAGGAGTATCGATCTTGGCTAGAAATCTTGATGCAAAGTGCCGTAAGTGCCGTCGCGAAGGCGAGAAGCTGTTTCTGAAGGCAGAGAAGTGTTTTACCGACAAATGTGCGGTCGAGCGTCGTGCGTATCCTCCCGGTCAGCACGGTCAGCGCCGTAACCAGCGCATGTCCGAGTACGGTGGCCAGCTGCGTGAAAAGCAGAAGGTCCGTCGTATCTACGGGATCCTGGAAGGCCAGTTCCGTCTGATCTACAAGCGTGCAACTACCGCCAAGGGCATTACCGGCGAGAACCTGTTGCAACTGCTGGAATCCCGTTTGGACAACGTCGCCTATCGTATGGGCTTCGGCGGTTCTCGTGCTGAAGCACGTCAGACCGTGCGTCACAACAGCATTCTGGTCAACGGCAAGCGTGTGAACATCCCTTCTTACATCGTTAAGCCGGGTGATGTGGTCGAAGTCAACGAGAAGTCTCGCGCACAACTGCGTCTGAAGGCATCTCTGGACGCGGCAGCGCAGCGCGGTTTTCCGGAATGGCTGGATGTGGATGCCAAGGCATTCAAGGGCACCTTCAAGGCTGTTCCGCAGCGTACCGAATTGCCTGCAACCATCAATGAGCACCTCATTGTCGAGTTGTATTCCAAGTAATCAACGCGGAGTCGCATATGCCTACAAATAATCTGTTGAAGCCTCGCATCATCGACGTCCAGAACATCTCCGCCACTCAGGCGCGTGTTGTGATGGAGCCGTTCGAGCGCGGCTACGGCCATACGCTGGGCAATGCCCTGCGTCGCATCCTGCTGTCTTCCATGCCCGGCTATGCCGTGACAGAAGTGAAGATCGCCGGTGTGCTGCACGAATACTCCCCGATCGACGGTGTGCAGGAAGACGTGGTCGAGATCCTGTTGAACCTGAAGGGGCTGGTTCTGAAGCTGCACGGTGCGCCTGAGGCCACACTGCAACTGAAGAAGTCCGGCGCCGGCGTGGTCACTGCTGCCGACATCGAAGTCGATGCCGACACCGAAGTGATCAACCCCAACCATGTCATCGCCCACCTCACGGCAGGCGGTAAGTTGGACATGGAGATCAAGATCGAGCAAGGTCGCGGTTATGTTTCCGCTATCTCGCGTCAGCAGCCGGGTGCGGCGACACGTCCGGTGGGCCACATCGCCCTGGATGCTTCGTTCAGCCCGATCTCGCGCGTCAGCTATGCAGTCGAGAGCGCTCGCGTCGAGCAGCGTACCGACTTGGACAAGCTGATCTTTGACATCGAGACCAACAGTGCCATCGATCCGGAAGAAGCCATCCGTTACGCAGCGCGTATCCTGGTTGAGCAGTTCTCCGTGTTCGCAGCACTGGAAGGCACACCGGCTCCGGTCGAGAAGCCCGCTGCACCGAAGGTTGATCCGATGCTGCTGCGTCCGGTCGATGATCTGGAACTGACTCCGCGCTCTTCGAACTGTTTGAAGGCACAGAGCATCCATTACATCGGCGACCTGATCCAGTACACCGAAGCCGACCTGCTGCGCACCCCGAATCTGGGCCGCAAATCTCTTAACGAGATCAAGCAAGTGCTGGCCGAACACGACTTGTCGCTGGGTATCAAGCTGGAAAACTGGACGGCAGTGGCCGAGAAATAAAGCTCGCCCGGTAGACACCGGGTCAGAAAGCAAGAGAGGAAAATCATGCGTCACCGTTTAGGACTTAGAAAACTCAACCGCACCAGCAGCCACCGTCTGGCTATGTTGCGCAATATGACCGTTTCGTTGCTGCGTCACGAAGCGATCAAGACCACCTTGCCGAAGGCCAAGGAACTGCGCCGTGTGGCAGAGCCTATCCTGACGCTGGGCAAGAACCCAAGCTTGGCCAATCGTCGTCTGGCGTTCGCCCGTCTGCGTGACCGCGAGATGGTCACCAAGTTGTTCGACGAACTCGGCCCGCGCTATGCAACACGCAACGGCGGCTACTCGCGCATCCTGAAGTTCGGTTTCCGCAAGGGCGACAATGCTCCTATGGCACTGATCGAACTGGTGGATCGTCCGACAGCAGCAGAAGCAGTGGAAGTAGCTGGCGAGTAAGTTTAGCTACACGCCATAGAAAAGGCCGGGATCGTCCCGGCCTTTTTCATTTCTTGGCTAGCGACCGGTATCGCCGGTCGCCGTTCATCACTTGCCCAATAGCTTCTTCAGGTAAGGCCCGGTCACACTGTCATTGTCCGCCGCGATGTCCTTGGGCGAACCCTGCGACACGATGCGCCCGCCGCCTTCGCCACCCTCCGGCCCCATGTCGATCACCCAGTCAGCAGTCTTGATTACGTCCAGATTGTGCTCGATGATCACCAGCGTATTACCCTGGTCGCGCAAAGTGTGGATCACCTTCAGCAGCATATCGATATCATGGAAATGCAGGCCTGTGGTCGGCTCGTCGAGGATGTAGAGCGTGCGGCCTGTATCGCGCTTGGACAGTTCCAGCGAGAGTTTCACACGTTGTGCTTCACCGCCTGAAAGCGTGGTCGCACTCTGTCCGAGCGTGATGTAACCCAACCCGACATCCAGCAACGTCTGCAGCTTGCGTTTGATCACCGGCACAGCATTGAAGAACGCATGCGCGTGCTCCACTGTCATGTCTAGCACCTGATGGATGTTCTGTCCCTTGTACAGCACTTCCAGCGTCTCGCGGTTGTAGCGCTGGCCGTGGCACACATCGCATGGCACATACACATCCGGCAAAAAGTGCATCTCAACCTTGATCACGCCGTCGCCCTGGCACGACTCGCAGCGTCCGCCCTTCACGTTGAACGAGAAACGTCCCGGCCCGTAACCGCGCTCGCGCGAGGTCGGCACGCCGGAGAACAGGTCACGTATCGGTGTGAACAACCCAGTGTAGGTCGCAGGATTAGAGCGCGGCGTGCGCCCGATGGGTGACTGATCCACACTGATCACCTTGTCGAAGAACTCCAATCCCTCGATCTCGCGATGCGGCGCGGGTACGGCATTGCTGCCGTACAGGTGTTGTGCCACGGCGTTGTACAAGGTGTCGTTGATGAGTGTGGATTTGCCCGATCCGGACACGCCTGCCACACAGGTCAGTAATCCGACTGGCAGATCCAGGGTCACATCTTTCAGGTTGTTGCCCGACGCGCCGATGATCTTCAACCTGCGCTCGGGATCGGGCTTGCGATAGGTTTTGGGTGGCTTGATGGTCTTGCGGCCGGACAGGTAATCGCCGGTCAGCGAACTCGGGTTGGCGATCACTTCCTCTGCCGTGCCTTGTGCCACCACCATGCCGCCGTGTTCGCCCGCGCCCGGCCCCATATCCACCACATAGTCGGCGGTGCGTATCGCGTCCTCGTCATGCTCCACCACGATCACGCTGTTGCCCATATCGCGCAGACGCTTCAATGTATCCAGCAAGCGGTCATTGTCGCGCTGGTGCAAACCGATGGAAGGCTCATCTAGCACATACATCACGCCGGTCAAGCCCGAACCGATCTGCGATGCCAAGCGGATGCGCTGCGCCTCGCCGCCGGAGAGCGTCTCGGCAGAACGTTCCAGTGAAAGATATTCGAGACCCACGTTGTTCAGGAAGGTCAGGCGGCTGGCGATCTCCTGCACGATCTTCTCGGCGATGGCCTGCTTGTTGCCCGGCAGCTGTACGTTGCTGAAGAAAGTCAGTGCCTGCTTCAGCGGCAACGCACTCAACTCAAAGATGGTGCGATCAGCCACGCGCACATGACGAGCTTCTTCGCGCAGACGCGTACCTTTGCATTCGGTGCATGCACAGCTGTTCAGGAATTTCGCTAGTTCCTCGCGTACCGTGGGCGACTCCGTCTCTTTGTAACGACGCTCCAGGTTGTTCACGATGCCCTCGAACGGATGCTCGCGCAGTATCTTCTTGCCGCGCTCGTTCAGGTAGGTGAAGGCGATCTCGTCGTTGCCGCTGCCGTACAGCACCACAGTCTGGGTCTTCTCGGGCAGGCTCTCGAAAGACTGTTCCAGATCGAAATCGTAATGTTTGGCCAGACTATCCAGCATCTGGAAATAGAACTGATTGCGTCGATCCCAGCCCTTGATTGCGCCGCCAGAGAGCGACAGATTGGGGAAGGCCACGATGCGTGCCGGATCGAAGAACGAGATCACGCCCAAGCCGTCGCACTTCGGGCAAGCGCCCATCGGACTGTTGAACGAGAACAGGCGCGGCTCCAACTCCTGCAGAGAATAGTTGCAGATCGGGCAGGCGAACTTGGCTGAGAACAGGTGTTCCTTGCCGGAATCCATCTCCACCGCCAGTGCGCGACCGTCCGCGTGGCGCAATGCGGTTTCAAACGACTCCGCCAGCCGTTGTTTGATGTCAGCGGTCACTTTCAATCTATCCACCACGATCTCGATGGTGTGCTTGGAGTTCTTCGCCAGCTTGGGCAGGTTGTCCATCTCGCACACCTTGCCGTTCACACGCAGCCGCACAAAACCCTGCGCACGCAGCTCGTCGAACAGATCCAGCTGCTCACCCTTGCGTCCCACCACCACAGGCGACAGGATCATCACCTTGGTGCCTTCCGGCAATGCCAGCACCGAGTCCACCATCTGCCCGACCGACTGGGCCTGCAACACGATGTCATGCTGCGGGCAATGCGGATCGCCCGCACGCGCAAACAGCAGACGCAGGTAATCGTGGATCTCGGTCACTGTACCCACCGTCGAGCGCGGGTTGTGTGAGGTCGCCTTCTGCTCGATGGCGATGGCAGGCGAAAGCCCCTCGATCAGATCGACGTCGGGTTTTTCCATCAACTGCAGGAATTGGCGCGCATATGCCGAAAGCGATTCCACATAGCGCCGCTGCCCCTCGGCATACAGCGTATCGAACGCGAGCGAGGACTTGCCAGAACCGGAAAGGCCGGTGATCACCACCAGTTGATTGCGGGGCAGATCGAGGCTGATGTTCTTGAGATTGTGGGTGCGTGCACCGCGTATCTTGATGTATTCCATGTGAGGCAGAGGACCAATAAAAACGACCTGCCAATATACGCGAAAACGGGTGCTTACCCAACAGCAGTGTCCGGATGGAAAGTGGGGATTGCGGCGACAGGGATGGGAGTGGGTTGGCTATCAGGCGTATAGCCAGACCTGTTAACATACGCCCCTTCCGAAACCCCGATTTTCAGCTTCATGTCCGCTTCAGATTCCGCAATGACCCCGTTCGAGCGCCGTGCCAGTATCGGCCTCGCGAGCATCTATGGCCTGCGCATGCTGGGCCTGTTCATCATCCTGCCCATCTTCGCTTTGTATGCCGAAGAGTTGCCGGGCGGGGAGAGCCATTTCCTGATCGGGGTGGCGCTGGGGGCTTACGGTCTGACGCAGGCGATCCTGCAGATCCCGGCGGGTTGGTTGTCGGACCGTTACGGGCGCAAGCCCATTATCATCATCGGTTTGTTGCTGTTCGCGGCGGGCAGTTTCATCGCTGCCTCGGCGGACGATATCTACTGGATCATCGCCGGACGCGTGATCCAGGGCGCAGGAGCGATCAATGCCGCGGTGATGGCGCTGACGGCAGACCTGACGCGCGAGGAGCATCGCACCAAGGCGATGGCGATGATAGGCATGACCATCGGTGTGACGTTCTCGCTGTCGATGGTTTTGTCGCCGTTGCTGTACAAGTCCATCGGCATGTCGGGCATGTTCGAGCTGACCGGCGTGCTGGCCTTCGTGTCCATCGCGATGGTGTTGTGGTACATCCCGCAGCCGCGCATCACACGTTTCCATTCCGATACCGAGGCGAACACCAGCAAGCTGAAGGAAGTGTTGCACAACGCCGACCTGCTACGCATGGACTTCGGCGTGTTCACTTTGCACGCGATCCTGATGTCGGTGTTCATGCAGGTGCCGTTCATCCTGCGCGCGAACGGACTGGATGCGGCGCACCAGTGGCAGGTGTATCTGCCGGTGATGCTGATCGCTTTCGTGCTGATGGTGCCGCCCATCATCATCGCGGAGAAGAAAGCAAAACTGAAGCAGGTGTTCATGGTGGCCATCGGTCTGGCGGCGCTCGCGCAACTGGGCATCCTGTTCCTGCAGGATAGTCTGTGGGGCATGGCGCTCACGTTGCTGGTGTTCTTCACCGCCTTCAACGTGCTGGAAGCGACGCAGCCCTCCATCGTCAGCAAGATCGCGCCGCTGGCGTCCAAGGGCACGGCGATGGGCGTATTCAGCAGCGTACAGTTCCTGGGCGCGTTCTTCGGTTCGGCCATGGGTGGTTTGTTGATGCAGCTGTACGGTGGCAATGCGGTGCTGATCTTCGCGGTGGCGATGCTGCTGGTGTGGTTGGTGGTGGCATCCGGCATGCGAGCGCCGGAGCCTCTGATGACGAAGATGTATCACCTGCCCGAGATGGATGATGCGGCGGCGAGCACATTGCGCCTGTCTCTGGCACAATTGCGCGGCGTACGCGAGGTGCTGGTGGTGGCGAGCGAGCAGATCGCCTGCATCAAAGTGGAAATGGGCGGATTCGACGAAGACGCGATAGAACAATTAGTGAAGGGAGCATGAGATGTCAGTGAATAAAGCAATTCTGGTGGGCCGTCTGGGTAAAGACCCGGAGACCCGTTATATGACTAGCGGCGAAGCAGTGACCAACGTCACACTGGCGACTTCCGAGAACTATAAAGACAAGAGCGGCGAGAAGCAGGAACGCACCGAATGGCACAACCTGGTGTTCTATCGCCGTCTGGCCGAGATCGCCGGTGAATATCTGAAGAAGGGTTCGCAGATATATGTCGAAGGCCGCATCCAGACCCGCAAGTGGCAGGACAAGGAAGGCAAGGACCGTTACACCACCGAGATCGTGGTGAACGAGATGAAGATGCTGGGCGGCAAGGCTGGCGGCGGTGGCAGCTTCGAAGTGATGGACGACGGCAGCTCTTCCGCACCGGCACGCAGTGCGCCGGCGGCACGTCCCGCTGCAGCACCTGCGGCGAAGGGCAACTTCGACAACTTCGACGACGATATCCCGTTCTAAGGGGTACGTTTAGAAACACTTCAAGCAACACCCGTGAGCAAAGCTTTCACCCGCGAGAACGACACCGACGATGATGACGACGATGCGGTGTCGTTGCCCGCACTCCCCGCAGGAACCAAGAACTACATGACCCCGGCGGGTTACCGCCGCCTCAAGGATGAGTACATGCATCTGTTGGACGTGGAGCGTCCATCTGTCGTGCAGACCGTCTCGTGGGCGGCGGGCAACGGCGACCGTTCCGAGAACGGCGATTACATCTACGGCAAGAGGCGCTTGCGCGAGATCGACCGCCGCCTGCGCTTCCTCGCCAAACGCATGGAAAACTCGGAGGTCGTCGATCCGGCGCAGCGCAAGGGCTGCGAGCAAGTGTTCTTCGGCGCCTCGGTAACGGTGTGCCACGAAGACGGTCAGGAGCGGACTTACAGCATCGTCGGCATAGACGAGGCGAACGCCAGCAAAGGCCATGTCAGCTGGGTGTCACCGCTGGCGCGCGTGCTGCTGAAGGCGCGCGAGGACGACGTGCTGATGCTGCCCCTGCCGGACGGAGTGGAAGAGTTGGTGGTGGTGAGAGTGGAATACCGCGAAATTGATTTCAACTGAAAGAACGCATATGAAAAACATCAAATCAGAATATCCCATCGCCGTTGCGCTTCTTGTGCTCGGTGTTGGCTTTGCGCTGGAGCACGGCGCGGTCGAACACGGCGGCTTCATGCTGTGGGGCCTGCTGGGCGTGATCCTGGCCGCTATCATCGGCGTCGCCTTCCGCATCGCGCACCATGCCGAGGTATTGGCGGTGCGCTTTGGCGAACCCTATGGCACGCTGATCCTCACACTGGCAGCCGTGTCGGTGGAGGTGGTGATACTGGTCGTGCTGCTGCAAGGGGTACCGAATCCCACGCTGGCACGCGACACGGTGTTCGCGGCCGTGATGTTCGATATCAACGGCATTCTCGGTCTGGCCGCCATCGTTGGCGGACTGAAGCACGGGCAGACCAAGTACAACATCTCCTCGGCCAATTCCTTCGTCGCCATGCTGCTGGTCGCCATCGGCATCGGCATGTTCATCCCCGACTTCGTGCCGGACGCGCAATGGCAGGTCTACTCCATCTTCTCGGTGCTCACCATGTCGGTGATGTATGCGGCTTTCCTGCGCCTGCAGACTGTGGAACACCGCACCTTCTTCGAATACTCGTCGGTGACCGAGGAAGAGGCGCACGACACGGTGCACAGCCCGAATGCTCTGCATGTGGGCATCATGCTGGGGGCTATCGTGCTGGTCGGTTTGCTGTCCGAAGTATTATCGGTGTTGCTGGATGCGGGTCTGGCCGGAAGCAGTCTGCCAAAGGCGATCCCTGCGGTGCTGGTGGCACTGATCTCGGCCAGTCCGGAGATCCTTACCGCTCTGCGTGCGGCGCAGAACAATCGCATGCAGACAACGGTCAATATCGCGCTGGGAGCGTCGCTGGCGACCGTGCTGCTGACGTTGCCGGTGATCGAGGCAATCGCCCTGTTCACCGGAGAGCGCATCGTGATGGCACTGACGCCGGTGCAGGGTGGTCTGCTGTTGCTGACCTTCCTGACGGTGATGAACAACTTGCACGACGGCGAGACCAATGCCATCGAGGGCATCAGTCACTTCGCGCTGTTCGCCGCATTCATCGCTCTGGTGACGATGGGCTTGATGTAAGGCAGGGATGTTCAGGGCGCCGTGATGAAAGTCGCGGCACCCAGTATCGTTACGCGACCTCTTCTTCTGCGTCCTCGGTGGCGATGTCTGCAGGCTGACCCGTGCGTTCCAGCACGGCGGCGAAGAAACCGTCGGTGTTGTGCTGCTGCGGGGTGAGTTGCAGGTAGTCGCCCATAGCCAGGTCGATGTGGTGCTGCTTCAGCACTTCGCTGGCCGGCAGCAATGTGAAATCGGGATGTGCGGTCAGGAATGCGCTGACGATGTCCTGGTTCTCTTCCTGCAACACGCTGCAAGTCGCATACACCAGCCTGCCGCCTTTCTTCAGCAGGCGCGCGGCCGAATCCAGAATGGCGCGTTGCTTCTCTTTCAACTCCTCCACACTCTGCACCGACTGGCGGAACTTCAGGTCGGGGTTGCGGCGCAGGGTGCCCAGCCCGCTGCACGGCGCATCCACCAGCACGCGGTCGATCTTGCCGGCGAGTCGTTTGATCTTCTGGTCGTTCTCGTGCGCAATGAGTTGCGGTTGCACGTTGGACAGGCCGGAGCGTTTCAAACGCGGCTTGAGATTGGTCAGGCGTTTCTCCGACACGTCCCACGCATACAAACGACCCTGCGAATTCATCAGCGCACCCAGCATCAGGGTCTTGCCGCCCGCACCGGCGCAGAAATCCACCACCATATCGTTGCGCTTCGGTGCCAGCATCAAACCGAGCAGTTGGCTGCCCTCGTCCTGCACTTCGAATTTGCCGGAGAGGAACAACGCATGTTTGTTCAGCGCGGGTTTATATTTGAGACGGATGCCGTAGGGTGAGAACGGTGTGGCCGTGGCTTCGTAGCCTTCGGCTTGCAGCGATTGCAGCACTTCGTTGCGGTTGGCCAATTGCGAATTGACGCGCAGGTCGAGCGGGGCGGACTGTTGCATGGACTGGCCGAGCGCCAGAATCTCGTCGTCGCTGCGATACGCGCGCAGTTTTTCCACGATCCATTCCGGCAGTTCGGCCTGGATGGAGAGTGGCAAGGTTGTGGTGTCGATGCTTTTGACTTTGACCAGCCATTCTTCTTCTTTCACCTTGAGCAAAGGCTTCAGTTCGCGCAGGTTGTAACCACCGAAACGTACCCAGTAGCCAAGCGCCATGCGGCGGGCCGAGGCGATACCTTTCTCTTCCATAGTGCAGCCGTATTCCAGCAGCAGGCGATGGCGCAATACGCCGAACAGTGTTTCCGCCACCAGTTTGCGTTCGTTGGAGCCAATGCGCTCGGTCTGGAAGAAGTTGCGCAGCACGGCATCTGCCGGGTGCTCCATCTTCAGTGCGGTGCGCACTGCCTGGATGGTGAGGTCGAGACGATATTCTGTGAGTAGCATGCTGTTTCCTATTCCTCCGCTATGCGGATGTCTGTGATGATTGCCTCGCCGGAGATGCTGCCGTCGCGATCAATGTGGCGCAGTTTGACCGGCAATAGACGATATTCCTGCGCGAACCATATCTCCAGCCCTTCCTTGCCGGGCGGATGCAATTTGCGGAAGTGTACCGTGTGCAGCTTGCCCAGCGGTGTGATCAGTTCTTCATTGGTGGCGATCTCGAACTTGTATTTTTCCCAGTCGCGTCCGTTGGTGATGGCGATGGGCAATACGTCGCCCGGTTCGGGCAAAGGCGGGAACTGGTAGAGGATGCTCAGGATATCTTGTGTGGATTCCTTGAGGCGCATTTTACGCCCGGAGGAGAAAGAGATTTTCTGTGCAGCATAGTCGAGCTTGACGCTGTCCTTGCGCTGTTCGCCGTCGTTTTCCTTGTCCTCGCTGTACTGCTGCGGATGCAATACGGTGCCGTCGGTTTCGCCACTGCTGGTCTGGATCAGTTTGTAGGATTTCACCAGTCGCGCCAAGCCGACTGTGCGCGTGGTCGCAGTGAGTTCGTAACGGCCATCCGCGATCTGTAATTCATGCCGTGCTTCGCCTACCGCCATACCGTTCTTGCCGATACGCACCTGGAATTTCAGGAAGGCATGTTTGGGCAGCGCGGGGCGCGGGGGCGGTGCTGCTTCTGCGAACACTGGGGCTATGGCAGGCGCAGTAGCAGCGGCCACAGCGGAGGCAGCCATCTCTGGTGTGGCCGCCGCGACCTGCCCGACGGGCGTGGGCGTATAGCTTGTCGCCACGGCGGAGGCGGGAGAGGTTACGGCGACTTGGCTGGCTGCCAACGCGGGTTCTGAAGTGACGGCCACACTTGAAGCAGCAGATACCGCGCTGGCTGCTGCGGCCAGCGCATCAGTCGGCGTTGCAGCGGGTTTTGGGCGAGGCGTGGCGGGACGCTTGCTTGCCGTGCGCACCTGCGGCAGCGGCACCAGTTTTGCGATCAAGGGCGGAAGATCGGGTTCCGCTTCAGGTAACTGGATAGGCGGTAGCCACATCAGCAGGGCATGGATCGCGAGGGAGACTGTCAGGGCGATAGCGAGACGCTGCCGGACGGACGACAAGGCTGCGAAGTTCACGGCACCATGTTCAGTGTGCGCAGGACTTGCGTCAGTTGCGCACCATCGTCTTCAGTCACGACCACCTTGCATGGGACGAAACCGTGATCGATGGCAAGCCAGATCTCGGACTTCCATTTGGTCTTTTGCGGCGGCGTATAGAGGTAATAGCTGCGCAGGTTACCGAACGGCACTTGTACGGTCTGGGCCGGATTCAACTGATAGCGGTACGCTTCGACTTTTTGGCCGTTGGTCATGTCGAAGCGGAATTCAAGGCGGCCATACGGCGGTTGAATGACGAATTGGTACATGATGCTCAAGCGGTCTTGCGTATAGGGCCGCAGCGCGAGCAGCTGGATGCCGCTCTGGCCACTCAATGTCAATTCGCTGCGTTCCCAATCAAAATCCGCACTGCTGTTCTTCTCTGTGCTGCGGGCGCGGCGATGCGTGAAATGTTTTGGCAGCAGCCCCGTCGCGCCTATATCGCCCTCGCTGGTTATCACGATGGTCTCGGGCTGGAACAGCGCAAGCAGGCCGACCGGTTTGGTCACGCTGACGATGCGGTAGCGATCATCCTTGCGTTCGAATACCTCGTTGACCTCGGCCAGCTTGATGCCCTGTTTGAGGATGTCATAACTTGCTTCGATCCGCAGCGGCAACGGTTCAGCTTGCAGGCTGAACGAAAGGCTGGCGATGAACAGAACGAGCAGGGCGCGCATCTCAGTCCAGCCCCGGTGAGATCAGTGTGCTGCCGAGTTGCTCCATACGGTCGACGGAAACACGGCCGTCTGAATCGAGTCGTGCCTGATCGCGGCATAACCAGCGCACCGCCTGCGGGAAGATGCGGTGCTCTTCGTGCAGCACACGTGCCGACAGAGTCTGCGGTGTATCGTCATGCAGCACCGGCACGGCGGCCTGGATGATGATGGGGCCGCCATCCAGTGCAGGCGTGACGAAGTGCACCGAGCAACCGTGGATCTTCACGCCGTCCTGCAGCGCGCGCGCATGCGTGTCCACGCCGGTGTAGGCCGGCAGCAGCGAAGGGTGGATGTTGATCATGCGGCCCGTGTAGCGATGCACGAAACCGTCGGTGAGGATGCGCATGAAGCCGGCCAAGATGATGAAGTCCGGCTGGTAACGGTCGATCTCCTGCGCCAGTGCCGCATCGAATGCTTCACGGTCGGCATAGTCGCGATGCGACACCACTGCCGTATCGATGCCATGCGCGCGTGCGGTCTCCAGTCCCTGTGCGTCGGCTTTGTTGCTGATCACGGCGGCGATGCGGCAAGGCAGGTTGGCGCGCAGCAATGCTTCCATGTTGCTGCCGCGACCGGAGATGAGGATGACGATGTTCTTCTGTGCGGGCATTTATTTGACTTGCGTCTGATGCTCGTCGCCAGCACGGGCACGGATAGTGCCGATGCGCGATACGGTCTCGCCTGCCGCTTGCAGTTGCTTGATCGCAGTGTCCGCGTCGGCGGCGGCAACGATCACCACCATGCCGATGCCGCAGTTGAAGGTGCGGAACATCTCTTGCGCTTCGACGTTGCCGCCTTCGCGCAACCATTCGAACAGTTTCGGCATTTGCCAGGTCTTGCTGTCGATGTCCGCGACCACATTGGCGGGCAGTACACGCGGCACGTTCTCGGTGATGCCGCCGCCGGTGATGTGCGCCATGCCTTTGATGGTGATGCTTTGCATCAGGCTCAGCAGCGGTTTCACATATAAACGCGTCGGGGCCATGATGCAATCGGCCAGCGAGCGATCGCCGTCGAATTTTGCGTTCAGGTCGGGCTTGCTGCGCGCGATGATCTTGCGCACCAGCGAATAGCCGTTGGAGTGCGCGCCGTTGGAGGCCAGACCCAGCACCACGTCGCCGGGCTTGATATGTTCGCCGGTGATGATCTTGGATTTTTCGACCACTCCGACCGCGAAACCGGCCAGATCGTACTCACCTTCCGGATACATGCCGGGCATCTCGGCGGTCTCGCCGCCGATCAGTGCGCAGCCGGAATCTTCACAGCCTTTGGCGATGCCCTTGATGACTTCGGTGGCACTGGGCACGTCCAGCTTGCCGCAGGCGAAGTAGTCGAGGAAGAACAGCGGCTCGGCACCCTGCACCAGGATGTCGTTGACGCTCATCGCGACCAGATCGATGCCGACCGTGTCGTGGCGGTTCAGCTCGAAAGCCAGCTTGAGCTTGGTGCCGACACCGTCGGTGCCGGACACCAGCACCGGCTCCTTGAATTTCTTGGAGATCTCGACCAGTCCGCCGAAGCCGCCGATACCGGACAGCACTTCGGGGCGCATGGTGCGCTTGGCATAGGGTTTGATGTTCTCGACCAGTTGGTCGCCGGCATCGATATCGACGCCGGCATCGCGGTAGGAGAGGGGGGAATTCTGGCTCAAGTTGAGTTCTCGCTTTCTGGCAGGTAAAGTGCAGCACGTTTTTCGCCGCGGATTTTACCCGAAATGACCGTCTCCCGCTCTGTTGCCATGCAGTGGCTAGCCTTGACAGCCGCCGCATTCGCGCTGCTCTATCTGCTGGCCCCTATCCTCGCCCCGTTCGTGGCGGCGGCCATCCTCGCCTACGTGTTCGATCCGCTGGTGGGGCGTCTGTGCGCATGGAAGCTGCCGCGCGCGCTGGGGGTGTTATTGGTGATGCTGGGCGCGCTGCTGCTAGGACTGGCACTGCTGCTGATCATGCTGCCATTGCTGCAGCAGGAATCGTCCCTGCTGGTACAGCGAATTCCGCAATGGCTGGACGCCGCCCGGGTGCATCTGCTGCCGACCTTGCAGCAATGGTTCGGGGTGGAGCTGGAATGGGACAATGCCGCGCTGAAGCAGTTGCTGGTCGACCACTGGCAGCGCGCAGGCGGACTTGCCTCGGGCGTGCTGCTGCCATGGTTGGGTAATAGCGGCAGCGCCTTGCTGGCCCTGTTCGCCAATCTGCTGTTGATTCCGGTGGTGATGTTCTACCTGCTGCGCGACTGGGACAATCTGCTGGCGCGCGTGGATGGCTTGTTGCCGCGTCATTGGCACACGCAGATCCGCCAGCTCGCTGGTGAAGCTGACCAAGTGCTGGCCGAGTTCCTGCGCGGGCAGATCGCGGTGATGCTGCTGATGAGCGCGTTCTATGTGGTCGTCCTGTGGTTGGTGGGGCTGGAGTTCGCGCTGCCCATCGGCATCGTGGCCGGTATGCTGGTGTTCATACCTTATCTGGGCATGGTGCTGGGACTGCTGCTGGCGACGCTGGCAGCCTTGATGCAATTCGGTTTCGGCAGCGATCTGCTGGTGGTGTGGGCGGTGTTCGGCGCGGGTCAATTGCTGGAAGGTATGGTCATCACGCCGTGGCTGGTGGGCGAGCGTATCGGTCTGCATCCGCTGGCGGTGATCTTCGCCTTGCTCGCTTTTGGCCAATTGTTCGGTTTCTTTGGTCTGCTGTTGGCACTGCCGCTGGCGGCGGTATTGCTGGTCGTGCTGCGCCATCTGCGTGAACAATACCTTTCCAGCACGATGTATCTTAAGCCATGAGCCAGATGTTGCTGGGCATCGCGCCGGAATGGGTGCCGACGCTGGATAACTTCGTTGCCGGTCGCAATGTCGAATTGCTTGCTGCCTTGCGGCAGGCTGCTGCCGGCGCGGCAGAGGTGCGTGCCGTGTATCTGTGGGGCGAGAAGGGTAGTGGCAAGAGTCACTTGTTGCAGGCAATGGTGGCGCAAGCTGCTGGGCAGAGCGCGCATTACGCGGAACGTGCCGTGCCCGAGGAGGCCAGCGTGGTGGCGGTCGATGACGCCGAAGCACTGGACGACGCAGCGCAGATCGCCCTGTTCGAACTGTATAACCGCATGCGCGAGCAAGGCGGCTTGTTGCTGGTGAGTGGCACGCAAGCCCCCGCTCATCTTTCCTTGCGCGACGATCTGCGTACTCGTCTGGGCTGGGGGCTGGTGTATCAGGTGCACGCGCTCAGCGACGAGGAAAAGGCCGAAGCCTTGCGCCAGCATGCTGGCGCGCGCGGCTTCGAGCTGCCGCACGAAGTCACCCAATACCTGCTGCGCCACGGTCGACGCGACTTACCATCTCTGTTGCAAGTGCTGGATGCGCTCGACGAGCATTGTTTGCGTCTGAAGCGTGTCGCCACGGTGCCACTGCTGAAAGAAGTGATGGCGGGCCAAAGCTGAATTTGGCACAATCTCGCCGGGCTGGCGTGGGGCGGCGGCCACAGGATTCTTGGCGAACTTAATAAGGGGAAAATGATGTTGAAAAGAACGGCTTTGGCAGTAATGGTTTTGGCGGCACTTCCTATGCAGGCTTACGCAGCAGACGGCATGTTCCGTCTGGATGCTCACGTTTCCACACTGGGGGGCGGACTGGAGATCGGTGCTCCATTGTCTGAGCGTTACACCGCTCGTCTTGGATTCAATACTTTTAAGATCAGTGCGAATGAGAATTCCAGTGGTATTAACTACACTGGCGACCTGAAACTATCGAGCGTCACGGCATTGGTGGATTGGCGTCCATGGAGTGGCGTGACACACCTGACTGCCGGTGTGATCTTCAACAGCAATAAATTGGAGATGAGAGGGACGACTACGGCAGGCACCTACGATTTTAATGGTACAACCTATACAAGCGCGGGCGGAGACTCCGTCACTACAGCTGTTGATTTTAATAAGGTTTCTCCGTACTTGGGAATCGGCTGGAGCGGACAACCCAAGAAGCAGGGTTTCTCTTTTAGCACCGACGTTGGCATCTTGTTCCAAGGTTCTCCAAAGGCTTCTGTGACAACAGCCGGTGCCTGGGGTGGTGCGGACACGACGCAATTGGCTGCGGATGCGCAGAATCAGTTGAACTCTGACCTGAGCGACTTCAAATACTATCCGGTCATCTCGGTCGGTGTTGGTTATACGTTCTAAAGCGCCAGCATAACTGGACGCACGAGGCCTGCAGCGATGCAGGCCTTTTTCATCAAGGAGAGCATGTGAATCTGGCTTTATTCGATCTGGACAATACCCTGTTGAGCGGCGACAGCGATTTCGAGTGGTCGCAGTTCCTGGTTGAGCAGGGTGTGCTCGACCGCGAACTGTTCGAGGCGAAGAACCTGGCGTTCTACGAGCAGTACAAGGCGGGCACGCTGGATATCCACGAGTTCCTCGACTTCCAATTGAAACCGCTGTCGCGCCATGCGCGCAAAGTGTTGGATGTCTGGCATGAGGATTTCATGCGCTGCAATGTGCGTCCGATGATGGGCGACAAGGCGCGTGCGCTGGTGAACGAACATCTGGCGGCGGGGGATGTGTGTGTGGTGATCACCGCCACCAACAGTTTCGTCACCGCCCCCATCGTGCGCGAGTTCGGCATCGAACATCTGATCGCCACCGACCCCGAGCAGAAGAATGGCGAATTCACCGGTGCTGTAGCGGGCGTGCCCAGCTTCCGCGAGGGCAAGGTCACGCGCATGGAGCAGTGGTTGCGCGAGCGCGGCTGGGATTGGGATAGCTTCGAGCAGAGCTGTTTCTACAGCGATTCGCTGAACGATCTACCCTTGCTGTCCAAAGTGAAACGCCCTGTCGCAGTCGACCCGGATGCGACTTTGCGGGCGCATGCAGAAGCCCGTGGTTGGCCTGTCATTTCCCTGCGTTAAGGGGCTGCCGGCGCGGGTGCTATAATCCGCGCCCATTGTCGCGCCGCTAGTGGCGGCAGCGTATCCTGACGACTCCATGATAAAAAGACTATTCAAGAAGGTATTCGGTAGATCCCGCCCGGTCGCGAAAGCGAGCAAGGCGCATGTGATCCCGTTCGAACAACACAAGGTCGAACGCGAAGGTATCAGCTACGCGGCGCGGCGCGTGACCGACGGTCTGCAGGCCGCAGGCTTTCAGGCGTATGTGGTGGGCGGTGCGGTGCGCGACCTGCTGCTGGACCGTCATCCCAAAGACTTCGATGTCGCCACCGATGCCACACCCGAAGAGGTGAAGCGCGTGTTCCGCCGCGCGCGCATCATCGGCCGCCGCTTCCGCCTGGTGCATGTGATCTTCGGTGACGAGACGGTCGAGGTCTCCACTTTCCGCCGCGCCATCGAGGCGGAGGATGCGCAGACCGATGCACACGGGCGCATCCTGCGCGACAACGAATTCGGCGATCAGGAGCAGGATGCGGAACGGCGCGATTTCACTGCCAACGGATTGTTCTACGACCCGAGTTCGCAAGAGATATTCGACTACCACAACGGCTATGCTGACATCCGCGCTAACACGCTGCGCATGATCGGCGATCCGGAGGTGCGTTACCGCGAAGATCCGGTGCGCATGCTGCGTGCGGTGCGCCTGTCGGCCAAGCTGGGGATGAAGCTGGATCCGGCCACCGCCGCGCCCATCGCCAAGATGAAGGATCTGTTGAGCAATGTGCCGGAGGCGCGTTTGTTCGATGAGATGCTCAAGCTGTTGTTGTCCGGTCATGCGCTGGCATGCATCAAGAAACTGCGCGCCATGCACCTGCACCACGGCATGTTGCCGATGCTGGATGTGATCCTCGAACAGCCCATGGGCGAGAAGTTCGTGATGGCCGCGTTGCAGAACACCGACCAGCGCATCGCCGATGAAAAGCCCACCTCCCCTGCGTTCCTGTTCGCAGCTTTGCTGTGGCATGAGGTGCTGACTGTTTGGAATGCCAAACAGGCGGCAGGCGAAAAGCCCATCGGTGCCCTGCATGACGCGATGGATGAAGTGCTGGAGCGGCAGCGCGCCAAACTCGCGATCCCGCGCCGCTACGATACGGTGATGAAAGAGATATGGTTGCTGCAGCCGCGCTTCGAGCAGCGCGGAGGTCAGCGTCCGTTCCGCTTGCTGGCGTTGCCGCGCTTCCGCGCGGCGTACGATTTCCTGTTGCTGCGCTGCGAGAGCGGAGAAGCCGATAAGGAGCTCGGTAAGTGGTGGGAAGAGTTCCAGCATACGAACGAAGACCGTCGCGCCGAGATGTTGCTGTCGGATAGTGCCGATCCGAAGAAAAAACGCCGCCGCAGCCGCAAACCCAAGGTTGTCGGTCAGGCGGAATTGCCGATAGATTGATGGGTCACCTCCGACACGTTACCGACGAAGTCGGCCGTTTGCGGGAGGAGGTGCCATGCGGCCACTCCCGCACCGGAGGGTTGCACCCTGCCGTGTCGTGGCCGCATATCGCGTACGTCGGGCTGGGCAGCAATCTGGCGGATCCAGCGGCACAGGTCATGCAGGCTTTGGCGGCGTTGGATACGCTGCCGCAGACACGTCTGCTGAAAACGTCGTCGCTATATCGCAGCGCACCTGTGGGCTATCTGGATCAACCCGACTTCATCAATGCCGTGGCGCAAGTGGGAACCGGACTTGCGCCGCGCGCCTTGCTGGATGCATTGCTTGCGCTGGAACTGGAATGCGGGCGTACGCGCGAATTCCAGAACGCGCCGCGCACACTGGATCTGGATGTGTTGATGTACGACGATCTGGTGCACCACGAGCACGGGCTGACCGTACCGCATCCGCAGATGCATCTGCGCGCGTTCGTGCTGCGGCCCTTGCTGGAGATCGCGCCGGATTGCATCATCCCCGGTGTGGGCGCGGCGGAAGAGGCGATGACGGGATGCGCCGGACAGCAACTGGAACGTTTGCAACATGACTTTAAGTAAATATCGCTACATCGTGGTCGAAGGTCCCATCGGTGTGGGCAAGACCAGTCTGGCCAAGCGCTTGGCGGAACACAGCGATGCGCGGACCCTGCTGGAAAAGCCGCAGGAGAATCCATTCCTTGCGCGCTTCTACGAAGATGCCGAGCGCTACGCGCTGCAGACACAACTGTTCTTCTTGTTCCAGCGCATCAACGAAGTGCGCGATCTGAACCAGATGGATATGTTCGAGAGCCGTACGGTGTCCGATTACCTGTTCGAAAAAGATGAATTGTTCGCACGTCTCAATCTGAGCGAAGACGAGTACCAGTTGTATCAAACCATCTACCGGCACTTGGCGCCGCAAGCGCCGACACCGGACCTGGTGATCTATCTGCAGGCTTCGACCGAGGCGCTGATCGCGCGCGTGCGCCGGCGCGGTCATCGTCATGAACGCACCATCCAGGACGACTACCTGACCAAACTCGCAGATAGTTATGGCGAATTCTTCCACCACTACGCGGAAGCGCCTGTGCTGGTGGTGAATAGCGAAAAACTCAATTTCGCGGATAATGATGCCGACTTCAAGTTGTTGCTGGAGCGCATCGGCAGGATGCGCGGGCAGCGCGAATATTTCAACGTGGCGGAATGATGCGAACGACCTTGAGCAGATTGCAGGCGATGCATGCGCGTGGCGAGAAGATCGCCGTGCTGACCTGTTACGACGCCAGTTTTGCCACGCTGCTGGAGAACAATGGTGTGGATGTGTTGCTGGTCGGCGATTCGCTGGGCATGGTGATACAGGGGCGCGAAAGCACGCTCCCGGTCACCCTCGAGCAGATGGCCTATCACACCGCGTGCGTGGTCAGCGGCGCGCAGCGCGCCTTCGTCATCGCCGACATGCCGTTCGGTACTTCGCAGTTCTCTGCGCGCGAGACCTTCGGGCATGCGGTGCAACTGATGCAGGCTGGTGCCGAGATGGTCAAGCTCGAAGGCGGTGCCGAGATGGCCGAGACGGTCGCTTTCCTCACCTCGCGCGGCATCCCGGTGTGCGGACATATAGGCCTGACGCCGCAATCGGTGCATCAGCTCGGCGGCTACAAGGTACAGGGCAGGGAAGATGCGGCAGCGAAGAAATTGAAAAAGGACGCGCTGGCGTTGCAGAAGGCCGGTGCCGCCATGCTGGTACTGGAGGCAATCCCCGCAGCGCTGGGCGCTGAAGTCACCAAACAACTTTCCATACCGACTATCGGTATAGGCGCGGGCGCGGATTGCTCCGGCCAGGTGCTGGTGCTGCACGACATGCTGGGCGTGTATCCCGGCAAGAAAGCGCGCTTCGTGAAGGACTTCATGCCGGGTGCGGCTTCCATCGCCGATGCCGTGGCGCGCTATGTCGCCGAAGTGAAGGCTGGAACATTCCCCGCCAAGGAACACTGTTTCTGATGCAAGTCATCCATTTCGTCGCCGAGCTGCGCGCAAGACTGGCGCAAGAAAACGCTATCGCCTTCGTGCCCACCATGGGCAATTTGCATGCAGGCCATGTCGCGCTGGTAGAACAGGCGCGTCAGCAAGGTTCTTGTGTCGTGGTGAGCATCTTCGTCAATCCTTTGCAATTCGGGCCGAATGAGGATTTCGACAAGTATCCGCGTACGCTGGAGGCGGATTGCGCGAAGCTGCAGGGTTTGGCAGATATCGTCTTTGCGCCCGCAGTGGACGAGATGTATCCGGAACAGCAGAGCTTCTATATTGAGTTGCCTCACATCGCGAGCGAGTTGTGCGGCGTGCAGCGACCGGGGCATTTTCGCGGCATGGCGACCGTGGTGCTCAAACTGCTCAATCTGGTGCAGCCGCAGGTCGCCCTGTTCGGCAAGAAGGATTACCAGCAACTGGCGATCATTCGGCAGATGGTGATGCAGTTCAATCTGCCGGTCGCCATCGTCGGCGGCGAGACGGTGCGCGCCGAAGATGGCTTGGCATTAAGTTCGCGCAACCAGTATCTGACGCAAGCTGAGCGAACCGAAGCCGCGCAACTGCATCTAACGCTAAGAAAGGTGTCGGAATCGCTTGCGAAGGGTGCGGGGGATTTCGATGTCTTGGAGAAGGTGGCTGAGGCGGCGCTTGCCAAGCGCGGCTGGGGGGTGGAGTATGTGTCCATCCGCAGCCAGCATGGGCTGGGTAAGCCGCAAGTGAGCGAGCGCCAGCTGGTCGTGCTTGCCGCCGCCCGGTTGGGAATCACCCGCCTGATCGATAACCTTGAGGTTTGTCTTTGAGGCTCAGGCGTTTATAATGCGCGACCCTGCGACAGACAGGGGCTGATAGGAGGTAACCATGCAACGAACCATGCTTCAAGCCAAATTGCATCGTGCGCGCGTGACGCAGGCCGAGCTGCATTACGAGGGTTCGTGCGCCATCGACGAGAATTTTCTGGATGCCAGCGGTATCCGCGAATATCAGCAGATCGATATCTGGAACGTCACCAATGGCGAACGTTTCACCACCTATGCCATTCGCGCCGAGCGCGGCTCGCGCACCATCTCTGTGAACGGCGCGGCAGCGCATAAGGCTAATGTCGGCGATATCGTCATCATCGCGACCTTCGCCAGCTATTCGGAACTGGAACTGCAGAAATACCATCCTGCACTGGTCTATTTTGACGAGCACAACAATATCATCGGTCAGCGCGAGAACATCCCGATTCAGGCTGCGGCCTGAACTTCGGCAGCTTGAAACGACAAGCCCCGCAGATGCGGGGCTTGTCGTTTGTGCGGAAGATGGAAACCGGCTTAGATGCGTTTCGCCAGCTCGGCCGCCTTGCCGATGTAAGTCTCGGGGCTCAATTCCTGCAGTCGCTGTTTCTCGCTTTCTGGGATATCCAGAGTCTGGATGAATGTAGCCAGACTTTCGCGGTTGATACCGCCCTTGCCGCGCGTGAGTTCTTTCAACTTGTCGTAGGCGTTCTCGATGTTGTAGCGGCGCATCACGGTCTGGATTGGCTCGGCCAACACTTCCCAGCTGTTATTCAGGTCGTCCGCCAGACGTTGCGGATTGGCTTCCAGTTTGTTCAACCCCTTCAGGCAGGATTCGTAGGCGAGCAGGGTGTAGCCCATGGCCACGCCCATGTTGCGCAGCACCGTGGAATCAGTCAGGTCGCGCTGCCAGCGCGAGATCGGCAGTTTCTCGGATAAGTGTTTCAGCAGCGCGTTGGCAAGGCCGAGATTGCCTTCCGAATTTTCGAAGTCGATAGGGTTGACCTTGTGCGGCATAGTGGAAGAGCCCACTTCGCCCGCGACCACTTTCTGTTTGAAGAAGCCGAGCGAAATATAGCCCCAGATGTCGCGGTTGAGGTCGATCAGGATGGTGTTGGCGCGGGCGAACGCGTCATACAGTTCAGCCATGCAATCGTGCGGCTCGATCTGGATGGTGTAGGGGTTGAACGTGATGCCGCGCGCCTCGACGAAACGCTTGGCGAAGTGTTCCCAGTCGATGTCGGGATAGGCCGACAGATGCGCGTTGTAGTTGCCCACTGCGCCGTTGATCTTGCCCAGCAGCGGAACGGCGGCGACCTGGGCGATCTGGCGCTCCAGACGGTACACCACGTTCGCCAGCTCCTTGCCGAGCGTCGTCGGCGACGCCGGCTGGCCATGCGTACGCGAGAGCATCGGTACGTCAGCGAA
>VMTA01000015.1 GCA_013791855.1 Sideroxydans sp.
CGGTCGCCGATGGAGATGAGGAAGGTCTTGTCTGCCACGGAAGGCAGACGCAGCACACGCTCGGCAGCATCCTTGATGGCGATGCCGCGGGTGTCGAACTTCTTCAGCGCGACTTTTTCGCGCTTCACATCGCGCGTCATCTTGGGCGGCTTGCCCAGCAACACGGAGAGCGGCATGTCGACGGCATTGTTGTCGAACTCGTTGTCGTGCACCACCAGACGGTCTTCATCCACTGCGGTGCCGAGCACGGCGAACGGACAACGTTCGCGTTCGCACATGGCCTGGAACTCTTCCAGACGCTCGGCCGGGATGGCGAGCACGTAACGCTCTTGCGCTTCGTTGCTCCAGATCTGCATCGGCGACATGCCGTGTTCTTCGCTCTGTACTTCGCGCAGTTCGAAACGCGCGCCCATGCCGCCGCCGTGCACCAGTTCGGGCAAGGCATTGGAGATACCGCCCGCGCCCACGTCGTGGATGCTCAGGATGGGATTGTTCTCTCCCATCTGCCAGCAACGGTCGATGACTTCCTGCGCGCGACGTTCCATCTCGGGGTTACCGCGCTGCACGGAATCGAAGTCCAGATTCTCGGCGTTGGCGCCGGTGTCCATCGACGACGCTGCGCCGCCGCCCAGACCGATGAGCATGCCGGGGCCGCCCAGTTGAATAAGCAGTGCGCCTTTGGGCAGATCGGATTTCGCGGTGTGCTTGTCGCTGATATTGCCCACGCCGCCCGCCAGCATGATGGGCTTGTGATAGCCGCGCACTTCACCGTTCACCTTCTCTTCGAAGGTGCGGAAATATCCGGTGAGGTTGGGACGACCGAATTCGTTGTTGAACGCCGCGCCGCCAAGCGGGCCGTCGATCATGATCTGCAGGGGGGATGCGATGCGGCCCGGCTTGCCGATGGCATCGACCTCCCACGGTTGTGCGAAACCGGGGATGTTGAGGTTGGACACGGTGAAACCGGTGAGGCCCGCCTTGGGCTTGGAGCCGATGCCGGTCGCGCCTTCGTCGCGGATCTCGCCGCCGCTGCCGGTGGCCGCGCCTGCGAACGGGGCGATGGCGGTCGGGTGGTTGTGCGTCTCCACCTTCATCAGGATGTGGGTGCGTTCATTGCTGAATGCATAGCTGCCGTCGGCGCGCGGATAGAAGCGCTCAAAGTCACCGCCTTCGATGACGGAGCAGTTGTCCGAATAGGCGATCACTGTGCCTTGCGGGTGCAGCTTGTGCGTGTTGCGGATCATGCCGAACAACGAGATGGCTTGCTGTTCGTCGTCGATGATCCAGTCGGCGTTGAATATCTTGTGGCGGCAGTGTTCCGAATTGGCCTGCGCGAACATCATCAGTTCAACGTCGGTGGGGTTGCGCCCCAGCTTGTTGAAGTTCTCCACCAGATAGTCGATCTCGTCCGGCGACAGCGCCAGACCCAGCGCACGGTTGGCGGTCTCCAGTGCGGCGCGGCCACCGCCGATGATGTCCACGCTGGACAGCGGCTGCGGTGTGCCGTGCTGGAATATCTTCTCTTCGATGCCTGCTGTGTCGAATACCACTGATTCGGTCATGCGGTCATGCAGCAATGGCAGCACGGCTTGCTGTTCGGCCGCAGTCAGCGCCTTGCCGCTCTTGCTCTTCAGGTAATAGGTGACGCCGCGCTCGATGCGCATAACCTGCGGCAACGCGCAATGACGCGCGATGTCGGTGGCTTTGGATGACCAGGGAGAGATGGTGCCCAGGCGCGGCACGATCAGCACGGACTGCGTCGCGGCATCGGTCTTGGGTGCGGCGGCATGTTCATCCAGACTCAGCAGGCGTTGCAGCAGCGCCTGTTCGTCTGCGCCGAGTTCCTCGGAAAGCTCGGTGAAGTAGCAATGTCGGGTGTCTTCGAGGGTGACGCCGCTGCCGGTGGCAGCAAGGGCTGCACGCAGTTTGTCGAGACGGAAAGAGGAGAGAGCGGCTTTACCTGTTGAAGTGAGGAACATGGCTTGGATAAACGGCGTTGAAAACAGGCAGCGATTATAATGCAGCCGACTCTCTACGACCCGAGGAAAACCGCATGAAGCTCCCCCGCCCTACCCCTATCACCCAAAAACAGGTCGCCGCCTTCCTGAAACCGCGCCAAAAAGACAGCCATAAAGGCAATTTTGGCACTGTCGCCATCATCGGCGGCGGCGAAGGGATGATAGGCGCGGCCTTTCTGGCGGGGCGTGCCGCACTGAAGATGGGGGCGGGCGTGGTGCATGTCGGCCTGCTGGCGGACAAGATGCCGGCCGTGGATATGCGCATGCCGGAGCTGATGGTGCACCGCGCGCAGGACGCCCTCAAGCTGCCGGGGCTGGACGTGGTCGCCATCGGCAACGGCTTGGGCCGCAGCATGCCCGCTCAGAAATTGCTGTTCGATGCGATCAAGCTGGAGGTGACGCTGGTGCTGGATGCGGATGCGCTGAACATCCTGGCCGAACGCCCCGACCTGCGCGGCATGCTGTTCGAGCGCAAACGCCCCACCCTGCTCACCCCGCATCCCGGCGAAGCCGCGCGCTTGCTGCATAGCAAGACAGAGGAAGTCCAAGATGCGCGTGTCGCCTCGGTGCTGGACATCGCCAAGCGCTATCACGGCAGCGTGGTACTGAAAGGCGCGGACAGCCTGATCGCCAGCGCCGACGGCAAGGTTTACGTGAACAAGACCGGCAACCCCGGCATGAGCTCTGCCGGCATGGGCGATGTGTTGAGCGGCATGATCGCCGCCTTCGTCGCGCAGGGTCTGACTGGCGACGAGGCATTGCTACTGGCGGTGCATCTGCACGGCGCGGCCGGTGATGCACTGGCCGAACAGGTTGCCACGCTGGGCATGAGCGCGACCGAAGTGACCGAATGGGCGCGCTGGTTGCTGAACCAGATGGCACCCCACTGAGACAACCATGGGTGACCCGCTCTACCGCTACATGATGATCATCGTCGCCTGCGCCGCGCTGTTGATCGGCCTGCAGGTGCCGAACTTCGTCGATCAATACCAGAAGCGCGTGGATGCACATCTGCGCGAGGTCACCGTCAATCTGCAGCCGTTCCAGACCATCGCCGACAAATATTTCGCGGGCGATATGGACAAGCTGATTGCGCTGCATCGCGGCAGCAGCGAGAAACCGTTCCAGGAAGAAGGCTCGGCCCTCGAACAGATGGTGCAACGCAAGTTACGCTTCGAAGCGGATTTGGCTGCCTTGCAGGCGAGTATGCCGGTCAAGGCCTTCCGAGTGCTGTTCCGCGGCGACCGGGAGATGATCGACGAGACGCTGGGACAGTTCAGTTACAACTTGCCGATGAATCAGGACGCGTTGTTCTTTGGCGCAGGCTTCGCTTTCTCTTTTCTGTTGATGTTGGAAGCATTGCTCGCACTGGCACGCCGTTTGACCCGTAGAACCTTCAATCCGCCCCCCTCCAAAATAAAGTAATGAGTTATCCCATAGACATCAGCGAAGAAGCGGGCGTCCGCTTCCTTCATTTCGGCTCACTCTGGATACAAGGCGCGATGCGCATCGCGCGACCGTGGAATCTGGAACTGGAATACACCAAGGAGATGATGGCCAGCCTGCTGCTGCGCGACGGCGTGCGCTTTCCGCGCCGCGTGCTGCTGATCGGTCTGGGCGCGGCTTCCATCACCAAGTTCCTGTACCGCAACTATCCGCTGTCGCAACTGACGGTGGTGGAGATCGAGCCGGCCGTGGTGGCGGCGGCAAAGCAATTCTTCAAATTGCCGGAAGACCCGCTGCGCTTGAACATCGTGATCGGTGACGGCGCGCGTTTCGTGGAGGAATACGACAAGCAGTTCGACCTGATTCTGGTGGACGGCTTCGACGAGAACGCACGCGCGGGTGAACTCGACACTTCGCCGTTCTATGAAAGTTGTTACGCGCGCCTGAACGAGAACGGCATCATGGCGGTGAATCTGCTCGGCCGCACGCGCGGCTACAAAGCCAGTTTCGATCGTATCTCCGAGACCTTCGATGGTCGCGCGCTGGCGTTCCCTTCCTGCGACAGCGGTAACGTCATCGCCTTCGCGGCACGCGGCAAACCGATCAAAATGTCACTGGACGATCTGAAGGACGATGCAGAGAAGATGAAGAACAAGACCGGCTTGAATCTGTTGCCGACGATCACGCGCATCGAACAAGCCCATACCTGCAAAGGTGGCATGCTCACGATTTAATCTCCGCGTCACAGGAAATGTGTAGAATCGCCTCAGGGACGGGCTTTCAAGCGCAGTCCGGCATACCGAATTTCATTAAAAGGGGAACATCATGGCAACTGCAAAATCTGTAAGCACCACCAAAAAGGCCGCGACTGCGACCAAGAAAACGACTGCTGTGGCCAAGCCTGCTGCAAAGAAAGTCGCTGCTGCCAAACCAGCCGCGAAAAAAGTCGCCGCTCCGAAAGCCGTTGCGAAGAAGCCTGTGGCTGCAGCCAAGCCCGCAGTGAAGACGGCAGCAAAACCGGCCGCCAAAGCTGCCGCCCCCAAGAAAGTCGCCGCCAAAAAAACCACTGCGAAGTATGTTCCTTCACCGGAACAGCGTTATCGCATGGTGCAGGATGCAGCTTATTTCCTGGCTGAGAAGAACAGCTTTGCCGGTGGCGCGATGGATTACTGGATCGCTGCCGAAGTCCAGATCGAGACACTGCTGTCCGGGAAATAATTCTTTAGTCTTGCGGCAAAGTGTTGCCGCACTCAACGACATAACGCACATACGGCAGGGAGATGTTCTCTGCCGCAATGACGCCTAGCAACTGGTTGGCACGCGTGGGTTCGAGCACGAACTCCACCTGTATCGGCAAATCCGCACCCAATTCGAAAAAAGTCTCTTCGTGCAGGCGGCCATGTCGCCCGAAACCCGCTACTGCGCGGAACACAGAGCCTCCTGGTACGCCCAGTGCGCGCGCCGTTTCCAGCAACCACTCGGACATCGATTTGCTTTGATGCAGTTGTTTCTCGGTCAGGTAGAACTTGAGATAGACATTGCTTTGCATATCACGCTCCCGCATTGAACCATTTGAAAGTCTGTATCCCCAGCACCGTCATCAGCAACGAACCTCCGAGGTGTGCCGCGACGATGCCGGACGCCCAGGCATACTGCCCGCGCATCAACAGGGTGACAGTCTCGGCCGAGAATGTCGAGAAGGTCGTCAGGCCGCCCAAGAAACCGGTGATGATGAGCAAGCGCCATTCCGGTGACAGACCGGGATGCTGCATGAAGAATGCGATGGAGATACCGATAAGATAGCCGCCGACCAGATTGGCGGTGAGTGTGCCCGGCGGCAATTCAGCCATCGTTGGATTGAGCCAGATGCCCAGCCCCCAGCGCAGCCAAGCGCCGCATGCAGCGCCCAGTCCGACAGCGAGGAAGGCATTGAGCGTCAGCATCGTGCGTCAGGCCGTACCGCCGACAGTGAGTCCGTCGATGCGCACCGTCGGCTGACCGACGCCCACCGGCACGCTCTGCCCTTCCTTGCCGCAGGTGCCGACGCCGCTGTCGAGTGACATGTCGTTGCCGATCATACTGATGCGTGTCAGTGCATCCGGGCCGTTGCCGATCAATGTCGCGCCTTTCACCGGATAGGTGACTTTGCCGTCCTCGATCATGTAAGCCTCGGTGGTGGAGAACACGAATTTGCCGCTGGTGATGTCGACCTGTCCGCCGCCGAAGTTGGCGGCATACAAACCGTGCTTGACCGAGGCGATGATCTCTTCCGGCGTCTTGTCGCCGTTCATCATCATGGTGTTGGTCATACGCGGGATGGGCAGATGCGCGAACGATTCGCGGCGCGCGTTGCCGGTGACCGGCACCTTCATCAGGCGCGCGTTCATGCTGTCCTGCAGATAGCCGCGCAGGATGCCGTCCTCGATCAGCACGGTGCGCTGGGTGAGGTTGCCTTCGTCGTCGATGTTGAGGGAACCGCGCCTGTCCTTGATGGTGCCGTCGTCCACCACAGTGACGCCTTTGGCAGCCACACGTTTGCCGACACGTCCGGAGAAGGCGGAACTGCCCTTGCGGTTGAAGTCGCCTTCCAGTCCGTGACCCACCGCTTCATGCAGCAGGATACCGGGCCAGCCGTTGCCGAGCACCACGGTCATGTTGCCTGCCGGAGCCGGACGCGCGTCGAGGTTGACCACGGCCTGATGCACGGCTTCCTTGGCATAGCGTTGCAGGATCTCTTCGCTGAAGTAGTCGTAACCGAAACGTCCGCCGCCACCCGCCGAACCCTGTTCGCGTTTGCCGTTTCCTTCGACGATGACTTGCAGCGAGAGCCGCACCAGCGGACGGATGTCGGCACTCATCAAACCGTCGTTGCGCGCCACCAGCACCACTTCGTATTCACCGGCCAGATTGGCCATCACTTGCGTCACTCGCGGATCGAGCGCGCGCGCTATACGTTCCAGTCTTTCCAGCAACGCCACCTTGTCGTCGGCGCGCAGTGAGGCGATGGGGTCTTGCGGCAGATAGAGTTCGTGCGCCTTGCTGCGGCGCAGGATGGGCGCGGTCTGGTTGCCGCCCTGGCGGGCGATGGCGCGTGTCGCGACGGCGGCCTGTTGCAATGCTTCGAGGGTGATGTCGTCGGAATAGGCGAAGGCGGTCTTGTCGCCACTGACTGCACGCACGCCCACACCCTGATCGATGTTGAAACTGCCGGATTTGACGATGCCCTCTTCCAGCGACCAGCTCTCGGCACGGCTGTACTGAAAATACAGGTCGGCATAGTCGACCTTGTGCGTCAGCATGTTGCCGAACACTTGTTGCAGCTGGGCTGCTTTCAGGCCGTGGGCGTCCAGCAGAGTGTGTTCGGCGATCTTGAGGGTGCTGGCGCTCATGTCTTGTCGCAGCAGGTGCAGCTAATCGTGCGATGGGTCAAGGCAGGCAGACTGCTGCGCAGACTCTTCTGGTATGAGGTGTTCACGTCGGCGATGACCACGCCGGAACCGCGCTGCAGTTCGTCCATGATGCGGCCCCACGGGTCGACGATCATGCTGTGGCCGTGCGTCTCGCGTCCGCTCACGTGGTAACCGCCCTGTGCGGCGGCGATGACGTAGGAGAGGTTCTCGATGGCGCGGGCGCGGATCAGCGGCTCCCAGTGTACCTTGCCGGTGGTGGCGGTGAAGGCGGACGGCAACACGATGATGTCCACATCCTTCATGGCGCGGAACAGCTCGGGGAAACGCAGGTCGTAGCAGATAGCCAGCCCGATACGGCCGAACGGGCTGTCGACCACGACGACCTTGTCACCGGCCTCAATGGTCTGTGCTTCGTTGTAGCTTTCGTTGCCCAGCGTCAGATTGAACAGGTGGATCTTGTCGTAGCGCGACACCGGCGCGCCGGTCTCGTCATACACCAGCAGGCTGTTGCGCACCTTGTTCGGTGTGTTCGACACCAGCGGCAAGGAACCCAGCAGCCATATCTTGTGTTTGCGTGCGGTCTCGCTCATGAACTGCTGGATCGGGCCCTGACCCGGCTGCTCGCACACTTTTACCTTGTCCTGTTCGTTCATGCCCATGATGGCGAAGAACTCCGGCAGCACCACCAGTTTTGCGCCCTGCCCGGCCGCGTCTGCCACCAGACGTCGCGCTTCGCTCAGGTTGCCTTCGACATTGGGACCCGAAGCCATCTGGATGGCGGCGACCTTGAAAGCGCTCTGCTGCGCGGCGATACGGGCTTGAGTGGAATCAAGAGAGCTCATGTTGTCAGTGCTTTCTGTATACGTTGAAGGAATTCATTGTTGTGTTTCCGGTGCGAGTTCCGTACGGGGCGCACCGATCCGCTCCACCTTTGGATCGGCCCAACTGCCGCTGACATTGTAGTCAAACGAAACCAGCTTATCGAGCGGATCGCGCAGGAGTTTGTTTGTAAGCAACACCCCCACCCCGATGGCTGGCCCGGCAGCAAAGGACAGCAACGAAACGTTATCACCGATGGCCGGCAGGACGCGCACTTTAAGCGCCTGCGTCTCGCGCGCCAGATCGACCTCACCCTGCAGGGTGACCTTGGCAGCGGATCCGGCCATCACGAAGTCATCGGTCTTGAGCAACCCGTTCTCGATGACCGCCCCGCCCTTGATGCTGCTGAACTCGAAACCGGGCGTGAACACATCGGTGAAGTCGAGCGAGATACGCTTGGGGAGCGATTGCAGGCTGAGCACCCCCAGCAATTTTGCCGCGCCGGGATCGACTTGCAGGAAGCGCCCCTTGCCGGTGGTCAATTGCAGACTGCCATTCAGGCTGGGGATATCCAGCGCGTCCGGCGAGCCGCGCCAGCGCAGTTCGCTCACCAGCAGACCGCCGCCGCCGCTCAGGCTTTCCGGATAGCCGGAGCGCGCCAGGATGCGGCCGGCATCGGCGATCTCGATGCGTGCGCTGAGTTCCGTCTCGCCCAGCGCGGGCCGCCAGCGCCCGCCGACGTTCACCACACCGTCCGGATTGGTCAGGCGCATCTTTTTCAGCACGGCATCGCCTGCGACGTCATCCATCAACATCTCCAGCTTGCCCAATTCCCTTCCTTTCCATGTCAATCGATCGACGACCAGATCGATCTCCGGCATGGATATCTCTTCCGCCACAGCAGGCGGTGCATCCTGCGCAAGCTTGGCCACTTCCACATCGGAAGTCTCACCCAGCATGAGATGCTTCAAGCGCACGTATAGCTTGCCCTCATCCTGCGGTTGCCAGATCAGATCGCCGCTCACTTCGCGCGCGTTCAAGCGCGTGCTGATTAGCCCGTTGCGTCCGCTGCCGCGTATGCGCAGATCATGCAGCGCACTGCCGTACCCTTGCACGGTATCGAAGTGCACATCGATACCGGCGATGTTGGGCAGCACACCTTCGCGATCCGGCAAGGATGACCAGCCGCTCCATCCCTGCAAGGCGAAATACGGCAACTGCCCGCTGATCCAGATGCCGTCTTTTACCGGCGCGTCCGGCACATTACCGAGCAGGATGTTGCCGTGTTTGATGTCCCAGTGCCCTGCCGCGTTTCTGGTTCTGGCTAACCCGATCCTGAAGATATCGCCGTAGCGAAAATCCAGTCGGCTGTTGCGCGAATCGATGTCTTTCAACTCGAACTTCAGAGGGCGGCGTTGTGCCACCGTCTTGTCGAAAGGTTGTGGCAAGTTAGAACTCAATCCTTGCAGATCGGAACTGACGCTCACATTCGCCAGCTTGTCCTTCACACTGATCTCGGCCTGCCATGCGGTCTTGCCATGCAGACGCCACAACAAGGGGTAGCCATAGGTGTCGTACAGGCTATCCGCATCCAATGTCCCGTTCGCCTGCACAAACAGCACACTGCCTTCGTTGCGCAACGAGACCCGTGCCGGACCGCCGAGTATCTGCGCGGTCAAACCTTCCGCCGCGATGTTTTGCTCGGTGAAGGTCAACTTGCCTTTAGCCTGACGCAACAGCGGGACACTCCCGCCCAGATCGATCTCGTTACCGTCCACGCGATAGCTGCCTTTTACGCGCGTATGGTCATCCCCGTTCAGCGGGATATCCAGCCGCAGTTTCAGCAGACCGCGACCTTTGGCGTGGAAATCGTCGGTGTATCCATTCAGGTAGCCACGCACCGGACTGCTGCGGATATAGTCGAGCGCATGTTCAGTGGGACCGGCAGCCTCGCCGTCGACTTCCATCACCAGGGATTTGGACAAGGTATCGGGCAAGGCGACGCGCACGTTCTGCAATGCGGCCCCCGCCGTTTCGGCCTTGGCTGCCTTCACCTCCAGCAGACGTCCCTGTATCAGCAGTTCGGCTCTGGCTTTTTCTATGCGCGGCCAGCCCGGAACGAACTCGATGGCGACATCTTTCGCCTTGGCAGTCAGGCGGAACAGCCCCTGTTTGCTATCCGGGAACGGGAAGTCGTTCAGGTCGCCGCGCACGTGCATCTGGAACGCGTCGGCGATACCGCCCTGCAGGCCGGTCTGCAGCCAGCGGTAGGTCTGGTCGTTGAAGGCGTGCACCGGGATGTAGCGCGCGGCGTTCTTCACTTCGACGCGTGTCAGGCTGACCGTCAGGTCGGCGATGCCGGGGCCGTCGTTGATCTGATAGCTGCCATACACAGTCCCTTCCGCGTCCGCGTTGGAGACCAGCACTTTGTTCAGCTTGAGATCCCAGCCGTGCTGACTGTTGCGCTGCCAGTCGAGCTGGCCGTAGATGCGGTCGAATGCGAGTGGCTCGGACAGGAAACCCGGGGCCTGCATGTTCAGTTTTCGGCTGTCTATCTTCAGTATGCCGTCACTGTCGCTGCCATCCACCGTGCCGCTCAAGCCCGAGATAGCCGGAAACTCACCGACCTGCTTCAGTCCGACCTTATCGAAGCGGGCGTGCACCTGATAGCGCTGCAACTTTTCAAGGTCACCCTGCCAGCTCAGTTGCAGATCCCGTACCTGGCCCTGCGGTGCAAAATCGGTGAGTCTGTGTTTGATGTCCTGCGCCACCGGCAGATAAGCCAGCAATCGATTGATGTCGGCCAACTCCAGCGCGTTCACCTTTATCTCGCCGGAGGCAGAGCGGTAGCCGCTCTTGGCAGTCAAATTCAGCAACAGATCAGTCGGCTGCAAGGTAAAACCATCATGCATGCGCAACGACAGTTTTTCGCTCGACACCTGGAATCCCTCATTCGACTGCAACCAGCCCAAGCGCCCCTGCATACGCTGCAGCATCAGCTCGGGCAAGTCCTCGGACAAGCGCGCATTGACAGCGCGCAGGTCGATGTCGGCATCCAGCTTCACCGGCTTGCCCCCGGATATACCCAGCCAGAGACGCACACCGCCGCTGCCTTGTTTCATGGCTGCAGGCAAGTCGAACCAGTTACGCCAGGCGCCCACGTCAGTGTGATCCATCCTGGTGTAGACCTCGCCTTCCCAGCTCGCCGAATCGGCAAAGCTGTCGCCACGCAGATTGGCGCGCAGGTCGACAGGCGTGGCCAAAGCTGCCGGCGGGGTGGCATGCAAGGCGAGACGATGCCGCCCGCGAATATTCTGGATGACGAGATCGACATCCTCGAAAGCGATGGGCGGCGCGTTGCGCATCTCATCCTGCCAGATGATGCGGCCGTTGCGCACCACGATCAGAGATTGATGCAACAGCCAGTCCAGACTTTGGGCATCCGAGCTCAGCCCGCCCTGCCCGTTGGACGAGATGCCTGCGACAAAACGGTTACCCTGCGCATCGCGCCGCACCAGCAGTTGCGGACTTTCAAGCTCAAGGCTGTGAAAACGCAGCTCACCGAAGATCAACGTGGTCCACGCTACCGCGTTCCTCAATAGCGGGAACTGCAATGCCGTTGCGCCCTGCTCGTCCAGAATCCGCACATCGGACATCAGCAGACGCGGACGGAATCCGTGCCAGTCCGCTTCGATATGCGCGATGGAGACCTGCCGCCCCACCGCCGAGCTGGCGGCGAGTTCGATGACAGAGTGGTAGCGTTCGATGCCCGGCAACACCCAATAGCGCAGCGTAAGCAGGCCGCCCGCGCCCAGCAGTACGAAAAACAGGAATAGCAGACGTGAAAGCCTCCATGTACCGATCGCGGTAAAACGGAGTACGTGTTTTAGCATCGCGCGGCGACGCGCAGGATTTCGCGACGAGATGAGAAGCTGTGGGACATGAAGACTATAATGCGATGCAGAATGTACGGCGTTTATTTTAACCGAAACCAGCCATGAACAACCCCGAACCTAGCAACGATTTCGAACAACTCGTCCGCCATGCCAGCCAGTGCAGCCACTATTTTTCCAGATTGCTGGAAGCTGAGCCGGGCTGGCTGGAAACCTTGCGCGGCGACCATCGCTCGCCTGCCGATGCGGATCTGATCCGGCGCTGGCTGGATGAACTGCCCGCCGGCGACGAAGCGCAGCTTTCGCGCGCCCTGCGCATGCTGCGCAAACGCGTGATGCTGCATCTGATATTGCGCGATCTGGGCGGCTTGTGCGGCCTGGAAGAGGTGATGGGTGCTATGACTGCGCTGGCCGAACTGGCTGTGCAACGCGCCCAGTCACTGATGATGGAAAGCTTGAGCGCCCAATTCGGCCAACCGGTCGGCGCGGAAAGCGGTGCGCCGCAGCAGTTGCTGGTGATCGGCATGGGCAAACTGGGCGGCGGCGAGCTCAATGTCTCATCCGACATCGACCTTATCTTCGTCTACCCGGAAGAAGGCGAGACGAACGGTGCCCGCACCCTTTCCAATCACGAGTTCTTCAGCCGGCTGGGACGCAAGGTGATCGCGCTGGTGAACGACCTCACCGCCGACGGCTACGTGTTCCGCGTCGATATGCGTCTGCGCCCCTACGGCGACAGCGGCCCGCTGGCGATGAGTTTCGCCGCACTGGAGGAATATCTGGTGGCACAGGGGCGCGAGTGGGAACGTTATGCCTGGATCAAAGCACGCGTCATCTCCCCCTCCGGCGACACACGCATCGCCGAACTGGAACAATTGGCGCAGCCTTTCGTGTTCCGCAAGTATCTGGATTTCGGCGCTTTCGATTCCATGCGCAAACTGCATGCGCAGATACGCGCCGAAGTCGTGCGCCGCGACCGGCAGGACAATATCAAGCTCGGTTCCGGCGGCATCCGCGAGATCGAGTTCATCGCGCAGGTGTTCCAGCTGATACGCGGCGGGCGCGATGCGCGGCTGCGCATCAAACCGACCCGCAAGGTATTGCGGCTGCTCGCGCAAGAAGGCGAACTACAGGCGGATGTGGCGCAGCGCTTGGATGACAGCTATGTGTTCTTGCGCAATCTGGAACATCGTTTGCAATATCTGGACGACCAGCAGACGCAGATGTTGCCGGAAAGCGAAGAGCCAAGAGCCATCATCGCGCGCGCCATGGGGTATGCCGACTATGCCGCGCTGCTGGCCGAGCTGGCGCCGCTGCGCGAATTCGTCGGCACGCAGTTCGAGGCGGTGTTCGGCAGCAAGCAGGGACAAAGCGACGACGGCATCTGGCATGAGAACAGTGATCGCGATGTGTTGGCGACGCAACTTGGCACCGCCGGATATTCCGGGACGACCGAACTTGCCGACATGCTGATACAGATGCGCAGCAGCACCCGCTACCGGCAATTGCCGGAGATCAGCCGGCAACGCATGGACAGCCTGGTGCCGCGCTTCATCAAGTTGTGTGCAGCCGAAAAGAATGCGGATGACGCATTGCATCGCGCGCTCAATCTGCTCGAAGCCATCGCCCGCCGCGCGGCTTATCTGGCCTTCCTTGCCGAATATCCGCAGGCGTTGCCGCGACTGATGCGCATCCTCGGTGCCAGCGCCTGGGCCGGCGAATATCTGGCGCAGCATCCTATTCTGCTGGATGAACTGCTGGACACGCGGGAGCTGTATGAAGCCCCGGACTGGCCAGCGCTGGACGCCCAGTTGCTGCAACAGCTCGAAGCACACCACGGCGACACCGAACGCGAAATGGATGTGCTGCGACAGTTCCGGCAGGTGCAGACCTTCCACCTGCTGGCGATGGATCTGCAAGGTGTGTTGCCACTGGAGAATCTGAGTGACCACTTGAGCGATCTGGCCGACCTGATCCTGCGTCATGTGCTGCGCCTGTGCTGGCGGGATGCGCGCAAGAAACACATCGAACAACCAAGGTTCGCGGTGATCGCTTACGGCAAACTGGGCGGCAAAGAGCTGGGATATTCCTCGGACCTCGATCTGGTGTTCCTGTACGAGGACGACGATGCCGATGCCGGGCAGATCTATGCACGACTGGGACAACGCATCAACACGCTGATCTCCAGCTACACCGCTGCCGGACGCCTGTATGAGGTGGACCTGCGCCTGCGTCCGAACGGTGACAGCGGCCTGCTGGTCAGCTCGACCGAAGCCTTCGAATCCTACCAGCGGGAGCATGCCTGGGTGTGGGAACACCAAGCGCTGACACGGGCGCGTTTCTGTGCCGGCGACGCCGCTGTGGGCGCAAGATTCGACCAGATACGCCAGTCGATACTGTGTATGCCGCGCGATGTAGAAAAGTTGAAGCTGGATGTCAAAGAGATGCGGCAGAAGATGCACGACGGGCATCCCAATCCGACAGAGTTGTTCGACATCAAGCACGACAGTGGCGGCATGGTGGATATCGAGTTCATGGTGCAGTTCATCGTGCTGGCTTATGCGTCCCGCTATCCGCAATTGACAATGAACATCGGCAATCTGGCCTTGCTGCAGACTGCGGCCGAACTGAAGCTGATCGATCAGGACCTCAGTAGCGCCTTGCAATCACACTACCGGGAATTACGCAGGCTGCAGCATCAGATGCGGTTGAACAAGACCCCTGCCCGCATAGAACCGGGCGAACTGGATACCGCTGCGGTCAAGACCTTGTGGAATACGCTGCTTGGCTAGTGGTCAGGCGACGGCGGGTGATCCGCCCTGCGTTGGCAATTGGTAGATGTTGTTCTGGCCGTTATCGCTCTTGCCATCCACCCGACCGGTCAGCCGGTAGGAGGTCATCTCGCCTTTGCCTTTGACATTCAGCACATTCGGCGGCTCGAACAGATATTCGTGGCGAAGACGGTTGAAGGTCAGACGGTCGGTCAGGATATGGCCGGATTTGGCATCGTCAGTCAGGCGGCTGGCGATGTTCACAGTATCGCCCCACAGGTCGTAGATGAAACGCTTGGTGCCGATCACACCCGCCACCACCGGACCGGTCGCGATACCGATGTGCACACCAAGATTGCGTTTGGCAGCCAGGGGATGCTTGTTGACGAATTCGATCATCTCCAACCCCATGTTCACCACATCGGCCGCGTAATCCGGACGCTCGCGTGTCAGCCCGCCCACCACCATGTAAGCATCGCCGATGGTCTTGATCTTTTCCAGCCCGTACTTCTCCGACAGTTCGTCGAAACCGGAGAACACGGTATTGAGCAGACCGACCATCTGCTCGGGTGACATCTGCTCGGTGAGCTGGGTGAAGTTGACCAGATCGGCGAACATCACCGTCACATCCGCGTAACCATCCGCGATCAGCCCCTCGTTACTCTTCAGGCGCTCGGCGATATTGGAAGGCAGCACGTTGAACAGCACGCGCTCGGATTTTTTCTGCTCTTCGGCCAGCAAGGCATGTTGTTCATCCAGCTGATGCTTGATCTTCTCCGTCTCGATCACGAAATAGCGCACCAGAAAATACAGGATTGCGGACATCGCGGCGAAGTTGAGCGCGAAGAAAAAGCCGATGGTGTTGAGCGGGATGCCTGTGGTGCTGCCGGTACCCAGATAGAAATCGAAGAAGCCGGAAACGCCGGTCAGCACCATGTAGGCGACGAACCACGGCACCGATTCCTTCCAGCTGGAAACCACAAGCGCGCCAATGGGTGCCAGCAAGGCCCACAATGCCACGCCGCTGGAAGTGATGGAGCTGCCGATGCTCCACTGCATGACGAAAGGTGCGAACAGGAACAGGTTCAACTGCACGAAACGCAGCACTTCGAAGTTGCGCGTCTTCATGTAATAGACCAGCGAACCGACCGAAATGATCTGATAGACCAAAGGCACGTTGCTGGAGAAATTCAGGCCCATCATCCAATAGATAGCCAGCCAGAACATGACGGCGAAGGTCATGAATGCCGCAGCAAAGATGAGCAAACTCTTGCGAAGTTTGTCTTCCTGCGTATCGAGAATCTCTGGGTCTATCTGTTGCGTATCGATGTGCTGCGCCATGCGCCCCCCGGCCATACCCCACTGAATAGTCCCGATATTACCTTATGCCCCGCTAAAGAGATATGCCCCAAATGCGGGATAAGACGTTCTCGCTGCTTCATAATCGCCATGGAAACAGCTAGAATCTCCCCCCCGAATTCAAACCCAACGCTTTCAAGGAAATCACCATGTCCATGTCCGACCGCGACGGCTTCATCTGGCACGACGGCAAGCTCGTCCCCTGGCGCGATGCCACTACCCATGTCCTGACCCACACCCTGCACTACGGCATGGGCGTTTTCGAGGGCGTGCGCGCATACAAGACGACACAGGGCACGGCGATCTTCCGTCTGCAGGAGCATACCGATCGCCTGTTCAACTCGGCCTACATCTTCAAGATGAAGATGCCGTTCGATAAGGAGACATTGATCGAAGCGCAAAAAGAGGTTGTGCGCGCCAACAAGTTGGAATCGTGCTACATCCGCCCCATCGTGTTCTACGGCTCCGAAGCCATGGGCATCGCGGCAACCAAGGTCAGCACCCATGTCGCCATCGCAGCCTGGCCGTGGGGCGCCTACCTCGGCGAAGAAGGTATGGCCAAGGGCATCCGCGTCAAGACCTCCAGCTTCACCCGTCATCATGTGAACGTGAACATGTGCCGCTCCAAATCGGTCGGCACTTATACCAATTCCATCCTGGCGCATCAGGAAGTGGCCAATGACGGCTATGACGAAGCGCTGCTGCTGGACGTGGACGGTTACGTGGCCGAAGGCGCAGGCGAGAACATCTTCATCGTGAAGAAGGGCAAACTGTACACGCCCGACCTGACCTCTTGTCTGGAAGGTATCACCCGCGATTCCATCATCACGCTGGCCAAGGACATGGGGCTGGAACTGATCGAGAAGCGCATCACGCGCGACGAGGTGTATTGCGCCGAGGAGGCATTCTTCACCGGCACTGCCGCCGAAGTGACGCCGATCCGCGAGCTGGATACGCGCACCATCGGCAGCGGCAGCCGCGGCCCGGTGACCACCAAGTTGCAAACTGCGTTCTTCGACATCGTCGCGGGCAAGAACGACAGATACGCCCATTGGCTGGCTCACGTATAACAATCCCCGGGGGAAAGCATGTCCAACGATCAAATCTCGCAACGCTATGTCGAAGTCACGGCAGAGGCGTTGCCGCTGTTCTGCCCGACACCTTCGGTGAGCTTGTGGAGCGCCCACCCGCGCGTCGCCATCCCGGTTGAGAAACTGGGCGAAGCGGTCTGCCCGTACTGCGGCACCCACTACAAGTTCAAGGGCGAGTTGCCCAGCGGTCATCACTGAGAACTACCAGATGAACAAGATCCTCGTCGTCGCACCCAGCTGGGTAGGCGACTGTGTCCTGATGCAGCCCATGCTGCAGCGACTGACACAGCGCCACCCCGGCGTGCAGATAGACGTGCTGGCGCCGCCGTGGACCGAGAAGTTGCTGCGCCAGATACCCGAAGTCGGCGAGGTCATCATCAATCCCTTCCCGCATGGCGCACTGCAACTTGGCGCGCGACGCGCGCTGGGCAAACGACTGCGCGAGAACGGCTACGATCAGGCCATCGTGCTGCCCAACTCGCTCAAGTCGGCCCTGGTACCCTGGTTCGCCGACATCCCATTGCGCACCGGCTTCACCGGCGAGATGCGCTACGGATTGCTCAACGATGCACGCAAACTGGACAAGCGCAAACTGCCGCTGATGGTCGAGCGCTTCGCCGCACTGGCCGAAGAACGCGACACCGACATCGTTCGCCCCATCCCCGCCCCCAAGCTGCATGCCAGCGATGAACAGCGACAGGCTGCGCTGGCCAAGGCTGGCCTGACGCTGGACAAACCGGTCGCCATATTCTGCCCCGGCGCAGAATATGGCCCGGCCAAGCGCTGGCCCGCACACTACTACGCCGAACTGGCACAGCGGTTGCGCAACAAAGGTTATGCGGTATGGCTGATCGGCTCGCCCAAGGACAAGGAAGTTGCCGACAAGATCGTGGCGCTCGGCAACGAACCCTGTCGCAACCTGTGTGGCACGACCGATCTTACCGAAGCTATCGCGCTCATATCCTGCGCAAAGCTGGTGGTGAGCAACGATTCCGGCCTGATGCATATCGCCGCCGCGCTGGATCGCCCCATGCTGGCGATCTTCGGTTCCAGCAGCCCGGAATTCACACCGCCACTTTCCGATCAGGCACGCGTGCTCAAGCTCGACCTGCCCTGCAGCCCCTGCTTCAAACGTGAATGTCCGCTGGGGCATTTCAACTGCATGCTGCAACTGACGCCGCAGGAAGTAGCCCGACACCTTCCCGACCGATAACACATGGCCGCAGTACCCGCCGAGATATTCAAGGCTTACGACATACGCGGCATCGTCGGCAAGTCACTGACCGACGACATCATCTCCCTCATCGGCCACGCCATCGGGTCGGAAGCCAAAGCCCGCCAGCAGCACACCATCGCCATCGGTTTTGACGGCCGCTTGTCCGGCCCGGCTTTCGTCCAAGCACTGGCTCACGGCATCCGGAAAAGCGGGGTCGATGTGATCGACCTCGGCCGCATCACCACTCCCATGGCCTACTTCGCCGCATTCCAGCTCAAGACCGGCTGCGCAGTGGTGATCACCGGCAGCCACAATCCGCCCGAGTACAACGGCCTGAAGATCGTGCTGGACGGAGAGACGCTTTCGGGTGCCGCGATCCAGAGCCTGCGCACACGCATCGAAAGCAACGAATTGACCCACGGTGACGGCAGTTATGCGCGATACGACATCGCGCCGGAATACATGGCGCGCATCATCGGCGACATCCGCCTGGCTCGGCCAATGAACATCACGGTGGATTGCGGTAACGGCATCGCAGGCGATTTCGCCGCCAAGCTCTATCGCGGTCTGGGTTGCGAGGTGAACGAATTGTTCTGTGAAGTGGACGGTCATTTTCCCAACCACCACCCCGACCCTTCCGACCCCGACAACCTGACAGACCTGATCTCAACTCTGCGCAATGGCGACAGCGAGTTAGGACTGGCCTTCGACGGTGATGGCGACCGGCTCGGTGTCGTCACCAAAGATGGCCGCATCATCTTTCCCGATCGTCAGTTGATGCTGTTTGCGGCGGATCTGCTCACGCGCCAACCCGGCGCGGAGGTGATCTTCGACGTCAAGTGTTCGGGAAGGTTGTTCCCCTGGATACGCGAGCATGGCGGCGTACCTTCCATGTGGAAGACCGGACATTCGCTGATAAAAGCCAGAATGAAAGAGACCGGCGCGCTGCTGGCCGCAGAGATGACCGGCCATGTGTTCTTCAAGGAACGCTGGTACGGCTTCGACGATGGCTTATATGCCGGTGCCAGACTGCTGGAGATATTGAGCAAGTGCGATGATGCGAGTGCGCTGTTGAATGCCCTGCCCGACTCGGTGAACACACCCGAATTGCATATCCGCACCGCAGAGGGAGACAACCATGCACTGATCGATCGACTGCAGAACTCGGCCCGCTTCGCGGATGCAATGGAGATAATCGCTATCGACGGCCTGCGCGTGGAATACGCCGACGGCTTCGGCCTGATGCGCGCTTCCAACACGACTCCGGCCATCGTGCTGAGGTTCGAAGCGGATGACGAGACAGCGCTGCAGCGCATACAGGAAGATTTCAGGAGGGTGTTGCTGGATGCCGCGCCGGAATTGACGCTGCCGTTCTGAAGCGTGCGCAGCTCAGGAATGGATGGTCTGCTGCAGCGCCTTGCCCATCCCGTTCTCGTCCAGCCAACCCAACTCGATCAGATCGCGCATCAACTGGCTGAACTCGGCCAGATTCTCAGGCTTGCGCACGAAACTGTTGGCACCGATCTGGTAGGAAAGCACCACGTCCGAGGGTTCGTGGCTTTCCGAATAGACCACGATAGGCACGTGTGTCAGACGACTGTCCATACGCAGCGTGCGCAGTACAGCCAGTCCGAGCAGCTTGGGTAACTTGAGGTCGATCAGGATCAGGCGCGGAACGGGATGACCATGCGCAGTCTCGGCAGACATCCAATCCAGCGCGGCGACACTATCCGGCACCACCGCCAGATACAGTTCGCCGGGGCAGCTGGCTACCGCCTGCTGCACCAGCAGGATCGCCGCTTCCTCGTTCTCCACCAGCAGGATCGTGTCGCCAGACTGCTTCAACATCACCTTCCCCGTCTCAAATGATGCCCAGTGTTGCAGCAATGACCGCCCAAACTTCGGGCAGTGGAATCACAACTTGGCTTTTGCCCAATCCGGCACGGAAGCCAAGGCCTTGGCCAGATGCTCGGGCTGCGTGCCGCCTGCCTGCGCCATATCCGGACGGCCACCGCCCTTGCCGCCGACCTGTTGCGCGACGAAGTTGACCAGCTCGCCGGCCTTCACTTTGGATGTTGCATCAGCCGTCACACCCGCGATCAGACTGACCTTGCCATCTGCCTCAGTTGCCAGAACTATTACGGCAGATTTCAGTTTGTCTTTAAGCTTGTCCATGGTCTCGCGCAACGTGGCGGCGTCCGCACCGTCCAGCTTGGCGGCCAGCACCTTCACACCGTTGAAATCCTGCGCCTGTGCGAGCAGTTCGTCGCCCTGCGCGGAAGCCAGTTTCGATTTCAGCGCGGCCAGTTCCTTCTCCAGCGACTTCACGTTATCCAAAATCTGCGTGATGCGTGCGGCAGCCTCCTGCGGTTGTGCCTTCACGGCATCGGCCACTTGTTGCAACTGCCATTCCTGCTGCTGCACCAGCGCCAGCGCGCCCTCGCCGGTCACCGCCTCGACACGACGCACACCTGCCGCCACACCGCTCTCGGCCACGATCTTGAACAAACCGATGTCGCCGGTGCGCTTCACGTGGGTACCGCCGCACAGTTCCTTGGAGCTGCCGATGGACAATACGCGCACTTCGTCGCCGTACTTCTCGCCGAACAACATCATCGCGCCGGTCTTTTGAGCATCCTCTATGCCCATCACGCTGGCATCGGTCGCTCTGTTGGCGAGGATCTCGGCATTGACGATGGCTTCCACGCGGCGGATCTCGGCATCCGTCATCGGCTGGTTCTGCACGAAGTCGAAACGTGTCTTGTCGGGGTCGACTTGCGAGCCTTTCTGCTGCACGTGTGCGCCCAGCACTTCGCGCAAAGCCTTGTGCATCAGGTGTGTCACCGAATGGTTGCGCTCGGTGCGCGCGCGCGCCAGCATATCCACGCGCGCATTGACACCGTTGCCCACGGAGAGCTTGCCGGTCTTCACCACGCCGTGATGGCCGAACACGGCCGCCTGGATCTTCTGCGTATCTTCCACCGCAAAGATGCCATGCACGCTGCGCAACTCGCCACTGTCGCCCACCTGACCGCCGGATTCTGCATAGAACGGCGTGTCGTCCAACACCACCACGCCCAACTCGCCTTCAACCAGCTCGTTCACTTCCACGCCGTCCTTGTACAGCGCGAGCACGTTGCCTTTATGCTCCAGCGTGTCGTAACCGTGGAAGGTGGTGGCGGGACCGCTGTATTCCAGATTGGCCGCCATCTTGAACTTGCCGGCGGCGCGCGCCTGTTCCTTTTGGCGTGCCATGGCGGCATTGAATGCCGCATCGTCCACAGAGACATCGCGCTCACGGCAGATGTCGGCAGTCAGATCCAGCGGGAAGCCGTAAGTGTCATGCAGTTTGAATGCAGTCTCGCCGTTGAATAGTTTGACGCCGGCTTTTTCCATCTCGGCCAGTTCGGCTTCGAGGATCGCCATGCCGTGCTCGATGGTGGCGAAGAAGCGCTCCTCTTCCAGCTTCAGCACACCTTTTACGCGCACCTGCTCCGCGACCAGTTCTGGATAGGCGGTACCCATCTGCTCCACCAGATCGGGCACCATCTTGTAGAAGAACGCATCGCGCGCGCCCAGTTTGTAGCCGTGGCGGATGGCGCGGCGGATGATGCGGCGCAGCACGTAGCCGCGACCTTCATTGCCCGGGATCACACCGTCTGCGATGAGGAAGGAGCAGGCACGGATATGATCAGCCAGCACTTTCAGCGAAGGCGATTCCAGATCGGTACAGTGCGTCTCGCGTGCGGCAGCTTTGATCAGCGCCTGGAACAGATCGATCTCGTAGTTGGCATGCACATGCTGCAGCACCGCAGAGATACGCTCCAGCCCCATGCCGGTATCGACCGAGGGCTTGGGCAACGGATGCATCACGCCCGCTTCGTCGCGGTTGAACTGCATGAACACGTTGTTCCAGATCTCGATGTAGCGGTCGCCGTCTTCTTCGGGGGTACCGGGCAGTCCGCCGGGGATGTGTGCGCCGTGGTCGTAGAAGATCTCGGTGCACGGGCCGCAGGGGCCGGTGTCGCCCATCATCCAGAAGTTGTCGGAGGCGTAACGCGCGCCCTTGTTGTCGCCGATGCGGATCACGCGCTCGGCCGGTACGCCGACCTCCTTGGTCCAGATGTCGAAAGCCTCATCGTCCTCGGCATACACGGTGACGTAGAGCTTGTCTTTGGGCAGCTTGAATACCTCGGTCAGCAATTCCCAGGCGTACTTGATCGCATCCTGCTTGAAGTAGTCACCGAAGCTGAAGTTGCCCAGCATCTCGAAGAAAGTGTGGTGACGCGCGGTGTAGCCGACGTTCTCCAGATCGTTGTGCTTGCCGCCGGCGCGCACGCACTTCTGCGAAGAGGCAGCACGGGTATAGGGGCGCTTGTCGAAACCGAGGAACACATCCTTGAACTGATTCATGCCCGCATTGGTGAACAACAGCGTCGGGTCTTCATGCGGCACCAGCGAACTGGAGGCGACCACCGTGTGGCCCTTGGAGGCAAAATAGTCTAGAAATTTCTGGCGAATCTCGCTGCTTTTCATCTGGTCACCGCTGGCCGCAATCGTTCAATAAACACGCCGCCCCACGGGCGGCATCACGGCGCGAATCATACCATTTGGCAAACAGTTAGGGCATGGCTATCAGTCCTCGTCGGCCGGACTTGCGCCGGCGGATCTCAGGACTTTGAGGATCACCTCGGTGGAGAATCCACGAGACTGCAGAAAACGCATCTGGCGGGATTTTTCCTTGGCATCTATGGGATATTTGCCGAACTTGCGCTGCCACACTTCACGCGCGGTTTGCAGTTCAGATGACTTGAGCTCGGGCATCGCTGCGGCGATCAATTCCTCGCCCACCCCGCGTTGCCTTAACTCGTGTGCGATACGCTGGCTGCCGAATCGGCTGCGTTTGGCATCCACCAGTTGCGTGGCTGCGCGCGCATCGGAAAGCCAGTTGCGCTTTTCCAGTTCATCAAGCACTGCATCGAGGTTTTCACCTTCCTGCACATGCGGCAGCAGTTTTTGCCACAGTTCGCCCCGGCTATGCTCGCGCCGCGCCAGATACTTCATGGCGCGGACACGCAGACTTAACTCAGGCTTCTTCGGCGACTTCACGGGTGCCCATGGCGTTGACGCCCAGCGCGGCACGCACCTTGTTCTCGATCTCGCGGGCGATGTCCGGATTGTTGCGCAGGTACTCGCGCGCATTGTCCTTGCCCTGGCCGATCTTCTCGCCGTTGTAGGCATACCACGCGCCGGATTTCTCGACGATCTTGTGCTGCACACCCAGTTCGACCACTTCGCCCTCGCGCGAGATGCCTTCCCAGTACAGGATGTCGAAATGTGCTTCCTTGAACGGCGGGGCGACCTTGTTCTTCACCACTTTGACGCGGGTCTCGTTGCCGATGACCTCGTCGCCCTTCTTGATCGCGCCGGTACGGCGGATATCGAGGCGCACCGAGGCATAGAACTTGAGCGCGTTACCGCCGGTGGTAGTCTCGGGGTTACCGAACATCACACCAATCTTCATACGGATCTGGTTGATGAAGATGACCAGTGTGTTGGAGCGTTTGATGTTGGCGGTGAGTTTGCGCAAGGCTTGCGACATCAGGCGCGCATGCAGACCCATCTGCGCATCGCCCATCTCGCCTTCGATCTCGGCACGCGGTGTGAGGGCGGCGACCGAGTCGATCACCACCACATCGACCGAGCTGGAACGCACCAGCATGTCGGCGATCTCCAATGCCTGTTCGCCGTTGTCCGGTTGCGAGATAAGCAGGTCTTCCACGCGCACACCCAGCTTCTGTGCGTACTGCGGATCGAGCGCGTGTTCGGCGTCGATGAAAGCTGCCGTACCGCCCAGTTTCTGCATCTCGGCGATGACTTGCAGGGTCAGTGTGGTCTTGCCGGAAGATTCCGGACCGTAGATCTCGACCACACGGCCGCGCGGCAGACCGCCGACGCCTAGCGCGATGTCCAGTCCCAGGGAGCCGGTGGACACCACTTCGATATCCTTGATCACCTCGCCCTCGCCCAGGCGCATGATCGAGCCCTTGCCGAATTGTTTTTCGATCTGGCTCAGTGCCGCAGCGAGAGCCTTGCTTTTGTTGTCATCCATGTTCGATCTCCTTGGGAAAATTTCGGAGCGGATTGTTGCACAAGGTTTTGGACTTGTACAGAACGTTCGTTCTTTTTTTATGCAAGAAGGGTATTTGGGGTCAGCCGCTCGAGTATGCCCTGCAACGCCACACGCACCGCCTGCGCTCTCACCTCGTCCCGATCGCCCGAGAACCGGTGGCGTAGCGCTGTCGTGACGCCGTCGGCGAGCGCCCAAGCGAACCACACCGTACCGACCGGCTTGTCCGGCGTACCGCCGTCAGGGCCGGCGATGCCGCTCACTGCCAGCGACACCTGCGCCGTACTGTTACGCAGTGCGCCTTCCGCCATCTCGCGCACGACGGCCTCCGACACCGCGCCATAGGCGATCAGCGTGGCTTCCTGCACGCCCAGCATCTGTTGCTTGGAAAGGTTGGAATAGGTGACGAAGCCGCGCTCGAACCAGGCTGAACTGCCGGAGACGCTGGTGACCGCTTGCGCGATGCCGCCGCCGGTACAGGATTCTGCCGTCGCCAGCATCATGCCGTGCGACTTGAGCGCTGCACCGACTTGTGTGGAAAGATCATGCATTTCTTAAACACCTTAAAACCTATTAGCCACAGAGATCACAGAGTACACAGAGAAAGCCGTGTATGCGAAGCCTTGTTTCTCTGTGGTCTCTGTGTCCTCTGTGGCTAAAATTGTTTTCAGTTCAGTCCGCGCGCAATGTCGTTCTGGATATCGACCACCGCCTCCAGCCCGACCGCGATGCGGATCAAGCCCTCGGTGATGCCGGCCGCCGCGCGTGCTTCAGGCGTGATGCGTGCATGGGTGGTGGTGGCCGGATGGGTGATGGTGGTCTTGGTGTCACCCAGGTTGGCGGTGATGGACAACAGTTTCGTGTTGTCGATCACCTTCCACGCAGCCTCCTTACCGCCTTTCACTTCGAAAGCGACGATGCCGCCGCCGCTCTTCTGCTGCTGCATCGCCAGCGCATGCTGCGGGTGCGAAAGCAGGCCGGGGTAGTACACGCGCGCCACGTTAGGCTGCTGCTCCAGCCACTGCGCCAGTTGCAAGGCATTGGCGCTGTGTGCATCCATGCGCAGCTTGAGCGTTTCCAGCCCCTTGAGGAACACCCATGCGTTGAACGCGCTCATGGTCGGCCCTGCGGTGCGCAGGAAGCCGTACACCGGCTCCATCAGTTTCTTACTGCCCAGCACCGCACCGCCCAGCACACGGCCCTGCCCGTCGATGTATTTCGTGGCGGAATGGATGACGATGTCCGCGCCCAGCTCCAGCGGGCGTTGCAGGATGGGCGTACAGAAACAGTTGTCCACCGCCAGCAGCGCGCCGCATCCCTTGGCCACCGCCGCGATGGCCGCGATATCGGAGATCTCGGTCAGCGGGTTGGAGGGCGTCTCCAGAAAGAACAGTTTCGTGTTCGGGCACACCGCCGCTTCCCACTCCGTAACATCGGTCGCCGAGACATAGGTCGTCTCCACGCCGAACTTCTTGAAGTAGTTGTTGAACAGATTGATGGTCGAACCGAACATGCTGCGCGAGGCGACGACATGGTCACCCGCTTTCAGCAAACCCATGCAGCAGGAGAGGATGGCAGCCATACCGGACGAGGTCGCCACACACTGCTCCGCGCCTTCCAGCGCGGCCAATCTCTCCTCGAACATACTCGTCGTGGGATTGGTGAAGCGTGCGTAGATATTGCCCGGCTCTTCGCCGATGAAGCGTCGGGCGGCTTGTGCGGCGTTGTCAAAAGTGAAACTCGAGGTCAGGAACATCGCTTCGCTATGCTCATGGAACTGGGTTTGCACCCCGCCCGCACGTACGGACAGCGTCTCGAGTTGGTATTCGTTGTCAGACATCATCACCTCCCGCGCGGCCGTTCGCACGCGCAACAAAAAACCCGGAAAGCTTGACGCTAAACCGGGTTCGCCCGCTTTAGCTGAATTTGTATAGCGCCCGCAAGCTGTTCCTCAAATCGGCGCAGGTGGAAAGTAGCACTCCCCGCCTTGCTTCGTCAACTCACATGGAAGAAGCAGACATCGCCAGATCCAGCTCCAGCTGGTCGTCGTCCGGTGTCTTGTTCGCCTTGCCTGCACCGCGCGCCGCCTCGATCTCATCCAGATATTCCGGTGTGATATCGCCGGTGATGTAGTTGCCATCGAAACAGGAACAGTCGAAACCGCTCAGTGCCGGATTCGCCTTGAACACCGCCGCTTTCAGGTCTTCGATATCCTGATAGAACAGACGGTCGGCACTGATCTCGCGGCAGATCTCTTCGTCGCTGCGGCCGGTGGCGATCAGTTCGGTACGGCTGGGCATGTCGATGCCGTACACGTTGGGGAATTTGACCGGCGGCGCGGCCGAGGCGAAATACACTTTGCGCGCACCGGCGTCGCGCGCCATCTGCACGATCTCGCGGCTGGTGGTGCCGCGCACGATGGAGTCGTCCACCAGCAACACGTTCTTGTCCTTGAACTCGATGCTGATGGCATTCAATTTCTGGCGCACGGATTTCTTGCGCATGGCCTGGCCCGGCATGATGAAGGTGCGGCCGATATAACGGTTCTTGACGAAGCCTTCGCGGAACGGGATGCCCAGATGGTTCGCCAGTTGCAGCGCACTGGGACGGCTGGAATCCGGGATGGGGATCACCACGTCGATGTCATGCTCCGGCCACTCGCGGCGGATCTTGTCGGCCAGGAATTCGCCCATGAACAGGCGCGTGGCATACACCGAGATACCGTCCATCACCGAGTCAGGACGGGCGAAATAGACGTATTCGAAGATGCAGGGTGTGAGTTGCGGCTTCTCCGCGCACTGCTGGCTGTAGAAGTTGGCTTCAAGGTCGATGAACACTGCCTCGCCAGGTGCGATATCGCGCAGGAAACTGAAACCCAGCGTGTCCAGCGCCACGCTCTCGGAGGCGATCAGATACTCGATGCCGTCAGCATGCTGGTTGCTGCCCACCACCAGCGGGCGGATGCCGTTGGGGTCACGGAAGGCGATCAGGCCGTAGCCGGCGATCATCGCCACCACGGCATAGGCACCTTTGCAACGGCGGTGCACGCCGGACACGGCAGCGAATATCTTTTGCGGGTCGAGCTTGAAACCGGTGGCATTGGCCTGCAGTTCATGCGCCAATACATTGAGCAGCACTTCAGAATCGGAGCCGGTGTTGATGTGGCGCAGATCCTGTTTGTACATGGCGCTGCGCAACTCGTCGGTGTTGGTCAGGTTGCCGTTATGGGCCAACACGATACCGAACGGGGAATTGACGTAGAACGGCTGCGCCTCGTTGTGATCCACCGACGAGCCTGCCGTCGGATAACGCACATGGGCGATACCGGAGTTACCCTTGAGGGCGCGCATGTTGCGCGTGCGGAACACGTCGCGTACCAAGCCGTTACCTTTATGCAGGTGGAATGTCCTGTCCTCCAGCGTGGCGATACCCGCCGCGTCCTGCCCTCTATGCTGCAACACCTGCAAACCGTCATACAGCACCTGGTTCACCGGCGTATTGGCCACCACTCCCAGAATCCCGCACATATCGTTTTCCGTTTCCTGTGAATTTAATCGTTCGTTCAGCGTTGCGCTGTCTGCGTCGGCAGATAGTCGCGTGCGTACAGCGCGGCCTGACGCAGCGGCTTGCTGGTCCATGCATCCTTCCACCAGCGTTTTTCCGGCAGACTGGTCAGACCGCCTATCCATACCAGTGCGAGCACCACCAGCAGTCCGCGCAGCACACCGAACATGACGCCGAATTTCCCGTCCAGCCCGCCGAGTCCGGCGAACTTGGTCAGCTTGGACAGCAACCATGCGAATACTGCAGCCACGATCAGCGTCACCACGAATACCAGCGCAAAGGCCACTGCAGAGCGGATCGCTTCCACCGTGATCGCCTCGGGGATATACGGCAAGGCCTGGTCCGAAAAAGTGCTCGCCGCGATATAGGCCGCGATCCAGCCCAGCAACGAGAACAATTCATACATAAAACCGCGCCACCAACCCAGCAACGCCGACAACACAATGACCACCAGTACGGCAATATCAAAGAACGACATGCACTTATTCCGGATTGATCACGTTGGGTTGCAGGCCGATAGCCTCCAGTTTTAACTTTGCCTTCTCTGCCGCTTCACGGGAAGGATAGTCTCCCACGCGCACGCGCAGCATGCCGGCGACCTTCTCGGTATAAGCCGGAAAGCCGCGTTTCTTCAGATTGTCGAGCATCTGGCGTCCGGCGTCTTCACGCGAATAGGCACCGACTTGCAACACCCAACCTGACGGCGGCGCAGTCTTCTTGGCGGCAACGGTCTTGCTTGCGGTTTGCACCGGCTGCACCACCTTGGGTGTTGCCGGCGCTGCCACCTTGGGCTCGACGGGAGCAGTTTTGACAGCGACAGGCACTTCGGCTGGTGCAGGGATAGTAGTGGACACAGTGCTGGCTACAGGCTCCACCGGCTGGTCGACTTTCACCTCAGGGCGGAATTCGGGCACTTCAGTCTTGTCCGGGATGCGCAACTCGATGTTGCCCACGTTCACATCCGGCTCGCTGTCGAACACCATGGGCAGGAAGATGACGATGCCCAGCATCAGTGCCACGGCACCGATCAGGCGATGCCGTGCCTGCCTCTTTAACTTGAATTCTTCGTCCGTATTGATCTGTTTGGCCATGGTGAATACCGGAATACTCAGTTAACGCGCACTTTGCGCAGTTGCATCACTTCCGCCACTGTGTAGAAGGAACCGAGGGCCGCGATTCTATCATTTTCACCCGCCCGATTGCTGGCCTCATTCAGCGCATTTTCAATGGATCCACAGTCGACCACCTCTCCGCGCACCGGCAATCCAAGCATCACTTGCAGCAATTCAGCGGAAGTAGCACCGCGGGGCGCATCGATGCCGGCGACCAGCCACACATCGACCTGCGCATCCAGTGCCCGCACCACACCGGCCATATCCTTATCCTTGAGCATGGCAAGTATGGCGAACGTCCTCGCGGGCGGCATATCTGCAAGATTCTTTGCCAGCGAACGTGCCGCATGGGGGTTGTGCGCCACATCCAGTATCCATTGCGGCTTGCCGGGTATGAACTGAAAGCGTCCCGCCAGTTCGACTTCGACCAGACCGCGTCTGACCGCTTCCATGCTTACCGGCATGCGATCTTTCAGCACATCCAGTGCCGCCAGCACCGCACTGGCATTCTGCAACTGGAAGGCACCGCGCAAGGCCGGATACGGCAAGGCACTACGCCCGCCGACCTTGCCGAAATGATCCCACTGCCCCTGATGCGCACGCGGTCCGAAATCCGCGCCGATGCACCATAGCTCTGCCCCGATCTGCTGCGCATGCGCACGCAAAACGGGCGGCACATCGCTGTCGGCACAGATCGCTACCTTGCCTTGACGGAAGATTCCGGCTTTCTCGAAAGCGATCTGTTCGCGTGTATCACCCAGATAATCGGTGTGATCGATGTCGACACTGGTCACGATCGCCACATCCGCATCGAACAGATTCACCGCATCCAGTCTTCCGCCCAGCCCCACTTCAAGGATGGCGACATCCACTTTGTGCGCGATGAAGCATTGCATCGCGGCCAGCGTGCCGAATTCGAAATAGGTCAGTTCAGTATCACCCCGTGCTTGCTCTATCGCTTCGAACGAGGCGCACAACTCGGCATCGCTCGCCTGTTGCTTGGCGATACGCACACGCTCGTTGTATCGCAACAGATGCGGCGAGGTGTAACAGCCCACCTTGTAGCCCGCCGCATGCAGGATGGACTCCAGCATCGCGCACACCGAGCCTTTGCCGTTGGTGCCGCCGACGACGATGACAGGAAAGTCAGGGGCCAGATCGAGTCGTTGTTTGACTTGCACCACGCGCTCCAGACCGAGCGCGATGGTTTTGGGATGCAGGGATTCGAGGTGGGTCAGCCAGTCGGCTAGGGATTTAGGCATTTCTGTACTGGCAAAAGAACGGCCGACAGGGATGTCGGCCGTTGATACTGAAGATTACGCCGCCTCCAGCTTCGCTACGGCATCCTGTTTGGTCAACAGGGTGATCAGTGTCGCCAGTTGATCGCGCATCTGGCGACGGTCGACGATCATGTCGATGGCACCATGCTCGAGCAGGAACTCGGCGCGCTGAAAACCGTCAGGCAGGGTCTCGCGTACGGTCTGCTGGATCACGCGCGCACCTGCGAATCCGATCAATGCGCCGGGCTCGGCGATGACCACGTCACCCAGGAAAGCGAAACTGGCCGAGACACCGCCCATGGTCGGATCGGTCAGCACGGAGATGAACGGCAGTTTGGCTTCGCTCAACTGCGTGAGCGCAGCGCTGGTCTTGGCCATCTGCATCAGCGACAGCAGACCTTCCTGCATGCGCGCGCCGCCGCTGGCGGAAAAACAGATGAAGGGGCATTGCTGCTCCAGCGCGACTTGCACACCGCGCACGAAACGCTCGCCGACGACGGAACCCATCGAGCCGCCCATGAAGTTGAACTCGAACGAGGCTGCCACAACGGGCAAGGCATGGATGCTGCCTTGCAGCACGATCAGCGCATCGTCCTCGTCGGTCTTCTTCTTGGCTTCGACCAGGCGGTCGCTGTATTTCTTCTGATCCTTGAACTTCAGGGTATCGACCGACAACACCTCGGAGCCGATCTCGAAGCGGCCTTCGCTATCCAGCAGCCAGTTCAGACGCGCGCGCGCAGTGATGCGGTGATGGTGATTGCATTTCGGGCAGACGCTATGGTTCTTTTCCAGATCGGCGTGATACAGCACGGCCTGACATTCAGGACACTTGAACCACAAGCCTTCCGGCACGTTCTTCTTGGCATCCTCGCCTTCACGGCGCTTGATCTTCGGCGGCAACAGCTTTTGGAACCATCCCATGATTTACTCCTTCTCGTTATCTATCGCTACGCGCAATTCTTGCACCAAACGTCCGACGTTGGCGACCACATTCTGTTCATTCGAATCTTCGACTTCCTGCACGATGCGGCTGCCCACCACCACACCGTCGCACAGCTTCGCTACCGCGCGGGCCGTCGCCGCATCGCGGATGCCGAAACCGACACCGATGGGCAACTTGATGTGCTTGCGCAGCTGCGGCATTTTCTCTTCAATAGCCGACAGGTCCAGATTGCCCGCACCGGTCACCCCTTTCAGCGAAACATAGTACACATAGCCGCGTGCCAGTTTTGCGACCTGCTCGATGCGCGCGTCCTTGGTGGTCGGCGCGAGCAGGAAGATGGGCGCGATGCCGTGCGCCTGCAGATGCTCGAATGCCTCGTGACTCTCTTCCGGCGGGAAGTCCACGGTCAACGCACCGTCCACACCGACCTCGGCACAACGCTTGGCGAACGCTTCCCAACCCATCGCCTCGATGGGATTACCATATCCCATCAGCACCACTGGCGTGGTCGTGTCCTGCTTGCGGAATTCGGCCACCATGTCCAGCACGCCGCGCAACGACATGCCGTTCTTGAGCGCACGCTCGGAAGCGCGCTGGATGGTCGGGCCGTCCGCCATCGGGTCGGAGAACGGCACGCCCAGTTCGAGCACATCCGCCCCTGCCGCCACCAGCCCGTGCATCAGCGTCACAGTGAGTTGCCGCGAAGGATCACCTGCAGTGATGAAAGGAATGAGCGCTTTGCGCTGTTGCTGCTTGAGCTTGTCGAAAGTTCTATCGATACGGCTCATAGCGTGATGCCTTTCAATTTCGCCACGGTGTTCATGTCCTTGTCGCCGCGACCCGAAAGATTCACCAGCAGGACTTTGTCCTTGCCCATGGTCGGCGCGATCTTCATCGCGTGTGCCAAAGCATGGCTGGATTCCAGCGCGGGGATGATTCCTTCGAAACGGCACAGCGCGTCGAAAGCGGCCAGCGCTTCGTCATCGTTGATGGCGACATACTGCGCACGACCGATGTCTTTCAGCAGGCAGTGCTCGGGACCGACGCCGGGATAATCCAGTCCGGCCGAGATGGAATGGGTCTCGATAATCTGGCCGTTCTCGTCCTGGATCAGATACACCTTGTTGCCGTGCAACACACCGACCTTGCTGTTGGCCGTGAGCGGCGCGGCATGCTGTCCGCTGGCGATGCCGTGACCGCCCGCTTCCACGCCAATGATCTGCACGTTCGGCACTTCGATGTAGGGATGGAACAGGCCGATGGCATTGGAACCGCCGCCGACGCAGGCGATCACCGCATCCGGCTGGCGACCAATCATCTCCGGCATCTGCACTTTGGCCTCGTTGCCGATCACGCACTGGAAATCACGCACCATCATGGGGTACGGATGCGGGCCCGCAGCCGTACCGAAGATATAGAAGGTGGACTCGACGTTGGTGACCCAGTCGCGGATCGCTTCATTGCATGCGTCTTTCAGCGTGCGCGAACCGCTCTGCACGGGAACCACGGTCGCGCCCAGCAACTTCATGCGGAACACATTGGGTGCCTGGCGCTGGATGTCTTCCGCGCCCATGTAGACGATGCATTCCATGCCAAAGCGTGCCGCCACGGTGGCAGTCGCCACGCCGTGCATGCCCGCACCGGTCTCGGCGATGACGCGCTTCTTGCCCATGCGTTTGGCCAGCAAGGCCTGACCGATGGCGTTGTTGATCTTGTGCGCGCCTGTGTGGTTCAGGTCTTCGCGCTTCAGATAGATCTGCGCGCCGCCCAAGTCATCGGAAAGGCGCTTGGCGTGATAGATGGGGCTGGGACGACCGACGTAGTGCTTGAGTTCATAGGCGAACTCGGCCTTGAATTCCGGGTCGTCGCGGAAGCGCAGATACTGCTGGCGCAATTCCTCGACTGCCGGAATCAGCGTTTCGGCCATGTAGATGCCGCCGAACTGGCCGAAGTGACCTTGCTGGTCAGGATAACTGTATGTCAATGCTCTTAACCTCTTTGATGAATGCAGCGATCTTCGCCGCATCTTTGATTCCTTTTGCTGCCTCGACACCGCTGGAGACATCGACCGCGTATGGCCGCACCGCGCGCACCGCCAGCGCCACATTGGCCGGATGCAGCCCACCGGACAGGATCACCGGCAACGACAACTCGCGCGGGATCAGCGCCCAGTCGAAGGACTCACCGGTACCGCCCTGCACACCGTCCACATAGGCATCGAGCAGCAAGCCCTGAGCGTCCGCATAACGGGCCGCGCATTCTACCAAATCCACCCCCGGCCTGACGCGTATCGCCTTCAAATAAGGGCGGCCGAACTGGGTGCAGAATTCGGGGGATTCATTGCCATGGAACTGCAGCACATCGAGCGGCACTTGCGCGAGGACCTCTCGCACCATGCCTTCTGATGGGTCGACGAACAGACCGACGCTGGTCACGAAGGGGGGCAAAGCACGCAACAGTACTGCCGCCCGCAGCGCTGCGATATTGCGCGGGCTCTTGTCATAGAACACGAAACCGAGCGCATCCGCGCCTGCCGCCACCGCAGCCTGCAGGTCCTGCTCACGGGTGATGCCGCATATCTTGATTCGTGTCATGGCGGATTCAATCGTTTTCCGAGGGCGGCATTGTACCTTGCGGCAGTCCCCACTTTGCGTCATAGCCGATGTGCCGCAGATAGAGTCCATCGGGCATGAATGTCGGTGCCGCCAGTTTGCGCTCGCGCGATTCCAGGATCTGCTTCATCCACGCTGGCGGATATTTACCTTTGCCGACGTACACCAGACAACCGACGATATTGCGAACCATGTGATGCAAGAATGCGTTCGCGGTCAGATCAAAGATGATCGTTTCTCCCCGCTGCCGGATATCCAGTTTCGCCAGTGTCTTGATCGGGGACTTGGCCTGACACTGCGAAGCACGGAAGGCACTGAAATCATGCTCGCCCAGCAGATGATTCGCCGCCTCCTGCATCGCGGCGACATCAAGCGGCGCATGGAACCAGCCTGCCTTGCCAGCATGCACAGCCAGCCTTTGGGGGCGATTGAACAGTACGTACTGATAACTGCGTGACCACGCCGAGAAGCGCGCATGGAATTCTTCGCTTACCTCATGTGCCCACAATACGGCGATACCTGCAGGCAGCAGCGCATTGCAGCCGCGCACCCAGGCTGAGAGCTGGCGAACCGTCGACGTGTCGAAATGCACAACCTGCTCCAGTGCATGCACGCCGGTATCCGTGCGTCCGGCGGCGATGATGTTTATTCGTTCGCAGGCGATAGCCGACAACGCATCCTGCAAAGCATCTTGCACGTTCGCCATATCCGGCTGGCTTTGCCAGCCGTGGTAACGGCTTCCGTCATATTCCACACCGAGTGCGATCCTCATCTCCAGACCCCGTAAAGTAGCGCTGCACACAACAGCAGACTCAAACCGTCCGCTGCCTTGAGCGCAATCCTGTCCAGCATCACCTGCTGCCCGGCCGCAGCAGGCGGCTGCAGCACATCGCCGATCGCCCGCTTCCAGTCTGCCGCAGTATCGCGCATGGCCGGTTCGGCATATTGCAGTGTCAGCGCCAGCCGCACGGCGACGCGTTCGCGCGAGCCTCTGAACCAGTTCAGCGGGTAGGCCAGTGCATAAATACCGCTGATGAATTGTGCCTGAGTCAACAACGACAGCAGGATCGCCAATCCGGACAACATGGATAGCAATCGTCCCAGTTGCATCAAACCGTCCGACAGACCTTCCAGCGTCGGCGAGAATCGCCCCAGCTCAGTCACCAGTGCAACGCCCGGCGTCGAGTATGCATAGACCAGCAGCAGGGAGAGCAATATCCAGCGTGTGCGCCGGATCAAACTGAAGAGTTGGCGCGAATCGAGTTTCGCTGCCACGAAAAACAGCGCAACCGTCATCAAGAGCAAGCCCGGCGCAGTCAGTGCTTGTGCGGTGATGGCGAGTGTTATCCAGATCAATATCTGTATAGCGGGATGGGGCATCAGCCTATCCATTCGTTCAAATAAAAACGGCAGCCGAAATGGCTGCCGTCGCTTTCATGCGTAATGCTTAGAGCTGATCAAGGATGCTTTGCGCACTGGCACGCTGCTGATCATCGCCGTCACGCATCACTTCTTCGAGTATCTCTTTCGCACCAGCTCCGTCACCCATCTCCTGATAGGCTTTGGCCAGATCAAGCTTGGTAGCGACTTCCTGCCACCGCTCATCCTTGACCTCTGCAGCCGGGCTGGCTGCATCGCTGCCACCCAGTCCGTCCAGATTCAGGCTGATTTCACCCAAGCCTATATCCATCGGGGCGGAAGGTTTTTCTTCCGCAGACTGGCCGTATTCCGGGATATCCAGCGTGAACGCCAAACTATCATCGCTTGCAGGCGTTTCAGTCTTGGCAGCCGCAGTTTCTTCCGGCTGGGCAGAGGTTATATCGAACATCAGATCATCCAGCCCCTCAGATGCAGCTGTCTCAGCAGCTGTCGCAGCGGCTACCGGAGCCTGGAAACCCGAATGAGTGGATGTCACGTCAAACATCAGATCATCCGATGCTTCCGTTTGATCAGATGCCCCTGCTGCCTCAGTCATCTGGCTTGGAACACCGGGATGCGTAGAGGTCACGTCGAAGATCAGATCGTCGGATGCGGCAGATTCTGTATTGCTTCCTTCTGTCGATTCCGCTGCTTTATTTTTAGATTCACTGTCCTGATGCGCACCCGTGATATCAAAATCCATCGGCGCTTCGCTCGCTGCCTGCATCTCTTTGGCAGAAAGGATGGTCGTCGACTCACTGGATGACGACTGCGGCTGCATCACCACAGTACCCAGGAAATCATCGGCTTGTGCAGTCGCCTCGCTCTTTTCCGTAGCGAAGGTATCCATCATCATGGTATCCAGCGCGTTCGACTCTTGATTCTCGGAGCCGGACGAGCCGAAACCAAGGTCGAAATCGACTGCCGGCTCTGCCGTCTCTTCAACTTGGGGAGCGCCTGCATCGTTTGCTTCGCCATCTCCGCCATAGTATGGATTGCCCGGCTCAAGCTCACGCCCCATCGCAGCCACTTGCTGCCATGCTGCCTCGTCACCACCGTCCTTGATCTGGCGGGCATAGGTCATGAACGCGTTCGTATCCTTGCGAGTCGAATAGATCGACAGCAGCTTGAGGATGATCGGCACATCGCCCGGTTTGGAATTCAGTGCTTCTTTCAACACTTCTTCAGCTTGGACGTCGCGCCCGAAGGTGAGGAACAGATCTGCCTCGGCGATCGGATCGACCTCATCGGAGTGGCTCTCTTCGGCAGTATCTTCTGCTTGCTGTGTGAAGTCACCCGTGTCAGGTGACGGCATCACCGGTTCTGCGATACGTCCAGTCGAGCTGCCGATGTCATCGGCTTCAGAAGCAACTGCGGCCGCCGCTTTCTTGGGAACCGTCTTGCCGCTTCGACGCGACAGCCAGAAACCTGCACCCAGCAATGCGATCAATCCTGCAGCACCACCTCCCAACAACACCGGATCTTCCAGCAGACTATCGATCAGGGAAACTTCTGCTTGCGGCACCTCTACGGGCGCAGGCACAGCAGGCTTGGCGACAGGCTTAGCCGGCACAGGTGCACTGGCACCGATCGAAGCGGTTGGCACGCCGGCATCCGGAGCTTGCGTAGCTTTTTGTGCAGCTTCAGCCTGCTGCTTCTTCAGTTCAGCAAGTCGCTCCAGATCTTTGACGTTCTTTTCCAGTAGTGCCGTACGATCTTGCGCTTCCTTCAGCGCCTTGGCCTTGGCAACGGACTCTTCTTCCTTGCTGCTGGCCGAACCACCGGCAACGCCGTCTCCAGGCGCCTCTCCCTTGGAGAGTTTCAGCACTTCCGTTGGCGCTTCTTTGCTCGCCGCCTTCTCGGTCACTGCGGCAGTCACCTTGCCCGAAGCGCCCTGCTGTGCTGTTTGCTCGCGCGCTTCGGCACGGACCGCCGCCAGTTGCTGACGATAAGCGTTCCAATCTTCCACTTGTGCGCGGTAGACCTTCACCGCTTCGCCTTGCTGAACCGCCTCGATCTCAGCGGCATCCGGTACGCGAATGATCTTGCCCGCTTTCAGGCGGTTCATGTTCTTGCCCATGAAAGCGTCGCTGTTGGCACGATACATCGCCACCAGCATGCGCTCCAGACTGACGTCTGCAGGCTTGACCTTCAGCGCGATCTTGCTCAAGGAATCACCACGCACCACTTTGATGTCGACATTCTCAGCCACCGGAATGGCTTCTTCCTTGCTCAAGGCATCTTCCACAACCACAGGAGCTTCTTCCTGTACCGGCTCCGCAGGCATCGCAGCGACTTCTTCAGCTGGCGGGGCTTCCGTGACAGGAGCCTGTTCTGCCGCAGTCGGTTCCACATCGGTTGCTTCAGCGCTAACTTCTGCAGGGGCGGCTTCAGCCGGCGCTTCGGGAACAGTCGGTGCGATCAGCGGTTCGGGCATTGCATCTGCGACCGGCAGCGGCTCGCTCAGCGCCGGAGGTGTCGAAACGACTGGGGCGATAGGTTTGACCGTTTCGGCTTGTGGTTCGACAGCAAAGCCGACCGGATCAAGCAGGAACGTGTATTCGCGCATGAGCTTGCCGGAAGGCCAGGCAACCTCGACCAGCAGCGTGACAAATGGCTCGTTAACAGGCTGCGCAGAAGTGATGATCACGCGGGGCTGCGCACTGTCGCGATTGGCGATCGCGAACTTCAGTTTGGGCAATGCATAGGGATAGTCGATGCCGGCGGCCTTGAAGGCTTCTACTGATGCAAGCTTGGCGACGATACTGTTTCTGTCAGCTTTTTCCACTGCAACCAGCTCGATCTCTGCCTTCAGCGGTTGCCCCAGATTGGAACTGACTGCCATACCGCCCAGACCCGTCGCACTCGCGATACCGGATACAAGCAAGCAGGCAAGATAACCCGACGTTTTTATAATCGTTTTCAGCACACTGCCACCCTCATTCTTTCCCTGACGATATTCAGACTAACATCAGAGGGTTAGTGATGCAAGCTCACCTACCCTCTAGGTTCAGGCACTAACCGGCGGTTATCAACCGGATTTTTGCCACTAGCCCAACAAGATTCGCAACATACGACGCAACGGCTCGGCCGCCCCCCAAAGCAACTGGTCGCCGCAAACAAAGGCGCTTACATACTCGGGGCCCAATTCCATCTTGCGCACGCGGCCCACTGCGATATCCAGTTTCCCGGTTACCGCAGTCGGCGTCAGTTCGTGCATGGACAATTCGCGCTGATTCGGGACGAACTTGACCCAGGGATTCCCCTCCTTGATCAATTTCTCGATCTCGCTCAAAGGTACATCCCTCTTCAGCTTGAGTGTCAAAGCCAAGCTATGACTACGCATCGCACCGATGCGCACGCACAGACCATCCACGGGAATGACGGAAGCTGTCCCCAGTATCTTGTTCACCTCGGCCTTGCCTTTCCATTCTTCCTTGGATTGGCCATTCTCAAGTTGCTTGTCGATCCATGGGATCAAACTACCCGCAAGTGGCGCACCGAAATTCTCGACAGGCATAGCTCCTGATCGCATTACCTCGGTCAGCACACGATCTATCTCAAGGATGGGCGACTTGGGGTCTGCCAGCAGACTGGCGACTGAAGCATGCGCAACACCCATCTGACTCAGCAGTTCGCGCATATTCTGAGCGCCGGCACCGGATGCAGCCTGATAAGTCATCGAAGACACCCATTCAACCAGCCCGGCATGGAACAAACCGCCCAGCCCCATCAACAAGATACTGTTGGTGCAATTGCCGCCGATGAAGTTCTTGCCGCCGTTCGCCAGCGATTTCTTGATGAGGTCGAGGTTGACCGGATCGAGGATGATCACTGCATCCTTTTCCATACGCAGCGTCGAGGCCGCATCGATCCAGTAGCCGTTCCAGCCCGCCGCACGCAGCTTTGGGAATACCTCGGTGGTGTAATCGCCGCCCTGGCAGGAGATGATGGCATCCATCGCCTTCAACTCATTGATGTCCATCGCATCCTTCAAGGGCACGCCGCGACCTTCAGCGGGCGACTCCCCGCCCGCATTGGAAGTGGTGAAGAACACGGCATCGATCAGATCGAAGTCCTTCTCCTCACGCATACGCTGCATGAGTACCGAACCGACCATGCCGCGCCAACCGATCAAACCGACTTTCATGATTATTCCTTGATTCCGAATTAAAGCGCAGCGACCACTGCATCGCCCATCGCGGCGCAGCCCACTTTGTTGCAACCCTCGGTGTAGATATCCGCTGTGCGATAACCTTGCGCCAGCGCCTTCTTCACCGCATCTTCGATACGCACCGCGTTCACTTCGTCATTGAAGGTGTAGCGCAACATCATCGCCGCCGACAGGATGGTCGCCAGGGGATTGGCGACATCCTTGCCGGCGATGTCGGGCGCGGAACCGTGGCTGGGCTCGTACATGCCCTTGTTGTTCGCATCCAGTGACGCGGACGGCAGCATGCCGATGGAGCCGGTCAGCATCGAGGCCTCGTCGGACAGGATGTCGCCGAAGATGTTGCCGGTGACCATCACGTCGAATTGCTTGGGCGCGCGTATGAGCTGCATCGCGGCATTGTCCACATACATATGTGACAACTCGACTTCCGGGTATTCCTTGGCCAGCTCGATCATCACTTGACGCCAAAGTTCAGTCGTTTCCAGCACGTTGGCCTTATCCACCGAACAGACCTTTTTATTACGCTTCATCGCGATGTCGAACGCCACACGACCGATGCGTTTGATCTCGGACTCGTTGTAACGCATGGTGTTGATGCCTTCGCGCTCGCCGTTCTCCAAGGTGGAGATGCCGCGCGGCTGGCCGAAGTAGATATCACCGGTCAGTTCGCGCACGATCATGATGTCGAGACCCGACACCACTTCCGGCTTCAGCGTGGAAGCGGCAGCCAGCTCGGGGTACAGCAAGGCAGGACGCAGATTCGCGAACAGGTTCAGTTCCTTGCGGATGCGCAGCAGACCGCGCTCGGGACGCAGATGGCGCTCCAGCTTGTCATATTTCCAGTCGCCCACCGCCCCCAGCAACACGGCGTCGGATGCTTTGGCCAGCGCCAGTGTCGCATCCGGCAGCGGATCGCCTGCTGCCTCATAGCCTGCTCCGCCGATAGGTGCCTCTTCCATTTGCAGGCCGATATTCAGCGCATTCAAAACCTTCACGGCTTGCGCCACGATCTCTGGGCCGATGCCATCACCCGGCAAAACTGCGATCTTCATACTCTCTTCCAATCGAAAAATTATTATGCGTATAACCAGGGTTGCGCTGTGCGGTGCTTCGCCTCGAACGCCTTGATCTCATCCACGTGCTGCAAGGTCAGACCGATGTCGTCCAGACCGTTCAGCAGGCAATGCTTGCGGTGGGCATCCACCTCGAACGGATACACCGTACCGTCAGGCGCGGTGATGGTCTGCTGTTCGAGATCGACCTTCAGCTTGTAACCGACGCCAGCTTCCACCGCCTTGATCAGCGCATCGACCTTGTCCGCCGCCAGCTTGACCGGCAGCAGACCGTTCTTGAAGCAGTTGTTAAAGAAGATGTCGGCGAAACTGGGCGCGATGATGACGCGCAAGCCGTAGTCTTCCAGCGCCCACGGCGCGTGCTCGCGCGAACTGCCGCAACCGAAGTTCTCGCGCGCCAGCAAAACCTGCGCACCCTGATAGCGCGGTTGGTTCAGCACGAAATCCGGATTCACAGGACGTTTGCTGTTGTCCATGCCCGGCTCACCGTGATCCAGATAACGCCATTCGTCGAACGCATTGGGGCCGAAGCCGGAACGCTTGATCGACTTCAGGAACTGCTTGGGAATGATGGCGTCGGTGTCCACGTTGGCCCTATCCAACGGCACCACCAAGCCCTCAAAAGTCTCGAATTTTTTCATTGCCACTCCCGCACATCCACAAAATGCCCCGCGATCGCCGCAGCCGCCGCCATTGCCGGACTCACCAGATGCGTACGACTGCCCTGGCCCTGACGGCCTTCGAAGTTGCGGTTCGAAGTGGAGGCGCAACGCTCGCCCGCTTCTAGGCGATCGTCATTCATCGCCAGACACATCGAACAACCCGGATCGCGCCATTCAAAACCGGCATCGATGAACACCTTGTCCAGACCTTCCTGCTCGGCTTGCGCTTTCACCAGACCGGAACCGGGCACCACCATCGCCAGCTTGATGTTGGCCGCGACCTTCTTGCCCTTGGCTATTGCTGCTGCTTCGCGCATATCTTCGATGCGGCCGTTGGTGCAGGAGCCGATGAACACCTTGTCCACCTTGATCTCGCTGATCGGCGTATCGGCTTGCAATCCCATATATTGCAAAGCACGCTCCCAGTCGCCGCGCTTGACCGCATCGGGAGCAGAAGCCGGATCCGGCACGCGACCGTTGATGTCAGTAACCATCTCGGGTGAAGTACCCCAGGTCACTTGCGGCTTGATCTGCGACGCGTCCAGCTGCACCGTCGCATCGAACTTTGCACCGTCGTCGGAATGCAATGTCTTCCAATACGTGACAGCTTTGTCCCAGTTCTCTCCTTGCGGCGCGAACGGGCGGCCTTTCACATAATTGATGGTCGTATCGTCCGCCGCCACCATGCCGGCGCGTGCCCCGGCCTCAATGGCCATGTTGCACAGGGTCATGCGGCCTTCCATGCTCAGGTCACGAATGGCAGCACCGGCGAACTCGATGGCGTAACCCGTGCCGCCCGCCGTACCGATCTTGCCGATCACTGCCAGCGCTATATCCTTGGCAGTGACCCCGCGCCCCAGCTTGCCTTCCACTTTGACCAGCATGGCCTTGGATTTCTTTGCCACTAGACACTGCGTCGCCATCACATGCTCGACCTCGGAAGTACCGATACCGTGTGCCAATGCAGCGAAAGCGCCGTGTGTACTGGTATGCGAATCGCCGCACACCACGGTCATGCCGGGCAAGGTCGCGCCCTGCTCGGGCCCCATCACGTGCACCACTCCCTGGCGGATATCGCCCATCTTGAATTCGACGATTCCATACTCGGCGCAGTTCGCATCCAGCGTCTCCACCTGCAGACGGGAGATGGGATCGGCGATACCCGCCGCGCGATTGGTGGTCGGCACGTTGTGATCCGGCACCGCCAGCATGGAGGCAGTACGCCACGGCTTGCGATGGGCCAGTTTCAGACCTTCAAAGGCCTGCGGACTGGTGACTTCGTGCACCAATTGACGGTCGATATAGATCAACGCCGTGCCGTCGGCATCCTGCCGCACCACGTGAGAATCCCAGAGTTTGTCGTATAAGGTTTTTGAGCTCATTTTCATGCTTCCATTGGAGCGCCGGATTATGCCACAGCGTCAGGCTTTTCCGCCATGCGACGCACCTTCCACACCATCAGCAGCAACCCGGCGAACCCCATCAGCGCGCTGAAGGTATACAACGCCGAGCCGCCCCAGTGCTGCCAGATCGGTCCGCTGGCCAGCCCGCCCAATACACCGCCGGCGCCATAAGTCACGCTACCGAACAGCGCCTGTCCGCGCGATTGATGCCGCCCCTGAAAGAACTCATGCACCATACCCACCGATGCCGCATGAAAGGAACCGAAGGTGAAGGCATGCAACACCTGCGCGAATAACAGCAGATAAACGACATCCACCGCCCACCCTATCAGCATGAAACGTATGGCAGCAGCCGCAAAGCTGAACAATAGTATGCGTGCGAACCCGAAGCGCCGCACCAGAGCCGGCATCAGGAAGAACACGCCGATCTCGCAGATCACGCCCAGCGCCCACAGCCCGCCTACGGCACTTTTGGCATAACCGTGCTCCACCAGATAGATGGAGAAGAAGGTGTAATACGGGCCATGCGCAACGGCCATCAGAAAACTGGCACCAAGAAAGGCCAGCACGCGCGGTTGCATCACGATCTGCCGGATAGGCTGATGATCGGTGTGATGCGCCAGCACTTCGGTCTTGGGCATCTCGCGCGCGAACAGCAGGATGCCGATCTCGCATAGCAGCCCAGCCCACAACAGCCAGGCGATAGCGACGTAGTCGAAGGCATAGCCCAAACCGACCACCGCCACGATGAATCCCACCGACCCCCAGGAACGCAAACGCCCGTAGTGCGCCGTATTCTTGCCCAGATAGGTAAGCGTGGTCGCTTCCACCAGCGGCATCGATGCACTCCAGAAGAAGTTCATCAGCAGCATCACCGCGAACAGCCCCCAGAAGCTTTCAGTGAAGAACACGCCCGTATAGAACAGCGCACTCAGCCCCGCCGCAGCCACCACCACTTCCTGCCGCTTGCCCGTATGGTCGGCCAGCCAGCCCCACAGGCTGGGCGCGACCATACGCATCACCGGCTGCAAACTCATCAGGATGGCGATCTCGATGGCATCGAAATGCAGCGATTGCAGGTAGAGACTCCAATACGGGGAGAACATCCCCACGAAGGCGAAATAGAAGAAATAGAAACCGGCGATACGCCAGTGGTAGTTGCGGGTGGTCATGGCGGGCTGTCTTGAACGGCGCGCATTATCGCACCAAAAATTTTTCACGCTGCCCCTTGAAATAGAAAATCGTGCCCCCATCAAGCAACAGTCGAAAATAGGAGAAGCACATGGAACAGAAAGAGAATCAGCCGCAGATCGAACAACACGAAGCTGCGGCCAGCGCCGAATCCGCCGCCCAACAGCACACAGACAAGACACCCAGCATGGAAGAGATGCTGCAGGAAGCCGAGCGCAAGGCACAGGAACACTATGACGCCTGGATGTACGCCAAGGCCGAGGGTGAGAACATCCGCCGCCGCGCGGCTGAAGACGTGAGCAAGGCACAGAAGTTCGCGGTGGAACGTTTCTCCGGCGAGATGCTGGCGGTGATGGACAGCCTGCAAGCCGGGCTGGCCGTCGAGACCGAGAACGTGGAAAGCTTCAAGAGCGGCATGGAACTGACCCTGAAGCAACTCTCCAGCGTGTTCGAGAAGTTCAACATCGTTGAGATCAACCCGGTCGGCGAGAAGCTTGACCCGCACAAACATCAAGCCATCGGCATGGTGGACAGCGAGCAGGAAGCCAACACCGTGGTCACGGTGATGCAAAAAGGCTACAGCCTGAACGAGCGCGTACTGCGTCCGGCGCTGGTGATGGTGTCAAAAGGAAAAGAATAAGGCACTTGAAATTTCCGCCGTCGCCCTGATATCAGGCTCCGAGGCAACAGAAACCAACCAATTCAAGCATTCAACTGAAAGGAAAGCATCATGGGAAAAATCATCGGTATCGACTTGGGCACCACCAACTCTTGCGTGGCCATCATGGAGAACGGCAAGACCAAGGTGATCGAGAACGCGGAAGGTACGCGCACGACGCCCTCCATCATCGCCTACATGGAAGACGGTGAAGTGTTGGTGGGCGCGCCCGCCAAGCGTCAGGCCGTGACCAACCCGAAGAACACCCTGTACGGCGTGAAGCGCCTGATCGGTCGCCGTTTTGAAGAGCCGATGGTGCAAAAAGACATCGCCATGGTTCCCTACTCCATCGTCAAAGCCAAGAATGGCGACGCTTGGGTGAAGGTGCGCGACAAAGAGATCTCCGCACCGGAGATCTCGGCTGAAGTGTTGATGAAGATGAAGAAGACCGCCGAAGACTACTTGGGCGAGCCCGTCACCGAGGCCGTCATCACCGTTCCGGCCTACTTCAACGACTCGCAGCGCCAAGCCACCAAAGATGCAGGCCGCATCGCCGGTCTGGATGTGAAGCGCATCATCAACGAGCCGACTGCAGCCGCACTGGCGTTCGGTATGGACAAGCAGGAAGGTGACCGCAAGATCGCGGTGTATGACCTGGGCGGCGGCACGTTCGACATCTCCATCATCGACATCGCCGAGATCGACGGCGAGCACCAGTTCGAAGTGCTGTCCACCAACGGTGACACCTTCCTCGGCGGCGAAGACTTCGACATGCGCGTGATCGAGTTCCTGGTGGAAGAGTTCAAGAAGGAAAGCGGCGTTGACCTGAAGAAGGACATGCTGGCCTTGCAACGCCTGAAAGACGCGGCAGAAAAAGCCAAGATCGAACTGTCTTCCGCACAGCAGACCGAAGTGAACCTGCCGTACATCACTGCCGATGCAACCGGCCCGAAACACCTGGCCGTGAAGATCACCCGCGCCAAGCTGGAAAGCATCGTGGAAGATCTGGTCGCACGTACCATCGAGCCGTGCAAGATCGCCATGAAGGATGCGGGCGTAACCAATGCCGACATCGCCGATGTGATCTTGGTCGGCGGCCAGACTCGTATGCCGATGGTGCAAGAGAAAGTTAAGGAGTTCTTCGGCAAGGAAGCGCGCAAGGACGTGAACCCGGACGAAGCTGTGGCAGTTGGCGCAGCCATCCAGGGCGGCGTGCTGCAAGGCGAAGTGAAGGACGTGCTGCTGCTGGACGTGACCCCGTTGTCTCTGGGTATCGAGACCATGGGCGGCGTGATGACCAAGCTCATCAAGAAGAACACCACCATCCCGACCAAGGCATCGCAAGTATTCTCCACAGCCGACGACAACCAGTCTGCGGTGACCATCCACGTGCTGCAGGGCGAGCGCGAGATGTCTTCCGGCAACAAGAGCCTGGGCCAGTTCAACCTGTCCGACATCCCGCCCGCACCGCGCGGCATGCCGCAGATCGAAGTGACCTTCAACATCGACGCCAACGGCATTTTGCATGTGGGCGCGAAGGACAAGGCCACCGGCAAGGAAGCGAACATCACCATCAAGGCCAGCTCCGGTCTCTCCGAAGAAGAGATCCAGCGCATGGTGGCGGATGCCGAAGCGCATGCCGACGAAGACAAGAAGACTGTGGAACTGGTGACCGCGCGCAACCAGCTGGACGCGCTGATCCACTCGACCAACAAGTCGATGAAGGAATACGGCGAGCAGTTGTCTGCCGACGAAAAGGCCGCCATCGAAGCAGCCGTGAAGGATGCCGAGGAAGTAGTGAAAGGCGACGACAAGGAAGCCATCGAGGCCAAGACTGAAGCACTGGCGACTGCCGCACAGAAGCTGGGCGAGAAGATGTACTCCGCCGAGCAAGCCAAGGCACAAACTACAGGCGGCGCGCAAGCGGAAGCCGGTGCAAAAGCAGACGATGCCGATGTGGTGGATGCCGAATTCACCGAAGTCAAGGACGACAAGAAGTAAGCCTCACCTTTCTTGATGCTGTAACCGGTGGGGCGCATGCGCCCCACCGTCACATGGAAAAAACATGAGCAAGCGCGACTATTACGAAGTCCTCGGCGTCAATCGTGACGCGTCGGAGGAAGAGATCAAGAAGGCTTATCGCAAGCTGGCGATGAAGCATCACCCCGACCGCAACCCGGATAACCCGAAGGCGGAGGAACACTTCAAAGAAGCCAAGGAAGCCTACGAGACTTTGTCCGACGGGCAGAAACGTGCCGCCTATGACCAATACGGCCACGCTGCATTCGAAGCGGGTGGCATGGGTGGCGGCAACCCGTTCGGCGGAGGGGCTGGTGCGGGCGGTTTCGATTTCGGCGACATCTTCGGCGATATCTTCGGCGGCGGACGCGGCGGACGCACACAGGCACATCGCGGCGCCGACCTGCGCTACAACCTGGAGATCACACTGGAAGAAGCCGCACGCGGCGCCGAGAAACAGGTCCGCATCCCGGTGATGGAAGAGTGCGAGACCTGTGCGGGATCCGGTGCCAAACCCGGCACCACAGCCACCACCTGCACCACCTGTGCCGGTCACGGTCAGGTGCGCATGCAACAGGGCTTCTTCTCGGTGCAGCAGACCTGCCCGCGCTGCCACGGCAGCGGCAAGCAGATCAGCTCGCCGTGCAAGGATTGCCACGGCAGCGGTCGCGTCAAGAAACAGAAGACGCTGGAGATCAAGATCCCCGCCGGTATCGACACCGGCATGCGCCTGCGCCACAGCGGTCACGGCGAAGCCGGTTCGCACGGCGCGCCGCACGGCGACTTGTATGTGGAGATCCACATCAAGCCGCACAGCGTGTTCGAGCGCAACGGCGACGACCTGCATTGCGAGATGCCCATCAGCTTCGCCACGGCGGCGCTGGGTGGCGAGATCGAAATCCCCACACTGGATGGCGCGGCGCGCATCAAGATCCCGGCCGAGACACAAAGCGGCAAGCAGTTCCGCCTGCGCGGCAAGGGCATCAAAGGAATGCGTACCCACGCACACGGCGACCTGCATTGCCACGTCATCGTGGAGACACCCGCCAACCTGACCGAGCGCCAGAAGGAATTGCTGCGCGAATTCGAGGAGATCAGCCAGTCCGATTCCGCGCGCCATAACCCGCGCGCAAAATCATGGATGGGCAAGGTGAAGGACTTCTTCGGTCAATAAAGGCCGTCACCGCCCATCTGCAAGGAGGCGTGTATGCAAGTCAAGGCACTCGGCCATGTGGTGCTCAAGGTCCGCGATCTTGAGCGCTCCGTCGCCTTCTATCGCGATGTATTGGGCATGAAAGAAGTCGCACGTTACCGCGACGCGATGGCCTTCTTCTCACTGGGCGACAACCATCACGACCTTGGTTTGATGCAGATCGGCGCACACGCGCCGGAGGCGGATGCCGGCAGCGTCGGTCTTTATCACGTGGCATTCAAGGTGGGCGACAGTCTGGATGAATTACGTGCATGCAAAGCGCACCTTGAAGCGAACAACGTCAGCATCTTCGGCATGAGCGACCACGGTGTGAGCCAATCGCTCTACTTGCATGATCCGGACGGCATCGAGATCGAACTGTATGTCGATGCCGACCCCGCCATCTGGCGCGACGATCCCGGTGCGGTGCTGACCACCAAACGACTCCAACTCTAGGCGAGCATCGACAGTCGGTTTGTTTTATGATGCGCCGCGATAACTTTCAAAAATAGGAGTCGCACATGACCTCTACCCTGCTTCTGCTCGGCGTCAGCCTCGTCGCTCTGATCTACGGCATCAGCCTGTACAACCATCTGGTCAGCCTCAAGCATGCCGTCGGCAAGGCTTGGGCCAATATAGATGTCGCGCTCAAGCAGCGCCACGACGAACTGCCCAAACTGGTCGAAGTGTGCAAACAATACAAACAGTTCGAGCAGACGACACTGCAACGTGTGATCGAAGCGCGCTCCATGGTGCAAAGCGCACGCGAAGGTCAGGACATCGCCGCGCTCGGCAAAGCGGAAGGCATGCTGCGCATGGGACTGGGCAATATATTCGCGGTGGCCGAGGCCTATCCGGAACTGAAGAGCAATGAACACTTCATGCAGTTGCAGACGCGTATCAGCGGACTGGAGAACACCATCGCCGACCGGCGCGAGCTGTATAACGAGTCTGTGAACATCTACAACGTCGGCATCGAGCAATTCCCTGCCGTGTTGATCGCCAACATGTTCGCCTATCAAAGCAAGCCCTTGCTGGAATTCGCCGCCGCCGAAAAAGCGGATGTCGACATCAAGAAACTGTTCGACTAGGAACCAAAATCAAATCGTGCACTCACAGCCATGCCCGCAGGCTTGCTGTGTAGCGGACGAAACTTTCAAACACAAAAGGAAACACAACATGAAGAAACTGCTCGTACTGACCTGTGCTCTGGCTATCGCCCAACCCGCCATGGCTGGCAACATCAACATCGGCAACCTCGGCACCCAAACGGATTTCCGCAACGTATCTGAAGACCTGGGTTCCGCACTGAGCTACAAAGGCGTCGTGCCTGCCGAGTCGATGGGCGTCACCGGTTTCGATATCGGTTTGGAAGTGACCCAGACCGATCTGGCAAAAAGCGCAGCACTGTGGAACAGCCTGACCGGCAGCGACTTCAGCAAGCTGTATGTGCCCAAACTGCACGTGACCAAAGGTCTGCCGCTGGATATCGACATCGGCGCCTTCTACTCCGTCGTACCGACTACCGATATCAAGTTGATGGGCGGCGAACTGCGCTGGGCCTTCATGCCCGGTAGCACCACCATGCCTGCCATCGCGGTACGCGGCGCGCTGACCAAGCTGTCCGGCGTGAACCAGCTGACGCTAGACACCAAGAGCGTGGACGTCTCCATCTCCAAAGGCTTCGCCATGCTGACGCCGTATGCCGGCATCGGTCAGGTATGGACCAACAGCACGCCGGATGCGGCGACCGGCTTCACGGCCGAGAGCTTCACGCAGAGCAAGTTGTTCGCTGGCGCCAACCTGAACTTCGGCCTGACCAATCTGGCCATTGAGTTCGACAAGACCGGTGCGGCCCAGTCCACCAGCTTCAAACTGGGTTTCCGCTTCTAATATAGAACGACATGCCGCACAGAGAACAGCCATGCTGAACTCCCTGCGGCGTCAATACGCGCAACTCATCACCTCCGGCGGACAGCTTATTTTGCTGTTCGCCGGTTTTCATTTGGGCACAAGGGACGGCTGGTTGTGGAGTCTGGGCGGCATCGCCTTCATCAGCCTGTTCGCTTGGTTCTCCGCGCTGCACCGCTACCGCATCATCAGCGGCACCCCCACTTCGCGCATCGCCTCGGCTGCACAAGGCTATGTCGAACTGATCGGCCGCGCCCGTCCGCACGGCGATCCCATACTCGGCAAATATTCGATGCTGCCTTGCCTGTGGTACCGCTACAAGGTCGAGCGCAAAAACAGCAAGAATGAGTGGAGCACCGAATCCAGCGGCGAAAGTGAAGCGCCGTTCTGCATCGACGACGGTAGCGGCATATGCGTGGTCGACCCGCGTGGTGCGGAGATCCTCACGCAGCATAAGGACACCTGGCAGGTCGCCGATCATCGTTACACGGAATGGAAGCTGATCCAGCAGGACAACCTGTATGCGCTGGGCGAGTTCAGGACCCTGGGCGGTAGCAGCGATCCCGTCACCCGCAACGACCTGATCAAGCAAGTCATAGCCGAATGGAAGATGGACAATGCCGACTTGATGCGCCGATTCGATCTGAACGGCAACGGACACCTGGACATCGACGAATGGATGCTGGCAAGACAGGCAGCGAAACGGGAAGCGGACAAACGATTGACCGCTGCGCGCAACGAGCCGGACACACACTTCCTGCGCCAGCCGCAAGACAGTCGCTTGTTCCTGCTCAGCAACCTGTCACCGGCCAGACTGGCCCTGCGTTACGCGGTGTGGACATGGGCACATCTGACCTTCTTCTTCAGCGCGCTGGCAGGCATAGCCTGGGTGCTGACCTCACTGCCGGCTTGATCACACCGCGTAGGCACCGCCCGGATTCAGCATAGCGACGATCTCCTGATGACCCGCCCGCTCGGCCAGATCCAGCGCGGTTCTTCCATCACTGTATCTTGCATAGCGATTGGCACCTTTATCCAGCAGCAATTTGACCACCTGCGTATGGCCGTTGTTGGCGGCCTTGTGCAGCGCCGTCCAGCCGTCCACCGTAGACAGATTCACATCGGCACCGCGCAAGATCAGATAGGCGCAAGCGATCAGATGCCCGCGTGTCGCCGCCTGCATCAGCGCGGTCCAGCCGAACTGGCTCTGGAAATTGGGGTCGGCACCCTTGTCGATCAACAGTTTGACCACGTTAGAGTAGCCGTTGAAGGCTGCCCAATGCAGCGGGTTATAGCCGTTCTTGTCGCAGGCGGTGATCTTCGCGCCGCATTTGATCAGCAACAGCGCAAATTCTTCGTTGCCGTTGAATGAAGAGATCATCAACGGCGTCCAGTGGCGCTCGTCCCGCACTTCAAGGTCGACACCGCAGGACAGGAACTCATGCACTGCGTTCTGGTTGTTCTCCTCGATGGATTTGATCAGGCCACCGGGACTGAAGTCGTACCCCAGTCTTTCCAGTTCGTGACGCTTGTATTCAGGCACGCCATCCCAGGCACCGACCTTTTTGTCGGCATTGTGCAATCTGTCCAGATAGTTGCTCAGGCGGATGATCTCAGCCGCAGCCTCCGGCGGGAATCCCGCGCGGTCGCCGCTGCGCTTGTCCACCATCAGATCCTGCAGATAGATATCGATATGCGGGGTATCGATCAACTCGATTATCTTGCTGAACACGCGCGGAAAGCGCGCCTCTAGGACCTCCGGATACAACGACTTGTCATTACCCAACAACATCAGCAGACGGGTATCCATCAGTCACTGAACCTTTCCGCGATCTGCCTGAACTCATCCTGGATAGCCAGGAAGGCATCCACCACATCCGGATCGAAATGCTTGCCGCGCCCGTCCACGATGAATGCCACGGCATCTTCGTGACTGAAAGCTTTCTTGTAGACGCGTTTGCAGATCAAGGCATCGTATACGTCAGCCAGCGCCATCAGTCTTGCCGAGATGGGAATGTCATCGCCCTTGAGCCCTTTCGGATAACCGCTGCCATCCCATTTCTCGTGATGGCCCGAGGCGATCTCGCGCCCGATATGCAGGAAGCGGCTGGGCGCCGGAAGACTCGCTTCGGCCGCCGCCAGCGCATCGCCGCCCAGCGTCGGATGCGTCTTCATGATCTCGTATTCTTCCGGCGTGAGCTTGCCCTGCTTGAGCAGGATGTAGTCCGGGATGCCGACCTTGCCAATGTCGTGCAGGGGGGCGAGTTTGTACAGGGACTCTATGTTGTCGTCGTTGAGAAAATCACTGAAACGGGGATGCGAGCGCAGCTTCATCGCCAAAGCACGGATATAGGTCTGTGTGCGTCGCAGGTGATTGCCGGTCTCGTTGTCGCGCGTCTCCGCCATGGTGGCCATCGCGATGATGGTGACATCGCGTATGCGCGACACCTCTTCGGTCTGGTGCTGCAACTGCTCGGTACGTTCGCGCACCTTGCTCTCCAGGCCGTCGTTCAGGCGCGCCAGTTGCCGCGCCAAAGACAGATTCTCGAAGCGCTGATGCAGCGAGCGCATGACCAGCTTGCCCAGGAACTGCCCTGCCCCCAGCATCACGAACATGAACAGCAGCAGCATGGCAGCCAATGCGGCATGCGTATCATCCTGTTCGACCGCGACGCGAAAGATCAAAGGCAACATCAAGCCCAGCAGATAAGCATAGAAAGCCGGCAGATGGGTGGCATTCATGGAAGTCGCCCCGGCAGCAAGACCAAGCATCACGCAGATCAACAACACCTGATCCAGCAAAGCGACAGGGAAGAAGAACAATGTGCCGAAACCCCACATCATGCCGACGACCAACGCGAACCAGAAGAAGCGCCGACTCCAGTCCTGACATTCGCCGAGTGTGTCGACACGGTCGCGATATCCCACCCAGGTCACCAACTCAGCCACATGCAGCAAGTAGGCGCACCCGATCCATAACAACAGATCACGGTGGGCGTCCGTGTCCCACATCAACCAAACGAAAAGGGGCTCTGCAAAAACCTGCCCAAGCACCATGTAGGGAAACAATTTCAGGCGCGCGCGCAACTGCTCCGAACGCACGGCAAGGTTGCCCGCATCGATGCGAAACATCAGTTCATCAAGAAAACCTCCGGCTGCAGCCATAGTCCTAAATCATTCCGTAATCGTTGCATGCAGTGGACAACAATCCACCAGTCACGTCAATGCGCCAACGCACCGACCGTTCATTCAGGCTTGAAGAACGCCACCGCATCCGCCTCGACGCGCGTGCGCTTGAACGGCGGCAGACTCTGCCAGATGCGTTTCCCGTAGTGTTTGGAGATGAGGCGAGGGTCGCAGATCATCAGCACGCCCCGGTCGCTCTCGTCGCGGATCAAACGACCCGCCCCCTGTTTCAAATTGATGATGGTGCGCGGCAACTGGAACTCCATGAAAGCGTTGCGCCCCTGCTTGTTCATCTCGGCGATACGCGCCGCCAACACCGGATCGTCCGGCGGCGCGAACGGCAGCTTGTCGATCACCACCAGCGACAGCGCCTCACCGCGCACGTCCACCCCTTCCCAGAACGACTGGCTGCCCAGCAGCACCGCATTGCCGTGTTCACGGAAGCGCGACAGCAGTTCGTTGCGGGAGCCTTCCCCCTGGATCAGCAGCGGATATTTCAGGTTCTTGCGTTCGAACTCCGCCAGCAAGATCTCATAGGCGCGCTGCATCGCGCGCAAGCTGGTGAACAGCAGGAAGGCGCGGCCACGGCTCGCCTCGATCAGCGGCAGCGCTGCTTGCACCACCGCATCGGTATAGCCGTCCGTGTTCGGCTCCGGCAGGTTCTGCGGCACATACAGCAAGGCCTGCTCGGGATAGTCGAACGGGCTGTCCCAACAGGCGGTACGCGCCTCCTGCAAGCCCATCTCCGCCTGGTAATGCGCGAAGTTCTGTTTCACCGCCAACGTCGCCGAGGTGAATATCCAGGCACGCGGATGGCCGCCGATCTGTTTCTTGAAGATCTCGGCGATCGAGAGCGGCGTGCTGTTGAGTTGCAGGGAATGGTGGAACACTTCCAGCCAGCGCACCGTCTCCGGCACATCACCGTCTTGCCAGTGCTTCAATTGCTGCGCCAATGCCTGTGCGCGTTGCCAGCAGTTCTCCAACCCTTCGCTGCGCTCCGCCTGCTTCTCCAGCAGCCCGCAAAGTTTCCCCAGTTTCTCGCCCAGGGTCTTCAGTGCCGGCGTGAAATCCTTGAGATCCGTTGTCGCCTGCGCCGCCATGCGGCCATCCCTTTTGAACACCAGTCGCAGGTCGCGTGCCGCTTTGTCCAGCTCGTCGCACGCCACCGGCAAGGCCGCGAAATCCTTGGCCGAGGTCAGTGCCTCGATACGCGCATCCTGCGCTAGGTCGAACAGTTGCGAAGTGGAAAGACTCTCGCCGAAGAATAAACTGGCGGTCTCGGGCAACTGGTGTGCCTCATCGAAGATCACCGTGTTGCAGGCGGGCAGCAACTCGGCCACGCCCTCGTCACGCAACATCACATCGGCGAAGAACAGGTGATGGTTGACCACCACGATGTCCGCCTCCATCGCCTCCTTGCGCGCCTTGAGCACGAAACAATCCTTGTGCATGGGACATTCCTGGCCCAGACAGTTGTCGCGCGTCGAGGTCACATACATCCAGATCGGCGCCGTCTCGGGCACATCCGCCAGCCCGCTCTTGTCGCCGCTCTGCGTGACTTTCGCGTAGTTCACGATCTTGGCCAGATGCTTCACATCCTCGCGCGTCTTGAACAGGCCGTTCGATTGCGCCAATTCCAGATGGTAGTGACACACATAGTTGGAGCGCCCCTTGAGCAACGCCACCGAAACCGGCGCCTTCAGCGCATCGCGCACCATGGGCAGATCTTTCTGGAACAACTGGTCCTGCAGGTTCTTGGTGCCGGTGGAGACCACCACCTTGCCACCATTGAGCAGTGCTGGGACCAGATAGGCGAAGGTCTTGCCCGTGCCCGTACCCGCCTCCGCGATCAGGATCGCGTTGTCGCGTATCGCCTCCGCCACGGCCAGCGCCATCTCGCGCTGCTGCGCGCGCGGCCGGAAAGAGGCGACTTCAGTGGCAAGCGGACTTTGTTCGGAAAAGAAACGTTCTACTTCAGTGGTCACAATGTGGGTTTGGTTGTTGGCAGGGGACAGCGCTATAGTGCGGTGGCGATTTTACGCGAGGTGCCGGCTATGGCTAAGAAGAACTTTCCCCTACCCAAGGTCTACCGCCTGCTGGAACCGGGCCCGGTCGTGCTGGTGTCCACCCTGCATAAAGGCAAGGCTAACATCATGACCATGTCCTGGCTGACGATGATGGAGTTCGAGCCGCCGCTGGTCGGATGCGTGATCAGCGGGCGCAACTATAGTTTCGAGGCATTGATGAAAACCGGGGAATGCGTGCTCAACATCCCGACGGTGGAACTGGCGAAGCAGGTAGTGAAAGTGGGCAACAATACGGGCAGCAAGCTGGACAAGTTCAAGAAGTTCAAACTGACGGCGTCGCCGGCCGCGCTGGTGGATGCACCGCTGATCGCGGAGTGTTACGCCAATCTCGAATGCAAAGTGGTGGATAGACGCATGGTGAACAAATACAACTTCTTCGTGCTGGAGGTGGTCAAGGCGTGGATCGACCCCGCGCGGAAGGATCCGCGCACGCTGCATCACCAAGGCAAGGGCGTGTTCGTGGTGGACGGGGACAGGATAAAACTGCCCTCGAAGATGGCATGATCAGGCTGCGCCCTCTCCTTGCCTGGTTAGTGTTGCTGGGGGTCGCCATGCTCAATGGCACGCTGCGCGACTTCACCTATGGCAAACATATGTCAGAGTTGTCGGCCCACCAACTCTCCACACTGATCGGCATCCTGTTGTTCGCACTGGTGATCCATCGCTACGTGCGGCGCTGGCCGCCTGCTACGGCACGCGAAGCCTGGTACATCGGGCTGTTCTGGTTATCACTTACCGTGGCCTTCGAGTTCCTGTTCTTCCACTATGTGGGCGGACATCCCTGGCAGGTGTTGCTGGCGAATTACGACATGGGCAAGGGACGTTTATGGCCGCTGCTGCTGCTCTGGGTCGCCATAGCCCCCTATCTCTTCTTCCGTCTTGCACAGCCGCGCGGCACAACCACTCACAACTGAACACGAATGCCCAATGAAGATACTCATCGACGCCGACGCCTGCCCAAAAGTCATCAAGGAGATCCTGTTCCGCGTTGCGGATAGACGCCAGTTACACACCACTCTGGTGGCGAACAAATTGCTGTACTGCCCGCCTTCTCCCTTCATCCATGCCCTGCAAGTGCCTGCCGGTTTCGATGTGGCGGACAACAAGATCGTGGAGATGACCGAAGCGGGCGATCTGATCATCACGGCGGACATCCCGCTGGCTGCCGAGGTGATCGCTAAAGGCGGACATGTGCTGAACCCGCGCGGCGAGTTGTATAGCAAAGACAGCATCAAGGAACGACTGGCGATGCGCGACTTTATGGATGTGCTGCGTAGCAGCGGCGTGGAGACCGGCGGACCGGCCGCTTTGAATCAGAAAGACCGCCAAGCGTTCGCGAATCAGCTGGACCGTTTTCTGGCGAGACACGCGCCCTGAACCTCAGGGCTACTCGTCACCGTCTTCGGAAGACCCTTCTGCAGTACCGCGACCTTTCCACTGCGCGTAGCATTCAAGCCCGCAAAAATGCGCCACATAGTCATTCACTTCGAAATTCACGGCAGCCGACTGCGGCACTTCTTTCTTGCAGACTTCACAACTGACTTGCTCGGATAAAGGAAGGGCTTGGGGATGGGTAGTCATGGCACACCTCCTGCTGGGTGTAGATGAAATTGCAGACTATTCCTGTCGCATCGAACTGGCAAGCACAAAGATCCCGCCGCAATGATGCGCGTATGGTGAACGGAGCCACTTTCCGGGAGTACAATCATCCCGCAATGCCGCAATGATCCACACCAACAGGGGGAGACGATCATGCAAATCGCCTGGAAAAAAGAACTGGAGATCGGCAACGAGATGATAGACACCCAGCATCGCATGCTGGTGCTCTTGCTAAAGAAACTCGACCTCGCAATCACCAGCCGGATGGGTGAAAAGGTCGTGATGGGCGTCCTGCTGGAAATCAAGAAATTCACCGAATTCCACTTCCTGAGTGAAGAGAACCTGATGACCGAGCTGCATTTTCCCGGCTTGGCCGATCATGAGCGTATCCATTCCGAGTTGCTCGGGGTATTGAACATGTTCATCGCCAAGATCAACCGCAAGCAGGAGACACCGGAAGACATCCTGCCGCAGATCGTTTCCTGGGTCGCCAACCATGTGGTCAGCGAAGACCTCAAGATCGCGGAATATGTGAAGAGCTCCTCCTACCGCCCCATCGCCGAAGAGTGCTACGCGCTGTACCTCAGAAAGTACGATTGACACCTCACATCACGGCATACAGTTTCTTCGCCGCCACCACTTTCACGATATAACCGCGCGTCTCTTCATAAGGCAGCTTGGTGCGCAATGACTCATACACCTGCTCCGGTTTCATCGTATTGATCTTGTTGATCGCGTCATATTGCCGGTCGCGGCTGCTCTTGATCTGACTGAATGCCCGCATCACATTGGACGGCCCGGTATTGTAGGCGGCGATGGCGCAGTATTCGCGCGAAACCGGGTCTCTGATCTCGCGCAGCGGACTGTCCCTGAGCAGCACGCCCAGATAGGTGGAGCCCAGCTCGATATTGTTGTTCGCATCGAACAGATACTCCTTGCTCGGCATCACATCCTGGCCCTTGGCCTTGCGATAGGCTTCACGCCCGCCGCTGGAAGGCACCAATTGCATCATGCCGTAGGCGGGCGCGCTGGAGACGGCATAGGGATTGAACGCGCTCTCGGTCTTGATCACCGCATAGATCAGGCTGCGGCTGACCTGCGTGTTCTCAGAATGGCGGCGCACCGTCGCGGCATATTGCACCGCGCGTTTGTCCAGATGCGAATTCACCATATCGAAGCGCACGAAGTACACGTTCTTGCGCGTGCCGTTGGCATCGATACTGCGCGACTGCAATCGGTTGTCCACCAGATAGTCGGCATAGCGCTCCACATCCGCGCGCGACTTGAGCATATTCCCGTTCTGGTCGGCCACCATCTGCTCCAGATAGGGATCACCATCGAGCGTGACTTCCTTGTCCGAGAAAAGATCGACCGCGCCCGGATCGCTCGGCGTCAGCAGGGCCACCACCACTGCATTGCGCAGCTTGCCCTTAACGCTCGCCTCGTCCAGATGCTCGATGAGTATGCTGCCCGCGTCGTAATCCACCACCACGCGGTTCTTGTAGTTCTCGGTGTATTTGACGTAGCGCGTGCGGCTGGGCAGGGTGCGGGATTCCTTCTTGCCCCACTTCGCCCCGCTCTCCTTCTGCACATTCCCCATCAGGCGGTTGTACTCCGCCTCGGCCTTGCGCAGATCTGAAATGATCAGTCGGGGATCGTATTTGTAGGCCTCGACACGGTTCGTGGCGACCCTGCGCAAGGCCTGCTTGGGATCGCTGGCGCTGGCGATATCGATCAGTTGTCTGGTGGAACAGGCGGGCAGACACAGCAGCCCCGCTCCGATCAGCATAAAGAGTTTGCGTCGCATCCCCACCTCCCTTTCACACGATTCAGCGCGATTCCAGCGCCTCCCAGCGCGTCATCAGGTCCAGCATCTGTTCTTCGATCTCGGCAGCACGCTGGCTCAACTGTTTGGCATGGGCCGGATTGTCGCGGAACAACGTCCCCGAGCCAAGTACCGCAGCGATATCTTCCTGTTCGCGCTCCAGCACCTCGATGCGGCGCGGCATCTCTTCCAGCTCCTGCTGTTCCTTGAAACTCAGCTTGCTGGCAGTCTTCGGTTTGGCGACATCCGGCTTGGCTTGCGGCTTGGCAGGTGCAGGCGCTGCGACACGGCTCTTCGCCTCGTGCTGCTTCATACGCACCCAGTCCTCGTAACCGCCGACGTATTCCATCAACTTGCCGTCACCCTCGAAGGCGATCACCTGCGTCACCACGTTATCCAGGAAAGATCGGTCATGGCTTACCAGGAACAGCGTGCCCTGATAGTTCGCCAGCAACTCCTCCAGCAGCTCCAGCGTCTCGATATCCAGATCGTTGGTCGGCTCGTCCAGCACCAGCACGTTGGACGGTTGTGTGAACAGGCGCGCCAGCAACAAGCGGTTGCGCTCGCCGCCGGAGCAGCTCTTCACCGGCGAACGCGCGCGCTCCGGCGGGAACAGGAAATCGCCGAGGTAGCTGATGACATGTTTGCGCTGCCCGCCAATCTCGATGAAATCCGAACCCTGACTGATGGTGTCGGCCAGCGTGGCGTTGTCATCCAACTTCGCACGCAACTGGTCGAAATAGGCGACGGATATCTTGGTGCCCAGCTTCACGTCACCGCTGTCCGGTTGTAGCTCGCCCAGGATGATCTTGAGCAGCGTACTCTTGCCTGCGCCGTTCGGGCCGAGCAAGCCGATCTTGTCACCGCGCTGGATGCGGCAGGAAAAATCGTTGATGATCTTCCTGTCGCCGAATGACTTGTTCACATGCGTCAATTCGGCCACCAGTTTGCCGGAGCGGTCGCCCGCCTCCAGACTCATCTCGACCTTGCCAACCTTGTCACGGCGCGCCGCGCGCTCCAGGCGCAACGCCTCCAATTGACGCACACGCCCTTCGTTGCGGGTACGACGCGCCTTGATGCCCTGGCGTATCCACACCTCTTCCTGCGCCAGCACCTTGTCGAACTTGGCGTTCAACACCGCTTCGTCCGCCAGCATGCGTTCCTTCAGTTTTTGATAGGCCGCAAAATTTCCCGGGAAGGACGCGAGCTTGCCGCGATCCAGTTCGACGATGCGGGTGACGACGTTATCGAGGAAGCGCCGATCGTGGGTGACCAGCAGCACGCTGCCGCGAAAATCCTTGAGCAGGCCTTCCAGCCACTCGATGGAAGCGAAGTCCAGATGGTTGGTCGGCTCATCGAGGATGAGCACTTCCGGCTCTGCCACCAAGGCCTGCGCCAGGGCCACACGCTTGCGCACACCGCCGGATAGCGAGCCGACCAAGGCATCAGGGTCCAGCGCCAGACGCTGGATGGCCGTCTCGATACGCGCCTGCACCGACCAGCCATCCTGCGCTTCGAGCGCGGTCTGCAAAGGCTGCATCGCAGCCAGCAGTTTCTCGTAATCGGCATCCGGCTCGGCCAGCTGGTGCGACAGATGGTGATAGTCGGTGAGCAGTTGATGCAGTTCGCCCAGACCGCGCGCGACTTCGTCGAACACGGTCGCTTTGGCATCCAGCACCGGTTCTTGGCTGACGTAACAGATACGCGCAGTAGGCTGACGCCATAGCGTGCCGTCATCCAGATGCGCCTGCCCGGCCAATACCTTGAGCAGACTGGACTTGCCGCCGCCGTTGCGACCGATCAGGCCGACGCGCTCGCCCTCATCGAGTTGGAATTCCACATGATCCAGCAGTGCGACATGACCAAAAGCCAGAGAGGCTTTATCCAGCGTGATATAGGGCATTAACTATTCTCTTCCTGCGGCATCGAAGACTGATAGATGAACGAGAACCCGACCGCAAAGAAACCCATGCACAGATAACCGAACATGGTGGTGAACTTGTCCAGCACCAGATGCGTGTTGTAGTCGCTGATCTGCAGCGCGAAGAAATGGAACACGAACAGACAGGCTGCCAGCACATTGCCGACCAGCGTCATCCGGTGGCCGAAGGCATAGCCGTTGCCGCCTTGCTTACCCTGCGGCGGCAGACCGCGCATCATGTACCACACCGTGAACACCCCGGCGAGCAGCAGCAGTGCGCCGACGGCCCGGCTCGGTATATCACCCTCGATCGTCGCCACGCCCAGCACGTTGAGCAACATGCCGCCCGCCGCCGCGACCCAGCCCATGAAGATGGTCTGCGGCATGAAGAACCATGCGGCAAAGATATTCACATTCGGATACTTCATCACTTCCCTTTCGCAATCATTGTTTTCAGATCCTCGATGACCTCTGTCGAATGTCTCGAAGTCTCCACTTTCGTATAGACCTTGGCGATCCTGCCCTGCGTATCGATCAAGAAGGTGTAACGCCTGGCCACCTTGAACAACACCAGATCCAGCAATACCCCATAACGCGCCGCCACCGTACCGGAACTATCCGCCAGCAGGGGGAACGGCAGGTGATACTTCTCCGCGAATTCGGCATGGCTGGCGCTGTCATCCACGCTGATGCCGATGACGACCGCCCCCATCGCCGTCAACTTGTGCAGATCGTCGCGGAAGGCACATGCCTCCTGCGTGCAACCGGGCGTATCGTCCTTGGGATAGAAATACAGCACCAGCCACTTGCCCGCATACTGCTGCAGACCGTGTACCGCCCCATGTTGATCGGGCAATTCAAAATCAGGCGCCGCATCACCCACTTTGGGCAACTCACCCGCGCGCGCCATCTGCATCACCAGCAATGACAAAGCGGCCAGCAAGCCGAACAGTATCAACCATTTCATTTGCAACACCTCCGGCGAGCACCAGCGAGGGCGGGATTTTACGTTAGAATGCGCGCCACTCAGCGTGAATCACGCGGGTCCTCGTAGTTAAATGGATATAACCGCCCCCTCCTAAGTAGAAAAAGCGTTATCTCCAAACCCTCTGCAAATCCTCACTTCCTATTGTTTTTCTTGGGAATTTAGCTATACAAAAACACTCAAAAACCGTCATTCCCCATCCCCAAATTTGGGGATGGATGGGGAAAAAATGGGGATTGGATATCGCCAAAGTTTTTTGCTATCTTGAGGCTTTGCAGGAGGCAAAAAAATGAATCATTTCGATATTATTTTGAAGGATTTGAAGAGTCACTTTGGAGTCAAAATTCTTCTATCTCCAGATGACATCTCACCTCTAATCAACAAATCAAGAGACGCTCAGCAAGCCCTAAGGAAAAGGAATAGTTTCCCTATCCCATACACAAAATTGGGCATGCGAATCACCATCAACATCTACGACTTGGCACAGTACTTGTCTACCAACTCATCACATTCTGTTCAGCCAGAACCTAATGCCAATTCCATCCCTTATCTAAAGCCTCGTAAGAGCCGCTTTTCAGGCTTCGCAAAGCAACTACTCGAGTAGTTACCATCAACCTATTCCCTGAAGGGCTCTTTGGCGGCATATGCCAAGACTGCTCTTCGTGCTCTGTATGAACTCATCGCTTCATGGTGCGGGGATTGTTCATGGTGAAGTTCAATGATGTAGATGGCTTCTGCTACAATTGGACAGTTCTCCTCGTAGTTAAATGGATATAACCACCCCCTCCTAAATTTTGGGCATCCAAACTGAAAAGTTTGTGATGAATCGAGTCAAAGTCGGCGAAACCTCTGGCATCTATTTGCCGTGGCAATACCGAGCGAAGCGAAGTGTGTTTACACTTTGAACGTGTAGAGACTAGACGGCTCGAACCTAAGGGCAATGCCTATGGTTAAGGGATAGTCCAGACCACAAACAACCCTTGTGTTGGTAGCTAAAGCTATAGTGGGATGAAGGGGTAATTACAGGTTCGATTCCTGTCGAGGAGACCATCTCAAATTCTGCTGCCTCTGTGACCGCCATACACTTGGCTACACATCTATTGAAAAGGCCATATCAACTGCATGAATAAGCAAGTTTAACTCAGGTGCCTGCCCAGGTGGATTGCTGCGGCTCCTTATAAACGCACCGTATCAAGAGATGACAATTCCGCATTCCCGCTCGCTTTCTCAAGTATTGGGCGCTCAAGATGGTCTCTTAATATTGATAAGCAAGCACTGTGACCCTTTTGGCTTGCTGCACTCATGGCATTCTTGATTTTGTCTTCATAGGCATCGGCCTCTGCCTTCAATAGCACTTGAACAATCTCTGCGTCTCCTCGAGATGCTGCCGTTTGCAAAGGCGACCATCCATAATCATTTTCGGCATGGATATTTGCGCCCGCATCAATCAACAAGGGTGCTATTGCAGCTTCACCAAGTGATGCGGCAATGTGCAAAGGTGTGTTGTCTTTCCTGCCTACGGGATTGACGTTTGCCTCAGCTTCAATGAGTAGCTTGACGCAAGACAGGCTTGCCTCACAGGCATAGTGAAGAGCTGTATTGCCATTACGGTCTGTTTCATTCACATCGACACCATCGTTGATGTGTTTCTCTAAGACTATTGTGTTGCCTGCTTGTGCGGCTTGAAAAATATCCATCTTGAATTGATTCTGGCAATTTAAAGGCACAGTCTATGCCAGAAATAAACAAAGTACACGATCGGCACCAACCTTACGTCTCATTTTCGGTGCGGTCATCCGTAGCAGATGAGGCGAATGGCTGCTTCCCACATCTTTCCAGACAACATTATTCACCGAGACTAGGCCGAAGTATCTATATATTTCGGCCTATGTATTCACGCATGTCAGTGTGGTTCAATTCGCTTCTGAGCCTGCGTCTCTATATTGATAATGGCAGGCCTCTGAATTCAAACGTTAGGTGCTTTGGGAGATGATCGGCGATGTCTGAGCTTTGGGTCATAGGGAACGGATTCGACCTCTGGCATCAATTGCCGACCAGGTACAGCGACTTCTACCAATTCGCCAAATCTACGCTCAATGAGGTGGAAAACTACTATGACCATGAGCTTGAACACGGCGGGCCTTGGTGCGACTTTGAAAATTCTCTAGGAAATTTTCTCTGGAGTGAGTTCTTTGACGCTCATAACCACATTGATGCGGACGCCGAGGACTTTAGGCCTAGCTTTGTATACGGTCTTGAAGATGAGCTCACTGAGCAAGCGGATCAGATCGTGGAGGCGATAAAGGAATCCTTCCGAGAATGGATTCAAGGGATCAATATTTCAGGGGTTGTTCGTCAACTTGAACTTCCAGATGACGCGTTGTTTGTCTCGTTTAACTACACCTCTACGCTAGAGGAGATTTACGGCATTGAGGTCGAGCGGATCTTGCACCTTCATGGAAGGGCCGCGGTTTTCGATGATCTGATATTCGGGCATGGCGACACGATCGAGGGGGAGCCAGAACTTGATGAAAACGGCGACAGTAATCGCACTATGTTCACAGATGCCGAAAACGCCGCGAAGTACCCTTTCCACGCTCTCAAAAAACCCGTACCCGAGGTGCTGGAGAAGAATAAGAAGTTCTTCGATTCTCTTGAGCACATAACTGAAATAACGGTGGTGGGCCATTCGCTCAATAGGGTAGACCTCCCGTACTTTCGGAAATTGGCCGAGAGTGCTCCACATGCGCACTGGAGAGTATGCTGCTTCAGCGAAGATGAGAGGATTCATCATGTTGAGCAATTGGCTAATTGCGGTGTTTCACGAGATAGCATACGGATTTGTTCTTATGCAGAATTGCAGGTTTAGCCTTGGTGCGGCAGCACCTAACAAATCATTGCAGCGGACGTTCACCCCCGTCGCCCCGCCCCCATTTTTGCTGCCGAAAAAAACAAGCATCGCCTAAAATGCCTCTGATTTCAGGCGTTTACGTCCGGAATTTGGCAAATGGCTGCCGTCACACCGGACGCCCCGGAAGGGCGGATAAGGCCGATGAGGAGACTGGCAGGATCTCGGCCAAAGTGGATCATGGAAATTTTTTTAAAATGCGGTCTGGTCAGGCTGCTAGAAGGTCCGCTTTCAGTTTTCCAGCCTGTCACTTGCGACCTGTAGCGGCCTTGGATACTTACCACTCATCTCAGTTTGACATTAGCGTCAGGAACTAGGCAGTGGAAAAAAAACGGCGCCCGCCGCAATTATCATACCAACAGAGATCATCGCAAAATTAATCTGAGTGGCTCCAAAATCCCTAGCCTTGTCCCAATCAGAGACTCCATTACTTAGGGCATGGTCACTCGGAGTGCCATAGTAGGTGAATAGCAGCATCACGCAGATAGAAAATATAGACACTGTCGAAAAAGGTGATGAGGCGCAGCAAGCCGCGGTTAAGAGTCCGATCCACCATGTCATCAATGGGGCCAAACTAATCAACGAACGCTTCCATGGAGACAATCGAAGATAGTGCAACGTCACATAAGGAGCGCCCCAAACCCAGCGCACCTGAATTCCCAAAATCTTTGCAACTAGCCAGTGGCACCCTTCATGAAGAAAGGTATGTAAAGAGAATTTACTGATCCAATTGTACTTCGACGCTAGATTCTCGCTGATAAGCACTAGCGCTAAAACTATTGGGATGGCAACAAGCTGCAGCGGATACTCATCCGGAATCAAACATAACAGGAAGATGAAAGTTGTTAAATAGATAGGAGTGTTCGATTGAATAGAGTTCATCTAGGGATTTTCTGTAAAGGCATTTGTGCGGCCAGATGGAATGCTTTGAGGTTTTCGAATCGTCAGATTCGATTCGCATCAGTCATCTGCGGGGGCGGATAATCGAGTCATACCATATTGCTTGTTTAAACTTATTCATTGACCTTAATATTTGGCGGAGCGAGGACGAATACAGCGCGGCCATACCAGCACAATTCATTCATTTCAGTTCTCGTAGAAAGCCATGGCCGCGTTTCACATTCATTTGGCTTATGCTGGCGAAAACTATAGCCGCACGCAGTATAAAATGGACACTTAGTTCGAGACCCTTGCCTCAATTTTTCTGTTGCAGTTACTGAATCTTTAGTGAAATGTAGCCCTACAAAGTGGAAAGCTGCATGCAACATTCGCCAGCCGAATGAAAGCAGATCGTCGTGACCACCTTTGAGCACGAAATCGAACATAAGGTCACGATTAATAGCGTCTGGAAGGCCAGCCCGTTCCTGGATGATGGCACAGGCACCATATGTTTCGATAATTTCCGTCAACGAAGAAGGATTCGTGGAAATTCTGTCGAGCAACTCGAATTCAAGAAATGGGGATGAGCGACGGTACCCAAAGTTTTGCCTAATTGTGTTGGTCGTGCTTTTTACAGCACGTGCCATTGGCTCATCGTTTGGAAATGTGTCCTCAACCTCTCGGAGGCGATCTTCTACCCATTGCTGAACATCTAGCAGCATCTTTTGCTGCATCTCTTTCAAGTACAGTAGCGGGTCTTCATCGCGTTCCATGGCAGCTTGAGCTGCCTTCAGTCTGTCGAGCAATATACTTGGTGGATCTGATTCTTGAAGCGATGCAAGCGCGCAAAAAATGACGGAATCATCTGAGATTCTAGGAGCAACAAGAGATGCTATTCCTTGAACAAGAAGATATGGGGTAACAGGTGCTGATTTTGTAATGGAGCCAAGCTTGCGGGTCAATTTCTCTTCAAGCATAAACGCTACTGATTCGAGAATCTCGTTTGCCCCTACCTTGATTTCGTGCAAAATTCTGTCACCGTCTCGTTGGGGTAACATAATTTGGCAGGTAATGATGCTGTAGTTGAATGAAGTTTCCTCAATTAGCTCTTCACTTATTTTGGCTGAAATAAACTGAATCTCTTGCAACTTTACGTCCGGTGGAAGTGGGTTTCGGTGACATCTCCGTGCGGCTGTCATTATCATAACCTTCTGCCGAATATCGAGAGCTTGTTTGTCATTTAGCACCGTAGAACCTGCACTAAGCCCATCGTCACCAATTGTGTTGCGGAAAGCACTCCACAGATGAGCAAAGTTGACGAAAGCAGTCAAGCCGTGAATCGTTGAGACATTGTGTAAGTAGTGTATCCACTCGTGAAATATATAGCCGACCTCATCGGGGCCAATAATTCCGCGTAAATTATCTGGATCCGTGAATGCCGCGAATTCTTTCTTCAAAGTGATAACCTGACAGTCAGGCCGATAAGAAGAGATAGGAATAGTAGACATTTTGCAGCTCATTGAAAGTGACTAGTTAGTATACGTGCTACTACCTAGATAGCGCCCCATAACAAAGTAGACGATACTGCTACTCACACAAGTAGCAGCACGGTACAAGCGACATGGCTATCGATTTATTTACAGATATGGGCAAGTCTGACAAGGAATTACACCCACAGTATGTTGTACTTCGGGATTCGCCTCATTATGCTCCTGCGAGGGGACAGTTGCGAGAACTGCAAGCAGCCTTCGTTGACCCAGATGGGAATTTTGTAGAACAGTTCCAAACTACAGGCTTTGATTCTCGGACCTTCGAGTTTTTTTTGTTTGCGATGTTTGTGGAATCTGGGCATGAAATAAGACGGGAACAGCACCGCCCGGATTTTCTAATTGCTCGAGACGGACTGACTGCCGCCGTGGAAGCTGTCACAGCCAGTGCGCCTTCAAATGACGGCCTCCAACCGTACTTTGCTGTGCCCGAAGGGCAAACCAAGCAAGAACGGGAGGAATATATTCGTAACAACGTCCCCATTAGGTTGGGTAGCCCTCTATTCACCAAACTTCGCCAGCGCTATTGGCTCGAACCCCACGTTTTAGGCCGTCCTTTTGTGATTGCTATTCAGGATTTTCACCAGTCAGGTTCGCTCGCCACTTCATCGACAGCCCTTAGTCGATATTTATTTGGCTTTGAACAGGAGTGGTATCACGATGAGAACGGAAAACTAATAATTATGGAAAGGGGTGTTGATTACCACCGAGTAGGTGCAAAGGAAATCCCTTCCGGGTTTTTCAATCAACCAGAGGCGAACAATATCTCCGCAATCTTGTTTTGCAACAGCGGGACGATTCCAAAGTTTGCTCGTATGGGACACGAGGGTATCCATCGAAGCAAGGCAGTCCGGATGATTCGCTTTGGTACTTGTTATCAGCACGATCCTAACGCGAGTCTGCCTGAAGGCTTTATATATGAGGTTGGTGAGCCCATCAACGGTCGTGAAACATGGCGAGAGGGTACCGCTCTTATTCGAAACCCGAACGCCCTTATTCCTCTTCCTGACGAATGGTTTGGTGCTGCGATAGAAGAGAACTCGGTTAATGGGAAGCACGTGACTACTTTTCGGGAATCATTTCTACCTTACTGGTCGCTTACCCTGATGTTTCCAAGCGACACCCCTAAGCGAAATATCCGGAAACAAGTGGCTAAGATATACACGGATCTCTCCAAATCCTATCCGATGCTAGGTACATTGGACGAGCTGCTTCCCACATGTCGTGGAGTTAGATGGTTGCGGGTTCTCTTTGAACTGTTTAAATCCAGTCGAGCGAGATCGAACGACAATTCCACACGTTAATGAATCTCACTACGTCATGTTTTCGAAACGAGTGGGCGAAAAGCCTCGTACTGTGGTGGTTGTGGCTTTAGCCATCGTGCCGCCAAGCGGACTGTCATAAACGGCTGTTGTTAATCTGGTCATGAGTCCGCCCATACCGAGATAGAGACGGGCTGGTGCTCGGCCGAAGCGGTCAATTGGCATCGAGACGCCGAATGATAGAAACTATGCACATTCAGGCAATTAGAATATAAGCTGTCTGTGGAACCTTTGGTGCAATTCATCTTTTTCCTAATCTTTAAGTCTAGAACTAATGCTCATACAAGATAATGGCCCCGCTTGGCTGACAGCTCCTCCTGATGGAGACTTCCCATCCCCTCCAGTTGATACACGTACACAATCCCTTCCTTTTGAGGAATTGACTTGGGAAAACTTCGAGCGACTTGTCAGGCGATTAGTGGCGCGCGAGGCAACGATCTCGGGTTGTTGGATATATGGCGTTCCAGGGCAAACTCAACATGGCTTGGATATTCTTGCTGACCGTCACCAAGCTCACGGTGAATATTCTTGTTACCAGTGTAAGCGGGTAAAGGAATTTACTGGCGAAGACATAAAGAAGGCCGTAAAAAAATTCCTAGATGGAAAGTGGGCTAACAAATCTAAAAATTTTGTTCTGTGTACTTCTATAGCTCTTAGCAAAACAGATCAGGTTGATGAAATTGCTGCTCAACACTCCCTTCTTGCCGCAAAAGGTATTGAGTTTCAGGTATGGGATGGCTCAGAGAGCGGCCAACTTTCTGAGCGTCTCAAAAGCTATCCTGACCTTGTCGATGATTTCTTTTTACGTGAATGGGTTCGCCGCTTCAATGGCGAAGAGGCTGCAAAATCTCTCGGTGAGAAACTTGATGGAATTGAACTGAAAAAACTTCGCGCACAGCTTCACGGAGTCTATGCAACATTATTTCTCAGACATGACCAAGGATTGCGCCTCGGATCTCAACGTCCGGCCTCACTATTGAATCGCTACATTGCCCCTGCCGTTATCGAGTCTAGAAGAATTACAACCTCAGAGTTTGCAGCTGATGCATCAAGTTCTGGACTAGCAGAACAGAATTCCATCTCTACAGAAAGGCAAAACCCCCAGTCACCACGCCACCCCGTAAGCAAGACACAAGAAATCCGCATACCTGTAACTGAATGGTTTTCTCGCCATAACAGAAGTGTAGTGCTTGGAGACCCCGGATTTGGGAAAAGCACTCTGCTACGAGTGATTGCCCTGCAATTGCTCGCGAATCGTGATGACCTTATTCAAACTTCATGGGGCGAATTGCTTCCAGTTTGGGTTTCCTTCGGGGGGTTCAGTTCTGCCATACAGTCACAGCCTGGGCTAAGCTTAGAAGATTATTTTGACAGATGGCTGCATCAAAACGCGGCAGATGATATCCGCTTATTATTTAAGCGAGCCATCAGGCAGGGCGGCATGCTCCTCCTGATAGATGGATTGGATGAAGGGCAAGATGCTAATGCCGCCAAACAAGCCATGGATAGAATCAGTGCCTTCCTGGCGATTCACCCCAATCCAGCCGTTCTTACAAGCAGGCCACGAGGATATGAAAGGGTTCGCCCTGATGGCACCTGGCCTGTAACACGGTTAGGTACCTTTGATGAAAATCAAATCGAAAAATTTTCCAATATGTGGTTTGAATATCTGGAAATTCCTTCGGAGGTGATCTCCAAGGTGGATAGTGAGAATTTGCAACGTGCCCATCAGCGCACTAAGGATTTCCAAAAAGCCATTCAAGCAAATCCTCGCATTATTGAGCTGGCGCGAACACCTCTTTTTTGCCAGTTGCTGATAGACATATTTCGCTATTCGCATCACCTTCCTGAACAGAGGATTAAGGTCTATGAAAAAATTGTTGAAATGCTCCTGTCAGATCACCCTGCCGCACGTATCCAAGCAGCCGGGCTTTCTACCCACGCTGTACCGCGAGCTGAAGACATGCACGAAATGCTTATGCACTTGGCATTGCATATACAAGAAAGCGGTGGCGCTGGTGTCATTTCTGTCGCTGACTGCCAAACTACGTTTTGTGATTTTCTAACGGATGATATCGATGGCCCCGGTCTGCCAAACTATGAAGCTCGACATCAGGCTAAGCTGACTATTGATTACGCTCTGACGGGTTTAGGGCTGATCGTAGAGCGCTCGCCAAATGAATTGGGATTCTTTCATCTGACAATACAGGAATACTTGGCAGCCATGGCAATGGTTCGCAAGGTGGAAGATGAACAACTGGCTTGGCTTGTTCGCGTATGGAATCAGCCTCAATGGCATGAAGTTGTTTTGGCGTGGTTCAGTATCCGGGGAGTAGACCAAGGGAAAGGGGCAACCCAGCGAGCCATTGATCGGCTGAAAGAAGCCGCCTCCATGCCATGGGAGAAAATGCAGTTCCTGTTGCTCCGAACAGAACTCGCCGCAAATGACCTTGGCCTTTCCCCCCGCGAAGCCAGATCAGTCATTGAAGAAGCAGCCAACCAAGTAGAAACGACTCCGTTCCAAAAGCTGCGTCTGAATTTGGCAGGTCAGATTGCCCGTGGACTTAGTTCTCCATCAGTAGCCAGTATTTGTGAAAACCGTATCGCCAATTGGCTGCCTGCTCGGTCAGAATGGGACAGAGCAAACCTTATCAAGGCCTTTGGCAACTGGAAACCCGCTGACGACTTATTGCACACACTCAAATTAGCTTTGCATGACGAGTCTGTTAGATGCCGCTTGGCAGCAGCAGAAAGCCTAGCCAAAGTATTTCTGAACGACCAAGAATTGGGAAATGAATTAGCAGAGATTGCCAGGAACTGGCCTGATACCGGAGTACGTGCTGCGGCGTTATTGAGCTTATGGAAAGGTTGGCCTGACCACAGCTTCTTGAATACCTTGGCAGAGAATGCTTGTCATTCCATGGATATGGATTTGGTCCTAACTGGAATCGAGATTCGAGTTTCCAAGGGGCTTCGTAGCGAAGAAGATCGTCAGAAAATTTGGCATATATTTACCTGCCAAAATGTATCGTATGAATTGAGAGGAACTTGTCTCAGAGTACTGCTAGTCGGCTGGGCAAGCGATCTTGAATTCAAGAAACTTGCCTTAGATAGATTATATGAGTCACACCTATTATTGCCATCTGATAAAGAGGTACTGTTGGCATTTTTGGCGCATTCTTGGCCAGGTGACGTAGAAGTAGCTCAAGGTATTACTGATTATTTTCACGCACACACCCCCCTATTTATCCATGAAGATTCTCTATGGAATTCCTTATTTAAGGGATTTAGTAGAACGCCGACACTATCGGCAGTAATACGGCAAGCCTTGAATGAACAGAAAACCAAGTATCAGTCTATACATTGGGGGCCGGACACTGTACGAGCGTACACAGTCATTGGTGACGATGCGGCAAAAGCAGAGCTGATTGATTCATATCGGTCTGCAAGCAATGGTCAAGATAAATTCTGGATATGTTCGGCGCTAATAGATGCATGGAGCAGCGACAAAGATGTAAGGGATTTTTTCAATCAAGAGTTTTTGAATGCACCTGGCGCTGTTCCCTTCCTCGCCAACTGGGCTCATATTTTCATCACCGAGCAAGAGTCGCGGCGCGCATGGTTGCTTGAAGCTGCAAGAACAGCAGATACCCGATACATAAGCGCACCACTTACCTATTTGCTCGATGAATTCAGGGACGAAGAATGTCGGACTGTCGTAAAGGAAGGTATCTCAAAAGATATTTGGTACTACTCAAAAACCGACTTGCAGAGCAAATTTATCGCTGCTTTTCCTGATGACAATGACACGCAAAAGTGGACTTCATTTGCACTTGAACATGTTGATGGCCCCTCCGTCGCCTCATTAGCAATCGGCCATGAAAATCACCCAGAAGTCCGTCGAAAATTATTAGCAACTGCGCGCCCCGTCGCTACTGACGCAAGGATTGAAGTATTCCGAGTAATGCGTGAACATCCTATCCCACCAGAAACCATTGAGCGACTGACCTACTTTATTTTTTCCGAGAGTGATGGCGCGGTGCGAACTTCTGGAGTCTTGGCTCGGTGCATTGTGGCTCAGCAATTGCCTGCAATTATGGAACCCTTGATGCAGAATCTTCAGGAAGATCTGAATTCTTCGGGAGGATATTATGAGAGGCGGCGGCGCAGTGCCTTCGCAGGGTTGCTACAGTTGGGTCAATATGAAACCTGTGTTGCAGCCCTCACTCAAGAATCCCCATCATCACTCCACTGGCTCGCTAGTTACCATGAAGCGGATAACCTGACTGCCAGGACTATGTTCGAACATTGGGACAATCTACATGGCACTGCGCAGTCACTTGGTAAAACTATCGGAATACCTTGGGATGGACTTGTCTATAACGGCTCAGCAAGTGAAGCACTGATTAACAGCGCTGCACGTAGCCAATTGGTGGCGTATATAAAATCTATTCCCAACAATAATCGCTCCCCGGAAAGCTTGTATTTAATGGCTGAACTGTTGCCTAGTTCTTCCGAGCTGAGTACCTGCCTGATCGAAACAATCACTAGTCAAATCCATCGTAATGACACTCAGCCGGAAGCGCTACGCATTTATGCGGAGCAATTCATGGGAGATGAACAAGCATTAAATGAACTAGGAAATGCATGGGCAGCACCTGATGCCAATACTACGGCCCCATCAATTTCGGCCCCTAGTTTTATTTATGCCCTAGCTCTTGGTTGGCCGGACAACGCTACTCTTCAGGTTATCGTGCAGCAAAATAGCCAGTCAAAGCTTCCAATATATATTGCACTGGCACTATGCGGCATCACGGGTGATGAGGACAAAGCGCTTTACTGCATCGACAGAATGATTGAGGTTACCGTGGATAATGGGCGTGCTATGTCTGCTCCTTATCTGCAAGGATTGCGTCATTGGGCATTTACCCCGTCCGCAACGACGATACTGAATCAGTTGCTCACTGACCCAGATGGCTCTCGCATGATTACTGCACTAAGACTTCTCAACATTTCAGGAAGACTTGAGAATGAAAATCGCGCAGAAATGATAGAGATGTTTAATGAATATCTTGATGGGGCGAAAAATATGGCGGATGGAATAGATATTATCGATGGGCAAGCGACTTCGATTGCCCAAGTCGTCGCGCAAGAGCTCTTTATTGCTTATACGTAATTTGGGCAATACGAAATGAAAGTTGAGAGCGTCAGAAAGTTTGCATATAGCAGCTGGCTAGTCGCAAGGAGCGGATTGACTGCTATGGATGAGGAATCGACTATATCCCTCAATTACATTTTTAATGATAATTAAAGCTAGCGTAGCAATTCACCCTTGAGGGTGACACGATCAAAACTAAATACATGCTCCGCTGGGCTCTCTTCGCACCTACCTACAAAGCGATTGGGGAATTCCTTCTTGCCTTCTAGGATTTCCACTTTCCCTGAACAAATGGGACAAATCCCTGCGTAACGCACCAATCGAATTCTTTTCGTATTCCCTCCTGCCTCTTTCACAAGTTCCATTAAGACATTGTGTTCCCGCAGTGAAACCATAGATTCCGGTGCTTTGATAATTCGCCAGTCCAATAGTCTGACGAGCGGTGAAATCAACGAATAGCACACCCAAACAACTAATGAAGTAGAAAGAATGGTGGTTACTATCGTCTGCAAACTGAGATTGTCAGAGTAGACAAGAACGATCCAAGCCATCGCTATGAACATCACAATAATCAGAAAGCTAGTTAGCCCAAAACCGACCAACAGCCAACGCCTCCAACCTTCGAGTGAATATCCGCCCTCAAGGAGTTTTTTTATCCACCAAGCAGGTCGCGGGGTGATCTCTGGAATGTAACTAATCATAGTTGATGAATGCGTTGGCTCAGTCGTTCCAACATCTTCTTCACTAGATATTGGTCTCATCTCGAAGTAATACATTGAAGGATTGCCAGCACCACCAGCGCTTTTGTCTTTCACTGGCCATAGATAATGGCTCAGTCCATGTTGAGAAAAGAACTTTTGTAATCCCTGCTCTCGATCAACCAATGTTCGTTCAGTAAGCGTTTTCCATGGCCCTGAAAGAGCGGAACCTGGGCTTTTTTCAGTAACGACTCCCCCATCTGCTTCCACTTGTAGCGACGTGGAGGATATTTTCAAGTCCTCCCCCTTCTCGATTCGCTCAAGGGTCAAGGTTATCAAGCCACGAAGGACATCAAATGGCTTCCCAGAAGCACCGTGTCGCTGAATATATTCGCTGAGGCAAAGCAGCAATTCGCGCAAATTCAAATCTTCAGTGGCATCAGCCTGGTTTTGTAAGGTCATGATTTGTATGTATTCGTTAACTATCCGAAACTGTTTTTACACTGTTTTCGGCTATTTTAGTCGCATGTGGCTCGCTATGTTTGCTCCTGTTATTAACTTAACCGGAGATCAAAATGATTCACACACTGAGTAGCACAATGGTTTTTGCGCTTGCCCAAGATGGACGGGCTGTTCATATAGACGAAGTACCCAATGGGAGTAAGTGCGAATGCTTATGTCCCGCATGTCAGTCTCCCCTAATAGCCAAAAATGGAGGAGAAGAACGCGCTCATCACTTTGCGCATGATGGAAGAGTTGAAGATCAGTTCTGCTCTGAAACCGCATTACATTTTGCGGCCAAGCAAATCGTTGCGGACAACAAGAATGTGTTGCTCCCCAGCCCAACTCTTTTGAGTAGCGAGGGCGGTTCAATCATGGAGTTCAGTGAGGTATTGATTGAACACAGGCTGAATATAAGTACAGATGACCACTTACATATAGTGGCTGACTGCTTTGGTGTTTCAGGATCAAAGTCCCTCATCATTGAAATCGCTGTCCATCATGAAGTCGATCTAACTAAGTTGATGAAGATTGAGTCGCTGGGCATTCCTTCTATCGAGATTAGCTTGAGGGACTTTGCTAATATTTCGTGGAACTGGGAAAGTCTTACCCACCAGGTTCTATATAGCGCTCAACGCCGAAAATGGCTATGGCAGCCCATCACTGATTCCGAAGAACTCAGCGTTGAGGAGGAAATAGTCACTCCAGTGTTGGAGACCAATCAGAAAGAGTGGATCTTTGATATTGGTGGACGTTGGGTCTGGGTAAAGAAACTTCCATACGGAAATATCAAGGTATTCCATAGACCGAACGACTATGTCAGAAATATTGTTCAGCCGTTATGCCAGAACCGAGGATTTTGGAATCCAAAATACAATTGCTGGGTAGTGTTTGATCGGTTTCAAGACGATGTACTTAGCTCTTTATCTCAATCAGGGCGGATTCTGTCCCATTAATAAAAATTGCTAACGACCAGTATTTTCGTCTACTTCAATTTTGAGTATCCAACCTAAGGGAGTCCCTATCTAGACTCCCTTAGCTCACTCATTTTTCATGATCTGCTTTGGAAGCGATTTCTCGCAATACCCAATTCATTATCGCCTTCCGCAGAAGGCGTGAAGCGGAGAAATCAAAATTGAAATTTTTTGTTTGTGTATGGTCAGATAGACCCAAGCTCCACTTACTTGACTGGTATTCCCCAAGAGGGAATTGGCCTCCATGAAAGTGTGCCGAACGAACAGATGAATATAGATAATTCAATAATTCATTGGCACTTTCATTGAGCTCTGCTTCTTTCCTAATGAATTCACTAAAGCTGGAAGAATAGCCGCTGACTTTTTGAACAACTGCTTCAACAGCGCCAACCATATAGGAAAGTCGAATAGTAGGAAACTCACGCCCAGCCACTAGTGCTGTTTGATAAAGTCTCGCACATGAATCAAATGCCTCTTTTACATTCTCTGGGCATTTTTCAAGCCCTCTTAATATTTTCCGAGTTTCCACAGGGCACTTTAATAGTCCAGGATGTCGCGCCTCATCCAAAACGCTCCCTGCATATTCACCAAGACGTGATTCACTTTTTTTCTTAGGCATTTTAAGTGGGGGATTGGGCGAAGCAAACCCAAGGGGTTCAAGTTTAGAAACCAGTTTTCCTGTCTCATCCTCCGCATAAAACCATCTCATCCCACTGATTGGACTATATAACGCAACATCTAGTATCAATGACAATCTAGCGGCATAAAGTAAAGCCCGTTCAGTAGCAATATCACTGCCGTGAATTTGATCTATAGCCTCGACTTCTTGATCGAGGATTAAATATCTTTCGGCATCCCTAAGAAAAGAATTTGAATCCTCTGACATCGCAGGTGCGAATCGAAATCCTGGCAGCCAATACTCGCCATCGAGATCCGCCCCAATTCGGCAGAAATAATGCCTATAAAAATACTTAGTTGAAATCCCAGATAATGCGGCTACTAGCACTTCATTAACAAATTTCGTAGCAGCGGCACCCCACTCGACCTCTGGAATCGTGTCAGAACTAACATCTAAATGACCCAATGCTCCATCTTTACCGACTAATATTTTCCAAATCAGCAGCTCAGAACCCGTACTAATCTGCAATGGGAATTTAAGCTGAATTTCATAGTTACCATCTTCTCTATAACCTGCTTGCCCTTCAGGAGAAAAGAACCTGCCCGACAGCTTCCTGTAAGCCGCATGAAAATATTCCAGGAATATTTCACGCTTATCACTATCTAAATTTAGAGTTATTTCCATGTATTCTGTTTCGAATTCTGTCGCGATGAAAATTGCGTTTTGTCACGACCATGTCAAGAATCAATGAAGAACGCTTTCTGAATTTATTCAGAACCTGATTGTTGTCTCCGAAGCATTTTCTTCGCAGCGAAAATTGAGCTTGTATATCCCTTACGAACCATTATTGCTTGTTCAATGCCCATTTCAGATTCTAAATACATACATTTCGTTGACCATATCTAGCCAGCTTAAGTTTGTCTACACGCAATTTGGCCTATATATATTTCCAATTCATCGCACGAAGTAGAATTTTTCGCGTGACTATATTTTTCAGAAACAAATAGATAGCAAACCAACACCCATCTATGCTTCGCCGCTATAATTGCCCCTCGAATGGGGGCAGTTACTTCTTCTTTTACAAAACTTAATGAATATTGGCCAATATTTATGGCAGTTTGATACACGTTCACGACAGCAATAATTAATTTCCCCATGCAATTGAGACCTCCTAAGGGGCAATTACCGGTTCGATTCCTGTCGAGGACACCACACAATGCGGCACAGGGAGTCACACATGAACGACCCCGATGATCAACGCAATAAACCCGCCGACATATTCAAAGTCGTCGTCATCTATGCGCTCTTCGCCGCCACCTGGATCTTGCTGTCCGACTGGATAGTGGAGCGTTTCTTCCATGGCCATGACACGCACGCTGTAATGCAATCCATCAAGGGGCTACTGTTCGTTTCGGCCACCTCTATCCTGCTCTACTACTTACTGAAACGCCTGCATGCCGGAGCGTTCGAACAGCACGACACCGCACGGGGCGGGTTGTTCGACTGGCTGCACTGGCAACGCTATCTGTTCGCCTTCGTCATCACCATCGTGACCTTGCTAATCCGGCAGGATATCGCCGTCTCCTTCGACGAACACCCCTTGCTGTTGCTATTCATGTTCCCTATCGCCCTCAGCGCGGTGTTCGTCGGTTTCGGCCCCGGTCTGCTGGCGACCGCGCTCTGCGTCGCGGGTTTGAGTTATTTTGCCATCCCACCGCTCGGCAGTCTCGCCATCAAGGAATCGCACAATCTGATCCAGATGGGCTTCCTCGCCGCAGGCGGTCTGCTGGTCAGCTACCTCAGCATGATGCTGCATGACGCGCGGCATCGCTCGGACAGCGAACGCCGCAAGGCCGAGGCCCACCTGACCGACAAGCTGCGCGCCATGAGCCTGCTCGACAGCATCGCCGAAGGTTCATCCGACGCCATTTTCGCCAAGGATACGGAAGGGCGTTACATGCTATGCAACACGGCCACCGCGCGCTTTGCAGGAAAATCCGTCATCGAAGTGCTGGGCAACGACGACACCGTGCTGTTCCCGCCGGAGCAGGCTGCCCACATCCAGCTCAGCGATCGCCAGGTGATGCAAGACGACCGCGTCATCACCATCCAGGAGACACTCGACACCCGCGACGGTAGCCGTTCTTTCACGGCAACCAAAGGCCCGCTGCACGACCAGACTGGCAAAGTGATCGGTCTGTTCGGCATTTCGCACGACATCACGGCGCTCAAGATGACCGAGCACGCCTTGCGTCACGAACGCGACACCACCCAGCGCTACCTGGACACGGTGCAGAACATCATGCTCGCACTCGACAGCGAAGGCCGCGTCAGCATGCTCAACCGCTACGGCTGCGAGTTGCTCGGTTACCGCGAGACCGACCTGCTCGGCTACAACTGGTTCCAGACCTGCCTGCCGCAGCCGGAAGGCATGCAAGCCGTTTATCCGGTGTACCTGCAGCTCATGTCCGGCAAGGTCGAGGCAGCCGAGCGGTTCGAGAACGAGGTGCTGTGCCGCGACGGCAGCCGGCGCACGATCTCCTGGCACAACGGATATCTCAGGAACGATGCCGGCAACATCGTCGGCACACTCAGCTCGGGCGAGGATGTCACGGCCCGCAAACAGGCCGAAGACCAGTTGCGCAAACTCTCAATGGCAGTGGAGCAGAGCCCAGAGAGCATCGTCATCACCAACCTCGACGCCGAAATCGAATACGTGAACGAGGCCTTCGTGCGCAACACCGGCTACCGCCGCGAGGAAGTCATCGGCAAGAACCCGCGCGTGCTGCAATCCGGAAAGACGACGAAAACCACTTATGAGGCGATGTGGAAAAACCTGACCGCAGGCGACACATGGGAAGGCGAGCTCTACAACAAGCGCAAGGACGGCAGCGATTACGTGGAACATGTGAGCATCAGCCCCATCCGCGAATCGGACGGGCGCATCACGCATTATGTGGCGGTGAAGGAAGACATCACCCAGAAGCAAAAGGTGGAGGCTGAGCTTAACCGGCTGGCCTTCTACGACACGCTCACCGGCCTGCCCAACCGCGCCCTGTTGCTGGAGCGCATGGCGCAGATGATCGCCCTCACCCGCCGCTCACAGCATTGCAGTGCGCTGATTTCGTTCAACATCGACAACTTCAAAACCATCAATGATGCCGGCGGACAGGCATTGGGGGATGCGCTGTTACAGGCCGTCGGCCAACGCCTGGATGCCATCATGCGAGAAGGCGATGTGGTGGCGCGCGTCGCTGGTGACGAGTTCGGTATCCTGCTGACCGACCTGTCCGCCAGCCGCGAGGAGGCATCGCACTTTACCCAGCATATCGCGGAGAAGATCCATGCCAGCCTGCAGCTAGCCTTCAAGGTCGGGCAGGAACCTGTCAGCATCACGGCCTGTCTCGGCATCGCCCTGTTCCCGGACGGCGAGCAAGACGCGCCGCTGGATGTGCTGCGCCGCGTCAACACCGCCCTGCACCACGCCAAATCGCGCGGCAAGGACCAGACCGCTTTCTACGAAGGAGCCTTAGACGAGGCTGCGCATTATCGCTTCGAGATCGAGCGCGACCTGCGCCATGCTCTTGATACAGGCGAACTGCGCGCGTTCCTGCAACTGCAGGTGGATGCGAAAGGCAAGACCGTCGGTGCCGAGGCACTCATACGCTGGCAACATCCGCAACGCGGCCTGATCGCGCCCAGCGCATTCATCCCGATCGCGGAAGAGTCCAACCTCATCATCGACATCGGAAACTGGATGCTGAATCAGGTGTGCGCCATGCTGGCGCGGGCTGACATGATCGGTTGCAGCGGGCGGATCGCTGTGAACATCAGTCCGCGCCACTTCCGCCAATCCGACTTCGTCGACCAGATCAAACAGGTACTGACTAGTAGCGGCGCTGACCCGACCCACCTCACGCTGGAAGTGACCGAAGGCATGCTGATCGACAACCTGCAGGACGTGGTCGCCAAGATGGTGGAACTGAGTGCGCTGGGCATCCATTTTTCGATGGACGATTTCGGCACCGGCTATTCCTCGCTCTCCTACCTCAAACAGCTACCCATCCATGAGCTCAAGATCGACAAGACCTTCGTGCAGGACATGACGACCGACCCGAACGATGCTGCACTGGTCGATATCATCCTATCGGTGGCGAAACACTTGCACCTCAAGGTGGTAGCTGAAGGCGTGGAGGCGCAGGAACAGGCGGACTTCCTTAATCAGCGCGGCAAGGTCATCCATCAGGGCTATCTATACAGCAGACCTGAACCGGCAGAAAACGTCTTGCCGAGCATGTGGCGGAAACGCTGACCCGATCCCTCCGATAGTGGCGCCGGAAACAAACTAATCAAACCCCGACTGCGCTTCAGACCACCGCGACGCGTGCTGCCCCGGCGCGCATCTCACCTACCACCGCCGCCTGCGCGAATCCCGCCGTAGCGAACGCAGCCAGCACTGCCGCCACACCTTGCGGCGCGACCGACACCAGCAAGCCGCCGCTGGTCTGCGGATCGGCCAACAGTTGACGCTGCCATTCCGGCAACCCTGCCGCGAAGTCCACCTCATGCCCGTAGCTCGCCAGATTGCGCGCGATGGCACCGGCCACGATGCCCTGCTGCACCAGCGGCAGCGCCTCGGATAAGGTCGGCACCTGACCGAAGTTCACCATCGCGCCCAGATTCGAACCGCGACAGATCTCCAGCAGATGACCCAACAGACCGAAACCGGTCACATCGGTCAGCGCGTGCACCTCCGGCATCGCGGCAAGCTCGCTGCCCACGCGGTTCAGTTTGGTCGTGGTCTCTATCATCTGCGCATAGCCCGCTTCGCTCAGCAGCTCTTTCTTCATCGCGGCGGCCAGTACGCCAACGCCCAAACCTTTACCAAGGATCAGCACGTCACCGTCACGTGCCGCGTTGTTCTTCTTCACATGGTCGGGATGCACGATACCGAGCGCGACCAGTCCATAGATCGGCTCCGGCGCATCGATGGAATGGCCGCCCGCGATGGGGATGCCCGCATCGCGGCATACCGCTTCACCGCCCTCCAGGATGCGGCGTATGGTGTCCGGCTGCAGCTTGTCGATGGGCATGCCGACGATGGCCAGTGCCATGATGGGGGTACCGCCCATGGCATACACATCGGAGATGGCATTGGTAGCCGCGATGCGGCCGAAGTCGAAAGCATCGTCGACGATGGGCATGAAGAAATCGGTGGTGGCGATGATCGCCTGCTGGTCGTTCAGACGATAGACTGCAGCATCGTCGCTGCTCTCGATACCCACCAACAGGTCGGGGAACGGCATCGCATGTTTGGTTTTGCCCAGTATCTCCTGCAACAAACCCGGTGCGATTTTGCAGCCGCATCCGCCGCCGTGCGACAATCGGGTCAATTTCACTTCAGACATTTCTTCTCCAATTACTTTTTAGAACCAAAACCAAGCCACAGAGCACACAGAGATCACAGAGAAAGATGTGCAAACAAGTCAAAGCACAGCGTACCCGATACTTCCCGTGAAATCGATATTGAATATTTCCAGCGAAAGTTAACGTTCTACCGCATTTCTCTGTGATCTCTGTGCCCTCTGTGGCAAATAGTTTTTAAGGATTGTTAATGCTATTCAAAACCGCGAACCTATCACAGCTCGGTGACTTTGACGAAATCATCGACGTGCGCACACCTGCTGAATTCGCGGACGATCATATCCCCGGCGCGATCAACTGTCCTGTGCTGTCGAACGAAGAACGCGTCACCGTCGGCACGCTGTACAAACAGGTTTCGCCTTTTGAAGCCCGCAAGGTCGGCGCGGCATTGATATCAAGGAACATCGCCCACCATCTGGAAACGCTATTCAAGGACAAGCCCAAGTCCTGGAAGCCGCTGGTCTATTGCTGGCGCGGCGGGCAGCGCAGCGGCGCGATGAGCATCATCATGGGCCAGGTCGGCTGGGCGGCACACAAACTGGAAGGCGGCTACAAGACCTACCGGCGCGACGTGCTGGATAAACTGGAAACGCTGCCGGCCAGTTTCAGTTTCCGCATCATCTGCGGACCGACCGGCTCGGGCAAGAGCCGCTTGCTGGACGCGTTGACCGCCAAAGGCGCACAGGTATTGGACCTCGAAGCCCTGGCCAACCATCGCGGCTCCGTGTTGGGCAGTTTCCCATCACAGGCGCAACCGTCACCCAAATCGTTCGAGACCGCACTGGTGCAGGTACTAAGCAGATTCGACCCGGCGCGCCCGGTGTTCGTCGAATCCGAAAGCAGCAAGATCGGCCGCCTCACCGTCCCCGCCCCCTTGATCACCGCCATGCACAACAGCGCATGCGTGCTGCTGGATACGTCGCGTGAAGCGCGCATCGCGCTGTTGATGGAGGAATACCAGCACTTCATCAACGATCCCGAGACACTGATCAAAAAGATCGAGATCCTCAAGCCCTTCCACGGCGCGAAGCGCATCGAGGAATGGGAAGGTTTGATACGGGCCGGGAACTTCGAGACGCTGGTCGATGAACTGCTGACGCTGCACTACGACCCCGGCTACCAGCGCTCACACGACAGCCATTACGGCGATATGGAACATGCGCTTCAGTTGAAGCTGACTGATACTTCAATACCCGCCATGCGCCAGGCTGCCAGCGAACTGTTGCAAGCGATCAGTGCCTGAGCGGCACGCACCACCGCTTCAATCAGCATCCTTCCGTCTCCAAAACCACACGACCGTCTTGGGTCGAGTAATATCCCCTTGTTAATAAAGTGGTTTTGGCGACCTTTCATATGCCAAACTGGCACCGTTTCCCATCTCTGCTCGGTGTATGGCGCGCCATCACCGAAGATAGACTGCGCATCAAGATTCAACCTCTCTAACCGTTGTCGATAGCTACACAGTCAGGATCATCCTGAAGGAGTCGTCACATGCGCAACAACCAGCCCGTCACCGGACGCGAATACCCCTTTCCGCAAGGACAGACCGTCATTTCCTACACCAACCAGAAGGGCCAGATCACTCAGGCCAACGAAGCCTTCATCGCGCTCTCCGGCTTCACCAAAGAAGAGCTGATGGGACAACCGCACAACCTCGTGCGCCATCCCGACATGCCGCCTGAGGCCTTCCGCGATCTGTGGGACACGATCAAGAAAGGACGCCCGTGGAGCGGGCTGGTGAAGAACCGGCGCAAAGATGGCGACCACTACTGGGTGCGCGCCTATGCTTCGCCGCTGGCCGATGGCAGCGGTTACGTCTCGGTTCGTGTCGCGGCGACGCGGCAGGAGATCAGCGCGGCGGAGTCGCTCTATGCCCGCATGCAGCACGATGAGCGCATCAAGCTGGAAGAAGGCCAACTCGCCCCGCGCTCCCTGCTCGGCAAACTCGGTGCCATGTTCAACAACATGCGCATGGTCTCGCGCCTGTGGCTGCTCTCACTCAGCGCTCTGGCTGGCTTCGTGGTGGCGATCAGCGTCGGCTGGCTGGGCGTGAATTCCGCCACCAACGGTCTGAAGAGCGTATACGAAGATCGCGCCGTGCCGATGTACGACCTCGGCCAGATCGATTCCAGAGTGCGCGAGAACTACAACGACCTGATCCTGGCGTTCCAGCACGACCCGTCCGGCGCGCTGGCATCCCTGCATGGACACCCGGTCGGGCGTCATCTGGAGAACGTCAGCAAGCGCAAGGACGAGATCAATGCACTATGGCAGAAATACATGGCGACCTACCTGACCGAGGAAGAGAAACTGCTGGCCGCCGATGTCGATGCCCAGCGCACGGCCTGGCAGAAGAAGATCGCCGAGACAGTCAGCGCCTTGTCACAGAACAACTACAGCAAGGATGCCCTGCAGAACCTGCTCGTCGCTGGTCGCGAAGAACGTGCGGCTTTTCACGCCTCGCTGGACAAGCTGGTCACTTATCAGACTTCGGTCGCCAAGAGCGAATACGATCAGGCGCTGGCTACCGCGAAACTGGATGCCCTGATCTTCGAGATCCTGCTCGCAGCCGGCACGCTGGGCCTGCTATTGCAATCCTGGTTCATCATCCGCCGTATCCGCAGCGGCCTGCAGGCCGCGATCGAAGCAGCCAATGCCATCGCCGCCGGCGACCTGACCAAGCCGCTGCCGGCTGCCAGCAAGGACGAGCTGGGTGATCTGGTCGCCTCGCTGTCGGTGATGCGCAACAACCTGCATGAACTGATCGCCAACGTGCGAGAAGGCATCTCCGCCCTGAACATCACCTCCGGCGAAGTCTCCAACTCGGCCCAGAGCAGTTCCAAGGTCACCGAGATGCAATCCGAGGCCGCTTCCGGCATGGCCGCCGCGATGGAACAACTTTCCGTTTCCATCGACCAGGTGAGCGAGCACGCCAAGGAAGCCTATGCGGTCAGCCAGACCTCCAGCAAACAGGCGACCGAAGGCGGCAGCATCATCCAGAACACGGCATCAGAGATGGAACTCATCGCCACCGCCGTGAACCATGTCGCGACCAGCATACGCAGTCTGGAAGGTTATTCCGACCAGATCACCAGCATCGTCAACACCATCCGCGAGATCGCCGACCAGACCAACCTGCTCGCGCTCAATGCCGCCATCGAAGCGGCACGCGCCGGCGAACAGGGGCGCGGTTTCGCCGTGGTCGCCGATGAAGTGCGCAAGCTGGCCGAACGTACCGCGACCTCTACCAAAGAGATCGGCAGCATGATCGGCAAGATACAGGAAGGCACCAAGCAGGCAGCCCAGGAGATGGAGGTCAGCGTCAAACGGGTGAGCGGCGGCGTCGATCTGGCACGTCAGGCCGGCAAATCGGTGAGCAGCATCAACGAAGCGGCCCAGCAAGCGGCGCGCGCGGTGGACGACATCACGGCGGCGATACAGGAACAATCACTGGCCGCACGCGACATCGCGGAACGCATCGAGAAGATCGCGCAAGGGACGGAAACGAACAGCATGGCCGCTGCCCAGACCGCCTCCTCCGCGCAACAGATGACCGCGCTCAGCAAGCAACTGGACGAACTGGCGGGACGCTTCCGTATCGCCTGAGATCGTTATTCAGCCCAGTCGGACCCGCCGTACGCGGCGGGTCTTTTTACGCCTGCAATACCGGCACGCGCGGTGCCAGCGCGCACAGCAATTCGTAGCTGATGGTGCCGGCGGAACGGGCCACCTCGTCGATCGGCATACCCTCGCCCCACAGCACCACACGACTACCGACGCGCGCATTCGGCAATGCGCTCAGATCAACACTCAACATATCCATCGACACACGCCCCAGCGTACGCGTGCGCTGCCCGTCCACCAGGATGGACGTGCCGGTCGCGGCATGGCGCGGATAACCATCAGCATACCCGCAGGCCACGGTGCCGATGCGCATGGCGCGCTCGGCCCGGAAGGTCGCACCGTAGCCGACCGCCTCCCCCGCCTTGATGTCGCGCACCGAGATGAGCTCACTGCTCAAAGTCATCACCGGCTGCAATCCCAGCGCTTGAGCACTGGCATCGCCGAACGGTGAACTGCCATAGAGCATGATGCCGGGACGCACCCAGTCCGCATGCGCGGCGGGATGGCGCAGGATGGCGGCAGAGTTGGCCAGCGAGCGGGGATGGTGGCGATTAGCAGTGAGTTGTTCGAACAGTGCGTGTTGTGCCGACACGCCAGGTGCTTCGTCCGCCTGCGCGAAATGGGTCATCAGGGTGACGTCGCGCACAGCGCGATGCGACTTCAGGCGCTCCATCACGGCGGGGAACTCCTGGGCCGAGAAACCGAGCCGGTTCATGCCGCTGTTGAGCTTGAGCCACACCGAAAGCCCGTTCTTGCGCGGGTAGGCATCCAGCCATTCCAGTTGCTGCTGGCTGTGGATCACGGTCGTCAGCTCGTATTCGGCCAGCAAAGGCAGTTCGTCGCGCGAAAAGTAGCCTTCCAGCAGCAGGATGGGCTGGCGGAAACCGGCGTCACGCAAGGTCACAGCGTCGCGCACATCCAGCAGGGCGAAGCCGTCGGCATCGTTCAGGGCCCTGGCTGTCTGTAGCAGACCATGCCCGTAGGCATTGGCCTTTACCACCGCCATTACGCGCGCCGATGAAGCACGGCGTACCACACGCAGATTGTTGCGCAATGCGGAAAGGTCGATATGAGCCTGGATAGGGCGTGACATGGATACTCTGCAGTGAATAAATCGTGGCGCGAATGATAGCAGGCCTCATTTCAGGCGCGATTCGAAAAGTGCCTGCTGTATCGAGAATTTAACAATCACCCGGAAATTTCATGTTATAAAACGCCGTCACTCCAACCCGTACCTATCGTGAATCGCGGCTTCTACACCATCCTCGCAGCGCAGTTCTTCAGTGCGCTCGCCGACAATGCTCTGCTGTTCGCCGCCATCGCACTGCTGAAAGACCTTGCCTCACCCAGCTGGCACACGCCGGTGCTGCAACAGTTCTTCATCTTCTCCTACATCCTGCTCGCCCCCTTCGTCGGGGCTTTCGCCGACTCGCTGCCCAAAGGGCGCGTGATGTTCATCAGCAATCTGATCAAGCTCGCCGGCTGCATCGCCATGCTGGTCGGATTGCATCCCCTGCTCGCCTACGGACTGGTCGGGCTGGGCGCGGCGACCTATTCGCCTGCCAAGTACGGCATCCTCACCGAATACCTGCCACCCGGCCAACTGGTGAAAGCGAACAGCTGGATGGAAGGCCTCACCGTCGCCGCCATCGTGCTCGGCGCGGTGATCGGCGGCGTCCTCATCTCGCCCACCATGTTCGCACCGCTGGTCGAATCGCTGAACATCCCGCTGCTGGACAGCGTGCCCATGTTCGCTATCGCCATCATCCTGGTGCTCTATGTGATTGCGGCCGTGTTCAACCTGTACATCCCGCACGTACCCATCGACCATAAGCCACTGAGCCGCGACCCGATCGCGCTCACCAAGGACTTCTGGCACTGCTTCAAGTTACTGTGGAAGGACCCGCTGGGCCAGGTCTCGCTAGCAGTCACCACGCTGTTCTGGGGCGCGGGTGCAACGCTGCGCCTGCTGCTGATCGGCTGGGCGGCGGTCGCCCTCAACTACGACATCGGGCAGGCCGCCCAACTCACCGCATGGTTCGCCATCGGCATCGCCATCGGTTCGGTGCTGGCGGCGCGCTACATCACGCTGGAACATTCGGTGAACGTGCTGCCGGTCGGCATCGCGATGGGGCTGGTCGTGCTGCTGATGATCCCGATCTCCAGCAGCATGCTGGCCGTTCTGCTTCTGATCGTGATGGGCGCGATGGGCGGTTTCTTCGTGGTGCCGATGAATGCGCTGCTGCAACACCGCGGCCACCTGCTGATGGGCGCCGGCCGTTCCATCGCGGTGCAGAACTTCAACGAGAACATCAGCATCTTCGCCATGCTCGGCCTGTACGCCGTGATGGAGAAGATGGAGCTGCACATCTTCATCATCCTCACCGTGTTCGGTCTCATCCTGTCCGGCGTGATGAGCCTGCTGTACAAGAAACACCGCCACGATCAGGATAGCGGCGCGATGTGATTGGATGCGATAGCTGTTCGGCTATCGCTAGTGGCCCAAGGCAAGACCCGTGTTGTGACGCGGATCGTTCGCGCCGTAGTAGCGATCGTTCCCCTCCGCTTTCCCGCCCAGCTTGGGCGCGCCGATCAGGATCGCCGTCACATGGTTGGCATAGCCGGTATCGCGAAAGTTCTGTCCCCATGATTCCAGCGCATTGCGCGTATCCGGACTGAGCGCGTAACGCTCGATGAAAGTCGTATCGGGCAACCATTGCTGGTGAAAGCGCGGCGCATCCACCGCCTCCTGGATATCCATACCGTAGTCGATCACGTTGAGAATCACGTGCATCACCGCGGTGATGATGCGGCTGCCGCCCGGCGTGCCCACCACCATCAACGGCATGCCGTCTTTCGTGACGATGGTCGGGCTCATGGAACTCAGCGGGCGCTTGCCCGGCGCGATCACGTTCGCCTCGCCCTGCACCAGACCGTAACTGTTCGGCACACCGACCTTGACCGTGAAATCGTCCATCTCGTTGTTGAGCAGCACGCCCGTCCCTGCCGCCGTGACCTTGGCACCGAACGCACCGTTCAAAGTGTAGGTGACCGACACCGCATTGCCCCACTTGTCCACGATGGAGTAATGCGTGGTGTTGTCGCCTTCATGCGGCGCGACACCGGGTTTGATCTGCAGTGAGATGCCCGCCTTGTCTTTCGCGATCTTGCTGCGTATCCGCGCCGCATAGTCCTTGTCGAGCAAACGCGACAGCGGATTGTCCACGAAATCCGGATCGCCCAGATAGCTGTTGCGATCCACATAGGCATGGCGCATCGCCTCGATCTGGTAGTGCACGGCCTGCGCCGAATGGAAACCCAGTTCTGACAAGGGATAGGCTTCGAGGATGTTCAGCATCTCGCACAGCGTCACCCCGCCCGAACTGGGCGGCGGCGCGGAGACGATGCCGTAGCCGCGATAGCTGCACTCGATCGGAGCGAGTTCGCGCGTTCGGTATTGGTCGAGATCCGCCTGCGCGATGATGCCGCCGTTCGACTGACTGCTCGCCACCAGCGCCTTGGCAACAGGCCCTTGGTAGAACCCGGTGCTGCCGTGCTGGCTGATCTGTCGCAAAGTACGCGCCAGATCTTTCTGTATCAATCGCTGCCCGACTTGGTAAGGCTGACCACGCTGCAGAAAGATCGCGGCGGAAGGCGCATCTATTCTGAAAGCCTGCGTCGCCATGCCCAGCATATCGACATCGCTCTGCCCCAGCACGAATCCGCGTTGCGCCAGTTTGATCGCGGGCGCCAGCAGTTTGCCGCGCGGCAAAGTGCCGTATCTCTCCAGCGCATATTGCATGCCGGAAACCGTACCAGGTACGCCAACAGCCAGATGTCCGTCCGTGCTCGCGCCCGGCACCACCTTCCCGTCACGGTCGAGATACATGCCGGCGGTCGCCGCCAGCGGCGCTTTCTCGCGAAAATCCAGAAAGGTCTTGCGGCCATCGGCCAGCATCAGCGTCATGAAGCCGCCGCCACCCAGATTGCCCGCCACGGGATACACCACCGCCAGCGCATAGCCCACCGCCACCCCGGCATCCACCGCATTGCCGCCGGCCTTGAGCACATCCACCCCGACCTGTGTGGCCAGATGATGGGCCGTCACCACCATGCCGTACTCTGCCGCGACCGGCGCGGGCGAAGCGGCCCAGGCACTGCCGTGCAGAATGATCGATGCAGCCAGCAGTACTCTGGCGGATAAACGTAGTTTCATGGCGCACTCCAATGTGTTGTGACCCATCATCCCCGGCGGAATATATAGGCCATCGTTCTTCTTGATTGAATCCGGCAAAGGTGCGAATGTACGCGCACCTAATGGCTGGCTGACGGCAAAAATACCATGACACTGGACAGGCTAGATAGAAAGCATTTCAGCAAAGACCAATACATCTTCTCCGAAGGGGATGAAGGCGGCTGTGCATACATCATCGAATCCGGCGAAGTGGAGATCATCCAGACTTCGGGCACCGGCGATCTGCGTCTGAGCCTGCTCAAAGCGGGTGAACTGTTCGGCGAAGTGGCCCTGCTCGATCAGCACCCCCGCACCGCGACGGCCCGCACCACCTCCGACACCATATTGATCCAGATCGAGCGGCAGCTGGTGCAGGAACTGCTGGATCGCAGCGACCCCATCCTGCGTCATCTGTTGCAAGTCATCCTGGAGCGCTTCCGCAACAATCCCGGACACGAAACGCATCACACATCGACACCCGAACAAAGCCATGAAAGCATGCAGTCACGCAAAGAGCTGCAGGGTGCCGCCACGCAGAAACTGTCGATGGCGCACGGCATCACGCGCGCACTCAACCAGAACGAGTTCGAGATGTATTACCAGCCGATCTGCGACCTGAAGGACGACAGCGTGGCGGGCTTCGAGGCACTGATCCGCTGGCATCATCCGACCGATGGCCTGATCCCACCCATGGACTTCCTGTGGCTTGCCGAACAGACCGGGCAGATCCGTCAACTCGGCTTGTGGACGCTGGAACGCGCTTCACGCGACTGGCCGCGTCTGCGCGAGATGACCAAGCATGAAACACCCTTCGTCAGCGTCAACCTGTCCGCACGGCAATTGACCGGCGACAATCTGGTGGACGATGTGATCGCCATCATCGCCCGCCACAACATGCCCCCCGAATCATTGAAGCTGGAACTGACCGAGACGGTGATGGTGGAACAACCCGCGCTCGCCATGAACATCCTCAGCCGCCTGATCGAGCTGGGATTCAAACTGGCACTGGACGACTACGGCACCGGCTACTCGGGACTGGATAATCTGCAGCGTTATCCCATCGGCACGCTCAAATTGGATCGCGCCTTCGTCGCGCCCATGCTGACATCCAAGCAGAGTCTGGAGATCGTGCGCTCCTCGATCGCGCTGGCACACACGCTGGGGATGTCGGTGGTGGCAGAAGGTATCGAGACACGTGAGACGCGCGATGCGCTGGCCGATCTGGGTTGCGACTACGGCCAGGGCTGGCTGTTCGGAAAACCCATGCCGCTCGACTGAATGCGACCCGCGTCGCCGCTCACATTTCGCTATACAACTTCCAGATGTTCTTGCCACTGTGTTTGGCACGGTACATCGCTTCGTCGGCCCGCATCACCAGTTCCTTGGCAACTTCGGCATCATCCGGGAACAGGGCTATGCCGATGCTCGCCCCCACCTTGCCGGCCTGTCCATTCAGATCGAAAGGTTCTGTCAGGGCATGCACGATCTTCTCTGCCACGAACACTGCGTTCTGTGACGATTCGATGTTCTCCAGCAACAGGACGAACTCATCCCCACCTAATCGCGCCACCGTGTCCGATTCGCGCACTGTCTGAAGGAAGCGCTCGGACACGCCCTTGAGCAACAGGTCGCCCGCTTCGTGACCCAGCGTATCGTTGATCTGCTTGAAACCATCCAGATCGATGAACAGCACGGCAAGATGGTGCCGCGTGCGTTTGGCAAGATTGATGGAATGGTCGAGGATGTTCAGGAACGAGGCGCGGTTGGGCAGACCGGTCAGGAAGTCGAAATGCGCCATGTGTGCGATACGCGCTTCCGCTTCCTTGCGTTCGGTGATGTCGCGCACGATGCCGATGAAATAGCGGTGTCCGCCCAGCATCATCTCCGAGGCTGAAAGCTCCATCGGGAAGACCTGTCCGTTCTTGCGCACCGCCGTCACTTCACGCCCTCGGGTGCCGAGGATGTGACTTTCATTGCTGTTCATATAGCGGTGCAGGTAGCCGTCATGCGCGCTGCGATCCGGCTCCGGCATCAACATCTTCACGTTCTGCCCCAGCACCTCATCCTGCATATAGCCGAAGATGCTCTCGGCAGCCGGGTTGAACCCCTGGATGAGGCCCGACTCGTCGATGGTGATGATGCCGTCCATCACGTTCTGGATGATCGCCTGCAGTTGCCCCTGGCTCTTCTCCAGTTCGTTCTTGGTCTGTTTCAGGTTGGTGACCATCTGCCAGAACAGCTTCACTTCCGGCCCGCTGGTCACTTGCTTGTCACCGAACACCTTGCGCGCTTCGGCTGCGACGGTATCGTCATGCGAAAGGTTGTAGACGATGCAATCCGGCCAGGCCTTGCATGCCTGCAGGGCGGACGCCGCACTGTGATAGACCGGCACACCGTACTTTGCCGCCAGCGCAAAGCCGGGCGCATCCGGATCGGTGTCCGCGATGGCGACCACGGTCGCCAGATTGTCCTCCATGAACATCTCAAGCAGGGCGGAACCACCGCGCCCTGCCCCGATGATCACCACAGGATGTCCCGAAACGTTCCGTGCTTTCATAATCTCTCTCCTTGCAGCTCCGGGCCGATTCTTAATGATCGATGCCTCGATTTTTTCAGCGCCATGCAGCAGGATTAACATACATCCCGCCTGTCGTTGCCCCTTGCAGACACCGCGTGACCATCCCATGCATAGTGATTATCATGGACGCATCAGATGTACCCACATGTTACGGGGAGAATAGCATGCTTGCACCTTTTGCCATCGCCGCATCCCTCATCCTGACCCTGGGCGCCTGCAGCCGCGACGAGCCGCCGCCACCGGTACCCAAACTCTTCGCGGAGCAGCGCGACGCACTCGACCAAGCCAAAGACTTGTCCGCCATGCAACTGGAAGCGGCCGAGCAGCAGCGCAAGGCGATGGAACAACAGACCCAGTGACCGGACGCCCGTCATGACCAGATCGCTCAGCCTGACTCGCGCCGCCAGATTGACAGGCGTGACGCGTGCCGAACTGCAAAGCCGCATCAAGCGCGGCGAGATGGTCTCGCACGACGGCATGATCACGGTCGGTGAATTGCTGGCCTGCTATCCCGATGCAAAACTTGAGGACACCGCCGAAACGCAGCGCATCGCGCAGATCAAGGAACGCGCCTTCGGCAAGCGTGTGTTCGAGCGCGCCCTGCCGGAACCGGAAGTACTGGCCGCGCGCCTCACCGAATTGAGCAAGACACTGGCCACCAGCCAGGCACAGGTGGATAGCTTCAAAACGCTGCTGGGCAGACTATGGGACAAGCTCGACGGCACGCCCGACATATCGACGACAGAACTGAAGAAATGGTTAGCACAGGAGGTTGAATTGGCAATCGAACCCGGCTTCATCAACCCGCTCGCGATCAAAGACAATATCCTGCGCGTGATGACGGCACAGGTGACGATACTGCCCAGCCGGCACGATTTCATGGTCGAAGGCCACGACTCGCTGCTGGAAGCCGCCATGCGCGCCGGCATCCCGCTCAGTTACGGTTGCAGCGGCGGCAACTGCGGCCTGTGCAAGGCGAAGGTCGTCTCGGGCGAAGTGCGCAAGACGCGCAACCACGACTTCATCATCCCCGAGGCGGAGAAGGCAGCGGGTTATGTGCTGTTGTGCAGCAACACTGCCGTCAGTGATGTGGTGATCGAAGCACCGGTGGCGGACAGCGTGCAAGACATCCCGTTCCAGCAGATCGAAGCACACGTGAAGGCCATCGGCCATATCAACGACGACATCCTGCTGCTGCATCTGCAGACGCCGCGCACCAAACGCCTGCGTTTCCTCGCCGGACAAGGTGTCACACTGCGACTCGGCCTGTCGTTCACCGCCCTGCAGGCCATCGCCAGTTGCCCGTGCGACGACCGTAACCTGCTGTTCCACATCCACCGCCAGCCCGGAAATCTGTTCTCCGATTACGCCTTCGACAAGCTCAAGACGCATGAGGTGGTGGAGATCGAAGGGCCGCAGGGTGAATTCATCCTGCACGAAAGATCCGCCCGTCCGCAGTTCTTCTTCGCGTTCGACTGCGGCTTCGCACCGATCAAAAGCCTGATCGAACACGCCATATCGCTGGAGGCTGAAGACATCTATCTGCACTGGATAGGATCGAGCAAACAGCACATCTACCTGCCCAACATCGCCCATTCCTGGGACGATGCACTGGACGACTTCCACTATCAGGAACATATCGCCGGTTTCGATCTGCGCAACGTGAGCGGCAAGCGCGAAGACACGCTGATCAAACTGCTGCAGGACATCCAGATCGCGGATGCCACCATGCTGCAGGGCGACATCTACATCGCCGGGCCGGACGAAGCCGTCACCGTCGCCGAAAGATTCTTTCTGGAATTCGGCCTGCCCAAGACCCGCGTGTCCGTGTCTCGCGTAAAATGACGCCCTGCGCGCCGCTGGCGCACCGAACAACGTAGCGGAGGGTGTCTGGATGGATCTGGTCTCATGGTTGGTGTATGGCGTGCTGTTCATGCTGGCGGAGTTCCTGTACGGCTCCATGTATCTGCTCGCCATCGGTCTGGCGTTCATCTATCCCGCCATCGCACAGTACAACGGTGCTGCGACCAATATGCAACTCGCGGCCCTGGCCGCAGGCGCGGCAGTCCATGCGCTGGTCGTGTACCTCCTGCGCGCGCGCAAACGCGGCGACGGCCCCGCGCCCGCCCGTCCCCAGATCGGCGAGCAAGTCGAGGTGATCGAATGGCTGGACGAATGCAGCGCGCGCGTGATCTGTCACGGCCGTGAATGGCAGGCAGACAAGGTCGACAGCCGCATGCCGGACGCCATGCATGGCACCATCCATTCCGTACAGGGCAGCCGCCTCGTCATCACCACCGAGCAAGCCAACTGAGCTTGTTCTGCCCATTCGATGCATACCCTTGAAGCCCTGCGCGCCGGCGAGCTGGCCGGCGTACAACGTCTCGACCTCAGTTGCGGACTGAACGGATTCCCGCGCGAGATATTCGCGCTGGCCGACACGCTGGAGATCCTCAACCTGTCCGGCAATGCACTGAGCGATCTGCCGGACGATCTCCCGCGTCTGCACAAGCTGCGCGTCATCTTCTGTTCGGACAATCTTTTCACGCATGTGCCGGAAGTGCTGGGCCGCTGTCCGCAACTGGAGATGATCGGCTTCAAGGCCAACCGGGTCGAGACACTATCTGCCACCGCCCTGCCGCCGAAATTGCGCTGGCTCATCCTCACCGACAACCGCCTGTGCGAACTGCCACCTGAACTGGGAAGCTGTGACCGCTTGCAGAAACTCATGCTGGCGGGTAACCAATTGCAACAGTTGCCCGACACACTGGCCGGTTGCAGGAATCTGGAACTGCTACGCATCGCCGCCAACCGTTTCGAGCATCTGCCCGACTGGTTGTTCAAAATGCCGCGACTGGCCTGGCTGGCCTGCGCCGGCAACCCGTGCAGCGACAGCAACGAAGCGGCCGCACTGGCGAATCTGCACATCACCCCGGTCGAGTGGCATCAGCTGGAGCTGCATCACCAACTGGGCGAAGGCGCTTCCGGCGTGATCCATCGCGCGCATCACCATGCACGGAACGAAGCCGTCGCGGTCAAGCTGTTCAAGGGCGCGCTCACCAGCGACGGTCTGCCGCGCAGCGAGAAAGCCGCCAGCATCGCGGCCGGTGCGCATCCGGGTCTGATCCCCGTCATCGGCAAGATCAGCGAGCATCCCGAGCAAACGCCGGGACTAGTGATGTCGCTGATCGATCCCGCCTTCCGCAATCTGGCCGGTCCGCCCAGCCTCGTTTCCTGCACGCGCGACATCTATGCGGACGATGTGCGCTTCACCCTGCCCGTCGCGCTCAACATCGCCTGCCGCATCGCTGCCGTGGCCGAACATCTGCATGCGCAAGGCATCATGCATGGCGACCTGTATGCACATAACATCCTGTGGGATGAGGCAGGCGACTGCCTGCTGGGCGATTTCGGCGCTGCCTCTTTCCTGCCGCAGGATGCACAGCAAGCTGCGGCCATGCAGCGCATCGAGGTGCGCGCCTTTGCCTGCCTGCTGGAAGAACTGCTGGATCGTTGCGAGACCACAGATGCCGCGACCGTTCTGGCGCTACGCGACTTGCAGCAGCGTTGCGACAGCAAAGATGTAAACAGCAGACCCCTGTTCGCCGACATCCATCGCGAACTCACCGGATGGACCGACAACCTGCCATGACAAGAACCGCACCGAGCAAGACCGACATCGCCCTGATGGAACCCTTCAGCGGCCTGCCGCTGGAACGCATCCACTTGCCGACCACACAAGAAGGCTATGCCACTGCCACTGCAGATATCCTCGCGGCGGGCATTGTCGGCTTCGATACCGAATCGAAACCGACCTTCTCTGTCGGCGATGTGAGCGAAGGGCCGCACGTGGTGCAGTTCGCCCTGCACGACAAAGCCTACCTGTTCCAGACCCACCGCAAGGATAGTCTTCCCTTCCTGATCGAGTTGCTGCAGTCACCGCAGTTGCTCAAGGTCGGCTTCGGGCTGCGCTCGGACGGCAAGCACATCCGCAACAAACTGGGCATACGCCCCGGCGCACTGGTCGATCTCAATCAGGTGTTCAGCAAGGATGGTTTTCAGAAAGAGATGGGCGTGCGCAACGCGGTCGCGCAGATGTTCGGCCAGCGTTTCATCAAGTCACGCAAGGTCACCACTTCCAACTGGGCATTGCCGGAATTGAGCGCGCAACAGATGTTGTATGCGGCGAACGATGCCTATGCGGCACTGAAGGTATTGGAAGCGCTGCACCTGCCGCGCGAGACATTGCCGGTCATGTACGCCGACCAGACTGACTGAGACTTCATGCAACAACGCGCTTCTGTTTGAGGTTGTGCATCGCGTCGACCGCGATCTCGCGCACCTCTTCGTTGGCATCATGCAGACAAGCTTCCACATACGGCTTCGCGGCCACACTCCCGGTCAGTCCGAGCAGATGACAGGCATCGGCACGCACACGATGGTCGGCATGACAGCTGAGTTCCGCCAGCTCGGGCAGCAATGCCTGCAACGCGGGTGAGTAGCCATACGATTCCAGCAAGGCACTCACACCCAGCCGCACTTCAAGATTCGCCGATGGATCGGCCACGATGGACAGCAAAGGTTTCAGTCGCTGGGTGTCGGCGTGGATGAAGGCACTCGCCTGCACATAACCGCCTTGCGTCAGCAGGTGCGCGACGTAGTGCGCCTTACCCTCTTCGCCATGCGCCCAGTCTACCCACTGCCGCAACTCGCCCAACGTGTGCGCGCCGGTCAGGGTGAATATGCCCAGCTTCAACCAGGGAGCGCTGCGCACCTCATACTGCCGTGCCAGTTCCGGTTGCGCGCTGGCATCCACCACCCGCACATCCGCCACCTGCCCTTCCTGCTGCAAGGTCTGCAACGCGTGCTTCACCGTCGCGCAATGCGGACAGTCGGGCGTCACGAACAACAGGGCGTCGGGCGGATAGTTGGTCATGGCAGCCAGTCGTCCAGCGCGCGCTCCGTCCAGCGCCACAGCGCATCATCCAGTTCATGGTCCGCGGCCAGTGCTGAGCAGGGAGTCTCCTGGCGATCCTCGAAATAACGCCCTGTCACGCCCTGAACCTTGTGCGAGGTCGCCAGATAGACCGATGTGCGCGCTCCGTTCTCCAGCGTATCGCCCTTCATGTTGAAACCGGTGTGCAACAACTTGGTATCGATCACGCCAGGATGCAGACTGTTGGAACACAACCATGATTCGCGCTCCGCCAGCGCGTTGGCGAACAGGGTGTCGGCCAGTTTGGAATTGGCGTAAGCGTGATAGGCATCGAACTCGCGTTCGGAATTCATGTTGTCGAACGCGATGCGTCCGCTTTGATGCGCGACGGAACTCACCGTCACCACCCGGGGATCGCCCGATCGCTTCAGCAGCGACAGCAGCCAGCGCGTCAGCACGAACGGCGCGAAGTAATTCACCGCCATCGTTTTCTCGAAACCGTTCGGCGTCAGTTGCCGCTCCGCCATATAAACGCCCGCGTTGTGCAGCAGCACATCCAGCCTGGGCAGGCGCGCATTCAGTTCCTGCGCCATCTGCACCACCTGCCCGAGATCGGCCAGATCGGCACACGCGGTCTGCAATTTCGCATCCGGCACCGATTGCCTGATCTTGTCCGCCGCCTGCAGCGCTTTCACCGCATCACGACTATGCAGCACCACCTCGTGACCGAGTAGTGCCAATTCCCTTGCCGTTTCCAATCCGATGCCGTCCGTCGCACCGGTAACCAGTATCGTGCTCATGCATCACTCCGTATTGCAAAATCCTCAAAGCTGCCGCTGCCCTCAGCCACGTCCACGCGCGACACCTGCGCCAGTTCCGGCCCGCGATGCGCCCACGCCAGCAGCGCTTCCACTGCGGCCGCCTCACCCTGCACCATCGCTTCCACCGTGCCGTCGCTGCAGTTGCGACACCAGCCGTTCACACCCAGCTTCTCCGCCTCGCGCCACATCGAATCGCGATACCACACCCCCTGCACACGGCCGTGCATCACCAGATGCAAGGTCTTCACCTCATCACGCATCCCGCTCTCCCTGTACCGTCACCACGATGTTACGACTCCCGCCGTGATTGCGATGCTCGCACAGATAGATGCCCTGCCAGGTGCCCAATGCCGGGCGACCGTTCGCCACGGGGATGTTCAGGCTCGCGCCGAGCAGACTGCATTTTATATGCGCGGGCATATCGTCTGCACCCTCATCCTGATGCCGGTAATAGGGTTCATCTTCCTGCACGGCGCGGTTGAACCACTGTTCGAGATCCTGACGCACGGTCGGGTCGGCGTTCTCGTTCAGCGTCAGCGATGCCGAAGTGTGCCGGATGAAGACATTCATCATACCTATTCTGAACTCGCGCAATTCCGGCAAGGCGCGCAGCACCTCGTCTGTCACCAGATGGAAGCCGCGCGCGCGGGGTTGCAGTCTGATCTCTTTTTGTAACCACATGGTAATAAAGCCTGAAATAACAATCGGGTCGCTGCTTCATGTAATATCGGCGCAACGGGAGTTGGCCGCGTAGTGAAAAGGCTATCTCTTCCCAGCGTCTATTACAACGCAAAACACACGATCCATGAACGCATGATGATCAGTCTTTTCCCGAAGAAGCCCAGTATGCAAGTACGCGCAGAGCAGATACGCATGCTCTACGAGCAAGGGCCAACCATCCAGTTGCTCGGTCTACTCACCGGTCTGATAGCGGTCGGCGTGTTCTGGGATCTGGTCGATCACGACATGCTGTTGCTCTGGCTGGGCGCCCATGTCTCGCTCACACTGCTCAGGCTCGGCTTCAACGCATGGTTCACCCGCCGCAATCCCAGCGGCGTCGCCGCCCTGAAAGGATGGGGCGATCTCTATGTCGCAAGCACATTCATCTCGGGCCTGATCTGGGGCAGCCTGTCCCTGTTCTACGACCCATCATGGCCCGCTTCCTACCAGATCATCCTGATCGTCATCTACACCGGCATCACGGCTGGCTCGTTCAATACGCACACGCCCTATTTCATCGCCTTCCCCGCCTTCTATCTGCCGCCGGCAAGCTGGCTCACCTTCACACTGTTCCAGCAGCATGGCGAAGGCTATCAGGCGCTCACCGCGCTGTTCGCCATCTACATCGTGTTGATGTACCTGTCTGCCCTGCGTTACCACCGCAGCCTCACGCGCGCGCTGGAAGTGCGCTTCGATAACGAGCGGCTCGCGGATGAGCTCTCCACTTCCAACCAGCGCCTCAGCTCACTGGCCGACACCGACGAACTGACCGGCCTGTACAACCGGCGCTCGATGTTCAACTGCCTGCGCAACGAATGGAACCGCCATTTCCGCAGCCGCACCATGCTCTCGCTGTTGTATATCGATCTGGATTGCTTCAAGCAGTACAACGACACCTATGGCCACGAAGCGGGCGACCAGTGTCTGATCAGGATAGCCAAACTGCTGCACAACCATGCCCTGCGCTCCAGCGACATGGCGGCACGTTTCGGCGGCGAGGAGTTCGCCCTGATCCTGCCCGAGACCGGCAAACAGGACGCCGAAAGGATCGCCGCCTCCATCATCAATGATCTGGCGCACTTGCATATCCCGCATACCGGTTCGACCGTGACCGATCACGTCACGGTGAGCATAGGCATCGCCAGCATGAGTCCGGATGAACCGGACAATGATTCCGTATTGAGAGAGGCCGCCGACCTGATGCTGTACCAGGCCAAGCATGCAGGTCGCAACCGCTTCGTCTCCGCAGCAGACACGCATACACAAAACGCCCCCACGCCGCTCGCCGCTGTCTAGCGCGCAACGGCGGGGGATGTCCCTCACATAATCAGGAGTCTTACATGGCCGGCTGGCTCATTCCCGTTATCAAATCCGTGCTGCCGCATATCGGCACCATCATCTCCGCGGCATCCCCGGTGTTCACGCGCAAGAGCGGCGATAACGCCACCCTGCAGCAACAGATCACCGAGCTGCAGAGCGCAGCCTCGGCCAACGATGCGCACATCAAAGACCTCGCGGCACAGATGCAAGTCGCCATCGAAGCGCTGGAGAAAGGCACCCGTCTCGCCGAGAAAGGCTATCGCCATGCCATGCTGCTCGGCATCGCCTCGTTCATCCTGTCGCTTGCCGCATTGAGCATCGTGCTGACCAACTAAACGACCGATATGGGAATGAAAAGTGTCTACGAAGCCGCCAGCGGATTGGACGGCCACATGATCCTGAACCTGCTGGAACAGTACCGCATCGCCGGACGCATCGAAGGCGAGCACATGCAAGGCGGCATGGGCGAGTTGCAAGCGTTGGGATTCGTGCGCGTGATGGTGGCGGAAGAAGATTACGAGCAAGCCAAACAGATCATCCGAGAATGGGAATCGCTACAGCCACCGGACAAGTCAAAGACACCCGCGCCGCGCGACACGCTGGGTCTGCAGCTGTTCATCGCCGGCTTCATCCTCGGCGCAGCACTGATGTATTGGTGGATGCAGCTGCCTGCGGCCTGACACCGCCGCACACTTCAAGCCAGCTTCAACCTCACCTCGAAACACGCACCGCCCGCCGGGCCGGCCACACAGCGCACGCTGCCACCATGCCGCTCGGCGATCTGCCGCACCAGCGACAGTCCCAGACCATAGCTGCCTTCCTTCTCACGGCTGCCCGCCGGACGATAGAACGGTTCGAAGATGCGCTCGCGTTCTTCCGGCGCGATGCCCTTGCCGTTGTCGCACACTTGTATCACGGCCTGTCCATCTGCTTTGACCAGACTTGCCTGCACCGCATCGCCGCCGTGCCGCTTCGCGTTCTCCAACAGGTTGCGCAACAGGCGGCGCAGCAGGCGCTCGTCGCCCTTGATGTTGAGCGGCACGGCTTCGCACTGCGCCTCGCTGCGCGCGCATTCCTCGGCCAGCAAGGCGGCCAGATCGATGTCGTCCGCATGCAGCGGTTCGCGCGAGGCATCCAGTCGGCTCGCCAGCAATATCTCTTCGATCAACTGATCCAGCTCGGCGATGTTCTGCCGCACCTCGTTTTGCAGTTCGGGAATGGGGCGCTCGGCCTGCATCTCCAGCGCAAGGCGGATGCGGGTGAGCGGCGAGCGCAGTTCGTGCGAAGCGTTCGCAAGCAATTGCTTGTGCGCCTGCAACAGCGACTCGATACGTTCCGCCGCCTGATTGAAACTGTTGGCGAGCGAAGACACTTCGTCGCGGCCTTTAACCTCCACGCGTGTCTTGAAATCACCCGCGCCCAGTGCCTCCACCGCCTGCTTCAAACGCTCCAGCCGCTTGGTCATGCGCCGCGTCATCGGATATGCCACCACCGCCACCACCAGACCGATCAGCAGCAGCGTGAGCAAGATGGGCAACGGCGGACGCGGGCGCTCGTGCGGCGGCTGCGCCAGCAGCCAGCGGCCGTCCGGCAACTGCATCACCCAGGCCGATTGATGGTCGGGCCTGTGCAACCATTCGTTCTCCTGTGTGTTCGGGCCGGGCGGCATCAAGCGCCGACCGGTATGCGCCAGCAAACGATAGTCGGCGGAATACAGGGACAGACGCGGCAAGGCGGGACGCGCCAGCCGTTCCAGCACTTCCTGCTGCAATTCGCGCGGCGCATCTGCCGGTGGCAACGCCATCACGATCACATCGCGCACGGTCTGGAATATCTGGTTCTGCGGCGAGTTCTTGCCCTGGTAATGCCAGAAGGTGGCGGCCAGCACCACCAGCAGCACCAGACTGGCGACCACGCCCAGATAGATCTGGAAATAGAGTTTCCTCATGCCGCGTCCCCTTCGCCATCTTGGCTACGCGCGAACACATAGCCCGCACCACGCAGCGTGATGATGCGGCGCGGATGTTTGGGGTCGTCCTCGATGGCGGCACGGATACGTGAGATGTGCACGTCGATGGAACGGTCGAACGCTTCCAGCGGTTCGCCCTTCACCGCATCCAGCAACTGCTCGCGACTCATCACCCGCCCCGGCTTGTCCGCCAGCGCCTGCAACAGATCGAACTGATACGAAGTCATCTCGCACGGCTTGCCATCCACGCGCACCATACGTGCCGCGCGGTCGATCTCCAGCCGGCCGAAACGCAGCACATCGCCGTTGGCCGCTTTGCCGCGCCGCAGGATAGCCTTCAGCCGCGCCAGCAACTCGCGCGGCTCGAACGGCTTGGGCAGGTAATCGTCCGCGCCCATCTCCAGCCCGAGGATGCGGTCCATCGCCTCGCCGCGCGCGGTCAGCATCAGCACCGGGATGTCGGAGAACGCGCGCAACTGGCGGCAGGCATCCAGCCCGTCGCCGTCCGGCAACATCAGATCCAGCACCAGCGCGTCGTAATGCACCTGCTGCAAAACCTGCAAGCCGCTGGCGATGGTGTGGCGCGCATCGACGCGATAACCCGCATCGCCCAAGTATTGCTGCAACATGCCGCACAGGCGTTCGTCGTCGTCGATGATGAGGATGTGATGGTTCATGTTTCGTTCCAAATAACTCGCCCCGCATCATACCAAGCGGTATGGATGCGGGGCGCTGTTGCGCTCAGATCACTCGCGATGCATCCAGCCGCGACGCTTCTCCATCTTCTCGGCCAGTTTCGCGCGCTGCTCGGGCGTCAGCACATCCGCCACCGCCAGCATGGTCGACGTCATGCGCTTACTCGCCTCGTCCGCCAGTTTGATCTGATCGGCGCGCATCACTTCGATAGCGGCCTTGTCCAGCGTGGGCGCTGCCATCAGTTTGCGCATCTGGATATGGTTGTCGCGCATCTTCTCCGCCAGCGGTGCGCCCTGCTCCAGTGACGCCTTCACGATGGCCGAAGCCTTCTCTTTCTGTGCATCACTCGCTTTCACATCGTCCAGCATACGTTCCAGTCGCTTGTCCGCGTACTTGCCCATGCGCTCCGTATCCATCTGCCCACCGGACATGAATGCCTGCGGCCCGCCGTGACCCATGCCGTGTTCGCAGGCCATCACCTTGGCCGAGAAGAAACCGATGCCGAATATCGCCATGATGCCGATCACCCGCGCCACACAATGGCCGCGACGGCCGTGGCAATGATGGTCGTGGCTACCGTTGCAACCGGCCTTGGTTTCGTTGTTCGTTCCCTGTGTATGCTCGCTCATGTCTGTCTCCTTGATCGTTGGACGCCGCACCGTGTTGGCGGCTGGATGACACTTTATGAGCGGGGCGTTGCCCGGATGTGTGGCGAAGGTAAAGTTTTGTGAAGCGGGTGCCACTCGGTTGCATCAATGTCGGCACCTCACTGCTGCGGCAAGCGGTGCGCTAGCGTAAGATCGCGCTTAACCCCCACGCATGGATCCGCTGTGACAAGAAAGCCCCCATTGAACGCGCCCCCCCTCCCCTCCACCGAACGCGGCACCCACATCGCCCTGATCTTCGCGCTCGTATCCGAACGCCTCGCCATCCACTATGAACATGGCGCATGGCTGACCGAAGCCCAGGGCGCCACGCTCGCCGCCGACTGGCTCGCCCGCTCCAAAAGCAACCTGCCGCTGAAACTGCGCAAACACCTTTCCGCGCTGAGCGATCAGGTTGCGAAACAGATCGTCACCACCACCAGCCGCGAGACCGGCCTCACTATCAGCCATGAGATGCAGGAATCGCTGGACACACGCTACGAATCGGAGATCGGCCAAGCCATCATGGTCGAGTGCGAACGCATGCTGGATGAACACCCGCCGGAGCATGCGGCATGAGCCTGCTCTACGACATGCCGCTGTTCCGTCCGCCCTCCGAGGGTGACAACCTCATCATCCAGGCCACGCTGGGGTGCAGCTTCAACCAGTGCAGTTTCTGCGCCATGTATCGCAGCAAGCAATATGTCGAACGCCCGCTTAATGAAGTGTTCGCCGATATCCGCACGGCCGCCGCCGACTGGCCGGATGCGCAGCGCGTGTTCCTCGCCGATGGCGACGCGCTGGCGCTGCCGACGGAACATCTGCTCGCCATCCTGCGCGAACTCGCAACGGCATTGCCGCGCCTGACACGCGTCTCCTGCTATGCCACACCCGGCAACCTCGCACGCAAGAGCATCGAAGAACTGGCGCAATTGCGCGAACACAAACTGAACCTGCTCTACTTCGGCATCGAATCCGGTTCCGACCTCATCCTGAAGAAGATCACCAAGGGCGCGACGCAACAACGCATGGCAGAGGTGCTGCACAAAGCCAAAGACAGCGGCATGAAAGTCTCCGCCACCGTCATCCTTGGCCTGGGCGGCACGCAGCACAGCGACGCACACATAGACGGCACCATAGACCTGCTCAACCGCGCGCCCGTCACCTACCTCTCCACGCTGCAACTATATCTGGATGAAAGTGTTGAAGAAGAATTCCATCGCAAGTTCGGCGAACCGTTCCAGATGCCGGACGACCTCGCGATCCTGCAAGAGCAGCACCGCCTCATCAGCGGCCTCAACCCGCCGCAGCCCGTCATCTTCCGTTCCAACCACGCCTCCAACGCACTGGCACTGGCGGGCAACCTGCCCAAGGACAAAGACAAGCTGCTGCAGCAACTGCAAGAAGCGATAGCCGGCCACCGTCCGTTGCGGCCGCTGTTCATGCGCGGGCTGTAAAGGCAAAAAGCGCGCCGCGCGCGATGCCCCTGTCACGTTCAGGCCCTCTCCCGCGCGATTCCGGTTAAAGTCCCATCTGACATTTCAAGAGGAAGCCGCCATGAGCACGGAAGAATTGAGCAAGGAACAACGCATCCTGCGCGCGATGCGCAAAACACTGGGCAGCGTCGTGCGCGATGCCACGCCGCTCGGCGGCCGCCCCAACCCGCTCGCAGATGCCACCATCGAAGAGATCAAGGAATGCTTCGCGCTGATCTCGGAACGCGAACGCGAACTCGCCGCACAGCTCGGCTTCGACGAATCCAAGCCTTACTACAACGACGGCAAAGAGCCGCCGAGCGCGCATATCATCAGCCTGATCAAACCGTCAAAGCACTAGGTAATCCGAACCTGCGCGCGATGCGCTCAGGCGTAGAAGTGATAACGCGACTTGCCTTCCCTTTTCGCCGTCAACATCGCCGCGTCGGCATGCTTGAGTAACTGCTCGGGCGAACTCTGGTCACGCGGATAGAAGGTCACCCCGATACTGGCGGTGACTTTGGCGGGGTTACCGTATATCGACATCGGCTGGGCAATATCTTTCAGCAGCCTGTTCAGGAATTGCACCGCACTCTCCTCGCCATCCAGATCGCTCAGCAGCAGCACGAATTCATCGCCGCCCATACGCGCCACCGTGTCTTCCGCGCGCAGCGCTTTACCCAGACGCGCGGCAACGAGGCGTAACACATCGTCGCCCGCATCGTGCCCCAGCGTGTCGTTGATCTGCTTGAAACCGTCCAGATCGAGGAAGCACAAGGCCATCACACGGCCGGCGCGATCGCTGTGCGTGATCGCCTGATCGAGCCGGTCCTGTAACAAGCGGCGGTTGGGCAACCCGGTCAGCGCATCGTGGTTGGCCTCCACTTCCAGAATCTGCTGGCGTTTCACCAGATGGGTGATCGACGAGATCACGCCGACGTAGTGGGTGATGACGCCCTGGGCATCCTGGATCGAAGAGAGCGCCAGCCATGCCCCTTCAACCTCGCCTTGCGCATCCCGCCCCACCGTCTCACCCGCCCAATGCCCGCTTTCGGTCGCCGTCCGCCATATCTCGTCGGCTTTGTCCTGACTGAACAGACTCGGCTTCAACTGCCGCACATCCCTGCCGACGATCTGCGCATGTTCGAGTTGCACATCGAGGCAGAACGAAGGATTGGTATCGATGATCATGCCGTTCTCATCGGTGATGAAGATCGCCTCCAGCGTGCTGTCGATGACTTTTCTGGACAGGCGCAATTTATCTTCCGCCCGCTGCCGCTCGGCGACCTCGCGCATCAGTTGCAAGGTGCGCGTGGACAAAGTGTCGTACATGTTCAGGATGGTTTCGATCAGCACGCGCAACGCGCCGCTCATCTCCGTGCGCGCCTTGTCCTTGGCCTCGTCCAGCGATAGCCCGAGCTGCATGGAGAGCACGATCTTGGCCATGTGCTTGTCGGATTCGAGGATATGGAAAGCCAGCCAGTGCGTAAGAAACACCACGATCTCTTCGATCACCTCCTCGGTGGCCAAAGTATCCAGCGCCCCCCTGAGTTTGAGCACTTCGGTCACGAAGCTCTTATGCGTCTCGGCATGGTCGGTGGACAGTTCATCCGCTGCCAGATATTTATTCCAGAAACCTTCCTCGGTCTTGAAATGGTACTGCGCATACTCGGTCAATTCGCCGAAGATCGTATTCAGCTCGGGTTTCCCCACACCATAAGCCAGATGACTGGCGAGCTTGTTCAACAACTCGACCAGCTTGCGATGCTGCTCATCGATGACAGGAATCCCCGTCTGGAAATTCTCGTTCCAGGGGAATATGTCGGAAGGTAATACGTTGAGATTCATTTGCGTGCTGTCCAAACGTAGTGGACGACAACCCGATTGTCCTACTAATGCCACATTTAATATACAACTATGCAGCAGCGCGGCTGATGGCATGAAGGACCAAATACGGCGCGGCCCCCATATCAACCCTGTCATCAGCATTGACACTCACCGCCCCGCTCACATAAAGTCCGGCCACTTGCAGGTCTGCCCCACGCACATCCCGCCGCACGAACGGCGCGAGGCACAAGGCAGCAACCCCATTCAGGAGGCGGCGCAAGACAAGAACCCGCACAGCGGGCGAAGCCGCCACACCACTGAAAAGGGGAAACACTTGTCGCAGCAGCAAGCCAGCAATCCGCTCTCCGCCAGCGAACCCTGGAACCTCGTCGCAGATGGCTACGCCGAGACCACCATGCGCGTGTTCGAGCAATTCGCCGACGAAGCCATACTTTCCCTCTTGAGAAAGAAAATCGAACAGACTGGACACCGCAACATCGCGCTGCACTATTGCGATGCTGAGCTAACCCGCCTTTAACGGACACTTCAATAGGAGACAATAATGAAGGAGGTGTTCGATGGCAAGCAAAGGAACAAACAAGGTAAATCCGGAGAGGCAACGACAGCGCTTCAGTCCGGAATTCAAACGCGAAGCGGTGC
>VMTA01000017.1 GCA_013791855.1 Sideroxydans sp.
ACAGGTTCTTGTCAGCAGGATCTCCAGGATGGATCTTGTTCTGGATACCGTCCAAACCGGCCATCATCAGCGCGGAGAAGCACAGGTACGGGTTCGCTGTCGGGTCCGGGAAACGGGTCTCGATGCGGCGAGCCTTGTCGCTGGCGACGTGCGGGATGCGGATGGAAGCGGAACGGTTCTTGGCGGAGTAAGCCATCTTCACCGGTGCTTCGTAGTGAGGAACCAGACGCTTGTAGCTGTTGGTGCCGGGGTTGCAGATCGCGTTCAGTGCCTTGGCGTGCTTGATGATGCCGCCGATGTAGTAAAGCGCTGTCTCGGACAGACCGGCATAGCCGTTACCCGCGAAGGTGTTCTTGCCGTCTTTCCAGATCGACTGGTGCACGTGCATACCGGAACCGTTGTCGCCAACGATGGGCTTGGGCATGAAGGTCGCAGTCTTGCCGTACTGGTGCGCAACGTTGTGCACGATGTACTTCAGAGTCTGAGTCTGGTCAGCGCGCTTCACCAATGTGTCGAACTTGGTACCGATCTCGCACTGGCCGGCAGTCGCCACTTCGTGGTGATGCACTTCGACAGGAATACCGACTTCTTCCAGCAACAGACACATTTGTGCGCGGATGTCGTTCAGGCTGTCAACGGGAGGAACCGGGAAGTAGCCACCCTTGACCATTGGACGGTGGCCAGTGTTGCCGCCTTCGAACTTCTCGCCTGTAGACCAAGCAGCTTCTTCAGAGTTGATCTTCAGGGAGCAGCCGGACATGCTTACGCTCCACTCGACGGAGTCGAAAATGAAGAATTCTGGCTCAGGACCGAAGAATGCTGTGTCGCCGATGCCGGTGGACTTCAGGTAGGCTTCAGCGCGTTTGGCGATGGAACGCGGGTCGCGGTCATAGCCCTTGCCGTCTGTCGGCTCGATTACGTCACAAGTGATGACCAGGGTCGGCTCGTCGAAGAACGGATCAACATAAGCGGAAGCTGGATCCAGCATCAACAGCATGTCGGAAGCTTGAATACCCTTCCAACCGGCGATGGAAGAACCGTCGAAGGCGTGACCGTCTTCGAACTTGCTCTCGTCCACGGCACTGACCGGCACGCCAACGTGCTGTTCTTTACCGCGTGTATCGGTGAAACGAAGGTCGACGAATTTGATGCCTTGTTCTTTGATCAGCTTCAGAACGTCGGCGGCTGTTTTGGACATACTTGAATCTCCCAGGAAATTAAAAACAAAAGTCAGTAAAGCGAACCGTTTGATTGGTACGGGTCGAAAAGAGCAGAAACTGTGCCATCCCCGGATATCCAGTCAGGCGAGCATTGTGCCATATCTCAAAGGAAATGGCGGGCATCGTGCGCGCCCAAAAACAGGGCAAACCGACACCGCTGCGCACTATTTTGGTGCGGCGTCCTGATAGACATCGATACGCTTGAAATACGGGTCATCCGTGACGATAGCGTCGCACTTGGCCTGCAGGTCGCCCGCGGTAGCCGTAGCCGGCAGCAGCAACTCGGCTTCGATCTTGCCATTGAGGTAATGCAACACGATGCGTGTGTCTGCTGGCAGATCCTGAGCCAGGCGTTTATGCAGATGCACCAGCAAGAGATGGCGCTGCGGCGTATGCGCGTTCGGCTTCGACTGGACGTCATCCTCAGGGTCGATATGCACCATCACATCCATCACATGATGGCTTCTGAGCACGGCCGCACGGGCCGCCTCGGCGATGTAATGCCCTTCCGACACGCTGACGTAGGGATCGACCATGATGTGCGCGTCGACCAAAGCATTGTCCGCCATCTTGCGCGTGCGCAACTCGTGCAGCCCCAGCACGCCGGGAACCGACTTGAGCGTATTGCGGATCGCGCGCACTTCCTCTGCTTCCAAGCCGGTGTCCACCAGTTCCAGCATCGCATCGCGCGCGAACTGGATGCCCATCCACGCGATCATCACACTCACCACTGCGGCGGCCACCAGATCGAGGAAGGTATAACCCAGCAGGTTGCCCGAGATGCCGATCAGCACCACCAGCGACGAAGCTGCATCCGAACGCGCGTGCCATGCGTTCGCCACCAGCATCTGCGAACGCACGCGCTTCGCGACAGCCAGCATGTAGCGGAACAGCGTCTCTTTCGCGGCCAGCGTGAACAGCGCCACCCAGAAGGTATACGCCTCCACGCGATGCACTTCCTCGGGGTGCTGCAAGCGCATGCCGGCCGAGATCAGCAGCGCACCGCCCACCACCACCAGACTCACGCCGAGGATCAGCGAAGCGGCCGTCTCGATGCGCGCATGACCATAGGGATGGTTCGCATCGGCGTGTTTGTTGCCGTGGCGATTAGCGAACAGCACCATGATGTCCGCCAGCAGGTCCGAGAGCGAATGCAGGCCGTCCGCCATCAGCGATTGCGACTTGCCGAAGAAGCCGCCGATCAACTGCGCCAGCGTCAGGAACAGATTGACTACGATACTGACCCAGGTGCTCTTGCGTGCCGCAGCGAAGCGCTCGGGATGAGCGGGCTCGAAAGCGGCCGACTTGTCGTGGCCATGTGCGTGCGTGTGATTTTTCATTGCTGTTGGGATAGTATGCAGGCGAGTGCGCAGGATAACATTTCGCGCACCGAACCTTAAACAACACAGAAGCAAGGGTATATGGGAAAGATCACAGAAATATTGACGACAGCACAGAACCGCGCAAAGGATCTGGGCCTGCCGTACGAAGGTGTACTGACACCAGACGAAGCCAACACCATCTGGCAGAGCGCCCCTGGCGCCAAGCTGGTGGACGTGCGCACACGCGCCGAGATCGATTGGGTCGGCAAAGTGCCGGGCGCGGTCGAGATCGAATGGATGAGCTATCCCGGCATGAAACCCAACCCCAACTTCATGGCCTCGCTGGAACAGCAAGTGGACAAGGAATCGCTGGTGCTCTTCCTGTGCCGCACCGCCCAGCGCTCACACGCTGCCGCCGCGCTCGCCACGCAGAACGGCTATGCCGATTGCTACAACATCCTCGAAGGCTTCGAAGGCGACAAGAACGGCAGCAACCAGCGCAATGCCAAGAACGGCTGGCGCGCCGCCGGACTGCCTTGGGAACAAAGCTGAAGAAAACCGTTTGTGCTGAGCTCAGCCTGTCCTGAGCTTGCCGAAGGATCGAAGCATGAACGGAAAGTAAGATAGCCCGCGCAAGCGGGCTTTTTTACGGATGCGACCAGCTCACCGCGCCGGTATAGGCGGTCAACAGCACCACCAGTCCGAACACGATGCGATACCAGGCGAACACCACAAAGGTGTGGTTCGAGATGAACTTGATGAAACCGCGCACCGCCCACATCGCCGCGATGAACGAACACACGAAACCCACCGCGAACACCGGAATGTCGGCCGCATGCAGCAGCGTCCAGTTCTTGTACAAGTCATAAGCCGTCGCCGCGAACATGGTCGGGATCGCCAGGAAGAACGAGAACTCCGCCGCCGTCTTGCGTGAAAGCCCGAAGATCAAACCGCCCATGATGGTCGCCCCCGAACGCGACGTGCCGGGGATCATCGCCAGCGCCTGCGCAAAGCCCACCTTCAGCGCGTCCGGCCAGCGCATCTCATCCACCGAATTCAAACGCGGATGATAGTTGCGCTTCTCCACATACAGAATCACAAAGCCGCCCACGATCAGCGCCGTCGCCACCGTGATCGGATTGAACAGCAGCGCCTTGATGGTCGAATGGAACATCAAACCCAACACCGCCGCCGGCAGAAAAGCAACGAACAACAACCCCACAAAACGCTGCTCGGCCGGCTCGGTGCGGATACCGCGCACCGTACGCATCAAACGCTCGCGATAATCCCAGCACACCGCCAAAATCGCTGCCAGCTGGATCACGATCTTGAACACCTTGCTCGTCTCGTCGTTGTAACCGAGCAGATCACCGAGGATGATCAAGTGCCCGGTCGAAGAGATCGGCAAGAACTCGGTCAAACCCTCCACCACGCCGAGGATGGCGGCCTTCAAAAGCAGTGCAATATCCATAATGTCTCGTCATTCCGGCGCAGGCCGGAATCCAGTAGTTTCTAAATAAAAATCCGTTCGTCCTGAGCTAGTCGAAGGATGAACACTAATTGTTTCCCTGCGAGCCAGACAGATTGCTTGCAAGCTTGGCGATCCGCCAGTTCACCGCCCGCCGCTCCTCCTCGTTCATCTCCAGCCAGCGGCAGACTTCATCGAAAGTGCGCAAGCAACTGCGGCACACATCATCGCCCAGCACAGTGGTGCAATGACCGATACAAGGGGACTCGGCGGTGACTTCGTCAGGAACAGGGGAGGGTTGTTGCATGGTCCGATTATACCGGCTGCGTCGCCCGCTCCAGCTGCGATAACCACGCCAGCGCATGCTCGCGCGAATCACCGCACATCTCCGCCGAAGGTTGCAACCCACCGCAGAAAGCAGGCCGCAGAATCGTACCGAACACCTTGCAACGCAACGCATCATCAAGCTGCGCGCATGGCATACCGGCAGGCTTGCCATGCGGCATGCCGGGCAGCGGGGAGGTGATGGAAGGCGCGATACAGCAGGCGGCGCAGGAGGGGCGGCAGTTCATGGGGCGCGATTATAGCGGCGCTTAACGCAAGGCTTGCACGCTGAATGTATGTGGATTCAAACTAGCGTCTATCTAAGGAGCAGAATCATGGCAATGCAAACGATATTGACTGACCTTTCTGTCAGCATGACAGAATTCAAAAAGAACCCGATCAAAGTCCTCCGCGAGTCGGGCGGGCACACGGTGGCCGTGCTCAGCCACAATAAGCCCGCCTTCTACATGGTGCCGCCAGAGCGTTACGAAGCCATGCTGGAAGAGCTCGACGATCTGCAACTCGTGCTGGAAGAACCGCCTAAACCAAAAGCCGCACTGCGCAAACTCATGGCACGTTGATAAGAGCGCGTACTCAGCCAGCGCAACAACAACAGAGTCGAGTACTGCGTCATTGCTCGCAAGAGTGAAGGCTGGTCTTCAGGGATATCTGCTGCACTGGGTGTGTGCGGAAAAATGGTTTCACCCAAGAAGGGGAAAGGGTATTCTTCGCCGGCCCTCTAAATGGTCATAGACAATGATTCGAGCATATTACTCAGCGTTGATCCCCGCCTTTCTTCGTGCATCAACTGAAGAAATTATGGGGGCATTGTCGCTCAGCAATGACTACGCACTCATTCAAACGCAGCGTGATGCGTGGGCTGCTCAAATTGAGATACTACGCACTGCGCTGACTGGGCACGAAGGTTCCATATATTTCGAATATTCGATCCCACGCATGGGACGCAGGATTGACGTTGTATTGCTGATCGGTCCGGTGATATTTGTTCTTGAATTTAAAGTGGGCGAGAAAGCACATACGCTTTACGCTTTTGACCAAGTGTTCGACTATGCTTTGGATCTAAAGAACTTTCATGAAACAAGCCATGAGCAATTCATCGCGCCTATCCTAGTTGCGACGGAAGCAGCGGAGCTGCCAATATCGCTTTCGATTACTCCAGGAAATGACAAATTGCTTTTCCCTGTAAAAACGAACAAAGAGCAACTAGGGGAAGCGCTCGACAAAATACTGAAGTTTGTCGGAGAAGGCAGAGTTGATGTGAGCGAATGGGAAGCTGGGCGTTATTGCCCTACGCCCACTATTATCGAAGCCGCCATGGCCTTGTATAACAACCACTCGGTTGTTGACATTACGCGCTCTGATGCAGGCGCGACCAATCTAAAACTTACGTCCACTACTATTTCTGAGGTGATTAATCTCTCAAGAGAACGCGCATATAAATCTATTTGCTTGGTGACTGGCGTGCCTGGCGCAGGTAAAACTTTAGTCGGGCTGGATGTGGCAACAAAACATTCTGAAGCGGAAGACGATTTGTATAGCGTCTACCTGTCTGGCAATGGTCCGTTAGTAAAAATTCTTTGCGAAGCGCTTGCTCGCGATCAAGTTTCTCGCGGAAAAATTCGAGGCAACCGTGTACGGATCGGGGAAGCCAGAAGCTCCGTAAAAGCATTTGTACAAAATGTTCACCACTTTAGAGATGAATGTTTGCAAGATGAAAGCATGGCACCGATCGAACATGTGGCAATTTTTGATGAGGCGCAGAGGGCTTGGAATGTCGAACAAACCTCCTCGTTCATGCGACGCAAGAAGAATCACCCAAACTTTAATCAGTCCGAGCCGGAATTCCTTATCTCTTGCATGGATAGGCACGAAGAATGGGCGGCAATTGTTTGCCTTGTAGGTGGAGGGCAAGAGATCAATACAGGGGAGGCTGGAATCGGGGAGTGGATTAGCTCTATTACTCGCTCGTTTCCAGATTGGCACGTCTATGTTTCCTCTCGTCTGACAGATAGCGAATATCAGGCCGGCGAGGCACTTAAACAGCTTGAGTCGCATGCAAATGTGACATATCTGGATGAATTGCATTTGGGCGTATCTATGCGGTCATTCCGGGCAGAAGATGTATCGCTGTTGGTAAAGCAGCTGCTTGATTTAGAAATTGACGCAGCTAAACGTACTTACGAGAAGGTAAAAGCTCGATACCCGATCGTAATTACAAGGGATATAGGGAAGGCAAAGGCTTGGCTAAAGCGGCATGCGCGAGGCAGCGAGCGCTATGGAATTGTTGTTTCATCTCAGGCTGAGCGACTGAAGCCGCATGCGATAGATGTTAAATCTCCAATGGATCCGGTGAATTGGTTCCTCAATGAGAAAGATGATGTTCGCTCTTCCTATTTCTTAGAAGATGTTGCGACAGAATTCCATGTTCAGGGACTGGAATTGGATTGGACCTGTGTTACATGGGATGCCGACTTCCGCCATACAAAGAACGGTTGGAGCCATCATTCATTTCGAGGGAATGGCTGGAACAGAATTAATAAAGACGAGCGGAAGCAATATTTGAAAAATGCTTATCGAGTGTTGTTGACTAGAGCGCGGCAGGGAATGGTTTTGGTAGTGCCCAATGGTGATCTCGAAGATACCACTCGCAGCCCCCAGTACTATGATGGAACCTTCAATTATCTGAAGGAAATTGGGTTTGTTGAAATCTGACGAGGACTAATCACAATGCAAGCACTAGAGTCTCAGACGGATCATCCAATTTACTTCATCATGTCCGACCAGCCAGATACCTGCGGATATTGTGGCGCGCGCCTTGAGTTTCTCGAAATAAAGGAAATCGAAGGCGAGCGAGTTTTTGTTAACGAATGCTTAGGCTGCAAAAGCGAAATACTAATGGTTGAAAACTAAACGGGCCGCATTGCGGCCCGTTTCATTACAGAGTGCGTAAAGCATCAAGCCTTGTGATAAACCTCAGCACCTTTCTTCACAAACTCCACCGACTTCACTTCCATCCCTTTCGCTAGTGCCTCTGCCTCGGCGATGCCCTGCGCGGCGGCGAAGTCGCGCACGTCCTGGCTGATCTTCATCGAGCAGAACTGCGGACCGCACATGGAGCAGAAGTGCGCGACCTTGGCGGATTCCTTGGGCAGGGTCTCGTCGTGGAATTCGCGGGCGCGGTCGGGGTCGAGGCCGATGTTGAACTGGTCTTCCCAGCGGAATTCGAAGCGCGCTTTGCTCATGGCGTTGTCGCGGATCTGCGCGCCGGGGTGGCCCTTGGCGAGGTCGGCGGCGTGGGCGGCGATTTTGTAGGTGATGATGCCTTCCTTCACGTCGGCCTTGTTGGGCAGGCCGAGGTGTTCCTTGGGCGTGACGTAGCAGAGCATGGCGGTGCCGAACCAGCCGATCAGCGCCGCGCCGATGGCGGAGGTGATGTGGTCGTAGCCGGGGGCGATGTCCTGCGTCAGCGGGCCGAGCGTGTAGAAGGGCGCTTCGTGGCACCACTTCAGTTGCAGGTCCATGTTCTCCTTGATCATGTGCATGGGCACATGGCCGGGGCCTTCGATCATCACTTGCACGTCGTGCTTCCACGCGATCTGGGTCAGTTCGCCCAGCGTCTTCAGTTCGCCGAGTTGTGCTTCGTCGTTGGCGTCGTAGACCGAGCCGGGACGCAGGCCGTCGCCGAGCGAGAAGGTCACGTCGTAGGCCTTCATGATCTCGCAGATCTCTTCGAAGTGCGTGTAGAGGAAGTTCTCCTGATGGTGCGCAAGGCACCACTTCGCCATGATGGAGCCGCCGCGCGAGACGATGCCGGTCATGCGCTTGGCGGTCATGGGGATGTAGCGCAGCAGCACGCCGGCGTGGATGGTGAAGTAGTCCACGCCCTGTTCGGCTTGCTCGATCAGCGTGTCCTTGAAGATCTCCCAGGTCAGGTCTTCGGCCTTGCCGTTCACCTTTTCCAGCGCCTGATAGATCGGCACGGTGCCGATGGGCACAGGCGAGTTGCGGATGATCCATTCGCGCGTTTCGTGGATGTTCTTGCCGGTGCTCAAATCCATCACTGTGTCGCCGCCCCAGCGGATGGCCCAGGTCATCTTTTCCACTTCTTCCTGGATGCTGGAGCCGAGCGCGGAGTTGCCGATGTTGGCGTTGATCTTCACCAGGAAGTTGCGGCCGATGATCATCGGTTCGCATTCGGGGTGGTTGATGTTGGTGGTGATCACGGCGCGTCCGGCGGCGACTTCGCTGCGCACGAACTCGGGCGTGATCTCTTTCGGCATGGCCTTGCCGAAGTTCTCGCCGGGATGCTGTTGCAACATCATCTCGGAAAGGCCGTCGCGCTTCTGGTTCTCGCGGATGGCGATGTATTCCATCTCCGGCGTGATGATGCCCTGACGCGCGTAGTGCATCTGCGTCACGTTCTTGCCCGGCTTGGCGCGGCGCGGTGTGTGCTTGAGGTTGAAGCGCATGTCGGCCAGTGCGGGGTCACCCAGACGTTGCTGGCCGTAGTCGGAACTCAGGCGCGGCAGCGCTTCGGTGTCGTCGCGCTCGGCGATCCACGGCGCGCGCAGTTCTTCCAGTCCGGAGCGGATGTCGATCTTCACATCCGGGTCGGTGTAGGGGCCGGAGCAGTCGTACACGTAGATCGGCGGGTTCTTCTCCACGCCGTTGTTCAGGTGGGTGTCGCTCAGCGTGATCTCGCGCATCGGCACGCGGATGTCGGGGCGCGAACCTTCGACGTAGATCTTGCGCGAGTTCGGCAGCGGCTTGATGGCGGCTGCGTCAACGTGGGCGGTGGAGGAAAGGAATTCGGGTGCGTTCATTGTGGTACTCCTGAAATTGCAAGAAGCACCGGAAGGATGCTTCCCTACGACGGCATGACCCGTACAGGTTCAAAGGGTGTGTCTCACTGCCATCCGGCAGACCCCTAGCGAGGGGCGCAAGGTACTGGAAACAGGGCAAAAACACAAGCCAAAACAGGCTCATGCCCTTGTATGGGAAAGGGTCGCCATCGCTGGCGACCCAGTGGAATAAGGGCCCGGCGCCCCCCGCCGAGGAGAGAGGGAGAGAGTGGCGGGAGGGCGGGCAAACGGGTTGGACGACCTACTTGGCCTGGCCCAGCTTGCGCCAGGTCTCCAGCAGGGTGTCCGGGTTTAGCGACATGGTCTGGATGCCTTGCTCCATCAGCCATTGGGCGAAGTCGAAATGGTCCGACGGGCCCTGGCCGCAGATGCCGACATATTTATCCAGACGGTTGCAGGTGCTGATCGCCATCGTGAGCAGCGCCTTCACCGCGCCGTCGCGTTCGTCGAAGCGGTCGGCCACCAGACTGGAGTCGCGGTCCAAACCCAGCGTGAGCTGCGTCAGGTCGTTGGAGCCGATGGAGAAGCCGTCGAAGTATTGCAGGAACTCTTCGGCCAGCAGCGCGTTGGACGGGATCTCGCACATCATGATCAGCCGCAGACCGTTCTCGCCACGCTTGAGGCCGTTCTTGGCCAGCGTCTCCACCACTTCTTTTGCTTCGCCGACCGTGCGCACGAAGGGGATCATGATCTCCACGTTGGTGTAGCCTAGCTTCTCGCGCACACGCTTCATGGCGCGGCATTCCAGCTCGAAGCAGTCGCTGAAGTTGGCCGCCACATAACGGCCCGCACCGCGGAAACCGATCATCGGGTTCTCTTCCATCGGCTCGTAGATCTCGCCACCCAGCAGCTTGCGGTATTCGTTCGACTTGAAGTCGGACATGCGCACGATGACTTTCTTCGGCCAGAACGCGGCGGCCAAAGTCGCCACCCCCTCAGTGATCTTCTCCACGTAGAACTCGACCGGATCGGCATAACCGGCAGAACGTTTCAACACCGCCTCGCGCAGCTTGCCCGGCAGGCGGGCATATTCCAGCACGGCTTTGGGGTGCACGCCAATCATGTTGTTGATGACGAACTCCAGACGCGCCAGACCGATACCGGCGGAGGGCAGTTGCGAGAACTCGAACGCCAGCGTGGGATTGCCCACGTTCAGCATCAGCTTCACCGGGATGGGCGGCAGCGCTTGTTCGCTGTGCACGATCACCTCGAACGGCAGCATGCCGTGATAGACGAAGCCGGTATCGCCTTCCGCGCAGGACACGGTGACCATCTCACCATCCTGTAATGCCGTGGTGGCGTGGCCGCAACCGACGATGGCGGGGATGCCCAGTTCACGCGCGATGATGGCCGCGTGGCAAGTGCGGCCGCCGCGGTTGGTGACGATGGCGGCGGCCTTCTTCATCACCGGTTCCCAGTTCGGGTCGGTCATGTCGGTGACCAGGATGTCGCCGGCCTGCACCTTGTCCATCTCTTCCGGGCCGGACACGATGCGTACTTTTCCCTGGCCGATCTTCTGGCCGATGGCACGTCCTTCGGTCAGCACGTCGCCGCGCTGTTTCAGGCGGTATTTCTCGCTGCCGCCACCGTGGTTCACGTTCGACTTCACTGTCTCCGGACGCGCCTGCAGGATGTACAGCTTGCCGTCGTTACCGTCCTTGCCCCACTCGATGTCCATCGGGCGGCCGTAGTGCTGTTCGATGGCGACGGCGTAGCGAGCCAGTTGCAGCACGTCCTCGTCGGTAATCGAGAAGCTGTTCTGCGCGGCGATCTCCACCGCCTCGACACGGCAGGATCGTCCGGCGGAACGTTGCTCGTCGAACACCATGCGCTGCAGTTTGGAACCCAGTGTGCGGCGGATCACGGCGGGGAAACCGGCGGCCAGTTGCTGCTTGTGCACATAGAACTCGTCCGGGTTCACCGCGCCCTGCACCACCATCTCGCCCAGACCGTAGGAGGAGGTGATGAACACCGCATCCTTGAAACCGGATTCGGTATCCAGTGTGAACATCACGCCGGAAGCGCCCACGTCGGAACGCACCATGCGCTGCACCCCGGCGGACAGCGCCACTTCGGCGTGGGTGAAGCCCTTGTGCACGCGGTAGGAGATGGCGCGGTCGTTGTACAGCGAGGCGAACACTTCGCGGATCGCATGCAGGATGTTCTCGATGCCGTGGATGTTGAGGAAGCTCTCCTGCTGTCCGGCGAAGGAAGCGTCCGGCAGGTCTTCCGCCGTGGCCGAAGAGCGCACGGCGAAGCTGCCTTCGCCGCCCGCCACCAGCTTGTCGTAATGGCTGCGGATGTCGTCTTCAAGGCGCTGCGGCAAGGGTGCTTCGACGATCCAGTTGCGGATGGTGCGACCCGCCTCGGCCAGCGCGGAGACGTCTTCGATGTCCAGCTTGGAAAGTCTTTCCTCGATGCGCTTGTCCAGACCATCGTTGGCGAGGAAGTCACGATATGCATCCGCCGTGGTGGCGAAGCCTCCCGGAACCTGAACGCCTGAAGAGCTGAGACTGGAGATCATCTCGCCAAGGGAAGCGTTCTTGCCGCCTACCTCGGGGATGTCAGCGATGCCCAGCGATTCGAATGGAATGACATACGGTTGCATATTGTTCTCCCTCGTTGAAAATCTTCTAGGGCACTTTTATAAATCCAAATTTCGTCGCAATACTGCGTTGCTCGCAAAAAATCGCTCCTTACATATCAGCCCCATATGCTGCGTCACAATTTTTTGTTCGCGCCTTGTCTTGCTTAGAACTTTGAATTTATAAAAGCGCCCTTCTAATGATGATGAGTGCTGCTCACACAATGGCCGGCGCAACTGCTGCTGCAACCGCCACAACTTTCTTCTCCCTCTTCACGCGCCGGGCCGAATTCCGGATGGCGTGCCGCGAACCGTCTGGCCGCAGTTTGCACCGCAAGCCAGATGAATACCAGACCGAGCATGACCGCGATGGCGACGAGATATTTCATCGCGCCACCCCGATCCCGCCGAAGCCCATGAATGCCAGCGACAGCAGCCCGGCCAACATCAGCGACAGCGCTGTGCCGTGCATCACGCTCGGCAGGTTGGACAGGTTCAGCCGCTCGCGCACACCGGCCATCAATATCAGCGCCAGCGAGAAGCCCACGCCGCCGCCCAGACTGAAGGCCACCGATTGGGCCAGGTCATAGTCGCGCGCGGTTTGGAACAGCGCCACGCCCAGCACCGCGCAGTTGGTGGTGATCAGCGGCAGGAAGATGCCCAGCGCGCGGAACAGCGCGGGCGAGAACTTCTTCATCACCATCTCCACCAGTTGCACGGCGGAGGCGATCACCGCGATATAGGCGATCAGGCGCAGGAACTCCAGATCGAAATGGGTCAGCAGCTGGTTCAGCGCATAGCTGCACAGCGAGGCGACCAGCATCACGAAACTGGTGGCGATGCCCATCGGCACGGCGGTCTCCAGCTTGCCGGACACACCGAGGAAAGGACACAGACCGAGGAACATCGCCAGCACGAAGTTGCTGGAGAGTACGGTGATGATGAAGATCTGGCCGAGTGTCTCATGCTCCATGTTGAGCCTCCTTGCGTTTGGCCAGCCAGGCGAAGAACAGCAGCCACAGACCGAGCACGAAGAAGCCGCCCGGCGGCAACACCATCACCACCCAGGGCTGGAACTGGTCGCCGAACAGCGAGATGCCGAACAGCTTGCCCGCGCCGAGTATCTCGCGCACGCTGCCCAGCGCGAACAGGCCGATGGTGAAACCGATGCCCATACCCAGCGCGTTCACCATCGCGGAGAACGGCGGGTTCTTGGCGGCGTGCGCCTCAGCGCGGCCGAGGATGATGCAGTTCACCACGATGAGCTGGATGAAAGCGCCCAGTGCTTCATACAGCGCGAGGCTAACCGCCTGGATGATGTAATCGACCAGCGTGACGAAGGTGGCAATGATCACGATGTAGGTGGCGATGCGCACTTCCCGGGGGATGAAGCGGCGCAGCATGGAGATCAGCGTGCAGGAGCAGATCAGCACGAAGGTGGTGGCCAGCCCCATGCCCAGCGCGTTGAACGCCGACACCGTCACCGCCAGCGCGGGACACATGCCGAGCGCCATCACGAACACCGGGTTCTGTTTCCAGATACCTTCCAGCAACTGCTCCATGTTGCTCGCCTGCAAGGGTTGGCTGCTCATTGCATGCCTCCATTCTGTTTCACGGCTTCCAGATGCGGCACCAGCAAAGGCAGCAGACGCTGTGCGCTGTCGTTGATGCCGCGCCCGACCGCCTTGGAAGTGATGGTCGCGCCCGCGATGGCGTCGATCTCCCAGCCGAACTGTTTGCTGCCGTGCTTCACCGTCTTCACGGTATTGAACAACGATTTCATGTCCGGCGTCAGGCTCACGTCCAGATGCTCGAAGCTTTGCAGGAACACCGGGTCGGTGATGATCTTGTCGCCGATGCCGGGCGTCTCGCGCATATGCGTGACGCGGATACCGAAGATGCATTCGCATGCGCGTCGATAACCGTACAGCACGCGCACCGTATCGGCATAACCGCGCGCCGCGCCCTCGGCGGCGATGGCGTCCAGCTTGCCGTCTTTGTCATAGGCCGCATAGAAGCGCACCGCGCCCGCAGCCGGATCGCCCTTGGCGGGCGAGATGCCTTTCGCACTCGCATCGTATTCGACGATCTCTGCCGCGTTGGGGATCAGTGCGCGCACGCTGCGTTCCAGCACCACCTTCTTGTTGGCGGCGATGGCCGGTTGCGTCCATTGCCACACCGCCACAATGAGGCCGCCGCACAGCGAGGTCACCAGCATCAGCGTGCGCACCATGCGCAGGCTGTTCACCGGCGGCACGACGTGAATGGGTTGCTGGCCGCTCATTTTTTACGCGCTCCGAACACCTTGGGTTGCAGATATTTATCCAGCAGCGGCGCGAGCGCGTTGCCGAACAGGATGGCGTACATCACGCCCTCGGTGAGACCGCCGAAATAGCGGATCAATATCGTCACCGTGCCGATGATCGCGCCGTAGGCCCAGATCGCGCGGGGGCTGACCGGCGAGGTCGCCATGTCGGTGGCCATGAACAGCGCGCCCAGCATCAGGCCGCCGGACAGCAGCACCAGATGCGCGGGCGGATATTCGTCGCCGCCGAACAGGCGGAAGGCCAGTGCCAGCAGCAGCGCGCTGCCGACCACCGCCACCGGGATGCGCCAGTCCATGAATTTGCGCGCGATCAAGTACAGGCCGCACACCAGCAACAGCAGGGCCGAGGTCTCGCCGGTGGAGGCGGAGGCCGCGCCGGTGATCATGTCCTGCACCGGATAGACGAAGTGTTCGAACTTCCAGCGCGCCAGCGGCGTGGCACCGGTGAAACCGTCCACCATGTTGGCGCTCACCCAAGTGGTGATGTCGTTCGGCTGCATCAGCGGCAGCGTCAGCGAGGAAGGGATGAACTCAACGAAGCGTTGCGGCGTGAAGGCGGGTGCCCAGGTGGTGATGGCGGTGGGGAAGGCGGCTTGCACGAAGGCACGGCCGACCAGTGCCGGGTTGAACGGGTTGTGGCCCAGACCGCCGAACAGCGACTTGCCCAGCCAGACTGCCGCGAAACCTGCCACCGCGCCCATCCACAGCGGAAAGGCGGGCGGCAGCGTCAGCGCCAGCAGCACGCCGGTGATGGTGGCGCTCCAGTCGGACAGGGTGTTGACCGTGCCGGACATCTTGTTGGAGATGCGCTCGGCGGCCAGGCAGGACAGCGTGACGGTGACGATCAGTGCCAGCGAGGACAGGCCGTATTGCCAGATGGAGAAGGCGCATACCGGCAGTAGCGCATACACCACATGGCGCATGAGGGTGGGGACGTCGCGCCCGCTGTGCAGGTGCGGCGAGGCGCGCAGTTGCATGCTCAAGTCGGTTTCCTTTCGCGCAAGAAAGCCTTGGCCGCGCGGAACTGTTGCACCAGCGGGATGTGCGACGGGCACACATAGCTGCAACAGCCGCATTCGAAACAGTCGCCGAGATGATAGTGCTCGGCCATCTCGTCGAACTCCAGTTTAGCCGACAGCATGCCCAGTTGTGACGGATTCAAACCCATCGGGCAGGCGTTCACGCATTCGGAACAGTGGATGCACGCCCAGCTCTGTTTGGTGATGGGTTCCAGCATGCGCTTGTCGAACACCAGGATGCCGGAGGTGCCCTTGCTCACCGGGATGTCCAGCGTGCTGGCGGCCTGTCCCATCATCGGCCCGCCGAGGATGACCTCGCGTTCCTTGCACTCCGGGTCGCCCGCCCAGTCGAGGATGCTGCGCAGTGTGGTTCCGAATGGGATCCAGTAATCGCCGGGTTTTTTGATGCCGGGGCCGGCCAGTGTCACTACGCGTTCGATCAGGCCCTGACCTAGCGGCAGCAGACGGCCGAGCAGCGCCAGCGTGCCGACGTTGTGCACCACCAGTCCGAGCTGGCTGGGCAGGCCGCCGTTCGGCACATCGAGGCCGAGCAGCGATTTGATCAGCATCTTCTCCGCGCCCTGCGGGTATTTGGTGGCGACCGCCTGCAGCGTGATGCTGCCGTCCGCAGGCAGATGCGGGCGGATGGCAGCCATCGCATCCAGCTTGTTGTCTTCCACGCCGATGATGGCGCGCGTGGCACCGCTGGCGCGCAGTGCGATGCGGATACCGGCCAGCAACTCGACCGGCCATTCGCGCATCAGCTTGTAGTCGCAGGTGAGGTAAGGCTCGCATTCGCAACCGTTCACGATCAGCGTATGCACCTGTTTGTCGGCGGGCACGTTCAACTTGGCATGGCTGGGGAAGGCCGCGCCGCCCAGACCGACCATGCCGATCTGCTGGATGGCGGTGATCAATTGCGCCTGATCCATGCTGTCCACATCTTGCGGCAGACTGCAGCGCACTTCCTGCGTGGAAGCTTCATACACGCGCAGCACGATGGCATCGGTCCACGCGCCGCGTGTGTTGGGGCGCGGCGTGATGGCTTCGATCACGCCGTCGGCCGGGGCGTGGATGGGCGCGGACACAGGCCCGTCGCAACGCGCGATGAGCTGGCCGCGCGCCACTTCCTCGCCGACCGCGACCAGCGGCAGCGAGGGCTTGCCGATGTGCTGTGCCAGCGGCAGCACCAGCTTGCGCGGGAAGGGCATGCGCTTGATCGGCTGATCGAGCGTGCCCTTGTGCGGCGCGGGGTGGACGCCGCGCTGGAATCCACCGCGACGCCAGGAAGAAAAAAGTGAAGCAAGCCCGTGGGAAGGATGTTGTCCTTCCACCAAGGGGAGATGCGCGGGGGGCGCAGGGAGGAGAGAGAGCCCCTTTGCCGAACCTGCTTCACTGTAAACCGGTCGATCCATTTTTTGTGTGATGGATCAGTTGAACTTGGCTGCCCGGGCAACGAGTTTGTCCAGATTGGGCTCGCTGCTGTTCCATGGGGTGCCCGGATGGATCACGCCTGCGGTGCACTTCTCCGCTGCTTTGACGATCTCCAGATAAGAGCCCGCTTTCGGGTCGACAACAATTGCTTTCTTCGTTTCATTGTAGGCAAACACTTTGGGGTTGATATTCATGCACTCGTCGCAGGCCGTGCATTCAGGTGTGTCGATCCACACGGCCTCATAGTTCTCCGCGTTGGCGGCCGGGGCGGATGGACCGCCTGCCGCCGTGCTCGTCACTTGCGGGGCGGGTGAGCCGCCGCTGATGCCGGAAGACAGTTGCTGGATCAGTTCGCGGCGCACGCGATCCGCGATGACCGTCTCGTCACCGACCGCGCGACCGACAGCGGCCACATCCTTCAACTGCTGCCAGAACTGCTGGCGCTCTTCGCAGGAGTTCACCAGTTCCTGCGACACCAGTGCGCGCATCAGACGCTGTTTCTTGTCCACTGCCCAGATGAAGGGGAACTTGCCGTCGCGTTCGTCCGCATCCAGCTTGAGGAAGTCGGCCAGCAACACCATGTCGTCGTTCCATGTGTCGGGCGGTGCCTTCTTGAACTGCTTGGCGAAGCGGCCTTCGGAGAGCGCGAAGTCGGCGAAGGTCAGCGGCAGTGTCATCTTCTGCGGCTGGCCGTTCTCGTCGAGGTAATCCAGGCTGTACTCGATCCAGTCCTTGTCCAGGGACGGGTTGCCTTCCAGACTCACGCACTCGGAGAAGGTGACGCCCGCATCCGGATCGTAGCGGAACAGCGGGTAGGCGCGCGATTCCACCGCCAGCTTGCTCTGCTGGGTCAGCGTGTCGTCGCCCACACCGTGCTCGGGCGGACACACGGCATACACGTTGAACAGTGCCGGGCGGCGGCTGTTGAGGCCGTCGATGTAGCTCTCGATCAGGTGGGTCGGGTGGGCGACGCTGCCCTGCAACACATAGGAGGTGCGATGGGTCATGCCGATCAGGCTGATCTCTTTGCGGATCTCGGTCTTGCCGTGGCCCTTCTTGCCGTACGGCGACATGTCGGCCACCTGGCTGATGAAGCCCGAGGTGCATGCCTGTCCGCCGGTGTTGGAATACACCTGTGTATCCACCACCATCACCTTCACCGGCATGCCGGACATCAGCATGCGCGACAGGTTCTGGAAGCCGATGTCGTACATCGCCCCGTCGCCGCCCATGGCGACCACCGGCGGGCACAGATGCCATTCTTCATCCGACAGTTGCTGCCAGTTGAAGTGGGAGAAGAACGCGGCGTCGTCGGCGGCGGCATAGCCGCGTTCCAGCTCGATCTCGGCCATGCGCACCGCCTTGAAGCCGTCGATCATCTTGGCCATGTGGCCCTCGAACACGCCCATCGCCACCGACGGCGAATCCTGGAACAGGTGCGAGGTGAACGGGAAGGGATAGGGGCTGAACGGGAAGGTCGATGCCCACACCGAGGTGCAGCCGGTGGAGTTGATCACGCCCATGTGGGCGCGGCTGCGCGGGCCGGTGTAGGCATCGCGCAGGTCGACCAGTTTCTCCAGCAGCTGGCTCACCCAGCGCAGCCAGTCCTGGTCGATAGGCTCGCCGCCTTGGGCCAGCGCGGACAGGGTCAGGTCGCGGCCCTGATTGGCTTGCACGGCCTGCAGCAGGGCATGGGTGTCGGTCAGGTTCACCGTGGACGACAGCTTCATACGCAGGTGGTTTTCCAGTTGGCCGATCAGCGTGTCCAGCTTGGCGACGAACTTCTTCACGCGTGGCTGCATCAGCGCGGTGACAGTGCTGGTGAACAGATGGATGGCGGTCTTCTCGCCGCAACCCAGACAGGCGCCGTCGCCGCTGACCATGGAGTTGTAGTTGTGCTTGTCCAGCAGCAACGTCTCCAGCGCGCCGACCTTCTCGTCCAGATCGTCGATGCGGCTGAACTGCGCCGGTGTAGTCGGCAGTTCCATCCAGAAGTCCCATTCCTTGCGCAGTGTCTCGATGCTGTCGGGGGTCTGCGTCACCATCTTCAGTGCGTTGTCATCGCACACTTCCACGCACACCGCACAGCCTTTGCAGGTGTAGGGATTGACGGTGATGGAGAACAGGCCGCCCGCACCTTTCTCCTTCTTCTCTTTTTGTGTCCAGTACGGTTTGGTGGTGGCGAACTTGAAGTCGCCCAGCTTTTCGCGCAGCAGATTCAGCTCCACTTCCAGCCGGCCGCGCTCGTCGCCCTGTGTGGGGTCTTCAGTGAACGCTTCGGTGATGGCGTTGCCGATCAGGGCGCGCACGTCGAGGCCGTCGCGCTCCAGCATGCCGCGCAGTTTCTTGTCGATGGCGCGGCTGAACTTGCGCAGGAAGCGCGTCGGGCGACCGCCAATCTCTATCATCTGGATGGCGGTGTTGAGGATGTCGCTGCTGGTGGATACCAGACCGGGGATGGCGTTGTCCGGGCACTGTGTGTAGCACTCGCCGCAGGCGGTGCAGTTCTCGGCGATCCATTCCGGATGTTCGAAGCGGATCTGTGTCATGTCGCGGTACACGCCGGTGGCAGCGGGGATCAGCGCCAGACCCATGAACGGATCGACCAGATTGTCCGAACCTTGGCCCTTCATGTAGAAGCTGCCGGTCTGTTCCCAGAAACGGTGGATGTCGGTCGCGCCGCCGTCGCCTTCCGGCAAGTGCTTGAGCATCATCGGCAGCACGGGCGCGAGCTTGGCAATGGCCTGCTGGCGTGCGCCGACCTGCTTGGCGGATGCGGGGATCTCATAGATCTCCTCGTAACCGCGGCGTACCACGCGCAGGTTGTCCTCGACGATGCGCTTGCCCTTCTTGCCGAACTTGGCTTCCAGTTGGTTCTCGATGGCCTGGAACAGGTTCTCCTCAGTCAGACCCGCGCGCTCCTTTACATCGGAAGCGTGGAAGAACGCGCCCTGGAAGGCGTTGCCTTGCATGCGCAGTTGCAGGTCGACGTTGGAAGATTCCTCGCGGGCGATCTTGAACGCGTCCAGATAGAACACGCGGATGTCGTTGTCCACGATGTATTTCTGCGTGTGTGCGGGGAAGGTGGCCCACACTTCTTCAGCCGTGGCGAGGTTGCTCTGGATGATGAACGCACCGCCTTTTTTCAGGCCGGCGACGGCGTTGGTGTGCAGGAACACTTGCGGGTCGGGCGACAGCGCCACGTCGATGGCGGTGTATTCGCAGTTGATGCGGATCGGCTCCGGTGCGGCGGACAGATAATAAGTCGTCGGCTGGCCCTTCTTCTCGGAACCGTATTTCGGATTGGCTTTGATGTCCCAGCCCAGCAGTTCGAACAAGGTCATGGCCAAGTTCTTGCCGGTGGTCACCGCGCCCCAGCCACCGATGGAGTGCATACGCACAGCGATGGCACCCTTGGGCAGCAGGTTCGGGTTCTCTGAACCGCGCAGCGCCATCTGTTTGATGTTGGGATAGGCTTCCAGCAGTTCTTGCTGGCGCACTTCCTGTTTCGGAGTGGCGGATTCGTCGCGCACGAAATCGACCGACAGATAGTAGAACTTGCGATGCGCAGCACCGGGCAGCATGTTCTCCACAGCGGCGATCAGGCCTTCCGGTTGCAGGTCGCGTGAACCCAGACCGTAGCAGCCGGAGTACAGGGAAGGCATGTCTTTCAGGCTGTCATAACAGGCATAGCCCGCGTGGTTGGTCTCACGACCATTCTCCAGGCACTTGGAAACCGTGGCGCGCACTTCGCGCATCAGCGGCAGGTCTTCTGCCAACGGCTGGTCGGTGCGCTCCAGCACGGCCACGCCTTTTTTGCCTTTCAATACCTTGCCCAGTAGGTCGCCGGGGAAGGGGCGGAACATGGTGAGGTTAACCACGCCCACTTTGATCTTGCGATTCTCACGCAGCCAGTCGGCCACGGCGGCGGCCTGCACCGTCATGCTGCCTTGGCCGAGGATGAGGTAGTCGGCATCCTCGCAGCGGTATTCGTCCACGCGTTTATAGCGGCGGCCGGTCAGCTTGTAATACTCATCCATGCACTGCTCCACCAATTGCGGGATGTGCTCGAAGAAGTACGGGCGCTGGGCGGCCACGGCCTGCATGTAGGCATCCTGATTGGTCACGCCGCCGGAGGAGACGGGATTGTCCACGTCCCACAGCAAGGGCACGCGGCGGCGTGTGTCGCCGTAGATCAGGCGCTGGCCGGGGGTGGGGGTGGGGATGATGTCGTCCGAATAACCGAGGTATTCGTCCACCAGTGCGCGCTCCGGCACCAGCACCGGTTCGATTAGGTGGGTGGTGAGGAAGCCGTCCATCGCCACCATGGCCGGAGTCAGCGACAGTTCGGCGGTCTTGCGCGCGATCATGTTCAGGTCGGCCGCTTCCTGCGCGTTCTTGGCCATCACCTGGATGAAGCCGGTGTCGTCGGCGCAGTGGTAGTCGTCATGCGCGCAGTGCACATTGAGCGAGTTCTTGGTGATGGCGCGGCAGCCCACGTTCAGTACATAGGGCAGGCGCTTGCCGACCGCGCCGTACAGCGACTCGTGCATGAAGGCCATGCCCTGCGAGGAGGTGAAATTGACCGCGCGCTGGCCGGTCATGGCCAGACCGGCGGTGACACCGGCGGCGGCATGTTCGGATTCCGGCTCGATGAAGATCAGCGGGCGACCGGCCGTGTTGAGGTGGCCGGCGGCGACCGCTTCGGCCCAGTATTCGCCCATCTGTGTGGACGGGGTGATCGGATAAGCGCCCGCACCGTCGGTGGATTCGCGCTCCACCATGATGACGGCAGTGTTGCCGTCGATGGCGTCGCGCACACCGGGATATTTGAATTCGGCCTTCTGCTCGGCACCGGTGATGGCGTCCAGCAACTTGAATTGTTTGATCTTGTTCAACATGGTCGGACTCCTCAAGCTTCTGCCGTGGCGGGCAGGGGTTGGATACGGATGATCTTGCGGGCGGCGCGGCCCTTGTCGGCACGCTGGCCGTCCAGCCAGACGATGGCACCGGTGGGGCAACGTTCGATGGCACGGCGGTCGGCCATCGCGTTCTTGCTGTAATCGATGACGGCCAGATTGCGTTCGAGTTTGATCAGGCCGGGCGCGGCATCCATCACACAGCGGCCGCAGGCGGTGCAGGACACTTCGCAGGAATTCTCGGAGGCGCTCGGGTCAGCCTGGTTCTTGCAGGCCACCCACAGTTGGCGCGACACCGGCTCCAGCGAGAACAGCTGCTTGGGGCAGATGTCCACGCAGTCGCCGCAGGCGGTGCACTTTGCCGGGTCGACTTCGGGCAGGCCCTGACGGTTCATGAAGATGGCGCCGAAATCGCACACATGGGAACAATCGCCCAGACCGAGGCAGCCCCATACACAGGAACGTCCGCCGCCGCTGATCACCGCCGCCGAACGGCAGGTGGAATGGCCGACATAGTTGGCGCTGCTCTTGGCGACGTTGTTGCCGCCGGAGCAGGCCAGACGCGCGATGCGTTTCTCAACGTTGCCGAGGTCGATGCCGAGCAGGGAGGCGATGCTTTTATTCTGTTGCGGAGGATTGACGGTGCAGCGTGCGGGCTCGATGGAACCGGCGACCACTTGTTCGGCGAAGTTGCGGCAACCGGCGGTACCACATGCGCCGCAATTGGAGTGAGGCAGCATCTCTTCGACCTGTTCGATGCGCGGGTCTTCGAACACATACAGGCGCTTGCTGGCCAGCGCGAGGAACAGCGCGAGCACGCCGCCCAAAGCGGCCATGAAGGCAGAAGCAAATAAGATCGATTGCAGTGTTTGCATGATGACCCCCCGTATGCGCCTGCCTCGTCGTGCAGTCTGCGCTTTTTCGTAGTGGGAGTAAGGGTAATAAAGTTACAATCATTTACAGAATCAATAATTTCAATTTTAATTATTAGGCGAATAAGTATTAGTTGAGAGGATTGCTATGGCAAAGGATGGTCAGGCGTACTATAAAGACAGCCGAATCAAGCAGATGCGCGCATTCTGCGAAGTGGTGCGCAGCGGTAGCGTGACCCAGGCAGCGCAGAAACTGTTCATCAGCCAGCCTTCCGTCACCTTGCAGATCCAGGCGCTGGAACGCGAATTGAACGTCACTTTGTTCGAGCGGCGTGGCCCGGTGCTCAAGCTCACACCGGACGGCGAGTCACTCTATGCGCTGGCCGAGCCGTTGGTTAAAGGCGTGGACGGCCTGCAGGAGAACTTCGCCGCGTTGCACGGGCGGCTGGAATCCGGCGAGCTCAACATCGGCGCGGGCGAATCCACCATCCTGTATGTATTACCTGAAGCAGTGCGTCGCTTCGTGGCCAGCTATCCCGGCATCCACACCAAGCTGCACAACGTCACCGGCCGCGACGGCCTGAAAATGCTGCGCGCCGACGAGATCGACTTCGCGGTTGGCTCCATGCTGGAAGTGCCGGACGACATCATCTATGAACCGGTGGCCTTGTTCGATCCGGTGCTCATCGTGCCGCTCGATCATCCGCTGGCCGCTTTCGACGAAGTCTCGCTGGAGGCGGTGAGTCAGTACGGCATGATTCTGCCGCCGCGCCATCTCTCCACCTGGAACATCGTGAAATATGTGTTCCAGCAGCACAACCTCACCTTCAAGGTGACGCTGGAGGCGGGTGGCTGGGAAGTGATCAAGAAATATGTAGAGCTCGGCATGGGTATCTCCATCGTCACGGCGATCTGTCTGACCGGTGACGAGAAGCTCAAGTGCATCTCGCTCAAGCAATATTTCCCGCAAAGGGGTTACGGCCTGGTGTTGCGCAAGGGCAAGTTCCTGTCGCCGCAGGCACGGCGTTTCGTCGAGCTGCTGCATGAGGTGTACGGCACTACACCCAGCGCATGATGCTGGCGTTGGGGCGATTGCAGCGAAAATGCCGTCGGGAGTTGCGCGGGTTAGAGAGATAGCGGACTGATTACTTGGTTTCGCCTTCCACCCAATTCTCCAACAACAGACCTGGCACTCTTTCAAACTCGCGCAGGTTGTTTGTAACGAGTGTCAGGCCGTTGCTGCGCGCATGGGCGGCGATGTGCAGATCATTCAAGCCGATCGGCTGCCCCGCTTTTTCAAGCGTTGCCCGGATATTGCCATACTGCCAAGCGGCCTTGTCATCATAGGCAAGCACGTCCAAGCGGCTTACAAAATCTTCCACCACTGCCATATTTCGCGATGAATCACTGCTCTTTTCTGCGCCATGCGCCAACTCCGCCAAGGTGATGGATGAGATTGCCATGCGGCCATGATGCCGATTGAAAATATCAAGCACCGCCAAAGGTCGCTGCTTGATCACGTAGATAACGATGTTGGTGTCGAGCAGATACTTCAACATGGCGTTGCCTACAGACTTTCGCGCTCGGCCTGGATCTGGCTTGCGCGTTCGGACATGAAGTCCGGCGTTGGCATGGTTGAGCCCATAAAGAAGCTATCCCAAGAAGAAGTGGCAGGCGAGATGATCCTCTCCAGCCCCTTGCTGCGTACCTCGACCTTTTTTACCGAATCAGGGAAACGCATTTCAGCGGGCAAGCGAACCGCTTGCGTGCGGTTGTTGTTAAACACGGTAGTGACGGACATATTGGCCTCCAAATGATGCGCTATACTTTAACTATATACACGCAAGGATATAGCTGTCAATGCGCTTGTGCTTATTGTCACCTGCTGGCTCACATTCAAATCCTGCAAGGCCAACTTGACACATTCAGTCGCTTGACTTAATCGTTTGACTGAAATATCGTGCGCTCCCTGTCCACGCAGCTGGAGCGAAGTTGAGTCCAACCACCAAATCCTGTTGTCCCCTGATGAATATGGCGCAGCGCCTGCTGGGCCATGCGCCCAGTTCACAGGAAGAGACGCGCTGGCGACTGCTGCAGGCGGGCACCGAGGTGTTCGCCGAGCTCGGTTTCAAGGCGGCGACCACGCGCGAGATCGCGCGCCGGGCCGAGGTCAATCTGGCTTCCATCCATTACCACTTCGGCGACAAGGCCGCGCTCTACCGCGAAGTGTTCCGCCTGCCTTTCCTGAACGAATGCAATACCTTCGCCACGCTGGATGTGGAGGCGGTGCCGCTGGTTGAAGCCTTGCGTGCGCTGTACATCTGGATGTTCCCCCCGCAGGCAGAAGCAGACCCCATGCTGCAGCAGTTCATGCGCCTGCATGCGCGCGAGGAAGGCGACCCGAGCGGTGTGTTGGGCGATGCCATGGTGCAAGCTTTCCGCCCCAATCACGAGAAGTTGCTTGCTTTGCTGTGCCGCGAATTGCACTTGAGCGCGGCGGATGATGACTTGCAGCGGCTGGCATTTAGTCTGGTCGGCTTGGCGACGGTCTATATGCATGGCGGTCGCAGCGCGGTCGAAGCATTTGCACCGCAACTGCTGAAGGGCGTGCCGGCACGCGAAACGATGGTGGAACGATTGGTGGAACACGCGCTGGCATTGATCGCCAGCGAGAAGAACAGACGCATGGCATCGCAAAAGGAAAACACATGATGAAGACATATATCCTCGACAACAAACCGCTGGTGGTCAAACTGATGCTGGCAGCACTGGTGCTGGGCGGCGGCGCGATCTGGCTGGCGGGCAGCAGCGTGGCGGAAGAGGCGGCAACGGCTTCTGCCGCGACCGGTAGACCTGCATTGACGGTGCGCACTGCTGTATTACAGGAAGACAAATGGTCGGAGACCTTGTCGGCCAACGGCAGTATCTTGCCTTGGCAGGAAGCCATCATCGGTTCGCAACTGCAGGGCGTGCGCATCGCCGAGGTGAAGGTCAGCATCGGCGACCGGGTGCGTCGCGGTGAAGTGCTGGCGACGCTGGATAACGCGATACGACAAGGTGACGACGGCTCGCCGCAGGGCAAGATCCTCGCCCCGGATGACGGTGTGATCTCATCCGCCAGTGCCAATGTGGGCTCCATGCCGCAGGCCGGTTCCGAACTGTTCCGTCTGATCCGCAAGGGGCGCCTGGAATGGCGCGCGGAACTGACGGCGGATGAGCTGATGCGCTTGCGTCGCGGTATGAAGGCGCGCGTGATGCTGGTCGGCGGGCGCACCCTGAACGGCAACGTGCGCGCCATCTCGCCGTCGGTCGATCCGAAAACGCGCTATGGCTATGCGCTGGTGTCGCTGGACGACAGCAACGGCGTGATCGCAGGCGCCTTCGCGCGCGGCACATTCGATATAAGCGGCGCGCGCAAAGTGCGCTGGCTGCCGGCCAGTGCCGTGTTGCAACGCGGCAGTCAGAGCCATGTGCTCGAGGTCGATGTGGAAGGTCGCGTGCACGAGCGCGCGGTCGAGATCGGCCAGCGCAAGGAAGCACGCATCGAGATAAGCAAAGGCTTGCAGGCTAACGTGCCGGTGGTGGAAAGCGGCGGCGCATTCCTGACCGAAGGTGATCTGGTGCGTGTGGTGAAGGAATAAGCGACGGATGCCTCAGAAAATTCGCTTTTGCGGAGTGAAGCGTAAGGCGCCGCGCAGCGAATGACGAGACATACCGAGATGGTAGGTGAGGAGTGAGCGAGCACGCAACGTAGCGATTCGCCCGCAAAACGAATTTAATGAGGTATCCATGAACGTTTCATCTTGGTCTATACGCAATCCCACGCCGGCGATCCTCGCCTTCATCATGCTCACGCTGATGGGGATCATGGGCTTCAAGGCCATGAAGATCCAGCAGTTCCCCGACATCGACCTGCCGACGGTGACCGTGACGGCTTCCTTGCCCGGTGCATCGCCGGCGCAGATGGAGACCGAGGTGGCGCGCAAGCTTGAGAACTCGCTGGCCAACACGCAGGGGCTGAAACATCTGTACACCAAGGTGCAGGACGGCACGGTGATTATCACCGCCGAGTTCCGTCTGGAGAAGGGCACGCAGGAAGCGGTGGACGACGTGCGCGCGGCGGTGACCCGAGTGCGTGCCGATCTGCCGCGCGACTTGCGCGATCCGACCGTGGCCAAGGTGGAACTGGCCGGGTTGCCTATCCTGACTTACACCATCGCTTCGCCCAGCATGAGCGAAGAAGAACTGTCCTGGTTCGTGGACAACAACATCACCAAGTCGCTGCTGTCGGTGCGCGGCGTGGGCGCGGTAGCGCGCGTGGGCGGCGTGACGCGCCAGGTCAGTGTGGAGCTCGATCCGGCAAAACTGCTGGCGCTGAACGCGACGGCCTCCGATGTCTCGCAGCAACTGCGCTTGATCCAGCAGGAAGCATCCGGCGGCCGCGCCGATATCGGCGGCATGGAACAATCGGTGCGCACCATCGCCACGGTGCAGACCGCGCAGGAGATGGCGAAGATCGAAGTCGTGCTGGCGGACGGACGCCATATCCGGCTGGACCAAGTGGCGACGGTCAGCGACACCATCGCCGAGCGGCGCAGCGCGGCTCTGCTCGACGGCCGCGATGTGGTGGGCTTCGAGATCAGCCGCTCGCGCGGCTACGGCGAAGTGGAGGTTGCGGAAGGTGTGTTGCGGGTGCTGGACAAGCTGCGCAGCGAACATCCCGACATCGAGATCACGGAAGCCTTCAACTTCGTAGACCCGGTGGAAGAGAATTACATCGGCTCGATGAATCTGCTGTACGAGGGCGCGATACTGGCGGTGCTGGTGGTGCTGGCCTTCCTGCGCAACATACGCGCCACCATCGTGGCAGCGACGGCTTTGCCGCTGGCGGTGATTCCCACTTTCGCCGTCATGTATTTCATGGGCTTCTCGATCAACGTGGTGACGCTGCTGTCGCTGTCGCTGGTGGTCGGTGTGCTGGTGGACGATGCCATCGTCGAGATTGAGAACATCATGCGCCATCTGGAGATGGGCAAGACGCCGTATCAGGCGGCGATGGAGGCGGCCGACGAGATCGGACTGGCGGTGATCGCCACCACCTTCACGCTGATCGCAGTGTTCCTGCCGACCGCGTTCATGAGCGGCGTGCCGGGCAAGTTCTTCGTGCAATTCGGCTGGACAGCGGCCATCGCGGTGCTGTTCTCACTGGTGGTGGCGCGCATGCTGACGCCGATGATGTCGGCCTACATCCTGCGCCCGCGTGTGTCGCACGAGTTGCCCGGCTGGATCACGCTGTATTTGAAGTGGGCCACGTTCTGCCTGAAGCACCGTGTGCTGACCCTAGTCGGCGCGGCGGTGTTCTTCTTCGGTTCGTTCGCGCTGGTGCCCTTGCTGCCGACCGGATTCATCCCGCCGGACGACCTGTCGCAATCGCAGGTGACCATCACCCTGCCGCCCGGCAGCACCTTCGAGCAGACCTACCGCATGGCCGAGCGCACGCGCGACATCGTGGCGCAGAACCCGCATGTGAAGCTGATCTATACTGCCATCGGCGGCGGCAGCGCGGGCGGCGACCCGTTCGCGCCGCAGGGTGCGGCCGATGTGCGCAAGGCCGTGCTGACGCTGAACTTCACGCCGCGCCAGCAGCGCGACATCAAGAAGCAGGACATCGAGGGGCAGTTGCGCGAGGCATTGCAGGTGCTGCCGGGCGTGCGCGTCAAAGTCGGCCTGGGCGGCTCCAACGATAAATACATCTTGGTGCTGGCCGGTGAGAACGGACAGGTGCTGAGCGAACATGCACAGAAAGTGATGCGCGACCTGCGTACCATCCCCGGCATCGGCAACGTCACCTCGACTTCCAGTCTGGTGCGTCCCGAGTTGGTGGTGCGGCCTGATTTTGCGCGTGCGGCTGATCTGGGCGTGACGTCGGCGGCCATCGCCGACACTTTGCGCATCGCCACGGCGGGCGATTACGACCAGGCGCTGGCCAAGCTCAACCTGTCCGACCGGCAGATCCCGGTGGTGGTGAAGTTGCGCCCCGACGCGCGGCAGGACCTCGAACTGCTGTCCCGACTGGTGGTGCCGGGCGCTCGCGGCCCGGTGATGCTGGGCAACGTGGCTGACCTCAGCATCGAGAGCGGGCCGTCCGAGATCGACCGCTACGACCGCATGCGTAACATCAATTTCGAGATCGAGCTGAACCAGCAGCCGCTGGGCGAAGTGGAGGCCAGAGCGCTGGCCCTGCCCAGCCTGACGCAACTGCCGCAAGGGGTGAGCGTGGCGACGGTGGGCGACGCGGAGGCAATGGGCGAACTGTTCCAGAGCTTCAGTCTGGCCATGCTGACCGGTGTGCTGTGTATCTATATCGTGCTGGTGTTGCTGTTCAAGGACTTCATGCAACCGACCACCATCCTGGCCGCGCTGGTGCTGTCGGTGCCGGGGGCGTTCCTGGCACTGTTCATCACCCAGACCGCGCTGTCCATGCCGTCCATGATCGGCCTCATCATGCTGATGGGCATCGCCACCAAGAACTCCATCCTGCTGGTGGAATACGCCATCGTGTCGCGGCGCGAACGCGGCATGAACCGTGCCGAGGCGCTGCTGGATGCGTGCAAGAAACGCGCGCGCCCCATCGTGATGACCACGCTGGCGATGGGTGCCGGCATGCTGCCGGTGGCGCTGGGTATCGGCGTCGACCCCAGCTTCCGCGCGCCGATGGCGATCGTGGTGATCGGCGGACTGATCACCTCCACCTTCCTCAGCCTGCTGGTCATTCCGGTGGTATTCACTTACGTGGACGACGCTATCCAGTGGATGCTGGGGATGGTGAACAGGCTGCGCAGGCATACACCGGCCGCGAGCGAGGTCAAGGCAGGTTGAGGGCGATAGGGGGTGTTGCTATACTCCCGCGAGATAAAGCCCATCGGATGGCGATACGAACAAGGAGAGAGTAATGAATCTGGAACAAGCACGCTTCAACATGATCGAGCAACAGATCCGCCCGTGGGACGTGCTCGACCCCAAAGTTCTGGAACTGCTGAAGGTGGTGCGCCGCGAACAGTTCGTGCCGGCAGACAGCAAAGGTCTGACTTTCGTCGATGGCGAGATCCCGCTGGGTCACGGCGCGAGCATGTGGCAGCCTAAGATCGAAGCGCGCGCGGTGCAGGCGCTGGCCTTGCAGCCGACCGATAGCGTGCTGGAGATCGGCACCGGCAGCGGCCATCTGACCGCCTTGCTGGCGCGTCTGTCCGCACAGGTGACCAGCGTGGAGATCGAGCCGGAACTGAGCAGCATCGCCACGCGCAATCTGGCGACGCACAATATCGACAATGTCACGCTGCAGGTGGGTGATGCCGCGCAGAGCTGGGGCGAAGCCGAATACGACGCCATCGTGCTGACGGCTTCGGTGCCGATGGTGCCGGAAGCCTACAAGCAGCAACTGAAGGTCGGCGGCCGTCTGTTCGCCATCGTCGGCGACGCGCCCGCGATGCATGCGCAACTGATCACCCGTACCGGTGCCGATAGCTTCGAGACCAAGACGTTGTTTGAGACCGCAGTCGCGCCGCTGCGCAACGCAACGCAGCCGCAACGCTTCGTATTCTGAAGTTCGACTGATCACTTAAGCTTGCCTCGATCGGGGCAAGCATATAATATTAGCCAATTCTAATATTATAATGGAGCACACTATGAAACCGTCCAGAACCATCTTGAGCGCGCTACTGGCGGCAATGTTCGTCGCGCCGGCTTCGGCGGCCGATTTGATCGACATCTACCGCGCCGCCCAGACGCAGGACGCGGTGTACGCCGCCGCGCGCGCGGCGCAGCAGGCCGGGCAGGAAAAGCTGAGCCAGGGCCGTGCACTGCTGATGCCCAGCGTCAACCTGAACGCCAACACAGCGTACAACGACGTGAACGCACCCTACGGCGCCAACAAATACAACAGCCACGGCTATGGTGTGACGGTCACGCAGCCGCTGTTCCGCGAGCAGAACTGGGCCGCATACAACCAGTCCGAGTTGCAGGTCGTCATCTCCGATGCACAGTTCAAGGCCGCCCAGCAGGACGTCATCCTGCGCAGCGCGCAAGCCTATTTCGACGTACTGATCGCGCAGGACACAGTGCAACTGATTGTGGCGCAGAAGTCGGCCATCTCGCAACAGCTGGAACAGGCAAAGCGCAATTTCGAAGTGGGCACCGCCACCATCACCGATACCCACGAAGCACAGGCCCGTTTCGATCTGACCCTGGCCCAGGAACTGGCCGCTGCCAGCGACCTGGAAGTGAAGCGTCATGATCTGCAGCAGCTCATCAATGCGGATGTTCCGGCGTTGAACGTGCTGGGTGCAGGATTCAATCCGGTCGCCCCGGAGCCCGCCGATGTACAGAAGTGGATAGAGGATGCCAAGCTCAACAACGTGCAAGTCAAGATCGCCGAGGCGGCCTACGAACTGGCGGACGAAGAGGTCGCGCGCAATCGCGGCGGCCACCTGCCGACGCTGGATCTGGTCGGCAGCTATTCCAAGAACACCGGCTGCGCCTTCACCAGTTGCGGCGATACGCGCAGCACCTCGGTCGGTCTGCAGTTGAACATGCCGCTGTTCCAGGGCGGTGCGACCCAGTCGAAATGGCGCGAGGCGGATGCCAACCGCGAGAAAGCCAAACAGGATCTGGAGAATGCCCGTCGCAATGTGGCCGTGCAGACGCGTCAAGCCTATCTGGGCGTGGCAACCGGTATCGCACAAGTGCAGGCGCTGCAGCAGGCATTGAAATCAAGCGAGAGTCTGCTGGCCGCCAGCAAGCTGGGTCAGGAAGTCGGCGTGCGTACCAGCCTGGATGTGCTCAATGCGCAACAGCAGATGTACTCGACACGGCGCGACCTGTATCAGGCGCAATACAACTATCTGGTCAGCAACCTCCGTCTGAAAGCGGCAACGGGGAATCTGCAGGAAGCGGATCTGGAGCGGGTGAATCAGGCGCTGCGCTAAGCAGCGTCAACTGGCGGGGTCTGAAAGCAACAGCTGCAGGCACTCCGCCAGATCCTCTTCCCACTGCGGCAGAATTAAGCCGAATACATCCTTGATTTTCTCGGTCGACAGCACCGAATTCGCCGGCCGCGTAGCCGGTAGCGGATATTCGCGGGTGGGGATGCCTTGGATGGCCAGGGGTTTGTCGCGAAGCACGCGGTCATGCAAGCGAGCCAGCCGCACAATCTCTTGCGCATAGTCATACCAGTTGGTACTTCCAGCTGCAGTGAGATGATAGAGCCCCAGCTTGGAGTCCTCCGGCCGCATCATGAGCTGCTGCAGTATGTTCGAAGTGTTTTGTGCCAGTAACCTTGCCCAAGTCGGCGCGCCAAACTGGTCGTTCACGATACGCAGCGAATCGCGTTCCCGCGCCAGCCGCAGCACAGTCTTTACGAAATTCCCGCCGTGCACGCCATAAACCCAGCTGGTGCGCAGGATGAGATGTCTGCCACCAACCGCCTGTATCGCTTGCTCGCCAGCCAGCTTGGTCTTGCCGTAGACGCTCTGCGGGTTAGGAGTGTCGTGCTCCGAGTACGGTACGGCCTTGCTGCCGTCGAACACGTAATCGGTCGAATAGTGGACCAGCAAGGCATCAGACAACCTCGCCTCTTCAGCCAGGATGCCGGGTGCGGTACCGTTCACGGCCTGCGCCAGATCCGGTTCGCTCTCGGCCTTGTCTACCGCCGTATAGGCGGCCGGATTGACGATGATGTCGGGGCGGTATTGTCGCAGTGCGGCACGGATCGCGTCGGGGCTGCCAAGGTCGAGTTGTTGGCGCGTCAGCGCGACGACCTTGCCCAGCGGCGCCAGTGCACGCTGCAACTCCCAGCCAACCTGCCCGTTGGCACCGGTGAGCAGGATGGTCCTCAAGCGAACACTTCCGCCTCGCGCATGGGCTTGCCCAGTGCATCCTTGGTGGACAGTAACGGATCGCCTGACAGCGGCCAATCGATGGCAAGTTTCGGATCGTTCCACAGGATGCAGCGTTCGTGCTCCGGTGCCCAGTAGTCGGTGGCCTTGTACAGGAAATCGGCATACTCGGACATCACCAGAAAGCCATGCGCAAAACCCTCGGGTATCCACAGCATGCGTTTGTTCTCGGCACTGAGGTTGACGCAAGCAGCTTGACCGAAGGTGGGTGAGCTTCGGCGAATATCAACAGTGACATCGAATATCTCTCCGGAAGTTACCCGGACAAGTTTGGCTTGCGTCTGCTGTACCTGATAATGCAGACCACGTATGACTCCCTTAGCGGAGCGGGAATGGTTGTCTTGCACGAATTTAACCGAACGACCAATTAGTTGTTCGAACTCACTTTCGTTATAACTCTCATAAAAGAAACCGCGGGAATCCCCAAACACATCAGGCTCGATGATCAGCAAATCCGGGATGCGTGTCGCGATGACCTTCATTTCAGAAGACTTCCTTAAAAATGGAAAGTAGATACTGGCCATAGCTGTTCTTGATCAGAGGTTGAGCCAACGCCTCCAGATCCGCGCGTGAAATATAGCCGCGTCGATAGGCTATTTCTTCCGGGCAGGCGATCACCAATCCTTGTCTTTTTTGAAGTGTTTGAATGAACAGCGATGCATCCATTAATGAATCATGCGTACCCGTATCCAGCCAAGCGCTGCCACGCCTGAATATTTTTACGTCTAGAGTGCCGCGTTCAAGATAGATCTGATTGATGGTGGTTATCTCAAGTTCGCCACGGGAGGAGGGCTTGATGGACTTGGCGATATTAACGACATCATTGTCATAGAAATAAAGTCCGGTGACCGCATAGTTCGACTTCGGGACCATTGGCTTTTCCTCGATGCTCAGAGCCTGACCATTAGCATCAAACTCAACGACACCATAGCGCTCCGGATCGGTAACGCGATAGGCGAAAACGGTCCCTCCCTCCTTCTTGCTGGTGGCAGCAGAAAGCAAATGTTCGAAGCCGTGACCGTAGAAGATGTTGTCCCCCAGGACGAGTGCGCAACTGTCGCTGCCAATGAAATCCTCGCCGATGATAAAAGCCTGGGCCAAACCATCCGGCGAAGGTTGTACGGCGTAGGACAGATCGATGCCCCACTGCTTGCCGTCACCCAACAGCTGTTCGAAGCGCGGAGTGTCCTGCGGCGTGGAGATGATGAGGATGTCTTTGATCCCGGCCAGCATCAGCGTGGTCAGCGGATAGTAGATCATCGGTTTGTCGTAGATCGGTAGCAGCTGCTTGGATACTGGCAGCGTCACCGGATAGAGGCGGGTGCCGGAACCGCCGGCGAGGATGATGCCTTTCATGTCGCGCTCCTGTTCGTGTAGTTCTGCTGCACCCAATTTTGGTAATCACCACTGGTAACGCCCTGCACCCAATCGGTATTCGAGAGATACCACTGAACGGTCTTGCGCAGACCGGTATCGAAAGTCTCCAGCGGTTTCCAACCCAAGTCGTTGGCGATCTTGCTGGCATCGATCGCGTATCGCATATCGTGCCCGGGTCGGTCGGTCACATAGGTGATGAGCTGGCTATGCGGCGCGCCCTGCGGACGAAGCTCATCCAAAATTGCGCAGATGGTCTGCACCACTTCCAGATTGGTCTTCTCGTTCCTACCGCCGATGTTATAGGTTTCGCCCAGCGTTCCCTTCTCCAGCACAAGGCGCAAAGCCCGCGCATGATCATCCACATATAACCAGTCGCGGATGTTGTCGCCCTTGCCATAGATCGGCAAAGGCTTGCCGTTGACGGCATTCAGGATAACCAGCGGAATGAGCTTCTCGGGAAAGTGATAAGGACCGTAATTGTTGGAGCAGTTGGTCGTCACAACCGGCAAGCCATAAGAGTGATGCCATGCTCGAACCAGATGGTCGCTGGAAGCCTTGCTCGCGGAATAAGGCGAGTTTGGTTTATAAGCCGTATCTTCGGTGAAAAAACCTTCGTCGCCCAAGCTGCCATACACCTCGTCGGTGGAGATATGGTGGAAGCGAAAGTCGGCTTTCTTATCGCCTTCAAGGTTGTTCCAGTGGTTGCGTGCCGCCTCCAGCAGGGTATATGTGCCGAAAATGTTAGTCTGGATGAACTCGGCCGGACCGGAGATGGAACGATCCACATGCGACTCAGCGGCCAAGTGCATCAACGCATCCGGCTGGTGCTCGCGGAACACGCGCGCCACTTCGGCGGCATCGCAGATGTCCACTTTTTCGAAAGCGTAGCGAGGGCTGTCCGACACCGAAGCCAGCGACTGCAGGTTGCCGGCATAGGTCAGCTTGTCGACGTTGACGACATGGCAATCGGTTTCGTTGAGGAACTGCCGGAGGACGGCAGAGCCGATGAATCCGGCACCGCCGGTGACGAGTATCTTTTTCATGGGGATCATTTTACCGGATGGATTGATGTCTGCCTCACAGACCAAGGGGCAGGAGGGTTCCTATCAGTTCAGCGGCACGCTCAGTCGCGCCTCGATTGTCGCGGACAAAGTGCTCACCGCATTGCGCCATGTGCTTCATGCGAGGCTCATCGTGTAGCAGGGTGTTCAATTGATGAACCAGATCATCAGCCTGACTAACGCGAAGTGCGGCGCCACTGGCCAAAGCCTGTTCGGTCGCTTGAGCGAAGTTAAAGGTATGCGGACCAACTATCACCGGCTTGGCTACGACGCATGCCTCGATCAGGTTCTGCCCCCCCAGCGGCAACAGACTGCCGCCGATGAAGGCGACATCACAGGCGGCATAGTAGGCGAACATCTCGCCCATGCTGTCACCCAATACCACCTGCGTATCGGCAGCGATGAGCTCATTGCGGCTGCGGCGCTGCAGGCGGAATCCGTGCTGCTCGATCAGGGCGGCTACTTCGTCGAAGCGTTGCGGATGGCGCGGTACGATGACCGTCAGCAAATCATTTACGGTAGCTTCCTTCAGCGCTTCCAGCAGCAATATTTCTTCACCCTCCCGTGTGCTCGCGGCGAGGAAAACCGGGCGGGTTTCACCGAAGTGCTCGCGCAGGTGACGGCCGAGTTCGAGTTGTGCGGCCGGCGGGGCGATGTCGAACTTAAGGTTGCCCATCACCGGCACGGAATGGCCGCTCAGCGAAGACAGGCGCTGCGCGTCGTCATCGGTCTGTGCGGCAATCAGTGTGAGCGCATGCAGGCCATCGTGGGTCAGTCGTGGGTAGCGCGCATATTTGCGCGCGGAGCGTTCTGACAATCTTGCGTTGAGCAACAGCAGCGGTGTCTTGGTGCGCTGGCATGCGTGGATCAGGTTGAACCACACCTCGGTCTCCAGCAATACACCGACCTGCGGCTGGAAATGCTGCAGGAAGCGGCGCACGGCAAAGGGGTAATCGTAAGGCAGGTAGACGCGCAGCACATCGTCGCCGTAGAGCTGCTCGCTGGCTGAACGCCCGGTGGGTGTGGTGTGGGTGAGCAGGATCTGATGTTGCGGGTAACGGGTGCGCAGTTCTTGCACCAATGTGGCGGCGGCGCGTGTCTCACCGACCGAGACGGTGTGCAGCCAGATCACCGGTTTGTCGCTGCGGACGCGGTAGCGCCCGAAGCGCTCGCCGATGTGCTGCAGGTACTCCGGTTGTTTGCGCGCGCGCCAGAGCAGATGCAGCAGTGCATAGGGCAGCAGCAGCCACAGCAGCAGGGTGTAGGCGAGGCGGTTGTCGAACAGCCTCATATGCGGTCACCCAGTGCGCGTGACAATTGCTGCATCACGTCCTCGACCTCGATCAGCGCCATCGCGCCGGAATGGTGCACGCGTGTGTTCCACGGCAGTCGTGCGGGGTCCTTGCCGAGGTACTCGCGCACCGCCTCGTCATAACGATCCACGCAATAGGTCGTGCGCTGGTAGGGGCCGGTGAGTCGCGCGGGCGCGACGGCATAGAGACCGACGACCGGCGTATCGACGGCGCGCGCGAGATGCACGGCGGCGGTGTCCGGGGCGATCAGGACATCCGCCTCGGCGAGCACGGCGGCCAGCTGTTTCGGAGTGGTCTGGCCACACAGGTTCAGCGTGTGAGTGGGGGCGACCTGGGCCAGCCGTTCACATATCGCGCGCTCGTCGGCCGCGTTCCCGCCTGTGATGACGATGCCGCAGTCGAAGTATTTGACCGCCAGTTCGATCACCTTGGCATAACGCGGCGTCAGCCAATTGCGCTCGATCTTGCTGGAGACGGGGTGCAGGGCAATCAGCGGTCGCGGTAATGCGGCGGTCTTCTTACGGGCCCATGCCTGTTCGGCGGTGGTGATCGGGAGTGCCCATTCGGCTCGGGCCGGTGTGCCGGTCAGTTCGGTCACGAACGCGAGGAAGCTGTCGGCGAGATGGTCGTTCTTGAACGGGATGCTGCGGTTGCAGAACAGCCATTGCAGCTCGCGCGCACGGGTGCGGTCAAAGCCGACCTTGATCGGTGCGCGTATGGCCGGATAGAGCAGGTTGATACGCAGGTTGGCCTGCATCGCCAGTACGGCATCGAAGCGGTGTTCACCGAGCAGACAATAAAAGGCGCGATAGTCGGACAGGCTGCGCGGCTTGTCTGTCACCAGAAATTCCACACCGTCCAAGCCTTCCAGCAAAGAGTATGCAAGCGGGCTGGTGATCCAAGTGATCTTGGCGTCGGGCAATTCGTGCCGGAGTGCCCGTATCGCGGCCGCGACCATAACCACATCGCCCAGTGCGGAAAAGCGGACGATGGCGATGTGCTGGGGAGGGGCGTTTGGATCGGTCACGGGCACTCTGCAGAGAGAACAGGGCGGCATTGTAGCGAAATCGATGTGCTCATGGCTTGACACGGTTTACATGCAGCTGCTGTAATACAGTGCGTTCACTGATTGAACATACAAAAAATGCTTGATGAAACCACGCATTACAGTTTGCTGAAGACCTTGGAAGAGAACCCAGGGCTTTCGCAGAGGGAGTTGGCCAAGAAGCTGGGCGTTAGCCTCGGCAAGGTCAACTACTGCCTGAACAAGCTGGTCGAAAAGGGCAGCCTGAAGATCAACAATTTCCGTAACAGTTCAAACAAGCTGGCATACGCCTATCTGCTGACCCCGCAGGGCATAGAGTCACGTGCGCGCATGACCGTCGAGTTCCTGAAAGTAAAGGTGCATGAATATGAGTGCCTGCGCGCAGAGATCGAGGAGTTGCAGCGCGAGGCTGAGCAAAAAGGGTTGCTGGAGAAATTACATGATTGAAGAAAAAACGCTCAAATCCATTGACGTCGTTTGGCATTGCGCAACGGTGACACGCGCTCGCCGTGAGGCTCAAAATAAACATCGTGGTGCCATCCTCTGGTTCACCGGACTATCCGGCGCGGGTAAATCTACCCTTGCTCATGCCGTCGAAGAGGAATTGCACCAACTTGGTTGCCGCACTTTTGTACTGGATGGTGACAACGTACGCCACGGCCTGTGTGGCGACCTAGGATTTTCCAATGAAGATCGCATTGAGAACATCCGTCGTGTGGGTGAAATGGCAAAGCTGTTTTTGGACGCCGGCGTGATTGTGCTGACTGCCTTTATCTCGCCGTTTCGAACTGACCGTGAAAGGGTGCGAAGCATGGTCGAGTATGGTGACTTCATCGAGATCTATTGCGATAGCTCGCTCGAGGTGTGTGAATCGCGCGACGTGAAAGGGATGTACAAGAAGGCGCGGACTGGGCAGATTGCCGAGTTTACTGGCATTTCCTCACCCTATGAGGCTCCCGAGAAGCCGGAGCTGAAGGTGGATACCGGTGGCGAAGAACTTAATAAATGTGTACAGCAAGTGTTAAACGATATAGCGCAGCGCGGAATTGCCGGCAAGATTCAGTCTCGGAAACTAACGTGAAAATAATAGACAAGGTAGCCTTTCTGGTGCACGAACCCGTGATGTACGCGCATTACTCGAGCGTATGGGCTGAGATGGATCGACAGGCGTTTGTAATCGTATTGCTGGGGTCGGCCGCGCGATTGGATGGGCAGGCGGATGAGCGTACTCGTGATTTTCTCAACAAGTTGGCTACTCTAAATTATGAGGTGGTATCTCTGGACGAGATCGTGCGACGAAAAATCAAATACCGGTTCGTTATTAGCAATCACATCATGGGTGGCAGCACAACCCGTCCGACCCAGTTTTCTCGGGAGCAACAACGGCAACGCAGTTACAGGAATTGGAAATGGTATGTGTTAAATACGGCAAGACGCGCGGTAGGTTTGCCCAGAAAATATACGTATGAAATTGATCCGCTTCAATACCTGCCATTGCAGGCTGGCATCGGGCAAATTCGCTTTATGTATGGAGCGGACATCAGCGATGGCTGGTCGCTTGATAAATGGAACGAGATATACGACCTGTTTCTTTGCCACGGAGTAAATGACGAGCGAGAAATCAAAAAAAGATTCAAGGGCGAAACTTTCATAATGGGCTACCCGAGGTATGACGGATATTTTTCTGGCGAAATGGATTTGAGTCGCATAAAAAGCGAATTCGGCCTTTCTGAATCCAGAAAAACGGTGCTGTGGATGCCAACCCTCGGCGGTGAGTATTCATCAATTCCGTTATTTGCGGAACCTCTGTTAGCGTTAAGCGAAAAATACAACCTCGTGGTGAGGCCGCATCCTCTTTCATTCGTTCAGGAAAAGGAATTTATCAGCCTGTTGGAAGATTTAAATTTCAAGATTGATCGTAACGCAGTACGTGATATGAATGAGCTGTTTGGAGTCGCAGATGTAATATTGGCCGACAATGGTGGCACGCCTTTTTCGGCGATCTTCCTGGGGAGGAATGTAGTTTTTCTTGAAGTGCCTGAGGCAGCATCAACGTCATATTTTGCTGAGTCGTCAGTAGTGGAGTTAAAAAATCACTTGCCTGTTATTTCTCATCAAGACATTCACAAACTCGAGAATATGTTGGATTCCGAGGAGTTCTACTCGGAAAACAAACGAAGTGTTGAAGCGCTTTATAAAAAGTATTTCGATTCCCCCAGAGGGGGCGGTGCCAAAAGGGTGGCAGATTTGTTGGGCAGTCTGAAATAAATTCTTCCCAGCAGGAAGACCCATTAAATAGGAATGACTCATGGTTATTTGGATAATTGGCTTGTCGGGCACCGGGAAAACTACACTGGCTAATCAAGTCGTCGAGCGGATCCGTAGAATGAGCGGCAAGGTGGTCTTATTGGACGGAGATTTGATTCGCGCGCTATTTGGCAACGATGTGGATCATACCGTTGAGGGGCGGCGGCGGAATGCCGAAAGGCTTTCGGCTCTTTCAAAATTTCTTGCCGGTCAGGGTATACACGTAGTGGCAGCCGTCCTTTCAATTTTCCCAGAGTGGAGACGCTGGAACAGGGAGAACATTCCGGATTATGCAGAGGTGTACATAAAGGCATCCATGCAAACATTGCTTAGACGGGACATCAAGAATCTGTATGCCAAGGCAATGAGAGGAGAAATTGTAAATGTGGTGGGCGTGGATATTCCATTTCCTGAGCCAGAGAGTCCGGAATTGGTGATTGAAAATGATGCCGACCGAATGGAATTCGGAGAGCTGACCGACAAAATCATGAATCTGGATGTAGTGCGTGAGGCGCTGGGGTTCGCATGAATTTATTGGCGCTGGCTGCCGGATTGGTCGTTGTCGAAGTCGGCCTGCTTGCAATAGTAAGCCTGCAACGGAGAGGCTTTCCGTGGCTGATTACACAAAAGGACGAATTGCCGACCTTTGATGCTGACGCATTGCAGAGATTCATGGATTACAGCTTTGATCCGCATCTGGGTTGGGTGCGAAGAGCCAACTCAAGCGGGATCGAAAATGGCCAAAGTGGTCCCATTTCCTTTCATATTGATGAGCGGGGTTCGCGTGCTGATTCCCTGGCCAAAGAGCCGCCAGTCATAGCGGCTTTCGGCGACTCCTATGCCTTTTGCCGGCAAGTAGAAGATGATGAAACATGGGAAGCTCAGCTGTCGAGCCGAGAGAATTTTGGTGTCTTGAACTTTGGCGTGGGAAATTATGGGGTCGATCAGGCGCTTTTGCGTTATGAGTGTACGGCTTTGCCTGATACGGTCCGAGTTGTAGTGATGGGTTTTGTGCCGGAAACGATCTGTCGGATCCAGTCTTACTGGAAACACTATCTCGAGTTTGGCAACACGTTTGCATTTAAACCGCGATTCATCCTTGACCCAGAGGGCCGATTAGTACTTTTGGAGAATCTGGTGCGGAACTCGGGCGATTTTATAAATATTCGGGGGATACTCCCCGAAATACGCGAAGCAGATGGTTTTTACAAACGGAAATTTAGGTCGCATCAGTTTAGATTCCCCTATACCGCCAGCTTGCTGCGGAATCCATTGAAGCACAGCAAGCTGATGCTAGCGGTGGCAGTGCGAGGAATGGGGCGTGCACTGGGTATTACAAATAGCAGGATAGAGAATCTTCCGTTTACGCTAGTGATGAAAAATAACCTGCGCGATGCTTACCGGTTATATGACGACAGCAAATCAACAAAGTTGCTAAGCGCAATATTGCTGCGATTCAAGGAAGAAGCGCAACGCCGAGGGCATATTCCGCTGGTGGTAGTAATGCCGCAATTGCTCGATTTGAGGTTAAGTAAGAATGGCGCCGCACCCTATCAGGGGTACTTTGCTGAAGTGGCGCACCAGCTATCCGTACTTGATCTTACTGACAGTTTTATAAATGAGGAATTTGAAAAGCTTTACATCAATGATCAATACGGCGGCCATCTTTCGGCTGAAGGAAACCGGCTGGTCGCGGATAAAATTTCAACATGGCTAATGCACAATCATGAATCAGCAAGATAGGAAGCAGAACTAATGAGAATCACTTATCGAAATGCGAACAACAAAGATTACTGGACAAAACGCTGGGATGATATTCCGGCGGATGTGCCGATGGAAAATTTGGACGTATACCCGCTCAAATACGCCCAGATGACAGTAAAAGACAAGGCAGGGAAGATTCTTGAGGCAGGTTGTGGCGCTGGGCGCGTTTTGCGCTATTACCATGATCGTGGTTATGACATTCTCGGATTCGACTTTATCGATGTCGCAATCAGCAAACTCAAGGAAATTGACCCGTCGCTACAGGCTGAGGTGGGGGACATTACTGATCTGAGGTTTGCTGATCAGTCGTTCAAATACGTTCTTGCCTTTGGCTTGTATCACAACCTAGAGCATGGTCTGGAAAAAGCAATTCTGGAAACATATCGGGTTTTGGAACAGGGCGGTGTGGTCTGTGCGTCCTTCCGGGCTGACAATATTCAGACCAGATTGACGGACTGGCTGACAGCCAGAAAAGCGAAAAGCAGTGGGGGCGAAAACAAGGTGCAATCTTTTCACAAGATGAATCTGACCAGAAACGAGTACGAACAGATTTTCACCCGCGCGAACTTTGTTATCGACTTTATCGGCCCGGTGGAGAATATGCCTATCCTCTACAAATTCGCCATCTTCCGGTCTTCTGGCCATAAAAAGTTTGATGAAAATAAAGCCCGTGCCGAAGGATATCGCTTGTCGTGGTTTGGGCAGCGGTTGCAGAATTTTATGATGAAATTTTTTCCGGACCAGTTCTGCAATATTTACGTTCTGATTGCACACAAGAACTAATCAATACACACCCTATAGAAATTCGGGGGGGAATGCTACTGTGAGGCGCGGCTACTAATGCATCCATTCAATTTTGGTACTAAAGCAGAAACGCTAGAACGTCTGCAGAATCGGGTCGAAAGTGCCAAGGTTCTCCCTTTGTGCTACTTCTCGGTAGGGGATTGGCTTGTTTCGCGGAATGAGTATCTGCAGAAAATCGAAGGTAGTTTTGGCGGGACTATGGTCGCCATTAGAAGTAGTGCGCTTGTAGAAGATGGCGCAGAGAAGTCCATGGCAGGTGCCTTCTTGAGCCAGTTGAATGTGGACTGCAGTAATCGGCTCGAACTTGAAGCTGCTATCGACCAAGTAGTGCAATCAATGACGGGCGACCCTCGCGATCAGGTACTTGTACAGCCGATGGCGGACAATGTGGCCGTTAGCGGGGTCATCATGACATTTGACATGGTGTATGGCGCCCCATACTACTGCATCGATTTTGATGACGAGAGCGGTCTGACAGATGTCGTGACCAGCGGTGCCGGTGTCCATAAAAGTCTGTTCGTCTATCGGCATGCCGATAGCAGCATGGTTAAGTCAGCCAGGGTGGCCTTGTTCTTACGATTGGCACGTGAGCTAGAGTTAATTTGCGAATGCGCGGCACTGGATATTGAGTTTGGTTTGGATGGCGCGGGGCAGTTATTCCTCTTCCAGGTAAGAAGAATTGCTCTCTCTCGTAACTGGCATCCTGTTATCGAACGGCGCGCAAAAAGGCAGTTGGCTTTTGTTGAAGATTTTGTGCGTAATTGTTCAATGAGACGGGATGGAATTTTGGGTGAACGAACGATCCTTGCCATCATGCCGGATTGGAACCCGGCTGAAATCATTGGAACCTCTCCCCGCCCGTTGGCATCGTCCCTGTATCAAGAGTTGATCACCCGATCGGTTTGGTGCCAAGCTCGGGCATCTATGGGTTACCGCAAACTGCGGGATTTTGAGCTGATGGTGCTTATCAATAACCACCCCTACATCGATGTTCGCCACAGTTTTAATTCCTTTCTTCCGGAGCACCTGCCTGACGACATTGGCGAAAAGCTAGTCAACGCATGGCTTGCCAGACTTGAGACGCATCCTGAATTGCATGACAAGGTCGAGTTTGAAGTTGTGCCCACTTGTATGGATTTTTGCTTCTTGGATGACTTTAAGGCGCGATATTCAGGCGTGCTGGATGAAGGGGAATTTGAGATATTTCGGTCAAAATTGACTGAACTGACATGCGACAGTTTGAAGTCAGGCCCAGAGAATACATTGGATCGGGCAATGGAGGCCGCTACTGGACTAGATAAGTTGTCATTTCCGAAAATCCCAGAGGGTAATGGGCATCTTCAATTGGCAAGAGCTGATTTCCTATTGAAACAGTGCCGGGAGTTTGGGACTTTGCCGTTCGCTATCGTGGCTCGGCACGCATTTATTGCTGAAGCGCTCCTGCGCTCGGCAGTCAAACGCGGTGCACTGGCCGAAGATCGGCTGACTGAATTCAAGCGCAGTATTCGTACCGTTACCGGCAGTATGGTGGAGGAGTATGCGCGGATTTGCCAGAGCCAACAGGCGCGTGTGGAATTCCTGCAAAAATATGGGCATTTGCGTCCCGGTACTTACGAGATTACTTCACTGAGATATGACGAGCGAGATGACTTGTTCCTGGACGATATGCCAAGCCCGCCTTCGGCAAAAGCCGCCCAATTCAGTTTGAAAGACGATGAGCGTACCGCCATCAAGTCTCTTCTGGTGGAGTCGGGTCTCAATGTGGTGAGCGTTGACCAGCTTTTGGATTATGCCCGCAAGGCAATAGCGGGTCGCGAGTATGTAAAATTTGTGTTTACCCGAGTCCTTTCAGATGCACTCTCTTTGGTTGTGCGCTGGGGCGAATTCCACGGCTTATCACGTGATGACCTTTCATATCTGGATTGGGCGGGAATCTCCAAATGTCTCAGCCATCCGGTTATGGATGATGTTGACAGGCACTATCTCGAAATGGCCGATACAGCTCGCGGAAGCATGGAGGCCGCACACGCATTCAGGTTCGCCCATATCATCTTGGGTGTGCGCGACATTTATGTGGCCACCCTTAACCGAAGCGTGCCAAATTATGTTGGCATCGGATCTGCATCGGGTTCCGTGGTGCAGCTGGAAGCCAATAGCCCGACAAGTGTGAATCTCAAGAATATGATCGTCTGCATCGAGAATGCGGACCCCGGATTTGACTGGATATTTACCAAGGGCCCCAAGGCGTTGATTACACGCTTCGGCGGGGCCAATTCCCATATGGCTGTCCGTTGTGCCGAATTTGGATTGCCGGCTGCGATCGGGTGCGGTGATTTGGTTTATCAGAGAGTTGTGGCCGCGAAGAGCGTGGAGATCAATTGCGCGGAAAATATTTTGAGGCCTATATATGCCGAATAACGGGTTACATATAGGTATTACGATGCGGGTTGTCGAGGCGCAAGGCTATCAAGAAGCGCGTGATGCGTTAGCTCATGATTGGTCTAGGTTTATTGGTGCAGCACTACCCGATGCGGCTTGGCTCCCATTGCCGAATCTCGGTGCAAATGGGATCAGAAACTATTGCGAGAAATGGGGCATCAACCGTTTGATTCTAACTGGAGGGGGAGATATTGGAGAGTCCCCTATTCGGGATGAGACAGAGCATGAATTGTTACTTTGGGCCAAAGAGCGGGCCGTGCCCGTACTTGGTATTTGTCGCGGATTGCAGATGATGGCGGTGAGTGCCGGCGTCGCCTTGAAACCTGTGCAAGGCCATGTTGGCACACGTCATATGTTGCAGGGATTGATTGCGCACGAAGTGAATAGTTTCCACAACAATGGATTGGCAGAGAATCCAAATGGCTTTGAAGTGTTGGCCATGGCTGAAGATGGTGAAATTGAAGCCATCTGCAATCAGAGGCTTCGCTGGGAAGGTTGGATGTGGCACCCGGAAAGAGAAGAGCCCTTTCAATCGGCAGACGTTGATCGACTGCGAAGGGTGTTCGAATGAAAGCAATAATATTGGCGGCGGGGCGTGGCAGCCGCATGCAGGCATTGACGGATGACCGCCCAAAATGTCTGGTCGAATTGCGGGGCAAGACCCTGCTCGACTGGCAATTGCTAGCGCTGAGAGCCGCGGGTATCAACGAGATTGCCATCGTGACAGGATATAAACGCGAGCAGTTAGCGGAGCGCGGCATGCTGGAGTTTTACAATTCGCGCTGGGCTGAAACTAATATGGTTACCTCGCTGGCCTGTGCAGAGACTTGGTTGACTAGCGAACCTTGTGTGGTGAGTTACGGGGACATTTTTTATGAGTCTAGTGCCGTCAGCGCCCTGATGGAATCGAAAGCATCACTTGCTGTGGTGTACGACGATCAGTGGCAAGCATTATGGGAAAAGCGTTTTGGTGATCCGTTGCTGGATGCCGAAACCTTTCGTCTGAACCCCGACGGGACATTGGCAGAGATTGGGAACAAGCCCCAATCGGTGATGGAAGTGGAGGGGCAGTACATGGGCTTGCTTCGCTTCACTCCGGCAGGCTGGCACGAGTTTGTTCGTATCCGGTCAGGTTTGCCTCGGGAGGTTTGCGACCGGATGCATATGACTGGCACTTTGCAAAAAGTGATTGAAGCGGGACAGGTGCCGGTGGCCGCACTGCCTTATCACCAACCTTGGGGTGAGGTGGATAGCGCGGAAGACCTGAAGGCATATCAGTGAATGAACTGACTACAGAGCGGAGCCTGTCTTGAAGTCATATCGGCAGATATTTCGTTCTAGCGCAGTGATCGGGAGTTCCACGATATTCAGCATCCTTGTAGGGATTTGCAAGGTGAAGGTATTGGCAGTGTGGCTTGGGCCGGCCGGTATTGGCGTGATAGGGCTGTATCAGAACATTATGGTAATGGGCGCTACTTTGGCGGGCTGCGGGCTGCAGAGTAGCGGTGTGCGTCAAATTGCCTCGGCGCAGGAAGATAGTCAGTTGCTGGCTGTGATACGTCGGGCCCTGTTGTGGGCCAATGTGTTGCTTGGGGCGCTGGGCATGCTGTTGCTCTGGATGATGCGTGAGCCGTTGTCGCAATGGGTATTCCATGACGTGGCTCATGCGCACGAGATCGGCTGGCTGGGGCTGGGTGTCTTTTTGTCCTTGATGATTTCGTCCAGAATTGCGTTATTGCAGGGCTTGCGATGCATGGATGCCATTGCCAAGGTTAATGTGCTGGGTGCCATTCTCGGGGCGATAACGGGGATGACGCTGGTCTGGCTGCTGGGGAGTGAAGGGCTGCACTGGTTCGTGATCTCTGCGCCGGCATCAAGCCTCATCTTCTCCCAGTTGTATGCATCCAGGCTGCCGCAGATACAAGCGCCTCTTGATTGGCAGGCATTGCATCGACAGTGGCGGGCGATGTTCTCACTGGGCATTCCGTTGATGGCGGCCGGCCTGCTTTCACTGACCACGCAGCTGGTGGCGAGAAGTTGGGTGATGGGGGATATCGGGCTGGATGCAGCCGGATATTTTCAGGCAGCTTGGAGCATCTCCATGACTTATATCGGCTATGTGTTAGGGGCGATGGGGACAGATTACCTACCCCGACTCACAAGCGAGATACATGACCACCCGCGTGCCCGGGTGCTCGTCAACGAACAGACTGAGATGGCGCTGTTGATGGCGGCGCCGGTACTGCTTGCGATGCTGACATTGGCACCGTGGGTGATCAAGCTGCTATACGCAGACAGCTTCGCGCCGGCGGCAGAGATTCTGCGTTGGCAGGTGATGGGGGATGTGTTCAAGGTGATCGGCTGGCCGATGGGCTTCATCGTGCTTGCCATGGGGCGTGGTGATCTGTTCATTGCGACCCAGTTCAACTGGAACATGATCTACCTGCTTTGTCTCTGGCTGGGAATGGATTCAATGGGTTTGTTGATCGTGGGTGTCGGCTTCTTCGTTGCCAGCGTATTGCAGGTTGGCTTAGTACGCTGGGTCGTCGGCAGGCTGATCTCATTCTCCGGAGAGTGGAATAACCTGTATATGTTTGCCGCCCTGTTCATGTCCGCTGTGTGCATATTGCTAACAACTCGGATTATGCCGGGTGCTACGATCTATGTGGGTTTACTACTGAGCAGTATGTACGCCGCGTACAGTCTATGGCGACTGGACAGGCTGTTAGATTTGGGCGCAGTGATGTCAAAATATGTCTGGCGGCGATGACAGGTTTACGAAGAGAGTCATTTGTCATGCGAAGGGGGTTGGATGGTTGAGATACATGCACTTGCAGATGTGCAATCGAGCGACCTTGGTAAAGGAACGCGAATCTGGCAATTTTGTGTCGTGTTGCCCGGGGCGAAGATAGGTGCCAACTGTAACGTGTGTGCCAATGTGTTCATCGAAAATGATGTTGTAGTCGGTGATCACGTCACAATCAAATGCGGCGTACAACTCTGGGATGGATTAAGAGTGGGGAATGGAGTGTTCATTGGCCCAAATGCGACCTTTACCAATGACCGGTTCCCTCGATCTGGCGTATACCCGGACACGTTCCTGCAGACACGGATACTGGAGGGCGCCTCTATCGGGGCGAATGCAACTATCCTGCCGGGGATCACCATCGGCGAGGGAGCAATGATAGGTGCCGGTGCAGTCGTGACCCGAGATGTTCCTGCGTATGCACTGGTGCAAGGAAATCCTGCAAAAGTAGTGCGATATCTGAAAGGAGAAAAGCATGATTGAGAACTGCCGCATGATCGATCTGCCCAAGATCCACGACCCGCGCGGCAATCTGACCTTTATCGAAGGCGGCAATCATGTTCCCTTCGACATACAGCGTGTCTACTATCTCTATGATGTGCCTGGTGGCGCGGAGCGCGGAGGGCATGCACATAAAGGCTTGCATCAGTTGATAATCGCCATGTCCGGCAGTTTCGATGTAGTGCTGGATGACGGTAAGGAAAAAAAGCGCTATCACCTGAACCGGTCTTACAACGGACTGTATGTCTGTCCCATGATCTGGCGCGAACTGGACAACTTCTCCTCCGGATCGGTATGCATGGTACTGGCTTCCAATCGTTATGAAGAAGACGATTACTACCGCGATTACGCTGAGTTTATTGCCCACGCAGTTAAATGAATAACACGAACGAAATTAAGTTTCTTGATTTGGCATCCTTGCATGTGCCGCTGCGTGTTGAGCTGGACGCGGCCTATAGGCGCGTAATGGATGCCGGGTGGTTCATCACCGGCGCGGAACTCGAAGCGTTCGAGCAGGAGTTTGCCGCGTACAGCCAAGTGCAGCATTGCATCGGTGTCGCCAACGGGTTGGATGCACTGCATCTCATTCTGCGCGCATACGATATCGGCAATGGCGATGAAGTCATCGTGCCGGCGAACACCTTCATTGCCACCTGGCTGGCGGTGACGCAGGCCGGCGCCACACCCGTGCCGGTCGAGCCGGATGCTGAAACCTATAACCTCGACCCTGCACGTGTTGAAGAGAAGATCACCCCGCGCACCCGTGCCATCATGGCGGTGCACCTCTACGGCCAGATGGCCGACATGCCGGCTTTGCGCGAGATAGCGGACCGACACGGACTGCGTCTCATTGAGGATGCGGCCCAGGCGCACGGAGCGCGGGGGCACGGACGTACCGCCGGCAGTGTCGGCGATGCGGCCGGGTTCAGTTTTTACCCCGGCAAGAATCTCGGCGCGCTCGGCGACGGCGGAGCCGTGACTACTAGCGACGCAGAACTGGCCGATAAGATCCGCCTGTTGCGCAACTATGGCTCGAAGGTGAAATACCGGCATGAGATCGCTGGTTACAACTCGCGTCTTGATGAGATGCAGGCGGCGTTCTTGCGCGTCAAGCTGCGACATCTTGAAGGTTGGAACGAACAGCGTTGGACGCAGGCAGACTATTACACGCGCCATCTGGCGTCCTGCAATAGGGTGCAATCTCCTTTTGTGCCGGATTGGGCGCAACCGGTTTGGCATCTTTATGTGGTGCGAACACCTGAGAGGGATGCATTACAGGCATGGCTAGCTGATGGCGGCATTCAAACGCAGATTCATTACCCTATCCCGCCTCATCTGCAGGGAGCATACGCGGGGATGCAGATCTGCAAGGGAAGCGAATTGCCAATCAGTGAGTCTTTGCACAAGGAAGTGTTGAGCTTGCCTATTGGTGCTCATATCACGGTGGCGTTGCAGGATAGGATTATCGAGCGAGTAGTGTCTTGGCCGGATTGCTGAGACTATTTCTCCGGTTTGCGGGATTGCTGTACAGGATCGCCGAGCATTTCGTCACTCAGCTAACGCGTTCGGGTTGGACGAGGGTCGCTTTGATTTGCTTAAAGGGATTTCATGCGCTCGCGTTCAGAAGTGGGCGCACCCAGGCGCTGCTGACACTCAATAGTGTTTCACAATGTGCGAGGAAGTATGGCGTTCAGGTAAAGCAATTGCTTCCGGAACGTCAATTTCAATTACCGGCTGTTCCCGTCCTGTTCGAAAGTGAGCGCAAGAGATCGGATGCGCTTCAGCATGCGTCCCTCACTTTGCCAGCAGTGTGCCTGTATGCTTTCAGTAATGTAGAGGTTATCGGTGGGACAGAGCTGATGATCTTCGCGGGTAAGCGGGCTGCCTATGATGAACTTGCCCTTGGGAATTCCGAAAGGTATGGATGTAAGGCTTTTGGCATCATCGTGTCTCAAGGTTTCGGACTGCATCTTCCGGCGATATTCAACCAGCAGGTTCTTTTGTCATACACACCGAATCCGACCAAGGATATTGATCGCGGGATATTGCTCTGTAAAGACCATTCCCCCAATTACTACCATTGGCTACTTGAGTGCTTGCCGAGAGCCATTGTGGCCATGCGGGAGTCTGCCTATGCAGATTATTCTCTCCTGGTTGATGAGGAGTTGCCGGCCCAGAATTTTCAAGCGCTAGAATCGATTGCAGGTGGGCGCAAAATAATAAAAATCAGAAGAAGAGAGTCTTTTAGGGTGCGCGCTCTCGTGTTCGTAGACCTGTTCTCGCATACGCATGACAACTACGGAAAGCGTGCTTATGTAGATGACTTAGTAATAGCGCCAGAAGCGGTTGCTCTGGTACGCAACGCTTTCTTGCCAGAAAAGGCGCCCTCGGCACGCAAGGTCTTTGTGGCCAGAGACGGTGCGCGCTATAGGCGATTGCTGAACGAGACACGGCTGCATGCATTGGCAGTTGAGCTTGGATTCGAGATCGTCAGACCAGAGGGGTTGAGTTTTGCTGAACAGGTAGCGATGTTCTCTCGGGCTGAATGTATCGTCGGCCCTACGGGTGCTGGGCTGACAAATATGATTTTCGCTCCAGAGGGGTGCCGAGTGCTAGTGCTTGCGGGGAACACCGAAGGGGCCAACTTTCAGATCTTTGGACAACTGGGATATGCGTTGGGACATGACATCAAATATCTTGGTGGAAGTGCAGAGCGAAAAAGTATGTTGCACTCGGATTACACCATCGATCCGGGCTTGTTTAAAACGGCACTTGCTAGCTTGGCGGAAGCCGGCTGAGAATGAATTCAGATGAACATATTGCCGACTGTTTCCATCCTGGTCATAAGTTTTAATCAGGAGCGTTTTATTCGCGACGCGCTGGAAAGCGCTCTTGATCAGGACTACGAGAACCTTGAAGTGATCGTGGCAGACGATGCTTCACGAGACGGAACGCAGGCCATCATCCGCCTGCTGCGCAACTATGGCTCGCGGGTGAAATACCGGCACGAGATCGCCGGTTACAACTCACGCCTAGATGAGATGCAGGCGGCATTCCTGCGGGTCAAACTTAAGCATCTTGAACAGTGGAACACGCAACGTCGGGAACAGGCGGCGACCTACATGCAAGCCCTGTCCGGCAAGCAGGGTTTGACCTTGCCAGTCGTGCCTGAGTGGACTGTCCCTGTCTGGCATTTGTTCGTGGTGCGCACCACCCGTCGCGATACGCTACAGGCATGGCTCCACGAAGCGGGCATCCAGACGCAGATCCATTACCCGATTCCGCCGCACCTGCAGGGCGCCTATCGCCATAGCGGCATCGCTCAGGAAGGCAGCCTGCCGCTCACCGAAGTGCTGCACCGCGAAGTGCTGAGCCTGCCGCTAGGTGTCCATCTCGCACAGGAACAGCAACAGCAAGTCATCGACAGGATACTGGCATGGCAAAGCGAGTAAGGGTCACTATTCCGCCCCGGTACCAACCATGTTGGTGAAACTGTTCAAGAAGAGCGCCGCGCAAGTGATCGCCATGATCGTGCGCTCCGGTTGGCCGAGGCTGGGCAAGGCAGCGCTTGCATTGGAACAGACCATCTCCCCAAAACGGCGCAGTCAGCACTTGTTGACATTCATGAGCGTTGCCGCCGGGGCGTCGCTTCAGTCAGCACGGATGACGGCAGTGATACCCGCACGTACATTGACATTACAACCGGTTCGACGCGTGGGCACCGATGCGGACAAGGCTGACCGCAAAGCACATCCGGTCGATCTGCCAGAGCTCGTCATCACAGAATTTCGTGACATACAGATCATCGGCGGCACCGAGATGCTGTGCATGAATGACGACATCCTTTTGTATGACGAGATGGCGCTGGGTGATCCGGAACATTACGGTCGCAAGGCGTTCGGCATCATGGCGGCACAGACTTTTGGAAAATTGCTGCCTGCCTGTTATCAGGGGCGTGTGCTGATCTCCTGCCACCGACCTGAGAAAGATCCGATCCCCAAAGGCATCCACCTGTGCAAGGACCATTCGGTCAATTATTTTCATTGGCTATTCGAGTGCCTGCCGCGCGCCATCGTAGCGATCGAACGAACGGAGTATTCCGATTTCCCGCTGCTGATCGACGACCGCCTGCCCGCGCAGAACCTGCAAGCACTGGAGCAGATCGCGGCGGGCCGCGAGATCGTACGCATCGGACATCGCGACGTGCATCGCGTGGGAGAACTGGTATTTCCGGGCGTGTTCTCGTTCATGCATGACAACTACGACAACGAAGTTTCGGCGGACGACCTGCTGATCGCGCCGGAGGCGGTGCAGCTGTTGCGCAGGACATACCTTCCCGCTCAGGCAAATGAGGGAAGAAGAAAACTATTCGTCGCAAGGGACGGGGCGAAGTATCGGCTGCTACGCAACGAACTGCAGCTCCAGAGTGAAATGGCAGCGCAAGGGTTTGAGATCGTACATCCGGAACGGCTGGATTTCGTGCAGCAGGTCGAACTTTTTTCCGCTGCATCCGTCATCGCAGGGCCGACGGGTGCGGGATTGAGTAACATGGTATTTGCACCGGAAGGCTGCAAAGTGATCGTGCTGGCGGGTGCTACCAACAGAGCGAACTATTTCATCTTCAGCCAACTGGCGCAATGGCTGAAACACGAACTGATCTATGTCACCGGCCCGGCCAGACGTCCCGCCAGATTGCACTCGGATTACGACATTGATCCCGCTGACCTGCATCAGGCGCTCAAGGAGTTGGGTGTCGGCGTTGACGCAGCGAAGGATAGCGCGGCATGAGCGTCGGCCCCTCCGTTTCGCTGTTGATCGTCTGCTACAACCAGCAACACTTCATCCGCGAGGCACTGGAGAGCGCGCTGACCCAGGATTATGCGAACCTGGAAGTGGTGGTTGCCGACGATGCTTCCACCGACGGCACGCAGGCCATCATCCGCGAGCTGGCGCAGCGCTATCCGCATCGCCTCAAGCCAGTATTCAATCCGCAAAACATCGGCATCACCGCCAACAGCAATATCGGACTAAGCCAGTGCACGGGTGAGTTCGTTGCTTTTATGGGGGGCGACGATGTGCTGCTGCCGGGCAAGATCACGCGGCAGGTGGCGTGGTTCGCGGCAGATGATGGCCGTGTCCTGTGCGGGCATGATGTGGACTGGATCGATGCGGGTGGTGCACCGCTGGGCATCCGCACCAGCGATCTGGTGCCGCTGCGCGAGGGGCGAGGCGCCTCCGGGTTCATCCGGAACGGCTCGCCCTACGCAGCCACGTCGGTGATGGTGCGCCGCTCGCGCATCCCCGCTTACGGTTTCCATCCTGCGCTGCCGGTGGTGTCAGACTGGAAGCTGTGGATAGATGTGATCGGTAGCGACGGCACCTATGGTTATATCCCCGGGATTTACGCGCGATACCGCCGCCATCGTGACAACGTGACGGCGCGACCGAACTGGCGCATCACGCGCGATGTGCTGATGACCGCTTGGCTGTCGCTGTGTCATCAGCGAGGACGCTACCTGAAGGATTGGCTGCACTATTTCCTGGTGCGTCCCTTGCGCAAACGCCTGTGCAGGAGGCGTCATGTCTAGGGTGATCGCCATCACCGGCGCGACCGGCTTCATCGGTCGTCACCTGGTCGCGCGGCATGTCGCGCTCGGCGACGAGGTGCGTTACCTGACGCGAAGCGCCGATAGCGCGCCGCTGTCCGGCGCGATTCGCCATGTCGGCGACCTAGGTGGCGCGGCAGATGACTTGCAGGGATTCTTGCGCGGCGCTGATGTGCTCTACCACTGCGCGGCGGAATTGCAGGATGCATCGCGCATGGAAGGGACGAACGTGGCCGGCACGCGCAATCTGCTGCAGGCCGCGCAAGGCGAGGTCGGGCGCTGGGTGCAGCTGAGCAGCACCGGCGTCTATGGTCTGCATCGCGGGGGCGAGGTGGATGAGGACACCGGACTGCGCCCCGGCAACGCCTACGAGCGCAGCAAGGCGGCGGCCGATGCGTTGGTACTCGATGCCGCGGTGGGCACTGCACTTCCCTGCGTGTTGTTGCGTCCTTCCAACGTATACGGCGCGGATATGAGCAACCGTTCGCTGTTCCAGTTGATCCGCATGATAGACAAGGGGCTGTTCTTCTTCATCGGCCAACCGGGTGCTGCGGCGAACTACATCCACGTCGAGAATGTCGTGGATGCACTGCTTGCCTGCGGGGAGGCGGCGCTGCCGCAGAATGGACGCACCTATATCGTGTCCGACCATTGCATGCTGGAGGACTTTGTCGGCATCATCGCTGCGCGCCTCGGCCGGTCGGAACCGCGCTTGCGTTTGCCGTTGTGGCCGGTGCATGCGGCAGCGAGTCTGTGCGGTTCCATCCCCGGTTTCCCGCTGAAGCCCTCGCGCGTGGCGGCGCTGACCGACCGCACAATCTATCGCACGGATCGCATCGTCCGCGAGCTCGGGTATCGCAACCGCATCACGCTGGAGCAGGGTGTGGGCGGATTGGTCGATGCGTGGCGTCAGAAAGGGGCTCTTGATGGCTGACCCCGCACACATGAGATTCCACAACATCCAGGCGCTGCGCGGTGTCGCCGTGCTGGCGGTGGTGCTGTTCCATCTGGCCTCGGTCGAACTCAAGTATGGCGGGGGCGGGACGCTGTTGCCAAACTGGATGGATTTCGGGCAGTTCGGTGTCGACCTATTCTTCGTAATCAGCGGGTTCGTGATGATGGTGGTGACGCATGATCGCACCAACCGTTCTGCGGCGACAGTTTTCCTCGTGCACCGCATCACAAGGATATATCCCCTGTACTGGTTCTATTCCATTTTGCTGCTGATGGTGTACTTCGTCCATCCGGCATGGGTCACCGGTTCGCAGGACAGATCCATCGACATCACAGCATCCTTCCTGCTGCTGCCGCAGGAGGGCTACCCGCTGCTCTCGGTCGGGTGGACCTTGGTGCACGAGATGTATTTCTATCTGGTGTTCTTCGCCATCGTCTGGCTGACGCCCGTCGGGAGGCGCATGTATGCGGTGGCAGTCTGGCTCCTCTGTGTGCTGGCGGCGTATTTCGGGCTGGGAGTGGACACCCCTGTCATGCGCGTCATCGCCAGTCCGCTCACCACCGAGTTCATGATGGGCTGCCTGATTGCCCGATACGCGCTGAGCGCGCGCGTGTCCGGCGCAAAGAACCCGTGGCTCATTCCCGCCCTGGCTCTCATCATCTCTGTTCCGGCCTATCTTTACTACCGCGATGTGACCGGCAGTGTCGGCCCCGCCGGCTGGTGGCGTATCCTGCTGTTCGGCATGCCCGCTGCGCTGGTCGTGTGGTGGGCGGTACACGCCGAGCGTTCAGGGGTGCTGTTCACCACCCTACTAAGACGCATCGGCGATGCTTCCTACTCCACATACCTCACACATATCCTGACGCTTGCGCTATTGGGAAAGCTCTGGGCGCGCTTCTCCGGGCCGGGCCTGCTGGATAACCTGATCATGTTGCCGACCCTGTTGCTGATTGCGCTGATGGTGGGTGCATACAGCTACCGATATGTCGAGAGACCCATGCTTGAAGCATGTCGGAGGTGGATGTGAGCTGCTTCCAGGATCCGCCGACAAAACAATATGGAAAAAACGCATGCTGACGGATATCCGCATCGCCCGAATCGCAACGGTGCCCTACACCATGGTTGCGCATCTGAAATCCCAGATCGCGCATATCCGTGAACAGGGTTCGCAGGTATACGCCGTCGCCAGCGATGAGCCGGAGATGGCCGAGCTGGAGGAATTGGACGGGGTGCGCTGTATCCCCCTGGATATCCCTCGCGCCATCTCCCCATGGCGCGACTTGCGTGCTTTCATCAGGCTTTACCGTTTCTTTCGGCGCGAGCGCATCCAGATCGCGCATTCCACCACTCCCAAAGCGGGACTGTTGACTGCATTGGCCGCATTTGCGGCTGGTGTGCCGGTGCGGTTGCATACCTTCACGGGCCAGCCCTGGGTGACGATGCGCGGCGTCAAACGCTGGCTGGCGCGTGCCAGCGACAAATTGATCGGCAAGCTGAATACCCGCTGCTATGCCGACAGCCCGAGCCAGAGGCGGTTCCTGATCTCGCAGGGCATAGTGGATGAGCACAAATTGACCGTCGTCGGTGCGGGTTCACTGGCCGGGGTGGATGTGCGCAGATTCGATCCGGACCGCTTTCCCGCCCAGCAGCGCGGCGCATTGCGCCAATCTCTCGGGATACCGCACGGAGCGCCGGTACTGTTGTTCGTGGGGCGTATCACGCGTGACAAGGGTATAGATGAACTGTTGCAGGCGTATTCCGCGATCAAGCAGGCAGGCAGCGAGGCGCATTTGCTGATCGTGGGTAATTTCGATATCGGGAGCGGAACGGGCGGGGCGGTCTCGCGTGGCGATATTGCACAGCTTCCCGATACGCACCTTGTCGATTACACAGACGATCCTGAATCGTATTATTCGATTGCGGACATCCTGTGTCTGCCCAGTTATCGCGAAGGATTCGGCACGGTGGTGATCGAGGCCGCAGCGATGGGGGTGACCATGGTGGGGACGAACATCTATGGTCTATCTGATGCGGTCGTAGACGGAGAAACCGGTCTGCTGGTTCCGGTGAAGGATGCCGGTGCCTTGGCACAGGCCATAGGGCGGCTCTTGAGCGACAAGGGGTTGCGTGCACAACTGGCGGAAGCTGCAAGGCTGCGCGTGCTGACCCTGTTCGATGCCGAACGGGTTAATGAGCTGGTCGTGCGGGAATATGCGGACCTGCTTGCCGCAAAGAGAATCAAGCCATGAGACGCACGATATTGGTTACCGGCGCCAGTGGTTTCGTCGGACATGCCGTGTGCGCCGAGCTGCTGCGGCGCGGTTTCAATGTCCGTGCGGCATTGCGCAAGCCGCAGACGCCCTTCCCGGAATGCGAACAGGTCATCGTCCCGACATTGGATGAACATACGGACTGGTCATCTGCCCTGCGCGGGATCGATATCGTCATCCATCTTGCTGCACGTGTTCATGTCATGCTTGAAGGGGCACCCGATCCCTTGGCCGAGTTCCGCAGGGTGAATACCGCAGGCTCTCTTCGTCTGGCGCGTGCTGCGACTGATGCGGGTGTGCAGCGGTTGGTGTATGTCAGTTCCATCGGCGTCAACGGAAATGCCACACAGCTCGATCACGCTTACTCCGAACAGGATCCACCCCATCCGCACAATGCCTATGCGCTGTCGAAGTGGGAAGCCGAGCAGGCTTTGCAGAGGACATCCGGTGAGACCGGGCTGGAGGTGGTCATTGTGCGCCCGCCGCTGGTGTATGGCCCGAACGCGCCGGGAAATTTTGCCGAAATGATGCGGGTGCTGAAGAGAGGCATCCCGCTGCCGCTGGCGTCGGTACGCAACAAGCGTAGCCTAATCCATGTCGGCAATCTGGTCGATGCCCTGCTCGTATGCGCGACGCATCCTGAGGCAGCCGGACAGACCTATCTGGTCAGTGACGGTGAGGACATCTCCACGCCGGAATTGCTGCGCCAACTGGGCGCGGCGATGGGCCGGCCGGCGCGTCTGTTTTCTTGCCCGCCAGCCTTGCTAAGGCTGGCGGGCAAGATGGCGGGCAAGTCTGCGCAGGTCGAGCGGTTACTCGGATCGCTGCAAGTCGACAGTGATAAGATTCGCCGGGAATTGCGTTGGCAGGCTCCAGTCAGCCTAAGCAAGGGGCTTGAGATGACGGCAGCCTCATGCCGGCACGACGATAAGCAGCAGAGGTGAGTGCCACTTCAGTTGATTCTCTGAGTTTGATGAAGATCATGAATTTCAGTAGTTGCAGCCTGCACAGAGCGGAATATTTGTAAACGAGGCGAATCTTCTCAATAAGTAAGCATGACCAAGCAGGGTGTCTGGAGAAATTTTGACTCAATTCCGAGGTGTTAGGCGCCGCATTCTCATGGTAATCGACTATGTATGAATCGATCGTTGCCGAGTTCCTGACAGCGCTCACTGTCAGTACGCTCGTATGTGCAGCCACGATCATTGCTATTGCACGAAGCAAATTAGCCGGGATGTTCGCTGATGTGCCGAACGCGCGCTCATTACATAAGACACCGACCCCGCGAGTGGGCGGGATAGGCATCGTCGTTGGACTGCTGTGTGGCTGGCTGATATGGCCATCAACCGTAAACTGGTGGTTGATCCTGCCGTTGTTGGGTTTGTTCACGGTTTCCTTGCTGGATGATGTGCGCCAGTTGTCAGTGAGGGTGCGGTTGTCGGTGCACTGGGTTGCCGCAGTGATGTTGGTCATTGGTTCGAATGTCCTCGATCAGCAAGGCATCCTGGCCGCACTGGCTGTCATGCTAGGTACGGTATGGATGACGAATCTGTACAACTTCATGGATGGGTCGGATGGCTTGGCTGGGGGAATGGCAGTCATCGGATTTGGATGCTACGGAGTCGGAGCATGGCAGGCAGGCGACAGTGATATCGCAGTGATGAGTGCTGCGATCGTCGGTGCGGCACTGGGTTTTCTGCATTTCAACTTCCCCAAGGCTAAGGTGTTCCTGGGTGACTCCGGCTCTATCCCGCTCGGTTTCCTGGCGATGGCGATCGGTCTGTGGGGATGGCTGCGCGACGACTGGGCGGTATGGTTTCCGCTTATGGTGTTCTCGCCGTTCATCGTGGATGCCACGGTAACCTTGGTCAAACGAACATTGCGGGGCGCAAGCATCACTGAAGCACACCGTGACCATTATTATCAACGGCTGGTGCGGATGGGGATGTTGCATCGCAAGGTCGCCTATCTTGAATTCTCCCTCATGCTGGCTGCCGGCGCATCGTCGCTGACTGTAAGTGGGCAGAGTGCGCCAGCGCTGCTGCTCATGACGTGGCTGGCTATCTACACCTTCCTGATGTTGTGGATCGATGTGGTCTGGAGCAGGAAGGCGCATTAATTATGAATAAAGCTCCGCTGTATTGGTAAAATCCGGCTCCGCTATGGGGTGCAGTGCCGGCTCTTGGCGAAGAATGAATGCAACAGGCGCAGCTAGCCACAAGGGGATCGGGATCATATGAGTGGTGTTTGTGCAGTAATTTTGGCCGGAGGGAGTGGCAGCAGGCTTTGGCCGATGTCGCGGCAACATCTACCCAAGCAGTTTCTGGTGCTTGAGGGTGAGACGACCTTGCTTCAAACAACCATCAACCGTCTGGCGCCGACGATCGAAGCCGGGCAGGTGCTGGTGGTCACGCAAGAGTCCCATGCCAAGGGTGAGGCATATCACGCACTGTTGCCCTACCGCGCGCTGTATGAACCCATAGGTCGCAATACGGCGCCGGCGATCGCGCTGGCGGCTGCCTACCTTATGGCGGAAGGCGAAGACCCGGTCATGGTCGTGTTGCCGGCAGATCACATCATCAAGGATGAAGCCACGTTCCGCTCGCATCTGGAGGATGCCTGTGCGGCAGCCCGGACAGGCAAGCTGGTTACCTTCGGCATACTGCCAACGCGCCCCGATACGGGATTCGGCTACATCAAAGCCAAGCCCAACGAAGCCGGCCGCGTGTATGAGGTCGAGCGGTTCACAGAAAAACCCGACCATGCGACAGCTGAGAAATTCCTGCAGGACGGCAATTACTATTGGAATTCCGGCATGTTCGTATGGCGCGCATCGGTCATTCTGGAAGAGATAGAGCGATATCTGCCCGAAGTGCATCAGATCGTACAGCGCATCCTGGAAGATGCGAGCGCGGGCCAGTCATTCCAGCAGGCGGTTGAAAAGCATTTCCCTGCCATGCCATCGATATCCATTGATTATGGCGTTCTGGAGAAATCGGATCGCGTTTCCCTCATTCCGTGCGAGATAGGCTGGAACGATGTGGGAAGCTGGCAAGCCGTGCACGAGATATCGCCACACGATCAGGATGGCAATGCATTGCAAGGCAATGTGATCGCCGTGGATTGCAAGCGCAGCTTGATCCGTTCTGAAAAACGGCTGGTGGCCGCCATCGGCATCGAAGATATCTGCGTCATCGAAACCGCCGATGCGGTGCTCATCGCCAGGAGCGATCAAACGCAACGTGTCCGCGAAGTGGTAGACCAGTTGCATGACAAGGGGGCGACTGAGCACATCTTCCACACCAAGGTGAACCGCCCCTGGGGAAGCTATACGGTGCTGGAAGAAGATCCGGAAGGCTTCAAGTTGAAGCGCATCGAAGTCGCACCCGGTGCGCGCCTCAGCCTGCAAAGCCATACCCGCCGATCGGAACACTGGGTCGTCGTCTCCGGCACGGCTACCGTGACCAATGGCGACCAAGTCATTACCGTGCACAAGAATCAAAGTACCTACATCCCTATCGGTGCCAAGCACCGCTTGGAGAATCTGGGGAATGAACCGCTGCATATCGTCGAGATCCAGGTGGGAGAGTATCTGGGAGAAGACGATATCCAGCGCTACGAAGACAATTACGGCAGATGAGCCAGATGACCCTTTCCTGTTTCAAGGCCTACGATATACGCGGCAAGCTGGGCGAAGAATTGAACGATGACATCGCCTATCGCATCGGCCGCGCGTATGCGCAGCATCTTGGCGCCAAGCGCGTGGTAGTCGGCGGCGATGTGCGTCCGACCAGCGCCACGCTCAAGCAAGCCTTGGCCAATGGCCTGATGGATGGCGGTGCGGATGTCATCGACATCGGCATGGTCGGCACCGAAGAGATCTACTTCGCCGCTTTTCATCTGGATGTGGACGGCGGCATCGAAGTTACCGCCAGCCACAACCCGATGGACTACAACGGCATGAAGCTGGTCGCGCGCGGTGCCGTTCCCATCAGCGGCGACACAGGACTCAAGGCCATCCAGGCATTGGCCGAAGCCAACCAATTCATCCCCGTAGGTCGGGCTTCAGCCCGAGGGGACCTTACCCAAAAATCCATCCTCACCCCATTTGTCGATCATCTGCTGACCTACATCGAACCCCCGGCCATCAAACCACTGAAACTCGTGGTGAACGCCGGCAACGGCGCGGCGGGCCATGTGATCGACGAGATCGAGGCGCGTTTCAAAATACTCGGCATCCCAGTCACCTTCATCAAGGTCCATCATGCGCCGGATGGCACTTTCCCCAATGGCATCCCCAACCCACTGCTGCCGGAGAATCGCGCAGCCACCGGCGATGCAGTCAAATCGCACGGCGCGGATATGGGCATCGCCTGGGACGGCGACTTCGATCGCTGTTTCCTGTTCGACGAACGGGGCGAATTCATCGAGGGTTATTACATCGTTGGATTATTGGCAGCGGCATTCCTGGTCAAGCATCCGGGCGAGAAGATCATCCACGACCCGCGCCTTACCTGGAACACCGTCGATGTAGTGACCAAGGCGGGTGGTCTTCCCATCCAGTCCAAGACTGGCCATGCCTTCATCAAGGAGCGCATGCGCTCCGAGAACGCCATCTATGGCGGTGAGATGAGTGCCCATCATTACTTCCGCGACTTTGCCTACTGCGACAGCGGCATGATCCCTTGGCTGCTGGTGACCGAACTGTTGAGTCGTAGCGGCAAACGACTATCGAAATTGGTGGACGAACGTATCGCCGCCTATCCGTGCAGTGGCGAGATCAACTACCGCGTGCACGATGTGAAGCAGACCATCGAGCGTATCCTGTCGCATTACCTGCCGCAGGACCCGGTAGTCGATCGCACGGATGGCGTAAGTGTGGAATTCCCAACGTGGCGCTTCAACCTGCGCGGCTCGAACACCGAACCATTGCTGAGATTGAATGTGGAGGCCAGAGGTGATGCGGCCCTGATGGCTGCTCGCACAGAAGAGATCGCCGGCCTGATCAAGAGCTGATCGGCCGACTGAAGAATTTAAATCGATAGAGAATCCATGAGGAAAGAAAATGAGCAAATCTAAAGTCGCGCTGATCACCGGCATCACCGGCCAAGATGGCGCCTATCTGGCCGAGTTGCTGCTGAAGAAGGGCTACATCGTGCACGGCATGAAGCGCCGTTCTTCCTTGTTCAACACCGACCGCATCGATCACCTGTATCAGGATCCGCATGTGGACAATGCAAAATTCAAGCTGCATTACGGCGACCTGACCGACTCCACCAATCTGATCCGCATCATCCAGCAGACCCAGCCGGACGAGATCTACAACCTCGCCGCCATGAGCCATGTGGCCGTATCCTTTGAAACGCCGGAATACACCGCCAATGCCGACGGCATCGGCACGCTGCGCATCCTCGAAGCCATCCGCATACTTGGCATGGAAAAGAAGACCAAGTTCTATCAGGCTTCCACCTCCGAGTTATACGGCTTGGTGCAGGAGACCCCGCAGAAGGAGACCACCCCGTTCTATCCGCGCAGCCCCTATGCCGTGGCCAAGATGTACGCCTACTGGATCACCGTCAATTATCGCGAAGCTTATGGCATCTATGCCTGCAACGGTATCCTGTTCAACCACGAATCCCCGATCCGCGGCGAGACCTTCGTCACGCGCAAGATCACGCGCGCCCTGGCACGTATCAAACTGAACCTGCAAGAGTGTCTGTATCTGGGCAACATGGATTCGCTGCGTGACTGGGGGCATGCCAAAGACTACGTCGAGATGCAATGGCTGATGCTGCAACAGGAACAGCCCGAAGATTTCGTCATCGCGACCGGCGTGCAGTACAGCGTGCGCGACTTCGTCAATGCCGCAGCGGAAGAGCTGGGTATCAAGGTGCGCTGGGAAGGCAAAGGCGTGGATGAAAAAGGCTATGACGCCGCCACAGGGAAATGCATCGTGCAGGTCGATCCGCGCTACTTCCGCCCGACCGAAGTCGAGACCTTGCTGGGTGATGCCTCCAAGGCCAAGCAGAAACTGGGCTGGACGCCCAAGATCACCTTCAAGGAACTGGTGGCCGAGATGGTGCGCGAAGACCTGAAAACGGCCGAGCGCGACGAACTGGTCAAGAAGCATGGTTACAAGGCCATGGACTACCACGAATAAACACAGATACAAGAATCAAGAGGGAAAAATCAAGAAACGCGGCCATGGCTCGGTTTGAGGAATTGGAGGTCTGGAAGAGGTCAGCCCGGTTGAGCGCTGATCTTTACAAGGCTCTGTTCGATCTCAGGGATTTTGGGTTCCGGGATCAAATTACTCGCGCAGGCTTGTCCATCCCCTCGAACATTGCCGAGGGCCATGAGCGAGGGTCGGCCAAGGAAGTGGCCAACTTTATGAATTACGCAAAGGGTTCGGCGGGTGAACTCAGAACACAAATTTACATAGGGATGGATATCGGCTATACCGAACGGGAGCAAGGGAAGCTCTGGCTGGCTGAAGCAGAGGAAATATCCAGAATGCTGCATGCTCTGATCAAGGCCATCCGATCCAGAGCCCCATGAACTTTTAACCTTGATGAATCTTGAGACTTGAATCTTGAACCTTGAATCCAAAATTTACGTCGCCGGGCATCGCGGCCTGGTCGGCTCTGCCTTGGTGCGCCGACTGCAAGCCTATGGTTACAGCAACCTCGTTACGCGTACTCATGCCGAACTAGAGCTGCGCGACCAAGCAGCGGTGCAGGCGTTCTTTGCCAAGGAGAAACCCGAATACGTCATTCTGGCTGCGGCCAAGGTCGGTGGCATCCATGCCAACAATACCTATCCGGCAGAGTTCATCCACGACAATCTGGTGATTCAGACCAATATCATCCACAGCGCATGGCAGAACAAGGTGCGGCGTTTGTTGTTTTTGGGCTCCTCTTGCATCTATCCAAAGAATGCACCGCAGCCGATGAAGGAAGAGTGTTTGTTGACCGGTCCGCTGGAGCCGACCAATCGTCCCTATGCGCTGGCCAAGATCGCCGGCATCGAGATGTGCTGGTCGTATAACCGCCAATACGGCACCCGCTATATGGCAGCCATGCCGACCAATCTGTACGGCCCCAACGATAATTACGATCTCAACAATTCGCATGTACTGCCCGCACTTATCCGCAAGATGCACGAAGCGAAGCAGAGCGGAGCGAAAGAGGTTGTGGTTTGGGGGACGGGCACACCAAAGCGCGAATTCCTCTACAGCGAAGATATGGCCGATGCCTGTATCTATCTGCTTGAACAGGCGGAGGGCAAGCTCGCCAGTCTGTTCAACGACGAACAGCCGCCGCTGGTCAACATCGGCTGCGGAGAGGACCTCACCATCCGTGAGTTGGCTGAGCTGGTTGCTGCAGTGGTTGGCTTCAAAGGGAATCTCACTTTCGACACCAGCAAACCCGACGGCACCATGCGCAAGGTGATGGACGTGTCGCGCATCAATGCATTGGGATGGAAGCGCAAGATGCAATTGCAGGACGGCATTGCGTTATCCTATCAAGACATGCAGCAATATGTATCCGTGATTAATTCGAATCCTTAAACAATTTGACCGGAATTTCCATGCAGACTGAACAAAACATTACAGAAAATGACGAGATAAATCTGAAGGATATCTTCAGGTTTTTTAAGGACAACGGCAAGCTTATCGCGATATGTGCGGTATTGGGATTTTTGCTTGCTTTCACATACGTGAAGCTAGCCCCAAAGAAGTATGAGACTACCATGCTGGTGCAAATGGCACAGATCGGCACCCCTATGGTAAGTATAGAAAGCCCTGCAACACTTACGGAAAGATTGCGCTACCCGGGTACTTTCATCGTAGCCGTACTTAATGACTGTGGGGTTGCCGACAGGGTTACTGTCGGGGAGTATTTGGGGGGCATGCTCAAGACCTCTGTCTCCAAAGTGATGCCAAATGTGCTCACAATCAAAGTTCGTGCCTTAACGCCGGAATCTGCCCAGCAATGTGCAGAATCGTTGCTTGTAATGATTGCACAACAGCAACGCGGCCTTATCGCAGAAAGTCTAATGGGAAGAAAAGAGCAGTTGGCTGAATATCAGCAGGCAATCGCTGACGAGATGCGTCAACTCGAAACAATCAGGAAAACGGAGGCTGCCAGTTTCGGCTATTTAGCAAAATTGGATAAATTGACTTGGTTGCGTACGCGTATTGATGCGTTACAGGAAGAAGGAATACTTGCGTACCAACACCCGGCGAAGTTGGTCATGCCGCTTATGGTAAGTCCAAACCCTGTTTCACCCAAAGTCATGTTGTCACTGCTGTTGGGTGTAGTGCTCGGTGGTCTTCTGGGTGTGGCTATAGCCTTGGGTAAGAGGGCTTGGCGCATTATTAAAGAATAGGCCATCCTGTATATGTCACCTGATGTACTAAACTGTATAAATTTATGAAGATCGCAATCGCCGGCACCGGCTACGTCGGACTCTCCAACGCCATCCTGTTGGCCCAGCATAACGAAGTCGTCGCGCTCGACATCCTGCCCGAGAAGGTGGCGATGCTGAACC
>VMTA01000013.1 GCA_013791855.1 Sideroxydans sp.
AGTCGTGGCCTACATGCTTGTAGAACGCCTTGTATTCGTCTTCGGAAATCTCGCTCTTGGAACGCGCCCACAGCGCGGAAGCCTGATTGACAGTCTCGTCTTCGTCGGTCGTGATTTGCGCGCCGTCCTTCCATTCCTCTTTCTGCATCCGGATGGGCTGTACGATATGGTTGGAATACTTCTTGATTATCTCGCGCAGTTTGTAACCGGCCAGCAGGTCGTCCTGATCTTCGCGCAGGTGCAGGGTGATCTCGGTGCCGCGTGTCGCCTTCTCCACCATCTCGATGTCGAACTCGCCGCCGCCGTCGGATTCCCAGCGCACGCCCTGATCGGCGTTCTCGCCCGCGCGGCGGGTGAGCACGGTCACCTTGTCGGCCACAATGAAGGCGGAATAGAAACCCACACCGAACTGGCCGATCAGGTTGGCGTCCTTCTGCTGGTCGCCGGAGAGTTTGCCGAAGAACTCGCGCGTGCCGGACTTGGCGATGGTACCGAGGTTGTTGATGACGTCGTCGCGGTTCATGCCGATGCCGTTGTCGCTGATGGTCAGCGTGCGTGCTTCCTTGTCATAGCCAATGCGAATGGCCAGTTCGGAATCGTTCTCGAACAAGGCATCGTTGTGCAAGCCCTCGAAGCGCAGCTTGTCGCAGGCGTCGGAAGCGTTGGAGACCAGTTCGCGCAGGAAAATCTCGCGGTTGGAATACAGGGAATGGATCATCAGCTGCAGAAGCTGCTTGACTTCGGTTTGGAAGCCCATTGTTTCGCGGTTGACGGTCGTGCTGTCAGTCATATTTTCTCCGTATGTATCGTTGAACAAAATTCAGGGTGTACCGAATAGGTCGCCTCGGTATCTGGGGGCACTGCGGTGGATTTCAAGCGTGCTTTTGCTCGGGTGTGCGCGGTTCCAGATAGCGCACTTGGTTGCGCCCGCCTTGCTTGGCTTGGTACATGGCGTCGTCCGCAAGCCGCAGCAGGTCTTCGCTCGATGAACAGTGCCGGTCGAACAGCACCACGCCAATACTCGCCGTGCAGCGATGCTCGACCATGAGTGGTTCGCTGTCCTGACGCTCCACGCGCAGGCGATACGGCTCGGCCAGTGCCTGCCGTATCTTCTCCGCGATGTACGACGCCCGCTGCATGGAGACTTCCCGGTCAGTGCTGATCTCGTTCAACATCACCACGAACTCGTCGCCGCCGAAGCGTGCCACGGTATCCACCTCACGCACACAGTCCGTGATACGGTGTGCCACCTCGATCAGCAGCAAGTCGCCCACATCGTGGCCGTGTTCATCGTTGAGCGGCTTAAAATTATCGAGATCGATGAACATCAGCGCGGCATAACGTTTGCTGCGCTTGCACGCCGCGATGACCAGCCCGAAGCGGTCCAGCAGCAGGCGCCGGTTGGGCAGTTGGGTCAGATGATCATAGAACGCCAGATTGCGGATCTGCTCCTCGGCCTTCTTGCGTTCGCTGATGTCACGCGTGACACCGAGCAGGATCAACTCGCCCTTCGCGTTGTGCGCAAAATGGGCCGTCACTTCGGTCCAGACCCTGCTGCCGTCGCGCCGTATCTGCTCGAACTCCTCGGTATAGGCCCTGTCTTCCCGATCGACCAGAAACGCTTGGCTGCGCTCCGCTATCCATGTCTGCGCATTGCGAAAGGATTCGGTCGTCAACGTCTGCTCAAGCGGCCGAGCCATGGCCTCATCCGCACTGTAGTGGAGAAGTTTAACGACCGAGGGACTCACATATTCCCACTGCTGAGTCTCGAGATTCAGCACCCAGATCACATCCGAGATGTTGTTGGCGAGGAAGCGATATTTCGCCTCGCTCTCGCTGAGCTGCCGCTTCTGCCGCTCAATGCTGTCCAGCATGCGGTCAAGGTGACGCGCCAGCGTGCCGATCTCGTCGCGTCGGCCGACATCGGCGCGGCGTTTCGCCTGTCCTTGTTCTACCGCCGAGGCGACCGACATCAGGTGATGCAGGCCCTGCGTCATACGCCGCGCCAGATACATCGCGACCAGCATCACCATAAACACCGCGAACAGACCGAACTGCAGCCAGGCACTGGTCAACGCTTCCAGATTGGCGTTCACCGCATCGCGCGTCAACTCCACACGCACCCAACCCAGATGGCGTCCGCCCAGCAGCACCGGATGACCGACCACCACCAGATTGCGTTGATCCACCAGCACCAACTGGTCGCGCGTCGTTGAGGCAAGCATGTCGCGGCTAAGCGCATCGGTCACATAGAAACCGATCTCAGCCGGCGAGGTCGAGGCCAGCACCTCGCCCTGCGGGCTGACGAAGAAGGCGCGCCGCATGTCGGTGGTACGCGCGAAACCCTGCACCACCTCCTGCAGGCCCGCCAGGTCGTTTGCCAGTACCCACGAGGTGCTGCTGATGGACAACGCATGCGCCAGCGAGGTGGCACGCTCGGTCGACGACAGGTATTGCGCATCGCGCTGCTGGATATGGACCAGATAGCCGAAAATGGTCATCAGCACCAGCGAAGCCACGGCGAAGCCCAGCACCAGTTGCCTGCGGATGGAGCTGCGCCAAAGCGCGGTGATGAAGTTGGGCCTTTTCATGAGGTCAGTATTCGATATGGCGCACGGCCGCCGAGAATCGGTCCAGATATCGTCGTACCTGCGCATACATCTCGTCGTTCGCAGACTCAAAGCGGGTGATGCCCAGCTTTTTTACCATGTTTCGCCCCGCCTCAGTGTCTGTCAGGCCGACCAGCGCCTTACCGACCTCGACCGCCAACTCGGGCGATAAGTCTTTGCGCACCACCCAGCCGTTGTTGGGCAGGGTCTCGGTCTGCCATTTCACCTCCAGTTGTGCCGCCAATTCGGGATGCTCCTGTTGGAAGGTGTTCCACGGCACCGGCCAAGTCGCACCGGCGGCAACGTGGCCGCGCAACACGTTCAGGATGGAGGATTCCTGCGAGCCGACATAGATGTTCTCGATATCGCGGTTCACATCCAAGCCGTGGGTATGCAGGTAATACTGCGGCATCATGGTCGCGGCCAGTGCAGTGGGAGCAGGATAGGCGACCTTCTTTCCCTTGAGGTCGCTCACCTTGCGGATGCCGCTGTCGCGACGAATAAGAATGATGCCGCGGAACAGTTCGTCGTCGCCCATCTTGCCGAACACACGGTATCCGTGCTCGAGCGAGCGCACCGTCTGGTAGGGATTGGGCATGGCGAAATCGAAATAGCCGCTGAACAGCTTCTTGTCGTATTCCTCGTAGTTGCGCGAGGCTTCCAGCCGGAAGCGGGCCTGCGGGATGCTGGCATTGAGGTGATCGATGATGGGGCCATATACCTCGACCAGCCGTTTGGGGTTGTGCAAGGGATGGATGCCGACGACGTATTCTTTATGTACGCCCTCCCCGGCCTGCGCACTGAATGCGGGTTCGTATGCGGCTTCCTGCTTGCCGCAAGCCACCAGCAGCAACGCGGCCAACACCACCCCGATCCGCATCATCCCCGCCCCCCCCTAAAAGTCCGTATCACCCCTGCCTCTTGCCGGATACTACCTGCTCGAACAGCCACTGTCTTGGGCAAAGCAAGATTTCTCTGGCTATTCTTTCATCCATCCGTATAATGCGCGCCTTGCCGCTTCACAGGCGGCATAGAGTCCATCGTTTCCTGACCCCTCTGCATCCCGTAATTTTCGGATGCGCCAAGCTTCACCGGTTAGCGACGATGTTTGTTTGCGCCGGTAGAGGTCTTTAGTACCCCCTACTGATTTCCATTGTGTGGCCCGTGGCCACGCATGCGCTGTGTCTTATAAAAATCAAGGAACAACCATGTCTGAAAATATCATTGCCACCGCTATTCCTGCGACTGCTGTCACTACAGTCACCTTTGACTCGCTGGGTCTGGCACCGACCATCCTGAAAGCCGTTCAGGAAGCGGGTTACACCGTTCCCTCCCCGATCCAGGAACAAGCTATCCCTGAAGCACTGGCCGGTCACGACCTGATGGCCTCCGCCCAGACAGGAACCGGCAAGACCGCCGCGTTCATCCTGCCTGCTTTGCAAAAATTGTCGGTCGAATCGGCTGTGCGCAGCAAAGGCCCACGTATCCTGGTACTGACCCCGACCCGCGAACTGGCACAGCAAGTGTCCGATGCCGCCACCAAGTACGGCAAGAACATGCGCGTAAAGGTAGTCAGCATCCTCGGCGGTATGCCTTACCCGCTGCAGAACAAGCTGCTGTCCAGCCCGGTTGACATCCTGGTGGCGACACCGGGCCGTCTGATCGACCACATCGAACGCGGCCGCATCGACTTCTCGCGTCTGGAGATGCTGGTACTGGACGAAGCCGACCGCATGCTGGACATGGGTTTCATCGACGATGTGGAACGCATCGCCGCTGCCACGCCCAAGACACGCCAGACCCTGCTGTTCTCCGCCACACTGGACGGCGCGATCGGCAATCTGGCACAGCGCCTGCTGAAGTCGCCCAAGCGCATCAGCATCACCGCCACTCAGGCCCGCCACGAGAACATCGAGCAAAAGTTGATGTACACCGACGATATGGCTCACAAGAACCGCATCCTCGACCATCTGTTGCGCGATGTGGATCTGAATCAAGCCGTGGTGTTCACCGCCACCAAGCGCGATGCCGACATGCTGGCCGACAGCCTGTCTGCACAGGGTCATGCCGCTGCCGCTCTGCACGGCGACATGAACCAGCGCGAGCGTAACCGCACGCTGGTCAACCTGCGCAAAGGCAGTGTGCGCGTGCTGGTCGCCACCGATGTCGCCGCGCGCGGTATCGACGTGCCCGGCATCACGCACGTCATCAACTTCGACCTGCCCAAGTTCGCTGAGGACTATGTGCACCGTATCGGCCGTACCGGCCGTGCTGGCGCGTCGGGCATCGCCGTGTCGTTCGCATCCAATCGCGATTCCGGCACGCTGCGCAGCATTGAGCGTTACACCGGCCAAGCCATCCTCGTCCATACCATCGAAGGTCTGGAGCCGAAGTTCAAGCCGCGTCCGGCTGCTCCCGGCGGTCGTGGCAATGGCACCCCGCGTGGCGGCAACGGCGGTCAGCGTTTCAACAACGGCCCGCGTACCGGCAATGCCCCGCGCAGCGCCAACGGTGCGCCGCGTCATCACGCACCGGACAGCCGTCACAGCTTCACACGTGACGACAATACCGCGCATCCGCGTCGCGAAGGTCATTCACACAACCGTTTCAACAGCGATGCGCAACCGCGCAGCAATGCCAACGCTGGCGTGAATGGCAATCGCACGCCGGCACCGTTCAACAGCAACCGTCGCCCGCAGGGCACCGGCTTCTCGCTGGGACGTGGTAATGCCGGCGGCAACGGCAACAAGCGTTAAGTCTTTCCGCTGCACACAAAAAGGCACGCTTCGGCGTGCCTTTTTTGTTGTGCTGTCCATGGCTATCTAATATCCTCGCACCCCATCTATAGCAAAGCTTTCATCATGCCCATCAGCATCAAGACCGCAGCAGAGATCGAAAAGATGCGCATCGCAGGCCGCTTGGCCGGCGAGGTGCTGGACTACATCGCACCCTTCGTGCAGCCCGGTGTCACCACCGAAGCACTGGACAAGTTGTGTCACGACTATATGGTCGACATACAAGGCTGCATCCCCGCGCCGCTGAACTACGCACCGGGTGGCCACACGCCGTACCCGAAATCCATCTGCACCTCGATCAACCATCAGGTGTGCCACGGCGTGCCCAGCGACAAGAAGCTGAAGAATGGCGACATCGTCAATCTGGACATCACCACCATCAAGGACGGTTTCCACGGCGACACCAGCCGCATGTACTACGTGGGCGAACCCTCGATCCAGGCGAAACGCCTGTGCGAGAAGACCTATGAGGCGATGTGGCACGGCATCCGTCAGGTGCGCGCCGGTGCGCATCTGGGCGACATCGGCCATGCCATCCAGACCTTCGCCGAGGGCTTGGGCTACAGCGTGGTGCGCGAGTTCTGCGGCCACGGCATCGGCCGCAAGTTCCATGAAGAGCCGCAGGTTCTGCACTACGGCAAGGCCGGCACCGGCGTCAAACTGGAAGCAGGCATGATCTTCACCATCGAGCCGATGATCAACGCGGGCAAGAAAGACATCAAGCAACTGGGCGACGGCTGGAGCATCGTCACCAAAGATCACAGCCTGTCCGCACAGTGGGAACACACCATACTGGTCACCGAGACCGGCTATGAAGTCCTGACGCTTTCCGCCGGATCGCCCGCTATTCCCGCCTGATGCCTGTCGCCATCCGCAACAGCCTGCGTGCCGCGCGTCTCGCGCTCAAGCAGGCCTATGCGGAATCACCCCAACCCGCCCGCTATCTGCGCGACCATACGCAGACCGTTGACGAACATCTGCAACAGGTCTGGCGCACCTCCAATATCCCGCATGATGTGACGCTGGTCGCGGTGGGCGGCTACGGCCGTGGCGAACTCTATCCAAGATCGGACATCGACCTGCTGATCCTGCTACCGCAGGAAGCGGACGAAGCGCTGCAAGGTCGCCTGCAAGCGCTGGTAGGCCTGTGGTGGGACATGGGACTGGAGATCGGTCACAGTGTGCGCACGGTGGATGAATGCATAGCTGCCAGCAGTGACATCACCGTGCAGACCAATCTGCTGGAGGCGCGCCTGCTCGATGGCGATGCCGCACTGTTCGAGACACTGCAACAGCGTTTGCATGAACACCTCGATCCTTGCGCCTTCTATCAGGCCAAGAGTCTGGAGCAACAGCAGCGCCACACCCGCTACGTGGATACCGACTTCAATCTGGAACCGAATCTGAAGGAAAGCCCGGGCGGGTTGCGTGATCTGCACAACGTGCTGTGGATCGCGCGCGCAGCGGGTTTCGGCGACACCTGGCAGGCGTTGGCGCGCAACGGACTGCTGACCATGGCCGAAGCACGGCAAGTGGTACGCCACCAGCATCTGCTGCAGGATATGCGCATCCGCTTGCACGAACTGTGCGGACGCCATGATGACCGGCTGGTGTTCGACTACCAGCATCCGCTCGCCGAACAGCTGGGCATCGAATCCACGCCGCAGCTGCGTGCCAGCGAGCGCATGATGCGCCAGTATTACCGCACCAAGCGCGCGGTACTGCAGCTGAACAGTGTGTTGCTGCAGACCATGCGCGCGCGTCTGTTCCCGTCCAGTGCGACGCGCCCGCTCAATCCGCGCTTCATCGCGCGCGACGACACATTGGAAGCATGCGACGACCAGCTGTTCGAACGCGAGCCGTCTGCCATCCTTGAATGTTTCCTGTTGCTACAGCAGCATCCGGAACTGAACGGCTTTTCTGCTGCGACACTGCGTGCCTTGTGGCGCGCCCGTCATCTGGTCGGCCCAGCGTTCCGGCGCGAACCGCGCCACCGCGAACTGTTCATGCAGATCTTCCGCCAGCCGCAGGGATTGACCCACGCGCTGCGCCGCATGAATCAGCAGGACATCCTGGGACGCTATCTGCCCGCCTTCGGCCGCGTGGTCGGCCAGATGCAGCACGACCTGTTCCACGTCTACACCGTGGATGAACACATCCTGATGGTGTTGCGCAATCTGCGCCGTGCCACGCTGGAACAGTACGCGCATGAATTCCCGCTGAGCAGCCGCCTGATCCGCGAGTTCGAGCGCACCGAAGTACTCTACATCGCCGCACTGTTCCACGACATCGCCAAGGGACGCGGCGGCGACCATTCCCTGCTGGGACGCGCCGATGCCCGGCACTTCTGCAAGATGCACGGCATCTCGCCCGAAGATACCGAGCTCGTCGTTTGGCTGGTGAAGAACCATCTGCGCATGTCCGCCACCGCGCAGAAACAGGATCTGAGCGATCAGGATGTGATTGCCGCATTCGGTGCCGAAGTACCGGACGTGCGCCATCTGACAGCCTTGTATCTGCTGACCGTCGCCGATGTGCGCGGCACCAGCCCCAAAGTATGGAACGCCTGGAAAGGCAAGCTGCTGGAGGATCTGTACCACGCCACCCTGCACTATCTGAGCTACGGCAAGATCGCCGACCAGATCGGTGAGACGCAGCGCGAAGCGGCGGCCACGCTCAATCTGTATGCGATCTCACCGGAGACCTATCTGCCGCTGTGGGCGAAACTGGACGATGAATACTTCATCCGCCACGAGGCGCATGAGATCGCCTGGCATACGCGGGCTCTGACTCAGCGCCCGGACATCAAGGCGCCCATCATCAAGACGCGCCTGAGCCGCATCGGCGAAGGCATGCAGGTGCTGGTCTATCAGCATGACCAGCCCTATCTGTTTGCGCGAATCTGCAACTTCTTTGCGCGCATGAACTACAACATCATGGAAGCCAAGGTGCACACCACCGAGCACGGCTACGCGCTGGACAGCTTCCTGGTGATGGATGAGAGTCAGGACAAATCCGCCTATCGCGATGTGATGAACTACGTCGAATACGCACTGGCCGAGGAGATCGGCGGCGACGCCGTCTCCATACCCGAACCGGCCTTCGGTCGCCGCAGTCGCCAGTTGAAACATTTCCCCATCGCGCCGCAGGTCGATCTGCGCCGCGATGAAAAGGGGCGCTACAACTTGTCATTGGTCGCCGGAGACCGACCCGGCCTGCTGGCACGCATCGCCTACATCCTCACGCGGCATAAGGTGTTGATCCGCAGTGCAAAGATCAACACGCTGGGCGCGCGCGCCGAAGACACATTCTGGATAGACGGTGAAGCTTTGAACGATGCGAACGCCCGCAATGCGCTGCGCGAGGTCCTGATAGCGCAACTCGCCTGAGTGAAAATTCCGTAAAAAAAGTCAAAATATAGGCCAAATGGCATATTGACAAACTCAGATAATCCACACCTGCTCAGCAAACAGCACCCACTTGACAATCCCCCCTGTCTAAAAAACAACGACTTACCGCACTGCATTGTTTTTATTGATATTTTTTAACGTATAATTTTTATGCAACGATTCGGCAAGGCCCGAAATGACGGTCTTTATCGATGTATGAAAGTCATTCATCCACAAAGTTATCCCCAGCTTTTGTGCATAAAATATAAAAAGCTTTCCGCTCCGCCAGTTAGCTTTAAACGGTCAACTTGCCTTGCCCTGCACATACCTTACAGGCTACAGTTCGCGCCTTGAAATTTTCGCCATTGGGAGTCGTTGCGTGTTCAATCTCATCGAAGCGGCCGGCTGGCCGATCTGGTTTCTGATCATCTGTTCGCTGGTTGCTGTCACCCTCATCGTCGAGCGTGCGATCTATCTGCGCGGCAAGAATGTGATCCCGCCCAATCTGCTGGACGAAGTGGTGAATGAGCTGAAACAGCGCGGCGTCAGCCCGGCCATGCTGGAACGTCTGAGCAACGGCTCACCACTGGGCAAGGTGTTCGCCGCCGGACTGAAGAACATCAAGAGCCCCCCGCAAGTGATGAAGGAAGCCATCGAAGAGACCGGCCGCGCCGCCAGCCACGAGATGGAGCGCTTCCTGACCACCCTCGGCACCATTGCCTCCATCAGCCCCCTGCTCGGCCTGTTCGGCACGCTGGTCGGTATGATCGAGATCTTCGGCTCGCAGAACGCGGGCGGCGCAGCGCCGGCCGAACTGGCGCACGGCATCTCGGTGGCTTTGTACAACACCGCCTTCGGCTTGATCGTCGCGGTACCCAGCATGATCGCCTACCGCCACTTCCGCGCGCAGGTGGACAGCCTTACCATCGAGATGGAGCAGCAAGCCGTCAAACTGGTCGAGATCGTGCACGGGGAACGTAAATGAATTTCCAGCGTGGCCGCGATCGCGAGGCACCGGAGATCAACCTGATCGCCATGATCGACGTATTGCTGGTGATCCTCATCTTCCTGATGGTCACCACCAGCTACGGCAAGTTCTCCGAACTGCAGATCAATCTACCACAGGCCAGCGGTGCCGATAGCGCGGTGCCAGTCAGCAAGCCCATCGTTGTGGCGGTCGATGCCTCCGAACACTATGCGATCAACGGCGCACGCACCAACTTCAAGAACTTGTCCGAATTCGCCCAGTCCCTGCGCAAAGCGGCGGGCAAGCAGGACGATCCGGTGATCGTGATCAATGCCGATGCCAAAGCAGCACACCAGTCTGTCATCACCATCATGGAAGCAGCCCGCGAAGCCGGCTACGGTCGCATCACCTTCACCACACGCAACCCGTCCTCCAAGTAGTCCGCGGACATGGAACGTCTGCAGCAGCACTGGTATCGTCTCTCCCCGCTCCATCTGCTGCTGTATCCCCTCAGCCTGATATTCCGTCTGCTGGTCGCGCTACGCCGCGCACTGTTCCGTGCCGGTCTGCTCACTTCGGTGAAATTACCGGTGCCGGTGATCGTGGTTGGCAATGTCACGGTCGGCGGCACAGGCAAGACACCGCTCACCCTGTGGCTGGCGCAGCAGTTGATCGAAGCCGGCTGGCATCCTGCCATCATCAGCCGCGGCTACCGCAGTGAAGCTGACGAGACAGCGCGCGAAGTACACAAGGACGATAGCGCGAACACGGTCGGCGACGAGCCTTTGCTGATGGCGCGCCGCGCACTGTGCCCGGTATGGATAGGACGTGACCGGCCCGCAGCGGCACTTGCTTTGCTGCAAGCCCATCCCGAATGCGACATCATCATCAGCGACGACGGCTTGCAACACTATCACCTGCAACGCGATGTAGAGATCGCCGTGATAGATGGCGTGCGCCGTTTCGGCAACGGCCTGCTGCTGCCCGCCGGACCGCTGCGCGAACCGCTGTCGCGTCTGCGCGAAGTCGATGCGCTGGTGTTCAATGGCGGCTCACCCGATGCGGTGGAAGGCATGCTGATGTCGCTGCAAGGCACGCGCTTCCACAATCTGCTCGACCCGACCCAGACGCGATCCGCTGCCGATTTTGATGGCCTGAAAGTGCATGCCATCGCCGGCATCGGTCACCCACAACGCTTCTTCCGCCATCTGCAACAACTCGGCCTGCAGCCGGACACGCACGCCTTTCCCGATCATCACCGCTACACCGGCGACGAGATCAACCCCAAGGATGCCGACGCGGTACTCATGACGGAAAAAGATGCGGTAAAATGCGCCGCATTCGCCACCGCTAAACACTGGGTGCTGCAAGTGGATGCGCAAGTCGCCCCGCCGCTGTTCAACCTCATCACGGAAAAACTATCTCATGGACGCTAAACTGCTCGACATTCTGGTCTGTCCGCTATGCAAATCACCGTTGCTGTATCGCAAGGCCGAACAGGAGCTGATCTGCAAGGCAGACCGACTGGCTTATCCGATCCAGGATGACATCCCGGTGATGCTGGCCGACGAGGCACGCACGCTCACCGCCGAGGAAATCGAAAAGCTCTGATGCTTTCGTTCAAAGTAGTCATTCCCGCCCGCTTCGCATCCACACGCCTGCCGGGCAAACCCCTGCTGGACATCGGCGGTAAGCCGATGGTGATCCGCGTCGCGGAACAGGCGGCCATGAGCGGCGCACAGCAAATCATCATCGCCACCGACCACCAACCCATCGTCGAGGCAGCCAGGGTGAACGGATTCGATGCCTGCATGACCCGCGCCGACCATGTCAGCGGTACCGACCGCATCGCGGAGGTCTCCATGCAACAGGGCTGGCCGGATGACACCATCGTGGTCAACGTACAAGGCGACGAGCCCTTGATACCGCCGCAACTCATCTCGGCTGTCGCGCAACATCTGCACGACCACAGCGACTGTGCCATCGCCACCGCCTGCCATCCCATCCACGATGAATCGGCCATGCGCAATCCAAATATCGTCAAGGCGGTGCTCAACAAACACGGCAATGCGCTGTACTTCAGTCGTGCGCCTATCCCATGGCCGCGCGATGCCTATGCTAAAGGTGCGCCCCTGCCCACCGATGTCGCAGTGCTGCGCCACATCGGTATCTATGCCTACCGCGCTTCCTTCCTGAAAGCTTACGGCCTGCTCGCGCCCGCCCCCATCGAGCAAGCGGAATCCCTTGAACAACTGCGCGCGCTGTATCATGGCTACCAGATCGGCGTGACCGTCACGCCGGACGCACCGCCCAGCGGCGTAGATACCGAACAAGACCTGCACACCGCACGGCGCATTTTCGAATCACGATAACCACTGGAGAAATACAACATGAGACTGATCCTGTTAGGTGCACCCGGCGCCGGTAAAGGTACTCAGGCCAACTTCATCAGGGAGAAGTTCGGCATCCCGCAGATATCCACCGGCGACATGCTGCGCGCCGCGATCAAGGCGGGCACACCGCTCGGCATCGCCGCCAAGCAGGTGATGGATGCGGGCAATCTGATCTCCGATGACATCATCATCGATCTGGTGAAGGACCGCATCAAGCAAGCGGACTGTGCCAACGGCTTCCTGTTCGACGGCTTCCCGCGCACCATCCCGCAAGCGCAAGCGATGAAGGATGCCGGCATCAAGATCGACTACGTGGTGGAGATCGACGTCGCCGACAGCGAGATCGTTCAGCGCATGAGCGGTCGTCGTGTGCATCCGGCCTCGGGCCGCACCTACCATCTGGTGTTCAACCCGCCCAAGGTCGCAGGCAAGGATGACATCACCGGCGAGGAATTAGTGCAACGCCCCGACGACAATGAAGATACCGTGATCAAACGGCTCGACGTCTATCACGACCAGACCCAGCCGCTGGTCGAGTACTACAACGCCTGGCAGAAGACCGGCGAGGCGCTCGCCCCCAAGGTCGTGCATGTACCCGGCGTGGGGAGTGTCGACGACATCCGTGCGCAGGTGTTCAAGGTATTGGGAGCCTGAGCATGGCGAGCAAACCGGTATTGACGCTGGAGGATGCCAAACGCATCGCCGCTGCGGCCGAAACCGAGGCGCGTGCTAATGACTGGAAGGTGTCTATCGTGATCGTCGATGACGGCGGTCACATGCTGTACATGCAACGCAGTCACGATACGCGCTTCGGCAGTGTCGAGACCGCCACCGCCAAAGCCCACATGGCGGCGGCGCTGCATATGCCTTCCAAGGCCTCCGAAGATGCTGTCATGGGCGGACGTCTGATCCACCTCGCCCTGCCCGGCGTGATCCCGGCCGAAGGCGGCATCCCGCTGCTACGCGACGGTGTCGTGATCGGGGCGATCGGTATCAGTGGAGTGCGTTCGGCGCAGGACGGCCAGATCGCGGCAGCCGGCGCGGCTGCACTTTAGAAAATCAAACCGCGCCGGAACGTCCGGCGCAGTCTCGATTCTTATTTCGGCTCGCGGTAATGATCCTGCGTCATCAGATCGATGCCGCACGGCAATGCCTCGATCCAGTTCAGGAACTCGTTCACCATCTTCTTGCCTTTGAACATGCGGCCGTGCTGCGGCACGATCATCTCCACGTCCATGCCGCGCACCATGTTCACCCAGTAACGGCAGATCTTGTTGGAGATCATGTAGCGTTTGTGGAAGCCTTCCATATACTGGATGTGCGACTTGAAATCCTCCACCGGTGTATCGACCTCGGTATGCGGCACGATGGAAGCCCCCATGTCGCCGGTGAACAGGATCTTGCTGACCGGATCATAGAACTGGAAGTTGCCTTCAGAGTGCATGAAGTGCGCGGGGATCGCCTTGATGACCGAATTGCCCAAAGGCAATATCATCCCTTCATCGGGAATACCTTCCACACGACCGGCTGAATTGCCCACGCTGCAAAAGTGCGGCACAAAACGCGCCCACAGCTTGGAGATCATCACCTTGCATTCGGAATGGATCATCCATTTGTTGACCGAAGCGATGATGTCCGGATCAGCATGCGACGCCAGGATGTAATCAAGGTTCTTGGGCGCGAAATAGTTATGCATCTCCATCAACAGACCGTTGTAGGTCATGTTGCCGCCCGGGTCGATCAATGCCCCATGCTCGTTGTCGATGATCAGGAACTGATTGGCTTGCACCGCCTCGCCCATTGAATCATCCACCAAGTCATCAAAAATCAGGCAAAGATGCTTGCCGTTGTTGAACAGTTCGATCGCCATTCCACTCTCCAGAGATAATCTTTTTTATAAACAGGTCGCGCATTCTATCGAAACGCTCCTCGCTAGAATTTGATGAATATCAAATCTGCCCGACCTCGACCACTGAAATAAAATCGGCGTAAGATGAGCATAATCTTCATCAACCTGCGAGGGAAGCATAACATGGCAAAAAAGAATGCGTTCTATGCCCAGTCCGGCGGCGTTACCGCCGTCATCAATGCCTCGGCCTGCGGCGTCATCGAGACGGCACGCAAGCACAAAGACCAGATCGGAAAAGTATATGCGGGACGCAACGGCATCATCGGCGCCCTCACCGAAGACCTGATCGACACCTCCAAAGAATCCGCCAAAGCCATTGCCGCACTGCGCAACACGCCTTCCGGCGCGTTCGGTTCCTGCCGCTTCAAACTCAAGGGGCTGGAAGAGAACAAACGTGAATACCAGCGCCTGATCGATATCTTCAAAGCGCACAACATCGGCTACTTCTTCTACAACGGCGGAGGAGATTCCGCCGACACCTGCTACAAGGTCTCGCAACTGTCGGAGAAGATGGGCTATCCGGTGCAGGCCATCCATGTACCCAAGACCGTGGACAACGACCTTCCGATCACCGACTGCTGCCCCGGCTTCGGCTCGGTCGCCAAGTACATCGCCATTTCCACACTGGAAGCCGGGTTCGACGTGCGCTCCATGGCAAAGACCTCGACCAAGGTGTTCGTGCTGGAAGTGATGGGACGCCACGCGGGCTGGATCGCCGCTGCCGGCGGACTGGCTGAAGAACAAGGCATCCCGGTCGTCATCCTGTTCCCCGAGATCCCCTTCGACCAGAAGAAATTCCTCGCCAAGGTGAACAGCATGGTGAAGAAACATGGCTACTGCACCGTCGTCGTCTCGGAAGGCTGTCATTACCCGGATGGGAAATTCCTGGCCGAACAAGGCACACGCGATGCTTTCGGTCATGCGCAGCTAGGCGGTGCCGCACCGGTCGTCGCCAACATGGTGAAAGAAGCATTCGGCTACAAGTTCCATTGGGCGGTCGCCGACTACCTGCAGCGCGCTGCCCGCCACATCGCCTCGAAGACAGACGTGGAACAGGCTTACGCGCTGGGCAAGGCGGCCGTCGAACTGGCGATCAAGGGCGAGAACGCCGTCATGCCCGCCATCATGCGCACTTCCGACAAGCCCTATAAATGGAAGATAGGCGTCGCGCCGCTCTCCAAAGTCGCCAATGTGGAGAAGTTCATGCCGCGCAACTTCATCACCAAGGACGGGTTCGGTATCACCGACAAGTGCCGCGACTATCTGACACCGCTAATCAAAGGCGAAGACTATCCGACCTACAAGGATGGCTTGCCGCAGTATGTGCAACTGAAGAATGTGGCAGTGCCCGCCAAACTGCCTGTGTTCAAGATCTAAACTGACACCGCTCCGCAAGGGGCGGTTTTAACTTGGGGAGGTAACGATGTCATCTGCTCTCGGTTTTGCGTTGTTGTGCGCCATCGCCGCGTTGCTCTACGGCGGCATTTCGATCAAATGGATATTGGGCCTGCCGACCGGCAACGACCGCATGCGCGAGATCGCGGCGGCGGTACAGGAAGGCGCACAGGCCTACCTGAACCGGCAGTACACCACCATCGCCATCGTCGGTGCCATCCTGCTGGTGGCGATCTTCATCGCGCTGGGCTGGCAGACCGCCGTCGGCTTCCTGCTCGGCGCGACATTGTCCGGTCTGACCGGCTACATCGGTATGAACGTTTCGGTGCGCGCCAACATCCGTACCGCACAGGCCGCCAATGACGGGCTGAACGCCGCGTTGAACGTAGCCTTCAAGGGTGGCGCGATCACTGGCATGCTGGTGGTCGGCTTGGGTCTACTGGGCGTGGCCGGTTACTACGCATTCCTCACGCTCGTGATGGGAGCCAGCACCAACGAAGCGACCCATGCCCTGGTCGGCCTGGCGTTCGGCGGCTCATTGATCTCCATCTTTGCCCGTCTCGGTGGCGGCATCTTCACCAAGGGCGCGGATGTCGGCGCGGATCTGGTTGGCAAGGTGGAAGCGGGCATCCCCGAGGACGATCCGCGCAACCCGGCAGTGATCGCCGACAACGTCGGTGACAACGTGGGTGACTGTGCAGGCATGGCGGCCGACCTGTTCGAGACCTATGCGGTGACCATCATCGCCACCATGGTGCTGGGCGGCCTGCTCATCACCGGCTCGCCCGAGGCCGTGGTCTATCCGCTGGTGCTGGGCGGCGTGTCCATCATCGCTTCCATCATCGGCACCTTCTTCGTGAAGGCGCACGAAGGCGGCAAGATCATGAACGCGCTCTATCGCGGCTTGCTGGTCTCCGGTGCATTGGCCGTGGTCGCGTTCTATCCGGTCACCACCTGGATACTGGGTGACGGCGTGATGATAGACGGACAACTTGTATCGTCGATGGATCTGTACCTGGCTTCGCTGATCGGTCTCGCGCTGACCGCGGCGATGGTGTGGATCACCGAGTACTACACCGCCACCGAGTTCAGCCCGGTGCAGCATATCGCGAACGCCTCGACCACCGGACACGGCACCAACATCATCGCAGGACTGGGCGTGTCGATGAAGTCCACCGCGCTGCCGGTGATCGCTGTCTGTCTATCGATCTGGGGCGCATTCGAACTGGGCGGGCTGTACGGCATCGCCATCGCGGCCACCTCGATGTTGTCCATGGCGGGCATCATCGTGGCACTGGACGCTTATGGCCCTATCACCGACAACGCCGGCGGCATCGCCGAGATGGCCGGTCTCGATGAAAAGATCCGCAACATCACCGATCCGCTCGATGCAGTGGGCAACACCACCAAGGCAGTGACCAAGGGTTACGCCATCGGCTCGGCCGGTCTGGCGGCACTGGTGCTGTTCGCCGACTATACCCATGCACTAGCGACCCACGGCGGCCCGGCTCTGACCTTCGACCTGTCCAACCACATGGTGATCATCGGTCTGTTCATCGGCGGCATGGTGCCTTACCTGTTCGCCGCGATGGGCATGGAAGCCGTTGGCCGCGCCGCCGGTTCGGTGGTGATCGAAGTTCGCCGTCAATTCAAAGATATCCCCGGCATCATGGCAGGCACTGCCAAGCCGGAATACGGCACCTGTGTCGACATGCTGACCAAGGCAGCTATCAAGGAAATGATCGTGCCGTCGCTGCTGCCGGTCGCCGTGCCACTGATCGTGGGCTTGTTACTCGGTCCGCAAGCACTGGGCGGCGTGCTGGTCGGCACCATCATCACCGGCATCTTCGTGGCCATCTCGATGACCACCGGCGGCGGCGCTTGGGACAATGCGAAGAAGTACATCGAGGAGGGCAACTTCGGCGGCAAAGGCTCGGATGCACACAAAGCCGCCGTCACCGGCGACACCGTAGGCGACCCCTACAAGGACACCGCCGGTCCGGCGGTGAACCCGCTGATCAAGATCATCAACATCGTGGCGTTGATGATCGTGCCGCTGCTTTAAAACAAAGCGGATCACGCTTGGCTGCGTGATCCGCTTTCCATCCGGCCACCTTGATGCAGCGGCCTTTCAGGCGCCCGCTTCCGCCCAGTGCATCTGGTCTATCCCCCACGCCTCGAACGACTCGTGCGACTTGATCCTGTCATCCGAGGCCGACAGATCGACCAACTCGGGAGGGATATTGCACAGTCGCTTACAGTCGTAGATCAGTTGCACGATGGGCTGCAATATTTTCTCCGGCAGCACCTCGCGCACGATACCCAGCTTGTCACTGTCCATGCGCACCAGCGAGCCGGCCGGATAGATCCCTATCCCCTTGATAAAGGCCTGCACCAATTTTGGATCGAAATGCGCACCGCTCCACTCATACATTTTCTGCAACGCCTCAGTCGGCGGCATAGGCTTGTGGTAGACACGCAGCGAGGTGATCGCATCATAGACATCCACGATGCCGATCATTTGCCCGTGCAGACTGATCTGCTCACCTTTCAGGCCCTGCGGATATCCTGTTCCGTCGAAACGCTCGTGGTGCTGCGCCGCCGCATTCAGCGCGATCTCGCTGATGCCATCCATAGCCCTTATCAACTCGGCGCTGCGCACCACATGGTTCTTCATGATGGTGAACTCGGCATCATCCAGTTTCCCCGGCTTGTTTAGAATCTTGCCGGGCACGGTTGCCTTGCCGATATCATGCAACAAGCCACCCAGTGCGACTTCCTTGATCTCGCGCCGCGGCAGTTCCAACACACGTCCGAACGAGACAGACAGGGCCGCGACTGAAACGGAATGCTGGAAGGTGTATTCATCCCTGGTCTTCATCTGCGCCAGCGGCAGCAGGGTCGACGGGAACCTGAACATCGAATCAAGGATGTTGTCGACCAAAGGCTGGCACTGGGCCAAGTCGACCGGCTTGCCCATGCGCACTTCCTGCATGATGCCCTGCATCAGCCGGTTGGCATTGGCATACAGGTTTCTGGCGAAATCGAACTGCTCGGCGGGAGACAGCTTGGCGATGATGGTCGGTCCTGCCGAAGATGGCTCGTTCTGCACCTCCGGTTCCTGCTTAGCATCCGTTACACCAACATCGACCCCAAGCTCGTTATCGATCTCGAGCCTGGCGATACCGGAATCGACGATCTTGCGCAGCATATCGGCATCTTCAATCAGGAAACATTGCCATGCGAACGGATGCGCCTGCCAGGCGAGATTCAGGTCGTAGACGTACATCCCGACACGGAGTTGTTCTATTGCAATTTCCCTAATCATGCAGCGGTCCCTTGTGCGATATTTGACATGTTGCATGACCGCTCCACTTCCGTATAACGGAAAAGCAAGCCACCTGCAGCGTGACGAGAATATCACCGCCCTCATTCTGGGAATATATGCCGGAATATATAGGCACGAGCCTATATATTCCTCGCTGTACTCTATATCTTTCCCGCATTCGTCCGGCCGACAGATGGCTCAGATCGAAGACTCGATCAGGCGACCTTCCATACCTCCCACCACTTCTTGGAAGCGGACATGAGGGCGAATTCGGCGCTAGCTTCACGTTCCCACGAAGCCACGGAAAAACCGGACTGCTGTAACGCTGCACTGTACTTGGTATCCACCCCCTGGATGTGATCCCTGAGCCAGGACTTCAGGAAGCTGAGCATCTCGAAATAGATCGGCTTTTCTTCCATCATGTGCTTATTGCATAGCTCATCCAGTTGCGTGATCAGCTTGCGGTGCTCTTCCATATGGGGGATCAAGTCTTTGTATTTGGCCTCGCGCATCAATCTTTCCTCCAGCGCGAAATGTGTTCGGGTGTAGCTGGTCAGGGCGTCCAGTATCCCCGCGATGGCATTACTCCCTTCCCGCTTGGATACCGCCACGAAAAGGCGGTTCAGGATATTGACCAGTTCCTGATGTTGATCATCGATCGTCTTGATATTGACGCTGTATTCGGGCAACCACTTGAAGAAGACTTCCTCATTAGTCATATGCACCTCCACTGAAAGTTCAAGTTGCTCAATAACCTTTTCCAACACGTACTCAGGCATGCCAGTTGGCTTAATGATGCGTTCAGCTTCGGGGAGATATAGCGACAACAGTCACAGGACAGAGACGTCTCTGCGGCGGTCCCGCTACCATAGTTTCCCTTAGGCCGGAGACTTTGCGCCCATACCTTTCGATATGTTTGCCAAGTGGAGCGGATATTAACCCCACTACTCCGCATGGACAATGTTTTTTTCCGGCGCTTGATCCATTACCACATCTATATGACCAGATACATTTCAGCCGATATTCAATTCCACTCTGCAGACAGGCTCAATTGGTTTATCCTTGCCAGCATCAAGTTGCTCCATAGAACCCAGGCACCGCATCACGGTAAATGAATAGCGTTGATTCTCTTACAGGATTCCTGAACCGCTTTGGCTGTTTCCATACGGCCATGCGCTTGGCTGCCGAAGCGACCGGCAATCGCCAGACGTTCGCCGTGATCTGGCTGGATCTTGACCGCTTCAAACAGATCAACGAATCGTTCGGCCATCTGATCGGCGATGAGGTGATCGAGAACCTTGCCACTCGCTTCCGCCCGTGCGTAATAGGGCGCGCCGAGATATCACGGGTCGGTGGTGATGAGTTCGTGTTGCTGGCCCCGGGATTCAACCGCGAGCAAGCATTCCAGTTCGCCGTCGAACTCGCCGGTATCGTGCAGGAACCACTCAATATCGGCAGCCTGACACTGCGCCCTACCGCCAGCATCGGCGTCGCCATCCATGAACCCAATGAAGACCCGCTCACCCTGCTGGAACGGGCCGATCACGCCATGTTCGCGGCCAAATCCAAGGGCGGGAACAATATCGTCTGCTCCGGGGACGAGCCCATCCCGGGCCGCCTGGGTATCAGCTTGGCCCGCGAGGAGCTTTCCATCGAAAGTGCCATGCATGAAGCCCTGGAGACCGGAGGGTTCAGCCTCCACTACCAGCCGATCATTCGGGCCAATGGCGAGATCGAGGCAGTGGAGGCGCTGATGCGCTGCAAACTCAATGGCGAGAACATCTCCCCCATGAAGTTCATTCCGGTGGCGGAAAAGACCGGGGTCATCATCCGTCTGGGAGAATTCAGCCTGTTGCAGGGCGCGATGCATGCGCGCGCACTACAGGATGCCGGACACGAGACCAAGGTGGCCATCAATGTATCGCGCGCGCAATTGGTCTCACCCGCGTTCACCCAGGCTTTGCATGCCGCCCTGTTGTGTTCAAACGTCAGGCCCGGCTTGATCGAACTGGAATTGACCGAGTCGCTGTTCATGGACATCTCGGATACGGTTCAGCAGAACCTGAAAGAGATCATTGCCACCGGCGTGGGCCTGTCCATCGATGATTTCGGCACCGGTTATTCCTGTCTGGCGAACCTGAAGGACATTCCGGCGAGCAAGCTCAAGCTGGACCGCGCCTTCGTGACCGTATTGCCCGAGGACCGTCGCGCCCTATCGGTCGTCAAAGCCGTCACCCAGCTCGGCCACGAATTGGGCATGACTATCGTGGCCGAAGGATGCGAGAACCAGCAACAGATCGATGTACTGCTCGAGGCGGGCGTCGATGCCATTCAGGGATTTTTCTATGCGAAACCGATGCCGGATTCAGAACTTCTGATATGGCTGAAAGCAAGGAGCAACAAGATTTGAACCTGCACGCCCCCACACCGACAGCTGTCGACCAGATGGTCGAAAAGGCAGTGATCGATCTCGGCATCCCGCCCTGTCCCGCCATCCTGAATCGCTTCATGGCAGAAGCCCGCAAGGACGAGCCCGACTACCAGCGTCTGGCCAGCATCATCTGCTCGGACGTCAGCCTCTCCGCCAGTCTGGTCAAAACTGCCAATTCCCCTTATTTCGGGGCTCGGCAGCGGGTGCGCTCCGTCAACGATGCGTTGGTGATACTCGGGCTGAACATCGCCAGCCGGGCTGTGGCAGGCATCATCCTGCGCAAGAGTTTCCCCACCGTGCCGAATATGGAGCGCTTTTGGGATGCCTCTTCGCGCTTTGCGCGCGTTTCCGGCTGGCTAGCGCAGCGCTTCGGTTCACTCGAACTGGCTCCCGAAGATGCCTATACCTACGGGCTGTTCCGCGACTGCGGCATCCCTGTCCTGCTCAAACGCCTGCCCAGCTATGAATCGGTACTGCATTCTGCCAACAATGAGACCGGACTCGATTTCACCCAGATCGAAGATGCCGTATTGCCCACCAACCATGCCATCGTGGGCTGCGTGCTGGCCCAGAGCTGGTGGTTACCGGAAGAGATCTGCCTGGCCATACGCCATCACCACGACCGTAGTGTGCTGGCGGCCACCACCTCCCCTCCGCCTTTGCTCAGTCGCAAACTCGTCGCCGTCACCCAGCTTGCGGAGCATCTCGTCCAGCAGCAGCTCGGCATCAGCCGCACCCAGGAATGGGGCAAGCTGGGCGCAAGCTGTTTGAACCTGCTGGATATCGATGAAAGCCAAATGGAAACCCTGGCGCTTGAAGCCGCGCCGGTCATCGCGGCCGACGAGTAGCCAGTATTGGGCTTAACCCTGCCCGGTGGTACAATCCGCGCCTTCATTTTTTATGGCAAAGGCGGCGCATCATGGGTTTGAACAAAGTACCTTCCGGCAACAACCTTCCCGACGATTTCAACGTCATCATCGAGATCCCGCAACACGGTGAGCCGGTCAAGTATGAAGTCGACAAGGACTCCGGCGCGATCTTCGTCGACCGCTTCATGAACACCGCGATGCACTACCCCTGCAACTACGGCTACATCCCGCACACCTTGTCGGACGACGGTGATCCGGTCGATGTGCTGGTGATCACCCCGGTTCCGCTGAACAGCGGCGTGGTCGTACGCTGCCGTCCGCTGGCTGTGCTGAAGATGGAAGATGAATCCGGCTTCGACGCCAAAGTGCTGGCTGTGCCGGTGGACAAACTTTCCACCCTGTATCGCGGCTTGAAGGATTACAGCGAACTACCCGAGATCGTCCTCAAGCAGATCGAACATTTCTTCGCGCATTACAAGGATCTGGAACCCAACAAGTGGGTCAAGATCGGTGGCTGGGAAGGCATCGAAGAAGCACGCAAAGAGATCATGGAAGGCGTTGATAACTACAACAACGCCAAAGTAAAACCCGAGTTCTGATCAGGAGTAAAGAGATGACCGCACGCATCATCGACGGTAAAGCCATCGCGCAGGAAGTACGCGCCGAATGGAAGGTTCGCGCCGACGCGTTGAAGGCGCGCGGCATCACCCCCGGCCTGGCGGTCATCATCGTCGGCGAAGACCCCGCCTCCAAGGTCTACGTCGCCAACAAGGTGAAAGCCTGCGCAGAACTGGGACTGCATTCCGAGCACATCGCGCTGCCTGCCGACACCAGCGAAGCCGCCTTGCTGGCACAGATCGATGCACTCAACAACGACCCCAAGATCCACGGCCTGCTGGTGCAATTGCCGGTGCCGAAACACATCGACAGCGACAAGGTGCTGAATGCCATCAACCCTGAAAAGGACGTGGACGGCTTCCATCCGTTGAATGTGGGTGCGCTGGCTACCGGCAACATGCGCTTCGCACCCTGCACCCCTTACGGCTCGCTGGTGCTACTACAGAAGAGCGGCGTGGTCATCGAAGGCAAGCATGCCGTGGTGGTCGGACGCAGCAACATCGTGGGCAAACCGATGGCACTGTTGCTGTTGCAGCACAATGCCACGGTCACCATCTGCACCTCCAAAACGCAAGACCTTGCCAAGTTCACGCGCGACGCCGACATTCTGGTGGTCGCCACCGGACGTCCGAAGATGATCACCGGTGACATGATCAAGCCGGGCGCTGCCGTGATCGATGTGGGCATCAATCGCATGGAGAATGGCAAGTTGTGCGGTGATGTGGATTTCGAGTCTGCCAAGGATGTGGCCGGGTGCATCACACCGGTACCCGGCGGTGTGGGCCCGATGACCATCACCATGCTGGTGGCGAACACCGTGCAGTCTGCGGAACGCGCTGCAAAATAAGATTGCTCCAGAAAGTCATCCAGAAGACCGGACGTTGCAAAATGTCCGGTCTTTTTTTATAGGCCGTATTTCTGCTTAAACTCAGCCAGCGGCACAGGCTTGCTGAACAGGTATCCCTGATACAGCTTGCAACCGTTCCATTCCAGGAAATCGCGCTGCGCCTGCGTTTCCACCCCCTCCGCGATCACTTCCATACCCAGATTGTTCGCCATGCCGATGATGGTCTGGATGATGGCTGCATCGGATGACTTGGTGCCGATGTGCTGCACGAAGGACTGGTCGATCTTGAGCTGGTCCAGAGGCAATCGTGTCAGATAGGCCAGCGAGGAATATCCCGTACCGAAATCATCCATGGAGAAGCTGATGCCAAGCTCCTTGAGCGAGTACATCTTGGCGATACTGTCGCCGATGTCATCCAGCAACACGCTCTCGGTCAATTCCAGCTTGAGTCGGCTCGGATCGATGGCTGTCCTTGCCAATATCTCCTGCACCTGCTGCACAAAATCCGCCTGACGGAATTGCCGAGCACTGACGTTCACAGCTAGCCGCAGATCGCGTGTCGCATCATCTTGCGCCCAGACACTGATCTGCCGACAGGCCGTTTCCAGCACCCACCTGCCGATAGGCAGGATCAACCCGTTCTCTTCCGCCAGAGGGATGAACTGCAGCGGCGGGATCAGGCCGCGCTCGGGATGGATCCAGCGCAGCAGCACCTCGGCGCCGATGACGTGCCCGAGCTGATCGACCTGCGGCTGGTAATACAGTTCGAATTCCTGCAGGCGCAACGCCTCTCGCAGGCCAACCTCGGTCTGCGCGCGCGATTCCAGCTCCTGCTGCATGGCGGGATCGAAGAAGCGCAACGCGTTGCGTCCCGATTTCTTCGCTTCGTACATGGCGGTATCCGCCTGCTTGAGCAATTCATCCATCGTGTCTTTGTAATTGATGAACAGCGTGATTCCCATGCTGGATGAACTGTGGAATTCCGCACCTTCGAGCTGATACGGCTCGCTGAGCGAGTGCAATACCTTTTCGCCCACCGTACGCGCCTGCACGGCGGCATGGGCACTGTCCTCGCTCAACCCTTCCAGCAGCAGTACGAACTCATCCCCGCCGAAGCGCGCGACGGTATCGCCCTCGCGCACACAGGCCTGCAAGCGGCGCGAGACTTCGATCAGCAACAGGTCGCCGATACCGTGGCCTTTGGTATCGTTCAGCGTCTTGAAGTTGTCCAGATCGAGGAACATGAGCGCGCCGCCGGTATGGTTGCGCGCACCGCTGGCGATGCCCTGACGCAAACGATCCAGCAGCAGACGCCGGTTGGGCAGCTGGCTGAGCGGGTCGTAGAACGCCAGATGATGGATCTCGTTCTCGGCTTTCTTGCGTTCGGTGAAGTCCACGTAGGCACCGACGTAGTTTGTCACATTGCCGTCCTTGTCCACCACGGCCGTGATACTCAGCCATGCGGGGAATATCTCGCCGTTCTTGCGGCGGTTCCATATCTCCCCCTGCCAGCTGCGGTCACGCTGCAAGCTGGCCCACATCCGTTCGAAGAACACCCCGCTCTGACGATCCGACCTCAGGATGGCCGGGCTCTTCCCTATGACTTCCTCGGCCGTATAACCGGTCAGCTCGGTGAATGCCTGATTGATCTGGATGATGTTCGCTTGCGCATCGGTGACCATCATGCCTTCCTCGGCTTCAAAGGCTGTCGCGGCGATACGTAATGCCGCCTCGCGCTCTTCCAGCTCCGACATCATGCGGTTGAATGCGTGCGCCATGCGCGCGATGTCGCGCGGACCACTCGGTTCGGCGCGCACTCCGATCTCGCCGCGTTGCGCGCGCGCCATGCTTTCGGAGAGTTCGTCCAACGGGCGCGACAGGTTGCGCGTCAGCTTGCTGATCAGAACCAGAAACAGCAGCGCGAACGAGAATGATGTCAGCAGGTTGGTGATGAAGATATTGCTGGTCGTCTGTGCC
>VMTA01000001.1 GCA_013791855.1 Sideroxydans sp.
AACGGTGCCCTGACCATCGGCACGCTGGACGGTGCGAACATCGAGATCCGCGAAGAGGCGGGTGACGACAACTTCTTCCTGTTCGGCCTGACTGCCGAGGAGGTCGAGGCGACCCGTGGACATTACGATCCGGCGGCCATCGTGGCGGCGGACGACGATCTGCGGCGCGTGGTCGAACTGTTGTGCTGCAATCACTTCAACCTGTTTGCGCCCGGCCTGTTCCAGCCTATCGTGGATGCGATCCTCAATCCGCACGATCCCTGGCTGACCGTGGCCGATTTCCGCAGCTATGTGGATGCCCAAGAGCGTGTGGCCGAGGCTTACCGCGACCAGGATGCCTGGACCCGCATGAGCATCATCAATACGGCGACCAGCGGCAAGTTCTCCAGCGACCGTACCATCATGGAATACAACCGTGATGTATGGGGGTTGTCGCACATTCCGCCGCATGAGGCCTGATTAAGGCCGATTTATCCGCTTTGATGTATCATTCGCTGCGACTCAATCGTCGCATGTCTCCCTATATTCGAAGGAATCAGTATGTCTAACGTAGAAACTCTGACCGGCCTGCAGCGCCGTCTGACCGCAACCATTCCCCAGCAACAGATCCGTACCGAGGTCGAGAGCCGCCTGAAGCGTCTGGGCCGCACCGCCAAAGTCTCCGGTTTCCGTCCCGGCAAGGCACCGATCAAGGTGCTGGAGCAGCAATATGGCGATTCCGTGCAGCAGGAAGTGCTGGGCGAATCCCTGCAGCGCTCGTTCGCTGAAGCTGCGATCGCCAACAAGCTGGATGTGGCCGGTTATCCCGAGTTCGAGATCAAGACCACCGACCTGAAAGCGCCCGAGATCGAGTTCAGTGCGACTTTCGAGGTCTATCCGCAAGTCGTCATCGGCGATATCAAGGGCGAAAGCATCACCCGCGTCGCTTTCAAGCTGAGCGAAGACGATGTCGAGGACACGATCAAGACCCTGCGCAAGCAGCGCGCTGTGTACAAGGCCGTGGATCGTGCCGCAAAGAACGACGACCAGTTGCTCATCGATTTCACCGGCACGCTGAACGGCGAGCCGTTCGAGGGCGGCTCGGCCAAGGATTTCAAGGTGTTGCTGGGTTCCGGCCGCATGCTGGCCGACTTCGAGAACGGTATCGTCGGCTGCATGGCCGGTGAGACCAAGTCCTTCGACATGACTTTCCCGGCCGATTACCACGGCAAGGATGTGGCGGGCAAACAAGTCACTTTCACCATCACGGTGCATAAAGTGGAAGAGCCGCAACTGCCCGAGGTCGATGCCGACTTCGTCAGATCCGTCGGCGTGGCGGACGGCGATGTGGAGAAGTTCAAACAAGAGATTCGCGACAATGTCAGTCGTGAAGCACAGCGCCGCGTCAAAGTGCGCAACAAGGAAAGCGTGATGGCCGTGCTGCTCAAAGTGGCGCAACTGGAAGTGCCGACTTCCCTGCTGCAAGGCGAAGCACAGCGTCTGATGGAGCAATCCATGCGCGATATGGAAGCCCGTGGCATGAAGATCCCCAAGGGTATGAAGCTGCCGGCGGAGATGTTTCTGGAGCGTGCCGAGTCGCGTGTGAAGCTTGGCCTGATTCTTGCTGAACTTGTTAAGCAGCAGAACCTGAAAGCCACCCCGGAACAGGTCGAGGCTTTGATCGAGGAATATGCGCAGAGCTTCGAGCGTCCGGACGAGGTGCGCAGCTGGTACCGCGCCGAACCTGCCCGCATGCAGGAGCTGGAGAATCTGGCACTGGAAGACAATGTGGTCGCTTGGGTGATGGCGGGTGCCAAGGTGACCGAGCAAGAAGTAAAACTGAACGAACTGATGGGGAACTGAAGATGACGTACGGCGCACTCGGCGGCATGATGGAACCGCAGGATTCGGGCTTGGTCCCGATGGTGGTAGAGACCAGTGGTCGCGGCGAGCGCGCCTACGACATCTATTCGCGCCTGCTCAAGGAGCGGATCATCTTCCTGGTCGGCCCGATCAACGATTACGTGGCGAACCTGGTGGTGGCGCAACTGTTGTTCCTGGAGTCGGAGAATCCGGAAAAGGACATCCATCTGTACATCAATTCGCCCGGCGGCTCTATCTCTGCCGGTATGGCGATCTATGACACGATGCAGTTCATCAAGCCGCAGGTCTCCACCATGTGTATCGGCATGGCCGCTTCCATGGGCGCCTTCCTGCTGCAGGCGGGTGAGAAGGGCAAGCGTTACGCGTTGCCCAACTCTACCGTGATGATCCATCAGCCACTGGGCGGCTTCCAGGGGCAGGCGAGCGATATCGAGATCCATGCCAAGTACATCCTCAGTCTGCGCGAGCAACTGTACAAGTTGATGGCCGAGCACACCGGTCGCACGGTGGAAGAGATCGCACGCGACAGCGAGCGCGACAACTTCCTGCCGGCGCAAGAGGCGATGGCGTATGGTTTGATCGACAAGGTGTTGGATAAACGAGCTTGATAAGGCCGGCAGACTGCCGCTGTCAGGTATGGAGGTGAAGAGATGACATCTGAAAAGAACAAGGGTGAGAAGCTGCTGTATTGCTCCTTCTGCGGCAAGAGCCAGCACGAGGTGAAGAAGCTGATCGCCGGGCCGTCGGTGTTCGTCTGCGACGAATGCATCGCGTTGTGCAACGACATCATCCGCGAGGAGACGCAGAACGCCATCGGCACCGAGAGCGCCGAGAAGAAGGACCTGCCGACCCCGCACGAGATATGCGCGCGTCTGGATGAATATGTGATCGGCCAGCCCATGGCCAAGAAGATCCTTTCCGTGGCGGTCTATAACCACTACAAGCGGCTGAATCACAAGAATGACGACGGCGTCGAACTGTCGAAGAGCAACATCCTGCTGATCGGTCCGACCGGTTCCGGCAAGACGCTGCTGGCGCAGACCCTGGCGCGTCTGTTGAATGTACCGTTCGTGATGGCCGATGCCACCACGCTGACCGAGGCCGGCTATGTCGGCGAAGACGTCGAGAACATCATCCAGAAGCTGTTGCAGGCCTGCGATTACGACGTGGAGAAGGCGCAGCGCGGTATCGTTTACATCGACGAGATCGACAAGATCTCGCGCAAGTCGGACAACCCTTCCATCACGCGCGACGTGTCGGGCGAGGGCGTGCAGCAGGCATTGCTCAAGCTGATCGAAGGCACCAAGGCATCCATCCCTCCTCAGGGCGGGCGCAAGCACCCGAACACCGAGTTCCTGCAAGTCGATACCTCTAACATCCTGTTCGTGTGCGGCGGTGCGTTCGACGGTCTGGAGAAGGTGATACGCAACCGTTCCGAGAAAGCCGGTATCGGTTTCTCCGCCAACGTGGCCAAGCGCGACGACAACAAGGATGTGGGCAAGACATTCAGCCTGGTCGAGCCGGAAGACTTGATCAAGTTCGGTCTGATCCCCGAGTTCGTGGGTCGTCTGCCAGTGGTGGCGACCTTGGAAGGGCTGGATGAGGCGGCGCTGATCCAGATCCTGTCCGAACCGAAGAACGCGTTGACCAAGCAGTATCAGAAGTTGTTCGCGATGGAAGGCGTCGAGCTCGAGTTCCGCGAGGGCGTGCTGAACGCCATCGCCAAGAAGGCGCTGGCACGCAAGACAGGCGCACGCGGCCTGCGCTCCATCCTGGAACTGGCACTGCTGGACACCATGTTCGATCTGCCGACCGCAGAGAATGTAGAAAAAGTTGTGCTGGACCAGAACGGTGCTGGCGAGATCCAGCCTATCGTGATGTACGCGGATACCCCGAAAGCCGCATGAAATCCATGTGATGGGAGGGGTTGATTTATCCGGCCCCGGCCCAATGTGGCGAACACAACCTTTTATAGCGAAGTGACTGCCATGACCGAATCCGAAAAAACACCCTCTTCAGACCAGTATCCATTGCTGCCCTTGCGCGATGTAGTGGTGTTTCCGCACATGGTCATCCCTCTGTTCGTCGGGCGGGCCAAGTCCATCAAGGCGCTGGAGGCCGCGATGGAGGCTGGCAAGAGTATCGTGCTGGTCGCGCAGAAATCGGCGGCGAAAGACGAGCCTGCCACCGAAGACATCTACCGCATCGGCAGCATCGCCAACATCCTGCAGATGCTGAAGCTGCCCGACGGCACCGTCAAAGTACTGGTGGAAGGCACGCAGCGCGCGCGTGTGATCGATGTGTTCGATGACAAGTCGCATCTGGATGCCACCATCGAGGCGATCCCGGTGGACGAACATCCCGACAGCGAAGCCGAGGCGATGCGCCGCGCGCTGATCAGCCAGTTCGACCAATACGTGAAGCTGAACAAGAAAATCCCGCCCGAGATACTCACCTCGCTGGCGGGTATCGACGACGCCGGTCGTCTGGCCGACACCATCGCCGCACACCTGCCGCTCAAGCTGGAACAGAAACAGGAAGTGCTGGAGATCTTCGACGTGCGCAAGCGTCTGGAGCATCTGCTGGGTCTGCTGGAAGCTGAGCTGGACATCATGCAGGTCGAGAAGCGCATCCGTGGTCGCGTCAAGCGCCAGATGGAGAAGAGCCAGCGCGAGTACTACCTGAACGAGCAAGTCAAAGCCATCCAGAAGGAACTGGGCGAGGGCGAGGACGGTGCCGACATCGAAGAGATCGAGAAGAAGATCAAGGCTGCGCACATGCCCAAGGATGCGCGCGCCAAAGCTGAAGCCGAGTTGAAGAAGCTCAAGCTCATGTCGCCCATGTCCGCCGAAGCGACCGTGGTGCGCAACTACATCGACATCCTGATCGGTCTGCCGTGGAAGAAGAAGACCAAGATCGACACCGATCTCAAGCACGCCGAAGGCATCCTGGAAGCCGACCACTACGGTCTGGAAAAAGTAAAAGAACGCATCGTCGAGTATCTGGCGGTGCAACAGCGCGTGGACAAGATGAAGGCACCCATCCTGTGTCTGGTCGGTCCGCCGGGCGTGGGCAAGACCTCGCTGGGTCAATCCATCGCGCGTGCCACCAACCGCAAGTTCGTGCGCATGTCGCTGGGCGGTGTGCGCGACGAATCCGAGATCCGAGGTCACCGTCGCACCTACATCGGTTCCATGCCGGGCAAGATCCTGCAGAACATGAGCAAGGTCGGGGTGAAGAACCCGCTGTTCCTGCTCGACGAAGTGGACAAGATGGGCATGGATTTCCGTGGCGATCCGTCGTCGGCGCTGCTGGAAGTGCTCGATCCCGAGCAGAACCATACCTTCGTCGACCACTACGTCGAAGTTGAATACGACCTGTCCGACGTGATGTTCGTTGCCACTTCCAACAGCATGAACATCCCCGGTCCGCTGCTGGACCGTATGGAAGTGATCCATGTGTCGAGCTATACGGAAGACGAGAAGGTCAACATTGCCATACGCTATCTGCTGCCCAAGGCGATCAAGAACAGCGGCCTGAAACCGGAAGAGGCCAGCGTATCCGAAAGCGCCATACGCGACATCCTGCGTTACTACACGCGCGAGGCTGGTGTACGCGGACTGGAACGCGAGCTGTCCAAGATCTGCCGCAAGATCGTCAAGGCGTTGCTGATCAAGGGTGAGGCGAAGAAGGTCACGGTCACCGCGCGCAATCTGGACAAGTATCTGGGCGTGCGCCGCTACAGCTACGGTATCGCGGAGAAGAACAATCAAGTCGGTCAGGTCACCGGTCTGGCATGGACCGAGGTGGGCGGCGAGTTGCTGACCATCGAGACTGCCGTGTTGCCGGGCAAGGGCAAGACCACCACCACCGGCAAGCTGGGCGAGGTGATGCAGGAGTCCATTCAGGCGGCATTGAGCGTGGTGCGTCGCCGTGCGCGCACGCTGGGTATCGCGGACAACTTCTACGAGAAGAAGGATCTGCATATCCACCTGCCGGAAGGCGCGACACCCAAGGACGGTCCCAGTGCCGGTATCGGTATCTGCACCGCCATGGTGTCCGCACTGACCGACATCCCGGTGCGAGCCGATGTGGCGATGACCGGCGAGATCACCTTGCGCGGTGAGGTGTTGCCTATCGGCGGTTTGAAGGAGAAGTTGCTGGCAGCGCAGCGAGGCGGCATCAAGGTCGTGCTGATCCCGGAAGAGAACGTGAAGGACTTGGTGGATATACCGGACAATGTGAAGAACAAGCTCGACATCCATCCGGTCAAGTGGATCGAGCAGGTGCTGGAGATTGCACTGGAACGCAAGCCGGAACCGTTGCCGGAGACGGCGGCTGACACCGCAGCGCCTGCCATCGTGGACGCTGCAGCACCGGTCGCAGTCAAGCATTGATGCGTCGAAATACGCGGCGGCGAGCACATCGCCGCCGCGTATTTTTTTGCCAGCCGGAACGTGTGGAAGTTTTTTTGTGCAGGGCCGTTGGCAAAGGGAAAAGTTTCTGTATAATGCGCCGCTTTCCGAGGGTGCTTAGCTCAGCTGGTAGAGCACCGCCCTTACAAGGCGATGGTCGGCGGTTCGAACCCGTCAGCACCCACCAGTAAAGGAAATTGCAGCAAAGGTTTATGGAGTGGTAGTTCAGTTGGTTAGAATACCGGCCTGTCACGCCGGGGGTCGCGGGTTCGAGTCCCGTCCACTCCGCCAAACAAAGGCGAACGAAAGTTCGCCTTTTTTCTTATGTGGTGCACGTTTCGCATCAATCTTTTGACACAGGTGTCTCTATGTTCAATTTTGTGCATGAAAGAAAGCGTGTAGTACAGGTCGTACTAGTGCTTATCATTTTGCCTTTCGCATTCTGGGGCCTTGATTCGTACCAGAACTCCGGCGATGCCGGCGTGATGGCGACGGTGAACGACACCCAGATCGGCCAAGCGGAATTCGAGGATGCGCTCATGCAGCAGCGTCGTCGCATGCAGGAGCTGGCCGGCGAGAATTTCGATCCCGCATTGTTCGACCGCCCGGAGATCAAGCGCTCCGTGCTGGAAGGTCTGGCCACACAGCATCTGTTGCTGGCGAATGCCAAAGCAGAGGGCCTGACGGTGAGCGACGAGCAGATCGCCCAGATCATCGCCGGTGTCGGCGCATTCCAGAAAGACGGCCGTTTCGACAAGCAGATGTACGAAGCCGCTTTGCGCGCACAGGGCATGTCGCCCGAGCTGTTCGAATATCGCGTGCGTCAGGACATCCTGAACCGTCAATTGACCGATGCCTATGCACAGAATGGTTTTGCCGCCGATACGACTGCGGAAACGCTGATCCGTCTCAATGAGCAGCAGCGCGTGGTTTCGGTCAGCACACTCGCTATGGACGCTTTCCTGAAGAGCGCGGTCGTGGCGGATGCCGATGTACAGAAATACTACGAGCAGAATCCCCAGCAGTTCGAGTTGCCTGAGCGCGCGCAAGTCGAATACGTGCTCTTCTCCGCCGATGCATTGGCAGACAAGATCGAGCCGGCGGCTGCCGAGATCAAGGCTTACTACGACGAGCATCTGAGCGAATTCAGCACGCAAGAACAGCGCCAGGCTGCCCACATCCTGATCGCGGTCGCAGCACAGGCGAGCGAAGCGGAAAAGCAGGCGGCCAAACAACAGGCCGAGCTACTGCTGGCAGATGTGAAGTCTGCGCCGGCAAAGTTCGCGGCATTGGCCAAAGAGCATTCGCAGGACCCCGGTTCGGCAGTGAACGGTGGCGATCTGGGTATGTTCGCGCGCGGCATGATGGTCAAGCCGTTCGACGACGCGGTGTTCTCGATGCAGGTCGGCCAGATCAGCGATCTGGTGCAGACCGATTTCGGTTATCACATCATCAAGGTGACAGCGGTCAAGCCGTCCAAGGCGCAGCCTCTGAAAGAAGTGAGTGCGCTGATAGCGCAGCGCCTGCGCGCGCAACAGGCGGCAGACCAGTTCGCCGAACTCGCGGAACGATTCAACGATACCGTCTATGAGCAGAGCGACAGCCTCAAGCCGGCGGCCGAACTGGTCGGCGCCAAAGTGGTGTCGGGTCAATGGCTGAGCCGTGATCAGCAACCCGGCGAGCTGTGGTCAGCCAAGGTTCTGGAAGCGGTCTTCTCTGAAGATGCGGTGAAGAACAAGCGCAACACCGCAGCGGTCGAAGTGAAGCCGAACACCCTGCTGGCTGCGCATGTCACGACCTATCAGCCCGCTTCGGTGCGCCCCTTTGCGGAAGTCGCTTCCGGTATCCGCAAGTTGCTGCAGCATCGCGCAGCGCTGCAGGCTGCAGAAGAGCAGGGCAAGCAGACCCTGGCAGGCTTGCAGGCTGGCGAGAAGAAAAAGATGGTCTGGAAGAGCGGCCTGAAGTTGTCGCGTGCGCAGCGTTCCGATCTCGATCCGACCCTGTTGCAGCAGATCTTCCTGGCGGACACCAGCAAGCTGCCGGCATATGTGGGCATGGTCGATGTGAAGAGCGGTTATGTCATCGTGCGTATCGACTCGGTCAAGGATGTGGAGAGTATCGATCCTGCCAAGCGTGAACGTTATACGCAGCAGATGCGTCAAGTCACCGGCGAGGCGCTGCTGTCCGCTTATCTGGCCGATGCCAAGGCGGCTGCCGATATCACGATCAAGGCCTTTGCCGACGACAACGTGAAATAAACGATTATTGAAGCACCGAACGAACGCCGCTCACCGAGCGGCGTTTTTCATGGTGAAAAGCCTTTGTGAACGGCGGTCAAGGGGCGGCGCATGGGGCTGGCGCTATCGTATATAATCCCGCGTTCTTTTTTATTGAGCCGAACCTGCAGATTCCATGCAAGCGTCCCCCAAACTGGAAGTGATCGATCTGGCCTGCGAACGTGGCGACCATCGCCTGTTCAGCGGCCTCAGCTTCACGCTTTCCGGCGGCGAACTGATGCAGGTGCAGGGCGAGAACGGCAAGGGCAAGACCACCTTGCTGCGCGCGCTGTGCGGTTTCGTGCAACCGGTGGCTGGTGCGGTGCATTGGTGCGGTCGCAACGTCGAGGAATGGGACGAAGATTTCCATGCGCAGACTTGCTACCTCGGTCACCTGAACGCGATCAAGGACGAACTGAGCGCGCTGGAGAACCTGCTGCTGACGGCGGGCCTGTCCGGCGTGCAGCTCGGCGAGAAAGCGGCGCTGGATGCCTTGCGCCGCATGGGGCTGCGCCGCAAGGAACATCTGCCGGTGCGCGTGCTGTCACAGGGCCAGCGACGCCGTGTCGCGCTGAGTCGCCTGCTGGTGGTCGATGCCGCATTGTGGATATTGGACGAGCCTTTGACCGCACTTGATGTGGGGGCAGTAGACCTCATGCAGGAACTTATCGGAGAACATCTGTCGAACGGCGGCATGACGATATTCACCACGCATCAACCTTTGCATGTGGCGGGTATCGAAACACGGGAGTTGCTGCTGTCATGAGCCGTCTCTCCGTGTTCGGTCTGTTGGGTTTGGTGATACGGCGCGATCTGTTGCTGGCGATGCGTCGCCGTGCAGACGTGCTGACCACGCTAATCTTCTTCGTGATGGTGGTCAGCCTGTTCCCGCTCGGTGTCGGGCCGGAGCCGGACATGTTGCGCAAGATGGCCGGTGGCGTGTTGTGGGTCGCCGCACTGTTGGCGTCGATGTTGTCGCTGCCGCGCATGTTCTCGGCGGACCATATCGACGGCACGCTGGAGCAGATGATGCTGGCGCCGCAATCGCTGACCATGATGGTGCTGGGCAAGATCGTCGCGCACTGGATGCTGTCCGGTCTGCCGCTGGTGCTGATCGCCCCGGTGCTGGGACTGCAGTTCGACATGCCTGCCGATGCGATCGGTGTGCTGATGCTGGCTTTGTTGCTGGGTACGCCGGTGCTGAGCATGATAGGCGCGGTCGGTGCGGCGCTGACGCTGGGCCTGCGCGGTGGCGGTGTGCTGGTTTCGTTGCTGGTGTTGCCGTTGACCATCCCCGTGCTGATCTTTGGCGCGGGCGCGGTCGAAGCAGTAAGTGGTGGTATGGACGCGGCATCCAACTTGTCGTTGTTGGGTGCGTTCTTGTTGTTTGCGCTGGTGTTCTCGCCCTTTGTGGCAGCCCAGGCGTTGCGAATTTCGATGGAGTGATGAAGATTGGCGATCAACTGGTTTAAATATTCTGCCCCCTCCACCTTTTACGGTCTGGCGGGAAAACTGATTCCCTGGTTCGCGTGGCCCGCAGGGCTGTTGTTCGTGGCCGGCCTGTACATCGGCTTCTTCGTCGCGCCGACCGACGCCATACAGAGCGAGGCCTACCGCATCATCTTCATCCATGTGCCGGCCTCCATCCTGTCCATGTTCCTCTATCTCATTCTGGCCGGTTATGCCGCGCTCGGATTGATCTTCAAGACCCGACTCTCTTCCATGATGGCCTCCGCGCTGGCACCGACCGGTGCGCTGTTCGCCTTCATCTCGCTGTGGACCGGCGCGTTGTGGGGCAAGCCGATGTGGGGCGCGTGGTGGGTGTGGGATGCGCGCCTGACTTCCGAACTGATCCTGCTGTTCCTCTATCTCGGCTTCATCGCGCTGCAGGCATCCATCGAAGACCCGCGCCGCGCGGACAAGGCCAGCGCCTTGCTCGCCATCGTCGGCTCGGTGAACGTGCCCATCATCTATTACTCGGTGCAATGGTGGAACACGCTGCATCAGGGCGCGACCATCAAGATGACCGGCACCAGCATGCATGTCGCCATGCAGCAGGGGATGTTCATGGTGCTGGCCGCCTGCTGGCTGTATGCCATCGCCGTGGCGTTGACGCGCGTGCGCAGCATCATCCTGGAGCGTGAAGCGAATACGCAGTGGGTTAAAGAATTGCAGGAGGTGAAGCAATGACAATGTCCGAATTCTTCTACATGAACGGTTACGCGTTCTATGTCTGGGGTTCCTACGGCGTGACGCTGCTGGTACTTTTGATCGAGATCGCCATGGTCAGGCACAGAAGGCAGTTGGCATTGCGCCAGTTGCGATTGATGAACGAAAGCGGGGACGAGTGATGACACCGAGACAGAAACGACTGGCCTGGATATTGGTAGGTGTCGCCCTTGTGGCGGCAGCGGTAGGACTGGTGCTGTTCGCGCTGAAGAACAACGTCAGCCTGTATTTCACGCCGACCCAGGTCTACAACAAGGAAGCGCCGCAGGAACGCAACTTCCGCATCGGCGGCATGGTGGAAGAGGGCAGTGTGCAGCGTCAGAAAGACGGACTGACCGTACACTTCAAGATCACCGACACTGCAAATTCCATGGAAGTGGAATACAAGGGCATCCTGCCCGACCTGTTCAAGGAAGGTAAGGGCGTGGTCGCGCAGGGCAAGCTCAATGCCGACAATATATTCGTGGCCGAGGAAGTGCTCGCCAAGCATGACGAGAACTACATGCCGCCCGAAGCGATGGATGCGATCAAGAAAGCCGAAGATGCCAAAGCCGCAGCCGGCAACGCAACACCCGCCACAACAAAATAATCTTAGAAAGCGCCAGCATGATTCCAGAGATCGGTAGTTTTGCACTAGTCGTCGCCCTGTTCATCGCCATTGTGCAGGGCGTGTTGCCCATCCTCGGTGCGGCACGCGGCAACGAGGTATTCATGGGCACGGCGCGCACGCTGGCGAACGGGCAGTTCGTGTTCGTCGGCATCGCCATCGCCTGTCTTACTTACTCCTTCATCATCAACGACTTCTCGGTGCTGTACGTGGCGCAGCATTCCAACTCGCAGCTGCCGGTCATTTATCGTGTGGCGGCGGTGTGGGGCGGACACGAAGGTTCGCTGCTGCTGTGGGCCTTCATCCTCACGCTGTGGACGGTCGCCGTTGCCGCCTTCAGCAAGCACCTGCCGCTGGAGATGGTGGCGCGTGTGCTGGGTGTGATGGGTCTGGTCTCGGTCGGCTTCCTGATGTTCATGCTGTTCACCTCAGATCCGTTCGACCGCCTGTTGCCAGCCGCACTGGACGGACGCGATCTGAACCCGCTGCTGCAAGACCCCGGTCTGGTGATCCACCCGCCCATGCTGTACATGGGTTACGTCGGCTTCTCGGTGGCGTTCGCCTTCGCACTGTCCGCATTGTTGGGCGGCAAGCTCGATTCCACCTGGGCGCGCTGGTCGCGTCCGTGGACCACGGTGGCTTGGGTGTTCATGACAATCGGTATCGCGCTCGGTAGCTGGTGGGCGTATTACGAATTGGGCTGGGGCGGCTGGTGGTTCTGGGACCCGGTCGAGAACGCTTCCTTCATGCCGTGGCTGGTCGGCACCGCGCTGATCCACTCGCTGGCTGTCACCGAAAAACGCGGCGCGTTCAAGAGCTGGACCGTGCTGCTCGCCATCGCCGCCTTCTCGTTGTCGCTGCTGGGCACCTTCCTCGTGCGTTCCGGCGTGCTCACCTCGGTGCATGCCTTCGCCACTGATCCCGAGCGCGGTGTGTTCATCCTGACATTCCTGGTCGTGGTGATCGGCGCTTCGCTGCTGCTGTTCGCATGGCGCGCGCCCAAGGTCGGTCTGGGCGGCAAGTTCGACATCATCTCGCGCGAGTCGATGCTGCTCTCCAACAACGTGCTGCTGTCCGTGGCATCCGCCTCGGTGTTCCTCGGCACGCTGTATCCGCTGTTCATGGACGCACTCGGCTTCGGCAAACTGTCGGTCGGCCCGCCGTACTTCAACACAGTGTTCGTGCCGCTGATGGTGCCGCTGGTGATGATGATGGGTCTGGGGCCGGTGGCGCGCTGGAAGAAAGCCAGCCTGCCCGACATCTGGCTGCGCGTGCGCTGGGCGCTGGCGACCAGCATGGTGGTCGCCATCCTGCTGCCGCTGGTGATGGGTGAATGGACGCCGCTGATCGGTCTGGGCATCCTGCTGGCCGCCTGGGTCATCACCACCGGGTTCGCCGATCTGAAGCGTCGTATGGGTAACGAAGGCTCGTTCATGCAGCGTCTCAAGGTGCCGTCGCGCAGTTACTACGGTATGCAACTGGCGCACCTCGGCATCGCCGTGTTCATCATCGGCGTCACCATGGTGAAAGGCTACGAGAGCGAGCGCGACGTGCGCATGGACGTGGGAGACACGCTCACCACCGGCGGCTATGTGTTCCGCTTCGACGGCGTGACCGAAGAAGAAGGCCCCAACTACGTCGCAGCGCGCGGCATCGTCAGCGTCAGCCGCGACGGCAAGCCAGTGACCGTGCTGCATCCGGAGAAACGCCAGTACAACGCCTCCGGCATGCCGATGACCGAAGCGGCTATCGACACCGGCTTCCTGCGCGACCTGTACGTGTCGTTGGGTGAGCCTATCCCCGACAGCGAAGCTTGGGCGGTGCGTATCTACCTCAAGCCATTCGTCGACTGGATCTGGGCAGGTTGCCTGCTGATGGCGCTGGGCGGGATGCTCGCAGTGACCGACCGCCGCTACCGTATCAAAGGGCGCAAGGCACAGACCGTCGCCACTGAAAACAAGGAGCAGACAGCATGAGCCGATTCCTGTTACCACTGGTCATCTTCATCGTGCTGGCCGGCTTCCTGTTCGTCGGCCTCGGTCTCAACCCGCGTGATGTGCCGTCGCCGCTGATCGGCAAACCCGCACCGGCCTTCACCCTGCCGCAGTTGCACAACGAGAAGAAGAACTTCTCCCCGGCCGACATGAAAGGCCAGGTGTGGATGCTCAACGTGTGGGCCTCCTGGTGCGTGTCCTGCCGCGAAGAACATCCGGTGCTGATGGAGCTGGCGCAAAGGAATATCGTCCCCATCTACGGCCTTGACTACAAGGACAAGCCGGAAGACGGCAAGTTGTGGCTGGCGCGCGGCGGCGATCCCTACGTGCTGAGCGTGATGGACCGTGAAGGCCGCATCGGCATCGACTACGGTGTGTACGGCGTGCCTGAGACCTACGTCATCGATAAGCAAGGTGTCATCCGTTACAAACACACCGGCCCGGTCACCCAGTTGAGCCTGATCGAAAAGATCCTGCCCCTCGTCGCGGAGCTGCAAAAGAAATGAAAAAACTATTCATCCTGATGTTGTGTATGTTGCCGACATTCGCTATGGCCGGTGAAGCACAAGACATGGCAGCTGACCCTGTGCTGGAGAAGCGCATGATCGGTCTGGCCGAAAAACTGCGCTGTCTGGTGTGCCAGAACGAATCACTGGCCAGCTCGCACGCGGACCTGGCGGAAGACTTGCGCCGCGAAGTGCGCGAACTGATGCAAAAGGGCATGAGCGACCAGGAGATACTCGACTATCTGGTCGCCCGCTACGGTGATTTCGTGCTGTACGAGCCGCCCATGAAGAGCTATACCATGCTGCTCTGGTTCGGCCCGTTCGCCTTGCTGTTCGTGGCCGGTCTCGGCCTTGTGATGCAGTTGCGCAAACGCCGCGAGACCGTGCCCGAGGCAAACCTGACACCCGAGGCGCATCAACGCGCCGCCGCCCTCCTTAACGAAGAAGACAAATCATGACCCTGTTCTGGATCCTCTGCGCGGCGCTGGTCGCCATCGCCATCGCCTTCATCGTCTATCCGCTCTGGCGCGGCGCACCCAAGCGCAACGACGTCGCGCGCGACGCCGCCAACCTCGAGATTCTGCGCGACCAGATCGCCGAGATGGATACCGACTTGAAGAACGGTCTGCTCACCCCCGAACTGTACGAGCAAGGCAAGCGCGAACTCGAAACACGCGTGCTGGAAGAAGTGGTGCCTGCCGCCACAACACCGGCAGGTAGCCCGAGCAAGACACTGGCCATCGTGCTGGCCGTGCTGTTGCCGATCATGTCGGTCGGCGTCTATCTGGTGGTGGGTGACGTCGGCGCGCTGTCGCCTGCCAACCCGCATGCCGGCATGAGCTCGGGCGGCGAAGTGCGCACCGACACCGGCATCAGCGCGCTGGAGAAACGCGTCGCAGCCAACGATCAGGACGGCGAAGCGATGGTGTTGCTGGCGCGCAGCTACATGGAGATCGACCGTTTCGCCGACTCCGCCAAGGTCTATGCCAAGCTGGTCAAACTGATCCCCGATGAGGCCTGGGTATGGGCCGACTACGCCGATGCGCAAGCCATGGCGGAAGGCCAGACCCTGCGCGGCAAGCCGACCGAGTTCATCAACAAGGCGCTCCAGCTCGACCCCAACCACATGAAGGGTCTGGCGCTGGCCGGTTCCGCCGCCATGGAACGCGGTGATTTCGCCGCCGCCATCAAGTACTGGGACAAACTGCTCAAGCAGTTGCCACCGGGCAGCGAGGACGCCATGGCCATCCAGGGCGGCATTAGCGAGGCACGCCAACTGTTGTCGCACATGAAGAGCGGCGGCAAGACGGCGCCGATGCTGGAACAGATCGCACCGCCAGAGCAGATGGCGCCCGCTGCCGCAGGCAAGGAACGCATCACCGGCCGCGTCACGCTCGATCCTTCACTGAAGGGCAAGTACAGCCCGGACGACACCCTGTTCGTGCTGGCGCGCGCCGCCGAAGGTCCCAAGATGCCGCTCGCCATCGTGCGCATGCGCGTGGCCGACCTGCCGCTGGACTTCGAGCTGGACGACAGCATGGCCATGGCGCCGCAGATGACGCTCTCCGCCTTCGACCAGGTCGTGATCGTGGGCCGTATCTCCAAGTCCGGCACGGCCATGCCGCAAGCGGGCGACGCAGAAGGTTTCAGCGTCACCGTCAAACCGGGCACCAGGAACGTGAAGCTGAAGATCGACCGCGTCGTGCAATAGGTTGTGAATGCGCCGCGAAAAAGCCGCCCCGATCTTCCGGTGCGGCTTTTTTGTTGGCGGTAACAATATAAGGAGCGTGATATGAGATCGAAACTGATGACAACTTGCCTGACCGCTGCGATGTTGCTGTGGCAATCGACAGCCGGTGCTCAACCCTTGCAGACCGTCGCCGAGGTCGACCTGCAACGCTATCTCGGTCGGTGGTACGAGATCGCCAGCATCCCGCAATATTTCCAGCGGCAATGCGTAGGTGATGCCATGGCTGAATACGCGCAAGCCGGTGAAGACATCGCTGTCACCAACAGTTGCCGCACAGAGAACGGCGAACGCTCGGTAGCGCAGGGGCAGGCGAGGGTGGTCGATGCGGCCAGCCGCGCCAAACTCGAAGTGACCTTCGTGAAATTTTTCGGCTGGCTCTACCTGTTGGGCGGGGACTACTGGGTAATCGATCTCGCATCCGACTATCGCTACGCCGTGGTCGGCCATCCCGACCGCGACTACGCATGGATATTGTCCCGGCAGCCCGCGTTACCGATGCCGGACCTGATCGCCATCGAACAGCGTCTGCGCGAGAACGGCTACGACAGTTGCGCCTTGCTCACCACCATCCAGACCGGCGGCCTGTCGGAGAAGATGCCGCTGTGCAAAGTCGTCAAGAAGGAATAGCACCATGTCTGCCAAACCGGATGCGAATGGTCGCGTCTCACTGCTGATCGATGACAGATCGAGTGACTCGCTGCATATTGCCGGCGACCGTGTATGGCGCATCGTCACCGACACCGTGATGGGCGGCGTCTCCTCGGCCACGCTGGAGCCGGCACGGACACAAGACAGAAACTGTCTGCGCATGCGGGGGGATGTCTCGCTTGAGAACAACGGTGGGTTCGTTCAGGCGACGCTTGATCTGGTGCCGAACGGATTCCTCGATGCCAGCGCCTACCTTGGGATAGAGATCGATGTATGCGGCAACGGCGAGTCCTACAACTTGCATCTGCGAACGGCGGACACCCGCATCGTGTGGCAATCCTATCGGGCCGGATTCATCGCCGACAGTCGCTGGCAGACATTGAAGATCCCTTTCCAGTCGTTTCACCCGCACCGTATCGACACGCCGCTGGATACAGCCCATCTGCGCAGGCTGGGCGTGGTTGCGATAGGCAGAGCGATGCAGGCCGATATCAGTATCGGTCGTCTGGCACTGTACGCATGACTGTCATACACGGACGATAAGTCTTTGGCATTGTCAGTAGGTCCGACATCGCATATGACAAGGTGCCGTTAGCTTAGTGTTGCTGCGCCTTATCCACGTTCAGCTGCAACCAGTATTCCACCAGAGCCAGATGCCACAGCTTGCTGCCGTTCAGGCGAGTGAAGTGCGACTCCGGTTCTGCGAGTAACTTCTCCACGTAAGCCTGATTGAACAGGCCGCGCTTCTGGCAGGCGTCCGATAGCAATATCTTGCGCATGAATTCGAGGAATTCTCCGCGCACGTATTTCAAAGCGGGGACGGGGAAGTAGCCTTTGGGGCGGTCGATCACGCTGTCGGGGATGAGGCCGCGCGCGATGGCTTTGAGGGGGAACTTGCCGGCTTCTTTCAGGCGCAGCGAGGGCGGCATCTTCGCCGCCAGTTCCACCAGTTCGTGGTCGAGGAAAGGCACACGCGCTTCCAAGCCCCAAGCCATGCTCATGTTGTCCATGCGCTTCACCGGATCGTCCACCACCAGCGTGCTCACGTCGAAACGCAACACCTGGTCGAGGAATTCATCGGCATGCGGCTTCGCCAATTCGTTGGCCACTAGTTCGCTGGTGACATCCTCCGTGCGGTAAGCATCGCTCACCGTTTCCAGATATTCGGCGTGGTCGCGGTCGAAGTAGTGGTTGCGGAACTTGTCCAGCGCGCTGCCTACGGCGGCATCCATCTTCGGATACCAGAAATAGCCACCGAACACTTCGTCCGCGCCCTGTCCGGCCAGCACCACTTTCACATCCTGTGACACTTGTTCCGCCAGCAGGTAGAAGGCGATGTTGTCCTGGCTCACCATCGGCTCGGACATGCTGCGCACCGCTTCCGGCAGGCGCTTCAACACTTCGCTGTTGGGGATGAGCATCTTGTGATGTTGCGTGTGGTAACGCGCCACCACCTGATCGGAATATTCGAACTCGTCGCCTTTTTCCGCATCGCCGCCGATGTCCTCGAAGCCGATGGAGAAGGTGCGCAGGTCGGGCACATGGTCGGCCAGCAGTGCCACGATCAGGCTGGAATCCAGCCCGCCGGAGAGCAACACACCGACCGGCACGTCTGCCGCCAGACGGTGGCGCTCAACCACTTTCTTCAACACATGGCGCGTGGCGTTGAGCCAGTCCTGTTCGCTCAGTCCCACATCGGGGCGTGTCGCCTCCAGTTCCCAGTAACGCTTGAGCTCGACGTCGCCCGCCGCCGTGATGCGCATCCAGTGTGCCTGCGGCAGTTTGCGGATGCCGTTGAGCAGGGTACGCGGGGCGGGGACGGAGGAGTGCAGCGTGAGCTGATGGTGCAGTGCGATGGGGTCG
>VMTA01000016.1 GCA_013791855.1 Sideroxydans sp.
GATGTCCAGCAGGTCGGCGACCTTGTCCATCACTTCGCGGTATTCGCTGACGATCTTGTCCTGCTCCAGACCGGTCAGTCGTTGCAGACGCAATTCCAGGATCGCCTGTGCCTGCGCGTCGGACAGGAAGTAACCCGTACCTTTGACCATGCCGAATTCCGGCGCCAATCCTTCCGGACGCGAAGCCTCGTTGACACGGCTCAGCAAGTCCTCGACCAGCGCCGAACGCCAGCCTTTCGACATCAGTGAGCGTTTGGCATCCGGCGGGGTGGGGGCTGCTTTGATCAGGGCGATGATCTCGTCCACGTTGGACAACGCAACCGCCAGACCTTCCAGGATATGGCCACGCTCGCGTGCCTTGCGCAGTTCGAAGATGGTGCGGCGCGTGACGACTTCGCGGCGATGACGCAGGAAGGCTTCGATGACGTCTTTCAGATTGCACAGCTTGGGCTGCCCGTCCACGATGGCGACCATGTTGATGCCGAAACTGTCCTGCATCTGCGTCGATTTGAACAGCTTGTTGAGGATCACGTCGGCGTTCTCGCCGCGTTTCAGCTCGATCACGGCGCGCATGCCGGACTTGTCGGACTCGTCGCGGATCTCGGAGATGCCTTCCAGCGTCTTCTCGCGCACCATCTCGCCGATCTTCATCAGCAGGCTGGCTTTATTAACCTGATACGGCAGTTCGTCGATGATGATCGCCTCGCGGTCACCCTTGCCGATGTCCTCGAAATGGGTGCGCGCGCGCATCACCACGCGGCCGCGGCCGGTGCGATAGCCCTCCTTCACGCCGGCCAGACCATAGATATAAGCCGCCGTCGGGAAGTCCGGTGCGGGCACCAGCTCTATCAGCCGCTCGATATCCATGTCCGGTTCGCGCAACAAGGCCAGACAGGCATCCACCACTTCGCTCATGTTGTGCGGCGGGATGTTGGTCGCCATGCCCACCGCGATACCGGACGAGCCGTTCACCAGCAGATTGGGGAAACGCGCCGGGAACACCAGCGGCTCATGCTCGGAACCGTCGTAGTTAGGCCCGAAGTTGACTGTCTCTTTATCCAAGTCCTCCAGCAACTGATGGGCGATCTTGGCCATGCGGATCTCGGTGTAACGCATCGCCGCCGCGTTGTCGCCGTCGACCGAACCGAAGTTACCCTGACCGTCGACCAGTGTGTAGCGCAGCGAGAAGTCCTGCGCCATACGCACGATGGTGTCGTAAACCGCGGTATCGCCGTGCGGGTGGTATTTACCGATCACGTCACCGACGATACGCGCCGATTTCTTGTAGGCGCGGTTCCAGTCGTTGGACAGTTCGTGCATCGCGAACAGCACGCGACGGTGCACGGGCTTCAGACCATCGCGCACATCGGGCAAGGCACGTCCCACGATCACGCTCATCGCGTAATCGAGGTAAGACCTGCGCATCTCTTCTTCGAGGCTGACTGGGAGGGTTTCTTTAGCGAATTGTTGTTCCATGAGCGACCTGACGAATGAGCCGGTTAGGCAATGAAAACGAAGGCCGCATTCTAGCACAGCGACCTCGCTTGCCGAGCCCCCGCCCGACACCTCACAAGTTTGGCTATTGGCGGTGGTTTTGTTATAAAGTCAGCCACCTTCCTACGAGATCGACAGCATGTCCAACGCAGATCCCATCGAACTTGAGAAATTCTCGCAACTCGCCCACAAGTGGTGGGACCCCAACAGTGAGTTCAAACCGCTGCACGAGATCAACCCGCTGCGACTGACCTATATCGACGACATCGCGCATCTCGCGGGCAAGTCCGTGCTGGACGTGGGCTGCGGCGGCGGCATCCTGAGCGAGGCACTGGCCGACGCCGGGGCGACGGTGACCGGCATCGATCTGGCCGACAGATCGCTGAACGTCGCCAAACTGCACTTGCTGGAAAGCGGCAAACAGGTGGAATACCGCAAGGTTCCCGTTGAAGAACTGGCTGCCGAGCGCCCCGGTCACTACGACGTGGTGACCTGCATGGAGATGCTGGAACACGTGCCTGACCCTTCAGCCGTGATCGCTGCCTGCGCGCAATTGGTCAAGCCGGGCGGCCATGTGTTCTTCTCCACCCTGAACCGCAACCCAAAGTCCTACCTGTTCGCCATCATCGGCGCCGAGTACGTTTTGAACCTGCTGCCGCGCGGCACGCATGACTATGCCAAGTTCATCAAACCGTCCGAACTGGCACAGTGGTGCCGCAATGCCGGCCTGCAAGTGCAGGAACTGACCGGCATGAGCTACAACCCGCTGAACAAGACCTATGCGCTGGGGGATGACACCAGCGTCAACTATCTGGTCGCCTGCCAACGTGGTTGATGCCGTTCTCCTCGATCTGGACGGCACCTTTGCCGATACCGCCCCCGATCTGGGCGAGGCACTGAACCAGGTGCGCAGCCTGCATGGCTTGCCGCCGCTGCCGCTTGCCACCCTGCGGCCGCAGGCCTCACACGGCTCTCCCGGCTTGCTCAAACTGGGCATGAATGTCACGCCCGACAGCGACGGTTACGACGAGATGCGCGCCGCCTTTCTGGCGCATTACGAAGCGCATATCTGCGACCGCACCAAACTGTTCCCCGGCATGGCGGCGCTGATCAGCGAGTTTGAAGAACGCGACATACCCTGGGGCATCGTCACCAACAAACCGCACCGCTACACCGTGCCGCTGATGGAAAAACTGGGTTATGCCACCCGCGCCGCCTGTCTGGTGAGCGGTGACACCTGCGAGGAAGCCAAGCCGCACCCCGCCCCCCTGCTGCACGCCGCCAGCCTGATCGGCGTCGAGCCCAGCCGATGCCTGTATCTGGGCGACGACCTGCGCGACATGCAGGCCGCCAATGCCGCCCACATGATCGGCATCATCGCCGCCTATGGCTACCTCGAAGAAAATGCCGATACCGGCACCTGGCAGGCGGCAGGCAGCGTGCAGACACCCTTCGCACTATTGCGCTACCTGTCGCTTTGAACGACGGTATGATGCCTGCCTCTAGGCAAGGTTAGCCAACATGAGCGAACAGACCGGTAACGACATCCCTTCAGCAGGAGACCAGAGCGACGTGCAGGAGATCCTGCACAAGGTCATCATCGCCCACCAGCAAGCGCTGGCATTGCTGCAGCAGACCGAGACCGCCTACAGCCGTCTGGTGCCCCACCAGCTGCTCAGCCTGTTGCAAGCCAAGAGCATCGTCGACGTCAAACTGGGCGACCAGGTCGAGCGCAAGATGACCATCATGTTCTCCGACATCCGCGACTTCACGCAGCTGTCGGAATCGATGACGCCGACCGAGAACTTCGAATTCATCAACTCCTACCTCAGCCAGATGGAACCGGTGATCAGCCGTCACCACGGCATCATCGACAAATACATCGGCGACGCCATCATGGCGCTGTTCGAAAAAGGCGCGGACGAGGCCCTGCGCGGCGCCATCGACATGCTGGAGCGGCTGGGCTACTACAACACCGGCCGCGCCCGCGCCGGCTACAAGCCCATCCACATCGGCATCGGCCTGAACACCGGCATGGTGATGATAGGCACCGTCGGCGGCATCAACCGCATGGACAGCACCGTGATCGGCGACGCGGTCAATCTGGCCGCCCGCCTGGAAGAAGCCACCAAGACCTACAACACGCCCATCATCATCAGCCACAACACGCTGTATGACCTGAACGATCCCGGCGCCTATCGCATCCGCTTCCTCGATCGCATCCGCGTCAAGGGCAAGTCCCAGCCGCTATCGGTATACGAAGTGTTCGACAACAACAAGGAAGAGCTGCGCACCCTCAAGGAAGAGACGCGCGACGTGTTCGAACAGGCGGTCGCCTACTACCACCTGAAAGACATAAGCAAAGCCATCCAGTCATTCAAACGCTGCATCGAGGTCTGCCCGGACGACCTGTGCGCCCACATCTACCTCAAAAGATGTTACGAGTTCGAGGCGACCAACTACCACCACGGCACCGGCGAACTCGACCTGTTGCAGACCTGGAAAGAAGAGTTCAAGAGCGGCATCCCCGAACTGGACACCGCCCACCAGTCTCTGCTGGAACGCATCAACCAGCACGCCACCCGCATCCGCCAGAACGAGAACGACGACTTCCGCGACGTCTACGCCTTCCTCAAACAATACTGCGACACATTGTTCCCGCTGGAAGAAGCCCAGATGCGCGAACACGACTACCCCTTCGCCGACAGCCATACGCAGGAACACAAACGCTTCATCGAGCATTATCTCGACTTGGAAAAGCGCATGCATGCCGGCAACGAAGACTCGCGTTATCTGGCCTACCGCACCGAACTGTTATTGCTGGACTGGTTCGCCTCGCATGCCACCCGGGCCGACCGCCACTTCGCCCGCCACCTGCACCAGAACAACGGCCAGTAAACCCTGCTACAATGCGGCTGCTTGAAAAGCACCCGGGGGCGACTTGGCTTCGACGTGGGTTTCAAAGCAGTGCAGGGCATACCGAGGACCCGCAACCTCGTAAATCAGCTGGAAAACCAATAGTCGCAAACGACGAAAAGTACGCTCTAGCCGCTTAAGGTTAGACCTCACACCCTGCTGTCCGTGGAGGGGCTCGATACCGTAAGGTTGAGATGAGTTGAGGACATTTACACGGAATCGTGTCGTGCAGGGTCACTTTGTACGAAGCTAAAACTAAGGTGACTCGTCCGTTAGCAGCCTGTCGGTTGGCGTCTGGCGGATAAAATTAAATAACCAGACTAAGTATGTAGAACTGTCTGTAGAGGACTTGCGGACGCGGGTTCAATTCCCGCCGCCTCCACCAACAAACAAAAAAGCTCATCCGTAAAGGTGGGCTTTTTTGTTTGTTGCGTCTCCCCAGCATTGAAGCCACTGCCCGATGTCGGTATAGTCGACGGACTTTCTCAGGGCATGCATATGGGCGCACCAGACGTTCCCAATCACAAACTCAAACTGACCGAGCTGCTCGACATGCTGGTCACGGACGGCATGGTGGACAAGGCGGAGGCTGATGTTCTGGTCGCCGAGCGCCGTGCCCAACGCAACGACCATCACCCGCTGGTCGTCATCGCGGAAAAGAGCTGGAAATCGCTGCTGCCGCCCAATCGCATCCTGACGCTGGAATCCCTGACCGAATGGCTGGCCGGCAAGGCCGGTCTGGAGTATTTCCACATCGATCCACTCAAGATCGATTTCTCCAATCTGACCGAGTTGATGTCCATCGATTACGCGAACCGCTTCTCCATCATGCCTATCCGCATCGACGGCGGCGATCTGGTGGTGGCGACGGCGGAACCGTGGCTGCGCGACTGGGAGACCGTGTTGCGCCAGACCTCGCGCAAGAGCATCCGCCGCGTGGTCGCGAACCCGCTGGATATCAAGCGCTATCTGGTCGAGTTCTACAATCTTGCGCGCTCGGTGAAGAGCGCGACGAACACCAACACCCCCTCCGGTAACCTCGCCTCGTTCGAACAACTGGTCGAGCTGGGCAAGAGCAACAAGCAATTCGATGCCAACGACCAGCACATCGTGCATATCGTCGACTGGCTGTGGCAATACGCCTTCGAGCAACGCGCCTCGGATATACATATCGAGCCGCGCCGCGAGGCGGGCATCGTGCGTTTCCGCATCGACGGCGTGCTGCATCAGGTGCACCAGTTGCCGATGTCGGTGATTGCCGCGATGACCAGCCGCATCAAGCTGCTGGGCCGTATGGATCTGATGGAGAAACGCCGCCCGCAGGATGGCCGCATCAAGACGCGCACCGAGGAAGGACAGGAGATCGAGCTGCGCCTGTCGACCCTGCCTACCGCGTTCGGCGAGAAGCTGGTGATGCGTATCTTCGATCCGGAAGTGCTGGTGCGCGACTTCGCCGAACTGGGCTTCTCGGAAGATGACCGCACGCGCTGGGAACAGATGACCGGCCGACCGAACGGTATCATTCTGGTCACCGGTCCCACCGGTTCGGGCAAGACCACCACGCTGTATTCGACCCTGAAGCATCTGGCCACGCCGGAAGTGAACGTGTGCACGCTGGAAGACCCGATCGAGATGGTCGAACCGGCCTTCAACCAGATGCAGGTTCAGCCCGACATCGGTCTGAACTTCGCCGACGGTGTGCGCGCCCTAATGCGCCAGGACCCGGACATCATCATGGTGGGCGAGATACGCGATCTGGAGACGGCCGACATGGCGATCCAAGCGGCGCTGACCGGCCACCTGGTGCTCTCCACCCTGCATACCAATGATGCGCCTTCCGCCATCACACGCCTGCTCGATCTGGGCGTACCGCCTTACCTGCTCAATGCCACGCTGCTCGGTATCATGGCGCAACGTCTGGTGCGCACGCTGTGCCCGCATTGCAAACAGCCGCACCCGGCCAGCGATGCCGACCATGTGCTGTGGGACAATCTGGTCTCGCCGTGGAAAGCGGCGCGGCCAGCCAAGTTGCATCGTCCGCAGGGCTGCCTGGAATGCCGCATGACCGGCTACTCGGGTCGCATCGGCATCTATGAGATCCTGCTCATGTCGCCCGAGCTGCGCAAACTGATCACCGCCGACACCGACATCGCCGCGCTGCGCGATCTGGCCGGACGCGAAGGCATGAAGCCGCTGCGCATCTCGGGGGCGCAAAAGATCGCCAACGGCACGACCACTCTGGAAGAAGTGCTCAAGAGCGCACCGCCAGCCGAACAGAATAGATAACAACTTAGATAACAAGGGGAGCATTGAAATGAGTATTTTGGACAGTCTCAACCAGCAACACGCAATCGAGAACCACGTGCAACTGCGCGAAATCGCCGACGGCGTGATCATCGCCGAAGTCGCCAACCAGCATGCATTAGCCAACATCGCGCTGCAGGGCGCGCATATCGCCACCTTCCAGCCGCGCGGCGAAGAGCCTGTGCTGTGGCTTTCACCCAACGCGAAGTTCGCACCGGGCAAATCCATACGCGGCGGCGCGCCGATCTGCTGGCCATGGTTCGGCCCGCACAAGACCGACAGCAGTCTGCCCGGCCACGGTTTTGCCCGCACCGTGCCATGGGAACTGCTGGAAACAAAGGCCCACTCTGACGGCTCCACCAGCCTGCGCTTCGGCCTGATCGAGAACGACACCACGCGCGCGCAATGGCCGCATGCCAGCACCGCGCAACTGGAAGTGACCGTGGGCAGATCGCTCAAAGTCGAACTGGTCACCACCAATACCGGCGATGCACCGTTCGAGCTGGGCGAAGCCCTGCATACCTACTTCCAGATCAGCGATATCGACAACATGACCATAACCGGACTGGAAGACTGCGAATACCTGGACAAGGTGCTGGACTTCACGCGTTGCACCCAGCAGGGCGGCATCAAGATCGAGAGCGAAGTGGACCGCGTGTATGTGAACACCGAGGCTGATTGCGTGATCGAGGACAAAGGTTTGAAGCGCGCCATCCGTATCGCCAAACAAGGCAGCCGCTCCACCGTGGTGTGGAACCCGTGGAAGGAGAAAGCCGAGAAGATGGGCGACTTCGGTCCCGCCTTGCACCGCGACATGGTGTGCGTGGAGAGCGGCAACGCGCTGGAGAACGTCATCACCCTGCAGCCCGGCGAGACACATCGCTTGGTGGCGGAATACAGCGTCGAGAAACTGTAACGTACTCGCGTCATCCCCGCACAGGCGGGAATGACGGACGAAAAAATAGCCGCTGCAAAGCGGCTATTTTTCATTGCATCGACAAACTTAGTTCGCGCGGCGCTTGAACTCGTTGGTGCGGGTATCGATCTCGATCTTGTCGCCGATCTCGATGAATGCGGTCACCGGCAGTTCAAATCCGGAACCCACCAGTTTGGCCGGCTTCATCACCTTGCCGGAAGTGTCGCCACGTACGGCCGGTTCGGTGTACTCGACTTCGCGCACGATGGTGTTCGGCAGCTCGACGGAGATGGCTTTGCCTTCGTAGAAGGTCACTTCGCACTTGTCTTCCATGCCGTCCATCAGATAGTTCACTGCGTCACCGAGGTTCTCTGCTTCGACTTCATACTGGTTGTACTCTTCGTCCATGAACACATACATCGGGTCCGAGTAGTAGGAGTAGGTGCACTCTTTCCTGTCGAGGATGATCTGTTCGAACTTGTCATCGGCCGCGTACACGGTTTCTTTGCCGGAACCGCTCAGCAACCCCTTCATCTTCATCTTCACCACGGAACCGTTACGGCCGGAACGGCTGTATTCGGCCTTCAGGATAACCATCGGCTCGCCGCCAACACTGATCACGTTACCGGCGCGGAGTTCTTGTGCTGTTTTCATGTTTACTGCCCTAAAATTTTGAGGCGCGGATTCTATGCAACTTGGCGGGAAAAATCCAGCAGATTCAATGCAAGATCATTCCCTGACAGTCGTTTCCCCCATGCCAGGCCATGCTCCGCCAGCAGTTTGTGCCGTTCATTGAACCGCGCCCAGGCAGCCGCGACATCCGTCCCGCCGTTCCATGCCAGCCATAGATCCCGCACCGCCAGCGCGGCATCTTCCGGCAGCCCCTCGACATAGCGCGCCCGCAAAGCCTCCAGTTTTTCCAGATGAACCCCGTCCTGCTGCGCATATATCTGCCAAATGAAGGGCTTGGCCGCCCATTGCGCCCGCACGCAGGAATCCTCGCCGCGCACGAAATTGACATCGCAAGCCCACAGCAGGCGGTCGTATTCCGGCTGCTCGACGAACGGCAGCACATGCACGGTCAGGCTATCGCACTGCCAGACATCGCCTGCCCGCCCGCCCGCATGGCCGAAGAAAGCCGCCACCTGCGGCAGAGCGCACCCTTCCGGCAACAGGCAGCGCAGCGGGGATACCCCATCCGCCCAAGCCTGCAGCAACGGCGCAATAGACGCATTCTCGTAGCTGAACAGCGATACGCGCAGCTCCCCCACCTGCCGTTGCGGCGGCACGTTCAGCCCTTGCCAGTAGCGCGCCTGCATCGCCGCATCCGCGCGGAAGGCATCACGCTGTGCCAGCAAGCCGCACTCGATCAGCAAGCCGCCCGTCCTGTCGGTGAAACCCGGGAAAAAGAAATACTTCGTGAGCGGCAGTTGCGGATGCGGCGAAGGCAGCTTGTGGTGCGTCTCCACCCAGTCTTCCGCACTGAGATATTCCAGATTGAGCCAGACAGGCTTACGCTCACGCGCCGCCATCTCCCGGATGTAGCTCTCAGGCAATCTGCAGGCAAACGCGCCGATCACCAGCTCCGCCGGGGCGACCTCCGGCATGTCTGCCTTCCATAGTCGTATCTCGACACCGCGACACGTCTGCTGCGACAGGGCGACATCCAGTTCCGGCAACATCCGCCCGAAACTATGCAGGTCATCCACCCACAAGCGCACCGCCAGTCCATGCTCGTTCGCCAGCTGCCGCGCCAGCCGCCAGCACACACCGACGTCGCCGTAGTTATCCACCACGGTGCAGAAGATGTCGCAGCTGCGCGGAAAATCCTTCTCCATATCTATGCCGCCTGCTGCTCCAGCACGAAGCGCGCGCCCGCATCCTGCCCCAGCAACGCCACCAGCTTGGGCATCACTTCCTGCAAGGTGGCATGCAATGTCCACGGCGGATTGAGTACGAACATGCCGCTGCCGTGCATGCCGAAACCGTCTTCGGACGGTGTCTGCACATACAACGCGACATGCAGCCAGCTCTTCACCGGCAGGCGTTTCAGCTTGTCGGGCAGGCGCTCTGCTTCTTCCCGCTGCAGACAGGGATACCACACGGCATAGGTGCCGTTGGCGAAACGCTTCAAGCCTTCCTGCAAGGCCTCGACCACGCGTTTGTAATCCTGTTTCTCTTCGTAGGGCGGGTCGATCAGCACCAGCGCGCGGCGCGGCGGCGGCGGCAGCAGCGCCTTGAGTGCCGCGAATCCATCCGACTTCTGCACCATCACCTGTTTGTCGTGCGCGATGAAGTTCTCTGTCAGGATCTCGTAATCGGAGGGATGCAATTCAAACAGGCGCAACCGGTCCTGATCGCGCAGCAGCATCTGCGATACCAGCGGTGAACCGGGATAGAGCTTCAGCCGGCCCTCGGGATTGAGTCGTTTCACCAGCGCGACGTACTCTTCCAGCGCAGGCGGCAAACCCTTGGCATCCCACAGCCGCGCGATGCCGCTTTCGTATTCCGCGTTCTTCGCGGCGTAGCCGCTGAGTAACTCGTAACACCCCGCTCCCGCATGCGTGTCGATGACCCAATAGGGTTTGTCCTTTTGCGCCAGATACTGCAGCAACTGCATCTGCACAAAATGTTTCAGCACGTCGGCATGGTTGCCGGCGTGAAAGGCGTGGCGATAACTCAGCATGAAAGCTCCTGCATTAGAACAGCCTGTCTACCAACGGTAGCAAATGGAATGCGCCAGCGGCGCTGATGTGGTTATTGTCGCTGTAAAGATAATCTTCACCGAACTTGGTCGCGCACGCGCCGGACTTGCAGAGTATCTCACCCGGGGCAGCAATACTCAGGTTCGGATTCTCTGCGGCCACCCTGCCGACCATCTCTGTCATGAACCGTCCCTGAGTGCGGTATTCATCCAGTGCGACCTCGTACCCGTCCGGCATCTGCTGGATGACCAGCGGCAAAGCGGGAACATCAAGCATGACCGTGACCGCGATACCACGACCATTGAAGAAGGCTACCGTCCTTTTGAAGGCTGCCTCCATCACACGCTGGCTTTGTCCTGCCTCCAGTGATTCGGTCTTGCTGTCCGAGAGCAGCATGGAAGGCCTTTGCAGGACGCCCCTGACCCGGTTGCCTTCCGCATACATGTTCCAGTGGGAGACGAGATAGACCTTCCGGATTTTCCCGAAGTGATCGAGCAATCCGGCGAGCTTTCGCTCCAGGTCGGCTTCGCACATATCCCGTGTCACATCGAGCGAATGGACCCCGAGTATCGGCGGGCAACCCGGCAGACTCGAATAGATACCGGCCTGAAGATGCTTGCGCGCCACGATATCGAATGCCGGCGCCCATGCGAAAGCATGTGAATCACCGATGAGCAGGAACTCAGCCTCTGCGCCCGCCTCCCCGATCACCGCGCAACTGCTCAGCGCGCCGGATGCGCCGACCGGCGATCCGCAGGCGCGCCAAGGCGTCTTTTCTACGCCCGCCGCTTTGTACAGGTCGAAATCCTGCAAATTCTGCCGCACCTTCACCCATGTGGGGAAGCGCTCTTCCATCCCGCCTTTGCCATAGATGTATCCGCCTGCGGCGATGACGAAGACCGCGAACGCCAGTGTCGCCAAACCTGCCTGCCTTGCGGAATAGCGATCTTTGTTCCGATGCAGCGGTGCTTCGATGAACCGCCATGCCGGATACGCCACGGCGAACGTCCCCGCGATCAACAGCGGCAGTTGCAACAGTTGCGAGATCTCCCATTGCAGGTTGCGCAGCAACACCAGCAGCGGCCAATGCCAGAGATACAGTGAGTACGAGAGCGCACCGGCGAACACCAGCTGCTTGCCGCTCAGCACCGCACCGACACGGGTGCCGTGACTGGACAGGATCAGTACGGCCGTGGCGAAACACGACGCCGCGACCCAGACTCCTGCATACGGGATACGCTCGTCAAGAAACAGGAAAGTCAGCAGGATGGACAGGATGGCCACGACAGAGAGCCATTCGTTCCGGGCAAAGCGTTGCCTGATGTCATCCGACACTTGGGCGGCCATCGCACCGATCATGAATTCCCATATGCGTCCCGGGAACGAAAAGAAACTGGAGACATGATCCTGCTGAATGACCCAGACCTTCCATGCCAGCGAGCAGACAAACAGCAAACCGAAAACCATCCAGCGTCGGTATCTGAAGCGCCACAGCATGACCAACAACAGCGGGAAGAACAGGTAGAACTGCTCTTCGATCGAGAGGGACCAGGTGTGCAGCAGCGGCTTGACCTCGCGCGACAGGTCGAAATATCCCTGTTGCCGGGCGAATACCATATTGGTGAGATATACCGCCGTGAACTGCAGACTCTTGCCGAACTGACTGAAGTCAAAGGGCAGCAACAGGAAGTAACCGATCACGAGCGTCGCGACGATCATCGCAAACAGATTGGGCAACAGGCGTATCACGCGATTCTTGTAGAACCCTGCCAGGGTGAATCTTCCGGCGCGGTGCTCCCTCACGATCAGCTGGGTGATGACATAGCCCGATATCACAAAGAACATATCGACACCGGCATATCCCCCCGGCAAGGGCACGCCACCAAAATGGAACAGCATGACGGCGAGGATGGAGATCCCGCGCAAACCCTGTATCTCGAAACTGTACTGCTGTTGCTTCATTCACTCACTCCAGTATTCAAACTATATTCTTAGCCGTCGTTCACTCGGCATGCAAAGCTTCGACCGGGTCGAGCTTTGCGGCGCGCATGGCCGGGATGACACCGGCAGCGAGGCCGATGGACACGGCGGTCAGCTCGGCCAATGCGGCGAACATCCACGGGGTATGCACCGGCAACGCGGGAACCAGCAGATGCAGGCCCTGTGCGATGCCTATGCCCAGCAGCAAACCCAGGCCACCGCCCAATGCGGAGAGCATCATGGCTTCGCCGAGGAACAGCACCAGCACCTGTTGTTCGCGCGCACCCAGCGCGCGCAGCAGGCCGATCTCGGCGGTGCGCTCGGTGACGGCCATGGTCATGATGGTGAGGATGCCGACAGCGCCGACCAGCAGCGAGATAGCCCCCAAGGCGCCGACGGCGAAGGTGAGGATATCCAGCACCGAGCTCAACACTTCCAGCGCCTGCTCCTGCGAGATGATGGTGAAGTCCTCGCGGCCATGCACTTCGATCAACCGGTTCTTGATCAGGCGGATCAATACATCCGCCTCTACATCGGCGCGATAGCTGACGTTGACTTCCATCAGTCCGGGACGGTTGAGCAGTTCCATCGCCCGTGCCGCCGGGATGAACACCGCGTCGTCCATATCCATGCCGAGCACTTGGCCCTTGGATTCCATCACGCCGACCACGCGATAGCGCTGCCCGCCGACGCGCAGGTACTGTCCCAGCGGATTGGTGTCGCCGAACAGCTCCTGCTGGATCTTCGAACCGATCACCGCCTGTGCGCGCGCCTGTTCGTCATCCGCATCCGTCCAGAAGCTGCCGCTTTGCACTTTCATGGTGAAGGCTTTGCCGAAATCGCGCCCCTCGCCCAGCACCATGGTGCGGCGCGTCTTGCCCTCGAATCTCACTTCCGCGTTGCCCATCAAACCCGGAATGACATATTCCACATAGGGCAGGCGGCGCAAGGCATCGGCATCTTCCAGGGTGAGCGGACGGGCCGAACCGAAGATGCCAACATTTCCGCCCTGTGTCTGGGTCTTGCCCGGTTGCACGCTGATGATGTTGGTGCCGAACTGGGAGAACTCGCTGAGTACGAACTGGTGCAGCCCCTCGCCGATGGAGGTGAGCAGGATCACGGCGGCGATGCCGATGGCGATGCCCAGCCCGGTGAGGAAGCTACGCATCCGGTAGGTGAGGAAGCTGGAAGAGGTGAGCGTGATCAGGTCGCGGATATACATGATCATTTCCCCGCCAGCGCGGCGACCGGATCCAGCTTCGCCGCGCGTCGCGCCGGCCACACGCTGAACAGGATGCCGGTGCCCAGTGCGGTGGCGGTAGCCGCGACCACCGCCCACCAGGGCGGCGACACGGGCAGACTGGGATAGACCTGTCCTATGATGAAGCTCCCCGCATAACCCAATGCCAAACCCGCGACACTACCTATAGCGGATAACAGCGCGGCTTCGGCAAAGAACAGCTGCCGTATCTGTTTGCCCGGTGCGCCCAATGCCTTTAGCAGACCGATCTCCTTGACGCGTTGTGCCACGGCGATGAGCATCACATTCATGATCAGCACACCCGCCACCGCCAGGCTGATGGCGGCGATGCCGCCGACTGCCATGGTCAGCGCCCCGAGGATACGGTCGAAGGTCTGCAACACAGCGTCCTGGGTGATGACGGTCACATCGCGCTCGCCGCCGTGCCGTTCAACCAGGATGGATTCCGCATCACGCGTGACTTGCTCGATGCTGTCGCGGTTCCTGGCTTCGATCAGGATGCGGAACAGGCCGGAATTGTTGAACAATTGGTGCGAAGCCGCGACCGGGATGATGACCAGTTCGTCGGTGCGCATGCCCATGGATTCGCCCTGCGAAGACATCACACCGATGACGCGGAAGCGGCGATCCCCCAGACGCACCCACTGGCCCACGGCCTGCTCGTTTCCGAACAGTTCGCGCTTCATCTGGTTGCCCAGTACGCACACCGACGCCGTATCGTGGATATCCCCTTCCGGCAGAAAGCGCCCGACCGCCATCTCCATATGGCGCACCGCCAGCAATTCGGAAGTCGAACCCAACACCACCACTTCCCGGTTCAATGCGCCGCGCGACAACGATGCGGAACCGACCGTGAGCGGCGCGAAACGCTTGATGGCACGGCTGCGCAGCAGGGCCTGTGCGTCATCCAGTGTGATCTCGCGCGGCGTCTGGCCGGACATCAGACCGGGGCCGACCCCGGACGTCTCGGTGCGCCCCGGCAACACGATGACCAGATTGGTACCCAGCGAAGCGAACTGATCGACCACGTAGCGGCGCGCCCCCTCTCCCAAAGCGGTGAGCACCACCACGGCGGCAACGCCGATGGCCATCGCCAGCATCATCAACAACGTACGGGTGGGGCTGCCGCGCAGGCTGCCGGAAGCGAACTGCAATGTGTCGGACAGCCTCACTTTGCCTGCTGTTCGTCGGACAGGATGCGCCCGTCCAGCATGTGAATACGGCGATGGGCGCGCGCGCCGATCTCGGCATCGTGCGTCACCAGCACCAGCGTGATGCCCTGCTCCAGCAAGCCTTCCAGCAGCTTGAGCACTTCCCAGCCGGTGGCCTGATCGAGGTTGCCGGTCGGTTCGTCCGCCAGCAACACCGAGGGGTTCATCACCGTGGCACGGGCGATGGCCACGCGCTGGCGCTGGCCGCCGGAGAGCTGGTCCGGCTTGTGGTCGGCGCGATCCGACAGGCCGTAGTTGCGCATCAACACCTTTACCCGTTCCTTGCGTTCCTCGACGGGGATGCCGGCCAGGATCATCGGCAACTCGACGTTCTGTGCGGCGGTGAGGCGCGGCACCAGATGGAAAGACTGGAACACGAAGCCGATCTTCTCGCGCCGCACGCGTGCCAGTTGCTCGTCGTTCAGGTCGGTGACGTTGCCGCCGTCCAGCAGATAGGTGCCCGAACTCGGCCGGTCGAGCAGGCCGAGCATATTGAGCATGGTGGATTTTCCGGAGCCGGACGGCCCCATGATGGAGATGTACTCGCCCGCCCCGAAACTGAGATCGATGTCGCGCAAAGCCGCGACTTCCTGGTCGCCGACCGTGAATGTACGGCAGACATTCTGCAGTTCGATCATTTTGCTGCGGGTTGAGCGGTTTCCGGCTGGACGCTCGCGCCGGCTTCCACGCCGTCACGATCCAGCGATGACACCACCCGGTCACCCTCGGCCAAACCGGCCAGCACTTCGACCTTTTCCCAATTGCTCAGGCCGGTGGTGATGACGCGCTCTTCCAGCACGCCTTTGTCACCGTAGCGCAGCACGCGATCACCTTCCAGCAAAGTCGACGTCGGGATGCGCAACACATTCTGCCGTGTCTCATAGATGATCTCGACATCGGCGCTATAGCCGACCAGCAGGCTGTCGCTTGCCGCTGGCTTGTCGAACTCGACCTCGACTTCGACCGTGCGCGCCTGTTTTTCCAGATCGAGCACGTAGGGCGCGATGCGGCGCACCTTGCCGTTGAAACTGCGCCCCTTGATCGCATCCAGCGTGATGCGGCTGACCTGCCCGACCTTCAACTTGGAAGCATCCACCTCGTCGATCGGCGCGCTGACATACATACAGCTGTCGTCGATCAGATCGATGGCGGGGATGGTCAGGATGCCCGGCGGCGATGGGGTGGCGTATTCGCCCAATTCTCCGCTGATGTCCGCCACGATGCCGTCGAAGGGCGCGCGCAATACCATGCGTTCCAACGTGGCCTTTGCGACGCGGACGCGCGAGCGGCTCTGCTCCACATCACCATTGGCAGAAGTACACGCAGATCGTTTCGCGGAGGCTTCTGTCATCGCGCGGTCCAGTTGCTGCACCGAGATGAATCCCTTGGCACGCAGTTCCTGCGAACGCACCGCATCACGCTGGGCCGCATCAGCCAGCGTGCAGACTTCCTGCACACGCGACAACGCGACCTTGAGTTGCTCCTGCGCCAGACTCTCCTGTGCGTGCAGATCGTTGTCCCACAACTCCAACAATATCTGCCCCTGTTTCACACGCTGGCCTTTCTTCACCAGCAACTTGGCGATCTGCCCGCCCGCCGAGGGCGACATCTTGGCGCGCCGGCAGGCGTTCACCGTTCCCGCGCGCGTGTTGCTGACCGAGGCTTCCACGATGCCGCGCTCTACCGTCTGTAAAACCACGGGTATCGGTTTGGTATGCGGAAACAGCAGTGCCACAGCCGCAACGGCAGCCACTGCCATGACGGCAATGATGGTTTTCTTGCGGCGGGAAGATTGCGAACCGGAAGTCGGTAAGGTCATTGATACTCCTGACTGTTCGCTGCGGAATAGCGAGAGAAATGGTGCCGATGAGGGGAATCGAACCTCTGACCTACGCGTTACGAGTGCGTTGCTCTACCAACTGAGCTACATCGGCATTTCGGCGCGGATTATATGCGGATAGCGCGACTACGGGCAACGACTAACGCCAGCGATACGCCGAAACATCGAGTGTTTGCGGCCTATCCAGCACCTTGTTGAGCAGCACTTCCGCACTGGCGGGTGCCATGGTGACGCCGTAGCGGAAATGACCGCCGTTGATATACAGGTTCTCCAATGCGGGATGACGGTCTATGGTGGGGATGTTGCCAGTCGAGCCGGGACGCAAGCCCGCCCAATGACGCACGACAGGCATGCCCTGCAAGGCGGGCAGCAACACGATAGCGCGCTGCAACATTGATTCGCGCGCTTCCTCCGTCGTGGATTTGTCGAAGCCGACATCCTCCAGCGTGCTGCCGATCAGCAGATGGCCATCCTTGCGTGGAATGAAATACAGATCGCGCTGCAACAGGATATGCGGCAACGGCGGTGTATCGAACTTGAACAACAGCATCTGCCCGCGGATGGGTTTGATGTCCAGTTGCTGCGCGTGCTCGCCCAGCAGAGCCTTGCTCCATGCCCCCGCCGTCAACACGTAGTCGTCAGCTTCGAGATCGCCCTGACTGGTACGTACATGCCGCACCCTGCCCGCTTGTGATTCGACGGCCAACACCTCGCACTGCTCCACGATACGCCCACCGAGCTGCAACACCCGCTCCCGCATGGCGCGCAACAAGCGCGGATTGCGGACTTGGGCGATCTCCGGCAAAAAGATCGAATCGTCGGCCAACTCGTAGCGCATGCCGTGCGCATCGCACCAGTCGATCGCCACTTGCGGCTCGAACGGCGGCAATACGCGCATACCGCAACGCTGATATTCGGTATCCACCCCGGTATTGGCTGTCAGCTCAGCAGTGAAACGCTCGAACCGCGCCATGCCCAGCAACGCCAAACGCGTGACTTCTTCCGGGTAGTCCCACGGGCACAACGGCGACATGATGCCGCCCCCCGCCCAGGATGCCTCCTGCCCCAGGTGACCGCGCTCCAGCACGGTCACGGCAAGACCACTCTCCAGAAAATGAATCGCGGACGCCAATCCGACAGCGCCCGCTCCAATGATGATATTCAAAAGCTTAACTACCTACCATGCTGCGCCATTCCATAAACGCTCACCATTCGAACTGATTGAAATATCGCCATCACCCTCCTGAGCACCGCCCGCCACCGGCGTGGCAGTCAGCGTAAAGGATTGCCCATCCGATACCAACTGAATGGTGTACTTGTCATCCGTAGTCTGGTTATGAGTCAAGCCCAACCCCCCGGTTGAGTTTCCGTCATATCCCGTCGTCAAGTTGGCGGTATAGGCATTCGAATTAAGGTATATCTTCTCTTGTACGGAGGCCAGATTCAATAACTCCGTCTTGGCTGCTTCCCGAGAACTTTTTACCAAATAAGTCTGGTAACTGGGCACGGCAATCCCCGCCAAAATCGCCACGATCACAACAGCAATCATCACCTCTATCAAACTGAATCCGCGCTGTATCTTATCCATTGTCATTTCCCTTTCAGTCACGCACGATCTCATGCCACGACACGCGACCGGTTCGTGCCCGGTCGCCACGCTGGTTACCGCCCGCACAACCCGCCCCCACGCAACTGCCAGTGGCAGCGACGACTTCCGTTGTCGTATTACCTAACGCATCAGTCGTAACGATGGTTGTGGTGCCGTCTGCGTTGTGGGTTCGCACAATAGTGGCCGTGCTCCCATTGGCATAGGTGATCACCGTCGTGATGATCTCGTTACCCCCTGCATCATAGGATACTGTGGTCGCGGTACTGGTCACATCGCCACCACCGCCAGACAAGTCACCTATCTTGGGATCAGAAGATCCGGCTGCAGGCGTACTGGACGACGAAGTGCCATTATCCTGCGCCGGTGCCTTGGTCCATCCCACGCTGTCATAACAGAGATTATTGGGATGGTGCCAATAGATGGACCATTCAACCAACAGGTAATCATCGTAGTACTCTTTCTTCAACCGCCAACCATATTCCAGACGGCCGTTGGGATCATTCAATTCGATTGCCTCATTGGGAGTCGAATCTTTGATCACCTGCAAAGTCAATGCACCGTTATGCCGCACACCTGCATAGCTGTTGCCAGAACTACCACTGACCCCGGGGCCGTCATCCCCGTTTGTGGGCGGTATCACTGGCTGGTACAGGTTGCTATCACCCGTACCGTCACTCTGCCACACACAAGCATATTTGTTCGGTATCAAACCAGCACGCACATCGCCGTTACCCCACCAGTTCTTGGCGGTCAAGGCATCCTTGGGCATATTGACAGCCAAGCTACCCACCGTCGTGCGCGTATAGGTGGGAAGCGTCGCCAGGTCTAGACTGGCAACGTTGGCCATATAGTCTTTGACTGAGACATAACCGGCATCTACGTTGTACAGGTAAGTCGAGTCACCAATATGCAGTTTCACTGCCGGACTCAGATATTGATTGTGCATCAACACCTTGAATGCCGTCGAAGTGCTGGTAATGGCATTTTTGATATCGAACCCAGTATCACTGGGTGCAAGCGTATTCACACCCGTCACATTGAACACATCGTCCCATTGGTGAATGTGTTTTTTCTTGAAGCATTGCTTGTAACCCGTGATCGTAGGCGCTGTTCCTCCGCTAAAGGTACCACCCGACAATTGCGGTGCCAGATCCTCCCAGCCCGTAGCCGCGACCGGCGTGACGCCGCCCGCTGTAGCTGTCTTGCTGATGGTGATATCGCCAAAATCGCTCAAGCTACCCACCGTGACAGACGCGCCATTCCCGTAAGTCGTGGTATCCACCAGGCAGACTGTATTGCTGGATTGCGCGGCGCAGGTTGGTGTTACCGAATTCCCGCCGATATACGCCTGGATACTGCCCCCTGTACCAATATCGCTCACCACCGTGCTCACCACTTGTGCGGGAGTCTTGCTTCTACCCGGAGTGATGGCATCCTTATCTGCCGAGACGCCGCCAACCTTGATCGATTGGCTAGAAAGATCGTCATCGATCATTGGCGTGCCGCTGTTGCGTGTCTTGGTCCCGCTGAAGGTGATCAGGCCCGTGGGACGTACACCTGTCGTACCGGGCAAGCCGGCTTGTGAGGTGCCGCTAATGAACGTGAACGTCTTGCCGTTCCAGCTCGTCCCTACGGGGGCGGTCACCGTCACCGTACTGCTGGATACGGTAGCGGTAAAACCGTTGGTCACCTTATTCTTGATGGTGGTGGCATTGGTCGTGGTGGCAGTGCCATTTGGAAGGTCAGAAATGGTCAGCGCTGGCACGATTTCGGTGCCGTCTACCAATATGCCGCCCAGTGTCGCAGGCAAGCTGCTTCCCGTGCTCCCTACCGTAATAGTGGCTGTAGCGCCGGTACCGCCAGAAGTCGTGTATCCGCATGGCGGGTTACCATAAAAGACATCCACGTCAAAGTGGCCGCCTGTCACGCCATAATCCACGGGGATCTGCGGAAAGACCACATCCGGATTCTGATTGAAGAGCGTGAAGTTCAGGGTGGCCAGTTGCACCAATACCGGCTGCGACATCACACCATGATCCTGGAACTTGCCGACGATGATGCCATCTGTTGTCAGGATCGGATCATCGACATTCGTCCCCATAGGCAGCACATCTGTTGCCGTGTAGGTGATGCGGTCCGCATCCGTCAACAACAGGTCGCCGTTCATATCGAAGATCGGGCGGTTCTCGCTGCCCGATCCGCCTGAGAGGTAATCCAGCTCCATCAACCAGTTCTCACCATAGACAGTCGTGGTGGTGCCCGTAGGGATATAGGATTTTGTGGGATCGTAACTGGTAAAGAAGAAAGTGCCGTTCTCAATGAACATACCTTGCCCGCCAACCCGCTCTCCAGCAGGCAATGCCACTTTCCAGCCTTTATAGCCAGTCATCGAGTTATTGCTGGCACGCCTTACGCGCACCGCACTCCCGGACTGCGTATAGCTACGTTCTTCGAGAGTTTGCGTCTGCAAAGCGGTGTTGGCTACCGGAGCACCATCCCACACGCCATAGACGTAATAAACCGAGCTATCCGCCATATCGGTATCCGAAAACATTCCTCCGGTTCCGAATGTCACCATGTAACCGCCATCCGGATGACGGGCGGTTGACGGATTACTTGTGATGGGCTGGGCAGGGGAAGTGACCAGTAAAGCACTTGCCGTCCAACTCGCCGCCGTTGTGCTCGTAAGGTCAAACTTCCATAACGTGCCGTTCAGATCGCCCGCATAGACACGATCCGCCTTCCCGTCAAAATTAACGTCGATCGCCTTGGGTGCGGAAAGGCCGTTCGGGCTGCTTGCCGTTCCGCTGGTGCCAGCCTGAATGGCACGTATCAACGTGCCATCCGCTGCATTGATCACATACAGATAAGCCTGATAGTCACCAGCATCGTTGTAGCCGTTCCCCACGATGACCGCATCCTGCCCGGTAGGCACTTGAGCGATCAATGGCGTGCTATCGGTATAGCCCAGATTGTTGTAGTCACTGTCTGCAGTGTGATTCCGCTTACCACCCGCCGCATCGCGCATCACTTCCCACAACAGCTTGCTCGCCACGCCCGTTTCGGTCGTTGCAGTCAATCCCGCACTACCGTCTATTTTCAGGGCGTAGACGCCCTTGCCACCCGCCCCCAGATCACCGGCGATGATGCGTGTCGAGGTTCCGGAGATCGTGACGGAGCCCACATTGATCTGACCATCTGCAAAATAGTCGTGTGTATAGGGATTATTGGCATATGTCTTCAGTTTGGATAACAACATGGAAGGCACGTATGCCCAGCGTTCTACCCCCGTGTCAGCATTGAATGCATGCAACATTCCGTCGTTGGCAGACACGAATACAGTCGGATTCGTGGAGTCATCCACGTAATAAGGCCGAGAATGGACAATATCTCCCAAGACGGATTTGCGGTAACGCATCTGCGGAAGGTTCAATCCCTCGTTGGTGCGATCCCCTCGCAGATAATTCACGACTTGCGTCGCTGTCCAGGTTGTAGTCGACAAAGTCAGCGCAAGCGCCGTTTGCTGTGCGGCAGATAAACTTGTTGCACGGAAAGGAACGCTCGCTTTTGTACTGTCATTCATGGTTGCAATCAAACGGTCGGTATCCCAATTCATTTGATCCAACTGGTTAGCGGCCCCGCCTGTCCAACGTTCGGCTGCTGTATTAACCGTGCCTGTCGTGCTAACTGGATAAGCGTACAGATTCCCGCTCCAGAACTCGCGTTCGTATTCAGTGCGATATTCCGTCTCATTGCCGCTGGTCAAGTTGTAGTTTGAAAGATCCACTTGAGCCACGTAGCCAGTCGGCTGTACTGCCGGTGAATAGGTGGCGATCGCGATCGCCATGCGCATGATGGCGAACGAGATACCAAGAATGACGAACATACCCAGCCAGGATAGTTCTCGACGAGATTCAAAAGGGGTGGATTTAACGCTCATGGCATTTCTCCTTGTCAGCAACTTAATACGCTGTAATAGGATTCGACGAACTTCACCGCGCCGCGCGCACTGGTGCCGCGCCCGACGATACGATAGGTATTGACCTTGTTGCAGGCGGCGCTCGTCCGTCCGCCGATATCAGCACCGGAAGTGAGCAATTGATTGTTCTCGGACATCAGGTCGATGAAATAACGTTGTGCTGAATTCCCCCCGACGGCGACGGAGGAATCATCAGTCCACGTCATGTTTAGCGAATCGGGTTCAGCAGCCAATGTATAGAGCCCGCCGACAGTCGTAGCCGAGAATGCCGCATTACGGAAATTTTCCACACCACCGGTGCTACCACCGATCCATTCTTCACCTGCTGCCATTGCGGCTTCTGCATTATTCAATGCGGAATCCTGGAATTGCAGGTTTCCCGCCAATTTGAAAGCCGTATCAGACGTAACCATCGCACTGACCCCGAGCAGCATCAAAATCACCAAAATAATCATGCTGATGATCAAGGATGACCCACGCTGTAATAAAGAGTCCATCACTCGCTCCTTAATCTGTATTTCTCAGCTGAACGACTGACGTGAACAGTTGTCGCCGGAAATTGTCGTTGACCGTATATGTCACATCTCCCATCTGATAGCTGTTTGTATTGGCATACCCGGATTCCGCCTGACGGTTGCGGGACAGAAGCCACAGGCGCACCGCCACGACCTCTTCCCAGTCAGTGAAACCACCCGCCGTAGCTGTACCGACTATCCCATCAGGGTCGAAATATTGAGAATTTAGATCAGTCGAGAGCCGGGAAAATTGCACTTGAAAATGCTCGATCCCAGGAACCACCTCCTCATCCACCATCGAACCTGCCAACAGACTCAAGCGGCGCAATGCAGGCATCGAAGAATCCGCATCGGCCACCCCGATGTAATAAACATATTCCTGCACCAGATAATCCGCCAACGGCGAACCCGCAACCGACGGTGAGCCGCCAATTGCCAGCTGCCCACCCGTTGCGGCAAACATCACAGCCTCGGTATAAGTGGAACGCAAATAATGATTGCCCCCAACCAGCGCTCCGGACTTTAGCGGCGCGCCTGCCACACGACGGATCACCAGCACATCTCCACGCAAAGGGGCGGTCGCCAGACAATTGGCAGCGAACGGATTGCTGTCATTGGCACCCCACACGCTCTGGCGCAGGTTGCCGATGAAGCTGCCCGATGTACCGCCCGCATCCAGACATTCATTTGTTGCACCGCCGGTACTTGCATCCACTCTCAACTGCTCAGCCTTAACGCCCCAGGTGTAACCGCGAAAACCGGCATGTCGCAACTGGGTGCGCAAGTGATCAAGTGCATAACGACCGTTTTCCTGCAATTCCGAAGTCCGCTCGTTGCTCTTGCTGCTTTTCGTATTGCTTACCAACACACCGACCAAGGCAGCAATGATGATAAGGCCCACAGTAATGGAGATCATCATCTCCACAATACTGAAACCCGCATCCGATAGAGTTTTCCTGCACCTGGTATTCATCAGCTGTCACTCCTTATCGAGCGCGTTGCCGTATATGAGAAAGACTCGCCAGTACTACCCGCATTACCACTACGATCCACCCAGTTGATACGTATGCGATATGAACTTGGATTTCCAATGGCCAACGACTCAACCAGCCAAGTCGCTTGCGGCAACCCGGAGGTAATGATCGCATTCTCCCATTGCGCGACATCCCAAACCGCCAAAGTAGCATTGTCGCAAGCACTTGCACTGCAATCCGTTGTTGCGACACTAGGGGAGCTAGCCGTAGCCACTGCATAATTACCCGCAACAGCGGCGATCTCGTTACCCTCCATGCGCTCCGCCAAGTCATTGGCCAAAAACACAGCTTGCGTACGAAAATCACCACTTTTTCCCAGTTTCATGGCCTGCAATTGCATGCCGGCCGTTCCCAGCAAAGCGGTAGCGATGATCACCAACGTGATCAGGACTTCAATCATTGAAAAACCGCGTTGAAAGCACTTCATGATCTCACCTCGAAATATTTCCCGTGGCAGACACTGCCAGCGTCTTGGTTTGAGCGCCATCCCAACTCCCGGCCAACGACAAAGTCACTCCACCTCCGCCCCCTTGGGTCCCATTCGGGTTGTATCGAACGGGTGTGGCCGAAGCTGTCAAGGTAAGCGATGAGTGCAAAGCACCTCGCACCACGACAGGATTTGGATCTGTTGCGCTGGTTGAGTCGCAATTATTATCGCCATTCGCATCGAAACACACCAACCAGCCTGTAGACCAATTGGTCAACGCAGTGCACGCAGCGCCATCAGCGGTGTTGCAGACCAGCACGCGTGCATTACGTTTGATCGCTTCGCTACGCGCGCGGTTAAGATCAGCAAGGAGTTGAGATTGCGCACTTCCTTGGCGAGTGTCATTCATCAGGGAAGTGAACGAAGGGGCCGCCAATGACGCGAGAATTGCGGCTATCGCAATAACGATCAACAACTCCACCAGAGTGAAGCCGTCTTGCCCCTTAAGTTGGAAAGATCGCCACATGCAACCACCCTTTAATGCCGTTAAGATGATCGCAGTATCAAACTGTCTCAAATGGAAAGCAAAACCAACCCTGATGAACGGTTAATCGGACGGATAAACGGCAAGTGGCCGGATGTATCATTCAGACAACAATGCTTTGGGTATCGGAAACACCACGTTCTCCTCTATCCCGTCCAGTTCCTTCACATTGCCCGCCCCCAGTCCCTGCAGACGGGCGATCACCTCGGTGACCAGCACTTCCGGGGCGGAAGCGCCGGCGCTGATGCCGATGTTCTGCTTGCCTTGCAGCCACTCCGGTTGGACTTCGCTGGCGTTATCCACCAGATAGGCGGTGACGCCGATGTTCCGGGCGACTTCGCGCAGGCGGTTGGAATTGGAACTGTTCGGGGAACCGACTACGATGACCAGATCGCATTGTTGGGCCAGTAGTTTCACCGCATCCTGCCGGTTCTGCGTGGCGTAACAGATGTCGTCTTTCTTGGGGCCGGTGATCGAAGGGAAGCGCACCTTGAGGGCGGCGATGATGGTGCTGGCATCATCTACCGACAGTGTGGTCTGCGTCACATAAGCCAGATTCTGCTCATCCGCTACTTGCAACTTCTCCACATCGGCGGGGGATTCGACCAGATACATGCCGCCCTCTGCCTGTCCCATGGTGCCTTCCACTTCGGGATGGCCCTTGTGGCCGATCATCACGATCTCTTTCTTCTGTCCGTGCAGACGCGAAACTTGCAGATGGACTTTGGTCACCAGCGGACAGGTGGCATCGAACACGGTCAGGTTGCGCGCTTCCGCTTCCTGACGCACGGATTGCGGCACACCGTGCGCGCTGAAGATCAGGATGCTGCCGGGCGGCACATCCTTCAGGTCCTCGATGAAGATCGCGCCCTTGGCCTTCAGCCCCTCGACCACGAACTTGTTGTGCACCACTTCGTGACGCACATAGATGGGCGCACCGTGCAGCGCGATGGCGCGCTCCACGATCTCGATGGCGCGGTCTACGCCTGCGCAGAAGCCGCGCGGATTAGCCAGCAGTACGTTCATGTTTCTTTCCTCGAATACCATCCCAGATCAGCAATGCGGCACCGCAGGTGATTGCCGAATCGGCTACATTGAAGGCGGCGAAGTGATAACCCGCCCAGTGAAAATCCAGAAAGTCGACCACGTAACCATAGGCGATGCGGTCGATCAGATTGCCCAGCGCACCGCCGAGTATCAGCGCCAGCGCCAACGCGAAGAGCTTCTCGGCCTGATGCTTGCGCAGCAGCCACACGATCCACACCGACGCCACGACGGCGATGAGGGAGAATAACCAGCGCTGCATCCCGCCCGCCTCGCTCAAAAAGCTGAACGCGGCGCCGGTGTTATGCGCCAGTACCAGATTGAAGAACGAGGTGATCGCAAGCGATTCGCCATAGACGAAGTGGCTGCTGATGGCGAGCTTGCTCGTCTGGTCAAGGATGATGACCACGACTGCCAGCAGCAGCCAGCGTTTAAGCATGCTGGCGCGCCTCGCCGTCGCCGAACAGGTTGCTCACGCAGCGCCCGCACAGCGTTGGATGCGCGGCATCTCTGCCCACATCCTCGCGATAGTGCCAGCAGCGTTCGCATTTCTCGTGCGTGCTCGGGGTGACCTTGATCTCCAACTCGCCATCGCGTTGATGCACGTTGGCGCGCGAGGTGATGAGCACGAAGCGCAGGTCATCATCCAGACGCGACAGCAACTCGAAAGTCGCTTTAGGCGCGTACACATCCACCTCGGCCTGCAAGGCGGAACCGATGGCACCGGCAGCGCGCTGGTCCTCCAGCTTCTTGTTGACCAGTTCGCGTACGGCGCGGATGTCTGCCCAGCCGCTCACCTGCTCACCGCTCAAACCGCTGTCCGGCAATGCATACCACTGCTGTTCGAACACACTCACCTCGTCGCCGCCGTTCAGCGTCGCCCACACTTCCTCGCCGGTGAAGCTGAGTATGGGCGCGATCAAACGCGCCAATGACTGCGTGACGTGGTACAGCGCGTTCTGCGCGGAGCGGCGTGCTGGCGAAGATTCGCCTGCGGTGTACAGACGGTCTTTCAGGATGTCGAGATAGAAACCACCCAGATCTTCAGAGCAGAAGCCTTGCAGCTTCTGCACAGCCAGATGGAACTCGTAACGGTCGTAATCGGCGCGCACGTCGTCTTGCAGTTTCTGCATCAGGGCCAGCGCGTAGCGGTCGATCTCCAACCATTCGGCCACCGGCATCGCATCGCGTTTTGCATCGAAGTCGCTCACGTTGGCCAGCAGGAAACGCAGCGTGTTGCGGATGCGGCGGTAGCTGTCGGTCACGCGCTTGAGGATCTCGTCGGAGATGGTCAGCTCGCCGGAGTAGTCGGTCGCTGCCGTCCACAGGCGCAGCATGTCCGCGCCCATGGTGTCGATCACCTTCTGCGGCGCGATGACATTTCCCTTGGATTTCGACATCTTGTGGCCCTTGCCGTCCACCACGAAACCATGCGTGAGCAAAGCATCGTAAGGCGCGCGGCCGTTGATGGCGCAGCCGGTCAGCAGGGAAGACTGGAACCAGCCGCGATGCTGATCGGAACCTTCCAGATACAGATCGGCCGGTGAACGCAGACCTTCGCGCTTCGCCAGCACGGCGTAGTGCGTCGCGCCGGAATCGAACCACACGTCCAGCGTGTCGGTCAGTTTGCGGTAGTGCGCCGCATCGTCGCCCAGCAGGTCGGCGCTGTTCAGCGAGAACCAGGCCTCGATGCCGACCTGCTCCACGCGTTTCGCCACTTCTTCCAGCAGTTCCGGCGTGCGCGGATGCAGTTGCAATGTCTCTTTGTGCACGAAGAACGGCATCGGCACGCCCCAGTTACGCTGACGCGACACGCACCAGTCGGGACGGTTCTTGATCATCGCCTCGATGCGCGCACGGCCCCATGACGGGAAGAACTTCGTGTCCGCGACTGCATCGTTGGCCAGTGCACGCAAGCTCACGCCCTCCTCGCCCTGCTCCATGCCGATGAACCACTGCGGCGTCGCGCGGAAGATGATCGGCGTCTTGTGGCGCCAGCAATGCGGATAGCTGTGCGTCATCTTTTCCTGATGCAACAGATGGCCGCTGGCTGCCAGCGCCTGCAACACGATCTCGTTGGCCTTCCACACGAACACACCCGCCAGCGGCGTCTCGCCAACCGGCGGCGTGGTGGAGATGAACTTACCGTCGTCACCCACGGGATTCTCCACCGGCAGGCTGTATTTCTGGCCGACCACATAGTCGTCCACACCGTGCGCCGGCGCGGTGTGCACCAGCCCGGTACCGGCTTCCAGCGTGACGTGCTCACCGCAGATGATGGGCACGATGCGGTCGTAGAACGGGTGTTGCAGCGGCAGGTTCTCCAACGCACTACCCTTGCCCGCGCCGACCACTTCCGCTTGCAGTTGATAGCGTTGCACGCAGGATTCGAGCAACTCGCCCACCAACAGCAGATAACCCTTGTCGGTCTTGGCCAAACGATATTCATGTTCCGGGTGCACGCTCACGGCCTGGTTGGCGGGCAGCGTCCATGGTGTGGTGGTCCAGATCACCGCATACACCTTCGCGTCACCGGGCAGCGACACCCCGAGCGCACGGCCCAGCGCCTCGACGTCCTTCACCTCGAAACCGACGTCGATGGCGGGCGATACCTTGTCCTCGTATTCCACTTCAGCCTCGGCCAAAGCAGATTGGCAATCCAGACACCAGTTCACCGGCTTGCGCCCCTGATACAGGTAACCGTTCTGCTGGATCTGACCCAGCGCGCGGATGATGTCCGCCTCGGTCTGGAAATCCATGGTCAGGTAAGGATTGTCCCAATCGCCCAGCACGCCCAGACGGATGAAATCCTTCTTCTGGCGCTCGACCTGTTCTTTCGCATATTCGCGGCACAGCTCGCGGAACTGCGACGGCGGGATAGCCTTGCCGTGCTTTTTCTCCACCTGCAACTCGATAGGCAGACCGTGGCAGTCCCAGCCCGGCACGTAAGGCGCGTCGAAACCGCTCAGCGTCTTGCTCTTGATGATGATGTCCTTGAGCACCTTGTTCACCGCGTGACCGATGTGGATGTCACCGTTCGCATACGGCGGGCCGTCATGCAGGATGAACTGAGGGCGACCTTTGGCCGCTTTGCGAATGCGCTGGTAGCGCTGCTGCGCCTGCCAGTGCGCCAGCATCAGCGGCTCACGCTTGGCCAGGTCACCGCGCATGGGGAACGCCGTGTCGGGCAGATTCAGGGGATATTTCTTCTTGTCTTCACTCATGATCGATAAACCATTGCTTTGCATTATTCACATCCGACGCGATCTGCCGCGTCAGCGCTTCCAAACCGTCGAACTTCATCTCGTCGCGCAACTTATGCAGGAATTCCACCCGAAGATGCTTGCCGTATATCTGCTGTGCGAATTCGAACAGATGCACTTCCAGCACATATTTCGCATCGTGCTTCAGCGTCGGCCGCAGGCCCAGACTGGCCACGCCCTGCAACACGCCGATACCGTCCGAATGCACCTGCACCACATACACGCCCTTGAGCGGCGGCAGGTTGTGCTTCATCTGGATGTTCGCCGTGGGATAACCCAGCTTACGACCCATCGCATCGCCATGCACCACGCGCCCGCTGATACTGTAGGGGCGGGCGAGATAATCGCGGGCGATATCCAGTTTGCCTTCCGCCAGCGCCGTACGGATCGCCGTGCTGGAGACGCGCACCCCGTCGAACAACACACTATGCATCGCCACCGCCTCGAAACCGTGTTGCGTCCCAGCCTGCTGCATCAACGCAAAGTCACCGCCGCGCCCGCTGCCGAAACGAAAATCGTCACCGATCAGCACATGCTTGGCACACAAGGCTTGCGCCAGGGTCTGCGCGAAATCTTCCGCTGTCCGTTGTGCGAACACCTTATCGAAGGGACACACATACACGCGATCCATGCCCATCCCGCGAAACAACTCCAGCTTTTCGCGCAGACTGGTCAGCCGCGCCGGCGCCTGTTGCGGCGTGAAGAATTCGCGCGGATGCGGCTCGAAGGTCACCACTGCCGTCTGCAAACCACGCGCCTGCGCCGTCTCGCGCAACTCCTGCAGCATCGCCTGATGCCCGAGATGCACCCCGTCGAAATTGCCGATGGTGACCGCCAGAGGTCGAAAATCCGTAGAATGGAGGCCGCGTAGAATCTGCATAGGGCGCGGATTATACAGCCTTACACCCCGTAATCACCCCCGCCAAAAAGGTAAAACATGCTGAACTACCCACGCGTTGCGATAGATTTCATGAACAACGACCACGCCGAGTTCGTCGCCCTGCGCAAGCACCTGCTCGACCTGCTGCATTCGGGCGCGGATCACACGCAAGTGGATGCCCTGCTGGACACCCTGCTGGAACACACCCGCCTCCATTTCGCCGAGGAAGAGCAGCTGATGCTGTCGGTCCAGTTCCCGCCCTACCCGATGCACAAGGGCGAGCACGACAAAGTGCTGGCCGACATGATCGCCCGCGCCGAAAACTGGAAGACCTCACGCAACAGCAAAGACCTCAGTAGCTGGCTGGAACACGCCGTGCGCGACTGGTTCGTCAATCACGTGAGTAGCATGGATTTCGTGACGGCCGCCTATATCCAGGCGCGGAGTGCATGATGAGCGAAGAAATATTCGACCATAGCCGCTTCGTGCAAGCCCATGCGGCCATGCTGGAGCTACTGGACAGCGATGCGACCGAAGCCGCGTTGAGCGATGCGTTGGCGGCCATGCAGAACAGCTTGCAGCAACAATTCGCAAAAGAAGAACAGGCCATGCAAGCCGCACAGTTCGGCCCGCTGGATGCGCACAAAAAAGACCACGATCAGGCGCTGGAACGCCTGTCTGCCCGCATCGCCCAATGGCAGGAATCGCAGGACAAAAAGGCATTACTGGAATATCTGGAAGGGCCGTTCTCGGACTGGTTCGTGCGCCACGTCAACACCCGCGACTTCATCACCGCACAGCGGCTGTCGCTGGGCGTCTAGCTGCTGACCGTCGGCGGCACCAGTCCGCGCAGTTTGAAGCAACTCGGGTTCGGCATACCGTCCAACTCGTATTCGTTGAACTCGCGGCACACCTGCGGACGAGCGTCATAGATGCCGCATCGCACCGCCTGCCCCACCTCCCCCTCCAGCGCGATGCAGCGCGGCGGATAGATATCCGTGCCCTTCATGCAGAAGGAATGTTCATTGAGTCGATTGGTGAGTTTGAGCGGCACATAGCCGCCGGGGGAGATATCCACTTCCTCGCGATGCAGCACGATACGGAAGTGCGCGCAGCATGCGCCGCAAGTCAGGCAGGGATTTTCCTCACTCATTCCCTGACGACTTCAGCATGCAGGTCGTGCTCGTCGGAACCGGTGATCTTCACCGTGACGAACTCGCCCACTTCCAGGTCCTCGCCGTCGATGTAGACCAGCCCGTCGATCTCGGGCGCATCGGCGCTGCTGCGCGCGAGGGAGCCTTGTTCGTCCACGTCGTCCACCAGCACGGTCATGGTCTGGCCGACTTTCTTGGCCAGTTTCTCGGCACTGATCTCTTCCTGCAGATACATCAGGCGCGCGAGGCGCTCTTCCTGTTCTTCGGGGTCGATATGGTCGGGCAGTGCATTCGCGGCAGCCCCTTCCACCGGCGAATACTTGAACGCACCGACGCGGTCGAGTTGTGCTTCTTCGATGAAGTCGAGCAGTTCTTCGAACTCTTGTTCAGTCTCACCGGGGAAGCCGACGATAAAGGTGCTGCGCAGGGTGATGTCGGGACAGATCTCGCGCCATTTCTTGATGCGCGTCAGCACGTTCTCGCTGCTGGCCGGGCGCTTCATCAGCTTGAGGATGCGCTCGTTGGCATGCTGGAACGGGATGTCGAGGTAGGGCAGGATCTTGCCTTCCGCCATCAGCGGGATGACATCATCCACGCTGGGATACGGATAGACGTAATGCAAGCGCGTCCACACACCGAGCTCGCCCAGTGCGCCAGCCAGATCGGTCATGCGCGTCTTGAGCGGCTTGCCCTGCCAGAAGCCGGTGCGGTATTTCACATCCACGCCATAGGCAGAAGTGTCCTGCGAGATGACCAGCAGTTCTTTCACGCCGGACTCAACCAGCTTCTCCGCTTCGGCCATCACATCATGCACGGGGCGGCTGACCAGATCGCCGCGCAGGCTGGGGATGATGCAGAAGGTGCAACTGTGGTTGCAGCCTTCGGAGATCTTCAGGTAGGCGAAATGTTGCGGCGTGAGGCGCACGCCCTGCGGCGGCACCAGGTCGGTGTAGGGATCGTGCAGGCGCGGCAGATGCTGGTGCACCGCGTTCATCACCGCCTCGGTCTCGTGCGGGCCGGTCACCGCGAGCACCTTGGGATGCGTCCTTTGCACGATGTCGCCCTTGGCACCCAGACAACCGGTGACGATGACGCGGCCGTTCTCCTGCAAGGCTTCGCCGATGGCTTCCAGCGACTCCGCCACCGCGCTGTCAATGAAGCCGCAGGTGTTTACCACCACCAGATCGGCTTCCTGATAGCTGGGCGTGAGCTCGTAACCTTCGGCCTGCATGCGCGTGAGGATGAGCTCGGAATCGGATGCCGCTTTGGGGCAACCGAGCGAGACGAAACCGATCTTGGGTTGAGCTTTACTCATGACGTATTCCTGTAGATTCTTCGGGCCGTTCCAGCGTCGCGTCGATCAGCGAGACCGGGTCTTCGATGGGCTCCAGATGGGTGGTGATGTGGCTGAACGGCACGGCGGTGCGGATCTCGCCCTCAATCAGCTCGACCAAGTCATGGCCGCGCTGCACCGACCATACACCCGGCACCAGCACGTGCATGGAGATGAAGGCCTGCCGCCCGGCTTCGCGCGTGCGCAGCGCATGGAAATCCAGACCCTGTGCACGGTACTTCGCCAGCACGACTTCGATGGCGTCGATATGCTCCTGCGGGATGGCTGCATCCATCAGGCCTTCAGCCGAACGATGCAGCAACTGCCAGCCGGTCCACACAATGTTCGCGGCCACCAGCAGCGCGATCACCGGGTCCAGCCACAGCCAACCAGTCACCCACACCAGCGCCACGCCGATGATGACGCCGACCGAAGTCCAGACGTCGGTCATCAGATGTTTGGCATCCGCCTCCAGCGTGATGGAGTTGTAGGCGCGTCCGGCTTTGAGCAATTCGCGCGCGGCAAGC
>VMTA01000046.1 GCA_013791855.1 Sideroxydans sp.
GACGGGTCGCAGCGTCAGGCGAACTGCAGCTCGATCTTACCGGCACGCCGCCGTACTGGACCGACCACGATCTTCACGTCATGCCCCAGCTTGGCCACCAGTTCCAGCAGCTTCGCCTCGCTGACCCCGCGAAACTGGCCGCGCGTGATGCGGGAGATCTTGGACTGATCGATTTCCAGCAGCGCGGCGGCTCCCTGTTGCGTCAGGCGTCGCGCCTTGATGGCGCGGGCAATCTCAGCCGCGAGCTGCGACTTGCGCTGCATTTCCGCAGCGTCGGCATAGCCCAGGTCCGCGTAGACGTTGGTGCTGCCTTCTTCGATGGTGATGTGGCTGTTCTGGCTCATCGCTTTACTCCTTGCTTTGCTTGCCAAGCCTCAAAATCCTGCACCGCAGCCTTCAGCCGTGCCTTGATCAGGTCCAGGTCCTCCTTCGGCGTCTTGATGCCGCTCTTGGACTTCTTCTGAAAACAGTGCAGCACATAGACCCAGCCCGCGAACTTGACCGTGTAGACCGCCCGGAACGTGTCGCTCCGGAAATCCTCGACCACTTCCAAAACCGCGGCGGAACCAAACCCGCTCAGCGCCTTGGCGTCCGGGTGCTTGCCACCGGCTTGCGCCAGGTCGATCGCATGGCCGAACACGTCTTGGACGTCCTCGGGCATTCCGTCCAGATCCCGCTTGGCCGAGCCGACCCATTTGAGCGGTTTGCGCGGCTGGGTGGACATTAGTGGTGATTATGCCAATTTAGGCATAGACCGTCAAACCGAACTGAGCCCGGTGGGACGATGGCGGTGACATCTGATGAAAGGGAGCCGCAACCCTCAAAGCGCACCAATCTGCACGCAAAGGACGGCGCGCCGGAAATTCAGATATTCACAAGTGGTTGTTTTTGAAAGAACTTTTTTCGCGAAGCGCACCAATTTGCACGGAAAGTACGATCACCCCGTAACACGCCGCGATTCCGCTAATTCAGCGGCTTTGATGTTGCGGGTTTGGTAGTCTGGAATCTGTGATTCCATACTTTTGGCGATGTCATCGGCATTGATGTACTCGCCTAAAAAACCCAGAGCAGGATTTTTGAGAACCTGGGCATTGATGGATGATTTACCGGAGCCATTCGGCCCCGCAAAAACAAACATCACCGGCGCAGATCCATCCTTCTGCGCATCGCCCGATTGACTCATCAGGCCCGCTTTTTTTTTGGCTCTTTGTCGGCGGGCTTGCCCGGTGCTGCATCACTGTGCGCCGTGGGGCCGGGGAAGGGACCTTTGGTGGATTGTGGAGCTGGGCTGCTGGCGTAGCCTTCAACGGGCAGGCCAGCGGCACGGGTGCGCGCAACAGCTTGGGCTACGCCCTTTCGAGCGTCGTCCACAAGTCCAGAGCCAAAAAAATAGCTGTCGAACTGTGTTGTCGTTGCCATGACGCGACCCCTTTCCAAGCCTTGATTTTACGCCTTGTTGGCGATTGCGAAGGGTTCGCGGTCTTTGCCTGCAATCCACGCTGGAGGCTTGCCGCGCCCGGACCAGGTGGTGCCGGTTGCGGGATCGCGATACTTCGGCTCGACCTTCGCTCGCTCGCGGCGCACGGGCCCCCGCGCTCCTGTTGGCAGGATTTCTTGAGCGGTTATGCCGTACTGATCCATGAGATCGCGGATCTGTTTTAGAGCCGCATCCAGTTCTTGCATGCGCGCTTCCTCGATCTTCTGATCCAGTTCGCTGCGCTGCTTCAACAGTTCGCTATAAGTTGAATTCATTGCTGTGGGGGGATTCATACGTTGCGCCAGTTCGTGCAAAAGTCCAAGTGGCGGGAGCAAGGACGAACCGCATAGTATGGACGCCTTCGCGCGCAATAAAGTCTCGTTCCAGTAAAGGGAGACTGTAGTAATCACCTATTTTTTCGGCTTTGATGGGTTCGCCGGCAGTTGTGCTGAATAGATATTCCTGCCCCGC